>JACKJC010000009.1 GCA_020638195.1 Methylobacteriaceae bacterium | reverse complement strand
CGGGCTTGTCGCCGAAGCCCTTGGCCTGATCGACGTGGCGCAGGCGGACATATGGGTCGTCGAAGGCGGAAAGCGCGGCCCCTTCGCGGAAAGTTCCCGCATCCCGCGGGATACGCGAGACACGATCCTGGCGCATTGGGGCGTGGCCGCCGCAGGCGCCGTCGTTTACCAGAGCGTCGAGATACCGCATCGCGGGAAAGTCCTGCGCGTCTTTGTCATCGGCGCGGAGACGGGGCGGCCGGGCGGTGAATTCGAGATGACGCGAGGAAGGCCCATCCTCAAATCGCGGTACGAATTGCTCGCCGATCCACGCACGGGCCTCGACCTTGGGGAGCAAGTGCGCATCGGTCGCCACGATTTCGTGGTTGTCGGTCTGCTCAAGGAACTGTCGAGCTCCGGCGGCGACCCGGTCGTCGTGATGACGCTGCGCGATGCGCAGATCGTGCAATCGCAGTTCGACCCGCCGGCCGTACACCGCGACGCCGCGCGCCAGACCTCGGCCGTCGGCGCGACGGATCTGGTCAATGCGGTGGTCGTGCGCCTGACGCCGGCCAGCGCCGCGGACGATGTGATCGCCTCCATTCGCCGATGGAAACACCTCAGCGCGATCTCCGGGCCCGAGCAGGAGGCGATCCTCACACGGTCGGTGATTGAACGCGCGCGCAAGCAGATCGGCATGTTCACGGCCATCCTGCTTGTCGTGACGACGGTCGTGATCGGGCTCATCATCTACACGATGACCATGGACAAGAAGAAGGCGATTGCGACGCTCAAACTGATCGGCGCGCCGGACTCCGTCATCATCAAGCTCGTCCTGGAGCAGGCGCTGGCGCTCGGCGGCATCGGCTTCGTTCTCGGGGCGGCATTGATCCGCCTCGCCAAGGACTATTTCCCGCGGCGGCTGGTGTTCGAAGCCTCCGACACCGCTGTGTTGTTCGGAATTGTCGTCGCGGTCGCATTGCTCGCCAGCGTCATCGGCATCCGCACCGCCCTGAAAATCGATCCAGCTTCCGCGTTGAGCGGCTGACATGAAACATTCTCCTGTCATCGAGATCGAGCATCTCTCGAAATCCTTCGGCGCCGGCGAGGCGCGCGTCACCGCGCTCGTCGATGTCGACGTCACGATTTCGACCGGCGAAGTGGTCGGCCTGATCGGTCCTTCAGGGTCGGGCAAGAGCACATTGCTCAATTGCATCGGCTGCATCGCCGAACCGGACGCGGGCGCGATCCGTCTCGCCGGTCGGGAAATCTATTCGAACGGTTACAAGACCTCCGACCTGCGGCGGCTGCGCCTGGAGCTGATCGGATTCATCTTCCAGTCGCACAACCTCCTGCCGTTCATGCCGGCCTGGGAGAATGTCGCGCTCGTCTGCGCCATGCTCGGCGAGAGCATGACGGAGGCGCGGGACCGCGCAATGGAATTGCTGGACTATCTGGACGTGTCCCGCCGCGCGAAAGCCTACCCTTCCGAACTATCCGGCGGCGAAGCGCAGCGGGTGGCGATCGCGCGCGCGCTCGCCAATCGTCCGAAGATCATCCTCGCGGACGAGCCGACTGCCGCGCTCGATTCCGAACGCGCGTCCATCGTGATGGACCTGCTGCGTCGCGTGTCGCGCGAACAGGACACGGCGATCGTCGTCGTCAGCCACGACGAGAAGGTCTTCTCCCGGTTCGACAGGATGTTGCATTTGCGCGACGGCCGGCTGGAGCTTGGCGCCTGATCGTGGCTTCCGCCGCTCGAACTTTTCCACCAGCCGTGTCGAGAAGCGCTTTGTCGATCCCAAGATTGCCTGATTTCAGCATTTGATTTCGAAGCGTCAAATCCGCCGGTATGATCGCGTCTGGTTCGCGGGGCAGGAAGCGGTGTCGATTCCGCGACGAGTTAACCACTGAATTTGTGATCTCCGGAGGATCGAATGCGCGCCACCTCGTTACTGCCGCTCGCGACAGCGACAAGCCTCGTCCTGGTCTCGGCGCCGGCATTCGCCCACCCTTCACTGCTGCGTTCCGAACCGGCCGCGGGCGCGAAGGTGCGTGCGCCGTCTGTCGTTTCGCTCTGGTTCTCCGAGAAGATCGAGCCCGTTTTCAACAAGATCGAAATCATCGATGCCAGCGGCGCCCATTTCGAGGATGGCAAGGCGACCGTCGCGACAGGCGACGGCAAGCGCCTGGACGCGCGTCTGAAACCGCTGCCCGTCGGCCAGTATCGCGTCCGCTGGCGCGCCACAGCAGCCGACACGCACAAGGTCGGTGGGTCGTTCACGTTTCAGGTCGCGCCGTGACCCCTGAATGGGTGACGCTCGTCATCGCGCGTTGGGCCAATTTCCTGTCGGTCGCAACTCTCTTCGGCATGGCCCTGTTTCAGTTATATGCGCCGCAAGGCTCGCGAAAGACCTTCGCGGGCTCTGTCGCGGCCCGCCGCCTTTTCCTTGCAGGCGGCGCAATCGTGTTCATCTCGACGATCGGGTGGGCCGGCGCCGTCTTGGTCGACCTGGCTGGAGACGTCGGGGCGCTCCACGACCGCAACGCATGGTCGAGCTTCCTGTTCGATACGAGCTTCGGCCTCGTCTGGCTCGTCCGCTGCACGCTCGCCACTGTGCTTGCGATCTGCGCCGCGCGCGGCGTTCGCGCGAACGCGCTGATCGCCGCCTTGGCGGCATGCCTCCTGTTCAGTCAATCCTGGATCGGACATGTCGCGGCGCTTTCCGCGCCGGCAAGGTTTGGCGTTGCTCTCGCTTACGCGGCGCACGTGCTCGCCGCCGGCGCGTGGCTCGGCGGACTGACGGCATTGATCGTCGTCTTGCCAATTTTTCGCGCGCGCGGCGATCGAATGTCCGCCTCGAAGCTTCTCACCCGCTTTTCAACCGTCGGGCTTGTCGCCGTCGTCGCGATCATCGTCGGCGGGATGGTCAATGTCGTGGCGCAGGCGCACATGGCGACGCTCCTGACCTCAGGATGGGGCCGGACCCTGGGTGTGAAAGTCTTGCTCGTGCTGGCGATGCTGGCTCTTGCGAGCTTGAACCGGCTTGTTCTGACGCCGCGCCTGTCAACGGAGGGTTCATCGAAACTGGACGCCATGATCCGCAGCGTTGCTCTGGAGCAGGCCCTCGGCATAGCCGCCTTGGGTCTGACGGCCGTCCTCGGAATTCTCGATCCCGCCGGGTGAACGCAAGACGGGGCGATACTTGATCGCCCCGTATCGAGACGTCTCGCGACGTCACTTCGCCTGTGTTTTTTCGTGGAATAGGGACCCTGCTGCGGGTCTGATTTGCATCCAATCGGGACCCCGTGGCGAAGGGTTCAGACTGGCCTCCGGGATTTTTGGAGGCCGCGATTGGAATGCTGGTTGTGGAAACGATCGCCAAGATACGCCGCGCGTATTTTTCGCAGGGCAAATCGATCAAGCAGATCTGTCGCGACCTGCACGTGTCGCGCAAGGTCGTTCGGAAGGTCGTGCGGTCGAACGCGACCGAGTTCCGGTACGAGCGATCTCGCCAACCGCTTCCTCGGATCGGTCCGTGGCGAGAGCGGCTTGATGCGCTTTTGGACGAGAACGACAGAAAGTCGGCTCGTGAGCGGCTGACGCTGATCCGCCTGTTCGAGGAGATTCAAGGGCTCGGTTACGAAGGCAGCTACGCAGCGGTCCGGCGCTACGCAATCGCGTGGCGGCAGGAGCGTTCGAGCGCGACCGCGGCCGCCTTCGTGCCTTTGTCCTTTGCTGCGGGCGAGGCCTACCAGTTCGACTGGAGCCACGAGATCGTCGTGATGAACGGCGTGACGATCACGGTGAAGGTCGCGCACATGCGGCTGTGCCACAGCCGGATGTTCTTCGTGCGCGCCTATCCGCGCGAGACGCAGGAGATGGTGTTCGACGCGCACGAGCGCGCCTTCGCCTTCTTCAAGGGCGCCTGCGCACGCGGCATCTACGACAATATGAAGACGGCGGTCGACGCGATCTTCATCGGCAAGGAACGTCAGTACAATCGCCGCTTCCTGCAGATGTGCTCGCATCATCTGGTCGATCCGGTCGCCTGCACGCCGGCGTCCGGTTGGGAGAAGGGGCAAGTCGAGAACCAGGTCGGCCTCGTGCGCGAGCGCTTCTTCACGCCGCGCCTCCGGTTCAAGACCTACGACGAGCTGAACGCCTGGCTGATGGACAAGTGCATCGCCTACGCCAAGGCGCACGCCCATCCCGAGCGGCCGGACACGACGATCTGGGCGGCGTTCGAGGAAGAGCGCCCGCACCTCGTGCCCTACCGCGGCCGGTTCGACGGATTCCACGCATTGCCGGCGTCGGTGTCGAAGACCTGCCTCGTGCGCTTCGACAACAACAAGTACTCGGTCAGCGCCAGCGCGGTGGGGCGGCCGGTCGAGATCCAGGCCTACGCCGACCGGATCGTGATCCGCCAGGATGGGCGCGTCGTCGCCGAACACGCCCGCTGCTACGGACGCGGCGAGACAATCTACGATCCCTGGCATTACGTGCCGGTCCTGGCGCGCAAGCCCGGCGCACTGCGCAACGGGGCGCCGTTCAAGGACTGGGTTTTGCCGGCGGCGCTGGAGCGCGTGCGGCGCAAGCTCGCTGGTTCCGACGATGGCGACCGCCAGATGGTCGAGATACTGGCGGCGGTGCTGACGGACGGACTGCCCGCGGTCGAAGCCGCTTGCGCCGAGGCGCTCGCCGAGGGCGTCCACTCTGCCGATGTGATCCTCAACATCCTGGCGCGACGCCGCGATCCGCCGCCGATCGGTCCGATCGCGACGCCGGCCTCGCTGATATTGCGCCACGCGCCGATCGCCGACTGCGCCAGATACGACGCCTTGAGGAGGGCCTGACCATGGAGCGCACCGAAGTTCTGGACATGATGGGCTCGCTCAAGCTCTACGGCATGCGCACCGCCTACGACGAGACGCTCGCCGTCGCGGTGAAGCGCAAGCACGAGCCGCAGCGCTTCGTTGGCGATCTCCTGAAGGCCGAGATCTCCGAGAAGCAGGCGCGCTCCATCCGCTATCAGCTCACCGTCGCCAAACTGCCGCTCGCCAAGGATGTCGACGACTTCACCTTCAAGGACACGCCGATCAACGAGGCTCTCGTCCACGATCTCGCCGGCGGCGGCTTCATCGTCCAGCAGCGCAACGTCGTGCTGGTCGGCGGTACGGGAACGGGCAAGACGCATCTGGCGATCGCCATCGCCCGCTCCTGCATCCGCGCCGGTTCGCGCGGCCGCTTCTTTACGACCGTCGATCTCGTCAATCGGCTCGAGGCGGAGGCCCGCGCCGGACGGCAGGGGCGGCTCGCCGATTATCTCACCCGCCTCGACTTCATCATCCTCGACGAACTCGGCTATCTGCCCTTCGCCCAGGCCGGCGGCCAGCTCTTGTTCCACCTGATCAGCCGGCTCTACGAGCGCACGTCCGTCATCGTGACGACCAACCTTGCCTTCGGCGAATGGCCAAGCGTGTTCGGCGACCCGAAAATGACGACCGCGTTGCTCGATCGCCTGACCCACCACTGCGATATCGTCGAGACCGGCAACGAGAGCTGGCGCTTCAAGCACCGCGTCTGACGACTACGCCAACGACCCCGCACGCGCGCCGCCGCCGCAACCCCGACCAGCCGCGGCGACGCGCGCGCTCGCATCCATGCATACGATGAGAGGGGTACCTATTGGATGCAAAAACGGGGTCCCGATTGAGCGATCGTTGACACCCGGCATTTGCGTCACGGTTTCCGCAAGACGAAATCGGGAGTCCACACGGCCGCTGGAACGGAATGGGCCCGATGGGCGGCATGATGCGAGACATGATGGGCCCTGCCTTCGAGGGCGGATTCGGCGCGTGGAGATCTATGCAGGCCGCCGTGCGCCTGAGCGATGGCCAATGGCTGACGTTTGCAACCGCTCTGCCGCAGAGCGCTCCTCCGTTTTCGTGGAGCTTTCTCGTCACCTTCGCCGTCATGGGCCTCCTGGTGCTCATCGTGTCCGCCTGGGCGGTCCGAGGTGTGACGGCCCCCATCAGGATATTCGCTGAAGCCGCTGACCGACTCGGCCGCGACGTCGCGGCGCCGCCTCTGGCCGAGACCGGCGCATCGGAGATTCGCGCGGCTGCGCACGCCTTCAATCTCATGCAATCGCGCGTCCTGAGGCTCATCGAAGGCCGAACCCAGATGCTCGCCGCGCTTTCTCACGATTTGCGCACGCCGCTGACCCTGCTTCGGCTTCGCACGGAGGAAGTCGAGAATCCGGAGGAGCGCGAGAAAATGCTGGCGACGATCGGCGAGATGGATTCGATGATTACCTCCACACTCGCTTTCGCACGCGGTGAAATGCTGTCGGAGCTTCGGCGGCGAACCGACCTTTCGGCGCTGGTTGCAAGCATCGTCGACGACATGGCGGACGCTGGCGTGAACGTGCGCATGGCTCCGGCGCCCCCCTTGCCGGTCGAATGCCAGCCCGGCGCCATAAAGCGCGTCGTCTCGAACCTGATCCAAAACGCCGTCAAATACGGCGAACGCGCAGACGTATCGATTGTCCGCGGGCCGGATTTCACGGAAGTCGCGGTCGAAGACGTGGGGCCCGGCATTCCGGCCGACATGATGGAGAAAGTATTCCAGCCTTTCTATCGCATCGAGGATTCGCGCAGCCGCGAGACCGGCGGCGTGGGCCTCGGCCTCGCGATTTCGCAATCGATTGCTCAGGCGCATGGCGGCGAAATCGTGCTCCGGAACAAAGAGGGTGGCGGCCTGCGCGCTTCACTCCGCTTACCGGCCTGATCGGCGGGACGTCGGTGATCAGGGAACGTTCGATGGCCTGAAAGCGTTCTTCGAGCCGATAGGGACAATCGGGCGTGAGATGATTGATAAGGTGGAGCAAGCGCTGCTGATGGCGGCAGGCATGGCTTGGCAGACCGGGTGGACGCTGGTCCTCGGCTTTACCATTTCCGCCCTGCTTCAGGCGGTCGTGTCCACCGAAGAGATGAAGCGGGCCTTCGGGCGTGACGGCCTTCGGGAGATTGCACTCGCCTCGGCCGCGGGCGCTGCTTCGTCCTCATGCTCCTATGCGTCGGCCGCGATCATGCGCACACTTTTCAAGAAGGGCGCCTCGCTCGTTACGTCGCTTGCGTTCCTCTTTGCCTCAACCAATCTCGTGCTCGAGCTGGGCGTCATCCTGTATCTGCTGATGGGTTGGCAATTCATGGCGGGAGAGTGGATCGGCGGCATCGTTCTCATTCTCGTCATGAGCTTCCTCGTGAAGCTCACCTATCCCGAAAAGCTTGCGGAGACCGCGCGCCGCTACAAGGAAGCCGCAGGCGGGCACAATCACATGACGTCGACCGTGGAGGGCGCGACGCTTGGACAAAAGTTGTTGAACCCGCAGACACGCATTCGAGTCGCTCAAAACTTCACGATGGAATGGTCGATGCTCTGGAAGGACCTCGCGATTGGCTTTCTCGTCGGGGGATTTCTATCGGCCTTCGTTCCGGACGATTGGTGGAAATCGCTCTTCCTGACGGATGTCGCGCCATGGTTGAAAGCGCCGCTCAACGCTCTGACAGGTCCCCTTATCGCCGTCCTGACTTTTGTCTGCTCGATCGGCAATGTGCCGCTCGCCGCCGTGCTCTGGGCCGGCGGCGCGAGCTTCGGGGGCGTGCTGGCGTTTCTTTACGCGGACCTGATCGTACTGCCGCTGCTAGATGCCTACCGTCGCTATTTCGGGTGGAGGATGGCCGCCTACATCGCCGGCGTCTTCTACGTGACTATGGTGGTTGCGTCGCTGATCATGGACCTCGCCTTCGCGGCGTTCGGCCTCGTGCCGAGCCACGACACGAACGTGAAGGCGGAACTCACCCACTTTGCCATGAATTACACGTTCTGGCTCAATTTGGGATTCGGGATCCTCGCCGCATGTCTGTGGTGGCTCGGCCGTCGAAACATGGTGCGGGATGGATATGAAGGACGCAGCGGGCATCATGGCTAGCGACAGCGGCTCTTTGAGCGACAGATTGACCTCGGAATCGATTTAACGAATTGCCCAATTTGGCCCAGAACGAATGCAAGTGATCTCGAAAGTCAGTTTTGTGCGGACGAGAAGGGCTACTTCTGGCGCATCAAAGTCGTCCAATCGCCTTCGCTCGATAGTCGGCAATCGGTCGCATGGCGTCATGCGGCCCGAGCCTGGAACCTGCCATTCGGGCCAAGGCTGGTCTGACGATTCGGCGCTCCCGCCGACTAACCGAAACATAAAAAACACCGCCGCGTTTGCACGCAGCGGCGCCTGCCCAGTCGCGCGGCGGCAGAGCCGCGCCAAACTTGCGTCACGCCGCTTTCGCCGTCTCCGCGGCGCGCGTGTGCGACAGCAGCTGCACGGCGGAGGCCGTGTTC
>JACKJC010000008.1 GCA_020638195.1 Methylobacteriaceae bacterium | reverse complement strand
GCGCGTAAATCGCGGTCTGGGCTGGGGTGGAGGCGCCGGGTACCGCCCCCGGGTCCGGATGGTTTATTTCGAAGCCTGTTTATCGCCATAGCCTTCTTGCGAAGGCGCTCCGAATATAGTGCGGGTCGGGCGATCGCGAAAGGGCGTATCCGGCCAACCGGAACGTGGCTGCAAGGCGCCCGAAATTTGTTCATGGCGTGCGGCGACAGTTTGCAGGCGGCCGGATCATGTTAAATAGTGGCCAATGATCCGCTCAACGCCAGCGCCAGAGTCCCCAGCGACAGGATCGGGACAGACCTCCCGGAGCCAAACGCATGCCGGCGGCTGCCCCCAGCACGGGCATGACACGCATTGCGCCTTTTGCGAGGTGCGGCCCTATTCGGCCTGCGGCGCGCTGAGTGAAGACGAACTGCACAAACTCGAGCCTTTGTCGCGCACGAATTGCTACGCGCAGCGCCAGCAAATGTTCGCGCAGGACGAGGACGCCCATTCCGTCTACAACGTCACCTCGGGGTCGGTGCGGCTCTACCGGCTGCTGCCGGACGGTCGCCGGCAGGTGGTCGGATTCGCGATCCCCGGCGACTTTCTCGGCCTGTCGCTGTCGGCCCGCACCGTCTACGGCGCCGAGGCCCTGACGTCGGTGACGGTCTGCCGGTTCGACCGCGCGGCCTTCTCAGCCTTCGTCGACGAGCATCCGCAGCTGCTGCGGAGGCTCTACGACCTCGCCAACCACGAGTTGAGCCTGGCGCAGGAGCAGATGGTGCTGATCGGGCGCCGCACGGCCGAGGAGCGGGTCATCTGCTTCCTGGTCGGCCTGCGCAAGCGCTGGGCGCATATCAACAACAATTCCGTGACCGTGCCGCTCCCGATGACGCGGCAGGACATCGCGGATTTTCTCGGCCTGACCATCGAGACGGTCAGCCGCGCCATTTCCAAGCTGGCGCGCGAAAAGGCGCTGCTGGTGGTGCCGGACGGCGTCCGGCTGCTCGACGTCGCCCGCCTGGAGGCGATCGCGGCGGGCTGAACCTGTCCACAGGACCGGTCGTCCAATCCGCGGAATCGCGCTAGATTGGCCCCATGCGCCAATATCTCGACCTGCTCTCGCATGTGTTGCACGACGGAACGCCCAAGGCCGATCGCACCGGCACGGGCACGCGGTCGATCTTCGGCCATCAGATGCGCTTCGACCTCGCCGAGGGTTTCCCGATGGTGACGACCAAGAAGCTCTATCTGCGCGCGATCGTGCACGAGCTTCTGTGGTTCCTGAAGGGCGACACCAACATCAAATATCTCGCCGACAACAAGGTGACGATCTGGGACGAATGGGCCGACGAGAATGGCGATCTCGGACCCGTCTACGGCAAGCAATGGCGCTCGTGGGCTGCGCCCGACGGACGCACGATCGACCAGATCAGCGAGGTCGTCGAGGAGATCAGGCGCAATCCGTTTTCGCGTCGGCTCGTCGTCAGCGCGTGGAACCCCGCAGACCTGCCGGCGATGGCGCTTGCGCCCTGCCATTGCCTGTTCCAGTTCCATGTCGCCGAGATCGATGGCGCCAAGCGCCTGTCGCTGCAGCTCTACCAGCGCTCGGCCGATGTGTTCCTGGGCGTGCCCTTCAACATTGCGAGCTATGCGCTGCTGCTTGCCATGGTCGCGCAGGTCACGGGCTGCGAGGCCGGCGATTTCGTGCATTCCTTCGGCGACGCGCATCTCTACGACAATCACATCGAACAGGCGCAATTGCAGCTGACGCGCTCGCCAAAGCCGCTGCCGACGCTGCGCCTCAACCCGCAAGTGAAGTCGATCTTCGATTTCACCTATGACGACATCGCCATCGAAGGCTACGAGGCCTGGCCCGCGATCAAGGCCGACGTCGCTGTCTGAATTTTCCGTCCTCGTCGACGCCGACGCCTGTCCGGTGAAGGAAGAGGTCTACAAGGTGGCGGCCCGTAAGGGCGCGCGCGTCTTCATCGTCTCCAATTCCTTCATGCAGGTCCCGCGCGCCGCTTTCGTCGAGCGCGTGCTCGTGCCCGCCGGCCCCGACGTCGCCGACGACTGGATCGCGGAGCGCGCCGGACCTGCGACCGTGGTCGTCACGCAGGATCTGCCGCTCGCCGACCGATGCGTGAAGAAGGGCGCGCGCGTTCTCTCGCCGAAGGGGCAGGAATGGACGCCGCAGAACATCGGCTCTGCGCTGGCGACCCGCAACCTGATGACGGACCTTCGCTCGGCGGGCGAGACGACCACCGGCCCGCCGCCGTTCGGGCCGCGCGACCGCTCGGCCTTTCTGTCGGCGCTCGATCTCGCGCTGACGCGACTTTCGCGCGAGCGATAGCGCCGCCGGAGCGCAAGTGAAAGGGGCCGCATCTTGCGATACGGCCCCCCACATTGTCTTACCGGCTACAGCGACGGATCATGCGGCGCCGAACGTTCCACGAGGAGTCCAGGCGCGCAAAGCCCGCAGCGCAGACTTCGGCTGATGACAATGAGACACTGGATCACCTCCTTTCGGTTGGTTGACGACAATGGGAGACTAGGGCGATTCTCTTGAAATCGTAAACTGGAAGCGCGATGGCGAAGATCGTTTTGGTGGCGGCCGTGGCGCGCAATGGCGCAATCGGCGTAAAGGGCGGGCTGCCATGGCGCCTGCCGAGCGATCTCAAGCATCTTCGCGAGACGACCTGGGGGCGGCCGATGGTGATGGGCCGCAAGACCTTCGATTCGATCGGCAAGCCCTTGCCTGGCCGCGAGACGATCGTCGTCACGCGCGACGCGACCTTCGCGCGCGAGGGCGTGCATGTCGTGCGGTCGATCGACGATGCGCTGGCGCTCGGGCACGAGCGCGCGAAAGCCATGGGCGTCGACGAGATCATGGTGGTGGGCGGCGGCGAACTCTATCGCGCCACGCTCGACATCGCCGACCGGATCGTGTTGAGCGAAGTCGATCTGGCGCCCGACGGCGACGCCTTTTTTCCCGAGCTCGACATGAGGCGTTGGCGCGAAGTCTCGCGCACGGGTCCGCTGCGCGGAGAGAAGGACGAGGCGTCCTTTATCGTGCGCGTTCTGGAGCGGGCGTAGCTGGACCGCGAGCCTGAAACTCCAGCGCAAATCTTGCCCACCGCCATTGCAAGCCTTCCTCCCCCTGCATATCTGACCGGAAGATTGCGGGCGCCGGCGGGCGCTCCTATAAGGTCGGGCGCCGTTGCCGCGGCCGGAGGGAAGGACGAGAATGCCCTGGAGTAATCAGGACGGGCCCCGAAAGCCCGGCGGTCAGAATCCCTGGGGAGGGCCGCCCGGCCCGTGGGGCGGTGGCCCCGGCGGGCCCGGCGGGACGCCGCCCGACATCGAGGATCTGCTGCGCCGCGCCCAGAACCGGCTGCAGGGCGCGATGCCCGGCGGCTTCGGCGTCAAGGGGTTCATCGCTTTCCTGCTCGCCGGCCTGCTGCTGTGGCTGCTGTCTGGCTTCTACATCGTCGCCACCAACCAGGTCGGCCTCAACCTCGTGTTCGGCAAATTCATCGGCAAGACGAAAGAGGGCCTCAACTACAATCTGCCCTATCCGATCGGCTCGGTGGTCAAGCTCGGCGTGACCGACTTCAACGCGATCGACGTGGGTTCGGCCATGCGTCTGGATACGCGCACGCAGGTCGATATTCCCGAGGAAAGCCTGATGCTGACAGGCGATGAGAACATCGCCGACGTGAAGTTCCGGGTGATCTGGAAGATCGACGACCAGAAGCCGGAAGATTACGCGTTCAACATTTCCAATCCTCCGGCGACGGTGAAGGCGGTCGCCGAAAGCGCGATGCGCGAGATCGTCGGCCGTTCGCAGATCCAGAAGCTGCTCACCGCCGAGCGCAAGGTGATCGAGCCGCAGTCGCAGGAGCTGATGCAGCGCGTGCTCGACGGCTATCGCGCAGGCGTGAAGATCATGCAGGTGCAATTGCTGTCGGTCGATCCGCCGGCTTCGGTCATCTCCGCGTTCCGCGACGTGACCGCGGCGCAACAGGACCGCGACCGCCTGAAGAACGAGGCCGAGGGCTACGCCAACAAGGTGGTGCCGGAAGCGCGCGGCCAGGCGGCGCGCATCCTGCAGGAGGCCGAGGCCTATCGCGAACAGACGGTAGCCGAATCCAAGGGTCAGGCGTCGCGCTTCACCCAGGTCTACGAGCAGTACAAGAAGGCGCCGCAGGTCACGCGCGAGCGCATCTATCTCGAGACGATGGAGCGCGTGTTCGGCGCCGTCGACAAGGTCATCATCGACAAGGGCGCCGGCCAGGGCGTCGTGCCCTATCTGCCGCTCGGCGAAATCAGCAAGCCGAATACGGCGGGAGGCGCGAAATGAAATCCTCCATCGGATTTGTCTTCGCGATCATCGTCCTCGCGATTCTCGCGACGCTGTCGGGCGCGATGTTCCAGGTCAAGCAGACGGAGCAGGCGCTCGTCCTGCGCTTCGGCGCGCCGGTGGCGGGCCGCGGCCTCATCACCGAGCCCGGGCTCCACTTCAAGATCCCGCTGATCGAGACGGTGGTGCGCATCGACAATCGCATCCTCGATCTCGAAGCGCCGCGTCAGGAAATCATCGCGGCCGACAACCAGCGCATCGACGTCGACGCCTTCGTGCGCTACCGCATCGTCGATGCGCTGCGCTTCTACCAGGCGGCGGGCAGCATTCGCGCAGCCAACAACTTTCTGGCGTCCATCCTGAATTCGGCGGTTCGCCGCGTGCTGGGCGAAGCGACGCAGACGCAGATCGTGCGCGACGATCGCGCGGCGTTGATGGCCAAGATCAAGGAACAGGTCAACAACGAGAGCAAGAACTACGGCATAGCCATCGTCGACGCCCGCCTGCGGCGCGCCGACCTGCCGCGCGAAATCTCGGAAAAGGTGTTCAGCCGCATGCAGGCCGAGCGCAAGCGCGAGGCCAACGAGTTTCGCGCGCAGGGCAACGAGCAGTATCAGAAGATCACGTCCAAGGCGGACCGAGACGCCATCGTCATCAAGGCGGAGGCGCAGCAGCAGGCCGATACGATCCGCGGCAAGGGCGAGGCCGAACGTAACCAGGTGTTCGCGGAAGCCTTCGGCAAGGATCCGGACTTCTTCGCCTTCTACCGCTCGATGCAGGCCTATGATCAGTCGTTCAAGGCCGGGGATACGCGTTTCGTCACATCGCCGGGCTCGGATTTCTTCCGATATTTCGGCAATCCGGCCGGAAAGTGAGCGCGGCGCCCCTTATGGCGCCGTCTTGGTTTCGCCGCGTTTCGAACTGACTTTTCCGCGCAAAGCGGGCTGATTTCGGGAGTTGAATATGTCGCACGCCAATCCGACGCGCCGGTTCGCGCGTCCTGCCGCCGCCGCCGGGCTCGCGCTTGCGCTGGCGCTGGGAGGGGCGGCGACGCTCGTCCCGCCGGTCGCCCCGGCCTATGCGCGCGGCGCGCCCGATTCCTTCGCCGATCTCGCCGCCAGTGTCAGTGGGGCGGTGGTCAACATTTCCGCGACGCAGACGGTCGAGGCGCGTCGCGGCGGCGGCGGCGGCGCGCCGCAGTTCCATCCCGGCACGCCGTTCGACGATCTGTTCGAGGAATTCTTCAAGCGCCGGGGGCAGGGCGGCGGCGAGCCGCCGCGCCAGCGCCGGTCCAATTCGCTCGGCTCCGGCTTCGTCATCGATTCCTCGGGCATCGTCATCACCAACAATCACGTGATCGCCGACGCCAACGAGGTCTATGTCATCTTCACCGACGGGCAGAAGCTCAAGGCGGAGGTGCTCGGCAAAGACGCGAAGGTCGACGTCGCGGTGCTGCGCGTGAAGCCCGACAAGCCGCTGACCGCGGTCAAGTTCGCCGACAGCGACAAGGCGCGCGTCGGCGACTGGGTGCTTGCGGTCGGCAATCCCTTCGGGCTCGGCGGCTCGGTGACGGCGGGCATCGTGTCGGCGCGCAACCGCAACATCGACAGCGGCCCCTACGACAATTACATCCAGACCGACGCGTCCATCAACAAGGGCAATTCCGGCGGTCCGCTGTTCAACATGGACGGCGAGGTGATCGGCATCAACACGGCGATCCTGTCGCCGTCCGGCGGCTCGATCGGCATCGGTTTTGCCACGCCCGCCAATACGGTCACGCCGATCATCGAGCAATTGCAGAAGTTCGGCGAGACGCGGCGCGGCTGGCTCGGCGTGCGCATTCAGAACGTCGACGATTCGATCGCCGAAAGCCTCAATCTCGGCAAGGCGCGCGGCGCGCTGATCGCCGGCGTCGACGACAAGGGGCCCTCCAAGCCGGCCGGCCTCAAGGCGGGCGACGTCATCGTCAAGTTCGACGGCAAGACGGTGTCGCAGTCGCGCGATCTGCCGAAGATCGTCGCCGCGACGCCGATCGGCAAGGAAGTCGACGTCGTGATCGTGCGCGATGGCAAGGAAGTCACCAAGACGGTCAAGCTCGGCCGTCTCGAGGATGGCGAGAAGAACGGCAAGACCAAGAGCGGCGACTCGCGCGACAGCGAGACGAACGACAATGCCGTGAAATCCGCCATGGGCATGGATTTCGCCACGCTCGCCGCCGACACGCGCGCGCGTTACCAGATCAAGGACAACGTGAAATCGGGCGTGGTGATCACCCGCGTCGACCCCATGTCGAACGCAGCCGAAAAGCGGCTGCAGCCGGGCGAAATCATCGTCGAAATCAATCAGAAGGCCGTGAGCACGCCGTCCGACGTTCAGGATGCGCTCAAGGGCCTGAAGAAGGACGGCAAGAAGTCCGCCCTGCTGCTCGTCGCCAACGCGGCCGGCGAAGTGCGTTTCGTGCCGGTCACGATCGACTGAGAGGGCTTGCCGCCGGACGGGGATTCGGGCCGAACGCTGGGTCGTCTTTGCGAGCGAAGCGAAGCAATGACGGTCAATCCTCGAGGAATCGCCGCACTTCCGAGAACAGGGAATGGCGCTCGCTTTCGAGCGCCATTGAATGCGTGCCGCGCCCGAGCAGCACGAGCCTCTTCGTTTTCGCGCGCGTGAGCAGAGGGAAAATCTTGTTGGCCATGGATGGCGGCGTGTCGGCGTCCCATTCGCCCATCACGATCAGCACCGGACATTCGATGCGCGAGGGATCCCAAGTCGGCGCGTCCTTCATCCAGTAGCGGCCCGCGTCGAACACGACGCCATTCGGCGCCCGCAGGACCGGCGGGCTCATCGCGGCGCCCTGCGGGTCGGTCGCCTGCGCCGCCTGCCAGAAGGCGTCGAACACGCCGTTTGGAATGAGCGCGGCCTGCGCATCTTCCGGCACGCCGCGCAGCCAGCGTTGCCTGGCCTCGTCGCGCGTCACGCCGCGCCAGGCGCCGAGCCTGCCGGAGGGGTCGCCGATCGTCGGCGTCCCCTTGATCAACCAGAGCGGCGCGAACAGCGTCAGCTTGTTTACGCGTGCGAGATGGTCCTGTGTGTAGCCGGCCATGATCGCCGTGCCCCAGGACCAGCCGAGCAGGTTGAGCCTGTCGAGCCCGTTTCGCGCACAGATGAATTCAACGACGGCGCTCACAGCAAGGATCGCCGTATCTGTCGTGATGACCGGGCCAGCCGCGTCGGCAGGCCCGTCCATGTCCTTCGGGCGATCGGAGCGTCCGTAACCCGGCAGGTCCATGACCCAGACGTCGAAGCCCGCATTCGCCAGATGATCCATCCACGATGCGCCCCCGACGGCGAGATCGAAGACGACGCTCGCTGGATAGGTCGCGCCATGCACCATCAGGAGCGTGCGTTCCGGCCCGAAGGAGGCGATGTCCGCCCTGCGCTTGTTGCGCATGTAGATGTTGAGGCCGGCGTTGGGCAGCGGCGTCCTGAATTCGCGCGTGTCGATTGTCGACGCCATTACGCTGGTCCTCCCGATTTTTCCGGTTTTGGCTTGTTCATGTCGCGCACGCGCTTCGACATTTTGATGCCGCGCGTTTCCTTGCGCCGGTCGCCGTGCGGTTGCAGGAACTTGCGATATTCGTCGCGCTTCTCGTGGATGGAAGCGATGACGAAGCCCATGGGCACGCCGATGTCGACGAGCACGGCTTCGGCGAGCTGCAAACTCGCTTCGATCGTTTCGGGGATCGCGTCGGTCACGCCGAGTTCGTAGAGATGGGTGGCGTGCACGGCGTCGCGGGCGCGCGCGACGATAGTGAGTTCCGGCCGCGCGGCATGGGCGAGCGTCACGACCTTTTCGACGGCTGAGGGCGCGTCCATGGTGACGACGAGCGCGCGCGCGCCGGCAAGCCCGACGCGTTCGAGAAATTCGGGCCGCGTCGCGTCGCCCCAGTAGATTTCCACGCCGTCCTGGCGCGCTTTGGCGACGAGCTGCGGCGTGCCGTCGACGGCGACGAAGGGAATGTCGTGGCGCGCCAGCATGTCCGAGACCAGCCGGCCGACTCGACCATAGCCGACGATGACGACGCGCCGGTCGGCGACGGTGAAGGCCGGCGCGAGATGCGCGAATTGCACATCCTCCTGCCCGCGCGATTTCGTCGAGCGCGCGCCGATCCAGCCGAGCAGGGGGATTGCCGTCATGGTGAGCGTGACGACGAGCAGAAGATCGCCGCCGGCCCGGTCGGGAATGATCCTGGCCGCCATGGCCGCGCCGATCATCAGGAAGGCGAATTCGCCG
>JACKJC010000007.1 GCA_020638195.1 Methylobacteriaceae bacterium | reverse complement strand
CGCGCATCTGCGCGGATTTCGGCTATCGCGAGATCAATCTTAATGTAGGCTGTCCCTCCGATCGCGTGCAGGACGGCCGTTTCGGCGCATGTCTGATGCGCGAGCCCGGTCTCGTGGCCGAATGCGTGACGGCGATGAAGCGGGCGGTCGACGTGCCCGTGACGGTCAAATGCCGGATCGGCGTCGACGATCAGGAGCCGCGCCAAGCTCTGTTCGACCTTGCAATGCGTGTCGTCGGCGAAGGCGCTGACGCCATTATTGTTCACGCGCGAAAGGCCTGGCTCCAGGGTCTGTCGCCGCGGGAAAACCGCGACGTTCCGCCGCTCGACTATCCGCTTGTCTATGAGCTCAAGCAGGCGATGCCGGCGACTCCGATCGTGATCAACGGCGGTATCCAATCGATCGCCGAGGCGGGGGCGCATCTGGCTCATGTCGATGGCGTCATGCTCGGCCGCGCCGCCTATCACGATCCCGAAATCCTGCTCTCGGTCGATTGTGAATTGTTCGGCGCGCCAGCGCCGGTCGCGGATTCGCATGCGGCTGTCGAAGCCTTCGTCCCCTATATCGAGAAACATCTGGGCGAGGGCGTTCGCCTCTCCTCGATGACGCGTCATATGCTCGGCCTGTTCGCCGGCCGGCCCGGCGCACGCGCCTTCCGCCGTCATCTCGCGATCGAGGCGGTCAAACCCGATGCCGGCGTCGATGTTCTGCGCGCTGCGGTCGCGCATGTCGATCGCACAGCAAAGGCACGTGCCGCGTGAACCTTTCCGCTCTCCTTCATTCCGACCTTGTCTGGCTTGCTCCTGCGCTTGCGGTCGCCGGCGTAGCGACCGGCGTTCTCGCCGGCCTGTTCGGCGTCGGCGGCGGCGCCATCATCGTGCCCGTGCTCTATCAGACGCTTCGCTTTACCGGTGTCCCGGACGAAGTCGCCATGCCCGTCTCTGTTGGCACCTCGCTCGCCGTTATCGTGCCGACGTCGCTCGCCTCGGCGCGCACCCATTTCTCGAAGAACGCGGTCGACATGGCGACGATCCGCGGCTGGATTGTTCCCGTCGTCGTCAGCGTCGCGCTTGGCGCGGCCATCGCCCGCAACGCGCCGGCGGCGCTCTTCAAGCTGGTTTTCGTCGGCATATCCATGTTCATGGCCGTGCGCATGCTCGGCGGCTACACCAACTGGAAGCTTGGGGAGAAGCCGCCAAAGGGCCCGGTCTCGTGGGCGGTCGGCGGGACGATCGGCCTGCTTTCGGCGCTCATGGGCGTCGGCGGTGGCCAACTCGTCAATCTCTACATGTCGCTTTACGGCGCCCCCATCCACCTCGCGGTTGGCACGGCGGCAGGCGTCGGCGCTCTCGTCTCCGCGCCCGGCGCCATCGGCTATGCACTGGCGGGCGTCGGCAAGCCCGGACTGCCGCCGGGCTCGATCGGTTTCGTCTCGCTCATCGGCTTCGCCTTCATCGCGCCCATGGCGGCGCTGGCCGCGCCCTACGGCGCGCGGCTCGCGCACAAATGGTCGAAGCGCAGGCTGGAGCTCGCCTTTGGGCTGTTTCTGCTGGTCGTTATCGCCCGTTTTCTGGTGAGTCTGATCTTTCGCGTCTGAGCTTCGCCATGCGCTCCGGCAGAAGATCGCGGATGCGCGCGCGCTGGGCGTCGTTCATCGAGCCCCAGTCGCCGATTTCCGAAAGCGTGCGCCCGCACCCCGTGCAGAGTCCGGTCGCATTGTCCATGCGACAGACGCCGTTACACGGAGATTGCGTGGCGCGCGGCCGAACGACGGCGCTCATGACGCGATCGCAGCGGACAGGACGACAAGGTAGGCGATCTCGGCGAGCTGCTGGGCGGCGCCCGCCACATCGCCCGTTTGCCCTCCGATCGTCTTGCGTGCGTGAGACGTGACGAGGAAGGCCGCGCCTGCCGCCACGATCGCCGCGAAAACGGTCGTCCCGGCGCCCGCGCCGCCGAACAGGGGCAAGGTGGCGCAAAGAATCGCGCCGACGATCGCCATGCGCAGCGCGTCGCTGTCCGGCGCGCCGGCCGCATGCCCCGCGCCTTCCGCGCGTGCAGGCGACAGCAGCGCCAGCGGGGTAAGAGAACCGACGCGCGAGACGACGGCCGCCGCCAGAAGCGCAAGGCAGACGAGGAATGTCGACGTCTGCGCCAACGCCGCGAGCGCGCCCGCTCTTAGCGCGACGGAAAAGATAAGCGCGAGCGTGCCGAACGTACCGTTGCGGCTGTCGCGCATGATGTCGAGCCGCCGTTCGGGAGTCGCCGCCCCGAGCGCGTCCGAACAATCGGCGAGACCGTCCTCGTGCAGCGCGCCGGTGACGGCGGCAAGAACCGCGAGCGCGACCAGCGCCGCCATCAGCGGCGACAGGCCGGCGGCCCGGCCGAGCCCCAGCGCAAGCGCGGCGGGCGCGGCGATCGCGAGCGCTGCAGCGGGCAGGGCGCGAATGGCCGTGCGGAATGCAGGCAGCGGCGCCTGCGTCCCGACGGGAAGGCGCGACCAGAATGACAGGCAGGAACGAAAGTCGGCGATGTAGCTCATCGCACTCACATGCCCCTTGGGGGCGCGCGCGACAAGCCTCCCGGATCAATTGACTTGCGACCTTCCCAAGCGCGCCCCGGCCGTCTATGCAACGCGCGCCCGCAAAATTGGGACAGGACATGAGCATCTCCGGCAAGCCTTTCGACGATTTCCGCAATCTCCTGGACGTGATGCCGCAGGCGTCGGAGCAGGCAATCGCGACCGTGCGCGCGCGTGATGCGCAGTTGACCAAGCCGCCGGGCTCGCTTGGACGCCTCGAGGAAATCGTCGAATGGCTCGCCGGCTGGCAGGCCAAGGCGCCGCCGACCGTCGAGCGGCCGACCGTCGTCGTGTTCGCGGGCAATCACGGCGTCGCCGATCAGGGCGTCTCGCCTTGGCCGCGCGAGGTGACGAAGCAGATGGTCGCCAATTTCGGCGCGGGCGGAGCGGCCGTGAACCAGATTTGCGCGACTTTCGGCGCGGGCCTGAAAGTCTTCGAGATGGCGCTGGAGATTCCGACCAAGGACATCACGCAGGACGCTGCGATGACCGAAGCCGAATGCGCGGCGACCATGGCCTTCGGCATGGAGGCGATTTCTGGCGCGGACCTGATAGCGCCGGGCGAAATGGGCATCGGCAATACCACGCCAGCGGCCGCGGTCTATTATGCGCTCTATGGCGGCAAGGGGTCGGACTGGGTCGGGCGTGGCACAGGCGTCGACGACGCGGGCCTCGCGCGCAAGATCGACGCTGTCGAGCGTGCGGTCGCCTTGCATCGCGACCATCTCGGCGACCCCTTGGAAGTGCTGCGCCGTCTCGGCGGACGCGAAATGGCGGCCATCGCCGGCGCGATTCTGGCCGCGCGCATCGAGCGCGTGCCGGTCGTGCTCGACGGTTATGTCGTCTGCGCGGCGGCGGCTGTGCTGCATGCGCTCGACCGTAGCGCGCTCGATCATTGCGTCGCGGGCCACCTATCGGCGGAAGGCGCGCATGCCGATGTTCTTAGCCGCTTCGGCAAGAAGCCGCTGCTCGATCTCGGCATGCGGCTCGGCGAGGGCTCGGGCGCTGCGCTGTCGATTGGCATCATCCAGGCCGCGCTCAATTGCTGGCGCGACATGGCGACGTTCGACAGCGCAGGTGTGAGCGACAAGAGCTAGCCGCAATCGCCGGCCGTGGGCCGGCGATCCCGGTTCACAATCCCTTGATGAAGTCGATCAGCGCCTTGTTCACTTCCGCCGGCTTTTCCTGCTGGATCCAGTGGCCGGCGCCGTCGATGATCACCTTGCCGCGCAGGCCCGGCAGCAGCGTGTCCATCGTCTCCAGCGACTTCGCGCCGATGAGGCCCGTGATGACGGGGTCCTTCGCGCCAGCGACGAACAACGAAGGCTGGAAAATCTTCGCGTCCTGCCACGGCGCGCTCAGCTCCCAGTTGCGGTCGATGTTGCGATACCAGTTGATGCCGCCCGCAATGCCGGTGCGCGAGAACGTCTCGATGTAATGCTGAATCTCCGCCTCGCTGATCCAGGCAGGCGCCTGCTCCGGAACCTTCGCGTCTTCCACCATGCCGCGCCCGGGCTTCAGCATCAGGCCGAGACCCGTACCGTAGTAGATCGCGCGCAAGGTGTGGCTCCAGTCGCGCGCCATCTCCTCTTCCACCACGCCCGGCTTCTGGAAATATTGCCAGTAGAAAGTCGAGACGCCCTGCTGCTTCAGGATCGCGAGCGGCGCGGCGGGCCCGCGGTTGCGCAGGGGCACCGAGAGCGCGGCGACGGCCGGAAACACGTCCGGCCGGAACATTGCCGCGCGCCAGGCGACCTCGGCGCCCCAATCGTGCCCGACCATGATCGCTTGTTTCTCGCCGAGCGCCTCGACCAGCGCGACGACATCGCCGACGAGATGAAAGATCGTATAGGCGCCGATATCCTTCGGCGCGCTCGTGCCGCCGTAGCCGCGCATGTCGGGCGCGACGACACGATAGCCTTGCGCCGCGATCGCCGGAATTTGATGACGCCACGAATAGGCGAGTTCCGGCCAGCCGTGGCAGAGCAGCACGAGCGGGCCATTGCCCTGCTCGACGATCTGCATGTCGAGGCCATTTGCCTTCACGATTCGGGTCTGCGCCGCCATGTCGTCCTCCACGCGCGAAGTCTTCGTGCTTCGCGGCGCAGAGTTGCGGCAGCGAGGCCGCGCGTCAACTCACGCGGATCAGGCGGCGCTGCGGTGCGGCATCCGTGCGGCGCGCGGGTCGGATTCCGTCTCGCCGAAACGGGGCAGGGCGTTCATCACGCGTTCTGGCGGGAAGACGACGATGACTTCGGTTCCCTCGCGCACCTTCGAGCGCAGCGTGAATGTGCCGCCATGCAGTTCGACGAGGCCCTTCACGATCGGCAGGCCGAGGCCGGAGCCCTCGTCTGCGTTCTTCTGCGCGAGCGTGCCGCGTCCGAAGGACGACATGACGACGGGTATCTCGTGTTCGGGAATGCCGGTGCCGGTGTCGCGCACCGAGAAATACTGGCCGCCCGCCTGGGTCCAGCCGACCTTGATGGTGATCTGGCCGCCCTGCGGCGTGAATTTGATCGCGTTGGTGAGCAGGTTGAGCGCGACCTGGCGAATGGCGCGCTCGTCCGCCCACAGGCGCGGCAGGTCGGATTCGATGGCGTCCGCGATCTTGATGTCGCGCTTTTGCGCGCGCAGCAGCAACAGGTGTTCGCAATCCTGGATGATCGCGCTGAGCGAGATCGCGTCTTCCTTGAGTTCGTATCGGCCAGCCTCGACGCGCGAGAGGTCGAGAATTTCGTTGATCAGCGCGAGCAGATGCTGGCCGCTGGAATGAATGTCGGTCGAATAGTCGCGATAGGCCGGCACGGCATGCGCACCGAACAATTCATCCTTCATCACTTCCGAAAAGCCGAGGATCGCATTCAGCGGCGTACGCAATTCGTGGCTCATAGTGGCCAGAAACCGCGACTTGGCGAGATTGGCCTCTTCCGCGCGGCGGCGCGCTTCGTCGGAATTGGATTTCGCCCGCTCGAGCTCGCCGATCAGTTCGTCTTTCTCGGCCTGCGCGTAGAGCGCGGACAGCGAAGTTTCATAAAGGCGGCGCGCGAGCGTGATGAAATAGATTTCCGCGCCGCAAACGAAGGCAGTCGTCGCCAGCACGGGCGTGTCGGTCGTGGAGCTGGCGGCAACGCCGGCGATTGCGAGGCACAGCGGCGTGACGGAGGCATAGACCGCGTTCGGGATCGCCGCCGTCGCCATGGCTGTCATCGCACCGAGCATCAGGAGGATGGCCAGCAGGAATCCGCGCGCCTCGCCCTTGCCGAACATGATCAGCAGAACGACGATCGACGCCCAGGCGAGGCCGAGAAGGGCCTCGATGACAATGATCTTGGTGCGCCAGGCGGGAACCGAGGTGATCTCGGCCTGCCGCAGGAAGAGCTTGGACGCGAGGAAGGCGCCGCCGATCGCCGCCCAGACGATCGCCGTCCAGATGCCGACGAACTGAAGCGGCGCCCAGAAGGTCGAGACGCCGCCGATCGCGGCCGCGATCAGCAGGGCCCAAGGCGCGGAGCTGATCCGGCTTTCCGCGTAGATGCGAAGGAGTTCGCCCTCGAAGGCGCCGTGGCCGGCGCCGCCCGTGGTCAGTTTCTCGCGCGCCTCGCGCACCTTGTACGCAAGGCGCCGGCGTTCGGTCGAGTTTCGGGAATTGGCGCCGCGACCGCGCTCGATCATCTCGGCGGTGACTTGACTCATTACGAACGACCCACGCGAGGACGCGACACAACTGTAGGAAACATAATTGCGCGACAAAACTTAACGACTGGCTGACCCCGGACCCGCAATTCGAATAAAATCGATGGGATCGCGACAAGACTTGTGGCGCGCGCCGGCCGTCGCGGCGGGTGCGGCTCCGCACATCGCGAACGTTTCGGGCCGGGCGCCGGCCCGTCTGTCGCTTTCAACAGATATGGGGGGGTGTTAATGCTGGCCGGCGCGCTGCGGCCGCGTAGCGCCGGAGTATGGTTAATGATCCTTTACGATACCAAGGTCGCCCCCAACCCTCGCCGTGTCCGAATTTTTCTCGCCGAAAAGGGGATCGAGGTCCCGATGGTTCAGGTGGACCTCGGCAAGATGGAGCACAAGCAGGCGGAATACTCGAAGATCAACGCACTGCAGCGCACGCCTTCGCTCGTGCTCGACGACGGGACCGTGATCACCGAGTCCATTGCGATCTGCCGGTATTTCGAGGAACTGCAACCCGAGCCGAACCTGTTCGGGCGGGGCGCCGTCGGCCGTGCGACGGTCGAGATGTGGCGCAGGCGCGTCGAACTCAACCTGATGATGCCGACCGCCATGGTGTTTCGCCATACGCATCCCGCAATGGCGGCGCTCGAAGTCCCGCAGATCGCTCAGGTCGCCGAAACCAACCGGCCGCGTGTTCTGGATTTCCTGAAGGTGCTCGACGAGCGCCTCGCCGAAACGCGCTGGCTGGCCGGCGACGATTATTCGATCGCTGATGTCGATGGTCTCGTCGCCATGGATTTCCTGCGCCTGGCCCGCATCCAGGCGCCAGCGGAACTGGCCAACCTTGCCCGCTGGCACGGCGAATTGTCGGCGCGGCCGAGCGCGAAGGCCTGAGCACGGATGCGGGTCACCTTCGTAGGCACAGGGGATGCTTTCGGCAGCGGCGGGCGGGCGCACACCTGCCTGCGCCTCGATAACGCCGGCCGGACGCTGATGATCGATTTCGGCGCCGCCTCGATCGTCGGCTGGCGTCGCCTCGGCTTTTCCTTCAACGACATCGACGGCCTGCTGATCACCCACCTGCACGGCGATCATTTCGGCGGGCTGCCGTTTCTGCTTCTCGAGGCGCAATTCGTCGATCCGCGCGACAAGCCCCTGACAATTTACGGGCCGCCGGGCCTGCGCTCGCGTCTCTCCATGGCGATGGAGGCATTCTTTCCGGGCACGACCGGCATCAAATGGCGCTTCCCCTGGGAGATTCATGAAATCGCGCCGCCTTCCCGCGTTGAGATCGCCGGCTTCGCCGTGCGCACCATGGAAGTCGTTCACGCCTCGGGCGCCCCGGCGACGGCGGTGCGGATCGAGGCCGGCGGAAAGTCCTTCGCTTTTTCCGGCGACACCGCCTGGACCGATGCGCTTCTCGACATTTCCGCCGACGCGGACCTCTTCGTTTGCGAGTGCCATTCGATGGCGCCGAAAGCGCCGGGCCACATGGACTGGCCACGCCTGCGCGAAAACCTTCCGCGCGTCAGGGCGCGTCGCATGATGATCACGCATATGGGCCCGGAGGTTCTCGCCGGCCTCGATACGATCCGCGCCGAAGGCGGGCCGGAAGCCGCCAGCGATGGCCTCGTCGTCGAGCTCTGATCTCGACCGGCTCGCGGATGACATCCGCGCCTGCCGGATATGCGTCGAACGCCCCGATGGCGCGCCCCTGCCGCACGAGCCGCGCCCGGTCCTTCGCGTATCTGCGACGGCACGACTCCTGATCGCCGGTCAGGCGCCGGGCATGCGCGTCCACAAGTCGGGACTGCCATTCGACGATCCCTCCGGCGATCGCCTGCGCATGTGGCTCGGGATGGATCGCGAGGCCTTCTACGACACGCGCCGGGTCTGCATCGTGCCGATGGGCTTCTGCTTTCCGGGCTACGACGCGAATGGCGGCGACCTTCCGCCGCGCAAGGAATGCGCCTGCGCGTGGCATGATCTTCTGTTCGAACGCCTGCCGCAGGTCGATATCGTGCTGGCGATCGGGGGCTACGCCCACCGCTATCATTTCGCGCGATTGGGTCTACCCTTGGCGAAGGCGGCCAAGGTCGACGAGGTCGTCAGACGATGGCGGGAGTTCAGCGATGCGAAGCCGCGCCTGTTCCCGCTGCCGCATCCATCATGGCGAAATACCGGATGGCTGAAGCGCAATCCCTGGTTCGAGGCTGAGGTTCTGCCCGACTTGCGGGCGGTAGCGGCGAAAGCAACAAGCCCGCCGGAGCGTTCAAAGATCGCTGAGGAGCAGCGCCGCGAGGCCGAGAACGATCAATCCGCCGAGCAGCGACAGCACCAGCGGTAGCCCGTAGTAAAGGCAGACGCCGGCGCCGATCGCCGTGCCGATTCCGGCGGCCGCGACCAGCCGGAAAAGGTCACGAACCAATCCTTGGGCAAGATCGGCGAAGAACGTCGAAAGCGTCGGGCGCGGACGAGGGGGCAGACCCGGGTCATCGTCCGTCATCCCGACCTTCCGGTTTGGCGGCGCTCGCGCGAGATGGTCAACGATTGAGCCGCGCGATCAGGCTGGACGTGTCCCAGCGCTTGCCGCCCATCTTCTGCACTTCGGAATAAAACTGGTCGACCAGCGCGGCCACCGGCAGGTTCGCGCCATTGTTGCGGGCTTCCGACAGGCAGATCGACAGATCCTTGCGCATCCAGTCGACCGCGAAACCGAAATCGAACTTGCCGTCCAGCATCGTCTTGAAGCGATTTTCCATCTGCCAGGACTGCGCGGCCCCCTTGGAGATCACAGCGACCACGGCTTCGCCGTCCAGCCCCGCCTTCTGCGCGAAATGCAGCCCCTCCGCGAGGCCCTGCACGAGGCCGGCGATGCAGATCTGGTTGACCATCTTGGTGAGTTGTCCGGCGCCCGACGGCCCCATCAGGCGGCACGCGCGCGCGAAATGCGCGATCACGGGCTCGGCCTTGGCGTAAGGCTCGGCATCGCCGCCGCACATCACCGTCAGCACGCCATTCTCCGCTCCGGCCTGTCCGCCCGACACCGGCGCGTCGACGAAGGCGACGCCGAGGTCGGCGGCGGCGGCGTGGAGCTCGCGCGCGACTTCCGCGGAGGCGGTCGTATGGTCGACGAAGATCGCGCCCTTCTTCATGCCCGCGAGCGCGCCGTCGGGCCCGAGCGTGATGGAGCGCAGGTCGTCGTCATTGCCGACGCAGGCGAAGACGATGTCACAATCTCTTGCCGCCTCGCGTGGCGTCGGCGCGGAGGCGCCGCCGAACTTCTCGACCCAGGCCTTCGCCTTGGCGGTGGAGCGGTTGTAAACGACGACGTCGCAGCCGCCCTTGGTCTTCAGGTGGCCGGCCATGGGAAAGCCCATGACGCCGAGGCCGAGAAAAGCGACTTTGGTCATTTGGACGCGCCTTTTGCTTTCGAAAGCTCTACGCTGGCATGCCACAGCGCCGCCGCGCTCGGCAAGTCGCCTGAACGGCAGGTGGGCGGTCATTATCCCGCCGTAAATCATTCAGGCGACGTTCAGCCGCCATGGATCAAGAAGGGCATTGTCCGAGTTTCTGGGAGAGGTCCGGCAAACGCCGGCGAAAGGAGACATCCATGACCCGCTTCCGCAAGACCCTCACCGCTGGTCTGGCCGCGCTCACGCTGGGCGGCGCGCTGGCGACATCCATCACGCCCGCCGACGCCTTCGGTCGTCGCGGCTGGCACGGCGGCGGTTGGGGGCATCATCGCGGCTGGGGCGGACCTGGCCCGTGGGCGGCCGGCGCCATCGGCGGCCTGGCGCTCGGCGCGCTCGCGGCCGGCGCCTACAACAATTACGGCTGCGTCGCCAATCAGGCTGTCTACGACAGCTGGGGCAATTTCATCGGCTACCAGCGCGTTCGCGTGCCCTGCTACTGATCGGTCCGATCATGTCCGATCGACGCCGCCGGCTGCGCCGGCGGCGTTTTCGTATGCAAGGTTCGATTCATCATGCGACGACATATCAGGCGCGACGCGGGCTTTCCTAAAGACGCGTAAAGGTCGCTGCGTCACCCTCCACAGCATGGGAGGGGCCATGCTGCATATTGCTTTGCAAAAGATTCGCGACCGCGTCGGCCAGACAGGACGCATCGAGGATGAAGATCTCGCCGCTGCGCGGCG
Organism: Methylobacteriaceae bacterium; assembly: GCA_020638195.1. Classification (GTDB taxonomy): domain Bacteria; phylum Pseudomonadota; class Alphaproteobacteria; order Rhizobiales; family Beijerinckiaceae; genus JAJXWB01. The sequence continues at coordinate 50,969 of JACKJC010000007.1, read as the reverse complement.
CTTCGTCTATTCCGATGAAGTCGTATCGCCCGACGACATAGCCGGCCTCTTCGCCATCGAGCAGGCGCGCGCCGATCACAATCCTGGCTGGTCGACCTTCTTTCGCGAAGCGCTCGTCGACATCGCACTCAATCAGACGCCGCCGCAGGATTATCTCAGCGACGAGAACGCCGACCTCCTGATCGGCTGCATCGGCGAGCGCAAGGAAGCGCGCTCCGATACCGCGCTCGAGGCCCTCGCCGATATCGTCGCGAAGGCGCGCGAGGCGTCGCCTCGGTTTTCGGCCTTCGTGCTGCGACAGGTGAAAAACGCCGCGATCTATTCCGACGGCGTCGACGCCTCTGGCGACCGGTTGCGGCCGGGCGCCGTCGGCCCGGTCGAAATCAGGCTGATGCAGCGTGTCCTCTGGGGCGCGGAGGCGGGCGGCATGCTCGCCATCAGTCGTGAGGAGGCCGAAGCGCTGTTCGACATCGCGGACGCGACCGCCGGCGCCGACAACGATCCCGCCTGGGACGACCTTTTCGCGCGCGCGGTTGGAAACTATCTTCTGGGCGCGACCGCCCGCCAGGCGATCTCGCGCGAAGCTGCGTTGCAGGCTTGGGATCGGCCCTACGAAAGTAGCATCGTCTCGACATTGGCCGCCATGCTGGGCGGCGCAGGCGCTGGTTTGAGCGCCATGTCCAAGATCCTCGGCGAAGGAACGCTCGGCGAGGAAACGAACTATCGAATCGCCGTCGATGAACTCGAGCGCGTCCGCGCCGCCGAAAACGCCGCGCAACTGCAGGGAGAGAAGGCGGAATGGCTTCTCGACCGTGTTCGCCGCAATGGACTCGTCACCGGGCCAGAACGTTCGCTGCTCGAATTTGTGCAGCGCAATGCGTCTCTACTGACGCCGGAATTGCGCGCGCTCGTCGACAAGGTCGAGCCGCCGGAAGCGCCGGCGCCGGGCGCGCGCGCGGCTTTCGGCCGCAGAAAGCCGGGGCAGGCCGCCTGAGCGCGCGCAATTTGCTTCGCGACTAGCCTCTTATGTGCTTATCTCCGCGCGGGCGTCGGCCAGGCGGCAGCGCGGAACAGCGCGCCGGGGCGGCTTGTGAGGGAATGTGCAACGACGTCTTCAAGTCAGGGAGAATGACATGACGGTTGAAAGAAGAAAATTTCTGAAGACTGCGGCGCTGGCTGGCGCCGGCGCGGGCATCGCCGCGCCTGCGATCGCGCAGTCTTCGCCGAAGATTCAGTGGCGTCTGGCGTCCAGCTTCCCGAAGTCGCTCGATACGATCTACGGCGCGGTCGACATTTTCGCCAAGGCCGTGTCCGACATGACGGACGGCAATTTCAAGATCCAGACCTTCGCGGCTGGCGAAATCGTTCCCGGTCCGGGCGTTCTTGAAGCGACCCAGAACGGCACGGTCGAGGTTGGCGAAACCGCGCTCTACTATTTCTGGGGCAAGGACCCGACCTTCGCGCTCGGCACCGCCATTCCCTTCGGCCTGAACCCCCGCCAGCAGAACGCTTGGTTCTACAATGGCGACGGCAACAAGCTGATGGACGAGTTCCTGAAGGGCTACAACCTGAAGGGTCTGCCCGGCGGCAACACCGGCACGCAGATGGGCGGCTGGTTCCGCAAGGAGATCAAGACGGTCGCCGACCTCAAGGGCCTGAAGTTCCGCATCGGCGGCATGGGCGGCGCGGTGCTCAGCAAGCTCGGCGTCGTTCCGCAGTCGATCCCGGGCGGCGACATCTATCCCTCGCTCGAAAAGGGCACGATCGACGCGGCCGAATGGGTTGGGCCGTATGACGATCTGAAGCTCGGCTTCAACAAGGTCGCGCCCTATTACTACTACCCGGGCTTCTGGGAAGGCGGCGCGAACCTGCACTACATCTTCAACCTCGAGAAATACAACCAGCTGCCGAAGAACTATCAGGCGATCCTCGATGCTGCCGCATCTGTGTCGAACATCTGGATGCAGTCGAAGTACGACGCCGACAATCCGGCGGCGCTCAAGAGCCTCGTCGCGAACGGCACGAAGCTGCGTCCGTTCTCGCAGGAAATTCTCGAAGCCTCGTACAAGGCCGCGCAGGAACTCTACAAGGAGCTGTCGGCCAAGAACGCGAACTTCAAGAAGATCTACGACAACATGCACGAGTTCCAGAACAACGAATATCTCTGGTGGCAGGTTGCCGAGTTCACCTACGACAATTTCATGGTGCGTCAGCGCGCCAAGGGCTGAGCGTCGCGCCAGTCTCGAAAAAGCGAGGGCCCGGACGAAAGTCCGGGCCCTTCTTTTTGCGTCTCGTTTCTGCGCTCCTGTCAGAACTTCAGCGGCGGCGGCTCGTCTGATGCGCCGGGCGGCGGCGCGAGCTGCTGGAACTGCTGGTCGATCTGCTTCTGGTTGAGCTGCACGCCGCTCGATTTGTAGATCATCACCATCGCGGGGATCAGAATCACGAGGCCGATCATGATCACCTGGATCACCACATAGGGCACGGCCCCCATGTAGATCTGCCACGTCGAGATCGGCTCCATCGTCTTGCCGGTGACGCGATCGACATAGGGCTCTTTCGCCGCCACGGAGCGCAGGTAGAATAGCGCGAAGCCGAATGGCGGGTGCATGAAGCTTGTCTGCATGTTCACGCCCAGCATCACGCCGAACCAGATGAGGTCGATGCCGAGCTTCTCGGCGGCGGGCCCCAGCAGCGGGATGATGATGAAGGCGAGCTCGAAGAAGTCGAGGAAGAAGGCGAGCACGAAGACGAGCAGATTGACGAAGATCAGGAAGCCGACCTGGCCGCCAGGCAGCGACGTCAGGAGATGCTCGACCCAGGTGTGCCCGTTCACGCCGTAGAAGGTCAGCGAGAACACGCGCGCGCCGAGCAGGATGAAGACGACGAAGGACGAGAGTTTCGCCGTCGTGTCCATCGCCTGCTTGAGCAGGTCGAGCGAGAGGCGACGCTTCGACAAGGCCAGGATGAGCGCGCCGAGCGCGCCCATCGCGCCGCCTTCCGTTGGCGTCGCGATGCCGACGAAGATCGTGCCGAGCACGAGGAAGATCAGCGCGAGCGGCGGCACGAGCACGATGACGACCTGCGAGGCGAGCCGCGACAGCATCCCGAGCTTCAGCTTCTCGTTGATTAGCGCGAGGACGTAGGAGGACAGGATCGCGATCGCGCCGGCCCAGACCGCCTTGTTCTCGCCATCCATGTCCGGGTGGATCCGTGCGAGCCACAGCGACGCCACATAGAACACGCCGGCAAAGAAGGCGACGACCAGCAGCAGCGAGCCGACGCCCGACCCGAGCGTGCGCGCTTCCTTCGGCAGCGCAGGAGCGGCGGAGGGCTTGAAGATCGTAACCAGGAAAACCCAGCCCGCATACATGGCCGACAGAACCAGGCCCGGGATCATCGCGCCCTTGTACATGTCGCCGACCGAGCGGCCGAGCTGGTCGGCCATGACGATCAGGACGAGCGAAGGCGGAATGATCTGGGCGAGCGTGCCCGACGCCGCGATGACGCCGGTCGCGAGCCTGCGATCGTAGCCGTAGCGCAGCATGATCGGCAGCGAGATCAGGCCCATCGAAATCACGGAGGCCGCGACCACGCCGGTCGTCGCCGCGAGAAGGGCGCCGACGAAGATCACGGCATAGGCGAGGCCGCCGCGGATCGGGCCGAACAGCTGGCCGATCGTGTCGAGCAGGTCTTCCGCCATGCCCGATCGTTCGAGGATCAGGCCCATGAATGTAAAGAATGGAATAGCGAGCAGCGTATCGTTGCTCATGACGCCGAATATGCGTTCGGGCATGGCGTCGAGCAGCGTCCAGCTCAGGCTGATCGAACCGTTCGACAGCGGCGCGAGCTCGACGCCGATCACGAAATAGAAGAGGCCGACCGCAGCGAGCGAGAATGCGACGGGATAGCCGAGCAGCAGCACGACCACCAGCGAGGCGAACATGAGAGGCGCCATGTTCTGCGCGATGAACTGAGCCATTTTTCGCGCGCCTCTCTCAGGCTTCCATGCCGTGAGCGCCATGGGCGGCGCTCGAGGCGTGCGGGTCGGGAATCATGTTGCGCATCACCGCGATGCGCTTGATGAATTCCGAGACGCCCTGGAGAAGCAGGATCGCGAAGCCGACGGGGATCATCAGCTTGGCCGGCCACATGATCAGGCCGCCCGCGTTCGCGGACATTTCGCCACCGGCGTAGGAGCGCCAGAAATAATTGAGGCTGGTGAGGATCATCACAAGGCAGAAGGGCAGAAGGAAGAAGACGTGCCCGAAAAGCTCGATCCAGTCGCGCACGCGCTTGGGTAGGTGCGAATTCACGATGTCGATCTTGATGTGCTCGTTCTTCAGCAGCGTATAGCCGGCGCCGAGGAGGAAGACGGCGCTGAACAGATACCATTGCAGCTCGAGCCACGCGTTCGAACTGCGGCTGATCGCGAAGCGGACCATCGCATTGATCGAGGAGACGAGAACGGAAATCAGGATGAGCCAGCGCAGCGCCTTGCCGAACTGGTCCTGGGCCGCGTCGATGCCGCGGCTGATGGCCAGCAGAAAGTTCATGTTCCTCCCCTTCGCCGGCTGCGCGCGCGCGAGCGCGTCTTCTGGCGCGCAGCTGGCATGTCGGGGATGATTACCATTGGCGGGCGCGGGCCGCCAGTCGGCGGAACCCGCCGTCCAGAGATTTAGCCGCCGGTCACGCTCATGTGCCGGGCGACCGCCGGGCGGTGCGTATCGCGGTCGATGATGAAATCATGGCCCTTGGGCTTGCGCCGGATCGCCGCCTCGATCGCCTCGTGCAGCTTCTCGTCTGTCGGCGCGGCGCGCAGCGGCTCGCGCAGGTCGGCGGCGTCCTCCTGGCCGAGGCACATGTAGAGCGTGCCGGTGCAGGTCACCCGCACCCGGTTGCAGCTCTCGCAGAAATTATGCGTCAACGGCGTGATGAAGCCGATCCGCCCGCCGGTTTCGGCGGCCGTGTAATAGCGGGCGGGGCCGCCGGTCGAATAGTCGCTGGCTTCGAGCGTGAACTGTTCCGAGAGTTTCTCTCGCACCTCGCTCAGCGGCCAGTATTGGTCGAAGCGCTCGCCCTCGACCTCCCCGAGCGGCATGACTTCGATGAAGGTCATGTCCATCCCGCGCCCATGCGCGAATTTCACGAGATCGAACACTTCCCTGTCGTTCACGCCCTTGAGCGCGACGGCGTTGAGCTTGATCGAAAGTCCGGCTTTCTGGGCGGCGTCGAGCCCCGCAAGCACGACATTCAGGTCGCCGCGCCGCGTGATCTCGCGGAACTTCGCGGGATCGAGCGTGTCGATCGAGACATTGATCCGCTCGACCCCGCAATCGGCGAGTTCGCCCGCATATTTCGACAGCAGCGAGCCGTTGGTGGTCAGGGTCAGTTCCTTCAGCGCGCCCGAATCCAGATGGCGGGACAGGCGACGGAACAGGGTCATGATGTCGCGTCGGACCAGTGGCTCGCCGCCGGTGATGCGCAACTTGCGCGTGCCGCGCGCGACGAAGGCCGAGCACAGCCGGTCAAGCTCCTCCAGCGTCAGCAGGTCGCGCTTGGGCAGGAACTGCATCTCTTCGGACATGCAGTAGACGCAACGGAAGTCGCAGCGGTCCGTCACCGAAACCCGGACATAGGTGATTGCCCGGCCGAAGGGATCCACCAGGGCAGGCGTCGGTTTGATCGTCGGGGTAGCGGGGACGTTCATGGGGGCCTTATAAGCTTGTGGAAACGGAATATATAGCGATCCGGAACAGGGAAAAGCGGCCTTTGGGCCGAGAATGACGGGGAGAGGATGCAGATGGGCGAACCTTGGCCGAGCGAAATCCGGTTGCACGACAATGGGACGCGCCTGACAATCCAGTTCGACGACGCCTCGAACTACGATTATTCGGCCGAGTTTCTGCGGGTCGAGAGCCCGAGCGCGGAAGTGCAGGGCCACAGCCCCTCCGAACGCAAGACGATCGGCGGCAAGAAGAACGTGCGCATCAAGGAGATCGCGCCGGTCGGCAATTACGCTATCCGCCTCGATTTCGACGACGGGCACAATACCGGCATCTATTCCTGGAAATATCTGGCCGAACTCGGCCGCGACCATGAGGCGATCTGGGGCCGCTACGTCGCCGCGCTGGCGGAAAAGGGCCTGACGCGCTGAACGATGCGAGGGGCGGGTTTTCGCCCGCCCGCGCTGTTGCGTTTTGATCCGCCCTGCGCCGGCTCCACCGGGCAGCGGGGCTTTGCACGAAGATGCGAGACGGCGAATGGCGCCGGTCAAGCCGCTGACGCGCTGCGCAAATTTCGATCGAGAGCCGAAATCGGAGCGAAATCAGGCAGTACGCTGAAGTCGCGGCCCATCTCTTGCAATCCCCAAATAGTGATCGGTAAACGTTTCATTAAGGGATTGCGTTCGTGTCGATATCAGAACGTCGCGCCGAGAAGAGGCAGCGCACTTATCTTGGCGCCCAGGTCGTCTTCAACAGACGTCAAAGCATCTACGATTGCCTGATTAAAAATATGTCGGAAAGTGGCGCTCGGCTCGTCTTCGCGCAGCCGGCGATGATCCCGACCGCGTTCGAGCTCGTTGTCAACAAGGGCGGCGAAAGCCGAATGGCCGAAATCAAGTGGCGCACACGTCTTTCGACCGGCGTCAGCTTTTCGACCATGAGCGCGTCCCCCTTCGTCTCGCTGCAGGCGACCCGAAGGATACGCCAGCTGGAGGGCGAGCGGGACGTTCTGAAGGCGCGGGTCGCCGAGCTCAGCGAGCCCTGACGATCATGCTGGCGAGGATTTTTCGGGCATTCTTCGTGGTGCTGACGCGCGTCGTCGCCGTGATTTTCGGTCTGATGGTCAGCTTCTACATCCAGCTGGGCGGGGATATTCGCGCGCCCGTCAGGGCGCAGATCGACGACGCCATCGCACGCCTGCGCGAGCTCGCTCACGCGCTCGACTCGTTCGGCTGATGCGAGACGAAAAAAACCGCCCCGTGAGGGGCGGTTCGTGCTGAGCGAGCCCTGAGATCTGCGGCGCGTCGCCCGCTCAGCGCATCACCACGACTTTCGTGCCGACGCTGACGCGGTTGTAGAGGTCCACGACGTCGTCGTTGGTCATGCGGATGCAGCCTGAGGAGACCGCTTGGCCGATCGTCTCCGGCTCGTTCGAGCCGTGGATGCGGTAGAGCGTGCCGCCGAGATACATGGCGCGCGCGCCGAGCGGATTCTCGATGCCGCCCTTCATGTGGCGCGGCAAGTCGGGACGGCGGCGCAGCATCTGCGCGGGCGGCGTCCAGTCCGGCCATTCCTTCTTCATGGCCACGGTCTTCACGCCAGACCATTCGAAGCCCGGGCGGCCGACGCCGACGCCGTACTTGATCGCCTGCCCGCCGGGCAGCACGAAATAGAGGCGGCGCTCGGCGGTCGAGATCACGATCGTGCCCGGCGCATATTTTCCGTTGAAATAGACGGTCTCGCGCGGAATGGCGGTGGCGAGCGGACGGCCGCCCGCGCCGAGCGCGCCGGGCCTCTGGATCAGCGGCTGATGGGTCAGCGGGTCGTATTCGACGCCCGGGGCCGCGGAAGCGACGCCAGCGGCCAGAAGGCCGGACAGCGCGCAGGCATATGCGATGATCTTACGCCGCATGGATCTTTCCCTGATTTTGCAGTTACCTGGCCCCGCCCCGGCGGAAAGCCCGATTCCGGCCGCATTCTGGCCAATGGACATGATGCTGGCAACCGCGCCGCGCGAAAAGCGAACCGGGTTTCCCCCGGTCGTGTCGCCCCTGCCACACCGCGCCGTAGCCGACTTCGCCTCGTCTCACGGCGGCGGCAAGGCCGCCGTGCCATAGCGCACAAGCCGCCTCAGGCGTCGACGCGATAGTCCTTGAAGCGCGAGCGCAATGCCATCTTCTGCACCTTGCCGGTGCCCGTCATCGGGAATTCGTCGAGGAATTCCACTGCGTCGGGCATCCACCAGCTCGCGAGCTTCGGGCGCATGTGGTCGAGGATCGCCTGGCCCTCGACGGTCGAGCCCTGCCGACGCACCACCAACAGAAGCGGCCGCTCCTGCCACTTGTCGTGACTGACGGCGATGACCGCGGCCTGCAGCACGTCCGGATGCGAGAGCGCGGCGTCCTCGAGCTGGATCGAGGAAATCCACTCGCCACCGGACTTGATGACGTCCTTCGAGCGGTCGGTGAGCGACACGTGGCCTTGGCCGTCGATCAGCGCCATGTCGCCGGTGATCAGCCAACCGTCGGCGTCGAGACCCTCGTTCAGCTTCATGTAGCCGCCCGCCACCCACGGCCCGCGCGCGCGAAGATGCCCGATGGCGACGCCGTCGTGTGGCAGCGGCTTGCCCTCGTCGTCGACAATGCGCAACTCCGTGCCGAAACAGGCGCGGCCGGACACCATGCGCCGGTCGAGCTTCTCCTGATCCGAAAGCTGATCGGAACCCGGCCGCATCGACGGCATGGTGCAGCCGAGAGCCTCCGTCATGCCCCAGGCCTGGATGTAGTCGACGCCATATTCGCGCTTGAGCTTGTCGACCATCGCACGCGGCGGCGCCGAGCCCGACGAGAGCGTGGCGCGCAGCGTCGAGAATTTCTTGCCCGTGCGCGCCAGCCAGTCGAGCAGGATCAGCCAGAAGCTCGGAACGCCCGCAGACAGCGTCACGCCTTCGCCCTCGATCAGTTCGTACAGTTTCTCGGGTTCGTAATTGCGGCCGGGCAGCACGAGTTTCGAGCCGGTATAGGGCGCGGTGAAGGGCATGTTCCAGCCATTGCCGTGGAACAGCGGCGCCATCGGGAACATGACTTCCCGCACGCCCTCCTTGTGGCCGGGGAGGAACTCGAAGCTCGAGCAGATCATGGTCTGCAGGATCGCCGCGCGATGCGAATAGACGACGCCCTTCGGATTGCCGGTCGTGCCCGATGTGTAGCAGATCGTCGACGCCGTCTTCTCGTCGAAGCTCGGCCATTCGAATCCCGTCGCATCCTCCGCCGCCAGCAGCTCCTCGTAGCAATGGACGTGCTTCGGCAGCTTCACCTCGGGCATGCGCTCGCGCGACGACATGAAGACGAAGGCCTCGACCGTCTCCAGCCGCGGCGCGATCGCCTCGACCAGCGGCAGCGTCGCGCGGTCGATGAACAGTAGCCGGTCTTCGGCGTGGTTGATGATATAGACGAGCTGGTCCGGGAACAGGCGCGGATTGACGGTATGCAGCACATAGCCCATGCCGGGCGCGGCGTAGAACATCTCGAAATGGCGATGCGTGTTGAAGGCGAGCGTGCCGACGCGGTCGCCCTGCTGCATGCCGAGGCGCTTCAGCGCCAGCGCCATACGCTGCATGCGCGGATGCGCGTCGGCATAGGTATAGCGATGAAGATCGCCCTCGATCTCGCGCGCCACGACTTCCGCCTCGCCGTGATGGTTGGCGGCATATTTGATGAGGCCGCTGATCAGCAGCGGCATGTCCATCATCAATCCCTGCATCTCTCTCTCCCTGTGGACCGTCCGACAATCTTGCGCGGCCCTTTTGTTGACGCGACGATAGGAGGGCTGAAGCGGCGCCGTCAACGGCGGGGGAGGGGACTTGGGACGGTTCGAAAACAAGGCGGTCGTGATTACGGCGGCGGCCTCCGGCATCGGCCTTGCCGCCGCAGGTCGCTTTGCCGCTGAGGGCGCGCGTCTGGCGCTCTGCGATATCGACGGCGAGGCGCTCGCGGCGCGTGCGCACGATTTCGACATTGATCCGGAGCGCCTGCTGCTGGCGACCGTCGATGTCCGCGAAAAGACGGATATCGAAGCATTCGTGACCGATGCGGCCAGCCGCTTCGGCTGTATCGACGTCCTCGTCAATAATGCTGGCGCGGGTCGGCGCGGGCGCGTGCAGGATCTCAGCGATGAGGATTGGCGCCATGTCATGGGCGTCTCGCTCGACAGCGTCTTCATCGCGAGCCGCGCCGCCATGCCGCATCTCGTCGCCAGGCGCGGCGCGATCGTGAATGTCGCCTCGATCTCTGGCCTCGCGGGCGATGGCGGCAATGCCGCCTACAATGCCGCCAAGGCCGCGGTCGTCAATCTCACGCGCGCCATGGCCGTCGACGCCGGCCGCGACGGCGTGCGCGCCAACGCGGTCGCGCCGGGCCTGACCGCGACGCCGATGACCGAGCGCATGCGCGCGGCGCCCAAGGTCATGGAGCAATACGAGGATCGCATTCCCCTCGCGCGGGCCGGCGCGCCGGAAGAGATCGCCGCCGCCATCTGCTTTCTGGCGTCCGACGACGCCTCCTACATCAACGGCGTCTGCCTGCCCGTCGACGGCGGGTTGTCCGCCTGGACTGGCCAGCCCGTATGGCGGCCTCGCCGCGGATGACCGGATGATGCGAGCGCGCCGCGTGCGTATTCACGCATCGCGTAGACCCGTGTCGGTCATACTGGCGGCGAATGGAACGCCGTCATGCCCAAGCTAGTTGTCGCACTGCTCCTGCTTTCGCTGCCGATCGCAGCCCACGCCGCGCCCGCCGATCCACGATGCGCGCGCGACATGCAGCGCGCTGGCGAACTCGTTACCGCCGTCGCCGGCCGCGACAGGGGCGGTCCCTATGGGCCAGACGCGATTTGCCGCGTCCTGCGCGCGAACCTGCGCGACATGGGCGAAGCGACAGATATCATGAAGCGCTGCATGAGCGGTCATGCGCTGCGTGAAAACGTGGGGCAGATGGAAGCTTCGATGGAGGATGTGCGCGCCGTCGTCGCGCGAAAGTGCCGTTGAGCCGGTTGTCGTGGAATTGCATTGGCGGCAACCTATATCGAAACGCGTCAGATCATGGGGGACGTCGTGACAAGAACCACAATCGCCGCACTGGGCCTGTTCGCATTGGCCTTCCTTGGTTCGGGCGCTTCGGCGTCCGCGGGCCCGTTCACGGGCTATCAGGGGAGCTGGACCGGGTCGGGCTCGATCACGACCTCCAATGGCAACGAGCGCATCCGCTGCCGCGCCGCCTATGCCGTCGACGCCACCGGAAGCTCCCTGACGCAGCGCATCACCTGCGCCAGCGACAGCTATCGCTTTGTCGTCGTCAGCGAAGTGATCGCGAATGGCGCGCGCATTTCGGGCACATGGAGCGAAACCTCGCGCTCTCTGAACGGCTCTCTGAGCGGCTCCGCCTCGAACGGCCGCTACAACGCTCACATCGCTGGTTCGGGGTTCACCGCCAATGTCAGCGTCGCATCGACAGCCTCACGCCAGACGGTGACGATCACCTCCGGCAATTCGGGGATCAGGCGCGTGACCATGTCGCTTCACAAGGGCGGCTGACCGGACCGCCGCGCCACGCTGCGCGCGAGCCAGGCGATCGAGGGCCGAAGGATCAGGAAATCCGCGGCCAGCGCCGCCAGCATCGAAAAGGCGCTGAGCCAGCCGAACAGCCGAAGCGAAGGCAGGTCTGACAATATTGTCACGGCCAGCCCGCAGGCCAGCACGATCGTTGTCAGGATCATCGCCGGCCCAACCAGCACGGTGGCGCGCTCGACCGCGACGCCCGGATCTTCGCCAATCCGCTGCTCGAGCCGCATGCGATTAAAGAAATGTATGGTGGCGCTCAGGCCGAGGCCGAACGAGACGATCAGCGCGACAATGCTCGCGAATTGCAGGCCGAGCCCGCTGATCTTCAACAGCGCGCCACACGCCACGACGGGAAAGATCGCCGGCATGATCGTCGCGACGCCCACGATCTTCGAGCGGAAGGCCAGGCCGATGAACAGCGCCACGAACGCGAATTCGATCGTCAGCCCGTGCGACAGCTTGTCGATCATGCCGGCGCTGTTGCGCGCGGCGATGACGGCGAGACCGGTGACCGCGATCGTGTAGCCGGGATGCGCCTTGCGCACCGCGTCGAGACTGGCGTCGAGCGTGTTGACCACCGGCAGCAGGTCGCTGGCGTCGATATCGGGAATGCGTCCGCTGACGAGCGCCGCGTCATGGCTTTCCGAAAGGAAGCGCCGTTGCAGATGCTTCGGCAGGAGATCGACATATTGGCGCAGCGTGCCGATGTCCGCCCGTCCCTGCTTTTCGGCGAGCCAGCGGCGAAGCGTCTCCAGCGACCAGACATTGCCGACGCCGGCCTGCTTCTCGACCGCGGCGTGAACGGCGCCGATCACGTCGAGCGTTTGTGGCCCATAGAGCGAAGCGCCCTTGGGAAATTCGATCAGAACGTCGACGGGATTCGATCCTGAAAGCTTCTGGTCGAGACGATTGCCGGCGGCCACCGCCTTCTGCTTGTCGGGCACCTGGTCGGCGAGCCGGTAGCGCGGTTGCAAGGTGGCGTAGACGATGCCCAGCCCGACGACGACGATGACGCCCGCGAGCGTGATGAGATCGGGGCGCGCCGTCATGCGCGTTGCTATGGCGCGGCAAAAGCGCCGCAGCGCATCGACGCCCATGTCGGATTCGCGGGCGTCGCGGGCGAAGTTCGCTTCATTGCGCACCAGTGCGACGCCGAACAGCGGCACGAGCCAGAGTACGGTTACGAGCGCTATTGCCGTCGCAATCAGCCCGGCCTTGCCGAACGTGCGGATGAGATCTGAATCCGAAATCAGCAGCGCCGCGAAGGAGAGCCCCGCCGTCGCATGGGTCAGCACGCAGGCGGGTCCCACCACCAGCATCGCCTCGCGAAAAGCGGTCCTCTTGTCCTTGCCCTCGATCAGCCGGTCGCGCGCGGCGAAGGTCAGCTGCATCGAATCCGAGAAGCTGATGACCATGATGAGCGGCGTCATCACGTTCAGGAACATGTTGAGCCGGAAGTCGAGCCAGCCGAGCGCGCCGAGCGCCAGCAGGATGGCGGCGAGCGGCGGCCCGGCGGCGACGATCATGAAGGATACGCGCCGGAAGAAGGCGATCGCGATGAGGCAGCCCGCGACGAAGCCGACCGCATTGTAGATGACGCGGTCGCGCTCGACCGCCTTGCGGATTTCCAGCTGCATGACAGGCACGCCGGAGAGTTCGGCTGTCAGCCCCGAGCCTTCGAGGTCTTGCGCGATCGTCTTGCGCACTTCGTCGATCACGCCGCCGAGCTTGTCCTGCGCGGTCGCATCTGGCTCGAGCGACAGCACCATCAGCGTCAGCCGGCCGTCCTTCGAGATCAGCTTGCCCTGGATGATCTCGTTCGCTTTCACGCGCGCGACGAGCTTGTCGAAATCGGCGCCTTCCGGCAGCGTCTCCGGAAACAGCGGCGGCGGCAGGCCGCCCTTTTCTCCGGGCTCGCGCGCTGAGAAAATCGAGATGATGCCGCGCGCGCCGTTGACGAGTTGCAGGTCGGTCGCGACATCGCGCAGCTTTTCGAGCGCTTCGCGCTGCAGGACATGCCCCTCGATCACGACCAGGACGTCGAACTCGGTCGAGGGAAAGCGCTGCGTCACATCCTCGTATTGCCGGAACGCGGGCGTGTCGGAGCGAAAGAGTTGCGAAAGCGAATCGTCGACCTTGACGCGCGCGAAGCCGAAGGCCGCGCCGATGGCGCAGACAAGCGCCACGATGCCGATCAGCCAGGGATGGGCGAGCGGGAGGAGCCCGAGCCGCTCGATGCCGAGCGCCAGGCTCGGCAGCTTGCGGGCGGGCGCGTCGCCTTCAGTGTTACGGGCCGGCGAATGCAGCGCGATTCCCCCTTCGTCTGCGACAGCGCGCGGCGTCTCCGCGAGGGAGCGCTGAACTCTGAGGGCGATAATCTAGCGGTTTTGCCGCGCGCGTCGAGCGCACCTGCCCTGACGTCGCCGGCTGGCGCCGCGAGAACTTCGCCACTAACCTGTCGCAAGAGGGAGATGCGCAATGAGCTTCAAGGAATTCGGCGCCTATGACGCCGTCGGTCTCGCGGAACTGGTGCGCCGCCGTCAGGCGAGCGCGGAGGAACTGCTCGACGAGGCGATCGCGCGCACGGAGAAGGTCGATCCGCAGCTCAACGCGGTCGTGGTCAAACATTACGATTTCGCGCGCAAGCAGATCGCGAAGGGTCTGCCAGACGGCCCGTTCCGCGGCGTGCCGTTTCTGCTGAAGGATCTCAACCTGCTCGCGGGCACGCGTACGACTTTCGGCGCCTCGCTCAGCAAGGATTATGTCGCCGACCACACGGATACGCTGACGCAGCGTTTCGTCGACGCCGGACTCGTGATCTACGGCAAGTCGTCGTCGCCCGAATGGGGTATGATGGTGACGACGGAGACGCGTCTGCACGGGCCGACGCGCAATCCCTGGAACACCGAGCATTCCTCCGGCGGCTCCTCCGGCGGCGCGGCGGCTGCGGTGGCGGCGCGCATCCTGCCTGTCGCGCATGCGTCGGACGGCGGCGGCTCGATCCGCATTCCCGCGTCCGCCTGTGGCGTCTTCGGCCTCAAGCCGACGCGCGCGCGAACCCCGTCGGGCCCCGATCGCGGCGAGGGCTGGGGCGGCTTTTCGATCGGCCATGTCGTGTCGATCAGCGTGCGCGACAGCGCCGCCATGCTGGACGCCACCGAAGGGCCGGAACTCGTCAGCCCCTATCACGCGCCCCCGCACGCGCGCGCCTTCGCGGACGAAGTGCGCCGCGAGCCCGGTCGCCTGCGCATTGCCTTCACCGACCGCGCCCCTTCCGGCGCGCCGATCGATCCCGAGATTTCGGCCGCCGTGCGCGATGTCGCGAAAATGCTCGAAAAGCTCGGGCATGAGGTGATCGAAAAGGCGCCCGTGTTGCCGGTCTCGCCGGGCGATGCGCTCTCCGTCATCACCGGCGCCAATACGGCGCTGACCGTGCGCCTCGCCGAACAGCAGCTCGGCCGCAGGCCGACAGACGACGAATTCGAGAAACTGACTTTGGCGACCGCGCACAACGCGGCCAAGCGCTCCTCGGTCGATTATTGCGCGGCGCAGCTCGACGCCTTTCGCATTTCGCGCGCGCTCGCCGAATTCTTCACCGAGGTCGACGTGCTGTTGCAGCCGACGCTGTGCCTGCCGCCGCTGAAGCTGGGCGTGCTCGACACGATGGGCGACCTCAGGACCATCGCCGCGACGCTTGCCGCCTACATGCCGGGAACGGCCATG
The DNA here is from genome assembly GCA_020638195.1 of Methylobacteriaceae bacterium. Classification (GTDB taxonomy): domain Bacteria; phylum Pseudomonadota; class Alphaproteobacteria; order Rhizobiales; family Beijerinckiaceae; genus JAJXWB01. The sequence goes on along the minus strand of JACKJC010000007.1, from coordinate 35,903 downwards.
TTCAACATGTCCGGCCAGCCCGCCATGTCTGTGCCGCTTGCATGGAACAAGGCGGGCCTGCCGCTCGGCATGATGTTCGCAGGGCGTTTCGGCGACGAGGCGACGCTGTTCCGGCTGGCTGCGCAATTGGAGCAGGAGCGGCCGTGGAAGGATCGCAAGCCCGGGGTGTGCGCGTCGTAACTCCGCGCCTACTACCTCTTCGGTCGCACGGCCCTCTTCTTGTGCGGATCGCTTTCGAGAAAGGACGGGATGGCCGAAAATCCCGTTGCGTCGTCCGAGGCGGTCAGCGCCTCGGCCGCCGGTCCCAACGCGTTGTTTTCGACGCCGGCAATGAGGTTGACGCGAAGCTGCCCGGAGGGCGGCAGATTCTGAAAGGCCATTTTGACGCAATCCCAGTACTCGATGACCCAGGTGGCGGGCTTTCCGTCTCGTTCGAAGATCGCCGTCCGGAATGCGTGGTTCGATATTGCGAGCCGGTTGCCTTTCAGCGTCACGTTGCCGCCAAGAAACGACGGGCCCATCGTCATATGGCCGCCGGTGAACTTGATGGGAATTTCGCGCGGCTTGCCGTCGCTCGGGGGCCTCCCGGAAAAGACGACGTTCCAGTCGCCCACCGGGTCGGCGTTCGTCGTCAATTCACAGACACATCGCCCCGTGGAAGGGCAGGCGAAGCGCTGGGCGACCGCGCCGGTCTGGGGCGATTGCGGATTGATCGCGAAAATTCCGCGATAGCTCCCCAAGTCTATCACGTAGCGGCTCCAGGGCTTTGCCGGGGAGCAGAGCGGCGTCGAGCCGGTTGGCATGCAGGCGCCAATGCCGTCTGCGAAAGCGGGCGTGGAGAAGAAGAAGGTCGCGACGAGACAAATGTGCAGGTGCCGAAGCATGAGCGCCTCCAGCCGAATTGAGCCGCAGGGCATTCTTGCCGTGACGCCTGCGCCACGCAAGCCGGGGTGCTACTCCCCCCTTCTTCTCACCACCATCGACTGGCTCGCCGTCGCCATCAATTCCCCATTCTCCGCAAACAGCCGCATGTCGCCATGCGCGAAGCCCGCGTTCATGCCGGTCACCGTGATGTCGCAGAACACCCAGCGCGTCGGAACCACCTTTCGCACGCGGAGCGTGTTGTCGAGCGAGGACGAACCGGAATTGGCTTCGCCGAGCGCCGGCCCGATCGCGGACGGCACATAATCCGCGAAGATCGCCAGCATGCTGGCGCTCATGTCGTATTCCTCCACCGTGCGCGCCCATAGCGCGAGGCGGCCGTCGGGGGAGGGCGTTCCGTCGCGCCGCAGCGCGCCTTTCGGCATGCGCAGTTCGACGCGGCGATTGTAGTTCTCGCCGTGATCGGGCCAAAGCTGCACGCGCTCGCAGTCTTCGGGGCGCGGAACGTCGGGCATTCGCGCCCATTGATGCGCGGCGCCGCCGGGCCGGTCGCCGAGCGCGGCGGAAACCGTGATGATCTCGCTTTCGCCGACATGGCCCGAGACGCGCGCCTGCGTCGTATGGCGCCCCTTGTAGAAAATGCGCACGTCGAGATCGAGCACGGAGGGCGGGCGCGCGAAGGAGAGATATTGCGCGGTCGCCCAGACGACGGGCCGCTCGCAGGTGCGCTCCAGCGCCTCGATCGAGGCGGCGAGCCCGACGCCGCCGTACATGAAGAGCATGTCCGGCGGCCCGACGCAGATCGACGGGTTCAGCGGAAGGTTCCAGCGATGCGGATTGTGCGAGCCGCGCAGCTCGAAGAAGCGATTGGTCATGCCTTCGTTTCGCACAAGGCGCGCCGTCGGTTCAACTGAAGGCGGCGGGCAGGGCGACGCGCGCGATCAGTCCATTGGGCGCGCGGTCGAGCAATTGCAGCTTGCCGCCGGCTTTCTCGGTCAGCGAGGCGACGATCGACAGACCGAGGCCAAAACCGCTCTTGGCGTCGACCCTGCGCGCAGGCTCGCCGCGCACGAAAGGTTCGAGCAGCTGGTCCTTCTTGCCGGCGGGGATGCCCGGTCCATCGTCGGCGACGTCGACGACGATGAACCCGTCCTGAGGCTGCGTCGCGCTGACGACGACATGCTGCCCGTGATTGACCGCGTTCTCGACGAGGTTCGAGAACAGGCGCTGGAAGTCCTCGAGCGAGCCATAGACGGTCTGGTGCTTGCCGCCGGCGTAGGAAACCTCGTGGCCGAGATCGGCGAATTCGTCGGCGATCGTCTGCAACAGGCTGTCGAGGTCGATGAGCCCCATGCCGACGCCAGACTCCTCGCCGCGCAGATAGACGAGATTCTTGTGGAGCATGGAATCCATGGTCTCCACGTCCTTCATCATCTTGGCCTTCAGCGCCTCGTCGCCGATGAATTCGGTGCGCAGCCGCATGCGCGTGATGATGGTGCGCAGATCGTGGCTGATGGCGGCGAGCGCGCGCGAACGCGATTCGATCATGGAATCGATGCGCCGCTGCATGCGGTTCAGCGCGCGCGACAGATGGCGGATTTCGCGCGGTCCGCTCTCTTTGATCGGCTCCGACCGGCCGCGGTCGAGAGGCAGCTTCTCGGCCTGCCGCATGAGTCGATAGAGCGGGGCGATGACGGCGAGCGTCAGCCAGACGGTCAGAAGCAGCGCGGAGACCAGAAACAGCGCCGCCGAGCTTTCCAGATTGCGCGACATGGCGATGCGCTTGGCGGTCGTGCCGCGCCGCTCCTCCTCGAGCGCCTGGGAGCGGCGTTCCTCTGTGATGCCGATCACCAGATAGCCGCCATTGCGCAGGCCAATCGCGAAGTCGCTGTCGGGTTTGGGCATTTTGACGACCGGCGCACGCACGATGGCGTCGGGCCACAGCCGCTTGCGGATCAGTTCCGCCGTTCCGGTCTTCAGCGCGATCCGGCTGCCCGCCGGCGCATCGTCGGTGATCGTGAATTTCAGCCAGGGCGCGACGCGATGCATCTCGGCGATCGTGGCGGCGCGTTTCGGCGGCGCGACCGCGTCGATCGCCGTTGCCGCCGTCGCGATGATCTCCGAGGGCTCCACGACCGCGATCGTCCAGTCGGGATCGCTGAAGACATAGGTGGTCGCCACCACCACCTGGAACAGCGCGATCGCGGCGAACAGCACCAGCGCGATTTGCGCGCCGAGCGTGTCCGGCCGCAGCCAGCGCAGCAGGCGCTTCATCGCCGGGCGACCTGCGCGGAGAACATGTATCCTTCCGACCGCACCGTCTGGATCAGGCGTGGGCTGCCGACGTCCGTTTCCATTTTCTGCCGCAGGCGGCTGATCAGCGTGTCGATCGAACGCTCGTGTGGTCCTTCGACCGGCCCATGGGTCAGGCCGATCAGCTGGTCGCGTGTCAGCACCCGGTTGGGGTGCTCGCACAGCGCGTAGAGCAGGTCGAATTCGGCCGCCGTCATCGCTACGCGCGAGCCGGACGGGGCCAGCACCTCGCGCGCCGTCACATCCACGCGCCAGCCGGAGAACCGGTAGACCTGACGGGACGATTCCGCTGGTTGCTGCTGCTGGAGGCCTGCCGTGCGGCGCAAAACGGCGCGAATGCGGGCGAGAAGTTCGCGCGGATTGAAGGGCTTCGAAATATAGTCGTCCGCGCCCATCTCGAGACCGACGATCTTGTCCACGTCCTCGCCCTGAGCCGTGACGATAACAATCGGGATGGCGCTTTCGCTGCGCAGACGTCGGCAGATCGACAGGCCGTCCTCGCCTGGAAGATTGAGGTCCAGCAGGATGAGGTCGAATGTCGAGCGCCGCAGCGCCTCGTCCATGGCCGCGCCGCTCTCCACGGAGGTGACGGCAATCTGGCTGGCGCCCAGGTATCGCGAGATCAGGGCGCCGATCTCGGCGTCGTCCTCGACCAGCAGAACGGATGCGGCGTCAGTCATTTCCGGCGTGAATCTCGGTTGGCGGGCAGCAAGCCAAGCCATGCGCCCGGCGCCCTGTCGACCCCCCATTCTGGGTCCGGGAAATCCCAGACACAATTCAGACAAAAATTCTTCCCGTCAGACAAACCGCCGTGAAGCCGCCGGGCGATAACGTACATGTGAAGCGGCGAGCTCGTTTGGAGCAACGACATCGCCGGTTCGGGCCCAGCCGTCAAACGGCTCGGATTTCGTTTCGTGATCGCGCCGATGATCACGGAGCGCAGGCGCAGCCCGCGTAAACCCTCTCGCGGGCTGCGCCTCTTTCTTTTCCGACAGACGTTTGACCGCACCGAGGCGAAAGGTCGCCCGTCAAGCCGCGCGTCGACGCCGCGATCGGCCTTGTTTCGATTGTCGAGTGAAAATGGTGGGCGCGACAGGGATTGAACCTGTGACCCCTCCCGTGTGAAGGGAGTGCTCTCCCGCTGAGCTACGCGCCCTCTGGCCGTCGGCCGAGTGGCGCACGGTTTAGGCGGGCGGGGCGGGGCGCGTCAAGCGTGAACTGCGTGACAGCCCTTCAACGCAGCAGCTTCATCAACTCGCGACCGGCCGGGCTGCGCAATTCCCTGGCGTCCAGCGTGCCTTCGCCGTCCTTGTCGGCGCGCTTGAAGGCGGCCTCCACGGCGGAGAAAAACTCGTCTTTCGTCAGCGTTCCGTCCTTGTCCGGATCGGCGGCCGTCCAGGCGCGCTTGGTCATGCGGCCCCGCATTTCCTTGATGTCGAGCGTGCCGTCCTTGTCCTTCTCCAGCCGGTCGAAGGCGGCCGACGCCGCAACCTTGGCCTCGGCGAGATCCAGCGTGCCGTCCTTGTCCGTATCGAACGGGATCGCCGGGGCTGCGAGCGCGGGCGCCGCGAGCAGGGCGAAAGCGCTGGCGAACAGGGCGGACTTGATTTTCATGGCGCGGTCTCCGCAGCAAGCGAGGTCACGCTATCCCAGAGTTCGTCGAAATGCGAAATGACGCGGTCGGGCCCGAGCTCGCTCACATGCACGTCCGTATAGCCGAAATCGACGGCGACGCAGGGGATGCCCAGGCGCCTGGCCGTGTCGATGTCGGTGCGCGAATCGCCGACCATGATCGAACGCGCCGGCGTCCCGCCGGCCATTGCGATCGTCTGTTCGAGCACGCGCGGGTCGGGCTTGGGGATCGCGAACGTGTCCTGCCCGACGATTGCCCGGAAGCGGCCGGCGACGCCGAGCGCCCCCAGCAGCTTGCGCGCCGGCGCCTCGATCTTGTTGGTGCAGACGGCGAAATCCCAGCCCGCCGCCTCGAATCGGTCGAGCGCCTCGACCACGCCGGGGAAGAGGAAGCTCTCGTCGGCGATATGCGCCTCGTAATGGGCGAGAAAATCCCCGAACAATTGCTGCAGACGGGCAGGCGCGAGCGGAACCTTCTGCGCCGCGAAGCCGCGCTCGATCAGCGCCTTGGCGCCCGCGCCCAGCATGAAGCGGGCCTGCGACAGGTCGACCGGCGCGATATTTTCGCGCGCGAGGATGAAATTCAGCGTTCCGATCAGGTCGCCGGCGGTTTCGGCAAGCGTGCCGTCAAGGTCGAAGACCAGAAGTTTCCGTGGGTTCATGAGCTTGGACTATGACGGATCGGCGCGGGCGGGCAAGGGCGTCAACGCATTATTAACCATGATCGTGCTGCTTTCATGTGGGGGCTAACGCTCGAAGGCTGCGTCATGAATCGTCCATTTCTCCGCATCGTCCCGGCGCTCGCGCTTCTGGCCGGCGCAACCGCCGCCGCCTCGGCGGCCTCGAACTACGACTTCCTCGCCGCGCCCGAAACCGATCTCAACCGCGTCTACCGGCTCGACAAGGCGACCGGCGAGATCGGCGCCTGCCAGTACGGGCTGAAGGAAGGGTCGGTTGGCGCGACCCTCTGCTACCCGCCGGGCGAGGGCGCGACCGCAATGGCGCAGAGCGAATACGGCCTCGTCGCCTCCCGCCACGAGCGCGAGGGCGGCGTCTTCCGGGTCGACCTGCGCTCCGGCGCCATGTCGATCTGCTACGTTCTTAACGACGCCGTCGTCTGCACGCCGCCTTCGCGCTGAGCCCGCCCGCCGGGCCGACATTGCGTTTTGCCGCGTGAGCCTTTATCCCGCGCCTGTTCCAGCGCGGGATGAGAATGAACGCCGCCTCCCAGATTTCACAGGACGAAGCCAAGCGCCGCGCCGCCGCGCGCGCCGCCGAATTCGTGCGGCCGGGCATGCGGCTCGGCCTCGGCACAGGCTCCACGGCGGCGTTTTTTGTCGACATTCTGGGCGGGCTGGTCCGCGACGGGCTCGATGTCGTCGGCGTCCCGACCTCGGAGCGTACGCGGTCCCAGGCGCAGTCGCTCGGTATCCGTCTCTCGACGCTCGAGGAAACGCCCGAGCTCGACCTGACCGTCGACGGCGCGGATGAATTCGATTCTGCCATGCGGCTCATCAAGGGCGGCGGCGGCGCGCTCCTGCGCGAAAAGATCGTGGCGGCGGCTTCCGCCCGGATGATCGTGATCACCGACGCCTCAAAGGAAGTCGCCACCCTCGGCCGCTTTCCCCTGCCGATCGAGGTCGACAGATTCGGCGGCGAATCGACGCGTCGCCATATCGTTCGCGCGATCGCCGATCTTGGCCTCGCCGGCCCGGTCGCACTGCGCAGGGCGCCCGATGGCCATGCTTTCGTCACCGATGGCGGGCATTTCATCTTCGACTGCGCGCTGGGAGCTATTTCCGATCCGGAAGCGCTCGCGGCAAAGCTCGTCGCTATCCCCGGCGTGGTGGAGCATGGCCTGTTCATCGGGCTCGCCACCGCCGTCATCATAGCCGGCTCCGACGGGGTGCGCCTCATCGGCGCGTCCGACTGAACATACGAACAAGATTCCTCGCCTCCGGCGCAACCAGGAGAAGAACGTGCCCGCCAGAACTTTCGCCCGCGCCCTCGGCCTCGTCGCGCTGCTCGCCGCCGCGCCTGTTTACGCCCAGTCGACGGCGCCTGCCGCCGCTCCTGGCGCGCCGACGGCCGCCCAGATCGCGCTCGCCAAGGAGATCGTGCTCAACTCCGGCGTGTCGCGCTCGTTTTCGATCGTCATCCCCCAATTCCTCGACCAGATCGGCACGCGCTTGACCCAGACGCGCCCGGACTTGATCAAGGACCTCAATGCGGTGATGGAGCAGATCAAGCCGGAGTTCGACAAGCGCGTCGACCAGATGGTCGACACCGCCGCGCGTCTCTATGCGGAGCGCCTGAGCGAGCAGGAACTGAAGGACGTTTCGACCTTCTTCTCGAGCGCGAGCGGCAAGAAATATGTCGAGCAGCAGCCGCTCGTCCTCAACGCGCTCTATGTGTCGATGCAGCGCTGGCAGCAGCAGATGTCGCAGGACATGATGACCCGCGTACGCGAAGAGATGACCAAGAAGGGTCACCAGATGTGACGTCCGGAAGGACGGACCCATGAGCGACTTCGACTACGATCTCTTCGTCATTGGCGCGGGTTCCGGCGGCGTCCGCGCCGCGCGCATTGCGGCCGGCTACGGCGCGAAGGTCGCCGTAGCCGAGGAATTCCGTATCGGCGGCACTTGCGTCATCCGTGGGTGCGTGCCGAAGAAGCTTTACGTCTACGCGAGCCGGTTCGCCGAGGATTTCGAGGATGCGGCGGGCTTCGGCTGGAGCGTCCCGCCCGCGCGTTTCGACTGGCCGACCTTGGTCGCGGCCAAGGAAAGGGAAATCTCGCGGCTCTCGGGCATCTATGCCGCAAACCTGGAAAAGGCCGGCGTCGAGATGATCGCCGCCCGGGCGACCCTCGAGGGCCCGCACGCCGTGCGGCTGTCGACCGGCAAGAGCGTGACGGCGCGCGTGATCCTCGTCGCGACTGGCGGCGCGCCTTCCTTGCACCCGGCGATCCCCGGCGTCGATCTGGCGATTTCGTCGAACGAGATTTTCGACCTCAAGCAGTTTCCAGAGCGGCTGATGGTCGTCGGCGGCGGCTATATCGCGGTCGAATTCGCCAGCGTTTTCGCGCGTCTGGGCTCGCAGGTGACGCAGGTATTCCGCGCCGACAATGTCCTGCGCGGCTTCGACGAGGACATGCGCGAGGGCCTTTCTGAAGCGATGACCCATGCCGGCGTGACATTGAAGCCCGGCCTGTTGCCGACGCACATCGAGCGCGCCGCCGGCTGCCTGCGCGTCTCATTGTCCGACGGCTCCTCAGCCGATTTCGATCAGGTGCTGATCGCGACCGGTCGCGCGGCCTATACGGCCGGCCTCGGGCTCGAGGCGGCGGGCGTCGGCCTGCGCCACAATGGCGCGATCATCGTCGACGAGCATTCGCGCACCAACGTCCACTCGATCTACGCGGTCGGCGACGTGACCGACCGCATCAACCTGACCCCCGTCGCGATCCGCGAGGGCCACGCCTTCGCGGATACCGTGTTCGGCGGCAAGGAGACGATCGTCGACCATCGCCACGTGCCCTCCGCCGTCTTCACGACGCCCGAGATCGGGACTGTCGGCCTGACCGAGGAAGAGGCGCGCCGCGAATACGAGGTCGTCGACATCTACAAGTCGACCTTCCGCCCGATGAAGGCGACCCTGTCCGGCCGAGCCGAAAAGACGATCATGAAAATCGTCGTCTGCGGACATACGGACAAGGTTCTGGGCGTCCACGTGCTCGGTCACGACAGTGGCGAGATGGCGCAATTGCTGGCCATTCCGATCCGCATGGGCGCGACCAAGGCCGATTTCGACGCGACCATGGCGCTGCATCCCAGCGCGGCGGAAGAACTCGTAACAATGCGCACGCGCAGCGCGCGCTACGAGCGCGACAAGGCCTGACGATCAGCGATTGAGAAGGAAGACGCCCGCGTTCAGCGCGGCGGCGTAGCTGGTCCAGGCGATGTAGGGGGCGAGCAGCCATGCGGCAAGGCGGTCGAGCCGCGCGAAGGCGGCGATCGTCGCCGCAATGGCGAGCCACAGCGCCGCGATCACGACAAGCCCCGCGCCGGGCGAGCGCCAGCCGAAAAAGGCGAAGGACCACAGACCGTTCAGAAATATCTGGGCCACGAAGGCGGCGATCGCTGCGCGCTTGTCGATGGCGGGCCGGTCGAGCGTGAGGATGCGCCAGAAGGCGGAGGCCATCAGGACATAGAGCAGCGTCCAGGCCGGTCCAAACAGCCAGTTTGGCGGGGTGAAAAACGGTTTCGCCAAGCCTGCGTACCAGGTCGGGATTGCAGGCATGGTGACCAGGGAGCCCGCAAATCCTGCCGCCGCTACCGGCGCGACGGACAGAAGAGCCGCGAGCGCGGGGTGAACCTTCATATGCTCCTCCTCACGCCTTCGACGCGGCAAGCGCCGCCGCGCCTGGAATTTTACGCCTTAGCCAGGTTCTCAGGCGATCCGTGCGCGCCTCCGTGATGCGGGAGAAGACAAAGGCGAGCGCGAACAGCAGCGCCAGCGCGCCGAGCGCCACGAAATAGTGCCGGGGCGTGGCGAGCCGTTGGTTCCACCCGACGCCGAACGCTATCGCGGCTGCGGCTTGCAGCCACATCAGGATCGGCCAGTGCGTGGCGTAGAGCGAATAGGCGAAATTCGAGAAGGCCGCGTGATAACGCGCGCGGCACCATGAAAACCCCTCGCCTGTGTCGAAGCGCAGCGTCAGCAGGATATTGGCGAAAAGCACGGCGTTGATGGTGTCGACGATCTCTTTCAGCGGATGCGCCTCGATGATCGCGCCACGCGTGACGAGCCGCATGATTGTGACCGCTGCGGCCCAGATGACGAGCGCCAGCCATTTCGAGCGCATCAGTGGACGTGGCGCGATGCGGGCGAGCGCGCCCAGCGCCCAGATCGCACCGCCGAACATGAAATAGGAGCCGGGTAGCGACAGCACGACGAATATTGCGACGGCGATTGTGAAGGCTGTCCAGCGCGCGCTCGTCGCGTAGGCCGCACACAATGGCGCGACGACCAGACCGCAGACGACGTAGTACCAGAACTCCATGCCGAGCGACCACAGCGCGGCATTGGTGCCAAAGGTCGGAAACCAGATCGCCTGTAAACTGACCAGCGTCGCGGGGATGTATTCGAGCTTCAGTGCGGCCTGATAGACCGGATGCTCGTAGACCCCGAGGCCGGCGAAGACGCGCTGCCCGACGAGATCGAGAAAGACGCTGAGCGCCAGCGCCGGCACGAGCACGATGTAGATGCGGCTCGATCGGTCGATCAGATAGTTGCGCAGGTAGGGCTTGCCCGCTCGTGCGCGATTGACGGCGCCTCCGCCCACCAGAAAGCCGGAGAGAACAAAGAAGACGACGACCGCGCCATGCGCGAACGTATAGGACGTGAGGAACCACCAGACGTAGACCGGCGCGTCGTGCTCGGCCTTCATGATGTCGGCCTGGTTCACGAAAACATTGTTGCAATGATGGAGCGCCACGATCAGCGCCGCGATCCAGCGGACGGCGTCGATGAAGCGCGATACGGCCTGCGACATGCTCTTCCCGGTGTTTTCGCCCGCCTTATAGACGGGCGCGTCCCGTTCCGCCACCAAGGGTCGCATTCCCGAAAAGCCTCGTGTATAAGCCCCGCTTCCGGCTGTCCGCCGGCCCTGTGAGGAGTTGAGATCATGTCCGCCGAGCGCTGGTCGCCCGAGAGCTGGAGAAGCCGTCCCGTCGCGCAGGTTCCGGACTATCCGGACCCGGCTGCGCTTGGCGAGGTCGAACGGCAGATCGCCGGCTTTCCGCCGCTGGTATTTGCAGGCGAGGCCCGCAAGCTGAAGCGCGCGCTGGCGAAAGTCGCGGCGGGCGAGGCTTTCCTGCTCCAGGGCGGCGATTGCGCCGAGAGCTTCAACGAGCATTCCGCCGACAATATCCGCGACTTCTTCCGCGTCTTCCTGCAGATGGCTGTTGTCATGACCTTCGCCGGCTCCTCGCCGGTGGTGAAGGTCGGCCGCATCGCCGGCCAGTTCGCCAAGCCCCGTTCGGCGCCGACCGAGAAGAAAGGCGACGTCGAACTGCCGAGCTATCGCGGCGACATCGTCAACGGCATCGACTTCACGGCCGAAGCCCGCATTCCCGATCCGCGCCGCCAGCTCGAGGCCTATCGCCAGTCGGCGGCGACCCTCAACCTGCTGCGCGCGTTCGCGACCGGCGGCTACGCCAATCTCGAGAATGCGCACCGCTGGATGCTCGGTTTCGTGAAGGACAGCCCGCAGTCCGACCGCTATCAGGAGCTGGCCGACCGCATTACCGAGACGCTCGGCTTCATGCGCGCCATCGGCCTCGATCCCGAGAGCCATCCGGAACTGCGCCAGACCGATATCTATACCTCGCACGAGGCGTTGCTGCTCGGCTACGAGCAGGCGCTGACCCGTGTGGATTCCACGACCGGCGATCATTACGACACGTCCGGCCACATGATCTGGATCGGCGACCGCACCCGCCAGCCCGACCATGCGCATATCGAATTCTGCCGCGGGGTGAAGAACCCGATCGGCCTGAAATGCGGCCCGACGCTCAAGCCCGACGAAATGCTGCGGCTCATCGACATGCTCAATCCGACGAACGAGCCCGGCCGCCTGACGCTGATTTGCCGCTTCGGCTCGGACAAGATCGCCGAGCACCTGCCGGGCCTCATTCGCGCGGTCGAGCGCGAGGGCCGCAAGGTCGTGTGGTCATCTGACCCCATGCACGGCAACACGATCACGGCGGCTGGCTACAAGACGCGGCCGTTCGACCGCATCATGAGCGAAATTCGCACCTTCTTCGCGATCCATCGCGCGGAAGGCACGTTCGCGGGCGGCGTGCATCTGGAGATGACCGGCAAGAACGTGACGGAATGCATGGGCGGCGCCCGCGCGATCACCGAGACCAACCTGTCGGAAATGTACGACACCTCCTGCGACCCGCGCCTCAACGCCGAACAGTCGATCGAGGTGGCTTTCCTCGTGGCGGAGTTGCTCAAGGACGAGCGCCAGGCGCGGGGCCTGCCGCAGGTCGATGCGGCGGAGTGATCAGAGGGCGCTTTCTATGTCGGTTTTGACGAAGTCATTGCCGACATAGAGCAGCGGACAGTTTCTTTCGCGCGCGAGCGCATACGCGAAGCAATCGCCGAAATTCAGCGATGCCGGATGGACGCCCTTGCCCCATTGCGCGTATGCGGCCGCCACCCGGCGCGCCGCAGCTGTCGTGACGCTTACGATTTCGATCCCGAGATCCTCGACCAGCGCAACGACTTGAGGCCCCAGATCCCTGCGTTCGGCGACAATGAGGGCTTCCGCGAGCGTTCCAGCAGAGACCAGAATTTCGGTTTCCGCTTCCAGCACCGCCGAGCAGGACTCATAGGCGCTTTCACGCTTGACGATCGCCATCAACGCGGACGTGTCCACGACGATCACTCGGGCAGGCCCGTTTCGTCGTTGTACAGGAAGTCCTGGCTTCGCGCGGCGTCGGGGCCTGGGGTCGCTTTCGCCGCGCCGGCGCGGCTGATGCGCTCGAGAACAGCGCGCCGCTCTTCTCGAGTTCGAGCCGACGGTATTGCGGCGAGTCGCACCGCGGGACGGCCATGCCGCGTCAGGATCACCTCCTCCCCCGCCTCCGCGCGGCGGACGAGGTCGGTGAGCTGCGCTTTCGCCTCGGAGACCGAAATCTTCATCAGATAAATTTGGTCCATCGTCTGGACCAAGTCAATCTGTGCTGCGCTGCAATATCAGCCTTGCTCCGTTGCGCTCGCGCAAAGCTGCGTGCGGGCCTATATCCGCAACATGACAATCTTCCCGACCTTCTTCATCTCGCACGGATCGCCCAACATGATCCTGCACGAGAGCCCCGCCCGCGAATTCCTGTCCGGCCTCGGCCGGACGATCCCGCGCCCCGACGCCATCCTCGTCATGTCCGCTCATTTCGAGACGGACCAGCCGATCGTCTGCGCTGATGAGCAGCCGAAGATGATCTACGACTTCGGCGGCTTCGAGCCGGAAATGTACACCCAGCAATATCTCGCGCCGGGCGCGCTGGGCCTGGCCGTCGAGGCCGCGCAACTCGCCAGGGAGGCGGGGCTCGATGCGGTGGCGGCGACCGGTCGCGGCTACGACCACGGCACCTGGGTGCCGCTGAAGCTGATCTATCCGGACGCCGACATTCCCGTCGCCCAGATTTCCGTGCAGCCACAACGCGGCGGCGCGCACCACGCGGCGGTCGGCCGTGCATTGGCGCCGTTGCGTGAAAAAGGCGTGCTGGTCATCGGCTCTGGCGGCGCGACGCATAACCTGCGTGCGCTCTATACCGGCGGCTATACGGACGCAGATCCCGCGCCCGCCTGGGTCGCCGATTTCGACGAATGGGTGCGCGACAAGGCCGAGGGCGGCGATCTCGATGCGATCGGCGACTATGAGACGTCGGCGCCCTTCGCGCGTGAAAATCATCCGAGCCCGGAGCATTTCTTGCCCATGCCCTTCGCGATGGGCGCGGCGGGCGAGGGCGCCAAGGGCGAACGCATCCACGCATCCGTGCAGCGCGGCGTGCTGATGCTGGACGCCTATCGGTTTAACTGAGAATGTCCGGTCGACCGGCTCGCCGCGACCCGAGAACGGCCGCGGCTCAGGCCTTTCTGCCGGGGATCAGCCGACCTCCGCGGTCTCGTCGCCGGGCTCGCGCACCGTCATCTTGTGGCCGTGCCATGTGAAATCGTCGACGAGCCAGGCGTCGATCCACAGGACGGGCAGGGCGAGATCGCGGATGACAAGCGCGAACGGCGTGCGCCAGGTCAGCGGAAAGCGCGCTGCCGAGGTCAGCGCCAGTTCCGCCCCATAGAGCAGGGTAGCAATTGCGGCGACCGTCGCAGTCGTGACGCCCGGACCGAAGCCGGCGAATTTCGTCGCGAGCGCGCCGGCAAGGATCGGCGGCAGCGCGCCGGTCAAAATCTCCGGTGCGAATTGCAGCGGGAAGGTCACGCGCCGCAGACGCGCCCAGCGCGAATGCCGCGCCCAGACGTCTCGCGCCGACCGCAGTCCGAGCGGCTGTTCGAACGGACGGTCGACGAGGCGCACCTTCAGGCCCTGCGCGCGCACTACCTTGGTGGAAGCCGCATCTTCCGCGATTTCGGAGGCCAGCGCGCCGATGCCGCCAGCCTTATCGAGAACCTCGCGCCGCCACAGCATGTTCTTGCCCTGCGCGAAGCCCATGCCGACCGCCTCCGCCGCATATTGCCAGCGCGCCTGGAAGGTGTTGAGAACGGCGACCTCCACATGTCCGAAAAAGCCGCGCGGCCGGACGCCGAGCGGCATGGAGACGACGAGGCCGCAATCCTCCTTCATCGCGCCCATCAACCGGTCGAGATAATCGACGGGCATCAGCACGTTGGAATCGGCCAGAACCACCCTGTCGGCGCGCGCCGCCAGCCAGCCCTTCACGCAATTGTTCAGTTTCGGGTTCGGGCAGATCGGATCGTCGCCGACGAGCAATCGCGCGTGAATGCGCGGATGCGCCGCGATCGCTGCCTCGACCAGCGGAATGATCGGATCGCTGGCCTTCTGCACGCAGAAAATCGCCTCGTAGGCCGGCCAGTCGATCGCGAAAGTCGAGGCGAGCGTCTCGGCGCTGAATTCCTCGATCCCGCGCAAAGGGCGCACGATCGACACGAAGGGCCGTGTGGCAGGGGGCTCGCTCCTGGCGCGCGACCAGCGCCGCCCGGCAATCGCCATGCTCGTGAGGTTGAGCAGGAGGAGAATGACGCAGGCCGCGCCGGCGATGACGGCTTCGGTCACCGCGCAGGCGCCCTTAACAATGCCCGCCCGGTCTGCGAAAAGCTGCTGCCCGGCGCGCGTCGCGCCAGGGCGATTTGTGTGAGCCCCATGTCCGGTCCAGTCGTTCGTTTCGCGCCGTCGCCTACCGGCCGCATCCACATCGGCAATGCGCGTACGGCCCTGTTCAACTATCTCGCCGCGGCGCGCCTAGGTGGCAGATTCATACTGCGGTTCGATGACACGGATCTGGCCCGGTCCACCGCGGAATTCGCTGATGGCATCGAGGTCGATCTCGCATGGCTCGGCATCGTCCCCCATCTCGTCGTGCGTCAGTCGGATCGCGTCGCGCTCTATGAAGCCGCAGCCGAACGCCTCAAGCGGATGGGCCTGCTCTATCCCGCCTACGAGACGCAGGGCGAACTCGATCGCCGCCGCAAACTCAAGCAGGCGCGTGGCCTGCCGCCGATCTACGATCGCGCCGCGCTCGCCCTGAGCGACGCAGATCGTGCCAAGCTCGAGGCGGAGGGACGCCGGCCACACTGGCGCTTCCGGCTGGATCATCGCGTCATCGAATGGGAAGACGGGGTGCGCGGCCATTGCCACATCGATTGCGCCTCGCTGTCCGATCCCGTGCTCGTGCGCGAGGACGGCTCGTTCCTCTACACGCTGCCCTCGGTCGTCGACGATATCGAACTCGGCATTACCGATGTCGTGCGCGGCGAAGACCACGTCGCCAATACGGCGGTGCAGATCCAGATCGTCGAGGCGCTCGCGGGCGCGGACACGGTCCCGCGCTTCGCGCATCACAACCTGCTGGTCGACGCCTCAGGCGCAGGCCTGTCGAAACGCTCGGGCGCCTTGTCGATCGCCTCGCTGCGCGATAGCGGCGTCGAGTCGCTGGCCGTCGCCGCGATTGCCGTATTGACGGGCTCGTCCGACGAAGTTCACGCGGTCGGGTCGCTGATCGAACTGGCCCAAAAATTCGATCTCGCGCATGTCTCGCGCAATGCCGCGAAATTCGATCCAGCCGACCTGCGCTCGCTGACTCAGCGCACGCTGCTGAAACTCGATTTCGAGGACGTGCGCGAACGGCTCGCCGCGCACGACATTGTAGGCGCGCACGCCGAAGCCTTCTGGCTGGCTGTGCGCGGCAACCTCGAAAAATTCCTCGATGTCTGTGACTGGTGGCGCGTCGTCGACGGCGAGATCGCGCCCGTGATCGAGGACGCGGATTTCTGTCGCGCGGCGGCGGCGCTCTTGCCGGAGGAGCCCTGGGACGAAAAGACCTGGGGCGTGTGGACATCCGCCGTGAAGAGCGCGACGGCCCGTAAGGGCAGAGACCTGTTCCATCCGTTGCGCCTTGCTCTCACTGCCAGAGAGAACGGGCCGGAGCTGGCGAAGCTCCTGCCGTTGATCGGCAGGACCAAGGCCCATGGACGTCTCGTCGCATGACCTTGCATTGCCGCAACGCGTCGGCGCTCTAGATTTCCCCGGATTGGCGCATGCGGCGCCGAGCGCGCCGCCCGTCAGCTTGAGCTGAGGCGATTGCGGGCCGCCCCGGCCGTCCGGGAGAGTACATCATGAAACACGCGAAGAAGATCGGCGCCCTGGCTGGCGCGCTGATGGCCTCTGTCTGCCTCGATGCGGCCCAGGCCGCCGGGAACAAGGTGGTGATCGGCGATATCGACGACATGTCCGGCCTTTATGCGGACGTCGTCGGCCCCGGCGGCATCGAGGCGGCGAAAATGGCGATCGCCGATTTCGGCGGTTCCGTGCTCGGCCAGAAGATCGAGTTCCTCAGCGCTGATCACCAGAACAAGCCCGACCTCGGCGCGCAGAAGTTCCGCGAATGGGCCGATCGCGACGGCGTCACCATGATTCTCGGCGGTTCGAACACGGGCGTGTCGATCGCCATGTCGAACATCGCGCGCGAGAAGAAAATTCCTTTTATCGCCATCGGCGCCGCCGGCGCGTCGCTGACCGGAAAGGACTGCACGCCCTACACGGTCCATTACGCCTATGACACGACGTCGCTCGGCAACGGCACGGCCAAGACCATCCTGAAACAGGGCGGCAAGACCTGGTTCTTCCTGACGGCCGACTACGCTTTCGGCACGCAATTGCAGGAGGCCGCCGAGCGCGTTGTCAAAGCCGGCGGCGGCAAGGTGATCGGCGCCGTGCGCGTACCGCTCTCGACCTCGGACTTCTCGTCCTTCCTGCTTCAGGCGCAGGGCTCGAACGCGCAGGTTCTCGGCCTCGCCAACGCCGGCGGCGACTTCACCAATTCATTGAAGGCCGCGAACGAGTTCGGCATCACCAAGACGATGAAGCCCGCCGCTCTTCTCGCCTTCGTGAGCGACATTCATGCGCTCGGGCTGAAGACCGCGCAGGGCCTCTATCTCACCACTGGCTGGTACTGGGATCTCAACGACAAGACGCGCGCCTTCTCGAAGCGCTTTTTCGCCAAGACCAACCGCGAACCGACGATGAACCAGGCCGCCTATTATTCGGCGACGCTCGCCTATCTCAACGCCGTGAAGGCCGCGGGCACGACGGATTCCGACAAGGTGATGGCCCAGCTGCACAAGATGAAGATCGACGACATGTTCACCGACGACGGCCATATCCGCCCGGATGGGCTCATGCAGCACGACATGTACATCATGCAGGTCAAGACGCCCGCAGAATCGAAGTACCCTTGGGATTATTACAAGGTCGTTCAGAAAATGTCGGGCGAGGAAGCCTTCGGCCCGCTCTCGGAATCGACCTGTCCGCTCGTGAAGAAGAGCTGAGACGCTAGGCCCGATCGGGCGGCGCGATCGCGGCCGCCCCTCGTCGTCGATAGCGACGAAGGAAAAGGTTCCCACCGTCGCCTTATCGCGCAAAACGGTGCGAAATCGCCGCGCCCGGCCCTGTATCGATTTCCGGCTCGCCTTGTTCAGTCGCGCCGGAAATCGATGCCGGATTGCTGGTCGCCCGCCGTCGGCGCCAGGGCGCCGATGTCGCGCTCGCGCCGGCTTTCGGCGCCTGCGGCGCGCTTCTGCTCGTCCAGCAGCTTCTTCATCGCGCGTGGATCGAAGGCGGTCGCCTTGCCGCGCCTCTTGCCCTTGGGCTGCGCTGCTTGTCCCGGCTGCTGCGGCCGTGACAATTCCTCCGCCTTCTCGGGCGTGACGATAATGTCGCCCTTGCGCCCCTCGCCGAGCAGCCGCTCGGCGTCGACCAGCGCTTCCGCCCAGCTCTGACCGGGCTTGCGGCACGAGCATTGCGGAACGACGGTCTTCTCGTATTTGAAGGCGTTCTCGAGGCTCGTGTAGGGCTCGCCGTCGATGGAAACTGCGGTCTTCATATCGCGCATCGAGCGCGTGTAGAGCTTGACCTCCGCCGCCGGGCACAGCGCCGTGCACATTTCCTGGAGGTCGCCGAGATTGGCGCGGCGCGCCGAATAGCTGATCGGGAAGAAGGACCCGTCGCAGGTGCGCACGCAGACGGCCTCCGATCCGCCGCGCGGCTTGTCGTCGACGATCTGTTGGTCGGTATTGTCGGGTTCGCCATCGGCCGGCGGATAGACGATCTGGTCGCGGTCGCCGAACAAGCGTTCGATGAAGTCGGGCGTGCGCTGCGCGCCCCGGCAATAGTAATCGTACTGCTGCTGCAATTGTTGCCGCGACCCACCCCCGCCATAGGCGGCCTGCTGCAATTGCGCGAGATTGGCCCGCAGGCTCTGGATGCGCGCATTCAGCCCGTCGCACTGGCGGGGCCGGTCGTCGAAGAACAGGAAGTGCGGACGGTTGCAGCCGATCGCATTCGCGTGAGCGGCGAGGCGCGCGATCTCGCTCTGCTGGCGTCGGGCGGCTGCGGCGGCACGCGACGAACCGCCGCTGTTGCCTGCGGCCGCGATACGCGCCGCGAGGCGGTTGCAATCGACCTGCGCGGCCGCTTGCGACACGGGCAGCGTGGCTGTCGCCAGGATCAGCAGGACGCCGGCGCGCCGAAGGCCGGCCAGAAAATTCATGGCGTTCGCTCTCTCCGGCGCGAGGCCGATGTTGGACGAATCCCTTCTGAGCGGCGATTGTGGCGATGTCACGCCGAAAAGCCAGAAGCGCCCGGGCGCTTTCTGCTGCGAGCCTCTTTCAGCCGACCGCCGTCATCGCCATATGTGCGGCGCGCCATACGCAGGCGCCACGGAGAGATTCATGCCGTCGCTCAAGATCGCCAGCCTTCTGTTCGCCGCCGCCGTCGGTCTGTCGACCGTCGCCGGCCCCGCTAGCGCGCAGGAACTGATCTTCCGCAAGTCGACGACATTCAAAATGCTGACGCCGAACGACAAGCTGGCGACCTACGCCATCGACGATCCCCTCGTCGATGGCGTCGTCTGCCATTATACCGTGCCCGAAAAGGGCGGGGTGTCCGGCATGTTCGGCGTCGCCGAGGAATTGTCCGACGTTTCGATCGCCTGCAGGCAATACGGCCCGATCACGATCAAGGAAAAATTCTCGCAGGGCGATGTGGTCTTTGCCGAGCGCCGCTCGATCCTGTTCAAGCGCATGCAGATCGTGCGCGGCTGCGATACGCGGCGCAACGTATTGGTCTACATGGTCTATTCGGACAAGCTGATCGACGGATCGCCGAAGAATTCGACCTCCGCGGTCGCGATCCAGCCGTGGGGCGCGACCAACGAGGCCGCGCGCTGCGCCGATTTCGTGAAGAATTGAGGCGAGCCGGAAGGGCTCAGTTCTCGCAGGTGACGACCAGCGAGTTCGAGCGCACCTGATTGGCGATCGTGTGCAGCTTCGCAGCGTCTTCGGCCTTGGTCGCGTCGGGGCGCACCGCGCCGGTCACGTCGTCCGCGCGCCCGAAGGCGACCGACTGGCCATAGCCATGCGCCTCGCACCAGGCGTCCGCCACGACGCGGCCGCAGGCTGTGCCGTTGGTCAGGCATTCCGTGATGCCATAGCCCTCGTTGTCGTTGATGACGAAGGAATTGCGCTGGGCGGCCTGGACCTGTCCACGCCCGGCGAGCGCGGCCAACACGAGGCCGGCCATCAGCGGCAGAATGATCCGGGGAAGAACGCGATGCTCGAACTCGACGAAGGTCATCACTAGGCTCGGTACGTAGGGGGCCGCAGGCCGTGCGATATTCGGCGCATGCGGTTTCCAAACGGTTAAGATCGAGGCCTTGCGCGCACTTGACGCGGGGCGCGACTTGCCATCATGGTCCAGCCGATGACGAAAACCGCCCGCACCTGCCGGAGCATTATTATCCGCTAGCCCACCCGCTGGCTGGATCCGTCATGTCCTCACGCGATTTGGATGGTCCGGCCGGCAGGCCAAAGGACCCTTCATGCCGACGCCACGCCTCAGGCTCTACAATACGCTGACGCGCACGAAGGAGGATTTTGTCCCCATCGATGCGGACAATGTACGCATGTATGTGTGCGGCCCGACCGTCTACGACTATGCGCATATCGGCAACGCGCGGCCGGTCATCGTCTTCGACGTGCTCTACCGGCTGCTTCGCCATCTCTACGGCGAAAAGCACGTCGCCTACGTCCGCAACATCACTGACGTCGACGACAAGATCAACGCGCGCGCCGCCGAGCGCGGAATCTCGATCCGCGAATTGACCGAGGAGACGAACCGAATCTTCCAGGCCGACGTGAAGGCGCTCGGCTGCCTCGAGCCGACGGTTCAGCCGCGCGCGACCGAACATATCGCCGAGATGATCGCGATCATCGAGCGGTTGATTGCGGGCGGCCACGCCTATGCGGCGGACGGCCATGTGCTGTTCTCGGTTCCCTCCATGCCCGATTACGGCCGCCTGTCGCGCCGTCCGCTCGACGAGATGATCGCCGGCGCCCGCGTCGACGTCGCGCCTTACAAGAAGGGCGACATGGATTTCGTGCTGTGGAAGCCCTCCGCCGACAGCGAACCCGGCTGGGAGAGCCCGTGGGGCAGGGGGCGCCCGGGCTGGCACATCGAATGCTCGGCGATGAGCTGGAGGCATCTGGGCGAAACCTTCGACATCCACGGCGGCGGCATCGACCTCGTCTTCCCCCACCACGAAAACGAAATCGCGCAATCACGCTGCTGCTTCGACACGCCCGTCATGGCCAACGTGTGGATGCACAACGGCTTCCTGCAGGTCGAGGGCGAGAAGATGTCGAAGAGCGCAGGGAATTTCGTGACGATCCACGAGTTGCTGCATTCGGAGAAGTTCGGGGGGCAGCTGTGGTCCGGACCAGTGCTGCGCCTCGCTATGCTGCGCACGCATTATCGACAGCCGATCGACTTCACGTCCAAGGCGCTCGAGGATGCGCGCAAGAAGCTGGACGCCTGGATGCGCGCTGCGCGCCTCGCGCTCGACGGCGAAGCCGCCGCGCCGGAACCCTCCGACGATCTGGTCGCAGCGCTCGCGGACGATTTGAATACGCATTCGGCGCTGACATCGCTCGATCGCTTGTTCAACACGACAGGCGACGGGCAGTCGGATGCGCATCGCCAACTCGGCGCCGATCTCGTATTCCTCGGTCTTGCCTCGCGTTCCGAGTTGAAGAAACCACATGCCGGATTCGTGTCGGTCGATGTCGACAAGGTTCAGGCCCTCATCGACGCTCGCCTCGCAGCGAGAGCTGCGAAGAACTGGGCCGAGTCCGACCGCCTCCGGGACGAACTCGTCGCCATGAGCATCACGCTCAAGGACAACAAGGACGGCACGACGACATGGGAGGTGAAGCGGTGAGCGCTTCTACCAGTCGTTTGGGCCCCACCCCCGCCGCTTCGCGGCGGACCCTCCCCATGAAGGGGAGGGAGGGCCACGACGGAGATTGTTCCGAAATTGGAGAGGCCCCATGACCATCGCCCTCCGCCCCTTCCTGCCCGCCGATGCGCCCGCGCTCGCGCGTCTCTTTCGCGCCAGCGTCGAAATTCTCGCCGAAGACGACTACACCGACGACCAGCGCGCCGCCTGGGCCGCGGCCTCGGACGATCTCGCAGCCTTCGCACAGCGGCTCGCGAGCGCGCTCACGCTCGTCGCGCTGCGCGATCACGAGATTGCGGGCTTTGCATCCTTCGCCAACGGCTGTCTCGATCTGCTTTACGTCTCGCCCGACCATGCGCGCAGAAAAGTCGCGACGACCCTGGTCGACGCCGTCGAAAAACTCGCGCTTGCGCGCGGCGTGAAGGAAATCCAGACCGACGCCTCCGATGTCGCGCATGATTTCTTCAAGGGGCGCGGTTATGTAGCGACCCAGCGCAACACGGTCTCGCTCAATGGCGAGTGGTTCGCCAATACCACGATGAAGAAGCAGCTGGCCCCGCCAGCGCCTCAAGGAAAGCCGCACTGATGGCCCGCGAAAGACTGACCTTGTTCGACACCACCTTGCGCGACGGCGCGCAGACGACCGGCGTCGATTTCTCGATTCAAGACAAGCGCGCGATCGCGAAAATGCTCGACGATCTCGGGCTCGACTACATCGAGGGCGGCTATCCCGGCGCCAATCCGCTCGACACCGAATTCTTCGGCGAGCGACCGAAGGTGAAGGCCAAATTCGCCGCCTTCGGCATGACCAAGCGCGCTGGCCGTTCCGCCGCCAACGATCCCGGAATCGCCGGCCTCGTCGCGGCGGACGCCGACGCCATCGTCTATGTCGCCAAGAGCTGGGATTATCAGGTCCATGTCGCCCTCGAATGTTCGCTCGAGGACAATCTCGAAGGCATCCGCGACTCTGTCGCCTACGCCATCGAGAAGGGCCGCGAGGCCTTAGTTGATTGCGAGCATTTCTTCGACGGCTACAAGGCCAATCCGGACTACGCGATCGCTTGCGCGAAAGCGGCCTACGAGACTGGCGCGCGTTGGGTCGTTCTGTGCGACACCAACGGCGGCACGCTGCCACATGAGATCGAAGAGATCGTCGGCGAAGTGCTGAAGCACATTCCCGGCGACCACGTCGGCATTCACGCGCATAACGATACGGAAAACGCTGTCGCCAATTCGCTCGCCGCCGTGCGCGCGGGCGCGCGTCAGGTGCAGGGCACGCTCAACGGCCTCGGCGAACGCTGCGGCAACGCCAACCTCACGTCGATCATCCCGACGCTGCTGCTGAAGCCGGAGTTCTCCGAAAAATTCGAGATCGGCGTCACCTCGGAAAAGCTGACGCATCTCGCCAAGACGAGCCACGCCTTCGACGAATTGTTGAACCGCGCGCCGAACCGCCACGCGCCCTATGTCGGGTCGAGCGCCTTCGCGACCAAGGCCGGCATCCACGCCTCGGCGGTGCTGAAGGACCCGCGGACCTACGAGCATGTGACGCCCGACGCGGTCGGAAACAAGCGCAAGGTGCTGGTGTCGGACCAGGCCGGCAAGTCGAACATTCTGTCCGAACTCGAACGCCTCGGCGTCAGCCTCGACAAGAACGATCCGCGCCTCGGCCGACTGCTCGACGAAGTGAAGGACAAGGAAGCGCAGGGCTATGCCTACGAGGGCGCCGACGCGTCCTTCCTGCTGCTCGCCAAGCGTGTGCTCGGGCAATTGCCCGATTATTTCGACGTCGAGCGCTACAGCGTGAATGTCGAGCGCCGCTTCAACGCCAAGGGCGACATGGTCACGGCCTCCGAAGCCATCGTGAAGGTGCGCGTCGACGGCGAATTGCTGATCTCGGCGGCTGAAGGCAACGGCCCGGTCAATGCGCTCGACGTCGCGCTGCGCAAGGATCTCGGCCGTTTCCAGAAATTCATCGAGGATGTGGAGCTGGTCGACTATCGCGTGCGAGTCTTCCAGGGCGGCACGGATGCCGTGACGCGCGTGCTGATCGAATGCGCAGACAAGAACGGCGAGCGCTGGTCCACCGTCGGCGTTTCCGCCAACGTCATCGACGCCTCGTTCCAGGCGCTGGTGGATTCGATCAATTACAAGCTGATGGTTTCGGGAGCGGCTTAGTCTCGACCGTCATTGCGAGGAGCGAAGCGACGCGGCAATTCATCCCTGGATCTGTGGACAGTCTCGGGGCTGGATTGCTTCGCTTTCAGGCGAAGTCCGCAACAGCGGACTTCTGCCGGCTCGAAATGACAGCGAGAGCTACAACCGCGGATCGATCGTCTCCACGCGCCCGCCGGCGCGCTCCTGTCGCGCAATCGCGCTTTCGATCATCGGCAGCGCGTCCGCGACGCGCTCGGCGACCATGTAGCGTAATTCGAATTCCTGGCGGATGAAGCCGCTGCCGCGCATATGCGCGAACAGCGACAGCAGCGGTCGCCAGAAGCCGCCGATATCGGCGATTACCACCGGTTTGGTGTGCCGGCCGAGCTGCACCCAAGTGAGTTGCTCGACGAGTTCTTCCAGCGTGCCAATGCCGCCCGGCAGCGCGACGAAGGCGTCGGCGCGTTCGAACATCATGCGCTTGCGTGTGTGCATATCCTCCACGACGACGAGCTCCTGCGCCTCGTGCAGCATGTGCTCGCGGTTCTTGAGAAATTCCGGGATGATGCCGACGACGCGCCCGCCGGCCGCCAGGGTAGAGCGCGCGACCTTGCCCATCAGGCCATTGTCGCCGCCGCCATAGACGAGGCCATGGCCGGCCGCGCCGATGCGGCGTCCCAGTTCCTCCGCCGCGGCGACGAAATGCGGTTCCGTTCCGTTCGCGGAGCCGCAATACACGCAAATGTTCAGCAACAGCCTCGCTCCTCGCCTGATTCGGAAATGCTAGCAGAGAGAGGGCGCGCGATCGTGAAAATCAGCGCGTGCGGGTCCAGGTCTCGCCCTTGCAGATCGCGCCGCCGAGCACGCAGCCGTCGAGCGTGACGGAATTCGCGCCATTGAGTGTGATCTTGCCCATATAGGTCTCACCGTCCTCGAGGTTCTTGACGCGGCCTTCCCATACGTTGGGACCGGTCTTGCTCGCGCCAGAGAAGACCATCGCGCCGATGTACTTCCTGTCGGCCGGGTCTTTCACGCCCTTCACCTTCACGCAGAGCCCGCCGCCACAGCGGAAGAAGGAGAAGGTCGTGCCGTCTTCGGGCCGGCGCCAGACGCCATAAGGATCGGCTGCGAAAGCGGTCGTTGCGAACGCGACGAGCGCCAGCGCGGCAAAAGTGCCTTTCAGCATTGTAATTCCCTGGAAGCGGCGATCGCGCCGCGTGAAAGGCGCGTTTTTCCTCAGCTTGTGATGGCAGTCAATCGCCGATGCGCCGGGCGGGCGCCGCATATGTCGGCCGCCCCCGTGTCATTTGCCCTGTCACCGCTTATATCTGGCGGAAATTCAACCGGTTCTAAAATGCGACATCTCTCAGCGCCGCCCGCAGCCGGGCCCGGTCCACAACAAAAGTCCGACGCCACGCTCGTCTCCACCGGACGGCGGCTATGGCCCTACATCTGGCCGCGCGACCGCTTCGATCTCAAGCTGCGGATTTTTCTCGCTTTCGCGGCGCTGGTGGTCGCAAAGCTGGTCACGATCGCCGTGCCCTATTCCTTCAAATGGGCGACGGATTCCCTGAATTCAGGAAGTGCGCACATCGAGGACCTGCCCGCTCTACTTGCGGGCCCGATCGCATTGACCATTGTCTACGGCGTGCTGCGCACGGCCATGGCCGGGTTCACCCAGGCGCGCGACGCCCTGTTCGCGGCGGTCGCCATGAACGCCGTCCGGCGGCTGGCCAACGACGTCTTCGTGCACATGCATGAATTGTCGCTGCGCTATCACCTCGAGCGCAAGACCGGCGCGCTTACGCGCGTGCTGGAGCGCGGGCGCACCGCCATCGAGACGATGGTGCGCATGATCACGCTGACGGGCCTGCCGACGCTGCTCGAATTCGCGCTGATCCTCGCCGTATTCTTCGTGCAGTACGACTGGCGTTACGCGCTGGCGACCGTGTTGATGATCGTCGCCTACATGGCCTTCACCACCATCGCCACCAACTGGCGCATCGGCATCCGCCGCTCGATGAACGAGAGCGACAACGACGCCAACACCAAGGCGATCGACAGCCTGCTCAACTACGAGACAGTCAAGTATTTCAACGCCGAGGGGCGCGAGGCCGCGCGCTACGACAAGGCGATGGCTCGCTACGAGAAGAACAGCGTGGCGAGCTACACATCGCTCGCGGTGCTCAACGCCGGGCAGGCGGCGATCTTCACGGTAGGGCTGACGGCGGTGATGATCATGTGCGTCTCCGGCATCAGGGAAGGGCGCAACACGATCGGCGATTTCGTGCTGATCAACGCCATGATGATCCAGCTCTACCAGCCGCTCAACTTCATGGGCATGTTCTATCGCGAGGTGCGTCAGGCCGTGATCGACATCGAGGCCATGTTCCACATCCTCGAGCAGAAGGCCGAGATCGCCGACCGTCCCGGCGCAAAACCGTTGGTCGTGAGTGATGGCGTCGTGCGCTTCGAGAACGTCTTCTTCAGCTACGATCCGCAGCGCGAGATTCTGAAAGGCGTCGACTTCGAAGTGCCGGCGGGCAAGACGGTCGCCATCGTAGGTCCCTCGGGCGCAGGGAAATCGACGCTGTCGCGCCTCATCTTCCGTTTCTACGAGCCGCAGCAGGGCCGCGTGACCATAGACGGGCAAGATATTTCCAGTGTCACGCAGGAGAGCCTGCGTCGGGCCATCGGCATAGTCCCGCAGGATACGGTCCTGTTCAACGATTCCATCGGCTACAACATCCGCTACGGCCGATGGGACGCGAGCATGGACGAGATCCGCGACGCGGCGGCCATGGCGCAAATCGACCGCTTCATCGGCATCGTGCCTGACGGCTACGATGCGCAGGTCGGCGAACGTGGCCTGAAATTGTCGGGCGGCGAGAAGCAACGCGTCGCGCTCGCCCGCACGATTCTGAAGGCGCCGCCGATCCTCGTGCTCGACGAGGCGACGTCGGCGCTGGACTCCTTCACCGAGCGAGAAATCCAGGATGCGCTGGAACGGGTTTCACGCGGGCGCACGTCGCTGGTCATCGCGCATCGCCTGTCGACCGTGGTCAATGCGGACGAGATCATCGTGCTCGATCAGGGCCGCATCGTCGAGCGCGGCCGCCACGAGCAATTGCTGGAGCAGGGCGGCGTCTATGCGGGCATGTGGAACCGCCAGCGCGAGGTGCACGACGCCGAGGAGGCATTGCGCCGCGCTGCCGAGGAAGAAGGCAAGAGCGTGCGGGTGAATATCGAGGCGTGAGCGAAGGCGGGATGGCCGGCTTCCCGTTGGCCCTCACGACGCCCTTTGCCGACCGTAAGCCGGCGGTCCCGGATTTTCGTGACTTTCGGCTCCGTCGGTGGCATTAGAGCGCCCGCGCCAAGGAACCCGACCCATGTCCCTCTATGACTCCGTCCGCCGCCAGATCGTGCCCATCCACCCGGAAGGCTATGTCTTCATTGCCGCTTTCGCGATTGGTTCGCTGGTCCTGCACTGGATCTGGCCGCCGCTCGGCTGGATCGGCGCGCTGCTGACCCTTTGGTGCGCGTACTTCTTCCGCGATCCCGTGCGCGTCACGCCCGACCGCGACGGCCTCGTGGTCGCGCCGGCCGACGGCTACGTCTGCTCGATCGGCAACTTTTCCCCGCCGCCTGAGCTGGGGCTGGGCGAAGAGCCGATGCACCGCATTTCGATCTTCATGTCGGTGTTCGACTGCCACGTGAACCGCGCGCCGGTCGCCGGCCGCATCGCGCGCATCGCCTACAAGCCGGGCCTCTTCGTCAACGCCGATCTCGACAAGGCGAGCGAGGACAACGAGCGCAATGGCGTGGTTCTGGAAACGCCGCGTGGAAATTTCGGCGTGGTGCAGATCGCCGGCCTGATCGCGCGCCGCATCGTCTGTTTCTCGAAGGAAACCGAGACTCTGACCGTCGGCCAGCGCTTCGGCCTGATCCGCTTCGGCTCGCGCGTCGACGTCTACATGCCCGCAGGAGCGACGCCACTCGTTTCGCTGGGCACGAAGACGATCGCGGGCGAAACGCCGATCGCGGATTTCGGCGGCGTCGCCACTACGCTGTTCAAGTCGGCCTGACGCTCCCACATTCCGCGATTCCAAACAGAAGGCCCGCGGCCGAGATTGTCCGGCCGCGGGCTTTTGTCTTTCTCCGTCCTGTCGGCGCCCCTACTTCGGTGCGAAGAAGTGCTCGCCGACTTTCAGCACCTCGCCATTCGCGACGTCGGTGGCGACGAGGGTGATCGGCGTATTGTCGGTCTTGGTTGCGCCGGCCGGCGCCGTGACGCTGACGCGCAGGTCACGGACACGGTCCGGCTCGACCTCCAGCAGCAGGCGTCCGTCAGCGGCGGGCTCGACGCCCACGGCGGAGAGCTTGGCCTGATCGAGCCCCTGAACCGTCAGCGCGAAAGTGCGCGGCGTGCCGCCCTTGTTCGACAGATGCACGGTCATATCGTTGCGCACATGGCCGTCGGACAGCGCGACGAACAACGGGTTGCGGTTGTGCTGGGCCGCGATCAGCGCCGTCGTGCGATTGAACAGCGCATAGAGCATGACCGAGCCGACCACCGCCATCACGGCGGCGTAGAGGATCGTGCGCGGACGGATCGGCCGGTACATCGGCGGCTTGCCTTCCTTGCGACGTTCCATGTTGATGTCGGTGTCATATCCGATGAGCCGGGTCGGACGGCCGATCTCCTTCATGACATTGTCGCAGGCGTCGATGCACAGGCCGCACTGCACGCAGCCGAGCTGCAGGCCCTTGCGAATGTCCGTACCCGTCGGGCACACCGCGACGCACTGGTTGCAGTCGATGCAATCGCCGGCGGCCAGGCCCTTGAGATGGGCGGCTTCCGCCTTCTTGACCGACATGCGCGGTTCGCCGCGATCGACCTTGTAGGTGACGTTGAGCGCCCATTCGTCGGTCAGCGCCGCCTGAATGCGCGGCCACGGACACATGTAGAGGCACACCTGCTCGCGCATGTGGCCCGCGAAAATGTAGGTCGTGGCCGTGAGAATGCCGATCCACAGATAGGCGGAGAAGGGCGCCTGGAAGGTCGCGAGATTGCGGACCAGCGTCGGCGCGTCGTCGAAGTAGAGAACCCAGGCGCCGCCGGTCCACCAGGCGATCATCAGCCACAGGAAGTGCTTGAGGCCGACTTCGCGGATGTGCTGGAAGGTCCAGCCCTTCTTGTCCTTCATGATGCGGTCGCGGCGGTCGCCTTCGACCCAGCGCTCGACCGCGTAGAACAGGTCCGTCCACACTGTCTGCCAGCACAGGTAGCCGCACCAGATGCGTCCGGCGAGCGCGTTCATCAGGAACAGCGTCAGCGCGGCGAGCACCAGCAGGCCGGTGAAAAAATAGACCTCCTGCGGCCATAGCTGGATGAAGAAGAAGTAGAAGCGCCGGTGCGGCAGGTCGACCAGCACCGCCTGGTTCGGCAGGCCCGGTCCACGGTCCCAGCGCACGAAGGGCAAGAGATAATAGACGCCCAGGCAGAAGATCAGCAGACCCCACTTGATGTTGCGGAACGTGCCGTGGGTGGCCTGCGGATAGACTTTCTTGCGGGCGGCGTAGAGCGGTCCGGTGATCAGTGTGGAGTCTTCGCTCATCGAGTCTGCCGATCTATGTATTCGATTTTTCGCATATGAAGCCGCACACCTAAGCCGCGCCTTGATCTGCCGCAAGGCGTTTCAGTGCTCGAAACATGTTTCAGGCAAGCGACATTGCGACGCAGTTGCACATCCGGCTGGCAAACCCGGAACGGACGACTAGGACTTGGCCGCGCCGAAAATGGCGGCGCGCTCTTCGGGCGTCGATTGCAGGAAAGGGTGGCGCACATAGGCGGTCGCGCGCAGCATATCGATGTCCGTGATCATGCAGACGATCTTGCGCGAGAGCATCGGATAGGTCCGCGGCTCGCTGATCGGCTTGTGGCCAATCACCCGGCGATACATGACGACATGTTCGGAGCGCACGGTCGCCAGCACATAGGCCGCCCCGAAATATTCGGCGGCCATGGAGATCATGCGCAAGGTAAGGAACGGCAGGTCTGGACCCATTCGGGCGAATTCGGGCTCGATCACGAAGCGCGTGGGGTCGATGATCAGCTTGCCCTCGGCGAGATAGGGCTCGAGCGCATCGCCGAACGTATCCATGGCGGGCATGCGCGCATCCGGCGCATCGTTCATGTGAAATCGGACGGTGCTCGCGAGCCGGTCGCCGAAATACATCCCCATGACGACAGCGTTGGCCGCATCGTCCCAGGGGTCTTGGAACCGCTCGCGCGCGTTCGGGCCAATTCCGCCATCCAGCAGGTAACCGCGGTAGCGAAGGCCAAAAATCGCGTCTCTGTCCCCTTCTGTTCGCGCGACGCGATAGGTCACGGTTTTCAGGACTTCCGCGACTTTCTCGTTGAATGTCGGCACGCGCTGGTGCGCGTTCATGTTCTCGGTTCCATTGGCCGGTCGCTTTACTGAGCGAAAGGTTATCAGCCGCCGCAGCGAAGTAAAGACTGACCCTGCGTCAGTCTTAACCCCGGTTAGCCATGCGCCGGTCGTCGCGCCGGCGCGCATGCGACGTTCGTTTTCCCAAGACTGTGCAGCTTTGCCAGTGTGTTTTCAGAGTTGATGGCGAAATCAATGAGATGGACGCAAGACAGCGCGCCGTCACGCGTCGTCAAAATGCCGCAGTGACACGCCAGAATTCGTTCGGTCGTGAACGCGCCCGCCCGAATTTTGGTAACGGCCCATAAACCAAAGTCGCATTACATCGTGTCGAGGAGAAACGATGAGCGCGGCCCACAAGCGAATCGAGATCACTGCCCGCCCGGCGCCGGATCGCAGGGCGACGCTGGCGCGCGCGATAGCGCGTCGCGAAAAGCTCCAGGCGATGTTCGACGATGCGTCGTTTGTCGACATGGCGCTGCGTCAGGGCCGATATCTGCGTTTATGCGCGGCGATCGCCTGGGCGAGCGAACGCGAGGAGCGCGCGCGTGACGCGCTGCGCACGGACGACATGGTCGAGCAGCTCCGGCAGATCGGCGCCGCCGGTTCCCGTTGATGCGCGCCACGCGTTGACGCCTCGGACATCGCGTGCAAGACAGGTGGTACTTGCAACCGCCGATTCCGCCGATATCTGGCGGCGGCCCGCAGAGCCCCCCATGCGCAAACAAGCAAAATCCTTCACGGTCGAAGTCAAGCGTCGTCCAACGTCACTGACCAAAAAGCCAGCCTTCGTCGAGCCGAGCCCGTCTATCGCCGCGCCGCTCGCCGCCGCCCTCGTATTCGCGGCGCCGGAGCCTGCGCCCGCCGCGGTCGAGGAAGCGCAGCGTCGCATCCTGCCGTGCCTGGTGACCGAAGCCGCCATCGACGCCGCGAAAGCCGTCGAGGAAACGGACGAGGCTACGGCGCCTCGCCGCCGGGGGCGTCCGCGCAAGCAGCAATCGGCCGACGATCTCGCGCCGCTGGCGCCTCGCAAGCGCGGTCGTCCGCGCAAGGTTCCACTCGAGGCCGAGGGGCGCGAGGCCAAGGGGCGGCAGCAGAGCCAGAGCGATCCCGCGCCTCAGCCTGTCCGTGTCGTGCAAACCGTTCCGGCGGCGCCGGTCGGCGTAAGCATGCGTTCGAATACGCGCCGCGCCGCTGTCAGCGAACTGCCGCGCGGCGAGCGTTGGAAGCGACGCCTGCCCAAGACCCTGCGATAAACGTCGCGCGCGCGAGGCGCGGTTGATCCACGCCGCGCGCCGGCGCATCCTTCGCGTGTGACGCTTCGGCGAAACGGGAGGGAACAAGATGAAGCGCGGCGCGCTCGGACGATTTCGTGTCATCGATCTCACGCGCGTGCGCTCGGGGCCGACCGCCGTCCGTCAGCTCGCCGATTTCGGCGCAGATGTCATCAAGATCGAGCCGCCCGATCAGAGCCCGGTCGACGGGCCGCGGCACAGTTCCGATTTCCAGAACCTGCACCGCAACAAGCGCAGCATGACGCTCGATCTCAAGCATCCGCAGGGGCTCGCGGTCTTCCGGCGACTGGTCGAGACAGCCGATGTCGTCGTCGAGAATTTTCGCCCCGATGTGAAGACGCGCCTCGGCATCGACTACGAGGCGGTGCGCGCGATCAACCCGCGCATCGTCTACGCCAGTATTTCGGGTTACGGACAAGACGGCCCCTATCGCATGCGGCCGGGCTTCGACCAGATCGCGCAGGGCATGGGCGGGCTGATGTCGATCACGGGATTGCCGGGGCAGGGGCCCGTTCGCGCCGGTATTGCTGTCGCCGACATGGCGGCCGGCCTCTATTGCGCCCTCGGGATCATGACGGCGCTGCTCGAACGCGAAGTCTCGGGCCAGGGCCAGTGGGTCCAGACCTCGCTTCTGCAAGCCCAGATCGGACTGCTCGACTTTCAGGCGACGCGCTGGCTGATGGATGGCGTCGTGCCGCCGCAGGCCGGCAACGATCATCCCACCGTCTATCCGATGGGCGTCTTTCCCGCCGCGGATGGGCTCATCAACATTGCCGCGTCGGGCGACGACATGTGGCGCAAGCTCTGCGACGAACTCGGCCTGCAGCGCATCGTCGACGATGCGCGCTTCGCCGATGGCGGCCGCCGCTCGCGCAACCGCGCCGCGCTCTATGAAATCATCGCGGAGACGACCAGCGCGAGCCTGGCGCGCGAATGGATCGAACGTCTCAACGCGATCGGCGTGCCTTGCGGGCCGATCTACACGATCGATCAGGTGTTTGCAGATCCGCAGGTGCAGGCGCTCGGCATCGCGCAGAGCGTGACCCATCCCAAGCTCGGCGAAACGACCCTCGTCGGCCAGCCCGTCGAACTTTCGCGCACCCCGGGAAAGATCGAGGCGCCGACGCCGGCGCACGGCGCGCACACCGACGACGTCTTGCGCGATCTCGGTTACGACGCACAGGAAATCGCCGGAATGCGCGCCGCCGGAGCCCTGTGAGCCGGTGAAGAAATACGACGACCTGCTCGTGTTCGTGACGGTGGTCGAGCGCCAAAGCTTCATCGGCGCGGCGCGACAGCTCGGCCTGCCGCCGGGCACCGTCAGCCGCAAGGTGCAGGAACTCGAGTCCCGGCTCGGCATCACCCTGCTCAATCGCACCACGCGGCGGCTGGCGGTGACGGAGGTCGGCCACGAAGTCTACGAGGCGGCTTCGCGCGGATTTGCGGCGATCGAGGAAGCGGAGTCGCTGGCGATCGATCATCACGACAAGCCGGCCGGCGTGCTGCGCATCGTCGTTCCCTATGCGTTGCTCTACACCGCGCTGCTGCCGCACATACCGGCGTTTCGCGAGGCCTATCCGGATGTCCGGATCGAATTCGTCGTCACGAACCAGCCGATCGATCTCGTCGAGAACAATTGCGATCTGGCGATCCGCGTCGGCGCGCAACCGGATTCCAGCTACGTGAAGCGGACGCTGTTCGTCTCGGAATACCGGCTCGTCGCGACGCCGGCCGCGCTCGAGAAATTCGGACGTCCGGCCAGGCCGTCCGACCTCCTGTCCATGCCGATGGCGGGCCTCTTGCGCGCGAACAACATCACGAGCCCTTCGCCCGTGCCGCACGCATGGTCCTTCGTGCGGGGAGATCGGCGCGAGGAATTGTCCTTTCGCTTCGCCGTCGCCGCGACAGACCCGATCGTGCCGCTCGATTTCGCGCTGCGTGGCCAGGGAATCGGGCTCCTGCTCGACACGCTCGCGCGCCCCTCGATCGAGATCGGCTTTCTGGAAGTGGTGCTGGGGGACTGGCGGATCGCCGACAGTCTGGAGCTCTCGCTACTCTACCGTCGCCGCGCGACAATGGATTCGAAGGTGCGCTTCTTCATCGATTTCCTCAGCGAGAAAATCAGAGCCGTTCGCTGAACGGGATCGGCGCACAAAAACAAGGGGCGGAACCTGGGTTCCGCCCCTCGATGTCAGCGATTGCGGGCGACGCCTTACGCGAAGGTCGGGACGAAATTGCCCTCCGGCGCCTTGAAGCTCGCCGTCTGGAAGCTCTCGTTGGCCTCCGGGTGGCGGTATGAGGCCGTCTGGAAGCTGTCATTGGCTTCCGGGTGGCGGTAGGAGGCCGTCTGGAAGCTGTCATTGCTCTCGGGCGCGCGATAGGAGGCCGTCACAGCCGCGCCCGAACCTTCCGGCGCCTTGAAGCTCGCCGTCTGGAAGCTCTCGATGGCCTCCGGGTGGCGGTAGGAGGCGGTCTGGAAGTTCCGACCGCCCTCGGGCTGATGGTAAGAGGCGGTGAAGACCACGCCCGAACCTTCCGGCGCACGGTACGAAGCGGTCTGAACCGAGCCATTGCCTTCAGGCGCGCGGTAGGAGGCGAAGACCACGGCGTTCGAGCCCTCGGGCTGCGCGGCGGAAGCCGTCACGACATTGCCATTGCCTTCCGGCGCATTGGCCGAGGCGATTGCGGCGCCGCCGAAGGCGATCGCGGTGGCGAGAAGGGCGATCTTGATGTTTTTCATAATCTTTCTCCTGTTTTGTTGCGCTGCGTCGTTCAGCGTTGGGAGCAATCTATGGCCGGTGGTTCGCCGAGATAATCCCCCTCACGTGCAAGTGATTGTTTCGTGAGTGTGTATAATCAGGGGAGTCCAACCTTCTCCATTGCCTGCCATCCAGCCGCCATCGCTGGCGGTCCCGATGAGCCGGAGTGTCCCTAACGTGCTGACATATCGATTGTTGTTTCGGTCGCCGTTGGAGCAGCCGATCGCTGATGCGACGGCGCCGGACGTTTCTTGCCCAATCTAACGACGCTGCATCTCCGCCGGTTTGCTGCGGTGCGGTAAAACCATTGTGATCGACAGGTGACTTCGCGCCGGCCGCTAGCCGTTCGCAACGCGCCGTGACATTCTGCTGCCGCGCCTCGGCCGGGGCGCCAGGAGGCTCATGTGAAGAACCTTGCGCGAGAACAGACGGCGACGTCGCCAGGGCAGGCGATCAGGCTGATCGGCGTCAACAAGTGGTACGGCGCTTTTCACGTGCTCAGGAACATCAATCTCGACGTGTCGCGTGGCGAGAAGATCGTGATCTGCGGCCCCTCTGGTTCCGGCAAATCGACCATGATCCGCTGCATCAACCGGCTGGAAGAGCATCAGCAGGGCCAGATCATCGTCGATGGAACGGAACTGACCAACGATCTAAAGCGCATCGACGAGGTGCGGCGCGAGGTCGGCATGGTTTTTCAGCATTTCAACCTCTTCCCGCACCTCACTATTCTGGAAAATTGCACGCTGGCGCCGATCTGGGTGCGCAAGATGCCGAAGGCCGAGGCCGAGAAGATCGCGATGAAATATCTGGAGCGCGTTCGCATCCCCGAGCAGGCGAACAAATACCCGGGCCAGCTTTCCGGCGGCCAGCAGCAGCGTGTCGCCATCGCGCGTTCGCTCTGCATGAATCCAAAGATCATGCTGTTCGACGAACCGACCTCCGCGCTCGACCCTGAAATGGTGAAAGAAGTGCTCGACACCATGGTATCGCTCGCCGACGAGGGCATGACCATGCTCTGCGTGACTCACGAGATGGGCTTCGCGCGTCAGGTCGCCGATCGCGTGATCTTCATGGACCAGGGCGAGATCGTCGAGATGAACACGCCCGACGCCTTTTTCTCCAATCCTCAGCACGAGCGTACGCAATTGTTCCTCAGCCAGATCCTGCACTGATTGTTGCGCGACTGCATGGCTGCGACATTGTCTCCGCGCGGCGTCGTCTTCGACATGGACGGCCTGCTGCTCAATACGGAATCCCTGCGCATGCGCGCGCTGGACGATTGCGCGCGCGAACTCGGGGTGTCTTTGAAGATGGACCTTTTTTCGGCCCTCATCGGCGGCGCGACGCCGCAATCGCGCGCAGCGCTCGAGGTCCATGTTCGCGACGATCTGCCGAAGGACTTCTGGACGCGCTATCGCCGCTGCGCGGAGGCGCGCATGGAGGAGGTCGCGCCCATGCCCGGCGTCTTCGCGCTGCTGGAGCATCTCGGCCAGCGCCAGATACCCTGCGCGATCGCCACATCGGCCACGCACGCCTCCGTGCAGCGATATTGCGGAAGGTTCGATCTTCTTGCGCGCTTTCGGGTCGTGGTCGCGAGGGGCGACTACGAAAATTCCAAGCCCGCGCCAGACGCCTATCTGGCCGCGGCTGTGGGACTCGGCGTCGCGCCGGACCATTGCCTCGCGCTCGAAGACTCATACAACGGCGTCCGCTCGGCCGTCGCCGCCGGCATGCCGACGATCATGGCGCCCGATGTCCTGCCGGCCACCGACGAAATGCGACGCTTGTGCATCGCTATCGTCTCGGACCTCGGCGAAGTGACGGCGCGGATCGCCTGACGCTCACACG
>JACKJC010000006.1 GCA_020638195.1 Methylobacteriaceae bacterium | reverse complement strand
CGCCCACGCGAAGAGCCGACCTACGTGCCTACCCGCCACGACCGGTTCCCTTCAGGATCGCGCGCACGAATGCGAACATCCGTGTGAACAGATAATCGACCTGATCTGGCGATGTCAGCGCTTCCTGTGTCGTCTCGGAGTGACGAATGCGAAAGCTGTTCCCGATGTCCGTCAGTTCCTTCGCTTCACGCTCAAGCACCTGCCGAAATCCAGAGCCCGGCGAAGCGACACGGTCGAGCAGCGCGTCGGCCTGCTGCCGTTTGTTGGCGCCCGGCTCCAGTGTCTTCAGCCGCTCAAAAGCGTCCCACAGCTTTTCCAACGCGTCCTGCCGATCTTCCGGCTTTGGCGAGAGGATCCGCTGTCGTGCGGCCTCAAGCAGTCGATCTGTCTCCGCATCACCAGTGCGAAACAACGCCCAGCCAAGTGCATCGGCGAGCGGCTGGGGAAGAGTGCGACGAGCCTGCCCAGTCGCTGTGAGCTCGAAGGCGACCGCGTTGCGGCGAAACAGGAGGTTCACATCCGCCACAAACCGCGCAAGGCCGGCGTCTCGATCCCAACTCAAGTGATAGTGGCGGAAGAAGGAATGATATGCGCCCTGAGTTGGCTCCCCCACCGCGCCGGCGCAAAACTCGAGCAGATCGAGGATAACCGGCGTGTCGGGTACTTCGCTCGGCGAGAGGGGCCATTCGATCCAAGGTACCTCGGCGCCGAGCACCCGCCCAAAGGCCTGCTCGTCGCAACCGCACGGACTATTCCCGTCGGGACACTGCTCTGGGAAACGCTGGCCAAACGAGCCATCCCCAATTCTCGTCTGGATCAAGCTGTAGAGGCCGGCCCACAAGCGCTCATCGATGATATCGATCGTTGAAGGACGTACCCCATACTCACGATCTGTAAAATATGTAGACATGGCGCCCCATCCCCCCGCCTAAGCTACGGGGCTCATCTGAAGAGTTTTGCGATGTCAGTCATCGGCAGGCATCCGTCAGTTTCGTGGTGCTCCGCTACGCCGTCATCAGAGTAATATGCTCTTCGTTTCCGCTAAGAAAAACATCTACGAACTTCGATCTATTGATTACTGCCCGCGCCGCCCCGTTTATGTGGAACGGAAAAAGCACCGGAGTACTTTCGAGAGACGATAGTGACAGCGATGAGCGAGAATAACGAAGCGCCGCCTCAACAAGCCAAGCGATCAGTTCGGGGGCGATCAGCCTCTGTTGGGGCATACGCGCGAGGCGCTTGCCGTTCATTGAGCGTTCTATAGCTCCCCAGTTCGCCTGCGATTGAAGGACCATGTTCGTCATTCGGCGGGTTCCCTCGCGCTCGCCGTATGTCTCGGCCATGCGCCTGTGGATTTCCGCCGACGCGCAATCCCCATGCAACGCCGTCAGGCGTCCGACGATCTCCGCGACCTTTCCGAAAAACGGATAGGTGGCGATAGCCATCCCCCAGGTCAGCACGGAAATCGAGGTCTCAGGGGATTCTCGATAGATGCGGACGCCGCGCTCCGCGAACTCAACGAGATCCGGCCTTGGCTCGAGCCAAAGGCGATTGAGCACAGTACGGGTCTTCTTCTTTGCCGCAGCACCGGCATGGCTGGCGTCTATCAACTCGGTCAGCGCTTCCGCCTCGGCAAGGCCGGCCCGAACGCGAAGCGCCGTTCTCGCCCAGTCGAGTTGGATGAAGCGATCGAAACCGATTTGTGGGGGCGCTGAACTCATTTTGTCGTACTTGCGTGAGTGACTTTGATGAAGGGAACGATGAGCTCCTCGACGGAGAGGCCACCATGCGAAACGATTGGCTCCCCTGCCGGGACAAATGCTCCCCGGCCGCCTGCGAAGAGGGGCAGGAAGTCTGAGGGCAACCCACCGATATCGAGCCGGAATGCGTCGATATCGTCGGGGGTCGACGCAGCTATGGCCTCGCTCCGATACACGCGAACGCGCTCGCCACGAACCTCGGTCGCAACGCCTTGATTCAACCGCCCGATTCCAACAGCGTCGACGTTACCGTGGTCCGCCGTCAGGTAGATGTGAAATCCGTTGCCGAGGAGAGCGCCAAACAGCCGTTCGATAAATCCCGACTCGCACCAGGATGAGATCTGACCAGCGACCCCACGCTTTCCAAAAATCGCTCCGTGCACGATCTCGTCCACAGTATCGACAACGATCCCAGCCGCCTTGATTGCCGGATCGGCGATTGCCGTTTCGATCTCCGAGAGCTGTTCCGTCCGCTTGATCCCCTTCCGGTAGAGGACTTCGTTGGCACGTAGCCCATGGTCCTGCCAGAACCGGGACCAGAGGGCCGGCTCCTGCGCGGTCGTCTCGATCGAGTTGGCGAACTCCCGCGGCTTCATTCCCGAGAATAGTGCTTGGCGCGAGACGGACGTGAGGGTTGGCAGCCACGCGAAGCAGGCGCTCTCCTCGAAGGCGAGCTCTGGCGCCCGTAGCATCAGCCGATCTCGAATCTGAACCCATTGGTCCATGGCTAGGCCGTCGAACACGAGGAGAGCCACACGGGCCTCGCCCGCGTCCCGGCAAAGCGACAGGAACCGCGGCACGTGATGCAGCATCACCGGTCCCTTCGCGACGGGAAGCGACGGCAAATCTGCGTAGTGTGCGCTCACCCATTCACGCAAGCGGTCATCAGCCGCCCTCTGTACGTTCAGCACCTGGTTGCCGATTGGATCGCTCTGCCCAGGAGCCAGACTATGAAATCGAGAAATCACCTCGCCCAAGCGACGCGCTGCGTGCGCCCAGTCCCGATGGGAGGCATCCATTCCAGGCAATGAGGCGGCCAGTCGTGAAGCACCCTTCGCCACCAGCTTCGCCAAGGCGTCGGGGTCCTCGACGACACCTATTTTTGCCCAATGCGGAATATCCGCCGGCGTCCCGTCGATCGATACGGGGTGAAGCATACCGTCGAGGAACATCGAATCGACGAGAACTCTCACGTCGGGGTGCTCGAACGGAATCTCCGGTACGGCTTCCTGATCACCCCGCGCCGCATGGGCCGCCCGCAAGCCTGCCACTCCGTCCCGGGTCAGAAACTGTTCCCAAGCGTCCTGTACCAGCCTTAGGAAATACCCCTTCGACGTGAAGAGCTTTTCGAGCGGCAGATCTTTGAACCCGGCTTGCCGTCCAAGGATGTTCGCAACGTGGCTGGCAAGAACCGGCGGGAGCACCTTGTCGCTGAAATGCAGGCGCATCAGTTCGCGCCACAAAGTCTCGGATCGCGAAATCAGATGCGGGCTTAGGCCAAAGATATGGGTGAGGACGAAATCCTTCGTCAAAACTTCGCCGAGCGACTGAATCGCGTACTCTGAGTGAGCGTTGAACAGTGCCTCAAAGTGTTCCGGACCAATCTGGCGCACGACACCGTAGCTGAGCTTAGGAAACAGGTCGGCCAGGCTCAGGCTGACACGCCGACCGTGGCGGAGGTAGTCCCATGGCAGGTCGTCGGTGGCGCCGCTCCGGAGATGGATTACCAGCGCCGGGGCCGCACCTGGTTCACCTCGATCCCAAGCCCCGCGAAACCGCTCCTCATAGTCTGTCCGGAATGCCACGGAATCCTCGAACGGCAGCACTTCGAAACCGCCGCCGCGGAGGCTCGCCAAAACCTGCTCATCGAGAAGGACGTCGTCTGGATCGGCCGCGATCCACAGCCGCGATAGCTCCGGTGGAAACTCTTTCAGTATGCGCTCGACCCAGCGGCTCATCATGCGGCCGCCTTTTCATGGCCGATCCGGAGCATCAGCACGGAGTTCAGGTCAGGCGTGTAGGACTCGGCGATGTCGAGCATCGCCATCCGGGTCTCATGTTCGGCCAAGAGGCGCTTACGGCGATAGTCGCGCACCGCAGGAAGACCAATGCGTCCGATTGCCTGGTGGCGGGCCTCATAGGCATACCGCGCCCTTTCCCGCTCCTCTCGCAGGCGAGTGTGGTGTTCCTCCACCAGCTCGGAAAACTGCCGCTCCCCCTGCGTGCGCGCCGCGTCGCCTGACACTTCAAACCAGCGCGGCGCATCATCAACCAAGGGTGCAGCAGCAAGGTCGACCTGTTCGGTCAACAGCAGATCCCAAATCCGCTTGGCGGTCGGCATGAAGGTCCGACCATCATCGGTGACGAACACGCTCAAGAACCGTCTGCGGCTGAAGTCTTCGGCCGACAGGCTGATCTCCCAGAGGGACCAGACCCCACTGACCGTCTGGGGCAATCCGCCAATTCGCACCAGGGGAAGCGGCTGTCCCGTCACGCATCGCGGTAGTTCGCTGATAACTGCCCGCGCGCGTGGATCCTCTAGCGTCACCCATTCGAGCTCGGGATGTTCCTCGGCGGTACGCGCATCGAAGCAGACCCGCGCGGACTCGCTGCCGTCCATCCAGCGCACGCGCCAGGCGGCGCCATCCTTGACTGCGGCGCCACCGCGCGCCGGCAGTCCCATGGTGATTGCACGTTCCAGCCAGAACTGAGCGGGGTGATCGCGCCATTTTCGAGCGTCGCCGGCATCCAGATCGTGCGTATCCGCAATCAGGTCGCTGCTCTTCTGGTTCTCCGTAAGTGTCGATCGAAGCTGCGACACGACGGCGTCGCATTCCTGCTCGATCGCGTCGGGATTCTGAAGCCCCTGGACAAACAGCTCGTCAAACAGCGGTTCGGTCTCGACCGAGTCCATCACGTCCGCCGCCTTGTCGACGCCGAATTCCTCGGCGATCACCATGAGCTTGGTTTCCAGGACCTCCCGAACACGATGCTCGACCGTGTCCTCGAGCACGAAGTTGAACGCGCGGACGACATGAGGTTGCCCGATACGGTCCACGCGACCGATCCGTTGTTCGACGCGCATCGGATTCCACGGCATGTCGAAGTTGACGATGACGTGGCAGAATTGAAGGTTCAGGCCCTCGCCGCCGGCGTCCGTCGAGACCATGATGCGCACGTCTTGCGCGAAGGCCTGCTGCGCCTTGGTGCGGGCGTCGAGGTCCATTCCGCCGTTTAGCATCGCTACGGAAAAGCCGCGGCTCTCCAGGAATGCCGCCAGCATCGCCTGCGTCGGCACGAACTCGGTGAATATGAGCACTTTCAGTGCCGGGTCGTTCTCTTCCTGTTGCAGCTTGTAGATCAGCTCCACCAGGGCTTCGGCCTTCGCGTCCGTGCCCTGGGCCTCGGTCGCACGCGCAAGCGTGAGCAACGTGTCGACTTCGGCCTTCTCCAACTCCCAGCCCTTCGCCTGCACGGCGATATCGACCTGAGCCTGACCATCGAGCTCCGCCCATTCCTCGACATCGGGAGCCTCGAACAGCGACGGCTGAAGCTGTGGCTGATCGAGCAGCGCCTGGCGCTTTTCGAGCGTGGTGCGGATCGCGGCCGTGCTCGATGTCACGAGCCGCTGCATCAGGATCATCAGGAAACCGATATGGCGCTGCTTGGCGGCCATGGCCTGATTGTAGCCATGGCGCACATAGTCGGTGACCGCTTCATACAAGCGCTGCTGCGCCGCGTGACGATCTTGCCAGGCGACAGCGTGTAGCCGCGTCATGCGCGGCTTGAAGAGTGGCTGTCCTTCCGCGTTGATTGCAACGCGCTTCTCGGTGCGGATCACGAAGGGGCGGACGCGGTCGCGGTTCACGCTGCTTTCGTCCGGGAAAGAGTCGCGATCCACGAGTTGCATGAGCCGCATGAACTGGTCGGTCTTGCCTTGGTGGGGCGTCGCCGACAGGAGCAGAAGATAGGGCGCTGCTTCCGCCAGTGCCGCTCCGAGCTTGTAGCGAGCTACTTGCTCCGTGCTGCCGCCCATGCGGTGCGCCTCGTCGATGATGACGAGATCCCATGAGGCGGAGACGAGATCCTCGAAGCGCTCCCGGTTGTAGGTGCTCAGCTGCTCGAGGCTCCAGCCCCGGCGTCCTTCCAGCGGCTTCACGGAATCCAGCGAGCAGATCACCTGATCATGCAGCCGCCAGAGATTCTCCTCATCGTTGCGCCACTGGCGGAATGCGGAAAGCTCGGCCGGCTCGATGAACTGGAAGTTCTCGCCGAAATGCAGCCGCATCTCCGCCTGCCACTGGCGGACCAGCCCCTTCGGCGCGACCACGAGTATCCGGCGGGCCATGCCGCGCAGCTTGAGTTCGCGCAGGATCAGCCCGGCTTCGATCGTCTTGCCGAGCCCCACCTCATCAGCCAGCAGGTAGCGGATCCGGTCGCGGCTCATCGCACGGTTCAGCGCATAGAGCTGATGCGGCAGCGGCACGACGCTCGACTGGATCGGTGCGAGCAGGAGGTTTTCCTCCAGCGCGTCGAGCAGCTTCGCGGCTGCCGCCGTGTGGAGAATATGCTCGACCGTGGGCTGGATGGTGTCGAGCGCCGCTAGATCGTCTGCATGGGCACGGACCACGGCGTCTTTGGCCGGCAGCCAGACCCGATAGGCGATTTCGCCCCAGACCTCCTGCCGGTCAACGACACGGCATGGTGTGGCATGTCGTCCATGCCAGCACCAATCGCCGATGCCATGTCCGCTGCCCCCATGGGTCACGCATCGGCCTCCGTGCGGGTGAGCGCCTGGTCGTACCAGAGGAGCAGCTTCTCATCTTCCTGAAGCGCCTCTTCGGGGATCTTCTGGGCGATACCGATGATGGTCTTATAGTCCCTCGCCGCCCAGGCGTTCTTGAAGCCGGCCCGCAGGACCTCAAGCCGGAACTCCTTGAGCCGCCGACCAGGTGCGCTCCTGTAAACCTCGAACTCCTTCAGGAGCGACCGTTCGCGCTTCTGCTCCAGATCCTTCGCCTTGCTCGGGTCGGGCACGTACCAGCGGTCTTTCGCCTTGGCCTTCAGACGCGGGTCTTCCTTCTCCAGCCCGCGTAGATCCTTGAAGTTCGTGGACAGGTAGCTGTGGATCTGGCTCGGCACGTCGCCGTTGCCGTCGTAGCGGAGGAAATTGTCCGCGAGCAGCGCCGACAGCTCAGGCTTCTCCTCGTGCTTCCGCCAGCCCGCGCCGACTTGGGTGGTGAACTCGGGATGCACCTCCTGATAGGTCGAAGGCCGCTTACGCAGGAAGTCCGCCAACCAATCGATCGCCGAGCGTTCGTCGGAGACGAACAGCTCCATCTGAGGAGCGTGCGCGGCTTGAGCCCGCTTGCGGTCGTATTCGGCGACCTGCTCGGGCAGGAAAACCATGCCATCGCGCTCGGGAAAACGGCTCCGCAGCCCTTCGAGGAACTCCTCCGTCGAAAGCGGCACCGGAAAATCATGGCGAACGAACCAAGCTACCATCCTGTCGTAGATACGACGCGGATCGCGCTCCACGACCATTTCGAGATTGCCGTTCTTAGCCTTGGACACCGGCAGTTGGCGCAGGTGCGTCTGAACGAAATCCCAGGCGGACTCCGGCGCCGCTCCGCGTTCCGCGAGCCGCTGCTCCAAGCCGCCATTCGGCTTGTAGGCGGAGATGACGAGATCCTGCTTCACCGCAGTCGTGGAGGTGACCTGCCGGTAGCTACCCTGGACCTTGTCGAGCGCATTGACTTCGGCAACCACGAAGCCTGCCTGCTGAAGCGCGACTTGAATCGCATTCCAGACCGACGCCTTGCTGTTGGAAAACACGACGGTCATCCAGCGGCCAGGCTTCAGGACGCGGTGATACTCGGCGAAGCACCGCTGCATCAGGTGCTGGTAGTCAGGTAGCGCCTTGTTCTTGAAACCATCTATAATGGCTTCCGGTTTTGCATCGGTGATCACACCGTGC
Organism: Methylobacteriaceae bacterium; assembly: GCA_020638195.1. Lineage (GTDB taxonomy): Bacteria > Pseudomonadota > Alphaproteobacteria > Rhizobiales > Beijerinckiaceae > JAJXWB01. The sequence goes on along the minus strand of JACKJC010000006.1, from coordinate 169,828 downwards.
CACGATTCAACAAGGAAGTTCAAATCGGCATAATAGATATTTTCACCAAATGGCGGATCGGTGAAGACGTAATCGATGCAAGAATCCCCCAAGGGTAGACTCGCAGCAGTTCCTGTAGTTACAGCGGATGCACCGACCTTGGGGTGGTAGTTCTGAAACGCCCTTGCCAGACGATCAAGCTTCCCGCCCAAGTTGTACCGCGGACTGCATTCTGAATGCTGCGATGCTACGTAGTACACGCCATTAAGCGCGCGGTTTACTTGTGAGAAGTGTGACGGGCTATATCGGTTCAGGATCGAGAATCCCCAAATGGCTTGCTCCACCATGAAAACAAGGAAAGCGCGTGTACGAGATTCCGGATAAGCCTTCGCCTTTTCCCAAAGCAGTCCCATTGCGTGGGCCGCACGCGGCAGGAAAAAGTGATGAATGTTAGTAAGCCCCTTAGGAGCGATCCGGGACCCGTGATACATCTCTTCGATTGGGAATCGGACCGTCGGGATGCTGGGCGGGAGCGGCAATGCCTCGATTTTCGCAAGCAATTCTAGATCGTGAGCATCTGGTTGCTTTTCGAAGCGGGATTTTCCAACAGAATATGCGAGTAGTGCTGGTCGGAATTTGACCCGTTGCCACGGCTCACCTGTGGCTGGATCGTTTTTCGTTTCGAGTACTCGTTCCAACCGGTCCTTGTTCATCTCAGCGCCGCAATGGGGACATGGGAACACATCCCTCACGCGCTTAGTCTCCTCAGCCAGCGCTTCCTCGGTGAAATTCACTTCCCCTGCGCACTCCGGACAAGTGAAAACCTCACTCCATACCGTGAAGTCTATCCTTCCCTTTGTTTTCCCGTCCGTGTGTAGGGTCTCATACATCCAGCCGATATCGCGCTCGACTTCGGCGAGAAGCTGCTTTCCTGCCTTGGCGAAGGCATCGACGTCGAAGGGCAGATTGTAGTTGGCACCGATGAATGTGGCGGCGGGTGACAGGTCGTTCAGCACAACTCTCCGCGTGCCCCACTTCGGTGCGGCTATTCCTGCCTTCTTCCACTCCATCTCCACCTGGTGGCGATACGATGCTGGTGCGGTTCCGCACCACTGCGCGGCCACGCCGGTCATCCCAGACCCGGCAAAACCGTCGAGAACGATGTCGCCTGGCTCGGTGAAGTGCAGGATCGACGGCACGATGGCCAGATGCGGCACCTTGGTGTGGTACGAGTGCGCCTTGTAGATCGGATCGGTCTTCCCCACCGAAACGTCGATCGCCATCGGCTCCCGCGCATATGTCTTTGCCCGGTCATAGGGCTTGCCATAGTGGGTCACGAAGTCCGTCAGCCATGGGTTGGGGCAAGCCGTGTAGTATGGCGGATCCGACATCGCGAGGATCGCGTCGTCGGACCCTTGCGGAAAGCCTTCCTGGTTCCGGAACGCCGGATCCTTCAACTTCTCAGCCAGCAACTTCAAGAAATGCTCGCGACGTGCATCCTCGTCCTGGAATGCCACCCCGAGGCACTCAACCGCAGCGGTCCTTCCCGCGCTACCGTATAGGTCCTTAAGTTGGGACATCTCAGAAATACCCGTACTCTCTTCCATCGGCCCCGCCAGTCGATCCAATGTGCTTGGACTTGGACCTCCAGCTAGCGTGATCCGCCGATCCGATGTCCGCGACGGAGGTCACGTAGACATACGATTGGCCGATCCTCCGCTTTTCGAAACAAACAACCCGGCCTGCGTAGTCGACGCCGCCCTTCGCCTTTGTAATCAGGCTCAATCGCCACTTGTTGACCCACTGGTCATAGTCCTGCGCTCGATTGGAGAGCGTGCCGTAGCCTTTGGTATTTTGGTCGAAGGCCAGGAATGCTTGACCAGCAGATCGAGATTTCTCATCAAAAAACACGACAATATCATCAGTGAACTCAATTTGATTCCTCGACCCTCCCTGCATATCGCCCGCCTCAATCCAAAAGTAACTTGCGTCTTCGATTGACACTTACTTCCCTCCCTCTTTGTGGGGTATGCGCTGAAGATCACTCAACGACGAACCTCAGCTTGGTAGTATCCTTGCCCTTGCAGCGGTCGTTCAGGAACATTTCGAAGCGTTTGCGCAGGTCGTCGGGCGTCGCCGGTGAGCCGCCCTGGAGCAGCGCCTTTTTGATCTCATCGCCCGTAACGTTGATCTTCTCGAGGCCCGACAATGCTTCCTGGACCGCCGCGACGAACTCGGGCGTCACGATGTCCGGCAGAGTCCTCTTCTCCGCGAAGCCGGTCACGATCTCGCGGGACGATGCCTTGAGGAGCTCGAAGTTCGACTGGATGATCGGATCTTCGAGGTTCTCCACGAGCGTCTGAACCCAGTTTTCGAGCAGCCTGTCGAGCTCGTCGTCGAGCTGCTTGAGCACATTGGCGGCGGGCAACAGATCGCCCTGCTCGTTGGAAGGCCGATACTGACAGTGCGGGCAGACCGGGCTGGCGGAGAGTTCCGATTCCACCAGCGCGGCGCAGCTCTTCAGCTTGTCGAGCTTGTCGTCGAAGCTCGTCAGCTGGCTGGTCGGCATGAGTGAAATCCCCGCCAGCGCGCGCATTGCCACGAGCCGCGGATCCTTCCTCAGCGCACCCTTCGTCTTGTCCTCGGCGACGCCCAGGCGTGCCTTGCTGTGCTGGCCGACATAGGCGTTGATGTAATCCTTCTTCAGCTGGGCCAGCGTTTGACGGTATTCGGCGCCTTGCTGAGCGGTCTTGTCCTGCGAGAGCTTGTCGAAAACCTCCTTCCGTGCGACCTCGGCCCGCTTGACCCAAGGATGCTCCGACGGGAGCACCATTTCGGCTTGCGACAGGTAGCTCGCCGTACCGCCAAGTTCGGCGACCAAATCCAGCATCCGCTCGACCGCGGCGAGGGTCTCCAGATTCTTCTTCTGCGCCTCGATGTCGTCCGAGCCGATGCGAAGGTTCTTGAGCTTGCCCACCGTGTTGTAGGGCGACAGGCTTTCGGTGAAGGTCTTCAAGGCGTCCAGACGGCCGCGCCATTCGCGGATCTCGTCCTCGCGAAGCAGCGGCTGCCCCCAGAAGCTGAGCCGGCTCTGCATATCCGTGGTGGCATGAAGCACCCGCCGGACCAGCCCGCCTACGGCTTCCATCAGTTGCTTGACGGGCTCCTCGGAGCCCTGCGTCGCCAATTGCGCCAGCCCCGGCGAAAGCCCCAGCAATTCGAACAGCGAGCGCAGAACGGCGACGTTGATCTCCTTGGGCGCCTCGACGTGCTTGAACTGCTTCAGCTCGTCCAGCGGTCGCTCGGCAAGCAAGGCAACCTTGCCGGAGTCGATCTTGTCGCCGGTGATGGCGAGGACGATGTCGCCGGAGTAGACGAGCCCGCACAGCAGCGTGGCGAGCAGGTCCGGCTCCAAGCGAAACTTCGCCGGATAGAAATATTCGACATCGGTCGCGCCGGACAGCAGCTCGCTGCGATTCAGGACCTGGCCGTGCCCCTTGGCCTTCAGGCGCGACAGAATCTCCTGAGTATAGCGCGAGCGGGAGGGATCAATACGGTCGCCGTCGAGCATTTCCAAGGCGTCGAGAATGGCAACGGCGTCCTTGGTCCGCGAACCGCCGGCCAGGGCCTTGAGTGCATTGCCGATCAACTGCTTGCGGTTGGCTTCGGTCACCAGAACCGAGAACGTCGGATATTCCGGCGAGACTTCGGCGAACTGGTTGTTGAGCGCCAATCCGGAAATGACGTTCACGACATCGCGGAAGTTGATCCGCTCCTCCGGCCCGAGCCTCGCCTTGTCGCGCAAGGAGACGCCCTTGGTCCATTCCTGCAGTGTCTTGGCCTTGCCCTGATAGGTCACCTCATAGGCCGTCATCTGCTTTTCCTGCAGCCACTTGCTCATGTCGCGCAGGGCGTCCTTGGCCTTGTCCAGATAAATGGACTTGGCGCCGCCGCTGGCGGTCGAAGCCAGGTCCTGCGCGGCGGCAAAGAACGAAAGGTGGCGCTTGATGGCGTCATCCAGGCCTTTCAGCCGGAAGAACACCTCGTCAGGCCTGGCCTCGTCGCGGAAACGCGGCGGCTCAAACGGTTGAATGAAATAGATGTAGAAGTCGCGTTCGGGCTGCGCCGTCGGCCGATCGTTCGGGGCGCCGAAAAACAGATAGCCGTTGCGATCGACGCGGTGATCCTGCCACTCGATCTGGTACTGCCAGATCTGATGGCCGGTGACGTACGCCGTCTCGTCCGTGCGCTCCATCAGCTGGCGGATCGCGCCGTAATAGGCGCGGTCGAGCGCGTCGTCCGACAGAGCCTCGGCGCGCTTCTCGATCTGGGCGTCGTAATCGATGTCCTTTTTCAGATCGAGGTAGAACTGCTCGGTGTCGGGCGCCTTCGAAATGAACTGGCCGTTCACCGTCTTGATCGTCTCGCGCAGCGTGGTCTGCACGGCCGTCAGGAGGTCGTCGGCCGGTTCACCGCCCATCTCGTCGATGCCCGGTTGGTAGAGGCACAGCGCGTCGCGCAGCTCCTCGGCCGTCGGCCCAATCGGAACGTAGATGTCTCCCCCGGTCGTCAAACGGTGCACCGAGAGACCGTCGATGACCCGCAGCGCCATCGGCCGATACGCCGGCCGTGTGAACGCCTTCTGCACACGTTCGGTCAGGACTTCCGACACCTTGAGGACCGGGCCGATATTCGGATCGGCGCGCAGCACCGAGTTCGACCGCACCGTTTCCCAAAACTTGTCGTAGCCGATGAGGCCGGGACGGTCGGCTGGGACTTGATCGTTGAGGATGGCCTGGATCTGATCCCGCAGCGTCACCAGCGCGCCGCGCTTCTCGGTGAAGATCAGGCGCTCGAACGTCCCAATATAATCGGGATGGACCGGAAAGAGCCGGACATACTCGTCCATGCGCTCGTTCATCGAGCCGTAGAACTTGGCGAACGGCGTGAGATAGGTGCGGATCTTGCTCTGCTGATCGGTCGACTTCTTGAGCAGCCTTTCGGCGACAACGAAGCTCACATCCTGCCGTGCAAGCAGAACCTGGGTGAAGCGGTCCTTCACGCGCCGCAGACTGTCGGCGACATGCTGGAACCGGCTGCTGTCGAAGATTGCCTCCTGGACGCCGGCGACAAACCGGAAGCGCAGATGCTTCGACACCTCGCCGATTTCACGCAGGAACGAGAGATCCGAAACCAGCTCGAGGTCCCTTCGCGACCGGAGATATTCGAGGAATTCATCGACGACGAGCAGAACGCCCTGGCTCGGGTGAACCTCGGCGAATGCCGCCATCATTTCTTCGAAAGCGGCCTTGTTGTTGACGACCTTGTCGGCCGGCGGAAAGCTGAAGGTGACACCGTGCCTTTCGAGGAAGTGCTCAAGTTCCTGCGTGACGATGTCCCGCAGCGACATCTGGCTGGAAATCTCGATGCGGTGAACCTTGAACTTGCCGGCAATCGCGCTTGCGGCTTCGACGACCTTGGGGTGTTGGATCATCGCCGTATAGTCGGCACCCTCGGCCACCAGCGAGAGCACCGACATCAAGTGCGATTTACCCGTGCCGTAGTTCCCGACGATCAGAACGCCCTTGTGGTCGACCGACTCGTCGAAAGACAATTGGGGGATGATCTGCTTACCGATCCGCTCCGCCATATCGTCGGAGATGACGTAGGTCGCGACGAGCTTCTTGGCCTCATCCGGACGGTTGGCGTCCAGTAGCTGGATCACCGACTCTATCGGCTCAAATTGAATGAGATCATTGTACCGCATCGAAAACTCGCCTTCCCCCTTAATTCGTCTTGAACAGGACTAGGCCGTCGATGCCGTAGTCCTGATATTCTGGATGTCCCATTGTCGCATAAGTGAGCCGCCCGCCGGCGAATTCGCCGGGCCAGGCCGCGACGACCCGGCGCACATGCGCCTGTCTCTTCAACAGATCGAGCGGGTTGAGACGCAGCGAGCGATCGAACAGCAACTCGACGTTGTCGAGCAGCACAAGCCCGTTCACGGCGTTCGCAGCCGCAACGTCCTTAAAGGACTCAACCGCATGAGCATGGCGACGACTGCCGGGGATCTCCAGTAGAAGACGTCCCAGCGCCGCGCCGACATTGACCACACCGAGCTGCCGCCGCTCCCCCAGAGCATTTAGCAATCTGCTCTTTCCAGAGCGCGGCGGCCCGATCAGCAATATCAGTTTCGTGTTCAGAGTGGCGACGTCCTCAACTCGCTGATCCAGAGCCTCGAGCATCCTATCCCTCCATCGCCAATGGAGGGTTCTGGAGCGATTGGCCTGGAAGCTCGCTGGCATTCAGAAGGACGATCTGCTGGTCCTGCGGGCGTCGCGCTGCGGGGTCGGTGTCGAGACCTAATCGCTTCAACGCGTAGTAAAGCAGCGCCTTTCGAACGATGACCTTCGCCTTGCCACCGCGCATCCCGTAGTCGAGGGCAATCACCCGCTGTTGCGTTTCCGACAGCTCTGGATGTGGACCAATCTCCAGCGTGACCAGCTCGCACCAGTCGGCGTCGTCCTCTCGCTTGGCATCGCTTGGTCTGACGCCACGGGTCTCGATGATCCGCGAGAGCACGAAATCCTTGAAGGCTCGATCGATCTCGCAAAAGGCGCGCGCGTGCCAGCGAAAGCCGTCGAAGCCGATCGCGTGTGGAGCGATCCAGCGCCACCGAGGTTCGGGACGCGAGAGGGACTGGTATTTGACCTCGATCGCTTCCGACAGCCGAATGGCGGCGGTGATAGAACGCAGAGTTTCAGTTTTCACGCCGCGCACCGGGGTGGGTGTCGCGTCATAGGACGGAAACTGACCAATCCACGCATCAGAGGGGGCCAGGATCCCCTCGGCCACTGACCGCAGCTGGTTCAGATACGCAGCCGGATCCGGTCTTAAGAAACTGGGCTGGAACTGAGCGCCTGCGACATAGCGCTTAGCGCTCTTGTCATAGATGGCGTTGTGCGGCGCACGCTCCTGATACAGCGTCAGGTCTTTCGACGCCTGCGGGACCGACACGTCGAACATGTTGACGATGTCGGCACGATTCACACCGCCGTCCCAGAACAGCCGAAACTCGATAAATTCGAGCCGACGCTCAACACCCCATTTCAGACTTTCGCCCCCTTGCCCCACTCTGCCCCCTAGCGGCAGCGAAATGACTAACCGCGTGTATCTACGTGATCCATCAACTTTCTATTCTCATCCCCACAGCGGGTCAAGGCAGAGAGTGAGAGGGTGGAGACAGTTTCCGTGACGGGTTGAGGGCTGGGAGAGAGGCTCCCGGCGCCCGTCATGGAGACATCCCATGACCCAGGTGGAAGTTCTGGACGCCGCTCGCGACCGCGCTGGCGGCTATAAGGTGGACGTGAGCCGCGGCGAGCGGATCGGCCGCGTATCTTCGGAGTGGTTCTCGCGGCCGGCGGACGAGCGCTATCTCTCCCTCTCGGAGCTGTTCGCGGCCGTGCGCGGCCGGACCGACCGCAGCCGGACCCGGACGGTGGAGAGCGCCGCGATCCGGGTGGACGCGAGCCGCGACGACCCGGAGCGCCTGACGCTGATGCTGCCCGGTGCTGAGGCGCCGGTCGCGCCGACCCATTGGAGCTTCGGCCAGCTCGCCAGCCTGGTCGGCGCCCCGGCGACCTATCTGCGCCAGCTTCCGGCCCCGCTCGCCGGCATCAACCTGCAATACGGCCTGACCTCACACCGCGCCGAGCAGGTCAAGACGCTCGAGATCGAGGACGGCCGCGTCGAGCTGCGCGCCGTGACCGGACCCGACTATGGCCGCATCTTCGACCACGAGCTGGTCGCCGCCGTGCAGCGCATCGCCGGCAACGGCACGGGCGATACGCGCTGGAAGGTGCCGGGCGTGCTCGACTGGTCCACCGGGATCTACAACCCGCGTGTCGATGTCACCCAGGACACGACGACGCTCTATGCCTCCGACCGCGACGTCTTCCTCTTCCTGGTCGACGACCTCAACCCCATCGAGGCCGGCCGGCTGCCCGACGGCTCGCCCGACCTCTACTTCCGCGGCTTCTATGCCTGGAACTCCGAGGTCGGCGCCAAGACGCTCGGCATTGCGAGCTTCTATCTCCGGGCGGTCTGCCAGAACCGCAATCTCTGGGGTGTCGAGGACTTCGAGGAGATCACCATCCGCCACTCCAAATACGCCGCCTCCCGCTTCGCCCACGAAGCGGCGCCGGCGCTGACCCGCTTCGCCAATTCCTCGCCCATGCCCTTCGTCAACGGCATCAAGGCGGCGCGGGAGAAGATCGTCGCCCGCACCGACGACGACCGCAGCGAGTTCCTGCGCAAGCGCGGCTTCTCCAAAGGCGAGACGGCGAAGATCATCGAGACGGTGCTCGCCGAGGAAGGGCGGAAGCCCGAGAGCGTCTTCGACTTCGTGCAGGGCATCACCGCCGTCGCCCGGCACAAGACCCATCAGGATGCACGGCTCGACCTGGAAGGCCGCGCGAAGAAGCTGCTCGACCGGGCGGCCTGATTCCGGAAAGCCGGAGATACGGAACGGCGTGTCTCCGGTTTCCAACCCGGGCCACGGCCTTCGGCTGATTAGTAGTCAAAGGTCCGCTGATTAGAAGTCAACGGCCCCTCCCTCCTTCCAGATCAATGGTTTCGCGGCGCTGTCCTCAGAGGAAGAGGGCGGCGCCGTGTTCCGTGACGGGTTGGAGGCCGAGAGAGAGGCTTTCGGCCGCCCGTCGCGGAGTATTATCCCATGGCAACCGCCGTTCAGAAGATCACCCTCTCGCCCTCGCGCGACATTCCCTTCAACAAGCTGGTGCTGAGCCAGTCCAACGTCCGGCATGTGAAGGCCGGCGTCTCGGTCGAGGAACTGGCCGAGGACATCGCCCGTCGCGGCCTGCTGCAAGGCCTCAGCGTCCGGCCCGTCGTCGACCAGAACGGCACCGAGACCGGCATGTTCGAGATCCCCGCCGGCGGTCGGCGCTATCGTGCGCTGGAGCTGCTCGTGAAGCAGAAGCGCCTCGCCAAGACCGCGCCGGTGCCCTGCGTCGTCCGCGAAGGCGGCATCGCCGAGGAGGACTCGCTCGCCGAGAACGTCCAGCGCGCGCCGCTGCACCCGCTCGACCAGTTCCGGGCCTTCCTGGCCCTGCGCGAGAAGGGCCAGTCCGAGGAGGAGATCGCCGCCGCCTTCTTCGTCTCGGTCAACGTGGTGAAGCAGCGGCTGAAGCTCGCTTCGGTCTCGCCGACGCTGCTCGACGTCTATGCCGAGGACGGCATGACGCTCGACCAGCTCATGGCCTTCACCGTCTCCGGCGACCACGAGCGCCAGGAGCAGGTGTTCGAGCGGCTGAAGACCTCCTACGACAAGCAGCCCTACACGATCCGCCGGATGCTGACCGAAGGCGCTGTCCGTGCCACCGACAAGCGGGCGCAGTTCATCGGCATCGACGCCTATGTCGAGGCCGGCGGCACGATCCTGCGCGACCTGTTCCAGGGAGATGACGGCGGCTGGCTGCAGGACGTCGCGCTGATCGACCGGATGGTGGCCGACAAGCTGAAGGCGGAATCCGAGGCGATCGCCGCCGAGGGCTGGAAGTGGATCGAGGTCGCGCCCGACTTCGCCTACGGTCACGTCTTCGGCCTGCGCCAGCTTCGCGGCGAGGAAACGCCGCTCACCGCCGAAGAGGAAGCCACCCGCGACGCTCTCCAGGCGGAATACGACCGGCTGTCGGAGGAATACGCCGATGCGGACGAGCTGCCGGATGAGGTCGACGAGCGCTTCGGCGAACTCGAGACGGCGATCGAGGGCTTCGAGACACGGCCGGTCGTGTTCGATCCGGCGGAGGTCGCGCGGGCCGGCGCCTTCGTCAGCATCGCCCATGACGGCGCCGTGCGCGTCGAGCGCGGTTATGTCCGGCCCGAAGACGAGCTGCCGCAGGAGCCCGAGGCCGAGCCGGAGGCGGATGGCGAGGCGGCCTACGCCATGGCCGCGAGCCACGATGGCGATGTCGTGACGGCGGACGAGCCCACGCCTGAACCCGAGGAGGACGAGGGCCTGTCCCCGATCTCGGACCGGCTGCTCACGGAGCTGACCGCCCATCGGACGCTCGGCCTACGCCACGCGCTCGGCGAGCAGCCCGACGTCGCTTTCGTCACGGCCCTGCACGCCCTGACGCTGAAGGCATTCTATCACTACGGCTCGGATAGCTGTCTGGAGCTGGACCTGAAGAGCGTCGGCTTCAGCGCCCAGGCACCGGGACTGAATGACAGCGCATCGGCCGAAGCGATCTCCCTACGGCACGAGAACTGGGCGAAGGCGTTGCCGAAGGAATCGGCCGATCTTTGGGACGTGCTGCAAGGCTGGGATAGCGACAGCCGAGCGACACTTTTCGCGCACGTCGTCAGCCTGTCGGTCAACGCGATGCACGAGACCTGGAACCGGCGTCCCCGGGCGCTGGTCCATGCCAACCGTCTCGCCAAGGCGGTCGAGCTCGACATGGCCGCCGCCGGCTGGAAGCCGACCGTGGACAATTTCCTTGGCCGCGTGACCAAGGCCCGCATCCTCCAGGCCGTCGCCGAGGCCAAGGGCCAGCGCGCCGCGGACCGCATCGAGCACCTCAAGAAGGGCGACATGGCTGCGGAAGCCGAAACGCTGCTCGCCGACACCGGCTGGCTGCCGGAACCGCTGCGCACGCCCGGCAAGGCCACGCCGGAACCGATGGAGCCCGATGGCGAGATGGCCCAGGGCGATGGTGGCGACATCGCCGAGACCGGGGAGCCTGCGGAAGCCGTCCACGCGACCGCCGCGGAATAGCTGGATCGAGCGGGGCGGCTTCGGTCGCTCCGCTCCTCTCCTCAACTCGCATCAGCAGCCCGGCCCTCGCGCCGGGATTTCGCATTTCTGGAGAGCCGACATGGCCGATTATTTCACGCACTTCTCCTGCCTGCTCGACGTGGGCACCCCGGAGAACGCCGCCCGCGCACTCGATCTCTACAACCGGCTGTCCGAGGAAGGGGCGTCCGAGGAACCGCCTTCCGAAGGCTTCCTCCTGTCCATCCAGCCCGAACATGGCGGAACCAATCTCTGGATGCGGGACGATGTCACCGGCGACCCGGAGCGCCTGATCCAGTTCGTGAAGCTCTGCGCCGCCGAGTTCGCACTCAGGGGCCGCTGGGGTTTTCAATACGCGAACACCTGCTCGCGCCCGCGCCTCGACGGCTTTGGCGGCGGAGCCCACGTGCTCGATCTCGCGACCGGAGAAACCGTCGCCTGGATCTACACCGACGGCTGGCTCGCCGAAGTGCTCGATGGAGGCGATCCCGATGCCTGAGAGCACCCGCGCGATTGCCCGCGCCTGCGAGGCATGGGCTGCGCACATCCTTCCCGTCACCACCGGCCTATTTTTCGCCGGCGCTACGCCACGGCACGACGCGCATGGGGAAGGCCTTTTCCGTCTCCGCCAATTCGCCGAATGGTTCGGCTCCGGCCTCGAGCGCCGGATCATTCACAACGCGACCGGCGCCATGCGCGAACCCGGCGTCAGCGAGCGGGAAGCCCGATGATACCCCGTCACGACGCTTCCGATCTGGCAGCCCGTCTCGGGCGGCAGGCCGAGGCAGTGTGCCGGCACTACCTGTCGTCCGGCGTCCGGCAGGGCCGCTACTGGCTGGTCGGCGACGTGCGCAACACGCCGGGCCGCTCGATGTTCGTGCGGCTCAAGGGCCTGGAGTCCGGCAAGGGCGCCGCGGGCAAATGGACCGATGCGGCGACCGGCGAACATGGCGACCTGCTCGATGTCATCCGTGAGGCGTGCGGTCTCGTCGACTTCAAGGATGTCGCCGACGAGGCGCGACGCTTCCTCAGCTTGCCGCATCCCGAACCGGAGCCAGAGGCGCGACGGCTCCGCACGCCCGCGGCGCCGACCGGATCGCCGGAGGCCGCGCGGCGGCTCTTTGCGATGGCGCAACCGATCACGCGCACGCCCGCGGAGACGTACTTGCGGAAACGCGGCATTACGGCTTTGCACGAAACCGGCGCGCTGCGCTTCCATCCGCGCTGCTATTACCGGCCCGACCAGCATGAGCCGACCGAGACATGGCCGGCGATGATCGCTGCCGTCACCGATCTTGGCGGCAGGCTCACCGGCGCTCACCGCACCTGGCTGGACCCCGACGGCTTCAGCGAGGCGACGCTCGGCAAGGCGCCGATCGACACCCCAAGGCGCGCGATGGGTGATCTGCTCGGCCATGCGGTACGTTTCGGCGTCGCAGGCTCGGTGATGGCGGCCGGCGAAGGCATCGAGACCATGCTGTCGCTCCGATCCGTCCTGCCGATCATGCCGATGGCGGCCGCGCTATCGGCAGCCCATCTCGCCGCCATCCTGTTTCCGGCCACGCTGCGCCGCCTCTACATCGCGCGTGACGACGATCCGGCCGGCGACGCGGCCATGGCGACGCTGATCGAGCGCGCCGAACAGGGCGGCATCGAGGCGATCATGCTGTCGCCGGCGCTCGGCGACTTCAACGAGGATCTGCGGATGCTGGGCATCGAGGCGCTCCGGGCGGCCGTTCGCGTGCAGATCGCGCCGCAGGACGTCGTCCGCTTCATGGAGCTGGCGGCGTAGCCGGAAGGGAACGCGTCGTCGGGTTCCCGCCGAGTGCATCGCTCGGAGGCCCGGTTGTCGCCAGAGGACCGCGCCTCGGCCTTCGAGAGGGCGATCGGCCGTCAGCCGGCCCGGCCGGGCAACCTGGGGGCCGACTATTTTCCGGCGGCCCTTCGGGCCTTTCCATCGCGAGACAAAATAGTCGGCCCCCGCGGCCCTCCGCTTCGCTGCGGCCCTTCGCTTGCGCTCCGGGTGCCAGTCCGGCCCGCCCGACGGCTTCGTCGCCATGAAGGCCGCGACGGTCGCGGTCCAGCGAACGGAGCCTCCCATGAGCGAGCATGACGACTACGAACCCGACCACGCCTCTTCCCCGACCGACGAAGTCCTGACCGAGCTCCAGCTTTTCGGCTACACGCCCCGTGAGGGCGATCCCGATCCGAGGCCCTGTCCCGAGGATCGCGTCATCGAAGGCGCCGTCGCAGACATCTTCGATGCCCTGATCGCCACCATGGCCGATACCGGCCTCGATGCCGACCTCGACGACCTGCTCTGGTCTGCGGTCAACATGTTCCACCGCGCCGTCGAACGGATCGAGCATAAGCTCGACGACAACGAGCAGGCGCAGAAGCGCGGGCAGCGCGAGCAGGACGGCTCCGAAGTCAAGGCCGTGCAGCTCGAATGCCTCATCGAAGCGGGCCGGTCACTGATCGAACGCCGCGACAGCCTCGAAGTCTTCCGCGACAGCGCCGCCGGATTGTACCTGCGCACGACCGGATCACCCTGGTCTCCCCGGACCGGCTCGCGCGTCAACCATCGCAAGCTCACCTCGGCGATGATCGACAGCCGCGACTTCATCGCCGCCCGCAAGCGCGCCGAGCGCGAGGTGCTCGTACCGCCGGGGCCGAAGGTCGCCGTCACCGGCGGACTCGACTTCAACGACCATAGGCTGATCTGGTCCAAGCTCGACCAGGTCCACGCCAAGCATCCGGACATGGTGCTGATGCACGGCAAGTCGCCCAAAGGCGCCGAGAAGATCGCCGCCCGCTGGGCCGATCACCGGGGCGTCCCGCAGATCGGCTTCGCGCCCGACTGGACGAAACACGGCCGCGCCGCGCCCTTCAAGCGCAACGACCAGATGCTGGACATGCTGCCGATCGGCGTCATGGTCTTCCCCGGCACCGGCATCCAGGAGAACCTGGCCGACAAGGCGCGCAAGCTTGGCATCCCGGTCTGGAAGTTCGGCGGCGCATGAGCGTCTCCACGAAAGTCCCTGACGACAGCCGAACCATCGACATCGCGACGAGGCAATCGGCGCAAGCGACGAGGGACGCCGTCTCCTGCCGCAGAGCACTACCCCCGCTTCTCCGCGCTGATCCTTGGTCAGACTGACCGCCTGACGCCATCAACCCGTGAAGGGTCGGCTACGCCTTGCGTGCCGCCGCTCCGGCTGTGCCTGCGCAGTGATTGCAGCTCTCAGTCCGACACGTCGGGCGCCTGTCAGCGGGGGGTGGTCCTCCGCTCGAAACAGGAGCCGGGCCGATGTCCCTCAACGACGCTCACGCCTTCGCCTACAGCCTCGCGACCACGCTGATGATCGCGATCGTCATCTTCAGGGCCGGAGACGGCACCCTGTCCGTCATCCCCTACAACGAATTCGACGGCGATGCCGAAATCGTGGCCGAGATCGATCCGTTCGCCCTCTGAGCCCGCGCGACGCCCCGTCGGGGCCGCAGATCAGCGCGATTTCCGCTCCCGATGCCGGCCGGTTTCGGCTATGTTTTGTCTCGCGCTGCGGTGGTGGTGGAAGGCGCGCCCGTCAGACCTGCTCTCACGGAGGCCACCACCATGATCGTCTTCTCCATTCTCGGATCGCTCGCCGCCATCGGCATGCTCTGCTGGCTGCTGTTCGCGCTCGCCGTATTCGCGCTGCCCGCCTTCGTGGGCGTCAGCGCAGGTATCTGGGCGCATCAGACGGGCGCCGGCGTCCTCGGGGCCATCGTCATCGGCGCCGTCGCCGCCGGCGCGACCTTCGGCGTCGGTCAGCTTCTGCTCGCGGTGCTCCGCCCGATGTGGCTGAAGCTCCTCGTCGCGCTCGCCTTCGTCGCTCCGGCCGTGGTCGCTGGCTTCCACGCAACGCATGGCATCGTGAAGCACATGATGCCGTCGGAGACCTGGCAGCTCGTCTTTTCCGTCATCGGCGCGATCGCTATCGGCATCACGGCCTTTGTGCGGGTCACGTCGATGGCTGGGCCCGGACCGTCCGGACAAGGTGTCGCCACGGTCTGACCGCCGGCTTCGGCCGGATCGAGGTCGACCAGACGAACGGCGCCGCTCTCCATTTCCGCGACGATGCGGGTAGCGGACAGGGCGATGAAACCCGGGACGCCAAGCAGGCCGAGTTGTTCTACGCCGCGCAAGCGCTCCGAACTGACGGACATGCTCGGTGGGCGGACGGCAGCCCGCGATGGGGAAGCTGCCCCGGATGGCGCGGTCAGGGAGACACGGCGCGCCGGCCTATACACGAAGGCAGTCGACGAGCTGAACAGCCCGGCCGGTATCCTGACGGTCGCCGGTGATCGCCACGTTCTCCACGCGAGATCCCTGCCGGATCGAGCGCACCGAGGCGGCCTCTTCAATGGCCTGATCTGGCCGAAGACCGGCTGACGCCTCGATCGTCTATGGCGCAACAGCGGCGTCAAAACTTTCTTCCCCTGCCGGCTCCGCCGTCATTCCTCGCGAAACAAGAAAGTTCCTCCTTTGCTGTCAGGCCCCTTCGGGATGCGCCGTCGATCGCCTCCGGCCTGTCGATCGCCATCGAGGCCGCAATGGTGCGGGCTCGAGGCAGAGATCAAGGAGAACTGACATGGCGACCATCGGCACCTTCAAGAAGTCCGGCTCGAACGAGTTCACCGGCGAAATCGTCACCCTCAGCGTCCAGGCCAAGGGCGTCCGCATCGTCCCCGAGACCCGCGCCACCGGCGAGAACGCCCCCAGCCATCGCGTCTTCGTCGGCCGCGCCGAGATCGGCGCCGCCTGGTCCAAGCGCTCCAACGAGGGCCGCGACTATCTGGGCCTCAAGCTCGACGACCCGAGCTTCACCGCTCCCATCTTCGCCAACCTTTTCGACGACGAGGACGGCGAAGGCTACAGCCTGATCTGGTCCCGCCCCAGCCGCCGCAACGCCGACTGAGGCCCAGGCGATGCCCCGTCCGGACGATCCGGGCGGGGCATTCGTATGTCCCCGCCGGCCGAATCACTTCGGGGCTCGGATCGCGCGGGCGACCGGAAAAGCCGTTCTTGCGGGTGGCCGGAAAGCCAAAGAGCGACTAAAATAGCCGTAGTTCTGGCGTGCGTTCAGGCCCGGGTGGGAGGTGATCATGCATGATCACCGCCCGACAATCGCGGGCCGCACGCGCGTTGCTGGGATGGACACAAGAGACGCTCGCTGACGAGGCCCGAATATCGCTAACTGCTCTCAAACGCCTCGAGTCCGAGAGTGACCTGAAGGTGTACGAGAGCACACGCGATCAGGTGCGACGGGCGCTCGAAGGAAACGGGATCGTCCTGCTGCTGTCCGACCAGGGTGAAGGGGTGATGCTGGTCCATGCGCGCAAGACCGATAGCGGCAACCGTCATCCGCGAACTCGCAACAAGGGGCGAGCCACGGCTTGATGGCGTTTGGCGCGAGACGGCGCTTCCGTTGCAGGGCGAGCGGTCTATGGTGAGCCATTCACGGATCGGTGGGGACCGTTCCAATCCAGGTGGGGCATCGTGACTCAGGCCGCTTTCCTTGATCAGCCGCCTGAAAGCGCGACGCTCACCGACTATGACCGTGCCCACATGAAACTCTATTTGCGGCTGCTCGACGCCGCCACCGACGGCGCGGCCTGGCAGGAAGCGGTGTCCGTCTTGTTCGGCATCGATCCCGATCAGAATCCCGAACGCGCCCGCCACATCCACGATAGCCATCTGGCCAGGGCGCGCTGGATGACCGAGCACGGCTATCGCCTGCTCGCGCACGAGCGACCAAAATCGTGATGGCGAGGGCGATGCCGCGCCGGCATCGCCCAATCTCAATTCTCCGGCTTCCGATTCCGCGCGATCACCGGAATCCTCGTCATCAGATTTGCGAAGCTGGCGGAGGATTCCGATGACCCCAGACGTCTCGCAATGGCGCTCGACGGAGCGATACGATTACGTCGAACAGCTCGTGTCGCCGGAACTGGCGTGGGAGTGGCTGCGCAGGAACGAGGCTTACCAGCGCGACTACGCCGATGTCGTCGAGACAGCCGGCGCCTCCCGTCCGCTGAACGAGACCGCGCAGCAGCGCTGGGGTCTTCGATTTCCCGGTTCGCCCATCACTGGACGCCAAAAAGGCCGAGCTGTTCTGGATCCCGAAGGAAGATACCGGCGTCGTCATCCTGATCGCGACGCCGGCCGTGCTGTCATCGGACGTCTGCGTATTGCCTGCTGAGGTCGGCTCCACCGAACGCGTCGACGAGCACGGCCACCACTTCCACCACCCCCTCGCAAACGGCCAGCACCTCACGCTCCTGCGTCTCGCCGGCGTGCGATCCGATCAGCCGCTCGTCGCCGTGGTTCCGCTCGACCTCGACGGCTTCGGTCGGATCGAAAGCGTCACGCGGCTGCTGAGCGCGCTGCATGGCCGCGCCGTACCGCCCGACACACGGCTGACCCGCCAGCAACTCCAGCGCGCCCGCCGGATGTTGCAGGCCGTGGACGGTCACATGAGCGGCGCCAGTCATCGCGACATCGCCGAAGTCCTGTTCGGCGCGCGCCAGCTCGCCGACGAGCCCTGGAAGACCTCGTCGCGTCGCTTCGCTGTCATGAATCTCATCAAGGGCGGCCTCGCCATGATCTCCGGCGACTATCGCCGGCTGCTGAGCCATCGCCGCCGCCGATAGGCGCGGTGTGGAAACTTGGCGCCCGTCAACTTCCCACTCCCTCCGCCAAAGCGCTGTCCGCCACGGTAGCCGCCGTTAGCCGCTGGTCGCCAGCGGTTCCATCGCACCCACGGAGGCCCGATCATGGCACCAAAAGGCGCCGGCGAACCGCACCGCTTTCTCCGCACCCCCGAAGCCGCGCGCTTTCTCGGCCTTTCCGACCGCACGCTCGAAAAGCACCGGACCTATGGCACAGGCCCCGCCTACCGCAAGCTCGGCGGACGCGTCGTCTATGCCCTCGAAGACCTTCACGCCTGGGCCGATCGCGGCTTCGTCACCTCCACCTCCGATCCGCGCGGCAGCGTGCTTCCGGCGAAGCGCCACGAACCGCTGCCGCAGGCCGGTGGCGGCCGCCACGCCCGCTGAGCCCCACAGATGTCTTCGCGGCGGCGCCTCCACATCTCGAGCGAACGGGAACAGCTCGATCCGTTCATCGTCGCTGCCGGCGATGCGAGCCCGCGCGACCAGCGCGACCTCATGGAGCGGCCGTTCTTTTCGCTCGCCAAGGCCAAGCGCACCACCCCGATCCTCTATGAGGCGGGCGACGTCCGCGTCGAGGTGTTCGCCGTGCCCGAGCACGGCATGGCCACCATCTGGGATGCGGACGTGCTCATCTGGGCCGCCAGCCAGATCGTCGAAGCGGAGAACCAGGGCTTCAAGACCTCGCGCTTCCTGCGCTTCACGCCCTACCAGCTTCTGACCGCCATCGGCCGCGAGACCGGCGCCCGCGACTACAAGCTCCTCAAGGGCGCCCTGACACGCCTGCAGGCGACCGTCATCCGCACCACGATCCGCAACGGCGCGCAGTGGCGGCGCCAGCAATTCTCCTGGATCAACGAATGGGAGGAATGCAGCACGCGCGACGGCCGCGTCGAGGGGATGGAGTTCGTCCTGCCCGAATGGCTCTACCGCGGCGTCATCGACCGTTCGCTGGTCCTCGCGATCGACCCGGCCTATTTTCGTCTGACCGGCGGCATCGAGCGCTGGCTCTACCGCGTCGCGCGCAAGCATGCCGGCCGCCAGGCGACCGGCTGGACCTTCGAGGTCGCGCATCTGCACGCGAAATCCGGCAGCCTGGCGCGCGTCTCCGATTTCGCCATCGACATCCGCCGCATCGTCGCCCGGCAACCGCTGCCGGGCTATCGCCTGCTGCTGGAGCGCGAAGGGCGGCGGGAGCTGCTGCGCATCCTGCCCGCCAGGCTATCCACAGGACCTGTGGATGGCGCTGTGGATACGCTCGGGACTTCGGGCGCAAACGGTATCGGGACTTCGGGCGCAGCCCTATCGGGACTTCGGGCGCACCGATCGCAGCTAACCCTCTGGCCTGAAACGGCGATTCCCGGCCTTAACTTAGAGTCTAACAATGATTCTAACTTTCTGTTGGGGCCGGCAGACGGTGGACAACCTCGCCGCAAGCGAGGCGCATCGTCATGATCGTCGCGCTGCTCAACCAGAAGGGCGGTGTCGGCAAGACGACGCTCGCGCTGCATCTCGCCGGCGCATGGGCCAGCCAGGGCAAGCGCGTCATCCTCATCGATGCCGATCCTCAGGGCTCCGCGCTCGACTGGTCCGAGCAGCGCGCCCGTGAAGGCCTGCCGCGCCTTTTCGGCATCGTCGGCCTCGCGCGCGACACCCTGCACCGCGAAGCACCAGAGCTCGCCCGCGACGCCGACCATGTCGTGATCGACGGCCCGCCGCGGGTCGCCGGGCTCATGCGTTCGGCGCTGCTCGCCGCCGACCTCGTCCTCATCCCGGTGCAGCCATCGCCGCTCGACGGATGGGCCTCGGCCGAGATGCTGGCGCTGCTTCGCGAAGCACAGATCTATCGCCCCCAGCTCATCGCCCGCTTCGCCCTCAACCGCTGCGGCGCGCGCACCGTCATCGCACGGGAAACGGCGCAGGCGCTCGCCGACCACGATCCGCCGGTGCTCGCGAGCGCGGTCGGTCAGCGCGTCGCCTTCGCTGAAGCCGCGCAGACCGGCCGTCTCGTTGCTGAGCTCGATGTCGACAGTCCAGGCGCGCGCGAGATCGTCGCGCTTTCCGCCGAGGTTCGGAGGCTCGCACCATGACCAGGCGCAGCTTCGCCGCACGCCCGGGCGATCCCGAGAGCTGGATCAAGGCGGCCGACGATCCGCACGGCCGCCGGCTCGATGCACCGGCCTACACCGCCCGCTTGACCATCGACATCACGCCCGAGCTGCGCGGTCGCATCAAGGTTGCCGCGTTTCAGCGCGGCGTCACCGTCGCCGACATGCTGCGGGAGCTGCTGTCGCGCGAATTCGCAGTCGCGGAGACGCGCCATGACTGACCGTCAGGCCTCCCGCGCGCCATCATCGTCGAGAGCGGCCCCCGCTCACCTCACGCATGTCGAGCTGGTCTGGCGCGAGAAACAGATCGAGCACTGGATCCGCTTCGGCCGTGACGTCGAAGAGCGGATCCTCGACCGGCGTCGCCGCATTCTCTCCTTCCCGGTCGGCGCCGTCTTCGCCTTCGTCCGCTGGGCGGCCAACGATTTCGGCACCGTCGTTTCCCGCATCGACATCGTGCGCGCGGTCGGCGCCCATGAGCCCTACCAGACGCTGCCCTTCGTCCGCCCGGGCGGCGACATCCTGTTGAAGGTCAACGGCTGGCCGTCCGTCGAGTCGGTGCTGATCCTGATCGACGCCATCGAGGCGCTCGGCATCGATCCCGCCGACGCCGCGCCCGACTATTGGCGCCACGTCCACAACCGCCTCGCCGTCGCCGACACGCCGCGCCGCTACACCCGCGAACAGCATCGCGCCTGGCTGCTCCGTCGAAGGGCCGCGCCATGACGCGCCGCGGCTATGTCACGACGACCACCTTTACTGTGCTGGTGATCGGCGCGCTGTCGCTCGTTCCCATCGCGCCGAAGCTCGTCTGGAACGCCTCGGCGAGCGCGCCGATCGGGCTCTACGGCATCGAGCCATCGGCGCCGCTCGACGTGACGGACCTCGTCGCGGTCGATGCGCCCGAGCCGCTCGCCACATTCCTGTCGGAGCGCGGCTACCTGCCGCGCGGCGTCCCTCTGATGAAGCGCGTAGCGGCCGTGCCCGGGCAACGGGTCTGCCGTTCGGGCGCGCGCATCACCGTCGATGGCATCGACATGGGCGAAGCCCTCGAGCGCGATCGCCTGGGCCGCCCGCTGCCGGTCTGGCGCGGGTGCCGCGCCGTCGCACCCTCCGAACTCTTCCTCATGAACTGGCAGGTCCGCGACAGCCTGGATGGCCGCTACTTCGGCCCCCTCCCGGCCGCGTCGGTGATTGGCCGGGCCGCCCCTCTCTACACCGATGAAGACGGCGATGGCCGCTTCGTGTGGCGCGCGCCGACGCGGTGACGGCGTGCCCACGAACCCTCTCACCGCACAGCCACGGAGGATATGATGTCCCTGATCGGTCAGTTCACGCGCACGCGAAACGGTTATTCCGGCCACATCCGCACGCTCATCCTCGATGCCGAACTCGTGCTTGTCCCGGCCGAGCATTCCGACGCCGAGAACGCCCCCGACTATCGCATCCACATCGGCTTCGATGCCGAGGGGCCGGAAGTCGGCGCGGCCTGGAAGCGCACCGGCGAGAAGGCCGGCGACTACGTCTCGCTTCAGATCGACGACCCGACTCTCGGTCATCCGCTGCGCGCCAACCTGTTCCAGTCATCCGACGACAAGACCGCCTGGGGCCTGCACTGGAACCGCCCGCCCAAGCGCGGCGAGCGGGACTGACCGATGTCAGCGCCGCGCCGTCCATGCGCCGCCCGTCGGTCCTTGGCCACCCGCCATGTGACCTTTCTTCTCCTTTCCGGCCTGGTCTGCACCGGAGCGATACCGGCGCGATCTCATGCGCAGGCGCAACCCGCCGCGGTGTCTGGCGAAGTCTCGCCCTATGCCGTGTTCGTGGCCGAGGCGGCGCGGCGCTTCAGCATCCCCGAGGGCTGGATATGGGCGGTGATGCGCATCGAAAGCCGCGGTCGTGTGCGCGCCGTATCGTCCAAGGGCGCGATGGGTCTCATGCAGATCATGCCCGATACATGGATCGAATTGCGGGCGCGCTATCGGCTCGGCGCCGATGCCTACGATCCCCGCGACAACATCCTCGCGGGCGCCGCCTACCTGCGCGAAATGCATGATCGCTACGGCGCGCCCGGCTTCCTCGCGGCCTACAATGCGGGTCCCGCACGCTACGACGACTACCTGTCATCGGGCCGCCCGCTGCCGGCCGAAACCATCGCCTATGTCGCCGCGCTGGCGCCGCTGATCGGCAGCCACCCGCTGCCCGGCAGCGTCGTCACCGCTGCGCCCGATCCGCTCGCCTGGATGCGCTCGCCGTTGTTCGTCGCGCGCGCCGATGGCGGCGGAAGCGCTGATCGCGTGCAGGACGGCCGCCGATCGGAAGTCGATCGCGCCGCGGGTTCTGAACACGTCGACAGCCCCACGCGCCCGTCAAACGACGAGATTTTCGTCGCTCGATCGAGCCTTGGAGAGCGTCCATGAGCGCGTTCGCGGTATGGCGCATCGTGGCGTGCTGCCGGAAAGGAAGGGCGGGAAACAGCCAGGGAGCGGTCCACGCGACCACTCGACGGCGAGATAAAAGCGGCTCGCTACGCATCCGCAAGCCATTGCTTTCGCATGGCTTTTCGCGTGCCGGTCGGTCGGGACGCGTGCCGCGGCGGGCGCTTTCGCCAATGATTTCAACTCTCTTTTCGGCACCGGGGCGCCGAATGCCCGCCGGAGCCCGGCCATGAGCGACGGCGACAGCGACTTCCGCATCAGGCCCGGACGCATCGGCTCGACGCGGGCTCCCAGACCCAAGAGCTTCATCAACCAGGTGCTCCGCGCGGCCAAGCGCGCGGGCCATGTCCCGAGCGGGACCGCTGCTTCGCGCAAGGCGGGATATGGCCGCTCGACCTTCGGACGGGGGCGCATCAGCTTCAGCCGCACGCGCCTGTTCAGCTCCGCACGTCGCGTCGTGGTGAAGGCGCGCATCGCCAGACACCGGGGTCGCGCCTTCCGCTCCGCGCCGCTCACCGCGCACCTCTCCTACCTGAAGCGGGATGGGGTCAGCCGGGACGGAGAGAAGGGCGTGATGTTCGACGCCGGCAGCGACCGCGCCGACGACGGCGCCTTCGCGGAGCGCGGCAAGGACGACCGCCACCATTTCCGATTCATCATCTCGCCCGAGGACGCCGGCGACATGACCGACCTGCGCGCCTTCACCCGCGACCTCACCCGCCAGATGGAGACCGATCTCGGCACCAAGTTGGACTGGGTCGCCGTGGATCACTGGAACACCGACAATCCCCACGTCCATCTACTGGTGCGGGGCGTCGACGACACGGGCGCGGACCTCGTCATCTCCCGCGACTACATCAGCCGCGGCCTGCGGTCCCGGGCCGAGGATCTCGTCTCCATCGAGCTCGGCCCTAGGCCCGAGCAGGAGATCCGGAACGCGCTGGAGCGGGAGATCACCGCGGAACGCTGGACCCGCCTCGATGTCGAGATCCGCATCGCCGCGGACGACATCGGCTATCTCGATCTGCGCCCCGAAACGCCGGGCGCTTCCGATTCCCAGATGCGCCGCCTCATGATCGGCCGGCTCCAGCATCTGGAGAAGATGGGCCTCGCCGCATCGACCGGACCCGGCGAATGGATGGTCGGGCTCGAAGCACAGAAGCAACTGCGCGATCTCGGCATGCGCGGCGACATCATCAAGACGATGCACCGCGCCTTCGCCGAACGCGGCCAGGAGCGCGGCGTGGCCGACTATGTGATCGAGAGCGGCAGCGCGGCCTCGCCGATCGTCGGTCGGCTGGTCGATCGCGGTCTGCACGATGAACTCTCCGGGGAAGCCTACGCCGTGATCGACGGCACCGACGGCCGCGCCCACCATGTCCGCTTCCGGGGGATCGGGGCGTTCGAGCACGCGCCGCCCTTAGGCGGGATCGTCGAGGTCAGGCGCTTCGGCGGGGCGGACGACCAACGGCCGACGCTCGTCCTCGCCAACCGCTCGGATCTCGATCTCGGCCGGCAGATCACGGCGCCCGGCGCCACCTGGCTCGATCATCGCCTGGTCGAGCGCGAGCCCATGCCGCTCTCGACCGGCGGGTTCGGGCGGGAGGCGCGCGACGCTATCCAGGCGCGCGCCGAACATCTCGCCGACCACGGCCTCGCCCGCCGCAGCGGGCAGCGCATCATCCTGCAGCGCGACCTGATCAGCACCCTGCGTCGCCGCGAGCTGGACGCCGTCGGCGCGCAGCTCTCGGCCGAGACCGGGCTGCCGCACATGAAGGCGGCGGCCGGCGAGCGTGTCACCGGCATCTACCGCCAGCGCCTGACGCTCGCCTCCGGCCGCTTCGCGATGATCGACAACGGGCTCGGCTTCCAGCTCGTGCCCTGGTCCCGCGAGATCGAGCGCAGGCTCGGTCAGCACATCGCCGGCGTCGCCAAGGACGGAGGCGGCATAGAATGGAGCATTGGCCGCAAACGGGGGCTCAGCCTGTGAGGAGGGAAATTCATGGATAGGAGCAGAACAATGTGCTATCAATTTGGGGAACAAATTTGGAGCCTCCCCATGGAGACCTTTTCGATACGCGACTTGCGCGAGCGCAGCGGCGAGCTGGTGCGCCAGGCGGAGGCCGGTCATCTGTCCATCGTCGCCAAGCACGGGCGGCCGCTCTTCGTCGCCGTGCCCATGGACGAGCATCTTCTGAAGGAGGGTGTGGCCGTCGCCATGGCGGTCCGCCTCTTCGCCGACAAGGCGGTGAGCCTCGCCAAGGCCGCGAAGCTGGCTGATCTCCCCATCGAGGCCTTCATCAAGCATCTCGGCGCCATGGGCGTCCCGGCGGTCGACTATCCGGCCGAGGAAGTCGACGAGGAGTTGGCGGCGCTCGAGGCGGATGATCGGTGAAGCTCATCGTCTCCGATGCCTCGCCGCTGATCGTGATCGCGAAGAGCGGGCTCCTCCCCGTGCTGACCGCACTCGTCGAAGAAGTCGTCATCCCCGAGACCGTCTATGCGGAATGCACGGTGGAGATTTCTCTGCCCGGAGCCCGGGCGGTTCGCGCCGCCGTGGAGACGGGGCAGATCCACGTCCGGCCCGACGCCAAGGGACCGAGCGACGATCCCGGCGATGAACTCGCGGGGTTGGACGCCGGCGAACTGGCTGCCATCCACATGGCCTCGGCCCTGGAATGCCCCGTCCTGATGGATGAGCGTCTCGGCCGGCAGGTGGCGAAGCGCAGGGGCATCACCGTGATCGGCAGCGCCGGCCTTCTGCTCGCCGCCAAGACGCGCGGCCTGGTTCCCGCCGTGGCACCGATTCTCGATCAGTGGCGGCAGTCGGGCTATTTCCTGTCGGCGAGCGTGGTGAAAGCCGTGCTCGACCGCGCCGGCGAGTCATGAGGCTTTCGCCAGAGCCTGTATTTCTATCCGTTTCCACGATCGCATCCCGACGGAACTTGCGTTTCCGAGCATCGTGAACAGTCCTCGTCGATCGGTTCACCATCGACGGAAGGGCTCGTGTCCGCGACGAAGATCCTCTGGGGCCAAATCACCACCGTCTTCCTGATCGTGCTCTTCACGACCTGGGCGGCGACGCAGTGGACGGCCTGGCGGCTTGGCTTCCAGCCTCAGCTCGGCGCACCCTGGTTCGAGCTCGCCGGCTGGCCGGTCTATTATCCGCCGGCCTTCTTCTGGTGGTGGTACTTCTACGACGCCTATGCGCCGCCGATCTTCGTCGAAGGCGCATACATCGCGGCGTCCGGCGGCTTCATTGCCATCGCCGTCGCCATCGGCATGTCCGTCTGGCGCGCCCGCGAGGCGAAGAACGTCGAGACATACGGCTCTGCGCGCTGGGCCGAACGGCGCGAAGTGAAGACGGCGGGTCTGCTCGGACCCGACGGCGTCGTCCTCGGCAAGCTCGCCCGGGACTATCTCCGTCACGACGGTCCCGAGCACATTCTCTGTTTCGCGCCCACCCGATCCGGCAAGGGCGTCGGCCTCGTCGTGCCCTCGCTTCTGACCTGGCCAGGCTCCGCCATCGTTCACGACATCAAGGGTGAGAACTGGCAACTCACTGCCGGCTTCCGCGCACAGCACGGCCGGGTGCTCCTGTTCGACCCGACCAACCCCAAGTCGGCCGCCTACAACCCGCTGCTCGAGGTGCGCCGCGGCGACTGGGAGGTGCGCGACGTGCAGAACGTCGCCGACGTGCTGGTCGATCCCGAAGGCTCGCTCGACAAGCGGAACCACTGGGAGAAAACCAGCCATTCGCTTCTCGTCGGCGCCATCCTCCATGTCCTCTACGCGGAGACGGACAAGACGCTCGCCGGCGTCGCCGCCTTCCTATCCGACCCGCGCCGGGAGATCGAGGCGACGCTGAAGGCGATGATGACGACGCCGCATCTCGGCGAAGCCGGTCCGCATCCCGTCGTCGCCTCGACGGCGCGCGAGCTGCTCAACAAGAGCGAGAACGAACTCTCCGGCGTCCTGTCCACCGCGATGTCCTTTCTCGGCCTCTATCGCGATCCCGTCGTCGCGGAGGTGACACGGCGTTGCGACTGGCGGATCGCGGACCTGATCGCCGACGCCAGGCCAGCGACCCTCTATCTCGTGGTGCCGCCATCCGACATCTCCCGCACGAAGCCGCTGATCCGCCTGGTGCTCAACCAGATCGGGCGCCGCCTGACCGAAGACCTGCACGCCAAAGACCGGCGTCACCGCGTGCTGATGATGCTGGACGAGTTTCCCGCCCTGGGGCGGCTCGACTTCTTCGAGAGCGCGCTGGCCTTCATGGCGGGCTACGGCCTGAAGAGCTTCCTGATCGCGCAATCCCTCAATCAGATCGAGAAGGCTTACGGCCCGAACAATTCGATCCTCGACAATTGCCACGTCCGCATCAGCTTCGCGACCAACGACGAGCGGACCGCGAAACGGGTGAGCGACGCGCTTGGCACCGCGACCGAGATGAAGGCGATGCGCAACTATGCCGGGCACAGGCTCAGCCCCTGGCTCGGTCACCTGATGGTCTCCCGCTCCGAAACCGCCCGGCCGCTGCTCACCCCCGGCGAGGTGATGCAGCTCCCGCCGACGGACGAGATCGTGATGGCGGCTGGGGTGCATCCCATCCGGGCCAAGAAGGCCCGCTACTACGAGGATCGCCGCTTCACCGAGCGTGTGCTGCCGGCGCCCGATCCCGGCCGATGCGGCCGCACCCAGCGCAAGGACGGGTGGTCCGACCTCGAGCCGAAGCATCCCGACGCCGTGCTACTCGACGCGATCGAGAAGGCCGAAGACGCGGCCAACAGCGGCCTGCGGCGCGAACCGGAGCTTCCCGATCACGTCGCCATCGCGAAGGAGACCAGCGAGCCCACGCCGGCCGAGGAGTTCACCATCGTCCTCGACGACGCACCGGAGGACACGGCGCGGCGGGGTCAGATCCTCCGCCGGCAGATGCGAGGTATCGCCCGCGCGGTCGCGCTCGATCCCAATGACGGCATCGACATGTGAGGCAGCCATGCGCGACCGGATGAACGTCTATTTCCCGCCCGAGATGCTGCGGCAGATCGCCGATCTCGCCGACCGCAAGAAGCTCTCGCGTTCGGCGATCGTCGAGGCGGCCGTCGCCTCCTTCTTGTCCCCCGACGGGGCGGACAAGCGCGAAGCCGCCTTCACGCGACGCCTCGACCGGCTTTCTCGCCAGGTCCAGCGGATCGAGCGCAACCTCGACATCACCGCGGAGACGCTCGCGCTCTTCGTGCGCTTCTGGCTGACGATCACGCCGCCGCTGCCGAACGACGCCCATGCCTCCGCGCAAATCAAGGGACGTGAGCGCTACGAGGGGTTCATCGAGACCCTCGGGCAGCGTCTCCAGAAGGGACAGAGCTTCCTCAAGGAGATTCCAGACGATGTTGCCGCTGGAGAAACGGATCAACCGGCCGCTTCGGCGGAAGACATTCTAGGAGCATGACAGTGGGAACCTCGATCATCAGCATCCCGCTGCCCCACCTCGAAAGCCGACCGTCGACATCACTCGGCTTTAGAACCGCGGCACGGCCGGTGTAGAAAGCGGTCATTCGGGCATATAACTGAACGGCGGCTATGCGCCCCCGTCTCGGTCATTGGCACGGTCCCGACCCACCTCCAAAAGCGGACATCGCCAGCGCTTGCTCCGGGCGGCGCAAGTCGTCCGATCTGCCAGTCTAGTTCCGGGAGCTCGCGGATGGCGAAGGCGAGCGTGGCTTCATGATGCGTCATCCGTCGCCCTGACCCCTCTCTGCGTTCAAAGGTCATCCCTCTACCAGCGAAAATGCAGAGCTTTCAGCTGGGACATCGTTGGGGGGCGATGAGTCAGCCTTCGGTTCACGGAGGCGCACCGTCGCCATTTGCCCAGCAGCTGCCATCGTGTCGGGCAATGTCAGTAAAAACAACCACAAGATTGACAATGTCAGATATTAGCCTATTGTGGGGGCCGGAGGTTGTCATGACTGATGGTCCATTCAAGAACCTGAAGCTTGGGGGCTGCTGGAAGCGGCTTGCCGAGGCAGTGCAGAACGATGCGGCATCTCTAGGGGAATGTGGCGCATTTGCTTCGGACGCGCTGGCTCGCCATCTGGTCACCACGGAGCACGCCAAGGCGCTTCACGAACTCGATGCGCATATTGGCCGGGGTCAGCTGGATCTCGATCCGCTTGGTTCGGTCGAAGCCATTTTCGATCACTGCGCGAAGACGCCGTTCCTCGACGCGCTCCAGAAGGAACTTCTGTATCGGGCTGCCAACGACACGCTCCTTAGCGACGCCATCGCGCCAGCACTCGACGCCGCCATCGACACGCACATCGGGGAAACCCGAAACCGCTTCCACGAAGAGTGTATTCGCGCTCAGGAAGCGGGCGAGATGAGCCGGAGCGAAGCAGAGCAGGCGCGCAAGAAAATCGATGCCGCTTTCGACGCAGTGGAAAGCGGGAAGGTCCGTGACGCTCTGTTGGGGGGCAGGAAGGACGCCTTTGAGAATGACTTGGGTAGAAACGACAGCGTCGACGAAGGGATGGTCCGCTTGTGAATACTCATGCGACCAGTCCCAAGCCTTACGACTTGACGCTGCGCGTTGTCGAGGAAGGGCAGAGGCACATTCGGGTCCATCCCCATTCGGGAGCAATCGCCGAAATCGGCAAGGAAATCGCGTTCGTTCCTGATTCCCTGGACACCTACGATTACAACGGCTGGAAGCCGATCCACCACGACCTTCTGGTCGTCAGTGCTGCGATTGAATACGCTGATCGCCGAACCGCAAGGCGGATCAGTCGGTGGGCACGCGACTTCAACATCACCGTGCCCGTTGTCGAAGTGGCGACGTGGCAACGACTCGAGGTGCAAGCAAGCCTTCGGGCGGCGCTGAGGCACCTCACGGGCGACGATTGGCAATTCACATTTGTCCCATGGCAGGGTCGGAGCGTCCTCGGGGCGCGACAGCGGTCACTTCCGTTCGGTACGGAGCGCAGTTTCGTCATCGCGTATAGCGATGGGCTGGATTCCCGCTGCGTCTCGAAGGTGTCCGGGAACGGAAGCGACGCCGTTTGTGTGCGCGTGACGAAACACCGCCATGCGTTGAAGGCGGGCGATGAGCCTTTCGATCAAATCCCGTTTCGGGTCGACGTGCCGTCATCGCGAGAAAGCAGCGTACGTTCGCGCGGCTTCAAGTTCGCCGCCGTGACGGCCATCGCCGCGCACCTGACGGGGTTGAACAGGATCGTGGTCCCCGAAAGCGGTCAAGGTGCGCTCGGCCCGGTGCTCCTGCCCCTGCACAATGTGTATGCGGACTACCGGAACCACCCAACGTACTTCCGCAAGATGGAACGTTTCGTCAAGGCGGTGCTCGGGCATGACGTTCGCTATGACCAACCGCGCCTTTGGAACACGAAGGGCGAGACGATTTCGGCCTTCCGGCGCGCCACGAACAAGGCGGTCGACGAGTTGTTCGAAACCCGCTCGTGCTGGCAGCAGCGCTGGAACGCGAAGATGGACGGCAAGCTGCTGCAGTGTGGCCTGTGCGCCGCATGTCTTCTTCGCCGGATGAGCATGCATGCCGCCGAAATAGAAGAGCCGGCACACACCTACGTCATCGCCGATCTCACCGGTCCGGCCTTTCGGAATGCCCTTCCCGGCAGGAGCAAAGTCCGCCTGAGCCGAACGATGGCGGAATACGGCAGCGTCGGGGCTCGGCACCTCCAGCAGCTCGCCGATATGGCCGACCTCCCCGATGCGGACTTGAAGGTTCATGCCTTCGAGATCGCGCGTGCGACCGTGGAGCCACAGGAAGAAGTCTTGAAGAAAATAAGGAACATGTTGCTGACGCACGCGAAGGAATGGCGCGCCTTCATGGCCGCCCAAGGAGAACAAAGCTTCCTGAGGAGCTGGACGAAGGGAGGGCGCCGTGGCCGATCTGAATGAACTGAGCGCGCAGGAAATCGGTCGGCGCCTGCGCCTGGCGAGGGAGAATGCGGGCATCCGTCAAGATCAGGCGGCCGAGGTCATCGGCATGTCGCGTCCGACCCTCGTGTCTATTGAAAAGGGCACGCGGAGGGTCCGGATACAGGAGTTGCAGCTTCTTGCCAGTCACTACGGTCTTTCCGTCAACGCTCTTCTGCGACGGGAAGCGGTCCACACCGATCTGGTGCCCCGTTTTCGCAAAATGCGGGAGACGGAAGACGACCATACGCTCGAAGCGGTAGAGCTTCTCAATGACCTGGTGAAAGCGGAGGTGGAGCTCGAAAACGTCCTCGGCATCGAACGGCGGCGGCACTACCCGCCAGAGAAGGGGATCAACCAGGGCGACGTGGTCGAGCTTGCCGAAAAGCACGCGCAAGAGCTCCGCGACTGGCTCGGGCTGGGTGCCGGTCCGATCGGCGACATCTTCTCCATCATCGAGCTCGATCTCGGCATCCGCCTGTATCAGCGACGGCTGTCCTCCAAATCGAAGGTCGCCGGGTTGTTCACCTATGACAACGCCGTCGGTGCCTGCATTCTGCTGAACGCCAATCATCCCCTGGAGCGGCGCGTTCAGTCCGCCGCGCATGAGGTCGGGCATTTCGTAGGGACGCGCCGCGTTCCCGAGGTCCTGGAGGACGACGAGCAGTTCCTGTCCCGCGACGAGCGCTATGCGAATGCCTTCGGCCGCGCTTTCCTGACGCCGCGCAAGAGCTTCTCAGAGAGTTTCAAACAACTGACGGCAGGCGCCGACATGCTCACCCGTCGGCACGTCATCCTGCTGGCGCACCAGTACAACATCTCCCGCGAGGCATGTGTGCGCCGCCTCGAGGAGCTGGAGCTCCTGAAGAAAGGGGCGTGGGAATGGCTCAAGATGAAGGGAGGAATCAAAGACTACCACGCTCGGGAGGTACTTGGAGACGCTGCAGAGCGGGTAGACTTGTCCAAGACCGACGCCAATCGGCCGGTCTCCCACAGGATGAGCCTCATGGCGCACGCGGCATGGAAGCGTGGCATCATGTCGGAAGGGCAGCTGGCCGAGCTGCTGAAAATGCGCCGTGTGGAGGTGCGCGAGCTGATTGACAAGATCGAGCTTGAGGAAAACGTGACCGATGACCTTCTCAAGCTCCCTGGCTGACGATCGCAGGCCGCTGGTCCTCGACACGAGCGTCCTGATCAACCTGCATGCCTGCACCTACGGCGAGCGGGTGTTGACGGCCATCACGAATGACATCGTCATCCCCGACGTCGTGGCCGGGGAGCTCGACCACGAGACGAGCCGGAGGAACGGAGACCAGAGTTTTCTTCACGACCTCATCACACGCGGCAAGGTCACCGTCATCGGCATGACCGACGCGGAGTACGAGCTGTTCACTACTCTGTCCGGTGGCTCGCCTTCTCTGGATGACGGGGAGGCCGCGACGATCGCGATCGCGGCGCGTCGGAGCTTTCGAGCCGTCGTCGATGAACGAAAGGGCCGCGTTCGGGCAGCGGAGCTCATGGATGGCGAGGAACCGGGTTGGTCCATCGACCTCCTGCGACATCCCAGCGTGATGCGGAGCCTTGGTGCGCGCCTGGCTGCTGACGTCGTCTATCTGGCTCTGCGGCACGGTCGAATGCGCATTCCAGCCGAATGCGGCGACGAAGTCGTAGACTTAATCGGGCGAGAGCGCGCGCTCGAGTGCTCCTGCCTACCCAACTTCAAGAATCTGTCGCGGAAAGCGGCACTTTACCCCACATTTCCCAAGTAAGGCGCTGATTTCGCTGTCCTGACCATTATATTTCCTATATAAAACATGGTGTTGAAGGCTGCGAGGGGCGCGTTTCATGGATCACCCAGAGGGTGCGGGCTTGCAACGGGCAGATCGGGTGGATTTCGACCCTCGCGTGCGGCTGGAATTTCGCGGCACGCAGCTCAGTTCCGACGGCGGCCTTCTGGTGATGCGCGAGCTTGATGACGCGCTCGGGTTGTCCGATTTGGCGTCAGCGGCGCTGCGCGATACTCGCTCTGGCAAGAACACGGTCCATCGGCTCGACGGCCTGTTCCGGCAATCAGTCTTTGGGCGGCTGGCCGGATACGAGGATGTCAACGACGCCAACCGTCTCGCCTGCGATCCGGTCATGCGCCAAGTTGTCGGCGGCAGAGCGGTCGATGCACAAGCGGCCTCGGCATCGCAGATGGGACGGTTCGAGACCGAGACGCTGGCTCTGGCCGGGAACCGTGCCGCGCTGGCCGACCTGAACGGGCAATGGATCGACCGGTTCCATGACCGTAACGGGCTGAAGTACATCGTTCTGGACATGGACAGCTCGGTCAGCCCGACCCATGGCGACCAGGAAGGGTCCGCCTGGAATGGCCATTTCGACTGTAGCTGCTATCACCCCAACTTTCTGTTCAACCAGTTCGGGATGCTGGAACGCTGCGCCCTGCGCCATGGCAACGTCCACAGCGCCGATGGCTGGCGTGATGTTCTCGACCCCGTCATTGCGCGCTACGCGGAGCGCGACCTTGGTGGCAGGTTCTTCCGGGCCGATGCTGCCTACGCGATCCCGGCGATCTATGAGCGATTGGAAGAAGCGCGGTTCTTCTACGCCATCCGGCTGCCCGCAAACGCGGTCCTCAAGGACAAGATCGCGCATCGGCTAACGCGCCCTGTCGGGCGGCCGTCACTGACCAAGGTCAAGCGGTTCTTCGAGGAATTCGAGTATCAGGCGGCGTCCTGGGACAAGGAACGCCGGGTGATCGCCAAGATCGAATGGCATCCGGGCGAACTGTTCCCGCGTGTCGGCTTCATCGTCACCAACCTGCCGATGGAGCCGGACTGGGTGGTGCGGTTCTACAACCAGCGCGGCACCGCCGAGCAGCACATCAAAGAGGGCAAATACGCCTTTCGCTGGACGCGGCTGTCGTGCCGGAAGTTCCGCGACAATGAGGTGCGGCTGCAACTGCACGCCCTGGCGTACAACCTGGCCACCTTCTTGCGCTGCATCGAGCTGCCCGAGGCCATGGCCGACTGGTCGTTGACCAGCCTGCAACTGAAGCTGATCAAGATCGGGGCACGTGTGGTCCGTCACGCCCGCACCATCACCTTCCAGCTGGCCGAGGTCGCTGTCACCGGCACGATGGTACGCGCCATCCTCGCCGCTATCCGCCGATTGCGAGCGCCACCGCTATGCGCATGATCGCGATCCACGCTCAAACTGAACGAAAGCGGCTGGACAGATCTGTCCGCTGCGCTGAAAAACGCCGCCCCTGGGCAAGGAAACAGCGGCTTCGCGGTCTGATCCGTCCAGATCCAGCAGTCTGCGCGACCGCAGGTGCCGCTTGCGGCAGAAAATCCTTGTCTAGCGCTCGGATACAGGCGATCTTCACCTCAAACGCCACGCCACTTGGGGAATGCAGGGCGAAATGTCTTCGAACGGCGCCGGCCGTCCGAGCAGATAACCCTGGACGATCTCGCAGCCGACATCCCGCAAGCCCTGCAGATGCTTGGACGTCTCCACGCCTTCTGCCACCACCTCCAGGCCGAGGCTGCGGCCGAGTGTGATGATCGCCCGCACGATTGCGGAATCGTTGGGATCCTGCGTCATGTTTCGCACAAAGGTCTGGTCGATCTTGATCCGTTGGACCGGCAGCTTCTTGATGTAGCTGAGCGACGAATAGCCTGTGCCGAAATCGTCGATGGCGATCGAGACGCCCAAGCGGTTCAATTCGCGCAGATCGTTGGCGACTGCGTCGATATCCTGCATGACGATGTTTTCGGTGAGTTCCAGCTCGAGCCGGCGCGGATCCAGGCCGGTGTCGGACAGGACGCGGGCGACCTGCAGCGGCACGTTCTTCTTGCGGAACTGGATCGGCGACATGTTCACTGCAACGCGAAACGCCGGAAAGCCATTGCGCTGCCACAATCTCGCATCCGCGCAGGCCTTGCGAAGGACCCATTCGTTGATCGGAATGATCAGGCCGTTCTCCTCGGCCTGCGGGAGGAAGGCGCCGGGGCCGACGATGCCGACTCCGGGACGGTCCCAGCGCAATAGCGCCTCCACGCCGATGATCGCATTCGTCGCGACGTCGAATTGCGGCTGGTAGTAGAGGACGAACTCCTCGTTGGCGAGCGCCATTCGAAGATCGGCTTCGAGGCTCATTGCGCTGCGCGCGCGCGCCTGCATGTCGGCCGCAAAGAGGCAATAGGCGTTTCCGCCCTCCGCTTTTGCCTTGTACATCGCGAGATCGGCATTGCGCACCAATTCTTCCGGGTCGGCGCCGTCGTTCGGATGAATGGCGACGCCAATGGAAGCAGTGGATTTCATCTGGGGAATTTCGGTTCAAGTCATTGACATGCTGGTGACGCATGGGGAATATCCGCGCAATACATGAACAATGATTGGAGGGTGGAAATGCGTCATCTCACTTTGGGCGTCTGCGTCGCGGCCATGCTGGTCGCCGGCGCCGCCAGCGCCCAGGAAACAGTCAAGCTCGGCTATATCGATCCGCTGTCGGGCGGCGGCGCCTCGGTGGGCGAGGGCGGCCTGAAGACGTTCAACTGGCTCGCTGACGAGATCAACGGCCAGGGCGGGCTGCTCGGCAAGAAGCTCGAAATCCTGCCGCTCGACAACAAGACAAATCCGCAGGAGTCGGTGGTGCAGGCGCAAAAGGCGATCGACGCCGGCGCGCGCTACGTCACGCAGGGCAACGGCTCCTCGGTCGCCGCCGCGCTGTCGGATTTCGTGACCAAGTTCAACGACCGCAATCCCGGCAAGGAAGTGCTCTACTTCAACTATGCGGCGGTCGACGACGCGCTGACCAACGAGAAATGCTCGTTCTGGCATTTCCGCTGGGACGCCAATTCCTCGATCAAGATGGCGGCCATCACCACCTATCTGAAGACGCAGCCGGACGTGAAGAAAGTCTACCTGATCAATCAGGACTATTCGTTCGGTCAGGGCGTGCGCAAGATCGCGGCGGCGATGCTGAAGGAGAAGCGTCCCGACGTTCAGATCGTCGGCGACGAACTGCATCCGTTGCTGAAGATCACCGATTTCGCGCCCTATATCGCGAAGATCAAGGCGTCCGGCGCGGATACGGTCATTACCGGCAACTGGGGCCAGGACATTGCGCTGCTGCTGAAGGCGGCGGCCGACGCCGGCCTGCAGGCGAACTGGTTCTCCTATTACGCCGGCGGCGCGGGCGGTCCGACCGCGATCAAGCAGACCGGCCTTGCCGGCAAGGTGCACGACATCGTGGAAGGCGACCCGAACACGGCGCCCGAGGCCGCGCAGAAGGAAGAGACCGAGTTCCGCAAGAAGAACGGCATCGGCATCTGGTATCCGCGCGCCTTCAACGAGGTGCGCATGTTCGCCAAGGCGGTGAAGGAGGCCAATTCGCTCGATCCGAAGGCCGTCGCCCTCAAGCTCGAGGACATGAAGTTCACGGTGTTCGACGGCGGCGAAGGCTTTATGCGCAAGGACGACCACCAGTTCTTCCAGCCGATGTACATTCGCGCGTTCGGACCTCTCGCATCGGGCCAGAAGTTCGACGAGGAGAACACCGGCTGGGGCTGGACGGTGAAGGGCAAGGTGTCGGCTGCCGACACGATGGTGCCGACCACCTGCAAGATGGAACGGCCGTAAGATCGGCGCGCCCTCATCCTGAGGCGCGTTCCGCAGGAACGCGTCTCGAAGGATAGAGGGCGTCCGCCGTGCTTCGAGACGCGGCTCCCGCATTGCGAGAGCCGCTCCTCAGCGCGAAGATTCTTGTTGCCGCAAGGACGCCATGCTCCAGCTCATCCTCTTCTCGACCCTGAACGGCGTGCTCTACGGCATGCTGCTGTTCATGATGGCGAGCGGCCTGACGCTCATCTTCTCGATGATGGGCGTGCTGAATTTCGCGCATGCCTCGTTCTACATGATCGGCGCCTATTTCGGTTTCGAGATTTCGCGCCGCATCGGCTTCTGGCCGGGCTTCATTCTCGCGCCGCTGCTCGTCGGCGTCGTCGGCGCGCTGATCGAGCGCTACGGATTGCGGCGCGTCCACAAATTCGGCCATGTCGCTGAACTTCTGTTCACGTTCGGTCTCGCCTTCGTGATCGAAGAGCTGGTCAACATGATCTGGGGCAAGCTGCCGGTCGACTATCGCGTGCCGCCGTCGCTCGACTTCGTCGCCTTCACCCTGTTCGACACGACCTATCCGGCCTATCGCATGTTCATGCTGGCGACGGCGGTCGCCATGTTCGCCTTCCTGATCCTCGTCCTCAAGCGCACGCGCGTCGGCCTCATCATCCAGGCCGCGCTCACCCATCCCAACATGGTGGCCATGCTCGGTCATGACGTGCCGACCGTGTTCATGGCGGTGTTCGGCGCCGGGGCCGCGCTCGCGGGGCTCGCCGGCGTGATCGCGGGTCCCGCGCTCGTCACGCAGCCGTCGATGGCGGGGCTGCTGGGGCCCATATTGTTCGTCGTCATCGTCGTCGGCGGCCTCGGCTCGCTCGGCGGCGCCTTTGCCGCCTCGCTGCTGATCGGCCTCGTGCAGACATTCGCGGTCGCGATCAACGGCTCGCTTGCCGATGTCATCGGTCCCGTCGCAACGACGCTGTTCGGCGAGCTCGGCCATGTCACGCTGGCGCAGATCGCGCCGCTTCTGCCTTATCTGATGCTGGTGCTCGTCTTGATCTTCAAGCCGACCGGCCTTTTCGGGAACCGCGAGACGTGAGCGAGACAGCCCGCACCTTCCTCGCCTTCGCGCTGTTCGCGCTGGTTCTCGCCTTCGCGCCGCTGGTGTTCACCTCCGGCCTCGCGCTCACGATGATGAGCCTGATGGGCGTGATGATCATCTTCGCGCTCTCCTACAATGTGCTGCTCGGGCAGACGGGGCTATTGTCCTTCGGCCATGCGGTCTATTACGGGCTCGGCGGCTTCTGCGCGGCGCATGCGATGAATTATGTCGCACGCAACAAGTTCGGCGTGCCGCTGCCGGCGATCCCGCTGGTCGGCGCGGCGGCGGGCCTGTTCTTCGGCGCCATTTTCGGCGCCGTGTCGACGCGGCGCGCGGGCACCGTGTTCTCGATGATCTCGCTCGGCATCGGCGAACTGGTCGCGGCGCTCGCCGGCATTCAGCGCTCCTTCTTCGGCGGCGAGGACGGGATCGCCACCAATCGCGTGAAGCTCTCGCCCTTCCTCGGTTACAAGTTCGGACCGCAGATCCAGGTCTATTATCTCATCGCGGCCTGGTGCCTCATATGCGTCGTGCTGATGTATGCGCTCACCCGCACGCCGTTCGGACGCATGTCCAATGCGGTGCGCGACAATCCCGAGCGAGCGGAATTCGTCGGCTATTCGACGCAGCGCATCCGCTTCCAGGCCTTCGTTCTGTCGGCCATGTTCGCGGGCGTGGCGGGGTCGCTGGCGGCGATCAATTTCGAGCTGATGAACAGCCAGGCGATCGGCGCCGGCGCGTCCGGCCAGGTGCTGCTGATGACTTTCGTCGGCGGCATAGGCCATTTCTTCGGGCCGATCATCGGCGCCGTGCTCATCACCTTCCTGCAGATTTCTCTGTCGGACATCACCAAGGCGTGGATGCTCTATTTCGGCCTGCTGTTCATTCTCGTCGTCATGTTCGCGCCGGGCGGCATCGCCGGCTGGCTGTCGCTGCACCAGCCGCTCTTGCGCGGCGGGCGCATATTCAAGCTCGTTCCCTCCTATCTCATGGCGGCCGTTCCGCTGGCGGCGCTCGTGCTGGGCGGGATCGCGCTGATCGAAATGGCGCACCACATGCTCGTCGAGGCCGGCAGCGAAGGGTCGCGGATGCAACTCTTCGGAATCGCCTTCGACGGCGCCTCGCCGATCGCATGGCTCGTCGCGCTGGCGGTGTTCGCCGGCGGCGCGCTCGGCCTCAAGCTGGTCTGGCCGCGCATCGACGACGCGTGGGCCGCCGCGCAAGCCGAAGGGAAGAAGGCATGAGCGCCGCTCTCACCCTCAACGACGTGCGCAAGAATTTCGGTCCGACCTCGATCATCCGCGGTCTCAATCTCGAGGTGGAATCGGGCGAGCGCCACGCGATCATCGGGCCCAATGGCGCCGGCAAGTCGACCATGTTCCATCTCATCAGCGGACGCATCGGCGTGACGTCCGGCTCGATCGCGCTGAAGGGCGAGGAGATCACCGGGCTCGCGCCCTACGAGATCAACCGGCGCGGGCTGTCGCGCTCGTTCCAGGTCACCAACATCTTCCCGAAACTATCGGTGTTCGAGAACATCCGATGCGGCGTGCTGTGGTCGCTCGGCTACAAATATTCGATCTGGCGTTTCGTCGACCGCCTGCGCGACGCCAACCAGCGCGCCGACGAGGTTCTCGAACTGATCGGGCTCGCCGCGCGGCGCGACACGCCGGCGGGCATTCTCACCTATGCCGAGCAGCGCGCGCTCGAAATCGGCATCACCATCGCCGGCGGCGCCGACGTCATCATGCTGGACGAGCCGACGGCGGGCATGAGCAATACGGAAACGGAGCAGGCGGTGGAACTGATCCGCAAAGTGTCGGAAGGCCGCACGCTGATGATGGTGGAGCACGACATGAGCGTGGTGTTCGGGCTCGCCGACCGCATTTCCGTGCTCGTCTACGGCGAGATCATCGCCACCGGCGCGCCGGCCGAAATCCGCGCCAACAAGGCGGTGCGCGAGGCCTATCTCGGCGAGGAGGCGCATTGATGGGCGCGCTGCTCGAAGTCTCCGGCCTCAACGCCTATTACGGCAAGAGCCACATCCTGCAGGGCGTCGATTTCCACGTCGACGAAGGCGAGATCGTTTCGCTGCTCGGCCGCAACGGCGTCGGACGCTCCACCACGATCAAGGCGATCATGGGCGACGTGCCGCCCATCGGCTCGATCCGCTTCAAGGGTCGCGAGATCGCCGGGCTCAAGTCGCACCAGATCGCGCGGCTGGGCCTCGGCTATGTGCCGGAGAACCGCGACATCTTTCCGAGCCTGACAGTGCGGCAGAACCTGCTGCTCGGCCAGAAATCCGCGCGCCAGACCGGCCGCTGGGCGATGAGCGACATGTTCGCGATCTTTCCGCGGCTGGAGGAACGCGCCGATACGCCGGCGGGCGTTCTGTCGGGCGGCGAGCAGCAGATGCTCACCATGTGCCGCACGCTGATGGGCGATCCCGATCTGGTGATGATCGACGAACCGACCGAAGGGCTCGCGCCGATGATGGTGGAACTCGTCGGCAAGCTGCTCGGCGAAATCGCGGAGCGCGGCATTTCGATCCTGCTGGTGGAGCAGAAACTTACGATCGCGCTGAAGATCAGCCGGCGTCTCTATGTGATGGGCCACGGGCACATCGTGTTCGAGGGCACGCCGGCGGAATTTGCGGCGAATACGCGTGTGCGCGAGGAATGGCTGGAGGTGTAGGGACATTTTTTCCCCTCCCCCACAAGGGGGGAGGGAATACGATGCGTGTCGCTGCCCTACCTCAACCCGCCAGCGCGAGATCGGCCGTCAACACCGATTCCGCAGCGCCTGTGATCGTGGCTTCGAGCCCGTCCGCGCCCACCACGACATTCTCCGCGAAGAACCGCGCGGTCGCGATGCGGCCGGCGTGCGCCGGATCGCTGTCGCCGCCCGCGCGCGCCTTGTGCGCGGCCAGCGCCATCGCGCCCAGCGTCGCGCCGCCGCGCATCACGCCGAACAGGCGCAGATAGGGCGTCGCCCCTGCGAGCGCGTCCTGCACGTTCGAGCCGAGCTTGCCGAGCAGCCAGTCGGTGGCGCGCTCGAAGGCGTCGAGGCCTTCGCCGAGGCGCTGCGCCATTGCGCCGAAGGAAGGATCGTTGGTTGCGCGCAATTGTTCGACCGTGGCGCGCATGTCGGCGATTTCGGCCTTCATCACGGCGCCGCCATTCATCGGCAGTTTGCGCGTCACCAGGTCGATCGCCTGAATGCCGTTGGTGCCCTCGTAGATCGGCACGATGCGCGCGTCGCGCATGAATTGCGCCGCGCCCGTCTCCTCGATGAAGCCCATGCCGCCGTGCACCTGCACGCCGAGCGAGGCGACCTCGCAGCCGATATCGCTGGAATAGCCCTTGGCGATGGGCGTCATCAGCCCCGCGCGCTCCGCCGCCGCCTTGCGCGCCGCCGGATCCTTGGCGCGCCGCGAGCGGTCGATGACGCCGGCGGTGAGGTAGGCCACCGCGCGCGCGCTCAGCGTGAGCGCCTTCATGGTCATCAGCATCCGCTTGACATCGGGGTGGGCGATGATCGGCGACAGCGGCGTCGTTGCGCCCGCCGCCTTGCCCTGCTTGCGCTCGTTGGCATAGGCCAGCGCATGCTGATACGAGGCCTCGCCGATGGCGACGCCCTGCAGGCCGGTGGCGAGCCGCGCGTCGTTCATCATGGTGAACATGCAGGCGAGCCCCTTGTTCTCCTCGCCGACGAGATAGCCCGTCGCGCCCCCCTCGTCGCCATAGACCATGATGCAGGTCGGCGAGCCGTGGATGCCGAGCTTGTGCTCGATGCCCGCGCAGCGCACGTCGTTGCGCGCGCCCAACGACCCATCGGCGTTGACAAAAAATTTCGGCACGACGAACAGCGAAATGCCTTTCGTGCCGGCCGGCGCATCAGGCAGGCGCGCAAGCACGAGATGGACGATATTGTCGCTCATGTCGTGTTCGCCGTAGGTGATGAAAATCTTCTGCCCGAAGATTTTATATGTGCCGTCGCTCTGCCGCTCGGCGCGCGTGCGCAGCGGATTGAGATCGGAGCCCGCGCCCGGCTCGGTTAGGTTCATCGTCGCCGGCCAGACGCCGGAAATCATCTTTTCGAGATAGGTGTGCTTGATCTCGTCGGAAGCATGCGCCTCCAGCGCGTCGATGGCGCCAAAGGTCAGCACCGGGCCGAGCATGAAGGCCATGTTGGCGGCGCTCCACATGTCCATGCAGCCGGCCAGCAGCACCTGCGGCAGGCCCATGCCGCCGTGGTCGGCCGAACCCGTCACGCTCTGCCAACCGCCTTCGACGAATTGCTTGTATGCATCCACCCAGCCGGGCGGCGTCGTCACGACGCCGTCCTTCCACTTGGAGCCGACCTGGTCGCCGACGCGGTGCAGCGGCCCAAGCACGTTCTCGGCATATTTAGCGGCCTCGTTCAGCGTGGCTTCGGCCATGCCGTCGGCGAGATCGGCGTAAGTCCCGTCGGCTATG
Organism: Methylobacteriaceae bacterium; assembly: GCA_020638195.1. Classification (GTDB taxonomy): domain Bacteria; phylum Pseudomonadota; class Alphaproteobacteria; order Rhizobiales; family Beijerinckiaceae; genus JAJXWB01. Next base: position 128,615 of record JACKJC010000006.1, on the reverse strand, counting down.
CCGTCCTGCAGGCCCGCGGCCGCGTTCATCATGAAGACCATTTCGGAAACCGGCGCGCGATAGGCCATCGACCTCTCCCCTCGAAAAGACTTTCCGTCTTCATATTCCGCGATGCGGACGATGGCCAGCGGGCGAAGGTTCGATGCGCGCGAAATCGGCTTGAAACGGATGCGCGGCTGCGCGATGGTGTCGGCGCGTCATGCAAGATTGTTCGACATTCTGCACGGCGAAATGCGGAGTCCGGCGAACGGACCCGACGAGGAAACGATTGCCGCCCTGCTCGCGCATCGCGCGCGGCGGTCCCTTGCGAGGCGTCATGGCTGCGACCTATTCCACTTTACGTGCCAATGCAAGCACAGGCAAGTATCCGGCAAGAGCGGCGCGACACGGAATAAATCCACTCCACGGCAAGGCCGCATGCCGAACCGGAGTCAAAATGATCGAGGGGGCGGAAATTGGCACGGATACGCGCGGTCGAGATAAGGCACTTCAGAGGGATCAAGGAACTCGTCTGGCACCCATCGCCCGGCATCAATTGCTTGATCGGGCCGGGTGACAGTGGAAAGTCATCTATCCTCGACGCCATAGATTTCTGTTTGGGTGCCCGCCGAAACATCCAGTTCACCGACGCGGACTTTCATCAGCTAGATGTCGAGACGCCGATCACCATCACGGTGACCCTGGGCGAGCTCGATGATGCGCTGAAGAACCTCGATGCGTATGGGATGTTCGTTCGTGGCTTCGATCCTACGACCGGGAAGGTCGAGGATGAACCGGAGAAGGATGCGGAAACCGTCCTGAGCCTGCGGCTGACGGTCGCCAGCGATCTGGAGCCGAGCTGGACGCTCGTGTCGGAGAGGGCGGAAGCCCAAGGGCTCAGCCGAAATCTCGGTTGGGGTGACCGGGTACGGCTGGCGCCGAGCCGGATCGGAGCGCTGGCGGACTACCATCTGGGTTGGCGGCGTGGTTCGGTGCTGAACCGAGTTTCAGAGGAGCGTGCGGACGCCGCAGCCGCTCTGGCCAAGGCCGCGCGTGATGCAAGGGCCGCCTTCGGCGAAGATGCCCAAGGCCAGCTGGGCGAGACGCTCACCATCGTGGCAACGACTGCCAAGGAGCTGGGCATCCCGATCGGCGAGAATATCAAGGCGATGCTGGACGCGCACTCCGTGTCGTTCAGCGGCGGGACGATATCTCTGCACGATGAAGGCGGTATCCCGCTTCGGGGATTGGGAATCGGCTCGACTCGCCTGTTGATCGCCGGCCTTCAACGAAAGGCTGCTGCACAGTCGACGGTCATCCTAATCGACGAGCTGGAACATGGCCTCGAACCGCACCGCATCATCCGGCTTCTCGGGTCGCTGGGCGCTAAGGAAAAGACGCCGCCGCTCCAGGTCTTCATGACGACGCACTCACCCGTTGCGTTGCGCGAGCTTTCGGGCAGCCAGTTGTTCGTGGCCCGTCGGTCGCCCGAAGGCCGCGAGGTGTTGAACGTCGGTACCTCCGACGGCGTGCAGAGCACGATCCGCCTCTATCCCGATGCCTTCCTCGCGCCGTCGGTGATTGTCTGCGAAGGCGCAAGCGAGGTTGGTCTCATCCGGGGTCTCGACCAGTACAGGACGGCAAATGGGAAGGACGCCATCACCGCGCTGGGTACGGCTTTAGTCGACTGTGGCGGCGGAGATTCTGACCGGCCGTTCACGCGAGCGAAAGCCTTTCACGCGCTGGGATACCGGGCTGCTGTCGTTCGTGACGACGACAAGGAGCCGACGGCCGCCATCGAAGACGGTTTCATCGTGAAAGGCGGCAAGGTCATTGCTTGGCGCGACGGCCGTGCTTTGGAGGACGAGCTTTTTCAGAGCCTGTCCGATGACGGGGTCAAGAAGCTGCTGGCTCGCGCGATCGAGCTCCACGGCGACGACCTGGTGAACGAGCACATCAAGTCGGCCAGCAAGAACGCTAGGGATCTCGCTACGATCTTGGCGGAGGCGGAAGCAGGCGGAATCTCCCCAGAAAGCCGAACCGCCCTTGGCGCGGCGGCGCGAACGAAGCGGGCCGGGTGGTTCAAGTCCGTGACCTGGATGGAGGACGCGGCGCGGGACATCGTTGGCCCGGACCTTCCGCACGCCGAGACCGGCTTTCGCGATCTGGCCGAGAGCATCTTCGGATGGTGCGCGAATGCCGGCATCTGAGATCGATTTGCTCGCTATCGATCGCGGAACCGTGACGGCCCCGGCCGGATGCGGCAAGACGCACCTGATCGCGGAGGCGCTGACGCGGCACAGCGGCGGCAAGCCCGTCCTCGTTCTGACCCACACGAACGCCGGTGTTGTTGCCTTGCGGGGACGACTAGACAAAGCAGGTGTCCCGTCGAACGCATATCGGCTCTCAACGATCGACGGATGGGCCATGCGGCTCATCTCGACGTTCCCGACGCGCAGCGGTCACGATCCGGAGCTTCTCAAGCTGGCCAAACCGGGGACAGATTACCCGAACATCCGAGTCGCGGCCGCAAAGCTGTTGAAGGCTGGCCACGTCGCCGACGTGCTCAAGGCGAGCTATGCGCGGCTCATCGTAGACGAGTATCAGGACTGCTCGATTCGCCAGCATGCCGTCATTGCTTATGCGGCCCAAGTGCTGCCGGCCAGTGTGCTCGGCGACCCTATGCAGGCGATCTTCGGGTTCGGCGGCGATGATCTGGCCACTTGGGACGAACACGTCTGCGGCTGCTTTCCGTTGGCGGGGGAGCTCGCGACGCCGTGGCGCTGGATCAACGCGGGGGCCGAACCGCTGGGGCGATGGCTACTGGAAGCCCGTGGCAAGCTCTTGAGCGGAGAGCCGGTCGACTTCCGGACTGCGCCTGACGGTGCGACGTGGGTCCACCTCGACGGAACGAATGATCACGAAAAACGCCTTAAAGCCGCACGGGTTAGACCGACCGGCGTGGACGGCCGCGTGCTAATCATTGGCGACAGCACGAGCCCCGACAGTCAGCGGCGGTTCGCCAGTCAGACGCCGGGAGCGGTGACCGTCGAAGCGGTCGACCTGAAAGACCTCGTTGCGTTCGCAAAGCGTTTCGACCTTGTGTCGCCGCAGGCCCTACAACAGCTTGCCGAGTTCGCACAGAGCGTGATGCGCAACGTGGGCGCGACGGATTTCGTTCAGCGCGTCTCGGCACTCCAACGTGGCACGGCGCGAACCGAACCGACCGAGGCCGAAGGGATCGCCCTCGCGTTCGTCCGTGATCCGTCGCACCGACGGGCAGTCGATGTACTCGTCGAGATCGGCAAGCAGGGTGCCGTCACGCCCCACCGCCCCGCGGTGCTCCGCGCCTGTATCAAGGCCCTCCAGCTTTGCGACGGCACGGAAGGCTTGTCCTTCCATGATGCAGCCATTCGCATGCGGGAACAGAACCGCCTCGTTGGCCGCCCCCTCCCCAAACGGGCCGTCGGTAGCACTCTGCTCTTGAAGGGCCTAGAAGCAGAGGCTGCGGTCATCCTGAACGCCGATGTTCTGGATGCGCGGAACCTATACGTCGCCATGACGCGCGGATCTAAACAGCTAGTCATTTGTTCGAGGTCGCCAATACTGCATCCCTAGCAAGCGGCTTGGCCTACAGAAACAATGCTGCGATATGGCGGGTATAGTCCAATCAAAGTCTTGCTCCGCTGAAATCAACGTCCGCTCGGGAAGGCTGCACTCCGTCATCTGACAGTGTGCTAACGGCCAACTGGGATGCTAAAGAGAGTGTCCGCTTTCGGTGCTCGCCAATTCCAGCGGCGGACCATCCGCTTCCTGGCCAAGCCCGAATTCAAACTGAAACACGATCCGGCGTTCCGCCGACCGCCTGTATTTCTTCGCTACTGTACGACGACCCCTTGCCGGTTGTTGCCACGCCGCAATTCCTGCCTCTTCTACTCATCCCCGATCCAGGGCCGCGTGTCGCGAGGGCCCGCAAGCGAACGGGGACGACGTGGCGGCCAGTCATCGGCAATCGGAGGCGATCCTGCGCGGTGCGCGCATGCTGCGCACGGCCCTCGGACCGGCGATCGCCCGATTCCTGGAAGACCCCGCGATCGTCGAGGTGATGCTCAACCCCGATGGGCGGCTCTGGATCGACCGGTTGTCCGAAGGCCTAGCCGATACGGGAGAGCTTCTGTCGGCGGCCGACGGCGAACGCATCGTCCGCCTGGTGGCCCACCATGTCGGCGCCGAGGTTCATTCCGGCAGCCCGCGTGTCTCGGCCGAGCTGCCGGAAACGGGCGAGCGGTTCGAAGGTCTCCTGCCGCCTGTCGTGACCGCGCCGGTCTTCGCCATCCGCAAGCCGGCGGTCGCCGTCTTCACGCTCGACGACTATGTCGCGGCCGGGATCATGACGGGCGACGAGGCCGCCATCCTCCGCCAAGCCGTCGCGGCGCGGGCCAACATCCTGGTCGCGGGCGGGACGAGCACCGGCAAGACCACGCTGACCAACGCCCTGCTCGCTGAGGTCGCCAAGTCGGCGGATCGCGTCATCGTCATCGAGGATACGCGCGAGCTGCAATGCGCCGCGCCCAACCTCGTCGCCATGCGCACCAAGGACGGCGTCGCGACGCTGTCCGACCTCGTCCGCTCCTCGCTGCGCCTGCGGCCGGACCGCATCCCAATCGGTGAGGTGCGCGGCAGCGAGGCGCTTGATCTGCTGAAGGCCTGGGGCACCGGCCATCCGGGCGGCATCGGCACGATCCATGCGGGCACGGCCCTGGGCGCGCTGCGCCGCCTCGAACAGCTCATCCAGGAAGCCGTCGTCACCGTCCCCCGCGCGCTGATCGCGGAAACCATCGACCTCGTAGCCGTGCTTTCCGGCCGCGGCGCCTCGCGCCGGCTCGCCGAGCTCGCCCGCGTCGACGCGCTCGGGCCGGACGGCGACTACCGCATCTCCCCGGCAACCCATCCCCACAACACGAAAGGACCTCCCGCATGACCCGACATCTCGCGCGCGGCCGCCAGCGCCTAGCGGCCGCCGCCTCGGCGCTGGTCATCAGCGTCTTTCTCGCCCCGGCCGCCCACGCCTCCGGCTCCTCCATGCCGTGGGAGGCGCCGCTGCAATCCATCCTCGAGTCCATCGAAGGTCCCGTCGCCAAGATCATCGCGGTGATCATCATCATCGTCACCGGCCTGACGCTGGCCTTCGGCGACACGTCAGGCGGTTTCCGCCGCCTGATCCAGATCGTCTTCGGCCTGTCGATCGCGTTTGCGGCCTCCAGCTTCTTCCTGTCGTTCTTCTCCTTCGGCGGCGGGGCGCTGGTCTGATGGCGGGCGGTCTGCAACACGCCGACGAGGTGCCGGGCTTCTCCGTTCCGGTCCACAGAGCGCTCACCGAGCAGATCCTGCTCGGCGGCGCCCCGCGAAGCATCGCCATCATGAACGGCACGCTGGCCGGCGCCGTCGGGCTCGGCCTGCGGCTCTGGCTGGCCGGTCTCGCCATCTGGGCCATCGGCCACTTCGCCGCGGTCTGGGCGGCGAAGCGCGACCCGCTCTTCGTGGAAGTCGGCCGCCGGCATCTGCGCATCCCCGGCCATCTCACAGTCTGAGGTGGAGCCATGATGAACCTCGCCGAATACCGCCGCACCGCAAGCCGTCTCGCGGACTTCCTGCCTTGGGCGGCCCTGGTCGGCGAGGGTGTCATCCTCAACAAGGACGGCAGCTTCCAGCGCACCGCGCGCTTCCGCGGTCCCGATCTCGACTCAGCCGTGGCCGCCGAGCTGGTCGCCGTCGCCGGCCGGCTCAACAACGCCTTCCGCCGTCTCGGATCGGGCTGGGCGATTTTCGTCGAGGCGCAGCGCCACGAAGCGGCCACCTATCCGGCGAGCCGCTTCGGCGACGCCGCCTCCGCCCTCGTCGACGCCGAGCGCAAGGCCGATTTCGAGGAAGCGGGCACGCACTACGAGTCGAGCTACTTCCTGACTTTCCTCTATCTGCCGCCGGCCGAGGACGCCGCGCGCGCGGAAACCTGGCTCTACGAAGGGCGCGACCATGCCGGAGTCGATCCGCATGAGAGTCTGGTGTCCTTCATCGATCGCACCGACCGCGTCCTCCAGCTCGTCGAAGGCTTCATGCCGGAGTGCCGCTGGCTCGATGACGGCGAGACGCTGACCTATCTGCATTCGACCGTCTCGACCAAACGCCATCGCGTCCGCGTCCCGGAAACGCCGATCTATCTCGACGCGCTGCTCGCCGATCAGCCGCTCACCGGCGGCCTGGAGCCGCGTCTCGGCGATACGCATCTGCGGATCCTCACGATCGTCGGGTTTCCGACCGCGACGACGCCAGGCCTGCTCGACGATCTCAACCGGCTGCCGTTCCCGTATCGATGGACGACGCGGGCGATCCTGCTCGACAAGACCGACGCCACGAGGCTGCTGACACGCATCCGCCGCCAGTGGTTCGCCAAGCGCAAGTCGATCGCCGCGATCCTGAAGGAGGTGATGACCAACGAGGCCTCGGTCCTCGTGGACACCGATGCGGCGAACAAGGCGGCGGACGCCGACCTGGCCCTGCAGGAGTTGGGCGCCGACTTTGCCGGGCAAGCCTATGTGACCGCGAGCGTCACCGTCTGGGATGCCGATCCGCGCGCCGCCAAGGAGAAGCTGCGACTGGTGGAGAAGGTCGTTCAGGGCCGCGACTTCACCGCGATGCCCGAGAGCATCAACGCCGTGGATGCCTGGCTCGGATCGCTGCCCGGCCATGTCTACGCCAACGTCCGCCAGCCGCCGATCTCCACGCTCAATCTCGCCCACATGATCCCGCTCTCGGCGGTGTGGGCGGGGCCGGAACGGGATGAGCACTTGCGCTCGCCCCCCTTGCTCTACGGCAAGACCGAGGGAAGCACCCCGTTCCGGTTTTCGCTTCACGTCGGCGATGTCGGCCACACGCTCGTCGTCGGGCCGACCGGCGCCGGCAAGTCCGTCCTGCTCGCGCTGATGGCGCTCCAGTTCCGGCGTTATCCGCGGTCACAGGTCTTCGCCTTCGACTTCGGCGGCTCGATCCGCGCCGCCGCGCTCGCCATGGGTGGCGACTGGCACGACCTCGGCGGCGGCCTCACCGATGCGGCCGACGCCCTCGTCTCGCTTCAGCCGCTCGCCCGCGTCCATGAGACCCATGAACGCGCCTGGGCCGCCGACTGGATCGTCGCCATCCTCATGCGGGAGGGCGTGACGATCACGCCGGAGGTGAAGGAGCATCTCTGGACCGCCCTGACCTCGCTCGCGTCAGCGCCCGTCGAGGAACGCACGCTCACGGGCCTCACGGTCCTACTGCAATCCAACGATCTCAAGCAGGCGCTGCGCCCCTATTGCGTCGGCGGCCCCTATGGCCGGTTGCTCGACGCCGAGAGCGAGCATCTCGGGCAGGCCTCGGTCCAGGCCTTCGAGACCGAAGGGTTGATTGGGGCCGGCGCTGCGCCGGCCGTCCTCGCCTATCTCTTCCACCGCATCGGTGATCGCCTCGACGGGCGGCCGACGCTGCTGATCGTGGACGAAGGTTGGCTCGCGCTCGACGACGAGGGCTTCGCGGTGCAGCTCCGCGAATGGCTGAAGACGCTGCGCAAAAAGAACGCTTCGGTCATCTTCGCCACGCAATCGCTCGCCGACATCGACGGCAGCGCGATCGCGCCGGCCATAATCGAGAGCTGCCAGACGCGGCTTCTCCTCCCGAACGAACGCGCAATCGAGCCGCAGATCACCGCCATCTACCGGCGCTTCGGCATCAACGACCGCCAGATCGAGATTCTGGCGCGCGCCACCCCCAAGCGCGACTACTACTGCCAGTCGCGGCGCGGCAACCGTCTATTCGAGCTGGGCCTGTCCGAGGTCGCGCTGGCGCTCTGCGCGGCCTCCTCGAAATCCGACCAGACCGCCATCCAGTCGATCCTTGCCGAGCATGGCCGCGACGGCTTCCTGTCGGCCTGGCTGCGCGCCCGCGATGTCGGCTGGGCCGCCGACCTCATTCCCGACCTCAACAATCTGGAGACCACGCCATGACCATCCGTCGTTCGCGTGCGGCGTTTCTCGCCGCATCCATCCTCTCGTTCTCGATCGCCGTCTCACCCGTCTTCGCGCCGCCGGCCGCCGCCCAATGGATCGTCTACGACCCCACCAACTATGTGCAGAACGTGCTGTCGGCGGCACGCGCATTGGAGCAGATCAACAACCAGATCCAGAGCCTCCAGAACGAAGCGCAGATGCTGATCAACCAGGCCCGCAACCTCGCAAGCCTGCCTTACTCCGCGCTCCAGCAGCTCCAGCAATCGGTGCAGCGCACGCAGCAGCTTCTCGCGCAGGCACAGCGCATCGCCTTTGATGTCCAGCAAATCGACCAGGTGTTCCAGAGTCAGTACGGCAATATCTCGCTCTCGACATCCGACCGGCAGCTCGTCGCCGATGCGCGCTCCCGCTGGCAGAACACGGTGGCCGGGCTCCAAGACGCCATGCGCGTTCAGGCCGGCGTCGTCGGCAACATCGACACCAACCGCGCCGAGATGGCCGCGCTGGTCGGCCAGAGCCAGGGCGCGACCGGCGCGCTGCAAGCCACGCAAGCCGGCAACCAACTCCTCGCGCTCCAGTCGCAGCAGCTCGCGGATCTCATCGCGGTCATCTCGGCGAACGGCCGGGCGCAGGCGCTGACGGATGCGGAGCGTGCGGCGGCGGCCGAGCAGGGACGCGAACAGCGTCGCCGTTTCCTGACGCCCGGCTCCGGCTACCAGCCCGGGAACGCCCGGATGTTCCCGGGCGGCAACTGAGGGCGGCGGCGTGGACGGCAAGATGCTCGCCCGGCTCAGCGCCATCGTCTTCATCGCTTTCGCGATCACCGCGACAGCGATCGAGATGACCCGGAAGGACGAGGCGCCCGCGTTTCGGCCGGCGCCGGTCCTCGAGCCCGTGCGCGATCCGCTCCGCGAGGGGCAGCGCCGGTGCCAGCAGCTCGGCGAGGCCGCCGCCCGCGACCCCGAATGCCTGCGCGTCTGGGCCGAGACCCGCGAGCGTTTCCTCGGCAACCGCACCGCGCCGCCGCCACGTTCCGACGAGGGACGGTGAAGCATGGGCGGCAGCGGCGTCATCGACAACTTCCTCGGAGTCTTCACCAGCTACATCGACTCCGGCTTCGGCCTGCTCGGCGGCGAAGTGGCCTTCATCGCGACGACGCTCATCGTCATCGACGTGACGCTCGCCGCCCTGTTCTGGAGCTGGGGCGCGGATGACGACATCATTGCCCGCCTGGTGAAGAAGACGCTGTTCGTCGGCGTCTTCGCCTACATCATCGGCAACTGGAACAACCTCGCCCGGATCGTCTTCGAGAGCTTCGCCGGCCTCGGCCTTCAGGCATCCGGCACCGGCTTTACCGTGCAGGACCTGATGCGGCCCGGCCGCGTCGCGCAGACCGGCCTCGATGCCGCGCGCCCACTGCTCGAATCCATCTCCGACCTGATGGGCTGGATCGCCTTCTTCGAGAACTTCATCCAGATCGCCTGCCTGCTGTTCGCCTGGGCCCTGGTCCTGCTCGCCTTCTTCATCCTCGCGATCCAGCTCTTCATCACCCTGATCGAGTTCAAGCTGACCACCCTGGCCGGTTTCGTGCTCATCCCGTTCGGCCTGTTCGGCAAGACGGCGTTCATGGCCGAGCGGGTGCTCGGCAACGTCATCTCCTCCGGCATCAAGGTGCTGGTGCTGGCCGTCATCATCGGCATCGGCTCGACGCTCTTCAGCCAGTTCACCGCCGGCTTCGGCGGCGCGACGCCGACCATCGACGACGCCATGGCCGTCGTTCTGGCGGCTCTTTCCCTTCTTGGCCTCGGAATATTCGGACCCGGGATCGCCAATGGCATCGTGTCGGGCGGTCCCCAGCTCGGCGCGGGGGCGGCGGTCGGTACCGGCCTCGCGGTGGGCGGCGCCGCACTGGCCGCCGGCGGCGCAGCCGGCCTGGCCCTCAGAGGCGGCGCCGCAACCCTGTCGGGTGGCGCCGCGGCTGTAAGGGGTGGAGCGGCTGCGGCCGGCGCGACCTCGGCGGCCTACAGCCTCGGCTCCCTGGGCCAATCGGGCGCTGCCGGCGTTGCCGGTGGTCTTGGGGGTGTCGCACGGGCGGCCGGCAGCGCGGCGGCCTCGCCCCTTCGCCGTGCAGCTGAAAGCGTCAAATCCAGCTTCTCCGCCGGCGCCAAAGCCGGTTTCGGCGCGACCGGCGGCGCATCGAGCTTGGGAACGGTCGCGGGCGACGCCGGCGCGGCCGCGAGCGCGCCGGCCGCCGAGGGTCCGCCAGCCTGGGCCCGGCGCATGCGGCGCGGCCAGGCCATGAGTCACGGCGTCACTCTCGCTGCCCACGCGATCCGTTCGGGCGACGGCCATGGCGGCGGTTCCTCCATCAATCTCTCCGAAAGCGACCGCACATGAGCTTTTTCAAACGCCCCGGGACCCACTACGGAAAAACCCCCGAACCCGAGACTCCCTATCAAAGGGCCGCGCAGGTCTGGGACGAGCGCATCGGCTCGGCCCGCGTGCAGGCGAGGAACTGGCGCCTCATGGCCTTTGGCTGCCTGATCCTCACCGCCGCCTTCGCCGCCGCTCTCGTCTGGCAATCGGCGCGCGGCACGGTCGTGCCCTGGGTGGTGCAGGTCGACGATCTCGGCCAGGCGCAGGCGGTCGCACCGGCCCAGGCCGACTATCGGCCGACCGACCCACAGGTCGCGTGGCATCTGGCCCGCTTCATCGAGCAGGTGCGCTCGATCCCGGCCGACGCCATCGTCGTGCGGCAGAACTGGCTGCGCGCCTATGAGTTCACGACCGATCGCGGCGCGGCGGCGCTCAACGATTATGCCCGCGCCAATGACCCGTTCACGAAGGTCGGCAGGCAACAGATCGCCGTCGAGGTCTCCAGCGTCATCCGCGCGTCGCCCGACAGCTTCCGCGTCGCCTGGACGGAACGCCACTACGAGAACGGCCAGCTGTCCGCGACGCAGCGCTGGACCGCGATCCTGACCATCGTGATCCAGACCCCGCGCGACGCCGAACGGCTGCGCGCCAACCCGCTCGGCATCTACGTCAACGCCATCAACTGGTCGCGGGAGATGGGACAATGACACGACATCTCCGCAAAACCGGAGACCCGGCTTTCCGCAAATCCGGCATTGCGCTTGTGCTGTTCTCCGTTTCTGCGCTCGCTGGCTGTGCGACCAACCGGCCCCCGCAGATCAGCTATGACGCCGATGTGCCGCCGCTTCCGGCGATCCCGGCGGCCGTGACGGAGACGGCGCCGCGGCCGCTGCACACACCGCCGGCCTGGACGCCCGCCCGTGGCGGCTCCGTCGCCTCGACACCGACCGGCCGGGTCGAGAACGCCAACACCGCCGCGCGCGTCCAGCCGCGCCGCGAAGGCTATTACAACGCGATCCAGATCTATCCCTGGAGCGAAGGCGCCCTCTATCAGGTCTATGCCGCCCCCGGTCAGATCTCCGACATCGCGCTGGAGCCGGGCGAGAGCCTCACCGGCGCCGGCCCTATCGCCGCGGGCGACACCGCGCGCTGGATCATCGGCGACACCGAGAGCGGCAGCGGCGCGACCCGGCGCGTGCATGTGCTGGTCAAGCCGACGCGGCCGGACATCTCGACCAATCTCGTCATCACCACGGACCGGCGCGTCTACATGATCGAGTTGCGATCGGGCGAAAGACCCTACATGCCGGCCGTCGCCTGGGCCTATCCGCAGCCGCCCGCCTCGCAGCGGCAGGCCGTGCCCGCCACCCCGGTCATACCGGCGATGGCGGCCCGGAACTATCGCTATGGCCTGACCGGCGACACTCCGCCGTGGCGTCCGATCGCGGTCTATGACGACGGCCGGCGCGTCTATGTCGAGTTCCCGCGCGGGATCGTTCAGGGCGAGATGCCGCCGCTCTTCGTCATCGGCGCCGATGGCGAACCGCAGATCGTCAACAGCCGCATCTATCAGAACGTCCTGATCGTCGATCGCCTGTTCGGCGCCGCCGAGCTGCGCCTCGGCAGCGCCGACCGCCAGCAGACGGTGAGGATCGTCCGCACCGACGGGAGGCGCACGTCATGAGCGACAGCGACAACACCAGCGAGACCGACGTGCCGCTCACCGCATCCTCCGGCGAGGCCGCCGCCCCGATGCGACTGCGCGCCGAGCCGCCGCGCGTGACGCGTCTGTCGCGCAAGGTGCTGGCGAGCCTCGGCCTCGTCGCCGCGATCGGCGTCGGCGGCGCGCTGATCTATGCGCTGCAGACGCGCCATGCCGGAACCGGCGGCGAGGAGCTCTATTCCACCGAGAACCGGCCGACGGCCGATGGTCTCGCCGGCCTTCCGCGCGACTATACCGGTCCGCTACTGGGGCCGCCGCTGCCAGGCGATCTCGGCCGCCCGATCGTGGGCGCCCAGAACCGCGGCCAACCGGTCGTCCCCCCGACAGTGGCCGTGCCCCGCGTCGATCCGGCCGAACAGCGGCGGCTCGCCGAGGAAGAGGCGGCGCGAACGAGCCGGGTGTTCTTTCAGACCGAGGCGCGCGGCGCCGCTCCCGCGGGCGCCTCCGGCGGCGTCGCCGGCCCGAACCTCGCCGGCCTGGGGCTGCCTGGCCAGCCGGGCGCGCTGACGGCGCAGGATCGCCAGCTCGCCTTCCTCAACGCCGCGGTGGACCGGCGCACCGTCGCGCCCGATCGCGTCGCGGCGCCGGCCTCGCCCTATGTCCTCCAGGCAGGTGCAGTCATCCCGGCGGCGCTCATCACCGGCATCCGCTCCGATCTGCCGGGTCAGATCACGGCGCAGGTCACGGAGCATATCTATGACAGCCCGACCGGCCGGGTCCTGCTCGTGCCGCAGGGCACCCGGATCATTGGCGAATACAGCAACGATGTCGGCTTCGGGCAGAGTCGGGTGCTCCTGGTCTGGAACAGGCTCATCTTCCCGAACGGCCGCTCGATCGTGCTGGAGCGCCAGCCGGGCGCCGACACGCAGGGCTATGCCGGCCTCGAGGACGGTGTCGACTATCATTGGTGGGATCTGGCGAAGGCCGCCGGCCTGTCGACGCTCCTCGCCGTCGGCGCCGAACTCGCCGTCGATGACGATGACCGGTTGCTGCGGGCCATCCGCAACGGCGGCCAGGACACCATCAACGACGCCGGCCAGCAGATCGTCCGCCGGCAGCTCAATGTCGCCCCGACGCTAACCATCCGGCCGGGCTTTCCGGTGCGCGTGATCGTCACCCGCGACCTCGTGCTCGAACCCTATGGAGCGCTCCGATGACCAAGCTGAAGCTCGGCCCCATCGCCGACGACAAGCCGGTCAAGGTCACGCTGGACCTGCCGGCGCCGCTGCATCGCGACCTCATCGCCTATGCCGAAGTGCTGGCGCGCGAGACGGGACAGCCCGCCATTGATCCGGCCCGCCTCATCGTGCCCATGCTGGAGCGGTTCATTTCGACGGATCGGGGCTTCGCGAAGGCGCGGCGGCTCGACCGCGCCGCGGAGCGGAAGGGCGTATGAGGCGATGGCTGGCGAACCAGCTTTCGTCTCGCTCGGAGAGCCTCCGCGCCAAATGTAGGAGATGCCTGACGACGGGATTGGTCGAGGCCGACGGGTGGGCGGCGCTGAACTCCAGAACCGCACCCTCGATCGGGCGAAAGAGCACACCGGGAAAGCCAAGCCCCGTCACCGTGCTCCCGACGATCGTCACGCCGCTCCCATTCGAGACGATGTGCAAAAGCGACTCGCGTGTGACCGCCTGTCGTTCGATCCTCGGCGCATGGCCTCGTGCTTCCATATGTCGACGGATGTAGTTCGCGGCATCCGGCCCCGGGGCCATATCCGTGACGATGAAATGGCGATCGGCGACATCGTCCCAGGTGACGGTCTCCCGTCCAGCCAGCCCATCCTCGACCGAAGTCGCGATGTAGATCGGCTCGTTCCAGAGATGCATGAGCTTGTAGCCTGCTCCGGGCGGGATTTCCGTGACGAAGCCGACATCCATCTGTCCGCGCCGAACAGCCGCGATCTGCTCGGCCGAGCCGGCCTCGATGAACTCGATCCGGACCTTCGGTCGATCCAGCCGGAAGCTCCTGAAAAGCTCGGACTGAAAGCCTGTCGCGAGGGGGTCGAAGAAGCCGACTCTCAACGCGGAAGATTCCCGTGCGGCCAGGCTGGCGGCGTCCAGCGCCGAGCCGATCTCACTTATCCCTGCATGCGCCCGATCCAGGAACTGTCGACCGACCTCGGTGAGTTCCACGCCGGTGTGAAGGCGTCGGAACAGCAGGCCGCCGATCTCTTCCTCGATGTCCCGAATCCGCCGGCTGACGGCCGACTGCTCGACGCCCAGGGCCTCCGCAGCTCGCCGAAAGCTGCCGCGCTCGGCGGCGGCGATCACATAGCGGATGTGGCGTAGCTCGATCCTCGGTCTTCGCCCCATTTCTCGTCATCCAGTCGAAGTATTCGGAAATCTCTCGTCATGCTTCTTCTTTCGGTTGCTGTTGAGATTGGCCGACCCATCCCGTCGCCAATGTCTGTCCATCTGCACTACAACGAAGTCACATCCAAGCCCGTGCCCGTGCCGGCTCGGCGATCATAGCGCATGTCGGCGGAGCGACACCCCCTATGCGCCTTGGGCGGGGCCCGACATCGAGAGGAAAGGGGTGGGCATCGATCGTCACGCCGGAACCGACCCGTCCGATCTGCACGCCATGGCACGATATTCCCGCACGCGTCCCGGCGAGGCCTTCCGTCACCCTCCATCTATCGCTTTCTATTCCTCCAGCGTCTTTGAAGTGGAGGAGCGGCGTGAGTCACGGAGCCCAGAAGCAGATCAGCAGAACGATAAGGCGCCAGCAGTTGCGCGAGATCGTGCCGCTGGCCGACAGCACGATTTACGAGATGGAGCAACGCGGTGAATTCCCGCAGCGCTTCTATCTGACCTCGCGCAGCGTGGTCTGGGATCTCGCCGAGGTGGAGGCCTGGCTGGAGGCGCGCCGAGCGGCATCGAGAGCGAAGAACATCAAACGCGCACCTTCTCCCGACGTCGGATTGCGGAAGACGCGCCCCGTCAGACATTAGGCTCCGGCGCCAGCAAGTCCATCGAAGGCGGATAGAGCGACGGGACATACTTCTGACCGGCCGCCCAGGCGTCCACGATATTCGCCCACTCCTGCAACATGTGGCGCCGTTGATGTTCGTATTCAGCCTTGTTGTAAACGCCGCGCGACGACCGCCCATCCTCGTGGGCGAGACACTTCTCGATCCAGTCGCTGTTGAAGCCCAACTCGTTGAGTAGGGTCGATCCCGTCCGCCGCAGGTCATGCACGGTGAACGACTCCAGCGGCAGCCCTTCCTTCTTGGCCCGCGCCACGACCGCAGTCGTGATCCGGTTGAAGGTGGCCCGGGACATCGGCGCGTCCGCGTCGTATCGCGACGGCAGGAGATACCGCGAATTGCCGGCACACGTCTTGAGCGCGACCATGATGTCGAGCACTTGCTGGGACAGGTAGACGTTGTGCGGCCGCGACCGCTTCATGCGCTCTTTCGGGATGGACCAGACGGCGTTCTCGAAATCCACCTCGTCCCAGGTCGCGTCCTGCAGTTCGCTCTTCCGGACCATGGTGAGCAAAAAGAGCTTCATGCCAAGTCGGATCGTCGGCAGGGTAGCCACATGCTCCAGTTGATTGAGCATGATCCGAATCTCCGACGGGGACAGAGACCGGTCACGCGGTACGAAATGAGCGATGGACGCCGGGCCGACATCCTCTGCGGGATTGTGGACCTTCTCTCCGTGCAGGATCGCGAAACCGTAGATCTGCTTCACGATATCGCGGACGTGGATAGCGACCGCCGGCGCACCGCGCTCTTTGACCGCGGCGCATAGAGCCCGCAGATCCTCTGCCGTGATCTCAGTGAGCAGACGGTTGCGGTACTTGGGCAGAAGGTCGCGCTCGTAGATCGCCCTTCGCATGGCTTTGGTGCTGTCGGCCATGCGCCCTTCCTGGAACCAACGCTCGGCGAACTCTCCAAAACTCTTGGCCTCCTTCAGTCGCCGTTTCTCTCGCTGCTTCTCCTGTGCCGGCGATCGCCCCTCCGTGATCGCCCGCTTGGCGTCGATGAGTTTTTCGCGGGCGCGGGCCAACGAAATCCCCGCTGCGCCATAGCGGCCCAGCGTCACGGTCTCTCGACGACCATTCATCCGGTAGTCGAGGCGGAACACGATCGTGCCCGACGGCTGGACCACGAGATACATACCGTCACGGTCCGTGACCTTGTATGATTTATCTTTAGGTTTCAGAGACTTAACGCCAGAATCCGTCAGCATCTACTCCCTCCGGGATTGGATCAAAAACGGGGGAGAGCCTCAAAAATACCGTCAGGCCAAAAATGGCTCGCCTCAAAGGAAATTTATTCTGTTACTTCAATGCGTTGAAGCTTGAAAAAATACCGTCAAAGGCTCTCTTAGCCCTGACGGTATCTTCGAAAAGTCAATGGATCAAGGGTGCGCATACCGTCAGAAATACCGTCAGGCAGGACGCGTACCCGGCGATAGTCCGCGAAAGACGGCGAATGCTTTATATAGATATTTCAGTATGTTATGTCGTATCGTGGCGTAGTTCCGGATACCGCCGGAGGGGCAAAAATCATTCCCACTCAATCGTCCCCGGCGGCTTGCTCGTCACGTCGTACACCACCCTGTTCACGCCCTTCACCTCGTTGATGATGCGCGTCGCCGTGCGGCCGAGAAAATTCATGTCGTAGGGGAAGAAATCCGCGGTCATCCCGTCGACCGAGGTCACGGCGCGCAAAGCGCAGACGGAGTCGTAGGTGCGGCCGTCGCCCATGACGCCGACGGTGCGCACCGGCAGCAGGACGGCGAAGGCCTGCCAGATCTTGTCGTAGAGGCCGGCCTTGCGGATTTCGTCGAGATAGATCGCATCCGCCTTGCGAAGAATGTCGAGTTTTTCGCGCGTGATCGCGCCGGGGATGCGGATGGCGAGGCCCGGGCCCGGGAAGGGGTGGCGGCCCACAAAAGCTTCGGGCAGGCCGAGTTCGCGGCCCAGGGCCCGCACCTCGTCCTTGAAGAGTTCGCGCAGGGGCTCGACGAGCTTCATGTTCATGCGCTCGGGCAGGCCGCCGACATTGTGGTGGCTCTTGATCGTGACCGAGGGGCCGCCGGTGAAGGAGACGCTCTCGATGACGTCGGGATAGAGCGTGCCCTGCGCCAGAAATTCCGGCGCGCCCTTGCCATCGGCGCCGATCTTCTTGGCCTCGGCCTCGAAGACCTCGATGAACAGGCGGCCGATGGTCTTGCGCTTGGTCTCGGGGTCGGTGACGCCGTCGAGTTCGCCCAGAAACTGTTTTGACGCGTCCACGTGGACCAGCGGGATGTTGTAGTGGTCGCGGAACAGGCTCACGACCTCGTCCGCCTCGCCCTGCCGCATCAGGCCGTGGTCGACGAAGACGCAGGTCAGCCGGTCGCCGATGGCCTCGTGGATCAGCACGGCCGCAACCGATGAGTCCACGCCGCCGGACAGGCCGCAGAGCACGCGGCCCTGCCCTACCTGATGGCGGATGGCGGCAATGGATTCCTGGCGGAAGGCGGCCATGGTCCAGTCGCGGCGCAGGCCGGCGACCTCGTGGACGAAGTTGGACAGCAGCTTCGCGCCGTCGGGGGTGTGCACGACCTCCGGGTGGAACATGGTGGTGAAGATGCGGCGCTTCTCGTCGGTCGCCACCGCAAACGGCGCGTTTTCCGAGATGGCCTTGACCGAAAAGCCCTCGGGCAGGCGCGTGACGCGGTCGCCGTGGCTCATCCAGACCGTATATTTACGGCCCTTTTCCCATATGTCGCGAAAGAGCGCGGACTCCTCGACGATCTCGACTTCGGCGCGGCCGAATTCGGCGGCGTGGCCGCCTTCCACCTGACCGCCCAGTTGCACGGCGGTCGTCTGCTGGCCGTAGCAGATGGAGAGGACCGGAATCCCTGCGTCGAAGATCGCCTGCGGCGCGCGCGGGGAGCCAGCGTCCGTCACCGAGGCCGGGCCGCCGGACAGGATCACGGCCTTGGGATGCAGGTCGGCAAATGCCTTTTCGGCTGACTGGAACGGATGGATTTCGCAATAGACGCCGGCCTCGCGGACGCGGCGGGCGATTAGCTGCGTCACCTGCGAGCCGAAGTCGACGATCAGCACCTTGTCGTGGCGTTCGACGATTTCGCGGTGGGCGTCGGCGGCGGAAAGCGCGGTCATCAGGAACCTCTCAACCAAAAAAGCGGATTAGGCGATGAGGGCCGCCCGCGCAACGCCGAAAGGCCGTTTCCTAACGGGTTTATACGCTTATTCGAGCGATCCGCTTGAACCGCCGGCAAGAGGGCCGCGCCTAACGTCCGCCCATGGCCCCGAGGGGCGAAGGGACGAGGCGCAAGAGATGACTATCACCCAGGCAGAGGTGAACCGATTGATCGCTGGCCGCGCGCGGCTCGGCGAACTCGCCGCCCTGTTCTCGCCAGACGCGGAGGCGCCCGCCCCCCTCTCGCCGCGCGCCCGCAAGGCGCTGCGCGAACGCCTGTTCGCCGAGACGCCGCTCGAGGCGTTGCGGCGCATGTGGCGCGCGGCGCGCATGGTGCTGCCGCGCGAAGGGCTCGCCGCCTGCCTGCGCGCCTTGGAATTCATGATGCGGGAAAAATCTATCGGCGCGGAAGGCCTGCCCGATCCCGCCCGCGCCCTCTCTTCCCCGGACGGGTTGTGCGGCGTCGCCGACGAATTGTCGGTCGCCACGATCATGGACGCGTATGAGCGCGCGCTCTATCCGAGCGGCCATCTCGGGCCGATGAAATGGTGGTCGCCTTCGCTGCGCGCGATCGCCGCGCCGCGGGTCCTGATAGCGCGACATGGCGCGGCAGCCGACGGGTTGCGGATCGCCTTCGACCAGAATTTCGAGGCCGCGCTTGGCGACGCGGATCGCGCGCAGCCGACGCCGCCACGCCTCAAATGGGCGTTTGCGGACCTGTTCGACGCGGGTTTCGCGCATTCCTTCGATATTTCGCTGCATTCCGGCGAGCGCGTCGGCGGCGGCTTCGGCGTCGCGGTCGGGCGCGTGTTCGTGATCGAGGCCCTGCATTTCCGGGACGCCTCCGCGCGCGCCGGCGGCGCCGCGGCGCTCGCGCAGGCGCTCGAAGCGCGCGGCTTCCAGTGGATCGACGCCAAGCGGCTGACGCCGGAACTGGCCGCCGACGGATTCGACGGCGCCTCGCGCATCGATTATCTCGCGCGCCTCAAGCGGGCGCTGGCGGTCGAGCAGGTCGGGGCCTGGAACGCGCCGGAACTGGCGGAAGCCGCGTAATCCCGGGCTTGGACCACGGGTTCCGTGCGCTTACGCCCCCCAATTGCAGCCTCGCGGGGTCCGCGGTTGATCCCTTGGGCCATCAGGCGCGTTGCAGCGCGCAGACGAAGAAGCCGTCGGCGCCGATTTTGGAGGGCCTGAGCGTTACGCCGTCTGCACCGAAATCGGCGACGTCGCGCAATGCCTCTAACCCCGCCGCCCGAACGATCGCCGTCATGTCGGCGGCGGCGAACTCCGGATGCGCCTCGACGAAGGCGGCGATGCGCTCGCCATTCTCCTGCGGCAGCAGCGAACAGGTGACATACACCAGCCGTCCACCCGGCTTCACGTATTTCGCCGCACGCTCGAGCACGGCTTCCTGATCCTTCATGCGCTGTTCGAGCGCGCCAGGGCGGATGCGCCATTTGGCGTCGGGGTTGCGCCGCCAGGTGCCGACGCCCGTGCAGGGCGCGTCGACCAGAACGAGATCGCAGCGGCCTTCGAGATCCCGCAGAATGTCCGCCTGCCCTTTCGGCGCCCGCACCTGCACGTTGCGCGCGCCGGAGCGCTCCAGACGCTCGTAGATCGGCATGAGGCGGCGACCGTCTGAATCGGTTGCGTAGATCTGGCCGGAATTGCCCATCAGGCTCGCCAGCGCCAGCGTCTTGCCGCCGCCGCCGGCGCAGAGGTCGAGAACCTGCTCGCCGGGCCGAGGCGCCGCGATCAGCGCGGCGAGCTGCGAGGCCTCGTCCTGCACTTCGACGAGCCCCTTCACATAGGCAGGCTCGGCTGAAAGAGCAGGGCCGCGGCCATCGCCGGAGACGGCGATGCGCAGGCCGAGCGGGGAGAAGGACGTCGGGACGGGATCGAGATGGGCCAGCTCTTCCAGCGCTTTTTCGCGGGTCGTCTTCAGCAGGTTGACGCGCAGGTCGACCGGCGCGCGTTGCGCGAGCGCCCTGCCCTCGGCCACGGCCTCCGCCCCGAAAGCGCGCGAGAAATGAGGGGCGAGCCATTCGGGATAATCGCCCTGAACGTGTTCCGGCGCGTCCTCGATGGTCGCCATCTCGAGCCGCGCGCGCTCCTCGTCCGTCAGCGGCGCGGGCGCGTAGCGCTCGCCGGAGCAGAGCGTTGATATGGCGGCGGCGTCGAGGCCGCGTGAGACTTTCAGCGCGCCCAGCATCGTCGCGCGCGCACTGTCCTCGCCCATGATCCACGCCGAGGAAGCGCGCGTGCGAAGAGCGTCGTAGATCAGGCTGGCGATGGCGGTGCGGTCCTTGGCGCCGGCGTAGCGGTTGCGGCGGCCCCAGTCCTTGAGCGCTTCGCCGACCGGCACGCGCAAGTCGGCGATGCCGGCAAGAATGTCGATGGCGGCGGAGAGGCGGGCTGCTGGCGTCATGCGGGGAAGGCTCGCGTTTGGAGCCGGGTGGTCTCTCACGGGCCGGCGGCCAAGGCAAGCCGCAGTAACCTCGTCGCAATGCGCGCGGACTATGCTCCACGCTGCATGAGCCTAGCCGAAAACGTCCAAAAGTCCGCAGCGCGCGCCGCGGTCGCGGCCCGCTCCGACGTCGCGTTCGCCATCGTGGCCGCGCTAGGCCTCGGCGCCGCGCTGACCTGGACGCAGACGACGGACGTCTGGACGACCGGCGCCTTCGGCGACACGGACGACGCCATGCGCATGGTCCAGGTCCGCGATCTCCTCGCCGGCCAAGGCTGGTTCGACATGGCGCAGCATCGGCTGGCGCCGCCCGAAGGCTCGTTCATGCACTGGTCGCGCGTGGTGGACGTCCCGCTGGTCGCGCTGATCAAATTCTTTGGCCTCGTGCTTGCGCCGGCGCAGGCTGAAGCCGCTGCGCGTCTGGCTTTCCCGCTTCTCATGCTAGCCGGCCTCTACATGGCGGTCACGCATGTCGCGCGGCTCTTCGGCGATCGCGCGACGCAGATCGCGGCGGTCGGGCTCGCCTTCGCGACTGGTCCCTTCCTCGCGCAATTCGTACCGGGTCGCATCGATCATCATGCGCCGCAGATCGTGCTGCTGATGCTGGCGAGCGGCGGCGTGCTCGCCGCTCTCGATCCCGGCCGCTCGAAAGCCATGTGGACCGCCGCCGCCTGCATGGCGCTATCGCTGGCGATCAGCCTCGAGAACCTCCCCTTCCTGGCGGTCCTCTGCGCTGTTCCGGTCATCATGTGGACATGGCGCGGCGAGACGCATGGCCGCTCGCTGCATGTGCTCGGGCTCGGCCTGCTGGTCGCGCTTCCGTTGTGTTTTGTCGCAACCGTCGGACCGCAGCGCTGGATGAACGTCGCCTGCGACGCCTATTCGGCGGCGCATCTGGTCGCCGGGCTCGTCGGCGCGGCGACGCTGATGGCGCTTGGCATGTTGAACGCGCGGCTGACATCGTTCGGCTCGCGTCTTGCCGCGGCGCTCGTCGCGGGAGCGCTGCCGCTACTCGCCCTGAAACTCGCCGCCCCCGCCTGCCTCGGCGATCCCTTCGTCGGCCTCGATCCGCTGGTGCGTTCGATCTGGCTCGATCATGTCGCTGAAGTGCGAAAACTGGCCGATCTCGCCGCATCGCAGCCAAACGCGGCGACGACGATCGGCGCGCCGCTGGCGCTCGCGCTGTGCGCTGCTGTCGCCAGCGCCGTTCGCGCTACCGGCGTGCAGCGCGCCCGGTTGTTGGCTTTGACAGCGCTGATCGCCGTCGGACTGGCGATGACATTCTGGGGCGTACGTGTGTTCTCGTCGGTCGCGCCGCTGGCCGCCGTCGGCGCCGCAGCCGCTGTCGTCGACGTTTCGCGACGTCTGATCGCCGCCGGCCCGTCGCGCAACGCCATCACCGTCGCGCTTTGCCTGCCCTTCGCGCCGATCGCCTATGCGATCGCCCTGCCGTCGGAACCCGCGCCCGACGGGCCGAGCCATACGGCGGCCTGCCTGCGACCTTCGGCCTTGCGCCCGCTCGACGGCGCGCCGACCGGCCTGGTGCTCGCGCCGATCGACGAAGGCGCGCACATACTCGCTTTCACGCGCCATTCCGTCGTCGCCGCGCCCTACCACCGCAACAACGTCGGCAACCGATCGTCGGTCGACACGTTCCTCGCCGCTCCCGAGGATGCGCGAAAGATCGCGCTCGCGTCCGGCGCGAATTATCTCGTCGCCTGCACACAGATGAAGCCCATGGAGATCATGGCGCGGCGCGCGCCGGAGGGTTTGGCGGCTGCTTTGATCGCGCACCATATCCCCGACTGGCTGGAGCCGCTCGATTCGAAGGCGAGCCCAAACACGATGTACCGCATCAGGCGGTGATCGACGAACCGCTCAGCGATTGGTCGCGCAGTCCATGACCGCATAGGTCTGGATTTGCGCGGTATCGACCTTGTCGCCGACCGCCGACATCTCGACCCGCAGCGCGGGCGCGGTCCATATTTTCGCGCGCAAGACAGGGTCGAGAGCTGTTTCGCGCGCGATCGGCGCGACGATATAGGCCGGCGCATCCGCGCGCGCGCAGATTTTCCGTACGCCTTCGGGCGCCGGCGTCATCAGCCATTGCTTCGGCAATTTGGCGTAACGACGCACGAGCGCGCCATTGTCGAGCCCCGCGGACGCCAGCGCTTCGGCGCGTTCCTTGTAGATCATGGCGAGGTCGCGCGAGAAAACGATGCCCGCGCCTTGGATATCGCCGAGCCAGTGCGGGCGCCGGAGCCAGGCCCAGGGTTCGAACGACCCCTTGAGCCAGAGGATTTCGCCGTCGCGCGGGGTCATCCGCGCGAGGTCGAGCTGCACCCGCGCCCTGGCGATTTCACGGGCGTAGGAATCGGGATCGTACCAGAGCCGCGCAGCGAGCACGGCCAAGCAGGCCGCGCCGGCAAGCGCGACAACCTGCGGAACGCGGGCGAATGTCGCGGGAAGTCGAAAGGCGGCGAGCGCGACGGCGCCGAGCAACACGGTATCGCCGACAAGGGCGTTCAGTCGTTTCGTAAATTCCGGTTCGAAGCCTTCCGTCGCGGGATAATCCATCCACCTGACAAGCATGACGCCGGCGGGGAGCACGACAGCGGCGGCGAGCATGAACCACGTGTATTTGGCGATCTTCGGCGTGATCGTCACACCGCTCGAGAATTTCGGAACCGCGACGAAGATCGCGGCCACAAGCGCCGCCAGAACGATCGTACCCTGGCTCGACATGGTCCAGGCGAGGGCAAGCATGGCGAGCACGAATTTGTCACGCGCCGCTCCCTGTCCGAGACGAACCGCGCAATATCCGAGCGAGAAGGCCGCGAGAAAGCCGGTGAGCCACCACATGCGCCATGTCTGCATCTGCAGGAGGAGCAGCGAGGGGGCTTCCCCGCCGGCGAACCAGGCCAGCGCGATGCCGAGCGCGCTCGCAACGAGACCCGTGATCAGGATGGTGCGAAGGCGGCCTTCGGCGTAGCTCGCCGCAAGCAGGATCGTCGCGCCGCGCACGATCGGCAGGATGAGATCGTCGGCATCGTAGAAGCCTGGAAAGAGATAGGCGTTGCGGTTCTTCAGCATCGCCAGCCATGTCGGATCGATGAGTACGCGCAGCCGGCCGGCGACGGGGGCGTCCATGGCGACCGCGACGATGAAGATGACGCAAGCGACGCCCGCCGCGATCAGCCAGCGGCGATCCTCGACGGAAAGCGCCAGGCCGATCGCCGCGACGCCAGCCAGCGCCATGATCGGATGAAGCGCCGCGGCGACCGCCAGCAGTGCGAAGGAAAGGATCGTCCGGCGCGAGAGATAGGCGGTCAGCGCGAACAGGGTGATCGCCTCGGCATATGGCCGGGGCTCGGCGAGCATCTCGGCGTAGGTCAGCAATCGGTCAGGGCCGTAGACGGCCGGCGCGGCGAAGATCACCGCGGCGACAATCAGCGCCCTGCCCGCGAAGGCCTGACGCGCGAAAGCGAAGGCGCTCGCGAACCAAAGGACGCCGCCGAGCGCGGCGATGACCAGCGAGCCGGCAGCCAGTTGCAAATGTGCGACGAGCCAGCGCGCCGCCGGCGTGAAGAGGCTGAATTGCGACTGACCGTCGAGGCGGTACATCAGGTCGCGGCCGACGCCGCCGGCGTCGAGGTCCGCCAGCGCGCGGCCCATGTAGATCTTGGCATCGCCGAGAATGCCGGCGTAGGGATGTTCGAGAGCGTAGAAGGCCGCCAGCGTGAGAAAAGCGGCGACGGACGTCAGACGCGCCGGCATCACGCGCAAGGCTGTCGATCTTCGGTTTACCGGTTCAACTGCGACGTCGGCGTTCACCGCGCTCATGGCGATTGCTCAGGGGCGCGCGGGATGAAACAGGAAGAACCGGCGCGACAGGAAATTGAAGGCGAAACACAACACCGCCGTCGGCGCCTTGGCGGCAGCGACCGGCAGATTCAGGCCGCCGACGAAAGCGAAGATCAGCACTTGGTTGAGAGCGAGGCCCGCGAGCCCGGTCACGAGAAAGCCGAACAGCTCGCCGCTCGCGCTGTATTTCGAGCGCCCGCGAAACACCAGCTTCACGCTGAGCACGTAGGCGACAACCAGTCCGAAGCTGAAAGCGAGCGCGGCGGCGATCAAATAATGCAAGCCCAGGTAGCTCGTCATCAGGATGAGCGAGCCCCAGTCGACAGCGAGCGCGAGAGCGCTGGCCGCGCCATAGCCGAAGGCGTCGATCACGAAAGACACAATCGTGGTCCGCGCGCCATGCGGCGCGCGGGATGCTTCCCCGGCGGCCTGAAGGGACATCAGGCGACCTTGCGCGGAACGAGGCGTTCGCTCTTGAGAGCCTCCTGCGCCCCGGACACGCCGGCTTCGCCGTACTCGGCGTCTTCGTTGACTTCCCAGGTGTTGTAGACCGTCTCGCCCGAGATGATGTTGAGGGCGGTCAGCATCCCCGTCATCATCGCATGGTCCTGATTGTTGTACTTGTGCATGCCGTTGCGACCGACGAGATGCAGGCCGGCGAAACGGCCGGACAGTTCGAGACGGATCACCTCGACGTTGCGCGCATAGGAATCGTCGTAGACCGGATAGGCCTTGGGCTGGCGCACCACGGAGGCGTCGACGACGTCGACCGCCTTCATCAGGCCAATCTTGTCGATCTCCTGCTTGGCGAGTTCGACGAGATCCTTGTCGTCGGACGACCACAGACCATCGCCCTCGAAGCAGAAATATTCGAGACCGAGGCAGGTCGAAACGCCGTCCGGGATCATTTCCGGCGACCACGAACGGAAATTCTGGACGCGGCCGACCTGCACGCTCGGGTCATGGATGTAGACCCAATTGTCGGGCAATTCGACGGAAGACTTTCCGATCAGCACGACGGTGAGGAAGTCGCGGTACTTCAGGTCGCGCGCATGCAGCAGGCTGAGCGGCGTCGGCGTGATGGACGCCATCAGCTCGTTGATCGGCGCAGACGAAATCACATTCCGCGCGGCATACTGCTCCAGGACGCCGTCGGCGCGGCGCACCGACACCGTCCAGACCTTCGACTTCTCGTCGTAAGCGAGATGCTCGACCGAGCGGCCCATCTGCACGCGACCGCCGAAGCCGACAATCTTCTTGGCCGCGGCTTCCCACATCATGCCGGGGCCCTTGCGAGGATAGCGGAAGGATTCGATCAGCGACTTCGCGCCCTCGCCCTTCTTCTTCACACCCAACGAACGACGCAGACCGTCGATCACTGCTGCGCCGAGGTTAAGCCCCTTGATGCGTTGCGCGGCCCAGTCAGCCGAAATCTCGTCGCAGCCCATGCCCCACACTTTCTCGGTGTAGGTCTTGAAGAAGATCGAGAACAGGCGCTCGCCGAACTGGTTGCGCACCCATTGATGGAATGTCCTGGGATCCTTGACCGGAAAAGCCTTGGCATAGGCGAAGGAAGCCATGCAAAGCGTCGACTCCCACAGGCCGAGATTGAACAGAGCCTCGAAGGCCTTGAGCGGGTAGCCATAGAATTTGTTGTTGTAGAAGATGCGCGACAAGCGCGGGCGATCGATGAAGTCGTCGGGCAGGATCTCATTCCAGAGATCGACGATTTCCTTCGACTTCGAGAAGAAACGATGACCGCCGATATCGAAAAGGAATCCCTTGTAATTGACCGTGCGGCTGATGCCGCCGACGTAGACGGGGTCCTTCTCGAAAACGATGACGTCGCGACCGTTCTTGGCAAGCGTGTAAGCTGCCGTCAGGCCCGCGGGACCGCCGCCGATAACCGCCGTCTCAACAAATTCCATCGCTCGCGCGCCCCAGTCTGATTTGCGGGGCAATCATGGGCGCGAGCCGTTAATTTCTACTTACTCTACCGCCTCGGAAGGGTGCGGCATTAAGGATGCGCGCGCATCGTCAGCGATTGCGCGATTTCGCCAATTCTTTTTCAACTGCAAGGGAATAGCGCGACATTCCAAAGCAAAACACGAAGTAGAAGAGCGCGGCGAATACATAGCCTGTCGCCGTGATCGTGGGGCCTGCCCATTCCGGATCGAGTCGCGCCGTATCGACGGCGCGCAGGAAATCGAAGATGCCGACGATGGCGACGAGAGTCGTATCCTTAAACAGCGCGATGAACGAATTGACGATCCCGGGAATGACGATCGCCAGGGCCTGCGGCAGGATGATGAGCCGCATCCGCTGGGGATAGGTGAGGCCGAGCGCCATCGCGCCCTCGAACTGACCCTTCGGGATCGCCTGCAGGCCGCCGCGCACGACCTCCGCCATATAGGCGGATGCAAACAGGGCGACGCCGATCAATGGACGCAGCAGCCGGTCGGGCGCCCACGATTCGGGGACGAACAGCGGCAGCATGAGATTGGCCATGAACAGGACCGTGATCATGGGCACGCCGCGCATGATCTCGATGAAGCCGATCGAAAAGAACCGGACGATGGGCAGCGTCGACCGACGCCCAAGGGCCAGCGCCACGCCGAAGGGCAGCGAGAAGACGATGCCCGAAAGCGCCATGATGAGCGTGACGAGAACGCCGCCCCACATGTCGGTGGGCACGATGGCCAGACCGAGCGTGGTCGCGCCGCGCAGCAGTAGAACGGTCATGACGGGATAAGCGATGAAAAACAGGCCAGCGGCGACGCTTCGCCATGGCGCGCGACGGATGAGCAACCAGGCGATGAGAATCGCGCCGACGATGAAGACGATATCGACCCGCCAGCGCTGATCGATGGGATAGGAACCGTAGGTGAAATAGCCTGCCTTGCGCCAGATGTAGGCCCAGCAGGCCCCTGCCCCCGGCGCGCGGCAGGCGGCGCCGTCCGGCGCGCTCCAGACGGCGTCGATCACCAGAAAGCGGACCAGCGGCGGGATCGCCCAGGCGAGGAAGACGACGCCGAGCACGGTGAATACGGACGCAAGCGGTCCCGAGAACAGCCGATCGCGCAAAGTCGCGACGACGCCGATCGAAGCCGCGGGCGGCGGCAGGGTCGGCTCGGGCGCTGTTCGGACGAAGCCGGCCATGTCAGCGCTCCCGCAGCGACATGCGCGCGTTGTAGGCGTTCATGACCACCGAGGTGATCAGGCTGACGACCAGATAGACCGCCATCGTCATGAAGACGATCTGCACCGCAGCGCCCGTGTTGTTGAGGACTGTGCCCGAGAAGACGTTGAAGAGATCGGGATAGCCGATGGCGACGGCGAGCGTCGAGTTCTTGGTCAGGTTCAGATATTGATTGATCAGCGGTGGGATGATGACCCGCATCGCCTGCGGCATGATCACCAGCTTGCGAGTCGGCGTCGCGCGAAGGCCGAGAGCGGCGGCCGCCTCGCTCTGGCCCTTGGGCACGGCGAGTATGCCGGAGCGCACGATTTCGGCGATGAAGGCGGCCGTATAGAGCGTCAACGCCAGCAGGAGCGCGACGAATTCCGGCGTCAGGCGCTGGCCGCCGGTGAAATTGAACCCCTTGAGACGAGGATAGTCGACGCCGATCGGGCGGCCCGCCGCGAGATAGGCGAGAAGCGGCAGACCAATCACGAGCGCGGCCGTGACCCAACCCACCGGCGCCTGTCGGCCGGTGTCACGCTGGCGTTTCGCCGCCCATAGACGGAAGAGGATGGCGCCGACGATGCCGATGGTGAGCGCGATCCAGATCGCGTTCGAGCCCGGCCCGAAGACAGGCGCCGGCACGAACAGGCCGCGGTTGGACAGGAAGGCGATATCGAGAAAGGGCGCCGCCTGCCTGGGATGCGGCAGGTTTCCGAGAACCACGTTGTACCAGAAGATGATCTGCAGCAGCAGCGGGACGTTGCGGATGCCTTCGACATAGATCGCGGCGAGTTTGGCGACCAGCCAGCTGGTCGACAGACGCGCCGCGCCGACCGCGAAGCCGATGACCGTGGACAGAACGATGCCGAGGCCGGCGACCAGAAGCGTATTGAGCAGCCCTACCCAGAAGACCTGGCTATTCGGCGACGTCGCCGAATAGGGAATGAGCGTCTGGTTGATGTCGAAAGAGGCCGGTCGGTCCCAGAATGCGAAATCGGTGGGGATGCCGCGCGCCTGCATGTTGTCGCGCGCGTTGATGACCGCGCCCGCGAGCAGGAACAGCACAACGACGAGTAGCGCCCCCTGGAAGATCAGACCGCGCCAGAACGGGTCGTTCCAGATCTTCGGCTTCGGGGCCGCGCTCGCCATCGTGACGCTCATGAGGCGCGCCGCGAGCGATCAGCGGATCGGCGGCGCGTACTGCAGCCCCTTGTTGGTCCAGAGCGCGTTCAGGCCGCGCTGGATCTTGAGCTTCGAGCCGGCGCCGACGTTACGATCGAAAACCTCGCCGTAATTGCCGATGTTCTTGATGATGCGGTAGGCCCAGTCCTTTCCGAGGCCGAGGCCCGCGCCAAAATCGCCTTCGGTTCCGAGCAGGCGCTTGATTTCCGGATTTGTGTCCTTGAGCTTCTCGTCGACGTTCGCCTTGGTCACGCTGAGTTCCTCGGCCGTCACCATGGCGTAGTGCGTCCACTTGACCAGATTGAACCATTGGTCGTCGCCCTGGCGCACGACGGGACCGAGCGGCTCCTTGGAGATGACCTCGGGCAGGATCACATGGTCTTCCGGATTGCCGAGCTTGGTGCGCTCGCCGTAGAGCTGCGACATGTCGGTCGTGAAGCTGTCGCAGCGGCCGGTGTCATAGGCTTTGAGCGCTTCGTCGGCGGTGGCGAACACGACGGATTCGTATTTCATGTTGTGGGTGCGGAAGAAGTCGGCGAGGTTGAGTTCGGTCGTCGTGCCCTGCTGCACGCAGACTGAGGCGCCGGAGAGTTCGAGCGCCGAATTCACGTTCAGCTTTTTCCGCACCATGAAGCCCTGGCCGTCATAATAGGTGACGGCGCCGAACTCGAAGCCCTGCCCCACTTCGCGCGACTGCGTCCAGGTGGTGTTGCGCGACAGAACGTCGATCTCGCCCGACTGCAGCGCGGTGAACCGATCCTTGGCGCTCAGCGGCGTGAAGCGGACCTTGTTGGGGTCGTTGAAGATCGCCGACGCCATCGCTCGGCAGAACTCGATGTCGAACCCTTTCCATTGGCCCTTGTCATCTGGCAGGCCAAAACCGGCGATGCCGGGGTTGGAGCCGCATACGAGTTCGCCGCGCTTCTTGACCGCGTCGAGCGTCGGGCCGGCGAAAGCTGAGCCGGGAAGCGCCACGGAGGCCGAAAGAGCGAGCGTGGCGAGCGCGAGCAGCGGGCGGCGAGTGCGGGTCATGGGGCGTCCGTCGGTTCGAGAATTTCGCGGGCGTCAGGGTCAGCCGCCCAATCGGGCAATAACAAGCGTTTCAGTCGCGCCGGTCAAGCCACAAGTCCCGGCTCGACGCATGGCTTCCGGAAAGGTACGAACGAGGCCTCCGGGAGTATCGCATGACCAAATCGACCAAGGACGGACGGGCCAAAATGGGCAGCCGCACGCGGCTGGTTCACGCCGGCCGCGCGCCCTTCGAAAACCACGGCTTCGTCAATACGCCGATCTATCGCGGCTCGACTGTTCTCTATCCAAATGTCGAGGAGCTCTATGCGCGCCGCCAGCGCTACGTCTACGGCACCAAGGGCACGCCGACGACGGATTCGCTGGAGGAAGCCTGGTCGGAACTCTGCGGCGCAGCCGGCACGGTTCTGGCCCCCTCGGGCCTTTCGGCGATCGCGCTTGCCATGTTCACCGTCGCGCGCGCGGGCGGGCATGTGCTGGTCACCGACAGCGCCTACCGGCCGACGCGGGCATTCTGCGATTCCATGCTGGCGAAACTCGGCGTCGAGACGACCTATTACGATCCGCTGATCGGCGAAGGCGTCGGCAAGCTGATGCGGCCGAATACAATCGCGATCGTGGTCGAGGCGCCGGGGTCGCAGAGTTTCGAGATGCAGGACATTCCCGCGATTTCCGCTATCGCGCGCGAAAAAGGCGCTTGCGTCATCATGGACAACACCTGGGCGACGCCGCTCTTCTTTCCGCCGCACGAACGGGGCGTCGATCTCGCGATCGAGGCGGGCACCAAATATCTGTCGGGCCATTCGGACCTGCTGCTCGGTCTCGTTTCGGCGAACGCCGAATGGTGGCCGCGCCTGCGGGAGACTTACGACACGATGGCGAATTGCGCGGGACCGGAGGACGTGTTTCTCGCATTGCGCGGGCTGCGCACGATGGAGCTGCGGCTGCGCGAGGCCGAACGGCAGGGATTGGCGCTGGCCAACTGGCTCAAGGCCCGGCCGGAAGTTTCGCGCGTACTGCATCCCGCCCTGCCCGACGATCCCGGCCATGCGATCTGGAAGCGCGATTTTTCAGGCTCGTCCGGACTGTTCTCGATCGTCCTGAAGCCCGCGTCGAAAAAGGCCGTCGCCGCCATGCTCGACTCGCTCGAGCTTTTCGGGCTCGGCTATTCCTGGGGCGGTTTCGAGAGCCTCGTCGTGCCGTTCGACTGCGCGCCCTATCGCACGGCGACGGAGTGGAAGCCCGAGGGGCCGGCGCTGCGGTTTTCCGTTGGGCTGGAGAATATCGAGGATCTGCAGGACGATCTCGATCGGGGATTCGCGCAATTGCGCTCCGCCGGCGACTGATCGTCGGTCGCGAACAAAAAGCGCGGCCGAAGCCGCGCTTTTCGTATCTGCGGAAAGCTCCGCTGCATCACGCCCGGCGGATGAGGCCGATCACCGCCGAGATGATGAACAGGACGATCGCCGCCCAGAACAGCAGCTGCGCGCCGCCCATGGCCGTTCCCGCGACGCCGCCGAAGCCGAAGAAGGCGGCGACGAGCGCGACAATCAGAAAGATGATGGCGTAATGCAGCAAGCTACCCATGGCTTTGTCCTTTCCGTGCGCCTCGTGTGACAAAAGCGAGGCTTCGAACCTGCGGCGATAACGACGCGTCCGCGCTGTGGTTCCATCGGGCGTTGATGTTTTCGAATTGTCTGACGCCGTCTCGCCGGTCCGGAACCCGCCGATGCGCGGCGCGTTGTTGCGGCGGATCGGGCCTAGCGCCCGTTCTCTCCACAACACGAGGACCGGATCGCCATGAGCAGCACGACCGACAAGATCAAGGGGTACGCCAACGAAGCCATCGGCAACGCCAAGCAGGCGGCCGGCAAAGCGATGAACCGGCCCGACGTCGAGGCCGAGGGACTTCTTCAGGAACGCAAGGGCGAGGCGCAGCAGGCGCTCGGCAAGGGCAAGGACGCAGTCAAGAAACTGATCGACAAGGCCTGACGGCGCTTCTCACATGTCTCCCACGCCCGGTCGCGCATGCTGTAGCCGGGCGTTGCGCGTCGCACTCCCGCAGGACGGACAACCATGACTCTTCTGATATGCGAAGACGATGCACTCGTCGCTTTCGAACTGGAGGAGCAAGCAACGCGGCGCGGGATAACGTCTGCCACAGTCGTCGCCAATTCGGCCGAGGCGATGCAGGGGCTGCATGTCGGCGCGTTCCGCTCCGCGATCGTCGATCTGCATCTCGGGGACGGGCGGTCCGGCCCGCATATCTTCGTTCGCATGCCGGCGCCCGCCGACATCATAGTGGACTGCACGCAAATTGGCGTTTGCGTGAATTAGCGCTCGCAACGACCGCCGCTACGACGAAACGCCCGCCTCTCGCGACGCGGGCGTTTCGTCATGTGGCGCGCGTGGCCGCCTTCGATCAGCGGTACAGGAACATGACGAGGAGGATGATGGGGATCGGCACTCCAATGAGCCAAAGAAGCAATCCACGTCCCATGACTTTCTCCCTACATCAGACTTGCTGAAGCGCCGTCCGCGAGCGCATTCGCGCGCCGCGACCGCCGATCGACGATCTGAAAATGAAATCAGGTGGACGGACCAGTCTCGCCCTCAGCGGGGCAGCAGGTCAGGCGTCGCCAATCCGTCCGTGGCGATAACACGCGTGATCACGCCCGGTTCCATCGCCGCGAACAATTGTCTCGCGCGGATTTCGCGTGGAACCGTCGCGGCCATCGCGCGTTGCAATGGCGAAAAATGCGGAGTGTTCTCGTGCTGTATTGGGCCTTGATTTGTCTGGTGATCGCGCTTGTTGCAGGCGTCCTCGGGTTCGGCGGCGCAGCCCGCGCATTTTCTGGGGCCGCTCGCGCGCTTTTCGGACTGTTTCTCGTCCTCTTCCTCGTCTCCGTCGCTGTACAACTCGTGTCGGCGAGCTAGTCGAGGCTTTAACCCCAAATCGTTTCTCGGCGCGACGGAACCCCTACCCCGCCCGCGCGTTATGGGCCGGGAAGCGTGACCAGAGCATTCGATTCCGGTGGGGCCGATGAACGATCGCTACATTCACTTTCATGAAGTGCGCGAGCGTAACGAGACTCTCGAGCAGACCAAGAGCGAGGGGTCGTTCGGCTTCGCCCGTTTCTCGGCGCTGGTCGCCGCACTCGCGGGTCGACCGGCGACCTTCGTGGTTGCGGTCGCCACCATTCTCGTCTGGGGTCTGTCGGGCCCTGCTTTTCGATGGTCCGACACGTGGCAGCTCGTAATCAATACGGGCACGACCATCGTAACCTTCCTGATGGTCTTCGTTATCCAGAACGCTCAAAACCGGGACGCGATGGCAATCCAGGTCAAGCTCGATGAACTGATCTGCGCGACGAAAGACGCACGCGACAAACTGGTCGGCATCGAGGATCTCGACGACGCGGTCGTAGAGCGGCTGAAGGTCGAAATTCAGTCCCGAACCAGCCGTTCGCCCGCGACGTCAGGTTGACCCCTTGATGTTTCGAAAGTCGCGCCGGTTCGTCGGCTACAACCTCGTCTTCCTCGCATTCGGCGTGTTCGCGCTGCTGATCATGGTCATCACCTCCGTGCTGTATTCGAACCGGACGCAGACCTATGCCGCCGATGCGCTGACGGCGGCGCGGCTCGACGCCTTGCTGCTGAAGTACCAGTCCGATCTCGTGGATGCGGAGACATCGTTACGCGGCTATCAGCTGGTGCGCCGCGAGGATTATCTTGCGCCCTACCGGGACGCGCTGGCCGAGATTCCCGGCGATGCAAAGGCGATTCGCGACAATACGGCCGCTTTCTCGCGGCCCGAGATCGCCCCGGCGCTGATCGACGAGCTCTTTCGACTGGGCGAGGCCAAGCTCGCTCTGGTTCGCGGGACTCTCGAGACTCTGCGCGCCGGCGACACCGATGCAGCGGCCATGATGTCGGCCTCCGACCGCGGCAAGGTCGCGATGGACGCCGTTCGCGCCAAGGTCGACCAGGTACAGCGCGTCGCCGAAAGCATTCGCACGCGCCAGGCCGACAATATGCGCGAGGCCTCCTCGACGCTGACCACGCTCATCGCGCTCGGCGTCGGGATGA
Organism: Methylobacteriaceae bacterium; assembly: GCA_020638195.1. Taxonomy (GTDB): domain Bacteria; phylum Pseudomonadota; class Alphaproteobacteria; order Rhizobiales; family Beijerinckiaceae; genus JAJXWB01. The sequence continues at coordinate 94,511 of JACKJC010000006.1, read as the reverse complement.
TCGTGACGCTCGCCGTCGCCGCAACGCTCTTCATCGTCCGCCACATGCGCGAACTCGATCAGGCGCGCGAGGCGCTGGTGGAGATCAACACGAATCTCGAGGAGCGGGTCCGCTCGCGCACCGAGGGCGTTCTGCGCGCCAATGACGAATTGCAACGCTACGCCTACATTGTCAGCCACGATCTGCGCGCGCCGCTCGTCAACATCATGGGCTTCATCTCGGAGCTGGAGACTTCGACCAACCTTCTGAAGCAGTTTGTCGAGAAATCGGGCGCCGACCGCGCCGATCCGGCGCTTGCCGAAGTATTCGACGCGACGGATGCCGACATTCCCGAAGCGCTCGGCTTCATTCGCTCGTCGATGAACCGCATGGACAATCTCATCAACGAGATCCTCAAGCTGTCGCGCGCCGGTCGGCGTATTCTCGAGCCGTCGGCGATCAAGACGACCGACCTCATTCAGACCTGCATCGATGCGATCCGTCAGCGTTTCGACGACGCCGGCGCGGGCGTCACGATCCAGGGCGCTCTGCCCAACGTCGTGACGGATCGCGCCGCGCTGGAACAGATTTTTTCGAACCTGCTCGACAATGCCGCGAAATATCTGACCAACGACCGGCCCGGCCGCATCGAGGTTCGCGGCAAGACGCGCGGCGGCTATGCCGTGTTCGAGGTCGAGGATAACGGGCGCGGCGTCGCGCCTACGGATCACGAACGCATCTTCGACCTGTTCCGGCGCGCGGGCGTCCAGGACCGGCCGGGCGACGGCATCGGCCTCGCGCATACGCGCGCGCTGGCGCGCCGGCTCGGCGGCGACGTGACAGTCGAGAGCGACGGCTCGAGCGGAACCACCTTCACCGTCAGCATCGCGCGCGATCTCGGCGCGCTCTTGAGGAGCGAAACGACGTGATGAAAGACCCCAGGCCCGTCTCGATCATCATGGTCGAGGATGACGAAGGCCATGCACGACTGATCGAGAAGAATATCCGGCGCGCGGGCGTCAACAACGAGATTCTCGCGTTTCGCGACGGCACGAGCGTGCTCGACTATCTCTTCGGCGCAGACAAGTCGGGACACGTGAGCATCGGGCGCACCTTTCTCGTCCTGCTCGATCTCAACCTGCCCGACATGACCGGCATCGACATACTCGCGCGCATCAAGGCGAACGAGAACACGCGCCGCACGCCCGTGATCGTGCTGACCACCACCGACGACCAGCGCGAGATCCAGCGCTGTTACGATCTCGGCGCAAATGTCTACATCACGAAGCCGCTCAACTACGAGAGCTTCGCCAACGCGATCCGCCAGCTGGGCCTGTTCCTGGCTGTGATGCAAGTTCCGGAGACCGACTGACTTGCCGTTCGGCGCCGAATTATCGGGCCCCATTGTCGTTCTTTATGTCGAGGACGACGAGGCGCTGGCCACTCTGGTCCGCAAGGCGCTCAGGCGTCGCGGCCATACGATGGCGCATGTCAGCAACAGCGCCGACGCGCTTGCGCGGATCGCCGAGGGAGGCATCGACGTCGTTGCGCTCGATCACACGCTGCCGGGCGAGACAGGGCTCGACAAGCTCGATCGCGTCGGGCCGCGCGGCGGCCGGCCGCCGATCGTCTACGTGACGGGCTCGATGGACGCGCGGCTGGCGGTCGAGGCCCTGAAACGCGGCGCCGACGATTATGTGATCAAGGACCTTTCCGGCGAATTCTACGATCTCCTGATCGCCGCCCTCGAACAGGCGCTCGAGCGCGCACGCCTCAAGCGCCTGCGCGCCGACAGCGAGCGCGCCGTGCGCGAGGCGCGCGATCGCGCCGAAGCGCTGCTGGCGGAGGTCAACCACCGCGTCGCCAATTCGCTGGCGCTGGTCAGTTCGATGGTGCGCATGCAGGCCTCGTTGATCCGCGACGAGGCGGCGCAGCACGCGCTGCAGGAAACGCAGAACCGGATCGCAGCGGTTTCTGGCGTACATCGTCGCCTCTACACGTCCGGCCGTGTCGATCTCGTCGACATCGACGATTATCTCGGCCATCTCGTGCAGGAGCTCGGCGCCTCCATGCGCGGCGTCAATGCGGCGACATGGATCGAAACGTCGCTCGCGCCCGGCTCGGTCAAGACCGACAAGGCCGTCGCGCTCGGCGTCATGGTGAGCGAACTCGTCACGAATGCCTTCAAATACGCCTATCCCGAACAGACCGGCGGCCCGGTGCGCGTCTATTCGAAGGTCCTGCCGGATGGCGCGCACCGGATCGTCGTCGAGGACGACGGCGTCGGCTGGGACGGCGCGGGGCCCGCGACGGGCACCGGGCTCGGCGCCAAGATTCTCAAGGCGATGGCCCGCACGCTCGATGCCCAATTGATCTACGAGCCGATGGCGCACGGCACACGGGTCGCGATCGTATTCGCGCCTGGCGAGAGGATGGGGACAAAGGCGCGAACGCCGCACGCCGACGTCGACGCGGACGCCGAAGGCTAGCGGGACTCTGGCGAAGCGGCAACGGAACAATTCGTCGCGACGCGCATTGAGCGTAGACACTTTCGAGCGACGGGCCGCCACTTGGACAGAAAGAACCTCCGCGAGCAGGTCGACACCACCGAACGGCCGGGTCCAATCTTCTCGTCCGCAGCGCTGGTTTCGATTGCGCGTTCGTCGACAGTCGGCCTGTTCGGCCTCGGCGTCCTGTTCGCCCTGCACGAGGCGTCGTCGATTGTCGCCCCGATGTTCGCGGCGGTCGTCGTCGGCGTCGTGCTGTCGCGATTCGGCGATCGCGCGCAATCGCTTGGCATTCCACCCTTTCTCGCCGCGGCGGCTTTCACGGCGGCGAGCGCCGTCGCCATCGTGCTGGCGGCCGCCGCCCTGACGTCGCGTCTCGGCGCTTTCGTGGAGCGGGCCCCGGAACTCATCGCGCGGCTTTACGCACTGCTCGGCGGCATCCTTCGACCGCTGCAGATCCTGAAGATCCAGATATTCGGCCCCGCCGCCGAAAAGGCGTCGAGCGCAGCGCCCGCCTTCGACATGAACGCCGTCACGACTGTCGTGGGCGGCCTGACGCCTGCGCTCGGCGGTTTCCTGATCTTTGTCGCGACCTTGTTTTTCTTTGTCGCCGGTCGCGCGGACCTCCGGCGCAAGATCGTGCTGGCGCAAGCGCGCCGCGAGAATCGTCTTGCGGCGCTGCGCATCCTGAACGGCGTCGAAGACGCGCTCGCGCTCTATTTCGGCAGCGCGGCGCTGGTCTATGGCGCGCTCGCCGTCTTTACCGCGGGTCTGGCGTGGATGTCGGGCCTGGGCGCGCCGCTGCTGTGGGGCGTGTTCGTCTTCGTCGCCTGTTTCGTTCCTTTCGCCGGCGTGACGATTGTCTTCGTTGCGCTGCTCGCAGCCGGATTCGCCATCCACGATCAATGGATCGCGGGCCTGTCGCCGGCATTCATCTATCTCGTCGTGCATTTCGTGATCGACAATGCCGTGCTGCCGGCGATCGTCGGTCGCCGCTTCGAGATCAATCCTTTTCTCGTCTTCGTGTCGATCGTCTTCTGGACGTGGATGTGGGGCGCTATCGGCGCGGTGATCGCCGCGCCACTACTGCTGATCCTAAAGATCATCGCGGATGAGCTTCGGGAGGAAGACCCGCCTGAACTGCCGAACTGATCGCCTGACTGGGTCAGTTATCGTGCAGCGCCGGCGATTTGCCCGATAGCGGCGCCGCGTCAGGCCCGAGTTCGTCGGCGCTGTCCAGCGCGAGAAGATGCAAGAGCCGCTGGCGCGCCCGATTGACCCGACTCTTCACAGTGCCGACGGCGCAACCGCAGATTTCGGCCGCTTCCTCGTAGGAAAAGCCCGAGGCGCCAATCAAAATCAACGCCTCGCGCTGGTCGGGCGAGAGTTGCTCAAGCGCCATACGGAAGTCGGCGAGGTCGAGATGGCCCTGCTGCTCGGGATGCGACACGAGCCTTGCGGCCGCCTCGCCGTCGACATCCTGAACCTCGCGTCGCGCCTTGCGGTACTGACTGAAATAGGTGTTGCGCATGATCGTGAAGAGCCAGGCGCGCAGGTTGGACCCTTCGGCGAAAGAAGCGTGCGCCGCCCATGCCTTCATCAGCGTTTCCTGAACGAGATCGTCGGCCTTGTCGCCATTGCCGGACAGGGAGATGGCGAAAGCGCGTAGCGAAGGGATTTCTGCAAGGAGCGCGTTCTTGAGAGCGGCAATGGCCGTCATTCGCGAGCCTCCGGGCTCTGCGGCGCGCCGCTGCGCTCGCGCTTCTCGAGTTCGTCCAGCAGACTGGCGAAGCGGTCGGGAACCGGCTCGGAGACGATGGATGAAAAATATCGTTTCAGCTGATCGCCAAGGTGGGCCTGGATCGGTTTTTTGACCGCTCCCTTTCCATTAAGGGGCTTCTCTTCGTTCTGCGACATACTCGCCCTTCCTGTGGCGGCCACCGGTTCCGCGCCTGCCGGTCCTGCACTCGCGAACCGTAACGTCTATTTGAACAAGGGGTTCCCACCGATCTGAAATTTTTTCCTGGCGCGGAGGAACCGTGCGCGCGGCCATGCGTTGTCGGTGGCGAAGGGGCGCGTGATACTGCCCCCTGGCTCGAGTCGGAAAGATTGTTCATGACCATAACGTCGTTGATTTCGCCGCAACTTCCTCTGTTGCGTCGCTACGCGCGCGCCCTGAGCGGCAACCAGTCGAGCGGCGACAATCATGTGGTGGCGATGCTGGAATCGCTTCTCGTGGACCCTGGGGCGTTCGACAAGTCGATTGATCCGCGCGTGGCCACCTACCGCCTGTTCTCGCAGGTGTGGAACGCCAACCCGATGAACAGTATCGATGTCGAGGCGGCTTCCGCCCCGACCGGCGTCGCCGAACGCCGGCTCGAGGCGATAACGCCCGCGCCCCGGCAGGCGTTCCTCCTTACCGCCGTCGAAGGATTTTCCAATCATGACGCGGCCCACATCCTCGGTGTCGACGAGGTGGAATTCGGCGGCCTCCTGAATGAAGCTGCCCGCCAGATCGGCGAGCAGGTCGCCTCGCGCGTACTGGTGATCGAGGACGAGCCGATCATAGCCATGGATCTCGAGTCGCTCGTCGAGTCCCTGGGCCATACGGTGGTCGGCAATGCTCGCACGCGCGACGAGGCCGTCGCCATGGCGCGCAAGCATCGGCCGGGGCTCGTGCTGGCCGACATCAGACTTGCCGACGGCTCCTCCGGGCTCGACGCCGTCAACGACATTCTCGCCTCCTTCGAAGTGCCGGTGATTTTCATTACCGCCTATCCGGAATCCCTGCTCACAGGTGAACGACCCGAGCCGACTTTCCTGATCGCGAAACCGTTCCGCGAGGAGACAGTGAAGGCGGTGGTGTCGCAGGCGCTGTTCTTCGATGCGAACGCATCGCCGGCCATGAAGCGCAGCGCCTGAGGCCTCGCGCATCTGGTCTGGGAGGATGCGCTTTCCGCCTGGAGGCGCATAGAGGGTTTGTGGTGGCTCCGCTGGAAACGTCGCAACTGCGTCTGGCGACGGACGCAATGACGCTTGTCGCCTCGGCGTCGGTTTGCGCCGGGTTCTTGTGGCTCGTGTTCAGGGTTCGCACGCGAATTGGGCCGCGCCTGCGGCCCATGGCGATGATGAGCGTCTTCATCGCCGCCATCGCCGGAGCGAACGTCCTCCACTACATCGCCAGCTTCTTTCCCGGATATGTCCTTCTCAACGTCATCGCCGCGATCGTAGCGGCGGGCGCGCTTGCCCTCGCCCTCGCGATCTGGGCTTTCATACCCGGCCTGTCGCGCGAGCCCACGCACAACGAACTGGTGAAGGCGGTCGGTGAATTGCGCGCCGAACGGGACGCCCGGCGCGTGGCCGTCGCGGAACTCAGTCGCGCGCGCGATGAACTGGAACGACGCGTCTCGGAGCGCACGAGCGATCTCGATCTCGTCCGTCGGCGGTTCGAGATCGCGCTGCAGGGAACCGGAATTGTCGTCGCCCATCAGGACTGCGACCTTCGCTACACCTGGATGTATAACCCGCCGCCGCCGCTGAAGGGCGCGGACATGATCGGACACCTGCCGGAAGAGGTGCTGCCGGCTGATCTTGCGGCGCAGCAGGCGGCGGTCAAGCGCCGCGTGATCGAGACCGCCGAGGCCGGAAAGTTCGAGGCGCTCTATCCCACAGCCAACGGGCCGATCTGGTACGAGGGCCGTGTCGAACCGCTGATGGTCGACGGCCGCGTGGAAGGCGTGATGACCGTCTCCATCGACGTTACACGGCACGTTCTGCACGAGCGTCAGTTGCGTGTTCTGATGCGGGAACTGACCCATCGCTCGAAGAATTTGCTCGCTGTCGTGCACGGCATGGCGCGCCAGAGTTCGAGCGGCGCCGGCGATGTGCGTCAATTCATGGAGGGTTTCGATTCCCGTCTCGCGGCCCTGTCGCGCGCCCACGAAATTCTCGTGGACGCGAACTGGCGCGGCGTGCCGCTGCGCGCCGTCCTCGACCGCGAAATCGCGGCGCTGGCCGCGCCCGTGCCGGGCCTGAAGATCGACGGTCCCCACCTGCTGCTGTCGCCGGAAGCCGCGCAGAATTTCGCGCTCGCCATAAACGAACTCGCCGGCGACCTGCGCAATGCGCCACAGAACGCGCAGATGGCGGTGGACGTGAACTGGCGAGTCGACGATGGCGCGTTGCGCTTCGACTGGCGGCGCAACGGCGGCGGGCCTGGCGGGCGGCTCGACGGTTTCGGCCAGAACCTGCTGAACCGCGTGCTGCCGCGCCTGATCGGCGGAACGGCGCAACTCTCGCATTCGCAGGACGCCTGCGCCTATGCGCTGGAGGGCAAAGCCGATCTGCTCGCGCCGCTCGGCCGGCGCGCGCTCGCCGGGGATGCGCGACGAGCGCGCAGGCGATCCGCCAAATGGCGACCCCGACAGGATTCGAACCTGTGACCTACTGCTTAGAAGGCAGTTGCTCTATCCAGCTGAGCTACGGGGTCTTCGCGTGCTCTCTCGGCGCGCTGGCTAAGGTGCGCGGTTCAGTGGGTCCACTGGCCGACGCGGCCGGGACGGAAATTGTCGGAATAGGAGACCGTGCGGCGCGCCAGCGGCCTGGGCTCCTCGACGACGAAAGCAATCCCATTGCGCTCAGCATAGGCGATCGCGTCTTCTTTCGAGTCGAAGGTGAGACGGATCTGGCTCTTCATGTCGTCGGAACTCGTCCAGCCCATCAGCGGATCGACGCCGCGCGGGGTCTGGGGTGTGTAGACGAGATGCCACTTCTTGGTGCGGCCGACGCCAGACTGGGTCGCCGATTTGGTGGGCCGAAAGATCCGTGCGGTCATGGTCCGTTCGCCTGTCACATTCGCCTGCGAAACGCTGGTCGTCAGCGTGTGCCGCGCGTCCCGCCGGGCGAGGCGCGCAATTCCGTGTGCGGCTGGTCGGGGCAGCAGGATTCGAACCTGCGACCCTCTGCTCCCAAAGCAGATGCGCTACCAGGCTGCGCCATACCCCGCCGACACACGAGGCCGTTGGCTATCATGCGCCGCAGCGCGGAACAAGCGCGGACGCTAATCGCCGGAAAACAAGGGATGACGGACGCGGTCGCCGACTGCGAGCCCGATTCTCGCCGCAGCCCCGGCATTCAGTTCGACCACCGCCCAAGCCGGCGCGCCAGAGGAAATGGTCTTTTCCGAGAAGGGCTCGGTATCCGCTGATATCGCGACCACCCTGCCCGCGCGGTCGATGAAGACCATGTCGAGCGGGATGTAGGTGTTCTTCATCCACATATGGACGATCTCGTTGCGACCGAACGCGAAAAGCATGCCGCGATCGTCCGGCATGTAACGCCGGAACATCAGCCCCTTGGCCTGCTGGTCGGGCGTACGCATCACCTCTACCGAGAAAGCGTGGACGCCGCTGCGCGTGACGAACTCGAGTTTCTCCAGCTCCTGCGCGCGCGCAGGCGCCGCGCCGGCGAAGAATGCGCCGACGAGGACGAACAGAAAAGCTGCGAGGAGAGGCCGGCGCGCGATCATGCGGAGAAGATAGCGTGTAGCGCAGCCGGATTTAAGTGGAGCGCGCGGGGCGCGTTCGACACCGCCGTGCGCGACCGCAAGATCAGTGGGAGGCCGGCAGCGCCGTCTCCAGCGGCCGCACTTCGGCGGCCATCAGGCCCTTCGGTCCGTCGCCGAAACGCGCGAGCAGGGAGTCGCCGGGCTTCAATTCGGCGATGCCGTAGCGGCGCAATGTCTCCATGTGGACGAAAATGTCTTCCGTCCCCTCGCCGCGCGTGAGGAAGCCGAAACCGCGAATTCGGTTGAACCATTTGACGATCACGATCTCGAAACCGCCGGTCGGTGTGACCTGAACGCGGGTCCGCGCGGGCGGCGTCTGCGAGGGATGAACCGCGGTCGACTCGTCCATGGAGAGAACACGGAAAACCTGCATGCCCTTGGTGCGATTCTGCGCTTCACAGACGACCCGTGCGCCTTCGTAGGCCGTCTGGAAGCCGTCGCGACGCAGCACGGTCACATGCAGCAACACGTCGGTCCCGCCATCATCGGGAACGATGAAACCGTATCCCTTCGAAACGTCGAACCACTTGATGCGTCCGGCGAGCTCGACCAGTTCGACCGGGTCTGCTTCCGCAGTTACGTCCGCCGTCGCCGGCGTCGACTTCAAGAAAGGATCTTTGCCGCCCAATTTCGCACCCCCCGAACGTCGGCGGCGTTACCTGTCGTCCGCAGGTTTCGCATCGCGCCGAATCGCCGAGCCACTCCAGAATCACTTAAGGAAAGGATAACACTCCGCACGGTCGCACAAAGGCCAAAGTTGCGAAGCCTGTGGAATACGTCGCTATTGCGACGCCGAGAATGGCGAAAGAATCGAACCGATGTCGCCGCGCAACACGAGATCGGCCGCGTCGTCGAGCTGGGTCTCCTCGCGATTGACGATGACCAGCGTCGCGCCATTGCGCTTGGCCAAAATGGGAAATCCGGCAGCGGGATAGACGACGAGCGACGAGCCGATCGCAATGAAGAGATCGCATGTGAGCGCCTCTTCGTGCGCGCGACGCATCTCCTCTTCCGGCATGGCCTGGCCGAAAGAGATCGTCGCGGATTTCACCACGCCGCCGCATTCGCATTCGGGCGCAGCGCCTGTGCGTTCGAATTCCTGGCGCACGTCGGCCAACTCGTGCCGCTGGCCGCATTCCAGGCATTTGGCGTAGGTGCCGTTGCCGTGCAGTTCGATCACCTGGTCCGCAGGCGTGCCGGCTGCCTGATGCAAGCCATCGATATTCTGCGTGATGACGGAGCCCATCTTGCCACTCGCCACGAGCGACGCCAGCGCGCGATGGCCACGGCCGGGCTGCGCGCCGGCATACATGTCGTCCATCGTGAACTTGCGCCGCCATGCTTCTTCGCGAGCGAGCGGATCGGCGATGAAGAGCGAGAAGTCGATCGGACGATGTTTCATCCATGGCGAGCCCGGCGAACGGAAATCCGGCACGCCGCATTCAGTGGAAATGCCCGCGCCCGTGAAGCCGGTCATGCGCTGGGATTGCGCGAACAGGCGCGCGAGTTCCACATGCGCCTCGTCGGTCGAAGTGATGATCATTTTGGCCTCCGCGCCGCTCCGCCCGAGAGATTCTAACCGCGTCTCGGAAAAATGCGAGCGCGAGCGCGCTCAAACGATTTTCGCCGCGCGCAGACGCTCGATTTCCTCGGGCGAACGCCCGAGTTCGCTCAGGACGGCCTCGGTATCCGCGCCGAGGCGTGGCGGCGCGCGATGCTCGACCGGCGTTTCCGACAGGCGCAGCGGCGAGCGCACGAGGCGCACCTTCTGACCGGAGCCGTGCGGCAGCTGGATCGCGATGCCGCGATGACGGACCTGCGCGTCGGCGAAGACCTCGTGCATGTGGTTGATCGGCCCGCAGGGCACGTTGGCCTTGGCGCAGCGCGCCATCCAGATCGCCATCGGCGCGCTCTTCAACGGCGGCGCGATCAGCGCGTAGAGCGCGTCCCTGTTGGCGAAGCGTAACGTATTGGTGCGGAACCGCTCGTCATCCGCCAGCGCCGGCATGTCGATCAGTTGGCAGAATGAACGAAACTGCGCGTCGTTGGAAATGGCGAGAACTATATCGCCGTCCTCGACCGCGAAGACGTCGGAGGGACAGACGACGGCGTTGGTGTTGCCGTTGCGCTTGGGCACCTTTCCGTTGAGCAGGAAGTTGACGGCGAGATTGCCGTTGAAGGCGACGGCCGCGTCGAGCATTGCCGCGTCGATGAACTGGCCCTGCCCTGTCGTCTTGCGATGATAGAGCGCGGCCTGAATCGCGATGGTCGCATAAAGGCCCGTCACCATGTCGGTCAGCGGCACGGCGGTGCGCATGGGCTGCGAGCCCGGCGCGCCTTCCGGCGGTCCGACCGTGCTCATGAGGCCGGACATGGCCTGCATGACGAAGTCATAGGCCGGCCGTTCCGAATAAGGTCCGTTCTGGCCAAAACCGGTGATCGAGCAATAGACGATGTCTTCGCGCACGGCGCGAATGGACTCGTAATCGAGGCCGAATTTCTTCAGCGCGCCCGCCTTGAAATTCTCCACGAAGACGTCGCAGTCGCGCGCGAGTTCGCGGATGAGATCGGCGCCTTCCTTCGTCGCGATATCGACCGTCACCGAGCGCTTGCCGCGATTGCAGGCCATGTAAATGGCGCTGTCGTTGGTCGGCTTGTGATCGTCATCCTCGAGGAACGGCCCCATCTGGCGCGTATCGTCGCCGACGAACGGGCGCTCGATCTTGATCACCTCGGCGCCGAGATCGGCGAGAATTTGCGTGCACCAGGGACCGGAGACGACGCGCGACAGATCGAGCACGCGCACCCCCGTGAGAACGCCAGTCATGAAACCTCCCGCAGACCGCAGCGCTCCCGCCGCTTTCAGCCATTATCGCATCGCTCGAGGCGCCAGCTCCAGCCTCGGCGCGCGCGCGCCAGCCATGCGGACAATTTGCATCGAATTGCCTTACCCGCCGTAAGCCGGCGGCAAGGGGATTGTGGAACCATTTGTTTACCGCGACGCGATGTGGAGGGCGCGATGCCGAAGACCCCATTCAACCTGAACCCGGATTTCCGCAAATACGACCCTTCGATGGAGCCGCGCATCGCCATGACCGTGCGCGACGATCAGGCGCGCGCGTTCCGGATCGTTGGTCTCGCCCTGCTGGTCGTCTTCTGCAGCGCGCTCAGCGTGGTGCTGACGTCGGGGTTCGGGCCGCTGCGCTGATCGACATGCGCGCTGTTATTTCGACGCACGCTATGACTTGCGGCGCGCTCTATGACTTGCGGCGTTCTTGCAGCTTTCGGAAATCATCGCCCGCGTGATGCGAAGAGCGGGTCAGCGGCGTCGCCGCGACGAGCAAAAAGCCCTTGGCGTAGGCGACCGTCTCGTAGGCCTTGAACTCCTCGGGCGTGACGAAATCGACGACTTCGTGATGCTTGCGGGTCGGCTGGAGATACTGGCCGATCGTCAGGAAATCGACGTCCGCCGAGCGCAGGTCGTCCATCAACTGCAACACTTCGTTCCGCTTCTCGCCGAGACCGACCATGATGCCGGACTTGGTGAAAATCCGCGGGTCCAGCTCCTTCACGCGCTGCAGTAGCCGGATGGAGTGGAAATAGCGCGCGCCGGGACGCACCGTCAGATAGTTGGACGGCACCGTCTCGAGATTGTGGTTGAAGACGTCGGGCTTCGCGGCGACGACCACCTCCAGCGCCCCCTCCTTGCGCAGGAAATCGGGGGTGAGGATTTCGATCGTCGTCTTCGGGCTCGCCTTGCGGATCGCTGCAATCGTGGCGGCGAAATGCGCGGCGCCACCGTCGGCGAGATCGTCGCGATCGACCGAGGTGACGACGACATGCTCGAGACCGAGCTTGGCAGTCGCCTGCGCGACGCTGTCCGGCTCATTCGGATCGAGCGCCGCCGGCAAGCCGGTCTTCACGTTGCAGAAGGCGCAGGCGCGCGTGCACGTGTCGCCCATGATCATGAAGGTCGCGTGCTTCTTCTCCCAGCACTCGCCCACGTTGGGGCAGCCGGCCTCCTCGCAGACGGTCACGAGCTTGTTTTCGCGCACGATGCGGTTGGTCTCGGCCCATTGCGCCGAGCCCGGCGCCTTCACTCGGATCCACGCGGGTTTTCGCGCGATCGGCTTGTCCGGCCGATGCGCCTTCTCGGGATGGCGCGCGCCGTCATTCGCCTTGGCGCGCGTATCGTTGTTGAGCGTGTCGATGAGGGTCGCCATCGGAAATCCCGGCCGCGCCGCCCTGTGCGGCGGCGACGGTCTCTATATAGAGCCTGCCCGCGCCCTGCTCAAATCCCGACTATCTGTTGCGGGTGAGCGCCTGCCAGATGAACAGGATGACGATCGAACCAGCGAGCGCGGCAATGAAGTGACCAAAACGTCCGGCGACCGCGACGTCGAGAACGTCGGCCAGCTTGAAGCCGAGCGCCGAGCCGCAGATGCCGACGAGAATGTTGGTGAGCAGGCCATTACGGAAGCCGACGATCTTGCCGCCGATCCAGCCGGCCAGACCGCCGATGATGATGAGTCCGATGAGGCCCACGCCCGGCGTGCCGAGAAGGCCGACTTGATCGTGCATCACTTTCCCCTATTCAACGCAGGCGGCGTATGTCGCGCCGCGCCCTTGTTAGGGGATTTGGGCCCATCGCGCCAGCGCGCGGCCGGCGAGAGAGATCATGTCCATGCGGCGTTGGCGCCTCGCCTCGGGGCTCGTGATGTTCGTCTACATCGCGACCCACATGCTCAACCACGCGCTCGGGCTATGGTCGCTCGGCCATGCCGAGGCCGCGCTCGCGCTCGCTACCGCGCTGTGGCGCAGCCTGCCCGGCACGATCCTGCTCTATGGCGCAGCCGGCATCCATTTCGCGCTGGCGCTGACGACGCTGTACGAACGACGGCACTGGAAACTGCCGGCAATCGAATGGGTGCGGTTGTGGGCCGGCTTCAGCCTGCCCTGGCTGCTGATCGGGCACGTCTATTCGACACGCGTCGCTGACCAGTGGTTTTCGGCCGCCGCGACCTATCAGAATGTAGTGGGAACGCTGGCGCGCGGCGGGCTGCAGGGCTGGCAGATCGCGCTATTGGCGCCGGGCTGGATCCACGGCTGCCTCGGTCTGTGGATCACGCTACGGCGCTATTCGCTCATGCAGGCGCTGAAACCGGCGTTGATCGTCGTGATGATCGGCCTGCCCGTTCTGTCGGCCGTCGGCTTCGCCGCCATGACGCGCGCAACCATCGCCGCGCCGGCGCCGGCCAAGCCGGACCGCATGGAGAAAGCGGAGATCGAGACCTGGCGACGCGTGACGGTTGTCGGCTATTTCACGCTGATTTTTGGCGCAGCCGGCGCGGGACTGCTGCGCAACGCGCGCGAGAAACGCGCGCGCCGCGGCTGAGCCATTACATGTGGATCACGCGCCCATAAGCGTCCATCACGCTCTCGTGCATCATTTCCGAGAGGGTGGGATGCGGGAAGACCGTGTTGATCAGCTCTTCCTCGGTCGTCTCGCAATTCATCGCGACGACAAAACCCTGGATGAGCTCGGTGACTTCCGCGCCGACCATGTGCGCACCCAAGAGTTTGCCGGTCTTGGCGTCGAACACGGTCTTGATCATGCCGTCTGGCTCGCCGAGCGCGATCGCCTTGCCGTTGCCGGTGAAGTTGAAGCGACCGACCTTGACCTCATAGCCCGCAGCCTTGGCCTTCGCTTCTGTGAGACCGACTGAAGCGACCTGCGGATTGCAATAGGTGCAGCCCGGTATCATCGTTTTTTCCATGGCGTGCGGATGCAGGCCCTTGATCGCCTCGACGCAGATCACGCCTTCATGCTCGGCCTTGTGCGCGAGCATCGGCGGCCCAGCGACATCGCCGATCGCGTAGACGCCCGGCACATTGGTGCGGCAGTAATCGTCGATGACGACACAGCCGCGATCGGTCTTCACGCCCAGCGCCTCGAGCCCGAGGTTCTCGATATTGCCGACGACGCCGACAGCCGAAATCATGCGCTCGGCCGTGATCGTCTGGGTCTTGCCCTTGTCGTCCTCGACGGTCGCGGTGATGCTGTCGGCCGCCTTCACGACCTTCGTCACCTTGGTCGAGAGAAGAATCTTGAGACCGAGCTTCTCGAACTTCTTCTGCGCGACCTTGGCGATTTCGGCGTCCTCGACCGGCATGACCTGCGGCAGGACTTCGACGACCGTCACCTCGGCGCCCATCTGGCGATAGAAGGACGCGAATTCGATGCCGATGGCGCCCGAGCCCATGACCAGCAGCGACTTCGGGAATTTCTCGGGCTTCATCGCCTCGAAATAGGTCCAGATCAGCTTGCCGTCGGGCTCGATGCCCGGCAGCGCGCGCGGACGCGCGCCGGTCGCGACAATGATGTGCTTGGCGTTGTAGGTTCCCTCCCCCTGCACGCCCTTCGGCACGGGGTTTTGCGGTTGCACGATCGGCTTCTTGGTCGCGGTCACCGTGACCTCGCCGACCTTGGAAATGACCGCCTCGCCCCAGATGACGTCGATCTTGTTCTTCTTGAGAAGAAACGCGACGCCGCCATTGAGCTGCTGCGACACCTGCCGCGAGCGCTTCACAACCGCCGCCGGATCGGGCGACACCTTGCCTTCGAGCTTGAGACCATAGGCCGACGCGTGTTCGGCATAGTGCAGGATTTCAGCCGAGCGCAGGAGCGCTTTGGTCGGGATGCAACCCCAGTTGAGGCAGATGCCGCCGAGGTGCTCGCGTTCGACCACGGCCGTCTTGAAGCCCAGCTGTGCTGCGCGGATCGCGGCGACATAGCCGCCGGGGCCGCCGCCGATGACGATGATGTCGTAGGCCATATGCGTCTCCGCTTTCCTGAAATGTCTACGTCTTTGCGAGCGAAGCGAAGCAATCCATCCACCGGAATTTTATCCAGATGGGGAGATGGATTGCTTCGTCGCTCCGCTCCTCGCAATGACGGTATTTAGACCAGCATCGACATCGGGTTTTCGATGTAGCGCCGAAACGCCGACAGCAATTCTGCCCCGAGCGCGCCATCGACCGCGCGATGGTCGGTCGAGAGCGTGATGCTCATCATGTCGGCCACCGCAGGCGCGCCGTCCTTCACCACCACGCGTTTTTCGCCCGCGCCGACCGCGAGAATGGTCGCGTGCGGCGGATTGATGACGGCGGAAAAGTTCTTGATGCCGAACATGCCGAGGTTGGACACAGCGCTCGAGCCGCCCTGGTATTCCTCGGGCTTCAGCTTGCGGGCCTTCGCGCGAGAGGCGTAATCCTTCATCTCGTTGGAGATGGCGGACAGCGTCTTCGTCTCGGCCTTGCGGATGACCGGCGTAATCAGGCCGCCGGGAATCGAAACAGCGACGCCGACGTCGCAATGCCTGTGCTTCAGCATGGCTGTGTCCGTCCACGACACGTTGGCGTCGGGAACGTCCCTCAGCGCGAGCGCCAGCGCCTTGATGATGAAGTCGTTGACAGAGACCTTGAAGGCCGGCTTGCTGTCTTTGTCCTTCGGCGCCGCGCCGTTGATCTGCTCGCGCAACGCCAGCAATTCGCCGAGATCGCAGTCGATCGAGAGATAGAAATGCGGGATGGTCGACTTCGCCTCGGTCAGGCGGCGCGCGATCGTCTTGCGCATGTTGTCGTGCGGAATTTCCTCGAAGGAACCCGCCTCGAACAATTTGCGCACCGTGTCGCCGGACATGCCCTGCGGCGCGGCGGCCGCGGGCGCGGCGGCTGGAGCGGGCGCCGCCGCCGGCGCTGCTGCGGCGGGTTTTGCCCCGCCGCCGGCGATCGCGGCCTTCACGTCGCGCTCGATGATGCGGCCATGCGGGCCGGTGCCCGTGACGGCGGACAGATCGAGGCCCGCCTCCCGGGCGATTCGACGCGCGAGCGGCGAGGACCGCGGCCAGGGCACATCGCCGCCCCGCTCGGATTTATCGAGTGGCGCTGCGGCGGCCGGCGCGGCAGCGGGCGCTGCGGCAGCAGGCTTTGGCGCGGGCGCAGCCACCGTAGCCGGCGCGGCGGCGGCGCTGGCGTCCTCGCCCTCGCCCGCGATCACGGCGATCGGCGTATTGACCGCGACATCCTCGGAGCCTTCCGGCACGAGGATTTTCGCGAGCACGCCCTCGTCGACGGCCTCGACTTCCATCGTCGCCTTGTCCGTCTCGATCTCGGCGATCACGTCGCCGGACTTGATGGAATCGCCTTCCTTCTTGAGCCATTTGGCGAGATTGCCCTTCTCCATCGTCGGCGAGAGGGCGGGCATGAGAATGTTGGTCGGCATGGTCGGCCTCAATTCATCGCTGACGTCACGCCGAAATCGGTCGGGCGCGACCATTCGGCGTCGAACATGTCCTTGATCGCGGCGAGCGCGTCGTCCTCGCTCACCTGCGTTTCGAGCGCGTAGATACGCGCGGCATGGCGGGCGAGATCGGCGAGCAGCACGCCCCACGTGCCGGGCTCATCAAACGAGCGGCGCAAGCCGACGCTCAGGCCGCCGTCGACGACGAAGCAGCGCAACACTTCATGCCCGCCCTTTTCACGCGCATCCGGCGGTGGCTCGAGTTGGTGGAGCGTGTCTTCCGCCATCGTCTCAGAACTCCATCACCGGTAGCAGACGGCTTTGGCCGCCGCGACGACTTCGCCGACGTTGGGCAGCGCGAGCTTTTCGAGATTGGCGGCATAAGGCATGGGCACGTCCTTGCCGCAGATGCGGATGACCGGCGCGTCAAGATAATCGAAGGCTTCCGTCATGATCTGCGCGGAAATTTCGGCGCCGACGCCGGACTGCGGCCAGCCCTCTTCCACAGTTACGCAGCGCCCGGTCTTCATCACCGAGCGCACGACGGTTTCGACGTCCATCGGGCGGATGGTGCGCAGGTCGATCACCTCGGCGTTGATGCCCTCCTCGGCCAGCGCTTCCGCGGCTTTCAACGCATAGGTCATTCCGATCGCGAACGAGACGATCGTCACGTGATCGCCCGCGCGCGCGATGCGCGCCTTGCCGATGGGAAGAACGAAATCGTCGAGCCGCGGCACGTCGAAGGACTGGCCGTAGAGAATTTCGTTTTCGAGGAAGACGATCGGGTTGGGATCGCGGATCGCGGCCTTGAGCAGGCCCTTGGCGTCGGCGGCCGAATAGGGCGCGATGACCTTGAGGCCGGGGATCTGCGAATACCAGGCCGCATAATCCTGGCTGTGCTGCGCGCCGACGCGCGCCGCTGCGCCATTGGGCCCGCGGAACACGATCGAGGCGCCCATCTGGCCACCCGACATGTAGAGCGTCTTGGCGGCGGAATTGATGATGTGGTCGATCGCCTGCATGGCGAAGTTGAACGTCATGAATTCGACGATGGGCTTGAGGCCCGACATGGCGGCGCCGACCGCCAGGCCGGCGAAGCCGTGTTCGGTGATCGGCGTATCGACCACCCGGCGCGCGCCGAATTCCTGCAGCAGGCCTTGCGTGATCTTGTAGGCGCCCTGGTATTCGGCGACTTCCTCGCCCATCACGAAGACAGTGTCGTCGCGGCGCATTTCCTCGGCCATGGCGTCGCGCAAGGCTTCGCGCACGGTCATGGAGACCATGGGCGAGTCGGCCGGAAATTCCGGGGTTTCAGGCGGCGCCGACGTTTTCGGCGCGGCGGGAACGCTGGGGGCAGAGGCGGGCGCCTCGGCTACCGGCGCTGCCGCGGGCGCCGCAGCTGGCGCCGTCGCCGCGCTCGCATCCTCTCCCTCGCCGGCGATCACGGCAATCGGCGTATTGACCTTCACGTTCTCGGCGCCTGCGGGAACGAGGATCTTGGCGAGCACGCCCTCGTCGACCGCCTCGACTTCCATCGTCGCCTTGTCGGTCTCGATCTCGGCGATCACGTCGCCGGACTTGATCGTGTCGCCCTCGGCCTTCAGCCATTTGGCGAGGGTGCCTTCCTCCATCGTGGGCGACAGGGCCGGCATCAGAATATTCGTCGGCATGCTGGGGTCTCGCGTCTGAATTGGAAGCAAGGGGGCGCGAGCGCGCCGCCCCGAGGTCAGAGCAAAATGTCGGTATAGAGTTCCGACGGATCGGGCTCGGGATCCTGCGTGGCGAATTCCGCCGCCTCGGAGACGATCGAGCGCACGGCGGCGTCGATCTTCTTCAATTCGTCCTCCGAGACGCCGCCCGCCAGAAGCCGCGCGCGCACCTGTTCGATCGGGTCGTGCTCCTCGCGCATTTTCTGCACTTCTTCCTTGGAGCGGTATTTCGCCGGATCGGACATGGAATGGCCGCGATAGCGATAGGTCTGCATCTCGAGGATGTAGGGGCCCTGGCCGGCGCGGCACCATTCGAGCGCGCGTTCCGTGGCCGCCTTCACCGCGCGGACGTCCATGCCGTCTACGGCTTCGCCGGGCATGTTGAAGGCCATGCCGCGCTTCCAGAATTCCGTCAGCGCCGAGGAGCGGGCGACCGAGGTGCCCATGGCGTAGCGGTTGTTCTCGATGATGAAAATGACCGGCAGCTTCCAGAGCTCGGCCATGTTGAAGCTCTCGTAGACCTGGCCCTGATTGGCCGCGCCATCGCCGAAATAGGTGAGCGAGACCGAATCGTTCTCGCGGTAGCGGTTGGCGAATGCGAGGCCCGTGCCGAGCGAGACCTGCGCGCCGACGATACCGTGGCCGCCGAAGAAATTCTTCTCCTTGGAGAACATGTGCATGGAGCCGCCCTTGCCTTTCGACAGGCCGCCCCGGCGTCCGGTGAGCTCGGCCATGACGCCCTTGGGGTCGAGGCCGCAGGCCAGCATGTGGCCATGGTCGCGGTAGGAGGTGATGGTCTGGTCGGAAGGCCGGGCCGCCATCGAGACGCCGACGACGACCGCCTCCTGGCCAATGTAGAGATGGCAGAAGCCGCCGATCAGGCCCATGCCGTACATCTGGCCGGCCTTTTCCTCGAAGCGGCGGATAAGCAGCATTTCGCGATAGGCGCGAAGCTCTTGATCCTTTGTGAAGGCCGGTACGGCCGGCTCTGCGTCAGCCTCGGATTTGCTGCGTGATTTGGCGTTGCCCGCCATGGCGCTTCCTCCGTCCGCGTTTCCTGTTCTTGCACCAAAGCTAGCGCAGGCCCGGAATTTTGACGAGGGGGCCGGAAAGGGACAACAGGACAGAGAAGCTGACGTATTTCAGTCAATTACGAGAATGAACTCATTCTCGGTTAATTCGAATTTCGTAACCTAAAACTGGTTTACTGCTTAGCGGACGGATCGAGGATCACGACTTCGTTCTTCTGGATGCGACCAAGTTCGACTCTCGCCTGCTCCTCGAGAACATCCCGATCGATCGCCTCACCGCGCACCAGATCGATATTGCGCCGCCAGCGCGCGCGTTCGGCGCGAAGTCCGTCGAGGGTCGTCTGAAGTTCAGCCACCTTTTCTGCGCTCTCGTCGCGAGTCTTCAGTCCGCGCTGGCCATGCAGCGCGTGCCAGATGAAATATCCGGCGACCAGCGCCGAAAAGACGTGGAAGACGATCGGGGCGATGTTGGCGCGGAGCCGCGTGCGAACCATGAACAATGGTTGGACGAAGACGGTGAACGCCGCGTTAAGATTTCGCGCGTAGCGCGTGGATCGTTCGGGAAATCAACGCCCGCCGCGTGCGACCCGCTCGATTTCGGCCCGCACGAGTCGCTCGACCATGACCGGCAGATTGTCGTCGAGCCATTGCTTCAGCATCGGCCGCAACATGTCGCGCACTTGTCGATCGATCGCTTCGGCGCTCGCCATCTGAACACTTGTCGATAGCGCCTGGAAGGCGGAGGCGACGCTGGCGTTGGCTTCAGCCGACAGTATGGCGCCGAGATCGTCGCGATCGGTCGGCTCGTAGCCGGAAGCGCGTTCGAATTCTCCACTCGGATCCTGCATGCGCTCATCCTGCTCGCGCAGCGCGTCCGACGCGCGATCGTCTACGCCATATTCGCTTGCGATAACCTCGTCCTCCATATCGTTGGCGTCTCGCCGACCATCCTGTACGGCGACGTCTTCCGCAACGACGGCTTGCGCGACGACGACTTGCGGCTCTTCGCGCGCTGCAGATTGGTCCGCCGAATCGAGGGCGGGCCGCAATCCATCGTCGCCCCGCCCGACCGCGACGTCGGCTTCGGCCGGCGACTCGAGTCGCGCGAGTTCGCGTCCGACCTCGGCGAAGGATTCCATTTCAGTGGCGTCGAGACGCACATTTTCGGATGCGTCCAGCCGCGCTTCCGCGACATCGTTCACTCCATCGCCATCGTCAGCCGTCGACGGCGCGGCCTGCGCGGGTCCAGCCGGCGGCGGGGGCGGCGCGAATTGCGTCACCTTGCCTTCGAACAGCCGCGGCGGCGTTGAAGGACGGCTCAACGGCAAAGCGTCGTCGTCGGCGATGATCTTGCGAATCGAAGCGAGAATCTCCTCCATCGAGGGCTCGTGCGCGCGCCGCTCGCTTTCGATCGATGACGGCGCGGAGGCGCTGGCTGCGTTCATGGATGCGTTCATTGGCGGCTACGCTCTCGACCCTGCGCTCCGGCGCCGCGTCGTCCGGCGGCGACGCGAATCACGCGGTTACACAATGCGCAAGATTCTCACGCGCGACTTGGGCGCGCAACACAGGCGCCCGCGCAAGCTGTGGACTGCGCGACCTATCGGCCGTCCGGCGTCGATACGCCAATCAGCTTGTTCTTCACCTGATTGAGATGGATCGTCGGATCGTAGAGTTGTGCGGTGAGGTTGAGTCGCGCCGCGGAGAGATGGCCCATCGCGGACAAAACCGCGTAGGACGCCACGACGCGATCGCGCTGCGCAGTCACGAGAAGGACGCGGGCGTTGAGCAAGGTCTGCTGCGCGGTCAACACGTCGAAAGTCGTGCGCTGGCCGACCTTGGCTTCCTCGCGAATGCCGTTGAGCGCGATCTCCGCCGCTGTCACGGCCGCCTGACCGGAGATCAACTGCGCCTTTGCGGTCTCGAGCTGGCCCCAGCTCGTCACCACCAGCGCCCGCACCTGATCGCGCGCGAGGTCTGCGGCGAGGCGCGCCTGGCCGAGTTGCTCCTTGGCCTGCCGGATCGACGCGTATTCCGCGCCGCCCTGGTAGAGCGGGACGTTGAGCTGGCCCGTGACCGAGGCGGAAAACAGCTTCTGGCCGGTAAAACCCTGATAGTCGAGCGCGCGATTGACCGAGCCGTTGACCGACAGGGTCGGGTAGAGCGCGGATTCCGCCACTTTCACGGCATAGGACGCCACATCGACGTTATGCAGCGCCGAGCCGATCGCGGGATGTTCGACCTGCGAGACGGCGACAGCCGACTTCAGCTGCTTGGGCAGAAGCTTTTCGACGCTCTTGGCAGGCGACAGCTTCTTCGGCTCGATGCCGACATATTGCCGGAAGGCGGCGACGGACGCGCGCAGATTGGATTGCGCCGCGAAGAAATCGGAACGCGACTGCGCCAGGCTGGCCTCAGCCTGCGCGACATCGGTGCGCGTGACCTCGCCGACCTGGAAGCGATCACGCGTCTGGCGCAACTGTTCCTCGAGAACGCTGATATTGTTCTTGCGCAGATTGACGATGGCCGTGTCGCGCAGGACGTTCATGTAAGACGTCGCGGCGCCGAGCAGGACAGACTGCTCGGTGTTGCGCATCGTCTCGCGCGCGCCGAAAGCCTGCGATTCGGCCTGCCGCACCGAGTTCAACGTCTTGAAGCCGTCGAACAAAGTTTCGCTCGCGGTGATGCCGTAGCCGCGCGGCGTCGAGTCGTCGTATTTCGCGCCGTTCGGGCGCTGGCGCGTCGGATGCGCCTGGTCGATGCGGGTCGGCGCCTGGCGCACGTAGGTATATGCCGCGCCGACATTTGCCGTCGCGCTGATCTTCGGCAACCAGCCGGACTTGGCCTTCGGGATGTTCTCGTCGATGCCACGAACGCCCGCGCGCTGCTGATTAATATCCGGATTGGTCGCATAGGCGCGGGCGAGCGCGCTCGACATCGTCTCGGCAGATGCGGGCGCCGTCGCCAGAAGCGCCACCGCAACGCCCGACAGCGCAACGGAGCGCAAGGGAATGCGCCCGAAACCCCGAATTCCGACGCAACGCCCGGCGCGGACAGCCGAAGTATCGGCCGACGCCGCTTCGCACATACGCATCAGTCCAACCTCACGCGCCGCCAAGCGGCGTCCTGTTCATGTCGGCGGTCTGAGGCCGCCTGTTAACGCGACAGTCTAGCGCCGCGTCGACCGATTGCACCCTGCCCTGCGACCCCGCATGCAAGAAACTCGGCGTACGCTGCAAAAATACGACACAAGACGCTACGCGACGAATTGTCCCTGCGGACAGGATCGTCAGAACACGAAGGCCGGAGCCGCCGCGAATTCGGGGATGAGCTTGCCGGCGGCCTCGAACAGGGCGCGCTCGGAAATGGCGTCGCCATCCTTGCGCAGCAGGAAAGCGCGGCCGGCTCCGGCCGCATGCGGCCTGAGGAAGACCATCCGGCCGCCCGGCGCAAGCTGGGCCATCAGCACATCCAGCCCCTGCTGGGCCGCGCCGTTGACGATGATCACGTCAAACGGCCCCTTGGCGGCGCAACCCTCGGTCAAAGTCCCGAGGACGGCCTCGGCGTTTGCGAGGCCGAGCGCCTTGAAATTATCCCCAGCGGCCTGCGACAGCGCCTCGTCCGACTCGAGCGCAATGACCGAGGCTGCCAGTCCGGCGAGAACGGCGGCCGTGTAACCGGTCGCGCCGGCGACATCGAGGACGCGATCGCCCGCCTGGACGTCGGCCGCCTGGATCAGGCGGGCGAGAACGAGCGGCATCAGCATGGGGCGCGCGCCCTTGCCGCCCGCGAGAGCGTGGCTGAGTTCGGAATCGGCGTAGGCGACCGGTTCGAATCCCGCCGGCACGAATTTTTCGCGCGGAACGTCGAGGAAGCTGCCGAGGATTCGCTGATCGGTCACGCCGAACGGACGGATCTGGCACTCGATCGCCGTACGGCGCAAAGCCGTGAAATCTTCGACGGAACCGACGGCTCCCTGACCCTGCATCGATCGCTCCCGTGGGGCGGATGGCGGCCCTGCGGCCGCCCGAAAATGTCGGCGCCCTTATATGGCCTCGCGCCGGGCCTGTCCACGCAAACGCCGCCGTGGCCATACGACGGCCATAGACGCCGCTTGCCCGGCGACGATTCGTCGCGATAACGATGGAAAGCTGAAGCGCGACGCCAGGATGCGTCAGGGGGAGACATGGCCGAGCACGCGACCACCGAACATTTCGAGCATCTCGAACACGCCGAGCACGCCGCCCATTCGAACGACAATTTCACGACGAAAGTGTCGATCACGGTGGCCATACTGGCTGTGCTGGCGGCCTCCGTCGGCTCGCTGGAGACGATCGAGACAGCAGGCGTGACCGTCGCCAAGAACGAGGCGGTTCTGCTGCAGAACAAGGCGACCGACGCGTGGAATTTCTTCCAGGCCAAGAGCATGAAAAAGAACATGTACGAGATCGCCGCGGCGGCCGGCGGCCCCAAGGCGGACGATTTCGCGAAACAGGCCAAGCGTTACGGCAGCGAACAGGACGACGTGAAGAGGCAGGCCGAGGATTTCGAGAAGAAGTCGGAGGGACGCCTGCACGCCAGCGAAGGCCATGCGCATCGCCACCATGTGCTGACGATCGCCGTGACCATGCTGCACATTTCGATCGCTGTGGCGACGGTCGCGATCATCACCCGGGGCCAGCGCTGGCCCTGGTACGCGTCCATGATTCTGGCGGCTGTCGGGATCGCCGTCGCAGGCTCCGCCTACATGCCCGGCGGCGCGCACTGACAAGCAAGGCGCCCCGGATTTCGTCCGGGGCGTCTGTCGCACGCGACCGCGATCAGCCCTTCAGGCGCTTGTTGCACTCGCTGTAGTAGCCGCCGCCCTTCTGGATCCACTTGAGGCCGCCGTTGCCGGTTCCCGCCTTGTTGGCGTTGTACTGGTCGAGGCAGGTCTGCATCCGCTGCTTGGAGGGCTTTTCCGCCGAGTATTTCGGATCGACCTTGGAGGGAAACTTGACCGGGCCGGTCGGCGCGGCGGGCGCTGTCGTGGCCGCGGCTTTTGCGGCGGGCTGGGCGGTGGGCTTGAGCGGATTGGCCGCGGCGGGCTGGGCCGCCGGCGCGGCGGCCGCGCCGCCGCTGTGGCGCACGCGACAATCCTTGAGATAATCGTTCCAATTCTTACCGCCGAGCGTATTGGCGGACTTGGCGGCCTGATATTCCTCGCCGCATTGTTTCATCACATTGGCCTGGGCATGGGCCGGGCCCGCCAGCGCGAAGCCCGCGAAGGCGAGCGCGAGCGCGGGGGCCGCAATACGGATCGACATGCAAATTCTCCCTGTGGGCGACGCGAAATGTTCGCGCGCGAAGCCTGCGTCGTCACAACCGTCGGGTCAACGGATTCATTGACGCGGCTTCGGGATACGCCAGCGCTCGTGAACCTGCGCTGAACGCAAGAGGCCCGGCGTCGCGAGCGCCGGGCCTCCAGGGGACACTTGGTTCGTTCAGCGCGAGACGTAGGCCGGCGCCTGTGTCGGCTCGCCGATCGAAACCCAGGTGTTCATGTCGGTCTGGCTCTGGCGCTTCACGAAGCGGTAGCCGGTCTGCTTCCAGCCCTTGATGTCGTCGGTCATGTTGTCGAGCACGTAATCGCCGTGGTCGGTATGGACCGTGAGGACGGCATGGCCCTCATTGTTCTTGTCCTTGACGACGGTGACGAGCAGCGACTGGATCGGAAAACCCTGCTCTGCGAGCAGCTTGCGCTTCAGAAGAACAAAGTCCTCGCAATCGCCCTTGCCGTCGCTGGGATAATCCCACTGGTCGATCAGGCCCCAATGATCCATGTCGGAGACGGATTCGATATTCTTGTTGACCCAGCGGTTGATGCGCTCGATCTCGCGCAGCGACCTGGCGGCGAGCTCGATCTTGCGCGGCATGCCGCCGGGATTGTCGCATTCGACCTTATAGCGCTGGCAGAATTCGACCCAGCCGTAGGGAACGCTGGTGATATTGCCGACCGGCGCCCAGCCGACCTTGTCCGGCCCGGCGATGCTCGGGCTGACGGCGAAGACCGCCGCGGCCACAAGGCCGGCTCCGATAATCGCATTGGCAAGCTTGACGAACATGTGTGTCCCCGTTGTTGAGGACAGAATGCGCGCGGCCCGTCAGGATCGATTGAAATGAAACGCGCGCTTTTTACGCGAATACGTTCAGATTTCGGGTTGACGGGCGTAAGTATAACGAAGCCTCAACAGCCGGTTCCGACGCGGCGCGATCCGACGCCGCCCGCCCGCAAATCCGGGGCTTTCGTGGCGCCGGGGCGTTCGGCCTTGCGGCGCTCGCCAGGCCCTTTCATGGCGGCGGCGGGGCGAAGAGTTAACGCGGGACGGCGTCAAATCGTTAATTCTGGCGTTGTGACGAAGCGGCGCCCCGTTCGCCGGCCCCGGTGCGTGGCGCCCTTGCAACAGAAGGTCGGCGTCACGATCTCATCAGCGCCCGGCTTTCGCGCGGAGACACACATGGCCGACGCCCGTACTTCTTCCCCCATGACGCCCGCCGACCTCGCCGCGCTCGCCAATGCGGTGGAAGCCCTGGAGAAAACGAGTTTCGCGGCGCGCGCGACCGCCCTGCTCGGCCGGCAGATCGAACTCGCCGGCAAGCTCGTGCCGGCGAAAGTGTCCAGCGTCGTCTCCAAGGCGGCGACGGCCGCGCTCAAGGCGGCGATGCATGTCGCGCTGTCGAGCCTCAAGAACAAGCCGCAAAAGGACAGCCGCAAGTTCCACCGCACGCTGGCGGCGGCCTCCGGGGCGGCCGGCGGCGCCTTCGGGCTTGCGAGCCTGCCGGTCGAACTGCCGGTCTCCACCACGGTGATGCTGCGCTCGATCGCCGACATTGCGCGCGCCGAGGGCGAGGACCTGACGAAGCCCGAAGCCGCGCTCGCCTGCCTTCAGGTTTTCGCGCTCGGCGGGCACAGTTCCGACGCCGACCTGATGGACGGCGGCTATTTCGCCATGCGCGGGCTGCTCGCGAAATCAGTTTCGGAGGCCGCGGCCTATGTGGCGCAGAAGGGCGTGGCTGACGAGGCGGCGCCGGTGCTGGTGCGCCTGCTCGGCCAGATCGCCGGCCGGTTCGGCGTCGTCGTCTCGCAAAAGCTCGCCGCGCAGGCCGTGCCGCTGATCGGCGCCGTCGGCGGCGCGGCGGTCAATCTCGCCTTCACCGATCATTTCCAGTCGCTCGCCAAAGGGCATTTCACGGTGCGGCGGCTGGAGCGGGCCTATTCGCCCGATCTCGTGCGCGCGGAATACGAGCGGATCGCTATCGAAAGCGGGATCACGCCGAAACGGCGGAACCGGAGCGCGGACGCCTCGGCGAGCGTCTAGACGCGCGGCGCGTTCAGATGAACGGACGCGGCTGATTTTTGCGCCGTTCGAATTCGGCGAGCCTGATCAGTTCGGCGGCGTTGCGCACGACGATCTCGCCACGCCGCCATTCGATTGCGCCCGTCGCTATCAACCGGCGCAGCGTCTTGTTGGTGTGCACGATCGACAGGCCCATGGCGTCGCCGAGATCCTGCTGGGTGATCGGCGTTACGAGCGTATCGTCGACGACGAGCCCAAGGCTCCGGCAGCGCTCCATGACGTGCATGATGATGTAGGCGAGCCGCGCCAGCGCATTGCGCTGGCCGACATAGGTCAGGTGTTCTGCAAGAATGGATTCCTCGCGCGATGCGATCCAGGTGAGATCATAGGCGAGCCCGCTGTGGCGCTCGTACAATTCCCACAGCCTCTGTCGCGAGAAGACGCAGAGCCGCACCGGCGTCAGCGCCTGCACGGAATGCAGCATCTTGTCGAAGAGCACGCTCTGCAGGCCAATGAGATCGCCGGGCAGCGCGAAGTTCAGCACCTGCCTGCGACCGCTTTCGAGCATTCGATAGCGCAGCGCCCAGCCTTCGAGCAGCGTGTAGATATGCGGACTGTCGGCGCCTTCCAGAAAGATGGTGGCGCCGGCGTCGACGACCAGTTCGCCCATCTTGAACCGCTGGACGAAATCGAGTTCCGTCGGCTCGAACTCGCGGAACGACGAAAGAGCGCGCAAGGGGCAGGCCGCGCAGGAAATGACCTGCCCGGTCGAAGCTGTCGCGCTGACCCTGTCTTTCGGCAATCGCCCGCCGCCCGTTACGCGCCGAGGCTCGGCGCACAGGCGAGTAAACGTGAATTCGTGGGCAAAGCAAACAAGCGATGGTCGTAGCGTTGCGTATGTCAAATGACATATGTACGGGCGCCCTTGCCTGCTAACGTGCCGACCGCTCGCGTGTCCGCGGGTTCATTGCAGTGTTCGTCGAACACGCAACACAGGACGCCATGTCGACGCCCGAGGATATTCTCGCCCGCCTCGCGATGCCGAAACGTCTCGCGGCCCTGCAGCGTTCGGGGCTGATGGATTCCGAACAGGAAGAGGACTTCGATCGCGTGACGCGCCTCGCGCAGGCGTTGCTGCGAAGCGAATTCTGTCTGGTGTCTTTCGTTGACGAGAAGCGCCAGTTCTTCAAGTCGTCGCTCGGCCTGCCCGAACCCGTGCGCTCCGCGCGACAAACGCCGCTATCTCATTCCTTTTGCCAGCATGTCGTGGCGAGCGAGCAGGCTCTCGTTGTGGAAGACGCGCGCAAAGATCTGCGCGTCGCCGACAATCTCGCGGTCAGCGACCTCAACGTGATCGCCTATCTCGGCGCGCCGATCTTCGGGCCGGAGGGCGATGCGCTCGGCGCGCTATGCGTGATCGAGAGCCGTCCGCGCACGTGGAGCGCGGCCGACATGGCGACGCTTCTGGATTTCGCACGGCTTCTGGAAAACGTGATCAACGTCCGGGCCTATGCGCACGATGCGTTGCGCGCGGCGACCTCGAACGCCGTATTGGCGCGCGAGTACAATCATCGCATCAAGAATTCCTTCGCGGTTTCCGCGGGGCTCGTGCGCGCCGCAGGACGTAGTGTCGACAGTGTCGAGGAACTCGTGCGCGACTGCAGCGATAGATTCGCCTCGCTCGGCCGCGCGCAGGACCTGATTATCGGCGAACACGAGACGACAGATATGCAGAGCGTCGTCGAAACCGTGCTGACGCCCTTCGCCTACGGCGGAAATTGCCGCGCCGCCGGACCGTCGGTGACGCTGAATCCCACGCAAGTCACGCCGCTAGCGCTGCTGCTGCACGAACTGGCCACCAATTCGGTCAAGTATGGCGCGCTGAAAGACGGCGGACGGGTCGAGACGACCTGGCGGGGCGATTCACAGGCCGTGACGCTTACCTGGCGCGAAGAGACGCGGCTGGCGAACGGACTGAGCCGCGAGGGCGGCGTCGGCGCGAAGGTCCTGGAGGTCGCGGCGCGACAACTGGAGGGACGTATCGAACGCGACTACGCCGAGGGAATGCTGACGATCGAAACGACCTTTCCGGCCAAGCCGACGCCCGCGCCGGACGGCGCGACCGCCTGATCGGGCCCCGTCGGGGCGCCCGCGTCATTGTCAGGATGGAAGGAGTTGGAGGCCTCGCCCAGAATCGAACTGGGATACAAGGATTTGCAGTCCTCTGCGTAACCATTCCGCCACGAGGCCTCTTGGCGCCGCTATAGCGCAGGCGGCGCGTGATCCGCAAGGCGCGACAAAGGTTTTCCTGCAAACGCGATTATCGCTTTGCAATTCGGAGCGACCTTGTTATAGGCACGGCCCACACCGGAACGTTCCCCGATAGCTCAGCCGGTAGAGCAAGCGACTGTTAATCGCTGGGTCGCAGGTTCGAGTCCTGCTCGGGGAGCCATCTTTCCAAGATTGCAGTTCATTTTCCGCCGCGTCGCGTCGCGCGGCGCTGTGGCCGTCGAGGCGCCCAACTCCCCCCAACCCGCACGTCACAAATTTCCGCACCGACCTTGCTTCGGACATTATACGATATATCTTAGTGACATCTCGATAGTCACAAGGACCAACATATGAGACACCACCACCATCAACATCAGGGCTGCGGGCCGCGCGGCTTCCAGGCCATTTCGCGCGGATTCGGGCGTCATTTCGGCCGCGCGTTCGCCGGCGAGGGGTTCGGCGAGCGTGGCGGGCGCCGCCGGATGTTCGATTCCGGGGAATTGCGCCTCGTCCTGCTCAAGCTGATCTCCGACCAGCCGCGCCACGGTTACGATCTGATCCGCGCGATCGAGGAGCTGACCGGCGGCGCCTATGCGCCAAGCCCGGGCGTCGTCTATCCCACGCTCACCATGCTCGAAGACATGGGCCATATCGACGAGCAGAAGTCGGAAGGCGCGCGCAAGGCCTTCGCCATCACGGCGGAAGGCGCGGCGCATCTCGAATCGAACAAAGCGGAGGTCGACGCTATTCTGGCGCGGCTTGCCAGTCTGGCCGCCGAGCTCGAAAAATTCGACGGCGTGACGGTGCGCCGCGCCATGCTCAATCTGCGCATGGCGATTCGAGGACGGTTGATGCAGGAAGGCGCCGACAAGGCGACCATGCGCGAGGTCACCGCGATCCTCGACGAAGCCGCGCGAAAAATCGAGGGCATTTGATGAGCCATTCCAGCGTCGCGCGGGTGCCGACGGCCAGCGGCAGCAAATACCTCCAGCAGCTTTGCAAGCACTGGAGCCACAATCTGAAGGTGGAGTTTTCGTCAGAGGCGGGCACGGTCGTCTTCCCGCGCGATTCGCGCGGCGCCGACTGGCCGGCAGACGGAAAACTGACGATGACCGCGCATGCCGCCGATCTCGAATGCCGGATCGACGCGTCCTCGCCGGCACATCTCGACGCGCTGAAGGGCGTGGTGGCGCGCCATCTCGACCGCTTCGCCTTCCGCGAGGCGCCGCTCGCCTTCGACTGGCGCGACCAATAATCGAACCGAGGCGGCCGGCGCGCGTATAAGGGGGCGATGACATCGCCCTCCCCCGCCCTCGTCTGGTTCCGCGAAGACCTGCGCCTTGCCGACAATCCCGCGCTGCGGGCGGCAGTCGACAGCGGGCGTCCGGTACTCTGCATCTACATATTCGACGAAGAATCGTCCGGCCTGCGCGCGATGGGCGGAGCCTCGCGCTGGTGGCTGCATCATTCGCTGGCCGCCCTCGATGCGGACCTGCGCAAGCGCGGCGCGCGGCTCGACATTTTTACAGGCGCCGCGCAGCCCATTCTCGAAAGGCTGGCGAAGCAAACCCGCGCGCAAGCGCTTTTCTGGACGCGGCGGTACGACAAGGCGGGCATAGCCGTCGACACCGCCGTCAAGGCCGCGCTCGGCGAGACGATCGAGGTCGCGAGCTTCAACGGCAAGCTTCTTGTCGAGCCATGGACAATCAAGACCAAGACGGGCGGGCCGTTCCGCGTGTTCACGCCGTTCTGGCGCGCGGTGCTCGCCGGACCCGAACCCGATGCGCCGCTACCGGCGCCGCGCAAGATCGACGGCGCGCCGGCGCCGAAGGGCGCGATCGAACTCGACGATCTGGAGCTGCTTCCGACGAAGCCCGACTGGGCCGGCGGCCTGCGCGACGCCTGGACGCCGGGCGAGCAAGCCGCCGCGCAGCAGCTCGCAGCCTTCCTCGATGATGGCGTTCTCGACTATGCCGATCGTCGCGACAT
This sequence comes from Methylobacteriaceae bacterium, assembly GCA_020638195.1. Lineage (GTDB taxonomy): Bacteria > Pseudomonadota > Alphaproteobacteria > Rhizobiales > Beijerinckiaceae > JAJXWB01. Next base: position 63,820 of record JACKJC010000006.1, on the reverse strand, counting down.
TCCCGGCATAGTGGGCACGTCGCGGCTCTCGCCGCACCTTGCGTTCGGCGAGATTTCACCGCGCCAGATCTGGGCGGCGACGCGCCATGCGGCCGCGTCGAACCCGCGGCTGCAACGCGGCTGCGACAAGTTTCTCGCGGAAGTCGGTTGGCGCGAATTCTCCTATGGCCTGCTTTTCCACAATCCGGATCTCGCCACGAAGAATTTCGACGATCGCTTTGATCGCTTCGAATGGGCGACAACGGACCCGGAGACGATCAAGGCCTGGCGGCACGGGCGCACTGGCTATCCGATCGTCGACGCCGGCATGCGCGAATTATGGGCGACCGGCTACATGCACAATCGTGTGCGGATGATCGTCGCATCTTTCCTGGTCAAACATCTGCTGATCGACTGGCGCACAGGCGAGGACTGGTTCTGGGACACTTTGTGCGACGCCGACCCCGCCAACAATGCGGCGAGCTGGCAATGGGTCGCCGGATGCGGCGCGGACGCCGCGCCATACTTCCGTGTTTTCAATCCGGTGCTGCAGGGCGAGAAATTCGATCCCGACGGCGCCTATGTGCGGCAATGGTGTCCGGAACTCGCCGATGCGCCCGACCGTTTCCTGCACAAGCCCTGGGAGGCGCCGAAGCCGCCGCGAAACTATCCGGCGCCGATCGTCGATCACGCGAAAGCGCGGGCGCGCGCGCTGACGGCGTTCCAGCAGCTCAAGGAATGATCCCGTCCCGCCCTTGCGTCGTACCAGCGAGGAATGCAAACTGAAGTTTCAGGTTCCACGCATCCGATCGGAGCGTGGGACAAGGTCTTTCGCGCATTCCACGGAGCGCCGCATGACCTTTCTGCCTGTACGCCACAATCAAATGCAAGGCGCCGCCGACTATCCGTTCGCGGTTCGCAAGGTGCTCGAATTTTCGAGCCTCATCGAGAATGGGCGCTTCGAGATCGCCCTGCCCGACGGCGCGGTTTTCGCCTTCGGCGGCATGGCGCCGGGGCCGCAGGCGCATATGGCTATCCACGACTACGCCTTCGCGCGCGCCTTCGCGCATGGCGACATAGGCGTGGCGGAATCCTATATGCGCGGCGAATGGTCGACGCCCGATCTCACCGCCTTCCTCGAACTTTTCTGCGCCAACCAGCATGCGATCTCGCGCCTGCTGGCGGGCAAGCCGCTAGTGCGCGTCGCGCAGATGGCCTGGCACTGGCTGCATCGCAACACGCGCGCGGGGTCGCGCCGAAACATTCACGCGCATTACGATCTCGGAAATTCCTTCTACGCGAAATGGCTCGACCCGAGCATGACCTATTCCTCGGCGCTCGACCTCGCGCCGGGCGGCGACCTGCAGGAAGCGCAGGAGCGCAAATATCGCGCGCTCGCCGATGCGATCTTCGCACGCGAAGGCCAGCATATTCTGGAGATCGGTTGTGGCTGGGGCGGTTTCGCCGAACATGTCGCGCGCGAACGGGGATGCCGCGTCACGGCGCTGACGATCAGCAAGGAGCAGTTCGATTTCGCGCGTGAGCGTGTGCACAGGGCCGGCCTGGCCGAGCGCGTCGACGTGCGGCTTCAGGATTATCGCGACGAGCATGGCGTCTATGACGCCGTCGCCTCGATCGAAATGTTCGAGGCGGTCGGCGAGGAATACTGGTCGACCTATTTTTCGCAGGTGCGCGACCGGCTGAAGAGCGGCGGACGCGCGGCGTTGCAGATAATCACCATCGACGAGGCGATCTTCCCGCGCTACCGCCGCGAGCTCGACTTCATCCGCCGCTATGTCTTTCCCGGCGGCATGCTGCCGACGCGCGCCATTCTGGAAAAACTCGGCTCGGCGCATGATCTCGCGCTGCTCGGCCAAAGGGCCTTCGGACGCGACTATGCGCTGACCCTCGCCCAATGGCGCGACCGGTTCCGCGCCGCCTGGCCCGATATCGCGCGACAGGGTTTCGACGAAAAATTTCGGCGGCTTTGGGAATACTATCTGTCATATTGCGAGGCGGGATTCCGCGCCGGCGCGATCGATGTGCGCCACCTTGTTTTTGCACGGAAATAAGCCTTTTCCGGCGCAACCGGCAAGCAAGAGATAACCTAAACGCGCCTTTACGCGATGACGTCATGCGCGCCACTTTGTCGTAAATCCTAATGAATTCCTAAACGCGACGCTCAAACAAACGGCGCAACGGTGCGGTGCTTTCGTAACCTTACGCGCTGGTAAACATGTCCTCCACCTCTCTCCAAAACCGTTCGGCAGCGCCACTGCGATCGCGGCCTGCGAGTTTCACGCGGGACGCACGCGGGTCGGTCTCGATCATCTTCGCCATGACCGGCGTCGTCGCCACGATGCTCGCCGGAGCCTCGATCGACTACGGCCGCAGCATCAGCATGAAGCAGAAGCTACAGGCGGCGGTGGACGCCGCAATGCTCGCCGCCATTCAGGCGCCTGCGGCCGAGCGTGGCGCCGTCGCATCCCGAATACTCAACGCGAATTTGTCAGCGACCGGGATCAGCGCCTCCTGGACGCAGACGCCGACCACCAATGCTGATGGATCGATGAGCGGCAGGGTCGAAGGAGCGCTGTCCACTGTCTTCATGAAGATCGCGCGCATCGACACGATGACCGCGTCCGTCAGCGCGACGGTCGACATGCCGTCGGCGCAGACCGCGTCCAATGTGTCCTTCGTTCTGACCGGCGGCTACGGATGGTGGTGGAAGCAGGTCGACCTCTACGTGCACACGGTGGGCGCGACCAGCGACACGCTGCTGGCGAGCTACGTCTATCAACCGGTGACGCTGAGCGCGCAGAGCGGGCGCGGGACGGGCACGACCTCGGCGAGCTTCGCCTTCGGCGGCGGCATGGTCGCCGGCCCGGTCGATAGCGCGGTCAGCATGGGCTCGACCTACGACAACGCCTATCTGAAGATGACAGTCTACAGCGACGGCTGCGGCCCCGGCATGGCGGGCTACGCGACGACCAGCGGCTCGGTGACGACGCAGAATTGCGTCGCCTCGGGAACGCGCGTGCAGACCGGAACGAACCGCTATGGACAGCCGACCTATACGACCTATACCAAGAGCGCGAGCCCGGTCGTCTACAGCACCAATGACGCTTCGACGGCGCGCTACCTCTTCGTCAATGGCGTGCAGTTGCCCGCCAATTCGACGCCGTCGATCTTCACGCTCCTGCCCTGCAACCAGACGTCCACGCACGCGTGGGAGGACGGCGGCGGCTGGACGCTGCAGGACATTTTCTTCAACGTGGCGACAACCTGTTCGGCGAACGCCAATTATGCGCTGGCGGCGCGCCTCAGGAATTGAGCATGCCCCGATCTCTCGCGCGGTTCGCCAAGCCACGCGCGGCGCCTTAGAGTGCGGGCCGAACCGCCTCGGGAGATCGGAATTTTATGCGCATCGCCGCCAATGTCATCGACGCCATCGGACATACGCCGCTGATCGAATTGCAGGCCGCCTCGAAGGCGACGGGCTGCCGCATTCTCGGCAAGGCCGAATTCATGAATCCCGGCGGGTCGGTCAAGGATCGCGCGGCGCTCGCAATCGTGCGCGACGCGGAGGCCAAGGGCCTGCTGAAACCCGGCGGCGTGATCGTGGAGGGAACGGCGGGCAATACCGGCATTGGCCTCGCGCTGGTCGCCAATGCGCTCGGCTATCGCACGGTCATCGTGATTCCCGAGACGCAGAGCCAGGAGAAGAAAGACATGCTGCGCCTGCAGGGCGCGGAGCTGATCGAGGTGCCGGCCGTCCCCTATTCCAACCCCGACAATTACGTGAAGCTGTCGGGCCGGCTCGCCGAACGCATGGCGGCGGACAGCCCGACGGGCGCGATCTGGGCGAACCAGTTCGACAATGTCGCCAATCGCGAGGGCCATCGCCTGACGACAGGCCCGGAAATATTCGATGCGACGGAGGGCAAGGTCGACGGGTTCATCTGCGCGGTCGGTTCGGGCGGCACGCTCGGCGGCGTGTCGATGGCGCTGAAGGCGCGCAATCCGAAGATCCGCATCGGGCTCGCCGATCCCATTGGCGCCGCGCTCTATTCCTACTACACGACCGGCGAACTCAAGGCGTCCGGCTCCTCGATCACCGAGGGCATCGGCCAGGGCCGCATCACCAAAAATCTCGAAGGGGTGGAAGTCGACGTCGCCTACCAGATCCCGGACGACGAGGCGCTGCGCGTCGTGTTCGATCTGGCGGAGAATGAGGGCCTGCTGCTCGGCGGCTCCTCGGGCGTGAATGTCGCCGGCGCAATCCGGCTGGCAAGGGAGATGGGCCCCGGCCACACGATCGTGACGCCGCTCTGCGATTCCGGCGGCCGCTATGCGGCCAAGATGTTCAATCCGGAGTTTTTGCGCTCGAAGGGCCTGCCGGTTCCCGGCTGGATGGAGCGGAAGACCGATGTCGTCCCGCCCTATGCGTCGCGCTGAACGCGCGATCGAAAATCAGTGAACGACCAGCCAGGCGGTCGCCATCAGGACGGACAGGACCGAGAGCATCGGGACTGCAAGGCCGCTAGTCTGAGTGGTCGGGTTCATGGCTTCGTCTCCCCATTGGCGTATCCAACGCAGCCATATTTGGACCGTTCCGGCTCCGGGGTCCGTGCGTCCTCGCACGCGGCGCCGCGGCCGCCGCAAGCCTTGCCGTCGCAAGGAGGTTCGCGCTAAATCCGGGGTGAGGAAACGAACAGGGACAGGTCCATGTCGGGCGACGGCGCGCATAAGCATTTCGTGACGACCAAATGGCTCGCCGAGCATCTCGCGGCCCCCGACCTGTTTCTGATCGACGCGAGCTGGCACCTGCCGACGCTCAACCGCGATGCGAAGGCGGAATATCTGGCCGGGCACATTCCCGGCGCGGTCCATTTCGACATCGACGAAATTTCCAACAAGAAGTCGTCGCTGCCGCACATGCTGCCGGACCCTATCGCCTTTTCGAGCGCCATGCGCGCCATGGGCCTGGGCGACGGCATGCGCGCCGTCGTCTACGACAGCTATGGCCTGTTCTCCGCGCCGCGCGTGTGGTGGACGCTGCGCACCTTCGGCGTCGCCGACGTACATGTTCTGGAAGGCGGCCTGCCCGCCTGGAAGGACGCCGGCCTGCCGCTCGAGGAAGGCCCCGTGCGCAAGCAGCCGCGCCATTTCACGGCGCGGCTCGACCATGGCGCGGTCGCCGATCTCGACGATGTGAAGAAGGCGCTGGCGAGCGGCGTGCAGGTCGTCGACGCGCGCGCCGGCGACCGCTTCCGCGGCGAGGCGCCGGAGCCTCGTCCCGGCCTGAAGTCGGGCCATATGCCCGGTTCGAAGAGCCTGCCGTGGACCGACATCGTCGAAAACGGCCGGCTGAAGCCGACGGCGGCGCTAGCCGCCGCTTTCCAGGGCGCCGGCGTGGACCTGTCGAAGCCGATCCTGACGACCTGCGGCTCCGGCGTCTCGGCCGCGATCCTGTCGCTGGCGCTGGAAACCGCCGCCAACCGGCCGGCGCCGATCTATGACGGCTCATGGGCAGAATGGGGCGGCCGGCCAGATTGCCCGGTCGCCTACGGCTGAACCGTCAGGCGGCCAGCATCTCTTCGTAAACCGCAAGCGTCGCGTCGACATGCCGATCGAGCGTGAGCGGCGCGGCCCAATAGCGATCGTAGGCCGCGCGCGACATGTTTCGCGCGGTGGGGTCGTGTTGAAGCCGGGTCATTGCAGCCGCGAGCGCGGCGACATCGCCGCTTCGAAACCACAGCCCAGTTTCGCCGTCGACGACAGCTTCGCGGCCCGCACAGAGATCCGAAACGATCACGGGCGCCCCTTGCGCCAGCGCCTCGTAGACCGTGAGCGGCTGGCCCTCGTACCAGACGGATGGGAAAACCAGCGCGCGCGCGATCCGCATCAATGCTCGAACCTCGTCGGGCTTCCGCCAGCCCAGAAACCGCGCCTCGGGAAATTCTGCCTGAAGGGCGGCCATAGACGGCCCATCGCCGACGAAGATCGCGCGCGCACCGATGCGGCGAGCGGCTTCGGCGAAGAAATGCGGCCCCTTCTCGGGCGACAGACGGCCGACGAAGAGAAAGTCGCCGAGCGGCGCATCGGGCGCGCGCGGCCCGAGATCGACGGCGTCGACGGGATTGTCGATGGCGTGGAAAATCGTGTCGCGATGCAGGTAAGGCGCAGCGACCTCGCGCTGGAGGCGCGAAATGGTGACGATGCGTCGCGCACTGCCGTAAAGGCCGCTCGCGTGACGCATCAGGGCATGGCGGCCGACGCGCATCAGCTTGCGATGATAGCCGCGGGAGTCGCAGTCATGCGCGATGCAGTCGAGCGACATGGGCGTCCGGCCACAATTGCGCGCGGCATGGTAGTCGTAGAAGCCGCCGTTCGGGCAAACGAGATAGAAATCGTGCAGCGTATGGACGATCGGCGCACGGGTCGCATGCAGCGCCGCGCCAATGGAGGGCGACAGCGCCTTGGACCAGCCGTGTACGTGCACGACCGTCTCGGACGGATCGCAGCGCTCCAGAAGCGCGGCGAGCGCACGACGCGCGGGCTCGTTCCAGAGCCATTGGGCCCCGAACCGGGCGAGGGAGCCGGTGGTGAGAACGTCGTCGTGTCCGAGGAGCGTGACCGCGACGCCCGCGTCGTGCAGGCCCTGATCCACGGGACCGACGGCGGCGAAGAAATCGACCTGCGCGCCGCGCCGCGCCAGCCCCTTCGCGCTCTCGATGGCGACCTTGGCCTGGCCGCCATTGATATGCGCGTGGTCGCTGACGACGACGATGCGCACGGGGCGGCCTACTTGATCGCGATCACATAGGCGAAGCTCGACAACGTGCGCCACTGGCGTCGCTGGGCGAGGTTCGTGAAGGCCGCATCGAACTGCTTCAGGCCCGGAAACTTCCAGAAATAGCTGTAGCCCCAGAACGGCAATATGACCCAATCGGAGAAACCCGCCGCTTTCAGCATGGGCGCCATCTTGGCCTCATCGCTGAAGCAATGGTCGTAAAATGCCGGAAACTTCGGATTGTCGCCGTCGTCATGCCGGTCCGGCAGGAACGTATGGAGGATCCAGCGGGAGGCTCGCTCGGGAATCAGGCGGTTGAGCACGTAGGGCGGCGCGTAGAGCGTTGGGAAGAAGCTCATGGCGACGCCCCCCGGCGCCAGCGCGCCGCAGACGTTGCGCCACATGGCGGCGACGTCCGGCACGTGCTCCATCACCATGCGGCAATAGGCGAGGTCGTAGGCTTCGCGGCCCAGCTTGTCGATCGCGTCGGGCGCGGCAATGTCGCATTCGACCTTCTCGTAGCCCTCGGGCGCGAGCGAGAGTTCCCGGGCGGAGATATCGCTGAGCGTCACGTCGAAACCGTGCGTCAGCGCCTCGTCCATCAGGAAAAGCGGGTCGCGGCCCGCCCCGATCTCGACGTGCCGACGCAGGTTCAGACTGCGCGACAGTTCGACGATCATCGGCTTGTAATTGTCCCAGGCCCAGATCCAGTCCGTGGGATAGCCGAGATCGGTCGCGATCTTGCGAATATCCTCCGCTTGGGAGCGAGGTTTGATGGTCGGATCGAGCAAGGGCTGCTCCTTTCGGCCGGAAGTGGCCCGCGTGAACCAGGAGATGGGATCACGGGCTGCCGCCTTAAGAAAGAATTAAGCGCGGACGCGGTTAAAATGGGCGGACCGTGGTTTTGCTGATAGATTCATCAAACGTGCATTTTTGCTGGATTTGAGCCTGGAGATGGCTCATCGAGGTCCCATCTCTCGGTTTCAGTCGCGTTTCGCGTCCAGATTCGACCGTTCAGAGGTGAAAAAATGCAAATCGTGCCCTTTTCCGAATTTTCGCGGCGGCGGAGCGCGCTCGGCCTGCCCGCAATACCCGCCGACGCGGGCCCTGCCCTGCCCGTCACCGATCGGTGGGCGCAGCTCCACAGCGAAAGCCCTGCGCAATCGAGCGCGCCGGCCGAAGTCGTCGAGCTGAACGCCGACGCCGACTTCTGGAGCGACCTCCAATTCCGGATCGCCTATCCGACGCATCGCCTGCGCCGCCATTGATCTATCGTCGTCCTGGCGGGGACGTCTGGTCGCGCGAGATTTTCTCGCGCACAGAGCGCTTGTGGCTTTCGTAATCGTTTTGCCTATTTTTTGATCATGATGGATTCGCGTTGGGCGCGCAGCCCAACGCAGTGTGCGGTCTGCAGGCCTCCAACTGACAGTACGCTCCCAATTTTTCCGGTCTCGCGCCGACCTGCCGCGCCCTCCCCTGACTTGGCATGGAGCCTGCTTACCCGCGACGTGCGCAGTTCGCCCGGCGTCCGCCGAGGCGCGTCCGCTCGGGACTGATATCGCGTTGGAGACGCAATAGATGACCAAATACAAACTCGAGTACATTTGGCTCGACGGCTACAAGCCGGTGCCGAACCTGCGTGGCAAGACGCAGATCAAGGAATTCGAAAGCTTCCCGACGCTCGACCAATTGCCGCTGTGGGGTTTCGACGGTTCGTCGACGCAGCAGGCCGAGGGCCGCAGCTCCGATTGCGTACTGAAGCCAGTCGCAGTTTTCCCGGACGGCGCGCGCACCAACGGCGTGCTCGTCATGTGCGAAGTCATGATGCCGGATGGCGTCACCCCTCACGAATCCAATACACGCGCGACCATTCTCGACGATTCCGGCGCCTGGTTCGGCTTCGAGCAGGAGTACTTCTTCTACAAGGACGGTCGTCCGCTCGGCTTCCCGGACAAGGGCTATCCGGCCCCGCAAGGCCCCTATTACACGGGCGTCGGCTATTCGAACGTCGGCGATGTCGCGCGCCAGATCGTCGAGGAGCATCTCGACCTCTGCCTCTACGCCGGCATCAATCACGAAGGCATCAACGCCGAAGTGGCGAAGGGCCAGTGGGAGTTCCAGATTTTCGGCAAGGGCTCCAAGAAGGCCGCCGACGAAATGTGGATGGCCCGCTACCTGCTGCAGCGCCTGACGGAAAAATACGGCATCGACATCGAGTTCCACTGCAAGCCGCTCGGGGCGACCGACTGGAACGGCTCGGGCATGCACGCGAACTTCTCGACCGAATACATGCGCACTGTCGGCGGCAAGGAATATTTCGAAGCCCTGATGAAGGCCTTCGAACTCGCCGTCGCCGATCACATCGCGGTCTATGGTCCGGACAACCACATGCGCCTGACGGGCCACCACGAGACGCAGGCAATCGACAAGTTCAGCTACGGCATCGCCGACCGCGGCGCCTCGATCCGCGTGCCGCACAGCTTCGTCAACAACGGCTACAAGGGCTATCTCGAAGACCGCCGTCCGAACTCGCAGGGCGACCCCTACGCCATCGCCTCGCAGATCCTCAAGACGATCTCGACCGTGCCGCTGGCCAAGGCCTCGGCCGCCGCGTAAGGCGGATCGGCTCCAGATCACGAGACAAGCCGGCCGGGTGGCGACGCCCGGCCGGTTTTTTTGTCGACGGCTTGCCGAATTTCCTCTCCGAATCCTCGAGGCGCCGGGTCGCGCCTTCATCCGCGAGATTTTTTTTCGCGCGCCCATGAACTTTCCCTCGCACCGGCGCGACCACTCATCGTCAGGGCCGCGTTGGGCGGTCCGAGCAACCGAGGGAGAAAAGTCATGTTCAAGATCCGTTCGATCCGCGCCCCGCTCGCAGCCATCGCTTTCGGCGCGCTCGCACTCGGCGCCGCCTCGCTCACGCCGTCGGCCGCTTCGGCCAAGGGATTCCACGGCGGCGGCTTCCACGGCGGACACGGCCACCACGGCGGCTTCGGCCATCACGGCTGGGGACACCGCCACGGCGGCTGGGGTCACCGCTGGGGCTATCGCCGCTTCGGCTATGTCGGTTACGGCGGCTGCTACCTGCGGCGCGCGATCAACGATTTCGGCGAAGTGATCCTCGTGCGGCGCTGCTACTGACGCCATGCGGACCAAGAGGGTCCGGCGATCCGGGCGGTCGCCGGACCCGGTTTCTTTTTGAGCGCCGGCCCAGAAGACCCGCGCACGTGCGGACGCACACAGCGGAACGCCCCCGAACGACGCAATGTCTCGGCAGCGGGCATCGCCTCTTCAAACGCAGGTGAGCGACATGCGTCAATTCTTGCGATCACCAACCGGCGCCACGGGCTCTCGAGCAACCATCGCGGCGCTCGCGCTCGTCCTTGGTCTTTCCACGATCCTGTCGTCGGCGCCCGCCACAGCCGGCGGCTTCCGGGGGCACGGCTTCGGCTTCGGCCATGGGTTCGGACACGGCTACGGGCAGGCGTGGCGCGGCGAAGGGCGGCGTCACGACGACGGCTATCACGCGCCGCGCTGGCCGCAACGCCATGTCCAAGAGCGCTGGCGACCGCCGCCGCGCGTCTATGTCGACGACCCTGTCTACGATGACGACTACGTCGTCGAACGGCCGCGCAGGGTCCGTCCGCGCCGCCACGTGATCCGACACGAGAGCGCGCCGCCGCCGCGCCATGTTGCGCCCAAAATCGTCCGCGCGGAGCCGAAAGCGAAACCCGAGCGTCGCATGCGCCGCGTGAAACAACGGCCGACGCCGACGCCGCCGAAAGTGGCCGCCGTCTATGCGTCGATCGCGCCGGGCGAGGTGCTTTGCGAGATCAGGGGCGACGTTCCCATCGCCACCGTCGAACGGATCGCGCGCGGCTACGGCCTCAAGCGGGAATCCTTCCAGCGCGTCGCTCTCACGCAATCGACGCTCTACCGTTATTCGATCCGCAAGGGTCAGGCGGTCTCCGCTGTCGTGGCGCGGTTGCGCGCCGACAAGCGCATCGCATCGGCGCAGCCCAACATGCAGTTCAGGCTGCAGGACGAAGGGGCGAAGGCGCTCGCAGGCGCGCAATACGCCATCTCGAAACTGCAATTGTCGGAAGTCCATCGCGTCGCCAAGGGCGACGGCGTGACGGTCGCGGTTCTCGATTCCGGCGTCGACCAGACGCATCCCGAACTCGCGGGCTCGCTGACGGCGAGCGTCAACGCGCTGAAATCGACCGCCGCGCCCGAGGCGCACGGCACGGGCGTCGCCAGCGTGATCGCGGCGCACACCAATCTCGTCGGCGTCGCGCCGGCCGCAAAAATTCTCGCGGTGCGCGCCTTTTCCGGCGCGCACGGCGACGGCGCGACCGGCACGACCGCGGACATCGTGCGCGCGATCGAGATCGCGGTCGGCGCAAATGCGCGCATCGTCAACATGAGTTTCGCCGGCCCCGCCGATCCGCTGCTCGCGCGCGTGATCGAGGCCGCGAACGCGCGCGGCGTGATCTTCGTCGCCGCCGGCGGCAATGCCGGGCCGGACGCGGCGCCGGCATATCCTGCGGCAGATCCGAACGTCATCGCGGTGACCGCGACGGATGCGGCCGACGCCCTGTTCCCGTCCGCCAATCGCGGCGACTATATCGGCGTGGCGGCGCCTGGCGTCGACGTTCTGGTCGCGACGCCCGGCGCCGGCTACGGCCTCTCCTCCGGCACCTCGGTCGCCGCCGCCCATGTCAGCGGCCTCGTCGCGCTCATGCTGCAGGAAGATTCAAAATTGACGCCGGCCGAAGCGCGTCGGATGCTCGCCGACAATGCGCGGGACCTCGGCCCAGCCGGGCGCGACGCGCAATTCGGCGCAGGCCTGATCGACCCGGAACGCACGCTCCAGGCGGCGATCCGCGCCGGCGGCAAGCAGGAGGCTGCGAGCGCCGCCCCCGCGAAGATCGCGGGCGCGTCAGATTGAGTTTTCGGGCAATGTCCGTGAACCTTTTGGCGCGCTCGCGCGACATAATGAGGTCTTGGACGGACATTGAACGACACCGTTCCCGACGAGGTCCTGATCGCCCGCATAGCCGCGCGCGACCAGACGGCCATGAAAGCGCTCTACCTGCGTCATCAAACGCGCACGTATCGCTTTCTGCGGCGGCTCGTGAAGAGCGCCGAACTGGCCGAGGATCTCGCCGGCGACGTTTTCCTCGATGTCTGGCGGCAGGCCGGCCAGTACGAGGCGCGTTCCAGCGTCTCGACCTGGCTCCTGTCGATCGCCCGGTTCAAGGCGCTCTCGTCGTTCCGACGCAAGGCGCCTGAGACCTTCGATCCGGAGACGGCGGAGGAGATCGCGGACGAATCCGACACGCCCGAGATCTCCCTTCAGAAAGTCTCGAAGGCAAAGGCCATGCGCCTGTGCATCGAGCGCCTGTCGCGGGAGCACCGGGAAGTGATCGACCTCGTCTACTATCACGAGAAGAAGATCGAAGAGATTTCGGTCATGCTCGGCGTCCCCGAGAATACGGTGAAGACGCGGATGTTCTACGCCCGCAAGCGGCTGTCGGAAATCCTGCGCGAAGCAGGACTGGATCGGGGATGGCCATGAGCGCGCGCGACGAAAAGATGGACGAGATCGAGCTGCTGCTGCCGTGGCGGGCGACTGGCGCGCTCAACGCAGAAGAGACGCGCCGGGTCGACGCCGCGCTTGCCGCCGACGCGGAGCTCCGGCGCAAGTACGATCTCGTGCAGGAAGAAATGGCCGAGAGCGTGCTGGCCGCCGAGGAATTTGGCGCGCCGTCCCTACGCGCTCGCGACCGGCTGTTCGCCGCGATCGAGGCCGAGGCCGGCCTGCGGCGCGCGCCGGCCGCCGCGCGCAGCTGGCGAGTGCGCGCGCTCGATTTCTTCGGATCGCTGACGCCGGGCGCGATCGCATGGTCGGCGGCGGCCGCCGCGCTAGTGATCGTGTTGCAAGGCGCGGTGCTCACGCGCTCGCTCGTGACGCCCGGCGGAACGTTTCACACGGCGTCGGCGCCCGAGAGCCGCGAAGGCTCCTTCGCGCTGGTAGCCTTCGCGTCGGACGCGACGGCGCAGCAGATCGCCGATCTCCTTGCAGCGCAGGGGGCGAGCATCGTCGACGGCCCGAAGCCAGGCGGCCTATACCGTGTGAGGGTGTCGTCCAAGCGGCTCGACGCCGATGCGCTGAAGGCCGCCGTGGCCAAACTGGCGTCGCGCCGTGAGATCGTGCGCATGGCGGTCGCGTCGGAGTGAGCGTTCAGGCGGCCGCGCCGCAATTCAAAGCTTTTCGGCATTGCCGGGCAAGATCCTGAAGTCCCGCGCCTTGCCCGCGTCGTCGGTCACGGTCAGCCGGTCGCCCTGCACCGACAGGCCGAAGCATTCGGCCTCCTCGTCGTCGCCGGAATCCTCGTCCGAGGCCTCGCTGTCGTCCTCGTCGTCATCGTCGTGTGAATAATCCGTGCAGACTTTCGCGCCGCGGAGCGTCCACGAGCCGTCTGACGGCTTGCCGTCCACGCGCTGGCGGGCGGCGCCGTCGGGCGCGAAATATTCGACCATCGCTTCGCCTGATGGCGTCTTGCCGACGATCGTGTTGCCGACGACCGCCTGCCAGGCTTCAGCGCCAGTCAGCGGCGCCGTTTGTGCGCCGGCGGGCGCTATGACGGTGGTCAGGAATGTTGTCGCGAGGACGATCAAAGATGCGCGCATGGCGCGAGCGTGGCCGATCGGCCTTTCGCCGTCAATGCGCGTCAGGCGTCCAGCAAAGCCGCGTAAAGCGCGCGGTCGCTCTCGGAGAAGCAGCAGAACACGACTTCCCGAAAACTTTGCGTGACGATGTCGCGCACGGTCCCGACCGCAATGCGGGCGGCCTCGTCCGCAGGATAGCCATAGACGCCGGTGGATATGCAGGGGAACGCGATGGTCGCGACGCCATGCGCTGCAGCGAGTTCGAGCGAGCATCTGTAGCAGGAAGCCAGAAGATCCGCCTCGCCACGCGCGCCACCGCGCCAGATTGGTCCTACCGTGTGGATGACATGGCGCACCGGCAGGCGATAACCGCGCGTAATCCTTGCCTCGCCCGTCGGGCAACCGCCGAGCGCACGGCATTCGGCGAGAAGTTCCGGGCCGGCGGCCCTATGGATCGCGCCATCGACACCGCCTCCACCGAGGAGGCTCTCGTTGGCGGCGTTGACGATGGCGTCGACGGCGAGCGTCGTAATGTCGGCGCGAAGCGCGGTCAGCGCGACGGCCATGTTCGAATCTCGCGCAGGATCACTCTCAGAGCGTCAGCGGTTGCAGGCAGACAGCAACGCGTTGGCGCGCGCCGCGCGCCTCTGCGTCCGGCCGATCCCGCTGTTCAGGCAAAAATCCATATGCGCGTCGAAATTCGTGTGAAGGCCTTGCGGTCCATATTGCAGACAGCCTTTGCGCGCGGCTTCGATTCCCATGGCGACCATGCCTTGGGCCCATGTGCGACAATAGCGACCGCCGCCGCCATAGCCGCCCCCGCCGCCGTAGCCGCCGCCGCCATAGCCCCCGCCATAGCCCCCGCCGTATTGGGCGAGTTGGAGGCGAGTCGGCTCTGCATTCGCAGCGCCGACGAACGCGGATCCCGCGACCAGCGCCGCCAGGGTGATAGAAATCAATTTCATTGCGCTCGCCCTTTTCGCTTCGAACGATGCGAGGCTGAACCCGCGCACCGAGCGTCCGTTCCTGGACGCACGCCGCTCGCGTCCCATCATGCATATTCGCCGCTGCGTCGAAAACGGCAAGTCCATGGACGGCTTTTTCCCGACAGGATGACGACGCGGCGAATTTCGCTTCGCGACGCTGGAACCCACCGCGGCGCACGCTAGTTCAAATCTTGGGTGCGGCCGGCATTCGCGGCCGCAGCGCTCCGGGCGCGAGGCAGTCGCCGCTTCTTTGATCGCCCGGCCGCCGGCAGGCCCGTTACGCCGCCCATCGTCGGGATTTCGTCCAGAAGAACGGGAGACGAAGGCTTGGCCTTCGTCGACAGGGCCCATGCGGCGTTCCAGGCGAATCCCATAAAACCGGAGAGAGCGACATGTGCGACTATTCCCTCGAAATGTACGCATCCCGCCCGGCCCGCCAGAGCGAAAGCTACACGACGACCCGCTTCCCGAGCGGCTCGATCGGACTGGTTTCCCCCGGCGACCGCGCGACCGCGATCTGCGTGCAGTACGACACGAAACTCGAACTCACGGACATTCCGGCGCCGGTGCGCGAACGCTACAACCTCGGCGAACGCGAGAGCGTGGTATTCGCGCGGATCGAGACCGGCGCCTACCACGATGGCGTCGTCCTCAAGGACGGCGCCATTGTCTCGCTGCAGCAGATCGGACCGGGCGTGAAGGTCGCGGTCGAGGCGCTGCTCGAGACAGAAACCCCTGTGAAGGAGCCCGCCCTCGCACAATGAGGCTCGCGAGGGCCTCTCGCATCACCCGACGGGCGCGCCCCTCCCGGCGCGCCCGTTGTTTTGCGCCCTGTCGTCGCGATTCCCGCTACTGATGCCTGTGCCCGGTTTGCAGGCCGCCACATCACCTCCTGCCTATTTCAGAGGCATTATCGAAAAAACTGCCCAGAAACCGACCGCCTGCGACGGAGAATGGCCTTGGCGGGTTGGCATGGCCGGTGCTAATGAGCGCTGCGGCTGACGTTTGTGGTCCGATTTGACCGCTTCCGGGGCCGCGCGGAGGGGACGAGGCGACGCGAATGAAGAAAATCGAGGCGATCATCAAGCCGTTCAAGCTCGACGAGGTGAAGGAGGCGCTGCACGAGATCGGTCTGCAGGGCATAACCGTCACCGAAGCCAAGGGTTTCGGCAGGCAAAAAGGTCACACCGAACTCTATCGCGGCGCGGAATACGTCGTCGACTTCCTGCCAAAGGTGAAGATCGAGATCGTGCTGGCCGACGACGCCGTCGCGCGCGCGGTCGACGCCATCCGCAACGCCGCTCAGACCGGGCGCATCGGCGACGGCAAGATCTTCGTCTCCAACATCGAACAGGCGCTGCGCATCCGCACCGGCGAGACCGGCACGGACGCAATCTGACCCGTCCAACAATTCAAGCAAACGCACTTCTCCAGAAGCGAGGCAACACATGAAGACCGCCAAGGACGTCCTCAAGTACATCAAGGACAACGACGTCAAATACGTGGACCTGCGGTTTACCGATCCGCGCGGCAAGTGGCAGCACGTCACCTTCGACCAGACGCTGATCGACGAGGACATTTTCGCCGAAGGCACGATGTTCGACGGCTCCTCGATCTCGGGCTGGAAGGCCATCAACGAATCCGACATGACGCTGATGCCGGACCCCCAGACCGCTACGATGGACCCGTTCTTCGCCGCCCCGACGCTCTCGATCGTGTGCGACGTTCTCGAGCCCTCGACCGGCGAGCCCTACAATCGCGACCCGCGCGGCATCGCCAAGAAGGCGATGGCCCACATGAAGACGCAGGGCGTGGGCGACACCGCCTATTTCGGCCCGGAAGCCGAATTCTTCGTGTTCGACGACGTGCGCTTCAAGGCCGATCCGTACAACACGGGCTTCGTGCTCGATTCGATCGAGCTGCCGACCAACCAGGACACAGCCTATGAAGGCGGCAACCTCGGCCACCGCATCCGCACCAAGGGCGGTTACTTCCCCGTCCCGCCGATGGATTCGGCGCAGGACATGCGCTCCGAAATGCTCGGCGCCATGCAGCAGATGGGCGTGAAGGTCGAGAAGCACCATCACGAAGTCGCCTCCGCGCAGCACGAACTCGGCATGAAGTTCGACACGCTCGTGCTGATGGCCGACCACATGCAGATCTACAAGTACTGCATCCATCAGGTCGCGCAGAGCTACGGCAAGTCGGCGACGTTCATGCCGAAGCCGATCTTCGGCGACAACGGCTCGGGCATGCACGTGCACCAGTCGATCTGGAAGGACGGCAAGCCGGTCTTCGCGGGCAACAAGTATGCCGACCTCAGCCAGGAATGCCTGTGGTACATCGGCGGCATCATCAAGCACGCCAAAGCGCTGAACGCTTTCACCAACCCGTCGACGAACAGCTACAAGCGCCTCGTCCCGGGCTATGAAGCCCCCGTGCTGCTCGCCTATTCCGCGCGCAACCGCTCGGCCTCCTGCCGCATCCCCTATACCGCCAACCCGAAGGCCAAGCGCGTCGAGGTTCGCTTCCCCGATCCGACGGCCAATCCGTATCTGGCCTTCGCCGCTATGCTGATGGCCGGTCTCGACGGCATCGCCAACAAGATCGATCCGGGCCCGGCAATGGACAAGGACCTGTACGACCTGCCGCCGAAGGAGCTGAAGAAGATCCCGACGGTTTGCGGCTCGCTGCGCGAAGCCCTCGCCTCGCTCGACAAGGATCGCAACTTCCTGAAGGCCGGCGGCGTGTTCAACGACGACTTCATCGACAGCTGGATCGAGCTGAAGATGCAGGAAGTCATGCGCTTCGAAATGACCCCGCATCCGGTCGAATTCGACATGTACTATTCGGTCTAGTCTCTTCGGAGACGGACATGCGAAGGGCGGCCGCGAGGCCGCCCTTTTGCTTTTCAGCGATCGTCGGAAACTGCGAGCGCCGCGAGCGTCGCGAGCAGCAACGGCAGGTCCTTGAGATATGGACCGAGCGCCCCGCCCCACAATGCCGGCGCCAGCAGGGTTCCGGCGACGAGATAGGCAAGCGTGACCGCGAGACTGGCGACGAGGCCCGCGCGGCTCCAGCGCCGCCAGGCGATTGCGCAGCCCAGCGCTATGTCGAGCAATGACGTCGCAATCGTCATGAGCGTCGCGGCGTCGCCCGTTCCGATTCCGTCCGTCGCCTGCGCCATCAGGGCGCGCGCCTCCGCGAAGCCGACAGTCAGGGAGATGAAGCCCGTCGCGATCCAGAACAGCGCGAGCCCGGCGATGGCCGCGCCCTTCCACAGGTAGAGGCGCGCGAACCACCTTTCCTGCACGCCGGCGCTGATGGCCTGCGTCGCCTGCACGAGATTTCCGGGCGCAAGTCCGCTCTCGTCCATCCAGCCGCGCGGATCGCCCGATACGCCGCGCCGGATTTCGGCAATCGCGGTCGAACGCGTCGGCGGCCGCCAGCCGAGTTTGCCCGCGAGGTCGCCGGCAAATCCACCGAAAGCCAGCAGCCATTCCGGCGGGCGCGCGAGCGGCTTCGGTCCGCCCAATCGCAGGCGCAAGGCCGCGAGGACCTCATCGACGCTCGGGCGCTCCGGCGACATGACGTCCCAGACGAAACACATGTCGCGTTCGCCCGCGCGAAAGCGACGCGCAAGCGTGGCGACGGTCGCAGCGATGTCGCCGACTGCGGTGATCATGAAGGGCGCCGAGCCCAGTTCGCGCGGCAGGCCGATGCCGAGCGCGGCAAGCGCACGCAGGAGCGCCCCGCCGCCATAGGCGATGGGCGCGACCACGAAGCCCGGCCGAAGGATCGCGAATGCGCCGCCGCTCGCGCGCAAGATTGTCTCGCCAGCCGCCTTGGTGCGGCTGAAGGCCGTCTCGCCGGCGTCCGGGGCGGGAATGGAGATATGAACGACGAGCCGGTTCTTGCACGCGACCGCAAGGCGCGCGACGAAACCTTCATGTACGTCGGACGCCGCGCCGTCCGGGCCATCCTGCAACACGCCGATGCAATTGACGACGACGTCGGCCGCGCAACGATCCAGCAGTTTTCCCAACGCAACCACGTCGAGATCGACCAGTGGCGTCTCGATGGCCGCTCCGCCGAACGAGGCGCGCTGCGCGGTCGCGAAACGGCGCGCAAGCGCGGCGACATCAAAACCCTGTCCTCGAAGCTCTTCGGCGATGGATTGGCCGATCAGTCCCGAGGCGCCGAGGATGGCGATCTTCTTCATGGCCGGCGCCGTCACAAATTCGGCTTGGCGATCATAATCCAGACGATCGCGAGCGTGGCGCCGAAGCCCGGAAATCCGAAAGCGAACCACATTCGGAACAAGCGGAAATAGGCGGATGGCAGGGGCGTTTCGTTACGTACGGCCTCGCGCGCGAGATCACGCATGCGCATCTGCATCCACACGACAGGCAGCCAGAAAGCGCCGGCGATTCCGTAAAGCGCGAGGCTCCACACGATCCAGCTCTCACTGAGCGGCAACCCCGCTTCCTGCGCCAGCAGAACGCCCGTGACAGGCTGTGCGAGAACCGCCGTGGCGGTGAAGAGAAAATCCGCCGTGACCACGATCGCAGCCGTCCGTGCGATATGGGCGACGTCGCGTGACAAATGTGCTGACAGCATGAAGAAGGCGATGCCGGCGCCGGTCCCGAGCAGGACGATCGCGCCGATCACATGAACAAACTTCAACAGAAGGAACGTCATCGGGCCGGCAACGAATCAATGAGCGACTGTGCGCGCGCATTGAGTTTGGCATAGACCGGCATTCCCTTGATCTTCTCCGCGTAGCAGGCGCGAAAGGCCTTGTCGCCTTGCGTGCGCAGCGTCTCGCTGCGCTTCAGCGCGGCTTCGTCCTTCAGGCCGGAATCGCTGTAGCGTTTTTGCGCAGCGTTGGATTTCGCCTCGAAATCCTTCCAGACTTTTTCACAGGCCGCGATGATCGGCGCTTTCGGCAGCGCCGGCGCCGTCGCGATGTAGAGGCGGCCGTTGCGCGTGGTCGCCACGATGATCTCGTCCGGCGCGCCTGGGCCGTCGTCCTGCTGCTTCCGGTCGAGCATGGCGTGGACGATGTCTCCGGCCGGCGCCTGAACCACGAGATCGGCGAACTTCACGACGGCGGCGTCGGCGCTGATCGCCTGCGTGTAGAAATCCCCGGACGCGAGCGCCTTCGCAGCCGTCTGCGGCACATTGGACACGCTCTTGTCCCACCAGTCCTTGTGCGCCTTGAGCCATACGCCGAGCAGGCCCGTGGTCGTCACATAGACTCGCGGTCGGTCGTCGCCCTTGCCGTCGAGCGTGAAAACCAGCGCGTCGAGCGCGCCGAAGCCAATATCGTCCTTGATGAGCGTGTCGCTGGCGTATTTGCCATCGCCGGTCGCGCCCTTGATTCCGGGGTTGCCGACGATCCTGCGCAGCCTGTTCTGGAGATCGGCGATCGCCTTGTTCAGCGGCGCCTCGATCTTTTTGTAGTCGAGTTCCTTGCCGCCAGGATCGAAGCGCGCGACATAGGCGTCGCGAGCCTTCAGGTAGGCGTCCTCCAGCGCATCGGCCCGCGCTTGCGACACGCAGAGCGCGACGGCGCAAACGCCAAATACGATTCTTCCGATCTTCGTCATGGGCGTCTCGCCTTGATGATCCGCAGGGGGCGCGCTCCGCCCGTCGGACCGTCGCGCGTCGTCTTCACGTGGATGTGGTCACCCGCGATCACCGCCTCGCCGCCCCAGCGGTCGCCAAGAGACATGCTGCGCAGATTCGTGAGCGACAAGCGCGTGTAGACCTCGCCATCTTCGTCGAAGGCGCGTGCGGGCGCGAGATCGAGGATGTGTAGGGTCGTGAAGACGCCCGTACCGCCGCCGTTGAATGTCGCGATCGCCACGAGCAGACCGCTTTTTGTCGCGCCGATGTAGCGATAGGCGGTTCGCTCCGCGTCATTGCCGTTTCTGGCCGCCCTGCCCTGCACGACCCAGGCGCCGCTCCTGCCGATCTCATCGAAATAAGGATTGCTGCCGACGGCGGCGTCGAGATCGACGCTCGTCCAGATCGATCTGGATTCCGCGAGATTGCCATCGCCGAAATCGCGGAAGATTTCCGGCGGGATCGGCTTGCCGCGCAGGGTGAAGGTCTTGCGGATTTCCGCCATCAGGCCGGCGGCCTCGTTCGCTTCGGCCGCGACCGCGCCGCCCGCCGCCAGACACGCGAACGCGCAACATGCGGCGAGCAGAGTGCGGCGCGTCGGCGTCGAGATCGATTCATCGGCTCTGGACATGCGCGCACTATCGCGCAGTCAGCGCGCGGAAGCTGCGCGAAATCGCACGAGCGCGATGTGGTCAGATTCTTGGGAAGAAGATCGCGAGAATGGCGCGCCAGATTCCGCGTGGGCGACTGGCGGAGTGGATGCGCGGTTCGTCCTCGGTGAACGAGACCGCGCCATAGCCCGCGGCGTCTGCGCAGCGCAGCAGCGAAGCGGAATTGGCTGATCTGGTTCTCATGCCCAGAATTAGGGCACAATTTCTTGAAGCTTTCGTTACGGCCCCATATCCGCGCCGAGATCCGTGAAAAGCCGGCGGTAGCGGGCGGCCGCATCGTCCCAGGAAAAGAGTTTCGCGCGCTGCTCGCCCGCCGCCGACAGCCGCGAGCGCAGCCACGAATCGTCCGCCAACGCCTTCATGCCGGCTGCGATTTCGGCCACAGACGTGGGATCGACCAGCAGCGCGGCCTCGCCCGCCACCTCCTGCGTGGCGGTGGCGGCGCTGGTCAGCACCGGCGCGCCGCAGGCCATGGCCTCGATGATCGGCAGGCCGAAGCCTTCATAGAGCGTCGGAAACAGAAAGGCCTCGGCGCCCGAAATCAGCGGCCCCATGTGCTCGTCCGCGACATAGCCGACGAGTTTCACGCGAGGCGCGTCGCCGATCGGGCCCATGTCGCCGAAGACATGCGTGCGCGCCAGATTGCCGGAGACGACGAGATGCAGGTCCGACGACAGGCCGGGCAGCGCGGCCGCCCAGGCTTCGAGCGCGCGCGCGAGATTCTTGCGACGATCGGAGGTCGCCTGAAGCAGATAGTAGCGGCGCGGGAGATCGAGCGCCGCGCGCGTCGCCGCGATCGCGTCGGGCCCGTAGCGATGAAACTGCTCGCTCACGCCATTGCCGATGATCTCGATCTTGTGCGGTTCGAGCTCGTACCAATGCGCGATGCGCTGACGCGAAAATTCCGAGACGGTCACGATCGCCGCCGCGCGCTTCAGGAGCGGGGGCAGCAGCATGCGATAGGCGCGCGCGAAATTGGCGGAGAAGAAATCCGGCGCATCGAGAAAGGCGACATCATGCAGCGTGACGACCTGCGCGCGCTTGACGATGGGCCCGGTGGCGGACGGCGACCACAGAAGCTGGCCCATGGCGCGCATGGGCAGGACGAATTGTTCCCAGGCGTGACCCTTCACGCCGCCGAGCGGCTTTGCCGGCGCGACGGCCTCGACCGGTCCGAGGCGCTTGAGGATTTCTGCTGTCACACGCTGCTGGCCGCCCATGGAAAAGGCGGTGACGCGCGCGTTTACGGCGAGACGCATGCAGCCGCTCCCGTCGCGCCGTGCGCTATGCCCTGCCGCGCGCCGGCCTGCATGCCGCGATAGGCTTTTTCTAGCCGCTCGACATGGCGCGCCAGCGTCGGCGGATCGCGCCAGTAGGCGGCGTAAGACGCATTCGACATTTTTCGTACGACGCTGTCATCCTGCATTGCCGTCAAGGCGCGCGCGAGATCGGCGGCGTCGCCCGACTTGAACCAGAGACCGGTTTCGCCGTCGACAATCTCTTCACGTCCCGCGCAGACGTCGGAGACGACGACCGGCGTGCCGGCCGCCTTTGCTTCGAGCACGGTGAGCGGCTGGCCTTCATACCAGCGCGAAGGAAAGACCAGCGCACGCGCGGCGCGCAGCGCCTTGCGCGCTTCCTCGGGCTTCTGCCAGCCGAGCACGCGCGCCTCCGGATATTTTTCACGCAACTCGGAAGCGGCAGGTCCGTCGCCGACGAAGGTCGGAACAAGCCCGATTCTTCGCGCAGCTTCCGCGAACAGAAGAGGTCCCTTCTCCGGCGAAATGCGGCCGACGAAAATCATGTCGCCGGAGGCAGGCTCCGGTTTTGGCCCGAGGTCCTCGGCCGCGACGGGATTGGAGATGGCGTGCAGGCGCGCGCCGCCGGGCACATAGGGCGCGATGAGGTCGCGCTGGACGCTGGAGATGCAGACGAAGTCCGAAAACATGTCGCGCAGTCCGACCAGGCCGTTGGCCATGGCGAGACGCGCGCTGCGCCACGCCTTTCGCGGATAGGAGACCGCGTCGCAATTGGTCGCGAGGCACGAGAGGCCGAGCGGACGGCGCTCGCACAATTCATGCGCGGTGTAGTCGTAGAAGCCGCCGGTCGGGCAGAACAGGAAGTAATCGTGCAGCGTGAAGATCGCCGGCAGGCCCGAGGCGCGGATCGCCGGCGCGATCGAGGGCGAGAGCGCCTTGGCCCAGCCGTGCACATGCACGATCGTGCGGTCCTGCGGCATGCCCGCCAGCAGGTTCGCGAGCGCGCGCTGCGCCGGCGCGTTCCAGACGCCCTGCACGGCGCCCTTGAGCTTCGACGAAGCGCCGAGCAGATCGGTCTGGCCGAGACAGACGACCTCGATCCCGTTGTCGCGCAGCAGCGGATCTACGGGACCGGCGGCGGCGAAGACGATCGGACGGTGCCCCGCCGCCTTCAGGCCGATCGCGGAATCGAAGGCGACTTTCGCCTGTCCGCCCGTGACCGAGGCGTGGTCGAGACAGATGACGATGGTGAGAGGTTCAAACACGCTCAAGCCCGGCTCCATTTCGCAGGGCAAGATAGAGGCGCGGCTTTAAAGCCGCGTAACCGTAATCGTTTCCGTTTCGTTCGCACTTTCGCTGGAGTCGTGGCATACAGCCCCATGGCTCCCCGAATCAGCGTAAAACGCGGCATGGCCGACAATAGCGATCTGTTTGGCGGCGCGGCGCGCAAGGCCCCGCCCGCGACCCCTGCGAAAAAAGACACGCCCCGCTCCGGCACGCCCGGCGAGGCCGGCTATACGGCCGCCTCGATCGAAGTGCTGGAGGGGCTGGAGCCGGTGCGCCGCCGTCCGGGCATGTATATCGGCGGCACCGACGAGACGGCGCTGCATCACCTCTTCGCGGAAGTGATCGACAATTCGATGGACGAGGCGGTGGCGGGCCACGCGACCTTCATCGAGGTCGACCTCGACGCCGACGGCTTCGTCACCGTGACCGACAACGGGCGCGGCATGCCGGTCGATCCGCACCCGAAATTTCCGAAGAAGTCGGCGCTCGAAGTCATCATGACCATGCTGCACGCTGGCGGCAAATTCGATTCCGGCGCCTATCAGACGTCGGGCGGCCTGCACGGCGTCGGCGTCTCCGTCGTCAACGCGTTGTCGGACACGCTGGAAGTGGAAGTCGCACGCGGCCAGCAGCTCTACCGCCAGACTTTTTCGCGGGGCGTGCCGACATCGAAACTGGAGAAGCTCGGCGCGGTCAAGAACCGGCGCGGCACGAAGGTACGCTTCCATCCCGACGCGCAGATTTTCGGCAAGGGCGCGCATTTCCGCCCTGCCCGCCTGTTCCGTATGTCGCGCTCGAAGGCGTACCTGTTCGGGGGCGTCGAAATCCGCTGGAACTGCGCGCCATCGCTTGTCGAAGGCACGGACACGCCGGAAAAGGCCGCCTTCCGCTTTCCCGGCGGCCTCAAGGATTATCTGGCGCGCGAAATCGAGGGCAAGGAGACCGTCACGCCCGAACCCTTCGCCGGCAAGGTCGAGCGCGAGGGCGGGCATGGCTCGCTGGAATGGGCGATCTGTTGGCTGCCCGCCGACGACGGTTTCACGAATTCCTATTGCAACACGATCCCGACGCCGGACGGCGGCACGCATGAAGCCGGCCTTCGGCTCGCTTTGCTGCGCGGCCTGAAGGATCACGCCGAACGCATCGGCCAGTCGAAGCGCGCCTCCAGCATCCAGGGCGACGACGTGATCGGCCAGACGGCCGCCATGATCTCGGTCTTCATTCGCGAGCCGGAATTCCAGGGGCAGAACAAGAGCCGCCTCATGACGGTGGAGGCCTCGCGCATCGTCGAGGCGACGGTGCGCGACGCCTTCGATCATTGGCTCGCGGGTTCGCCGACGCAGGCGACGCAGCTTCTGAACTTCGTGATCGAGCGCGCGGAAGACCGCCTGCGCCGCCGCGCCGAGAAGGACGTCGCCCGCAAGACAGCGACGCGAAAATTGCGGCTGCCGGGCAAGCTCGCGGATTGCTCCAATTCCGGCTCGGCGGGATCCGAGCTCTTCATCGTCGAGGGCGATTCGGCGGGTGGATCCGCCAAGCAGGCGCGTGATCGCGCGATGCAGGCGGTGCTGCCGTTGCGCGGCAAAATTCTGAACGTCGCGTCGGCGACGCGCGACAAGCTGGCGGCAAACCAGCAGATTTCCGATCTCGTGCAGGCGCTCGGCTGCGGCGTCGGCGCGAGCTACCGGCATGACGATCTGCGCTACGATCGCATCATCATCATGACGGACGCCGACGTCGACGGCGCGCATATCGCGTCGCTGCTCATCACCTTCTTCTACCGGCAGATGCCGCGTCTGATCGACGAAGGACATTTGTTCCTCGCCGCACCGCCGCTCTACAAGCTGACGCAGGGCGCCAAGAGCGTTTATGCGCGCGACGATGCGCATCGCGCCGAGCTCGAGAAAAGCGTGCTGACGGGCAAGGGCAAGATCGAGGTCTCGCGCTTCAAGGGCCTCGGCGAAATGCTGCCGGCGCAATTGAAAGAGACGACGATGGACCCGAAGAAGCGCATTCTTCTGAAGGTGATGATCGCGCCAGAAGATCGCGACGAAACCGCCGACAGCGTCGAACGCCTGATGGGCAACAAGCCCGAGGCGCGATTCCAGTTCATCCAGGAACGCGCGGCGTTTGCTCAGGAGCAGGATATCATCGATTTGTGAGCGGTACTTCCCTCTCCCCGTGAAGCGGGGAGAGGGAGAGACGCCCGTCGATGCCGTCGCCCCTCCAACCGAGCGCTACACGCCATGTCCGATGCAGACTGGATCAACGTCACCAGCGCACAGGCAGACGCTGCCGCCCGCGCGGCGCTGATTGCCGCCGGATGCGACGAAGCCCATGCGCGCGCGGCTGCGGCGGTTCTCGTGCGCGCTGAGCAGGACGGGTGCGCTTCACATGGGCTGTTCCGTCTGCCGGGCTTCGTCGCCGCGCTAAAGTGCGGCAAGGCCAGCGGCGACGCGGCGCCAAACGTCACATACCTCGCGCCGGGCGTGGTGCGAATCGATGGGCGACGCGGGCTCTCGCCGCTCGCCACCGAAGTCGCGCGCGACGAGATTGCGACGCTCGCGCGCACGAACGGCATCGCGGCGGCGGCCATCGCCAACGTCCACCACTTCTCCGCGTTGTGGGTCGATATCGAGCCGCTGGTCGACGCCGGACTGGGCGCGCTGATCTGCACGGCCTATGTGCCTTTCGTCGCGCCATCAGGCGCGCGCCAGAAATTCTTCGGCACGAATGCGCTCGCCTTCGGATTCCCGACCGACGACGGCGGCTTCATCTTCGATCAGGCTTCCGCGGCGACCGCGCGCGGCGAATTGCAGATCGCGGCGCGCGACGGCCTGTTGGCGCCGGAGGGCGCGGGCGTCGGGCCGGATGGCCTGCCGACGCGCGATCCCGCACAGATACTTCTCGGCGCGCAATCGCCGTTCGGCGGGCATAAGGGCTCGTCGATCGCGCTGATGGTGGAGCTTCTCGCGGGCGTGCTGATCGGCCAGCCGACCAGTCCCGAAGCCGGCCGTGAGGAAGCCGCTCGCGGCGCGCTGGAAGACACGGGGCCGCCGAACGGCGGCGTGCTGCTGATCGCCTTCGATCCGCAGAAATTCGGCGATAGCGAGGGCTGGCGCGCGCATGCCGCGTCGTTCTTTGCAGAATTGCGCGCCCTGCCCGGCGTTCGCCTGCCGGGCGATCGCCGCAAGGCCGAGCGCGCGCGTATTTCGCGCGAGGGCGTGCGCTTGCCGGCGGCGCTATGGCGGCAAGTCGTCGCAGCCGGGTGGAAAACGCCGTGAATCCGTCACAGCCATGGTTCACATGACCGAAGATTAAGGTGCGGAGCCAACATGACCGCGCGAGATTGTAGCACGAACCGATTGCGAGACGAGACGATGAACGCGATGCTTCCGAAGAAATACGATTCCGTCGCGCGCAGTCTGCATTGGGCGAGCGCGATTTTTATCTTGGCCGCCTTCATCACCGGCCTGACCGTGGATACGCCGCCCAAGGAGTGGCGCCCGCCCTATCAGAACGCGCACTTCCTGATCGGCCTGACGGTTCTCGCGCTCGCGATCCTGCGTTTGGGCTGGCGCGCCGGCCATGCCGTTCCGCCGCCGCCCGCCGGCTCGAGCCCGCTCGCCGCGCTCGCCATCAAACTCGGCCATGGCGCGCTCTATCTGATGATGCTCGCCGTCCCGCTGATCGGCTTCGCGCCGCTATTCACGCGAGGAAGAGGGATCAATTTCGGCCTGTTCCAGATCGCCTCGCCGATCGACCGCACGAAGGAATGGATCGGTCCGACGACCGAAGTCCACGAAGTCGCCGCCTACGCGCTGATCGCGCTCGCGGTCGGGCATGTCGCGGCGGCGATCTACCATCAGGTCGCACTTAAGGACGGCGTTCTCCTGCGCATGATGCGCTGACGACGCAGCGTCAATACACCCTTCATTTACCATGATGCGCGAAAGTTCCCGCGAGGGAGACTGGCGCATGTTCGGCATTGGCAAATTCATTCGCGACACCAGGGGCGGGCTCGTGGAACGCGTCGCCGTGATGGCCGGCGCGATCGCGCTGGCGAGCCTCGGCAGCGCGCATTTCCTCGACGTCGCCTCGCGCGATCCGAATTCGAAGCTCTACGCCCTGTTCCACAACAAGCCGAGCGTCGACTATACAGCGACGGCGACCATCCGGACGCAGGCAGGCAAGGTCACGCTCGATCCGTGCACGGGTCGCGCGAAATAATCAGGCGGCCAGCCACGCTTCCAGCGCCGCATTGACGGCTTCCGGTCGCTCCATCGTCGACATGTGCCCACAATCGGGCACGATGACGAGCGTGGCGCCCGAAATGCCGTCAACCATTTCCTGCGCCTTTTCCGGCGGCGTCAGCTGGTCCTTGTCGCCCGCCAGCACGAGCGTGGAAACCTTGATCTTCGAAAGGTCTCGCCGCGAGTCGACACGGTTCATGATCGCCGCGCAATGGCGCAAGTAGACTTCCGTTCCCGTGTCGAGCGCCATGCGGCGTATGTCGTCCTTCAGCCTCGCGTCGGCGTAACGCATGGGATGAACGAGTTGCTCCCATTGCAATTCGGCGAGCTTGCTCATGCCGCCTGAACGCGCCGCTTCCATGCGGGCATAGCGGTTGGCGCGCTGCGCCTCGCCTTCGGGCGTCGCCTGCGTGTCGAGAAGGGCCAGCTTGCGCACGCGTTGCGGCGCCTGGCGCATGATCTCGAACGAGAGATAGCCGCCCATCGACAGGCCACAGAGCATGAACTGCGGCGGGGCCTGCACCAGAATATTGGCCGCGATCTCCGCCATCGTCGCGCCCTTGCTATGGTCGGCGACGCGACAATCGTAGCGGCCGCCGAAGGCCGCGATCTGCGGCGCCCAGAGGTCGGCGGTGCAGGCAAGGCCGGGAACGAGGAGCAGCGGTGCGGACATCAGGGAATCCTTTCGGGCGCGCAGGCTAGAGGCCCGACGCGCGAATGGAAAGTTGGCCGTCATTGCGAGGACCGAAGGCGACGGCTCAGCAAAACCGGTACACCCGCGCCCTGCCCTCGCCTTCGCCGCTGTCGCCAAAATCGCGCGCCGCATTCCGCGCATCGCTCGAGAAAACCCGTCACGCGTCGGGCCACGCTCCGGTCGTAGAAGAGATCGCCGACGAGCACGACGTCGACGTCAGGCGGCTCCGTGTCGAGAACATCCGCACAGAGCGCCGCAATCGTCACGCCATTGGCGGCTGCGTTGGCCTCGGCGGCGGCGACTGCGTCGGGATCATTGTCGACTGCCAGCACATGGGCGGCGCCGACCTTCCCCGCCGCAATGGCGATGAGGCCGGAGCCCGATCCGAGATCGAGGACGCGCAATCCCGTAACGGTCTCGGGGTAGGCCAAAACGTGGCGCGCAAGCGCCAGCCCGCCCGCCCAGCACCAGGCCCAGTAGGGATTGCGCCCGGCGGCCAGCCGCCGCAGCCCGCTCTGCGGCGTCGCCGTGTGGATCAGGATTTCTGGCAGCCCAGGGGCGGGTCGGACGGGAAGATTCGCGGCAATGAAGGCTCGGGCGGAAGCGCGATTGTCGGAGCCGGGCTCCTGCCATTTATCCGTCATGCGCGCCGTCAAACCGATGTTTCCTCGGGCATTCCTCGGCAAATTCCGGCTCTGCGGGCGCAGCGGCTCCCGTAAATCCTTGACTTTCCGGAATTTGAGCATATTGCATAACGGCGGAAGCGGGCAGGCTCCCCGGAGCCCGACGCCCTAGCGACGTCTCAGACATTCGCAACGTCCCGCCCTCCCGGCAATCTGGCGCTTTTGTCGCGGCCTGCGCCTCTTTTCCCGACAGTACGAAGCCGCGTCCAGGACATTTGATGCAATTCAACGAATTGGGCCTTTCGGAAAAGGTCCTCCAGGCGGTCGAAGCATCCGGCTATACGATCCCCACGCCCATCCAGGCGCAGGCGATCCCCGAGGCGCTCGCCGGCCGAGACGTGCTCGGTATCGCCCAGACGGGCACCGGCAAGACCGCCGCCTTCACACTGCCCATGCTCTCGCGCCTCGAACAGGGCCGCGCCCGCGCCCGCATGCCGCGCACGCTGATCCTCGAGCCGACGCGCGAACTGGCCGCGCAGGTGGAAGAGAGTTTCGCCAAATATGGCGCAAACCACCGCCTCAACGTCGCGCTGTTGATCGGCGGCGTTTCGTTCGGCGATCAGGAAGCCAAGATCATGCGCGGCGCCGACGTGCTGATCGCCACGCCCGGCCGTCTGCTCGACTTTTTCGAACGCGGCAAACTGCTGCTGACCGGCATCGAGATCCTCGTGATCGACGAGGCCGACCGCATGCTCGACATGGGCTTCATCCCGGACATCGAGAAGATCTGCAAACTCGTGCCGTTCACGCGCCAGACGCTGTTCTTCTCGGCGACCATGCCGCCGGAAATCACGCGGCTGACCGAAGCTTTCCTGCACAATCCCGTGCGCGTGGAAGTCGCGCGCGCCGCCTCCACGGCCACGACGATCACCCAAGGGCTCGTCGCCTCGCACGGCCATTCCGCCAAGCGCGAGACTTTGCGCCGGCTGATCCGCGCCGAGGAAAATCTCAAGAACGCGATCATCTTCTGCAATCGCAAGCGCGATGTCGCGATCCTGCACAAATCTCTCGTCAAGCACGGCTTCTCGGCCGGCGCGCTGCACGGCGACATGGACCAGCTCGCGCGCATGGCCTCGCTCGACGCGTTCAAGAACGGCGATGTCGCGCTGATCGTCTGCTCCGACGTCGCCGCGCGCGGCCTCGACATTCCCGACGTCAGCCACGTCTTCAATTTCGACGTGCCGACGCATTCGGAAGATTATGTGCATCGCATCGGCCGCACGGGACGCGCGGGCCGCTCGGGCACGGCGCTCACGATCGTGACGGACGACGACAAGAAATACGTCGACCAGATCGAGAAGCTGATCGCCAAGCAGATCGACTGGATCGGCCCGAAGCTCGACGAATTGCCGCCCGACGAGACGCCGCGCGAGGCGCGCCGCGGGCGTGACGGCGAGCGCTCTTCACGCGGGCGTCGTGATCGCGACCGTGGCTACGGCTCCGGCCCGCGTGGCCGCGACAAGCGGCCTGCGGGCGAGATCGAGGCTTCGATGGAGCCATTCGATCCCAATACGCCGCAGCCCGAGGAGAGCGCGCGCGAAGAACGGCCGCAATCGGATCGCCCGCGCCGCGAGCGTCGTCCGCGCGGCGATCGCGAACAGCGCGCGCCGCGAGAAGATCGTGAGCGCACCCCGCGTGTGGCCCGCTATGGCGAGGAAGCGCCGGCCGTCGACACGCAGCCGGATTCGCCGCGGAACGAGCGTCGCCCGCGGCCTGAGAACGACCGCAATCGCGACGGCCGTGGCCGGGGGGAACGCCGCCCGCGTCGCGACGACCACGATGACGGCCCGGCGGTGATCGGCTTCGGCGACCACATGCCGTCCTTCCTCATGAAGCCCGTACGCGTCGCGCCGGCCGACAAGAGCGAGCCGGCGAAAGTCGAGGAATAAGCAGAAAGAGAATTGCCTCAAACGGCAAAGGCTCCGGTCTCCCGGAGCCTTTTTGCATTGTGGATCTGCGCTCCTGAAGGCTCGCGGTCGATACGGCCGGGCGGCGCGCGCTATTTCGCCTCGCCGACTTCGAAGGCTGCCGTCGAGCGGGCAAAATCGCGTTCGCGCGCCAGAATATCCGTGAGGCCCGCCGGAAACAGTTTCGTCCGACCCGAGCGAAATTCCTCCAGACCCATCCAGCGCGCGACGCTGGCCGTCTCGCCCTCGATGATCAGATATTCGTCGCGATCGTACATATGCGGGAGCGTAAAGGCCGCTTCGTAGACGAACGTGATTTCGTGGCCGCGCGCGCCGCGGTGTTCGAACAGATTTTCGAGGATCGCCAGACGCGCGCGCAGCTCGATCGGCGCGCCGAGCTCTTCGCGAAATTCACGCTGCAAGGCGGTTGTCGCACGCTCGCCGAATTCGATGCGGCCTCCGAGCGGTCGCCAGCCGACGACAGCGCCGGAATCGTCCTCAACCTGCTCCAACAGCAATTGATCGCCGCGCCAGATCACCGCTAGCGCGACAACCCGGATTTCCGGGGCAGGACGCCAGACGGCCACGCGCGCCGCGCTCAGAACGGAATGTCGTCGTCGAGATCCATGGAGCGGCCGCCGCCGACCGCCGCCGGACGGCGATCGCCGCCACCGCCGCCGCCGCCCGAACGCCCGCCGCCATAGCCGCCGCCGGAGGACGAGCCGCGCTCGTACCCGCCGCCGCCAGCGTCATCGCCACGGGAATTGCGGCTGTCGAGCAGGGTCAGCTCGCCGCGGAACTTTTGCAGCACGACGTCGGTCGCCTTGCGCTGATTGCCGTCCTTGTCGGTATATTCGCGGGTCTGAAGCTGACCCTCGAGATAGATTTTCGAGCCCTTGCGGCAGTATTGCTCCGCAACGCGGCCCAGCGCCTCGTTGAAGATCGAGACGTTGACCCATTCGGTCTTGTCCTTGCGCTCGCCGGTCGCCTTGTCCCGCCAGCTCTCGGTCATCGCCATGGAGAAGCTGACGACCTTGTCGCCGGACGGGAAGGTGCGGACCTCGGGATCGCGGCCGAGATTGCCGACGAGAATGACCTTGTTGACGCTGCCGGACATGACGCTGCTCCACGGCTGAAAATTCGAACGGCCACACTACCCTGCCGCACGGCGGATGAACGCCGGAATGGCCGGGTCGATCGGCTTGTCCACACCGAAAATCGCGCGGGCGATCCTTCCGCCCGCATCTATGTTCTTTTTTTGTTCTAGCAACCCGCGCAATCCGCCGCAACACGCGATTCTTTGCGGCCGACGACAACTTTTTCCGTCCCGCCTGCGTAGAGGCGCCTGGCCAGGGGCCTTTCGCGCCGGCCGCAGGGAGACGTGTCATGCAGAAATTCGCTCAATTCCTCGTCGCTTCGGCGTTCGGGCTCGGCCTCGCCACATCCGCGCAGGCCGCCATGGCCAAGATGGTCGGCGGCGCGGCGATGTATCCCTCCAGGAACATTGTCGAGAACGCCGTCCATTCCAAGGATCACACGACGCTTGTCGCGGCGGTGAAGGCCGCAGGCCTCGTCGACACGCTGGAAGGCCCCGGCCCGTTCACCGTCTTCGCCCCGACCAACGCCGCCTTCAAAAAGCTGCCGCCAGGCACGGTCGACGGTCTGCTCAAGCCGGACATGAAGAGCCAACTGACCTCCGTCCTGACCTATCATGTCGTCGCCGGCCGCCACACCGCGCGCGAACTCGCGCAGGAGGTCAAGGCTGGCGGCGGGCGCGCCACGCTGAAGACGGTGGAAGGCGAACCGCTGACCGTCACGAAGAAGGGCTCGACCCTGATGGTGACGGATTCGAAGGGCGGAACGGCGCGCGTGACGATCGCCGACGTCATGCAATCGAACGGCGTGATCCACGTCGTCAACAAGGTGCTGATGCCCTGAGCGAATTCGCTCGGGAGACAGCGGCGCGCTTCGGCGCGCCGTTTTTATTCGCGCACGAGATCGCCCGCATAGACAATCGGTCCCGTTGGCGCGCCGCTCGGCGAGCCGCCCTGCGGTTCGACGGTGACCGCGAATTTCGCCTTCTCGATCGCGCCCTGGGGCAGCGCGAGATTCTCGGGCTTCTGGCCGACGAGACCCATCGACCGGGGCGCCGCGCCCGCCGCGATGTACCAGAGCTCGAGGCTCTTGCCCTCGGGCGTTTCCGCCGACACCGGACGCACGAAAACCCGGCCGCTCGCCATGTCGACCCGAACAATCAGCGCCGGCGCGTCGCCGCCGCGATTGACCGCCGCAACGAAGGTTCCGGAGGGCCTGCCGGCGTCGGTGAACAGGCGCGCGCCGGCGAACACGAGGACCGAAGCCGCCAGCGCACCGGAGACCAACGCCGCAGCGCGCCAACGACGCAGCGACCTGCGCAGCACGACGACGACAGTATCGGATTTGACGCGCGGCGGAAGCCCGGCCTTGATGCGCGCGAGCAGGTCGGGCGACGGCGCGGCGGGTTGCGCCGTGCGCGCGAGCGGAAAGAGACGGCGCTCCCAGCGCGCGACTGCCGCGCGCAGGTCGGCGTTCTCCTCCATCTCACGCCGCACAGCCTCGCGCTCGGCGCTGTCCTGATGCCCGAGCACATATTCCGCAGCGCGCATGTCGAGGTCGTCGTTCATGCGTTTTTGTCCAGACACGTCTTCAACGCCGCAAGGCCACGGCGCAGGACACCCTTGATCGTGCCGAGCGGGCGATCATAGCGCTCCGCGAGTTCCTTGCCCGACATTCCCGAGCAATAGGCTTCGACCACGTAGGCGCGCGTCGTCTCGTCCAGCGCGCCAAGGCAGTGGCGCAGGGCGCCGGCGGCCATCAGGTCGGCCTCCTCGTCACGGGGATCGGCAATATTTTCAAACCAGCCATCATATTGCTCATCGACGTGTCGCGCGGACGGCGTCCGGCGAATGAGGTCGATCGCGCCGTGGCGGACGATCGCCGAAAGCCAGCCCATCGCCTGGCCCGCCGCAGGATCGAAGCTTGCGGCGCACAACCAGATGCGCGTGAAAGCCTCCTGCAGCACGTCTTCCGCCCGCGCGCGATCCCTGACGATACGCAGCGCGACGCCGAAAAGTTGTGAGGCGGTCGCATGGTACAATTGATCGAATGCTTCGCGCTCGCCGCGACCTACGGCGGCGAGCAGGTGCGCGATCTCGATTTTTTCCTGCAACGCCCAGCCTCCGGCGACAACCGGAAACTAGGGCGCGGGCGCAGGGCAGCAAGCGCGGCCGTCACCCCGTCGTGACCGCCGTCTCGATGTCGGTCGGGTCGATTTCCTGCTCGAGCGCCGCCTTCAACTTGGTGCGGTCGAGCTCGCCCTCCCACCAGGAAACGACCACGCAGGCGACGCCGTTGCCGCAGAGATTGGTGAGCGCGCGGCACTCTGACATGAACTTGTCTATGCCGAGCACGATCGCCATGCCGGGCACGAGTTCCGGCCGAACGGCGGCGAGCGTGCCGGCCAGCGTGATGAAGCCCGCCCCGGTAATGCCCGAAGCGCCCTTGGACGTCAGCATCGCGACCAGCAGGATCGTCATCTGCTCGCCGAAGGACAGATGCACGCCCATCGCCTGCGCGATGAAGAGCGTGGCGAGCGTCATGTAAATGTTGGTGCCGTCGAGGTTGAAGGAATAGCCGGTCGGCACGACGAGGCCGACGACCGGCTTGGAACAACCCAGCCGCTCGAGCTTTTCCATCATCTGCGGCAGCGCGCTTTCCGACGACGACGTGCCGAGCACGATCAGCAGT
Source organism: Methylobacteriaceae bacterium (assembly GCA_020638195.1). Classification (GTDB taxonomy): domain Bacteria; phylum Pseudomonadota; class Alphaproteobacteria; order Rhizobiales; family Beijerinckiaceae; genus JAJXWB01. The sequence goes on along the minus strand of JACKJC010000006.1, from coordinate 29,213 downwards.
TCGTCCTTGATGTAGCGGAGGAACTTGAAGATCGAGAAGCCGGCGATGCGGGCAATGGTTCCCAGCACCAGCACCACGAACAGGATGGCTGTGAGATAGAAGGTCGCGATCAGGCCGGCGAGATTGCCGAGCGCCTGCGGGCCGAACTTGCCGATCGTATAGGCCATGGCGCCGAAGGCGCCGATGGGCGCGGCGCGCACGACGATGGCGATGACGCCGAAGATCGCGTGGGCCAAATCGTCGATCAGCGCGCGAACCGTGTGCCCGCGCTCGCCGAGCACCATCAGCGAGCAGCCGAACAGGATCGAGAACAGCAGCACCTGCAGGATCTCGCCTTGGGCGAAGGCGCCAACGACCGCGTCGGGGATAATATGCAGGACGAAATCCACCGATTTCATCTCGCCCGCCTTCTTGGCGAAGCCGGCGACGGCCGCTGCGTCCGTCTTGCCGGAAAAGCCGACGCCGGGCTGTACGACATTGGCGACGATCAGGCCGAGCGCGAGAGCGAAGGTCGAGACGATCTCGAAATAGACGAGCGCCTTGACCGCCACGCGGCCGATCTTCGAGACTTCGGAAATATGCGCGATGCCAGACACGACCGTGCAGAAGATGATCGGCGCGATCACCATCTTGATCAGCTTTACGAAGCCGTCGCCCATCGCCTTGATCCACTCGTTCTGGGCGAAATGCGGGAACAGCCAGCCCACGATCACGCCGAGCATGATCGCGACGAGAACCTGGACGTAGAGCAGTTTGTAGAGCGGCTTGCGTTCGGTGGGCGGCGGCGCGGCGGCGGCTGAAGTTGCCATTGGCTTTCCTCGTGTTTCCCGCGCATTCGAGAGGGCGCGGTCATCCTCGCCGATGGGAATTTCTTAGGCTCAAGAACCGGAGGCATCAAGCGGATGCACTCCCCTCCGATTGCAAACGGGCTGGGGATATCTTCGGCCGCCCTCGACCGGGCGAGGCCTCGACCTTACATTAGCGGACAATCAGCCGACCCCGTTCCGGACCTATGAAGACAGCCAAGCCGCAGAAGGCCGCCGCCCCGAAAAAGGCGGCGGGCAAGCCTCCCGTTCCCGCGCCCGTCTCCAGCGGCCAGCGCGAACTCGCCCTGCCCCAGCGCGGCGCAGACCTGCGCACGATTTCCGTGCGCGGGGCGCGCGAGCACAACCTCAAGAACGTGGACCTGACCATTCCGCGCGACGCGCTGGTGGTGTTCACGGGCCTGTCGGGCTCCGGCAAGTCGTCGCTCGCCTTCGACACGATCTACGCCGAGGGCCAGCGCCGCTACGTGGAATCGCTGTCGGCCTATGCGCGGCAGTTTCTGGAGATGATGCAGAAGCCCGACGTCGACCAGATCGACGGGCTCTCGCCGGCCATTTCGATCGAGCAGAAGACGACGTCCAAGAACCCGCGCTCGACCGTGGGCACGGTGACGGAGATCTACGACTACATGCGCCTGCTGTGGGCGCGCGTCGGCATTCCCTATTCGCCGGCGACCGGGCTGCCGATCGAGAGCCAGACGGTCAGCCAGATGGTCGACCGCGTGCTGGCGCTGCCTGAGAAGACGCGGCTCTACCTGCTGGCGCCGGTCGTGCGCGGCCGCAAGGGCGAGTACCGCAAGGAAATCGCGGACTACATGAAGCGCGGCTTCCAGCGCCTGAAGATCGACGGGCAATATTACGAGATCGCCGAAGCCCCTGCCCTCGACAAGAAGTTCAAGCACGACATCGACGTGGTGGTCGACCGGATCGTGGTGCGGCCCGACATTGCCGCGCGGCTGGCGGAGAGTTTCGAAACGGCGCTGGAACTGGCCGGCGGGATGGCGGTGGTGGAGTTTGCCGACGGCGCTACCGCGACGCAGGCGGAGAAGGACGCCGCCAACGTCTCGACCCACTACGGCCAGCACATCATCTTCTCCTCGCAATTCGCCTGCCCGGTCTCCGGCTTCACGATTCCCGAGATCGAGCCGAGACTCTTTTCATTCAACAATCCCTTCGGCGCCTGTCCGACCTGCGGCGGGCTCGGGTCCGAGCAGACGATCGACGCCGATCTCGTCGTGCCCGACCCGAAGCTGACCTTGCGCAAAGGCGCCGTCGCGCCGTGGTCGCGCTCGACCTCGCCCTACTACCAGCAGACACTGGAAGCGCTCGGCAAGCACTACAAGTTCCGGCTCGACACAGCCTTCGAGGCGCTGCCGAAGAAGGCGCAGGACGTGATCCTGCACGGCTCCGGCGAGGAGGCGATCAAGTTCTCCTACGACGACGGCCTGCGCGCCTATGACGTCAAAAAGCCGTTCGAAGGCGTCGTCACCAATCTGCAGCGGCGATATCTGGAGACGGAATCCGAATGGGCGCGCGAGGAGATCGGGCGCTACATGTCGGCGACGCCGTGCAAGGCGTGCAGGGGCTTCCGGCTGAAGCCCGAGGCGCTGGCGGTCAAGATCGACATGCAGCACATCGGCGAAGTCTGCGACCTCAGCGTGAAGGGCGCCGCCGACTGGTTCGCCGCCCTGCCCGAGAAGCTCGATTCCAAGCGCAACGAAATCGCGGTGCGCATTCTCAAGGAAATCCGCGACCGTCTCGATTTTCTCGTCGATGTCGGCCTCGACTATCTCACGCTGTCTCGCGGGTCGGGCTCGCTGTCGGGCGGCGAAAGCCAGCGCATTCGCCTGGCGTCGCAGATCGGCTCGGGCCTGACCGGCGTTCTCTACGTACTGGACGAACCCTCGATCGGCCTGCACCAGCGCGACAATGCGCGCCTGCTCGAAACGCTGCGGCGGCTGCGCGACCTCGGCAATACCGTGATCGTGGTCGAGCACGACGAGGATGCGATCCTGACCGCCGATCACGTGGTGGACGTCGGGCCCGGCGCCGGCATTCACGGCGGGCAGATCGTGGCGGAGGGAACGCCTGACGACATCATGTCCAATCCGAAGTCGCTGACCGGCGCTTATCTCACCGGCGCGCGCGAAGTGTCCGTGCCGCGCAAGCGGCGGAAGGCGACGGCCGGGCGGCGGCTGAAGCTGACGGGCGCGAAGGGCAACAATCTGAAGGACGTGACGGCGGAAATCCCGCTGGGATTGTTCACCTGCATCACCGGCGTATCGGGCGGCGGCAAGTCCACGCTCGTCATCGATACGCTCTACAAGGCGGTGGCGCGGCGGCTGAACGGCGCGCTCGAGCACGCCGCGCCCTTCGACAAGATCGAGGGTCTCGAATTCATCGACAAGGTGATCGACATCGATCAATCGCCGATCGGCCGGACGCCGCGCTCGAACCCGGCGACCTATACCGGCGCCTTCACGCCGATCCGCGAATGGTTCGCAGGCCTGCCGGAGGCGAAAGCGCGCGGCTACCAGCCGGGCCGCTTCTCCTTCAACGTGAAGGGCGGGCGCTGCGAGGCCTGCCAGGGCGACGGCGTCATCAAGATCGAGATGCATTTTTTGCCCGACGTCTATGTCACTTGCGACGTCTGCAAGGGCAAGCGCTACGATCGCGAAACGCTGGAGGTGAAATACCGCGAGAAGTCGATCGCCGACGTGCTGGACATGACGGTCGAGGAAGCCGCGACCCTGTTCAAGGCCGTGCCGTCGATCCGCGAGAAGATGGAGACGCTCAAGCGCGTCGGCCTCGATTACATCCACGTGGGCCAGCAGGCGACCACGCTGTCCGGCGGCGAGGCGCAACGCGTCAAGTTGTCGAAGGAGCTGGCGCGGCGTTCGACAGGCCGCACGCTCTACATTCTCGACGAGCCGACGACCGGCCTGCACTTCCATGACGTTAAGAAGCTCCTGGAAGTGCTGCACGCGCTGGTCGACCAGGGCAATTCGGTCGTGGTGATCGAGCACAATCTGGAGGTCATCAAAACTGCCGACTGGATCATCGACATGGGCCCGGAAGGCGGCGACGGCGGCGGCGAGATTGTCGCGCAGGGCACGCCAGAGGATGTGGTGAAGGTGAGCCGCAGCCACACCGGGCGGTTTTTGAAGGAGGTCTTGGCGCGGCGGCCGATGAAAGCGGTGAGTGGGGAAGCGGCGGAGTGAGGCGTCTCACATTGCGCGGCGTCGGCGGGATGTTAACTTCCGCCTAAGGGCCAAGCGGGGGACGAGATGCCGATTACATTGCGCCATTCGTGGGCTTTGGCCGTCGGCTGGCTGGCCGCCGCTTCGCTGTCCGTTGGTTCGATCACGGCCCACGCGGAGGACGGTCCTCAGGTCCAGCCTCCCAACACCTGCAACCATCTCGTTCCTTCAGCCTGGGGCCGCCAGACCTATTCGGCTGGCCCAGGACAAAGGATGCAATGCATCCGCAAATGGAGCGCCATCGGCGGTCCCGGGCGGTGGCCGGACGCCGATGTAGCGCTTTCGGATTCCGAGAAGCAGCAGGGATTCGTGGTCACCGGCGGCGGCTGCGAGCAGGTTGCGCCGCTCTGCAACTACCAGATGATCGTCAGCAAGCCATTGCGCGACGACGGCTGGCATTGCGGCGTAGGCGATATTCCCGGAGATTCCGCCGCCGACCAGAAGCGCGTGCAGGCGTTCCTCGTGGCGTGCCGGATCACCACGGTCCCCAAAGAGCTCGGCGCCCCCGTCGAATTCGGCACGCCCCAATCGGGCGAGCTGGTGACGCTGGCGAGAAACGGCATCGCTTTCAGGAAGCGGATCCGACACGACGTGCGGCTGTGCAATTCCGGGCCCATGGCGATGCACGTATTTTGGAACGTATCTGATCACGACGCGGCGCCGAATCCTTTCCCGGAATCCCGGCAGATCATTTCCGCGGGGGAATGCCTCCAATTGAAGACGCCGGCGTCGGTCATGCTGGAAAACCAGGGAGGGCAATCGGGGCGGGCATTTGGCGCCTATCAGTGGTTTCCGCAGGATTCGTTCGAACGCGACGGCGAAGTGCTCCCTGTGACAGCCACTTATCCGAAACCTCCGCCCCCGCCGGCCAATCCGGAACCGAAGACCTTTTCGTGTGCGCCGCTATCCGCCGCGGATCAGGCCAAGAACGCGGATTATGCGAAATTTTGCGAGATCAAATTACCGAAGCTCGACAATTACAGAATTTGCTTCGGCAAAGGCTTCGTCGTCCGGAGCGATGGCGGCAGCGACTGGGCGCAAAGCCTGATCGCGACGATCGTCGATCGAAAGCTTTTAGGGGTCACTCGGAATCCGAATGATCAGGCCAACCCGAAATGGAACCCCGCCCTCGAAGAGACATGCCGCGACATGTTCAACATCAAGCAGTTCCATGTGATGGTCGGGCCCGCGAAGCCCGGCGACGTATGGGATGCGTCCAAGGTCCTCGCGATCAAGGCAAGTGTTCACACCATACCCTGAACGTGATGCTGGCGATCGCAGTCTCTCAGTCGCTCACGCAGAGGGAGTGCTCGACCGCCGCCCAGAAAGACCTTTGTAGCCGTCGGACGCATATTCGCCGAAGGTCCGAGTCAAGCGAGCCGTGACCGGAACCCAGGTCCGCAAGCGGCTCTGAGGACTCCTCACTTTTCTGCCGCATCGCACAATCCATTGATTTCGCTCTGCGATTTATTGCATGCGCCAAAAGCGTGTCTCAGGCATAAATATCTGTTCATTTGTGCGTTTGCATGCATTTTTCACATATCTGTTTTGTGAAATCGCTTCTACACGAATGTTCATATCTCCACTATGTTGCATTGCATCATGAGCGACGGACAACGCCGCGCAACGTGATGGGAACAGAGCTATGTCGATCAAGGAAATCGCGCACAAGATCCACGAATGGCGCCGCTATCGCGCGTCGGTGCGGGAACTGTCGCGTCTGACGGACCGCGAATTGCACGACCTCGGCATCGTCCGCGCCGACATCGAGCACATTGCGAAGAAATCCGCCCAGTACTGAGTTTGCATGACGCAGACGCCGGATCTCCTCCCTCCCCGGCCGAGTTTCATGCCCAGCAGCGCCCGCCGGTCTCCTCCCTCCGGCGGGCGCTTTCTCTTTGTCCAGCGTCGGAGGGCTTGCGTTCCAGCGGCCACACGCTAATCCCCTCCCCATGAAACCCATCCATATTATCGGCGGCGGGCTGGCGGGCTCGGAGGCCGCATGGCAGATCGCGTCCGCAGGCGTTCCCGTCGTGCTGCACGAGATGCGGCCGGTGCGTGGCACCGACGCCCACCAGACCGACGGCCTCGCCGAGCTCGTCTGCTCCAACTCCTTCCGCTCCGATGACGCCACGACCAACGCCGTCGGCGTCCTGCATCGCGAGATGCGCGCCATGGGCTCGCTGGTCATGCGCGCCGCCGACGCCAACCAGGTGCCAGCCGGCGGCGCGCTGGCGGTCGACCGCGACGGATTTTCGGGCGCCGTGACGTCCGCCATCGCCGCTCACGATCTGATTCAAGTCGCTCGCGAAGAGATTCAGGATATCCCGCCAAGCGATTGGGATAACGTGATAATTGCCACAGGGCCTCTGACGTCGATTCAACTGGCCAAGGCGATTGGCAAGGCCACGGGCGAGGCGGGCCTCGCCTTTTTCGACGCCATAGCGCCGATCGTCCACCGCGACTCCATCGACATGGCCAAGGCCTGGCTCCAGTCGCGCTACGATAAGGCAGGACCGGGCGGCACGGGCGCGGACTACATCAACTGTCCACTCGATCGCGAGCAATACGCGGCCTTTATCGCGGCCCTGATCGACGGTCCCAAGACCGAGTTCCGGGAATGGGAGGGGACGCCCTATTTCGACGGCTGCCTGCCGATCGAGGTGATGGCCGAGCGCGGTCCAGAGACGCTACGGCACGGCCCGATGAAGCCGATGGGCCTGACAAATTCCCACAATCCGACTGTCAAGCCCTATGCCGTCGTGCAGCTGCGGCAGGACAATGCGCTCGGCACGCTCTACAACATGGTGGGCTTCCAGACCAAGCTGAAGCACGGTGCGCAGGTCGAGATTTTTCGCACGATTCCGGGGCTGGAAAAGGCCGAATTCGCCCGGCTCGGCGGCATTCACCGCAACACCTATCTCAATTCCCCGGCCCTGCTCGACCCGCAATTGCGGCTGAAGGCCGATCCGCGACTGCGCTTCGCCGGCCAGATCACGGGCTGCGAAGGCTATGTCGAGAGCGCCGCGGTCGGGTTGATCGCCGGCCGCATGGCGGCGGCCGAGCGGCTAGGCGCGCCGATCTCCCCGCCGCCACAGACCACCGCCATCGGCGCGCTGATCGCCCACATCACCGGCGGGCATATCGCGAAGATCGACGCCGGGCCGCGCTCCTTCCAGCCGATGAACGTCAATTTCGGCCTGTTCCCGCCGTTGACCGAGGCGGTCAAGCACCCCGACGGCAAGCGCCTGCGCGGGCCGGAAAAGGCGCGCGCGAAAAAGATGGCGCTGTCGGCGCGGGCGGACCGGGATCTGGCGGGGTGGCTGGAGAGGCTCTGACCAGCGACGCTCCAATCAGTCGACCGACAGCTGCACGGTGATCGTCGAGCAGCCCGAGCCGCTTCGCCCCTGCCCGCAGACCTTGAAAGCCACGCTGTCGACTCCCTTGAAGCCAGCGCGGGCGCGATAATTGGCGGTCGTGTTGCCCGCCATGGCGATGGTTCCGCCGGACGGGCGGGATGCGATCGACGTTCCTGTGAACACCAGACTGCCCAGAGATCGGAACGTGATCCTGCATGTCCCGCCTGTGACCGCGGCAGCCCAGGTCACGGCGTCATTTTCAGGTGGGTTGTAGCGAGAGCCGCGAACGATGCATCTCGCCGAAGCTGCATCGACGGCCAGGAGCGTCCCTGAAAATGCGAGGACGCCGATAGCAATGGCTCTTGTCTTTGTCATTTCATCCTCCCCTGGACGGGCGACATCTTCAGCTTAGCCGACAGCTGTATCGTTGCAATTCATCGCCCCGCTTCCCGGAACCGCGCTCATGTGCGAGCCTGTAACGGGAGGAATTTTCATGACGTCGACGCGCCGGGCGCTTCTTGCTGCACTTGTTTTCGCGGGACTTTCGGCGCCGGCGCTGGCGGCGGCGACGCTGCGGGAGCACCATATCGTCTTCCAGCTCACCGAGAACGACCCGCACCGCATGACAATGATCCTCGACAATATCGCCAACGTCTCGCGCTACTACAGCGATAAGGGTGAAGTGGTTGAATTCGAGGTCGTGGCCTACGGGCCGGGCCTGCATATGCTGCGGGCCGATACGTCCCCCGTCAAAGACCGGGTGAAATCGATCAAGCTCAGCATCCCCGACGTCGCCTTCACCGCTTGCGGCAACACGATCGAGTCGATGGAAAAGGCGGAGGGCAGGAAGGTCGAACTGCTTCCCGATGTCGGAATCGTGCCGGCCGGGGTCGCTCGTCTCGCGGAATTGCAGGAACAGGGCTGGGCCTACGTGCGGCCCTGACGTGCGAAACGGCGCCGCGACGGGACGGCGGCGCTCCTATTCGAGATGCTCGCAGCCTCCCGCACTTCGCCGGGAGCGGGACCGAACGCCATGACATCGCAGGACAATTCGCAGACCCAAATTCCCGCCGCGACGCTGCGGGCGCTCACCGGCATCGGCGCGGCCGGCCTCTTCGCCTTCGGCGTATTCTGCTGGATCGCGGCCAACTGGTCGTCGTTTCACCGCCTCACCAAGCTGGAGCTGATCGCGGGCCTTCTGCTCGCATCGGCGCTGGCTGCGGCGTTCGCGCCTCGTGCGAGAACGCCGGCGCTGCTGGTGGCGACGGCCGCTGTCGGCGGGCTATTCGCCCTGATCGGCCAGACCTACCCCAGCGGCGCCGACGCCTGGCAGCTCTTCGCGCTCTGGGCGGCGCTGACGCTCCCCTTCGCGCTCGCCGCGCGGCACGACGCGGTCTGGGTCCTCTGGACAATCGTCGCCGGCGGCGCGATCGGGCTTTGGCGCATGCAGGAGAGCAGCGGCATCGAACTGGCCAAGTTCGCGCCGGCCTGGGCGATTGCGCTCGCGGTCGCCGCCTTTCTCTGTCCCTACCTCGGGCTGCGGCGCTTCATCGGCGAGACGACATGGGCCTTCCGTCTGGCGAGCCTGGGCGCGATCGCTCTGATCACAGCCACGGGCTTCGAAGGGCTGTTCCGCTCGGCCGCCGTCGGCGATGGCGCCTTCGTGACCGCCGCTTTCCTCCTCTGCCTCCTGACGGGCGGCCTGGCCCTCGTGCGCCCGCTGGAATTCGGCGTGATGACACTGGCATTCGCCGGCATCGACGCGCTGATCATCGCGCGGCTGTACAAAATATTGATCGACACCAAGTTCGAGATCGGCGGCGCGATTGCGCTCGCCGCCCTGTCGACCGCCATCGTGTTCGGCAGCGTGACCGTCCTGAGGATGGTCCATCGCCGGGCCGAGGCGGAAAAAGGCGCGGTCGCCGATCTCGAGGCCAAGGTCTCATGGCCGCTGGCGGCGCTCAGCGGTTTTGGCGCGCTGCTCGCGGCCATGCCCATTCTTTCGGTTTACGGCCTGCTGTTCGGGACCTACCTGGACACGGCGTCGGGCGCGGCCATCGCCGGCGCGCTTACGCTGATCCCAGCCGTCTTCATCATGCGCGGCGGAGCGCCCTTCTCCTTCCGCCAGATGTTCGGCCTCATCCTGTCCGGCGTTTCGACAGCGCTGCTGGTCTATGCGCTGACGCGCTGGTTCAAGCGCGACGCCGGCTTCCTGCTGGCCGTCATCGCCATCGCGGTCGGCTTTACGATCCAGGCGCGCTGGATGCGCATGTTGTTCGGCTTCTGGGCGCTGTGGGCGATCGTCGTCTCGCTGCTCGCCCGCTTCGCGTGGAACCACATGGAGACGTCGGTCGCGCTGACCTCGATCGTCGCCGTCGCTGGCGCGGTCGGGCTCGCCGGACCTGGCCTCGGCTTCAAGCTGCCCGAGAACGCGCGGCCATTCTTCGCCGGCTGGACAGCAGGCGGCCTTGTCGCGCTCCTCCTGATGGCCGGGCGGCCCTTCCTCGTCGGCGCCGGCTCCGGCCTCGTCGGCGAACTCGCCGGCCTGATCCGCACGCCGTGGGCCGGGCCCGCGCAGGCGGTGTCCATAGCGCTCGGCCTTGCCGGCGTCGTCACCCTGCTCGCGCGGCGCGCGGACCTGCGCACGCCTCTGGGCTTCGCGGTCGCCGCCGTGATGGTTGCGCTCACCTTCCGCTCGCCGGCGTTTGGCGCCACGATCGCGATCTTCGCCGGCGCCATGCTCGCCAATTCGCGCGGACTTGCAGGCGCGGCGGCGCTGGCCGCGGTGTGGATTGTCAGCGCCTTCTATTACGCGCTGAACTGGCCGCTGACCCAAAAGGCCTATGTGCTCATGGGCCTCGGCGCGGCGCTCGGTCTCGTGGTCTTCATCACGCGGTCGCGCGACGTCGGCGTGGCGCTCCCAAAGGCTTTCGGCGGCATGGCGCTCGGCCTGATCGCGCTCGGGACCGCCGCGACCGCCGCGATCGGCGGGACTGCCGTACGCAGCGCCGAGGATGTGCTGGCGAACGGCCGCATCGTCTACATCGCGCTGCGGCCGGTCGATCCACGCTCGCTGATCCAGGGCGACTATATGGCAGTCGCCTTTAACGTCGACAGGCTGCCGGCGCCGCGCGGCGTCAAGGGCGAAGTCGTCGCCTTCGCCGATATCGACGACCGGTCGATCGCGACCATACAGGGCCTCGCCGCGCCAGGCGCAAAACCGCAAGGCAATCAGATCGCCGTCAAGTTGCGCCAGAAGTCTCGACGCTGGTTCGTCGGCACGGACGCCTATTTCTTCGAGGAAGGGCGCGCCGACGATTTCGCGCACGCCAAGTACGGCCAGTTCCGGCTGGGCGCGGACGGGCGGCTGCTGCTGGTCGCTATGACCGACGGCAACCTGAAGGTCCTGCCCTGATCAGCGGAATTTTCGCGAGAACCGCCAGATCGCCCATTGCCGGCGCCATTGCGCGACGTCGATCCGACTGGAAAAGGGCTGGTAGTCCGGCCGCTCCATCGCCTGAAGGTAGAGCGGCGCACAGGCGAGCGGCGCGAAGGCGGCGCGGGCCTTTGGCGTAACGGCGGCGAGATGCGCCAGCGCCTCGCCGTTACGGCGGCGGGCAAGAGCCCTGAGATCGGCCAGCGCCGCGACCAGGCCGGGCTTTGCCGGCCGCACGAGCGCGGCGGCCGGCGTGACGCCGTGGCTCTCGAGGGTTTCGGCGGGCACATAGATCTGTCCGCGGGCTGCAAGCCAGGGAAAAGAACGCAAGAGCCCTGTCAGCGCATAGGCGACGCCGGCATAGCCTGCGGCCTCCGCGCCGCCAGGCTCGCCGCCTTCCGCCAGAATGATGGAGGCGAGCCTGAACAGAGCGGAAGCGGTTCGCCCACAATAGGCCTCCAGCTCCTTCAGGTCCGCCATGGGCTCGTCGTAGAGATCGAACCGCCGCGCCTCGACCAGATCGGTGAAGGCGGTGCGCGGCAGGCTGAAGGCGCGGATCGTGTCGATGAGCGCGGCGGCCACCGGATGCGAGCGGACATCGCCGCGCGCCTCGCCCTCGATCGCGTCGACCCACCATTGCATGCGGATTTCGCCGGGCATCGGGTCGGAAACGGTCTCGCGGATACGCGCGATCTCCAGGCTGAAGGCGTAGAGCGCATGCAGGCGCGGGCGCGCGGGCGCGGGCGCGAACATGCAGGCGAGCCAGCGGTCGCGGTCGTGCGAGCGCAGGAGTTGCTCGCAATGCGCGTAATTCTCCGCCATCCGCTCGATCCGCTGGTCGGCCGGCGCGGCGGCGCTCTTATCGGCGGCGGGTGCTGTCATGTTTCTGTCGCCCGGCGCGTCATACGGCGAGGAGCGCGGCGGCCACGCGCCGCCCCTCGCCCATCAGAATATTGTATGTACGCGCGGCCGCGCCGGTGGCCATGGGTTCGGCGACGATTTTCAGCGTCCGCAGGCGCTGGACGAGCGCGGGCGCCAGCGGTGCGAGATCGAGGCCGGTGCCGACCAGCAGATGCTCGATCGCATCAGGGGCTTCTGCGAGCACCCGCGCCAGCGACTGCGCGTCGATGTCCGCCGGCGTCATGGCATCCCAGGCGTAAAGCCCCGAAGGCAGAGCCAGCAGCGAGCCGCGATGCGACATGCCGCCGAACTTGAACCCGCCCTCGCCATAGGCGTCTATCGGATGGCGACCGGGGAGAAAGCCGCCTGGACGGTCGTCGGACATCGGCCGCTAGAACTCAGGCGGCCCTGGTGATCGCGCCGCCAGCGGCGTTGTCGACGACCACGGGGCAGTCCAGGAACTCGACCTGTGGTTGCGAACCGTAGAGTTTCGCGACTCGATCGCGCCATTCGCCGTTGTAGACGGCCTCGGCCGCCGCCTTGTTCTCCCAGAGATAGACGCCGCCGGCGGAACGTCCGTCCTCGGCGCGAATGTAGTATTTCCGGACGAGGCCCGGCAGCCCCTGATATTTCGGCGCGCTGGATTCGAACATGCGGGCGGCCTCCTCGAGCGAGACCGGCGCCGGCAGCGCGAAACGGACGATGGCTACGATCATTGGGCGTCTCCTTATTTTTCGCGCGCTTTCAGCTCGCGCGCGCAACTGGAAGCGCTATCGTCTCCAAAGACGTGAGATCGAGCTTGCGCGAAGCATGGTCGATATCGATGCCGACCACATCCCCCTTCGCATCAAAATCGACGTTGAGACCGGCGGCGATTTCACGCGTTTCAGCGCCGGGCTGAGTCTTTAGCTCGATGTAGAGACTGTCGGTTTCGGGGTAATAATGCAGCTTCATTTGTCTTCCCGCCGAAAATCCCGGTCGAAAAAGGCATTATGGAGGGTCGCGCCGTCCGCCAGCGTCACGACACGCAATATACGCTCTTTTCCGTCGCGCGTATCCAGTATCGCCCCCCATGATCGGATACGACCGTCTTCCTGCATCTCCCGCCGCAGCGGAGCGGCAAGAACACGAGCACACATTTTGCGGTCGATATAGGGCCGTTTCCGCAGCACTTGCTCTTCGAAGTAGCGTGTGGCCTTCAAAGGCAAGCCCTCCACGCCTGCCCCTTACCGCGCGCCCTCGGTCGCGGCGCCGTCCTTGGAGTCCGTCGCTTCGCCGCGCACGGCGCTTTCGTTACGCAAGCCCAGGTAGATCATCATCGGCGAGCAGATGAAGATCGAGGAATAGACCGCCACGCACACGCCCCAGGTCATGGCGAGCGAGAAGGAGCGGATCACCTGGCCGCCGAAGATCACGAGCGCAAACAGGGCGAGCAGCACCGTGGTCGCGGTCATGAGGGTGCGCGGCAGGACGGCGTTGATCGAGATATCGATCAGCTGATCCGTCGGCATCTTCTTGTATTTGCGCATCATTTCCCTGATGCGATCGAGCACGACGACGGTCTCGTTCAAGGAATAGCCGACGATGGTGAGGATGGCCGCGATCGAGGTCGTGTTGAATTCGAGATGGGTCAACGAGAAGAAACCGACCGTCAGCAACAGGTCGTGCATGGTCGCGATGACAGCCGATATGGCGAATTGCCATTCGAAGCGGAACCACAAGTAACTCAACACCGCGATGATCGACAGCACGACGCCGAGCGTGCCGGACTGAACGAGTTCGGCGGAGACCGAGGGGCCGACCGTCTCGACGCGACGAATATCGTAGCCGTCGGCGACGGCGGTCTTCACCTTCTCGACGGCGGCGGCCTGCGCGGTATCGCCGCCCGGCTGCACGCCGAAGCGCAGGGTGACGTCGGACGCATTGCCGAATGCCTGCACGCCGACGTCGCCGACGCCGAGCTTCTCGGCGAGATTGCGCAACAGCGAAATGTCGGCCGTGCCGCTCTTGGCGCGCAATTCCATGAGCGTGCCGCCGGCGAAGTCGATGCCGAAATTCATGCCCCAGAAAATGAAGAGCACGACGGAGCAGATCGAGAGAAAGGCCGAGAACGGATAGCTCACGCGGCGGAACCGCATGAACGGGAATTTCGTGTTCTCGGGCGTGAGGCGCAGGAGCTTCATAATTTCGTCTCCCCGCTCAGATCGGCAGCTTGGTCGGCCGCGCGAAGCGGTACCACACCGCGATCATCATGCGCGTCATGGTGACGGCGGTGACGATGGTGGTGAGGATGCCCAGCCCCAGCGACACGGCGAAGCCGCGCACCGGACCCGAACCGAGGAAGTAGAGAATGACGGCGGCCACGAACATGGTGACGTTGGAGTCCACGATCGTGCCGAAGGCGCGCTTGAAGCCCGCGTCGAGCGACGACAGGATCGAGCGGCCCATGTGGTTTTCCTCGCGGATGCGCTCGTAGATCAGCACGTTGGAGTCGACCGCCATGCCGATGGTGAAGACGATGCCGGCGATGCCCGGCAGCGTCAGCGTCGCGCCGAGCAGCACGAGAGCCGCGAAGATGAAGAGGATGTGCACGAACAGCGCGATGTTCGCGAATATGCCGAACACGCCGTAGGTCACGAGCATGTAGACCACGACCAGCGCCGCGCCGACGTAGGACGCGCGTTCGCCGGCGTCGATCGAATCCTGACCGAGGCCCGGACCGACGGTGCGCTCCTCGATGGTGGTGAGCTTGGCGGGCAGCGCGCCGGCGCGTAGCAGGATGGCGAGATTGTTGGCCTGCTCGACCGTGAAGCGGCCGGAAATCTGGCCCGAGCCGCCTGTGATCGGCGAGATAATGCGCGGCGCCGAAATCACCTTGTTGTCGAGCACGATGGCGAAGGGCTTGCCGACGTTGCGCGTCGTGACCTCAGCGAATTTCTGGCCGCCGCGCAGGTTGAAGCGGAAGTTGACGACCGGCTCGCCGTTGCGCTGGTCGAATCCGGGCTGGGCGTCGGTCAGATCCTCGCCCTGCACCATCACCTGCTTCTCGACCGGGATCTTGCCTCCCTCGGTCTGGTCCAGTTCCTCGATGTCGGCCGGATTGTCGCCGGGCTGGGCAACGAGGCGGAATTCGAGCTTGGCCGTCGTGCCGAGCAGCTCCTTGAGCTGCTGCGGGTCCTGGAGGCCCGGCACCTGCACCAGAATGCGATCGGCGCCCTGGCGCTGGATGGTCGGCTCCTTCATGCCGGAACCGTCGATACGGCGGCGCAGGACCTCGATCGACTGGTCGACCGCGCGGCGCACCTTGTCCGTCACGCCGGCTTCCGTGATCGTCACCTGGACGACGCCGTTTTCCGTGGAATTGACCTCGACGCCCGGCGCGCTGGCCGCGCCGAGCAGCGCGGCGCCCGAGCTCTGGCCCAGCTGACGAATCTTCGGAATCGTCTTCTCGGCCTCGGCCGGATTGGCGAGACGGAACTGCACGCCGCGCGCCTGCATGGCGATGCCGCCGACCACGCCGGCGCGTTCTTCACGCAACGTGCGGCGGACGTCGTCGCGCAGGTTCTCGACCATGGTGCGCACGACGGCGCGCGAATCCACTTCCAGCAGAATGTGCGAACCGCCCTGCAGGTCGAGGCCGAGCGTGATGGTCTTCGCCGGCAGCCACGAAGGCAGATGCGACTGCAGGGCCGTGCGCGCGGCGGGCGAGAGCATGGACGGGATCACGATCAGCAGCGCGATCAGCGACATGCCGATGATGGAAGCGACTTTCCAGGGAGCGAAGCGCAGCATGGGTCTCGTTCGTTCAGCGGCTGTATCAGGCCGCCGTTTCCTTCACGGGCTCGCCCTTGGCGCGGACGTCGGCGATCATGGAGCGCGCAACGCGCACACGCACGTTCGGAGCGATCTCGACCTCGACCTCGGCCGCGTCCGTCACCTTGGTGACCTTGCCGATGATGCCGCCGGCGGTGACGACCGTGTCGCCGCGCCGGATGGCGCCCAGCATGTCCTGCGTCTCCTTGGCGCGCTTCTGCTGCGGCCGGATGATCAGGAAGTACATGATGACCAGGATGATGCCGAACGGCGCCATCTGCATGATCATTTCGGCGCCGCCGGCGGAACCGCCAGCGGCCTGGGCGTAGGCGGGGGTGATGAAGTTCATGGACATCCCGTAATCTGGGCCGAAGCGGCCGGAATTGCGCGCGGACTATAGCCAGAAGCGCGCCCGAGGCAATGCCGGACCCGCCGAATTGGCCGGAAAGGCGGACGCGCGATAGCATCGCGCCCTTCCCGCATCTCAAATAGGGGCGAAACGTTGGAAAAGGAACGACTTGCCGCCTTCTCCGATGGCGTGCTGGCCATCATCATCACGATCATGGTGCTGGAACTCAAGGCGCCGCACGGCGGTTCGCCCGGCGATCTCGTGAAATTGATCCCCGGCTTTCTCAGCTACGTGCTGAGTTTCGTGTACATCGGCATCTATTGGAACAATCACCATCACATGCTCGCGACCGTCAAACGCGTGAACGGCTCGATCCTGTGGGCGAACATGCACCTCTTGTTCTGGCTGTCGCTCGTCCCCTTCGCGACCGCCTGGCTCGGCGAGAACCATTTCTCCAAATGGCCGACCGCCCTCTATGGCGTCGCGCTGCTGGCGGCGGCCATCGCCTACTACATTCTTCAGACGACGATCGTGCGCGCGCAGGGCGCCGATTCGCTTCTGTCGCGCGCCGTCGGCGGCGACATGAAGGGCAAGGCCTCGCCCCTGCTGTACGCCATCGCGATCGGGCTCGCCTTCATGGCGCCGCTCGCGGCCAATCTCATCTACGTTCTCGTCGCGCTGATCTGGCTCGTTCCCGACAAGCGCATAGAACGAATTCTTGCGGAGGCTGAAAAGTGACCGACTATCTCGACCCTACCAAGGAGATCTTCGCCAAATTTCGCGAGATGGACCGGCCGGGGCCGATCCACATGCTGAACCTCGTGAAGTTCCGCGAGAGGGCCGCCTATCCCGACGGCCGCGACGTCTCGGGCGCGGACGCCTACAAATCCTACGCGCGCGAGAGCGGGCCGGTGTTTCGCGGGCTCGGCGGCCGGCAGGTTTGGATCGGAAAGCCCGAACTGATGCTGATCGGCCCGCAGGATTCCGAACAATGGGACATCGCCTTCATCGCCGAATATCCCAGCGTGCAGGCCTTCGTCGCCATGCTGCGGGACCCCGTTTATCGCGAGGCAGTCAAACACAGACAGGCGGCGGTGGAAGATTCGCGGCTGCTGCGATTGCAGCCCGCGGCGGCGGGCAAGGAGTTTGGCGAGGTCGACTAGCGGCGCTTCGGGCCCGTTGACTTCAACGCTCGTTCCTCTCCGCATCCTTTTTTCGAGGAAGCGAAAAAACAGCCGTAGACGAAGTCGTAAAGGCCGAGCCAAAAAGCGGTTACGTAATAGCGCAAGCGTCCAAAGAAACCCTGCCTACGGGTACCGACGGCGAGCGCCGTCGGTTCTTCCTCGACAATCGGCCAAATGGCGCTAACACATTCCAGAGACACAATTATTGGCCGCCCGGGCGCGGATCGCACGCCCTATTCCGCAAACCCATGCCAGCGCACGAAACTCTCGTTCGACTCGCGGTCGGAAACGACCGCGTTGGCGGCGAAGCTGTCGTCTGGATAGCCCATCGCAACGCAGGTCATGATCCCATGCTCGGGCGGTATGCCCGCGACTTCGCGCACGATGTCGGAGCGCATGATGCCCTGGCCGTTGATGACCGTGCCGAGGCCGCGATCCCAGGCGGCCAGAACGATGCCGTAGCAGACCGCGCCGAGGTCGAAATAACCGACCGCGCCGCTTTCCAGCACGCGGTCGTAGCAAAGCACGAGCGACACGGGCGCGTCGAACTGCCGGAAGCCACGCAGCACCCAGTCCTGCCGCTTGGCCTTGTCGTCACGGGCAATGTCCATCGCCGCGAACAGCTTTTTGGCGATCTCGACCTGCCGGTGGCGATGTACGCCGTCATATTCGCCATGCATGGGAATGTCGCGATTGACCTTCGCGCCGCCCGCCATGGCCTCCATGTTGCGGCGGCGGACTTCCTCGAGCGGTTCGCCGGTCAGTACGTGAATGTGCCAGGGCTGCGTGTTCATCGACGAGGGCGCGCGCTTGGCGACCGCGATGATCTCGTCGATGATTTCGCGCGGAACGGGCTTGTTCTGAAAGCCGCGGACGCTCTTGCGGCTCATGACCAGATCTTCGAATTCCACCCTTGTCCTCCATTGGGCCGGGACGACTTTAACCGACAGATTAACCCGGGGCGCGGCCGCCACCAATGCGAAACGCGCCGGGGCCCTGCGCGCGGCGCGCCGCTTGCCAGAGGCCGCCGCCTCGCGCAAAGGGGCGTGAAGGAGGTCCAATGGCGAAAACAACCGAACAGATCGATGCGCTGGTGGCCGATGTTCTTTCCGCGCCCGCACACATCGCGCAGGGCCTGAGCGCTGTCGCGGTCGGCGGGGGCGAGGCGACGCTCGAATTCGTCGCCGGCCCCGCCTCGCTCGCGCCGACCGGCGCCGTGCACGGCGGCATCCTGACCATGCTGATGGACCCCGCCGCCCTCTGCGCCCTGCTGCCGATGCTGCCGGACGGCGCGCATGCGGTGACCGCCGACATGTATGTGCAGCACATGCGCCCGGCGCGACCCGGCGCGAGATTACAGATCGTCGCGCGCGTGTTGCGGATGGGACGATCGCTCGCCTTCTGCGAAGCGGACGTGATGGACGGCGAAACGCGGTGTTCGACCGCGCGCATCACCAAGGCGGTGGTGGCCGCGAAGTAGCAGGACCGCGAGCCCTCAGGCCCGCAATCCGAGTTCGGCGAGCCTGAATGCTCGCGGTCCAATTACTCCACGAAATCCCACGTCTTGCCGTTGAACTTCTGCAGCTTCATGTAATTGACGACGCGGTAATCGTCCGGGCTGGTGTTGATCGAGCCGCCCGGCAGCATCAGCGGAAAGCGCCAGTTCTTCAGGTTCGCCGCCTGCTTCATGATGTTTTCGCGCGACAGGTCGTTGCCCGCCTGCTTCAGCACCTGCTCCAGTGTCTGCGCGAAGGAGTAACCGGCCACTACAAGCGTGTCCGAGGGATCGGCGGACGGCATGTTCTGCTTCTGCCAGGCGAAATAATCCTTCACCGCCTGTTCGTTCGCCCATTTGGGATCGGTGACGTCCATCTGGAACCCGGCGGTCATGATGCCCGCGGACTTTTCCAGACCGGCCGGCTTGAAGGTCGCGCCGATGGAAGCTGCGCCAAGATGCAGGTAGGTCGCCGGCTTCCAGCTCAGTTCCGACATTTTGGTGATCGCCTGCGCCGCCTGCTTCGCGTAGGTGAAGAGCATCAGCACGTCGACGTTCGCGTTCTTGATGAGCACGAGCTGGGAGTCGATCGACGGGTCGGTCGCCTGGAAGCTTTGCGCGGCCACGATCATCTTGTCGGCCTTGGCGCCCAGTCCTTCCTTCAAACCGGCAAGCAGATCCTTCCCGAAATCGTCGTTCTGGTAGAGGACGCCGATCTTCGCATTCGGATTGCGTTTGAGAATGTCGGCGGCATAGAAACCGGCCTCCGAACGCAGATTCGGCTGCCAGCCCATCACCCATTTGTAGTGCTTGGGATCATTGAAGGCCGAGGAGCCTGCGGCGATGAAGAGCAGCGGCACGCCCTTCGCGTTGAGATACGGGCGGATCGCCATGTTGAGCGGCGTTCCGAGCACGCCGAACACCAGCGCGACATCGTCCTCCTCGACGAGACGGCGCACGTTTTCGACGGCCTTCGCCGGCGAATAGCCGTCGTCGCGCGAAATGAACTTGATCTTGCGCCCGTTGATGCCGCCCTTGGCGTTGATGGAATCGAAATAGGCGGCCTCGGCCTTGCCGAGCTGGCCATAAGCGGAGGCCGGCCCACTGTAGGCGATCGTCTGGCCGACGCGGATTTCCGTGGCGGTCACGCCCGGGGTCTTGGTTTGCGCGGATGCGGCTCCAGCCGCCAGCACGCCGCCGACCACGGCGACGGCAAGCAATTTACGTCCCATGCCTTCCTCCCTCGGCCGGGCTGTGTCGCCCGGTCCACGGCGGCAGTCTAGGACGAGAAAATCGGCGGGCGACACGCGCGTTTCGCACAGCGGCCATGCGCATCCCAATCGACTTTGCGCGCGCGCGCCTTTGCCGCTATCACGCGCGCCATGACCGACCAGACGCCCGACAAGCACGAACTTCTCGCCCGCATCGCCGCCGCGCTGGAGCGCCTTGCGCCGCCGGCGTTGACCGCGCCAGATTTCGATGCGGCGGAGGCCTTCGTCTGGAGCGCCTCGCAGCAGCGGCTGAACCCGGTGAAGAAGGTCAATCGCGTCGATCTCGCGCTGCTGCGCGGCGTCGATCGCGTGCGCGATCTGCTGGCCGAAAACACGGAACGTTTCGCGAAGGGGCTGCCGGCCAACAACGCCCTGCTGTGGGGCGCGCGCGGCATGGGCAAGTCGTCGCTGGTCAAGGCCGTGCACGCCGACATTCTGCAACGCAAAATCGGCGGCGCGCGACTGCGGCTGATCGAAATCCATCGCGAGGACATCGACAGCCTGCCCGTGCTCATGGGCATGCTGCGCGACGCGCCCTTTTCCTTTCTCGTCTTCTGCGACGACCTGTCGTTCGACTCGGGCGACACGAGCTACAAGTCGCTGAAGGCCGCGCTGGACGGCGGCGTGGAGGGGCGGCCGGACAACGTGCTGTTCTACGCGACCTCGAACCGCCGCCACCTGCTGCCGCGCGACATGATGGAGAACGAGCGCTCGACCGCAATCAATCCGGGCGAAGCCGTGGAAGAAAAAGTCTCGCTGTCCGACCGCTTCGGCCTGTGGCTCGGCTTCCACAAGTGCAGCCAGGACGAATATCTGTCGATGGTGTTCGGCTATTGCGAGCACTTCGGGCTCGACTCGCCGAAGGACGAGATCGAGGCGGAAGCGCTGGAATGGGCCACCACGCGGGGCAGCCGGTCCGGCCGCACGGCGTGGCAGTATATTCAGGATCTGGCGGGACGGCTCGGCAAGAAGACCGGCTAGCGTCTACTTGATCTTGTAGCCAGCGTGGCAGGCGACGCAGGTCGCCGTCACTTCCGCGAGTCCGGCGAGCGCGGCCTTGTAGTCGTTCGTCACGCCCGCATCAGTCGCCGTCACCGCGAAGCGGCTGGCCGCCTTGTGCATGGCCGTGCCGGCGTCCTGCATGCCCTGCGGCATGAAGGGCGCGACATCGTGCGCGCCGTGCAGGCCGAGCGAGGACATGCCGAGCCGCGCCTCGGCGATCCGCGCCGCGACGTCGAAATGCCCCTGGCCGAGATGGTCCTGGATTTCCTGCAACGCCAGCAGGTGATCGCGCATGTTGGCGAGCGTGTGCTCGACCAGCGGCGCCGGGAATTTCACGAACTCGCGACGATCGTCGACCGGCTGAGACGCCGGCATGGAATGGTCATGGCCATGCTGGTGCTGCGCACGCGCGACGCCGAGGCCGGCGACGGCGCATGCGATGGCGATGGCGATGGACCTGACGGAAGGGGCGATCCGCATCGTGTCTCCTCGAATTGCCCCGAGGTGTAGCACGCGCCTCTCGCTTCAGATATGATTGCGGTCATATGCCAGACATCGCCGAGCCCGACTTCCTCGCCCATTTCGACGCCGCCGGGCGCACACAGATCGCCGAGCGCGCCCACGGCCCGGGCGAACGCCTCTTCCTGCGCGGCGATCGGCCGAAATTCATGTTCTACGTCGCGAGCGGCGAAGCGCGGCTGACGCGCATATCGGCGGCCGGTGCGGAAATCGTGTTTCAACGGGCAAGCAATGGCTTTCTGGCCGAAGCGAGCCTCGACCAGCCGGCCTATCATTGCGACGGCGTCGCCTTCACGCGGACGAAGACGCTCGCCATACCGATCGCGCAATTTCGCGCGGCGCTGGCGCGCGAGGATTTCCGCGACCATTGGCTGCGCCATCTCAGCCGGGAGCTCCGTCGCAGCCGCGCTCATGGCGAGCGCCTTGCTCTGCGGACGACGCGCGAGCGGATCATCCATTACATCGAGACGGAGGGCGCGGGCGGCGCGCTCCAGCTCGAGCAATCGAAGAAGAGCTGGGCGGCGGAAATGGGCCTGACCCACGAGGCGCTCTACCGGACACTCGCGAGCATGGCCTCGGCCGGACAGATCGTGGTCGAAGGCAATCGCCTCGAACTGCGCAAGACCGACTGAAGGCCCCGCGCCCCGCGCACGGCCTGCATTCTGAGGCTGCGCTTGACGTTTCGCGCCCATGCGCATCCGATGGTCACAAGAATGCGCGCATGACGCGCCGATCACTGGAGGAAACGTCATGGCCGATCTGGCTCACGACCTCGTCATTCGCGGCGGCTCGATCGCCGATGGGTCCGGCGCGCCCGCGCGCGAGGGCGATATCGCCATCAAGGGCGACACGATCGTCGCAGTCGGCAAGGTTTCCGGACGCGGCCGCGAGGAGATCGACGCGCGTGGAAAACTGGTGACGCCGGGCTTCGTCGACGTGCACACCCATTACGATGGTCAGGCGACATGGGACGAGCGCATGCAGCCCTCCTCCTGGCACGGCGCGACGACCGTCATCATGGGCAATTGCGGCGTCGGTTTCGCGCCCTGCCGTCCGAATGATCACGACCGGCTCGTGCGGCTGATGGAGGGCGTGGAGGACATTCCCTTCCCCGTGCTGTCGCAAGGCCTGCCGTGGAACTGGGAGAGCTATCCCGACTATCTCGACGCCCTGGCGCAGCGGCGCTTCGACATGGATGTCGGCTCGCAGCTGCCGCACGCCGCGCTTCGCGTCTACGTGATGGGCGAGCGCGGCGTGAACCGCGAGCCCGCGACGCCGGACGATATTTCGCGCATGGCGGAAATCGCGAAAGCCGCCGTGCAGGCCGGCGCGCTCGGTTTTTCGACATCGCGCACGCTCAACCATCGCGACAGCGAGGGGCGGCCAACGCCGACTCTCACGGCGGAAGAAGACGAACTCGTCGGCATCGCGCTCGGCCTCAAGGCGGCCGGCGCGGGCGCGCTGCAATTCGTCTCCGACTTCACCGACGCCGAAGCAGAATTCGCGCTGATGCGCGCGATGGTGCGCAAGTCCGGGCGGCCTCTGTCCTTCTCGCTGCTGCAAGGCCATGTGGCGCCGGACAAGTGGCGGCTGCTGCTGGACCGCACGGCGGAGGCGAACGCCGAGGGTCTGACCATTCGCGCGCAGGTCGCAGGGCGTCCTGTCGGCGTGCTGCTCGGCCTCGAACTGACGATGAACCCGTTCTCGAAGAATCCGGTCTATCGCGAGATCGCCGCGCTGCCGCTCGCAGAGCGCGTCGCCGCCTTGCGCGATCCCGTATTTCGCGCGCGCCTGCTGGCGACGCCGCCGATCGCCGAACCCGGCTTCGCGCGCTCGACGCTGCAGAACTGGTCGAACATGTTCCGCATGGATGGCGACTTCGACTACGAACCGCTGCAGAGCGACAGCTTGCAGGGTATCGCCGAGAGGCAGGGCGGCAGCGCGCCGGCGCTTGCGCTCGACGCCATGCTGGAAAACGAGGGGCGCGGCATTCTCTACGTGCCGTTCCTCAATTACGCGGGCTTCACGCTCGATCCCGCGCATACAATGCTGATGGACGCCAACACCGTGCCCGGCCTGTCGGATGGCGGCGCGCATGTCGGCATGATCTGCGACGGCTCCTTCCCCACCTACAATCTCGTGCACTGGACACGCGATCGGAAGCGCGGCGCGCGCATTCCGCTCGAAAAGATGGTGGCGATGCAGACCGCCGACACCGCCGCGCTGATCCGCCTGCACGATCGCGGCCGCATCGCGCCGGGCCTGCGCGCCGACATCAACGTGATCGATTACGCGCGGCTGCGCCTGAAACCTCCGACGGTGGCTTACGACCTGCCGGCCGGGGGCAAACGCTTGCTGCAAGGCGCCGAAGGCTACGAGGCGACAATCGTCGCGGGCGCAATCACCTATCGCAACGGCGAGCCGACCGGCGCCCTGCCCGGCCGCTTGCTTCGCGGCGGAAGGACCGCGCCGCAGGCGATCGCGGCGGAATAGCTATTTGCGCTTGCGCGGTTTTGGCCGCGCGTGACGCCATGCCGTTTCGAGCGCGGCGGCGAGTTCGTCGCGGCTCAAGCTGGCGAGCTGCGCCGTCGTCCAGCCCTGCGCGCCCCAGGCGTTGGGCAAGGGCGCAAAGACGTCGCCGGCGACTTCACATTTCAGCGCCTGCTCATCCGGCGTGAACTTTAAATTCGCGCTGAGCCCATCGGCCGCGAGCGTGACGAAGGTGCGCGCGACGACGAAAGCGGCGCGGTCGAAATGCGGCTTTTCGATCGTTCCCGGCAGAGCGAGCGCAAGTTTTCGGAGATCGGCGCCGGTCGCCATCACGCTCTCTTCTTTGCCGGCCAGTTCACCATCAGGATTCCTGCCGCCACCAGCGCCACGGCGATCGCGAAGCCCGGCGTGATCTCGTCGCCCATGATGAAATGCCCGGCCGCCACACCGAAGATCGGCGTCAGAAAGGTAAAGGCGGACAATTCGCCCGCGCGATAATTCTGCACCATCCAGAACCAGATGGCGAAGGTAACGCTGACAATCCAGATGGTCTGATACGCGAAGGCGAGGCCGGCCTTCAGCGAGATGTGCGTCGGAAAGGCCTCGCCGCGCCATAGCGCGAAGCCGCCGAGAATGAAGATGGAGACGACCAGCTGATAAAGTAGCGTCTTCTCCGGCGGAACCAGGCGCAGCCGCGTGCCCTTCATGATCAGCGTCGTCACGCCCCACAAGGCGCCTGCGAGCAGGCTGAGCGCATCGCCGATCAGCATGTCGCGCGAACCCGAGGACACGCCGAGCGCGAGACCGACGCCGACGAAGGAGAGCGCGAGGCCGATCCATTGCAGGCGGCTCAGCGTCTCGTTCGGCGTGATCCACGGCAGGCCGAGCGCGACGAAAAAGGGCGCCGCGTAGAGGAAGAGTATGCCGTGGCTCGCGGTCGTCCATTGCAGGCCGATAAAGAGCGCGACGAATTCGCCGCCGAAGGCGAGGCCGCTCAGAATGCCCGGCCACAGCGTGCCATCGCGCTTCAGGAGATCGGGATAGCGCCAGAAGGCGTATGCGCCGAGCAGGATGGCGCCGCCGACCGACCGCAGGGCGGCGAGCGTGGTCGGGGGAAAGTCGACCATGGCAATCTTGGCGGAAACCTGATTGAAGCCCCAGCTCGCGCAGAGCATGAGAACGATCAGGACGCCGAGACGGTCGAGGTGGCGGAGGGGCTGATTCATCGCGCCATTGTGCACGGCCGGCGGGGCAAGGCACGCCGCCGCGCGCGCATATGTGGCCCGCAAAAAGAAAAGCGGCGGCCCTTTCCTTGGAGCCGCCGCTTCTTACCCCGGATCGTGTCTCGCGGCCCGGAGGAATTCGTTGATGTCAGAGACCGGCGAGGTAACCCGTCGGATCGACCGGCGTCGAACCCTTGCGCAGCTCGAAGTGAACCTGCGGCGAGGAAACGTTGCCGGTCTGGCCGGCCTTGGCGATCGTCTGGCCGCGCTTGACCGTGTCGCCGCGTTTCACGTCGAGTTCGCCGTTGTGCGCATAGGCCGAAACGAAGCCGTTGGGGTGCTGGATCAGCACGAGCTTGCCATAGCCCTTGAGCTCGCTGCCGGCGTATTTCACCACGCCGCCTTCGGCCGCCTTGACTGCCGTGCCCTCGGGCACGGAGATGTTGATGCCGTCGTTGCCGCCGGACTTGAAGCCTTGGATGATGCGGCCGCGCGCCGGCCAACGGAATTCCGGATTGGCGTCGCCGGACGCCGGCTTGAGCTCCTGCTTCGGAATGCTGGCGGTATTCTCGTGCGAGACCGCGGGCTTCCTGGCCTCGGCCTGCCTCGCCTCGGGCGCGGGGGTCGCGGCTTCCAGAGCGGCGTGCTTCTGGCGCGAGGGCTTCGCTTCGGTCTTGGCGGCTTCCGCCGCCTTGCGCGCCTTCTCGGCCTTGCGCTCGGCGGCCTTGTGCTCGGCGGCCTTGCGATCGGCGATTTTCTTTTCTTCGGCCTTCCTGGCTTCAGCCTTCTTTTCTTCGGCCTTGCGGGCTTCCGCACGCTTTGCCAGCGTTGCCTTCTCCGCGGCGTCCTCGCGCTTCTCGACCTTGGCGGCCTTGTGCGCGACAGGCTCTGGCCCCTTCACGAGACGGAATTTTTCCTTCGGCGCCTCGGCCTTCGGGGCCGGCGCGGCGGCGAAGGTCTTGACGGGCGCGGGCTTCGCGGTGGCGACGGGCGCGGGCGCGGCGGCGGCCGTCGCGCGATAGACCGGAACGACCAGACGCGCGCCCGGCTGCACCTGCGTGGCGCTACTGAAACCATTCACGCGCAACATCGCGTCCTGCGGTACGCCGTAGCGCTCCGACAGCGTGCGGACGCTCTCGCCCTGCGCAACGACGATCGGCGTGCCGCCCTCGGCGCTCCAGTGGTCGAGCGAACGCGTGGGCGCGGCGGAAAGCGGCTTGGGAGCGATCGGCTGCGGCGTCGTCACGGGCGCGGGCAAAGCGCCTGTTCCGGAGGGCGGCGCCAGCGGCCTGGCTTCGATGCGCGTCGAGGAGGACGGCGCGCGTGGCGCGATCGTGCCCGTCGGCATGCGGTCGACCGGCCCGGACGAGGCCGTCTCGAATGGATTGGAGAAGGGATTTGAAGAGAGCCGGGTGGCGTCGGAACATCCGGTCAGCACGGCCGCCGCGGCAGTCGCCACCAGCAGACGCAGACCGAGCCGAACACCGAATTGGGGCTTGTCAGCACACATCACGCAACCCATCGAACGCCACTTTCTCGCCGCGATTAAGCGCGTACGCGGTTAATGGACGGTTTAAGGTGAACGAAATATCGCGAAAAAATCGAAAAGATTAATCGTTAACGGGCCTTAGAGCGCAGCCGCGACGCCTGAAAGCGCCGCGCCGAGCCGGCTTGGACGCAGACGCCAGACGTCGCCCTGCGGCGCGACGACGATGCAGAGATCGCCGCCCTGCCCTACCTTGGCCGGCAGCGCGCAGACCAGACGGCCGTTCGGCGCAAGCGCGCCAATGAGGCGCGGGTCTGGCGCGTCCAGCCTCACATGGGCGAGGATGCGGTCGAAGCGGCCAAAAGTTTCGGGCGCGGCGAGACCGTCGGCGCAATGGACGATCGCATTGCCGACGCCAAGCTGTTGCAGCCGCGCATTCGCCTCGACGCTGAGCGACCGGAAACGCTCGAAGGCGACCACCTCGCTCGCAAGACGCGCCAGAACGGCGGTCGAATAGCCCGAGCCCGCGCCGATCTCCATGACGCGATGGCCGGGCTGGATCTGCAGGGCCTCCAGCATGGCCGCGAGATCGCCCGGCGCCTCCATGGTCTGGCCGCAGGCGATCGGCAAGGCGCAATTGCGCTGCGCGAGATCGCGGAGCGCGAAGGGCGTGAAGATTTCCCGCTGGACGGTCTCGATCGCGCGCAGGACATCGACATCGCGCACGCCAGCCTGCCGCAGCGCGAGCAGGAGCGCGCCGCGGGCCTCGACTGCAGTGGCGGGCTGCTCGGCCAAGGCCTTACCCCAGAACTTCGGCGAGCCTCGTCATAGTCGGTTCATCCGTCATGTCGAGGCGCAGCGGCGTGACGGATATCTTCTTGGCCGCCAGCGCCTCGAGATCGGTGCCCCTGCCCGGCGTATAGGGTCCGCGCATGAAGGCGATCCAGTAGTAGGGCACGCCACGCCCGTCGTGACGCGCGTCGATGTCGAGAAGTTCGTCGGAGCGCACGCCCTGGCAGGTGACGGCGACGCCCGCGACCTCGTCCGGGTTGCAGTCGGGGAAGTTGAGATTGATCAGCACGCCTGGCGGCACGCCCTCGGCAATCAGTTTCTTCAGCAGCGCCGGCGCATGCTTTTCGGCCGTCTCCCAAATCGGATTGAAGCGGCCCGTCGCCGGGCCATAGGCCTGCGACAGCGCGAAGGAGGGAATGCCGAGAATCGTGCCCTCGATCGCGCCGGCGACCGTGCCCGAATAGGTGACGTCCTCCGCGACGTTCTGCCCGCGGTTGACGCCGGACAGGACGATATCGGGCTTCTTGTCCTTCAGGATGTTGCGCACGCCCATGATGACGCAGTCGGTTGGCGTGCCGCGTACGGCGAAACGCCGCTCGCTGATCTGGCGCAGGCGCAGGGGATCGGACAGCGACATGGAATGCGCGACGCCGGACTGGTCGGTCTCGGGCGCGACGGTGAAGACGTCGTCCGACAGTTGTGCTGCGATCTTCTCGAGCACTTCGAGGCCGGGGCCGTGGATGCCGTCGTCGTTGGTGATGAGTATGCGCATTCGTTTCTTTCCCTCTCCCCGTTCACGGGGAGAGGGCCGGGGTGAGGGGCCGGGGCATTGGCCCAACTCGTGCTCCTGACCCGGCCCCTCACCCTAACCCTCTCCCCGCAAGCGGGGAGAGGGGACAGGAGCGTCATGATTTCTGACTACCCTGCCCGCTCGATTCGCTCCAAGCCGCCCATGTAGCCACGCAGAACGTGCGGGATTGTGACCGAGCCGTCCTCGTTCTGATAATTCTCCAGCACGGCCACCAAAGCGCGGCCGACCGCCACGCCGGAGCCGTTGAGGGTGGCGACGAAGCGCGGGCCCTTTCCATCCGCTGGGCGATAGCGCGCGTTCATGCGGCGGGCCTGGAAGTCGCCGCAGACCGAGCACGAGGAAATCTCGCGATATTTTTGCTGCCCCGGCAGCCACACTTCGAGGTCGTAGGTTTTCTGTGAAGCGAAGCCCATGTCGCCGGTGCAGAGCGTGACCTTGCGATAGGGCAGCTCCAACAGTTGCAGGATTTTTTCCGCGCAGCCGGTCATGCGCTCGTGTTCTTCCAGCGCCTGCTCGGGCGTCGTGATGGAGACGAGCTCGACCTTGTAGAACTGGTGCTGGCGGATCATGCCGCGCGTGTCGCGCCCCGCGGCGCCGGCCTCCGCGCGAAAACAATAGGTGCCGGCGGTGAGGCGCATCGGGAGTTTGGATTCGTCGATGATTTGTTCACGAGCGAGGTTGGTGAGGGGGACTTCGGCTGTGGGGATGAGCCAGTGGCCTGCGCCCAACGAAGTTCGTACGCCGCGAACTAGCTCCAGTTCGTTTTCGGTTGTGTACTTGTCGTAAAGTGCTTCACCGATGGCCCTATCCGACTGCGGATCGACCGTACCGCCCTGAGCTTCGATCTGCTTGTAGCTTTCGGACAGCGATCTTTCAGCCGCCGCCAAACGGCTCTGGAGATCCAATATCTTCTGCCCATCAGTTGTCGAGAACTGATCCTCTCGAAACTTCGGTAATTGCGCCGTGCCGAACATCGCGTCATCGCGCACCAGCAGCGGC
>JACKJC010000005.1 GCA_020638195.1 Methylobacteriaceae bacterium | reverse complement strand
CCCGCGCAGGACCTGTGGGAT
This sequence comes from Methylobacteriaceae bacterium, assembly GCA_020638195.1. Taxonomy (GTDB): domain Bacteria; phylum Pseudomonadota; class Alphaproteobacteria; order Rhizobiales; family Beijerinckiaceae; genus JAJXWB01. Next base: position 478,322 of record JACKJC010000005.1, on the reverse strand, counting down.
TGTGACGGAGCCGTCCTCGTTCTGATAATTCTCAAGCACCGCCACCAAAGCGCGGCCGACCGCCACGCCGGAGCCGTTGAGGGTGGCGACGTAGCGTGGGCCCTTGCCGTCCGCCGGGCGGTAGCGGGCGTTCATGCGGCGGGCCTGGAAGTCGCCGCAGACCGAGCACGAGGAAATCTCGCGATACTTGCCCTGCCCCGGCAGCCACACCTCGAGGTCGTAGGTTTTCTGTGAAGCGAAGCCCATGTCGCCGGCGCAGAGCGTGACCTTGCGATAGGGCAGCTCCAGCAGTTGCAAAATCTTTTCCGCGCAGCCGGTCATGCGCTCGTGTTCTTCCAGCGCCTGTTCGGGCGTGACGATGGAGACGAGCTCGACCTTGTAGAACTGGTGCTGGCGAATCATGCCGCGCGTGTCGCGTCCCGCAGCGCCGGCCTCCGCGCGAAAACAATAGGTGCCGGCGGTGAGGCGCATCGGCAGTTTGGACTCGTCGATGATTTGTTCACGAGCGAGGTTGGTGAGGGGGACTTCGGCTGTGGGGATGAGCCAAAAATTCTCGTTTCGCGGGAGGCGACCCAATTCGGCAATGACGTGATCCAAGAACTCGTCTGGCGCAGCTCCGCTCGCGGCCCAAGTGTCCCGAGCATTTGTCACCGCGTTATCGAGGCGAACGGCCTCTTCGACGCCCTTTGAAGTACCAAATTGGTCATCGCGAAATTTCGGCAGCTGCGCGGTCCCGAACATCGCATCGTCGCGCACCAGCAGCGGCGGGGCGACTTCGGCATAGCCGTGCTTGTCGGTGTGCGTATCCAGCATGAATTGCGCGAGCGCGCGCTCCAGACGCGCGAGCTTGCCCTTGAGCACGACGAAGCGCGCGCCGGAGATTTTCGAGGCGCTTTCAAAATCCATCAGGCCGAGCTGTTCGCCGATGTCGAAATGCTCCTTCGGCGTGAACGCGAATTGCTTCGGCTCGCCCCACTTCAGCACTTCGACATTGTCGTGCTCGTCCTTGCCTTCGGGCACTTCGGCGAGAGGCGAGTTGGGCTCTTTGGAAAGTGCGTCTTCCAAATCCTTGGTGGCCTTGCGCTCCGCCTCTTCCATCTGAGGCCAGTTTTCCTTGAGCGCCGCGACCTCGGCCTTCAGCGCTTCGGCCTTCGCAGAATCCTTCTCGCGCATGGCGAGGCCGATTTCCTTGGAGGCGGCATTGCGGCGCTCCTGCGCGGTCTGGAGTTTGGCGATGGCGGCGCGCCTGTTGTCGTCGAGCGCGATGAGCGTCGCGGACAGGGGATCGAGCCCACGGCGCATGCGCGCGGCGTCGAAAGCTTGCGGGTTGTCGCGGATAGCCTTGATGTCGAACATGATCGGTCCGGGCAAAGCCTTCTCCCGTGAAACGGGAGAAGGTGGCCCTCGCGCCAGCGAGGGTCGGATGAGGGCGATGCGGCGCTCGGAATGCGGGAAGGTCCCTCATCCGGCACGCCTTCGGCGTGCCACCTTCTCCCGCAAGCGGGAGAAGGAATCAACCGGCCCCGCGCTTCGCTTCGTCTCAAGCGGGAGAAGGGGTCAACACCCCTCAATCCGCCTTTTCGGCCGCTTCCTGCGCCCGCTTCTTCTCGATCATCCCGACCGAAATGATCGAGGCCTCGTAGAGAAGCATGCCGGGGATGGCCAGCGCGAGCTGGCTGAAGACGTCCGGCGGGGTCAGGACCGCCGCGACGACGAAGACGATGACGATCGCATAGCGCCGGTTGTTCTTCAGGAACTGGCTGTCGATGATGCCGACGCGGCCGAGCAACGTCAAAACCACCGGCAGCTGGAAGACGATGCCGAAGGCGAAGATCAGCGTCATCACCAGGCCGAGATATTCCGACACGCGCGGCAAGAGTTCGATCTGCGCCTTGCCGGGCTCGTTGGCCTGCTGCATGCCGATGAAGAAATGCAGCAGATTGGGCATGACGACGTAGAAGACCAGCAGCGCGCCGGCGAGAAAGAAGATCGGCGTCGCGTAGAGGTAGGGCTTGAAGGCGTCGCGCTCATTCTTGTAGAGGCCCGGCGCCACGAAGGCGTAGATCTGCGAGAAGACCACGGGCGTCGACAGGAAGGCGGCCGCGAACATGGCCACCTTGATCTGGGTGAAGAAGAATTCCTGCGGCGCGGTGTAGATGAGTTTCGCTTCCGGGCCGGCGGCGTGCTGATAGGGCAGCACGAGAATGTTGTAGATGTTCTTCGCGAAGAAGAAGCAGACGACGAACATCACCAGAAAGGCGAGGAGCGCCTTGATGAGCCGCGACCGCAGCTCGATCAGGTGTTCCATCAACGGCGCGCGCGTGGCGTCGATATCGGCCTGGCTCATGCGCGCTTTTCCGCGAGCTTTTCGGGTTCGGCGGGAAGCGGTTCGATCTTCGCCTCCACCGGAGCGGGCTCAATTTTCGGCGCCTCGAGCGGCGGCGTATCGGCGAAGGCGGCCTCAACCGCGAGCTTTTCGGGCGGCGGCGGCAATTCCTCGAGTTCCAGACTGGCGATCTCGTGCGTCTCGGCGGATGACGCCTCGGCGGGCGCGGAGGGGCCCGGCGCCGCATCTCCCTCGACGGCGGAGGTGATTTGCTCCTTCACGTCGCGGACGGGATCGAAGGCGACATCGACCTTGGCGAGATCGGCGGCGCTCTCGACCTCCTTCTTGAGGTTCTCGACGTCGGCCTCGCGCATCGCCTCCATGAACTGGCCCTGGAACTCGTTGGCCATACGGCGCATCTTGCCGACGGCCTGGCCGACCTGCCGCAGCACTCGCGGCAAATCCTTCGGTCCGATCACGATGAGCGCGACCACGCCGATGACGACGAGTTTGCCGACGTCGAAGTCCAGCATTGTGTGACGACCCCGGGCGGGCCGACGGGCGCGCGATCAGACCTTGCGCGCGTCGGCGGCCTTGTCGACCGTCGAGGCGGTCTGGTGGTCGATCGTCTTCATCGGCTCGGCCGGCCGCTGCGCGGTCTCGGTCTGATCGTCCTCGGACATGCCCTTCTTGAAGGCTTTGATGCCCTTGGCGACATCGCCCATGATGTCGGAGATCTTGCCCTTGCCGCCGAACAGCAACAGCGCGACGCCGCCGACAATCAGCCAGTGCCAGATCGAAAAGGAACCCATTGCAAAACTCCCTCAGGCGAAACCATGAGGCTTGCGCCTCCGTCGCGCGACAGACGCAACGGCTTTGCGCGGAACCTAAGACGCCGAAACGCCAAAAACAAGGCGAGACGCCAAATCAGGCGCTTGTTCTAACGAATAGAGTATATCGGTTCGACACGGGCGACTTCGCCATTGGAACCGCGAACGAGACAGTAAGACGAAGGCTTGGCCGTCCAGGCTGAAACGTCGGTCCGTTCGATGCAGACCGGATGCGTGTCGAGACATTGCGCCTGCGTCGCGAAGGCGCCGCCTTTTTCACGCGCGACATCGCGGGCCCTCGGCATCGCGCGTGCGCAAAATTCCGGGCCGAAGGCCGACTTGCACTGTTGCTCATCGGCAACAATCACGCCGCCGAAACAGGCAGGCTGCATCCATCGCCAGCCCATGAGGGCTGCGACGGCGACAATGAAGGCAACGACGTAAGGCATTGAATTCCCGAAAGCTCGTCTGTGTCGACCTTTTGGAAAGGAGCGTAAACGCCGGGGCGCGTCGTGCAAGAGATTCGTAGGCTTAACCCGCGTTAGGCGCATTTGCGGCGCCGTTCGGTAAGGACGCGGCGCGATCAATGGACGCAACAAAGGCGTCAAATCCATGCGTAGGTCGCTTCCCCTTCTCATCCTCTCGACAGCCCTGGCGCTGTCGCCGGCGCTCGCCCGTGCGGAGCCGCGAGCGGTGCAGGAATCGCGCTTCATCAATGGCACGGTCGGCGCCATCGCCGGCGCCATGGTCGGCGGCCCGATCGGCCTGATCGCCGGCGCGGCGCTCGGCTACAGCATGGGCCCGGAGATCGCCGGCCCTTACACGCGAGTCGGCTCGCCGCGACGCGTCGTGCGGCACGCGCGGCGTTACCGCTCCCGTTCGCGCTCGTCGAAGATCGTGCTCGACTGCGCCAATCAGGCGAACCAGGACAATCCGGCCTGCGTGCATTACCTGGCGCGCCGGCAGCAGCAGCTCGTCGCCGTGCAGCAGCCGATGCTCGCCCAGCCCGCCTATCCGCAGCAGCCCGTCTATTTGGCGCCGGCGCAGCACGGCTATTCGCCCCTGCCCGCCCGCCAGCCACAGGCGGCGGATCCGCGCCAGCGCAATTACAATCCGCGCCAGAACCCGCTGGTGCCGCCGCCCTCGGCTTTCGGCGGCGGGGTGGGATACACGGCCGCGCTGTCCGGTCCGAACGCCCCGGGCCAGCAGGGCGCCAGCGGCGCCTATGCCGGCGCCTATTCCGCCCCTGCGACGCAAGGTTACGGCTACGGCTCCAGCCAGGTGCGCGCGGCGCCGGTTCCCCTGCCCCGCTGATCAAATCCCGACGCACGAAGCGCTGCCGCGAAGTGCGGGCGCTTTCGTCCACGACGCCGGCATGCGAAGGCTGGTCCGCCGAAATCTGTTCGGTCTCCGGGGCTCGTTTTCGTGCAGACCAAAGTTTCCAAGCCGGGATCGCCCGGCCTGTTCTACGTCTTTCTCGCGATGGGGGCGCTCGCCTTCGCGCTGCTGCTCGCCGACGCCTTCCGGTATCGGGCTGGCGGCGGCGACGCCGTTCTCAGCGCGGCCTTCACGATCATCTACGATGTGCTGATGGTCTGGACGGCGCTGGTCGTGTTGACGGCGGTCGCGGCCATTCAGGGCGACATGCCGGCGAGCGGCTGGATTTCGGCGATCGTGCTGCTGCCGGCCTCGGGCGCGGCGACGGCGGCGGCGATCGATCTGGCCACGCGGGGCGGACGCTGGGCGCTCGTCGTCCCCTGCCTGCTGCCGCCGCTGATCGGCTTTTACGCCGCTTGGGCGCGACTACCCCGGCTGCGGGCGATGCTGCCCGCGAAGGCGGCGACCTATGGCGTTTGGGGCGTGGTTCTCGTGCTGTCGGCTATCGCCGGCTATGCGGCGATGTGATGCGCGCTCAATAATGCGGCGGCGGCGGCTCGGGCTCGTTGCGCGCGGGATATGAGTTTCGCACTTCCTCGCGCAGCATTCTCAGTTCGCGCTCCAGAGCGTCGATCCGCTTCCATTGCGCCGTCACCGTCTCGTTGAGCGCCTCGATCGTATGGTCCTGATGGGCGACGCGTATTTCGAGGGCGTCGAGACGGGCGTCGGGCTTGTCCTGCATCGTCAGCTCTTCTGGTCGGCGTCCCGCGTCTTCCACAGCGACCAGCCAACGCCGGCCGCCAGGATCGCGAAAGTGATCGACAAGGAGACCGCCGGCGGGATTTTCGCAAGCCCGAAAGCGTCGGCGACGAAGATCTTCGCGCCGATGAAGACCAGAAGCACGGCCAGCGCATATTTGAGATAGTGGAAGCGATGCACCATGGCCGCCAGCGCGAAATAGAGCGCGCGCAGGCCCAGAATCGCGAAGATGTTTGACGTGTAGACGATGAACGGGTCGGTGGTGATGGCGAAGATCGCCGGCACGCTGTCGACCGCGAAGACGACGTCGACGATCTCCACCATGACGAGGCTCAGGAACAAGGGCGTCGCCAGCCATTTCGCCTTGCCGGCCGCATCCGCCGCGCGCACGAAAAAGCGATCGCCGTGCAGAGCGTCGGTGACCGGGAGGACGCGCCGCACGAGGCGCAGCGCGGCGCTGTCCTTCAGATCGTATTCCTCATCCGCGCTCAGCCACATTTTCACGCCGGTGGCGATCAGGAAGGCCGCGAAAATATAGAGCACCCAGCCGAAGCGCTCGACCAGCGTCGCGCCGACGCCGATCATGATCGCGCGCAGGACGATGACGCCGAGAACGCCCCAGAACAGCACGCGATGCTGGTACTGCCGGGGGATGGCGAAGTAGGAAAAGATCATCGCGATGACGAAGACATTGTCCATCGCCAGCGACTTTTCGACCACGAAGCCCGTGACGTATTGCAGCGCCGGCGCCGCGCCCAATTGCCACCAGACCCAGCCGCCGAAGGCCAGCCCGATGCTGGCGTAGCCGGCCGACAGCGCGAGGCTCTCCTTCACGCCGATTTCGCGGGTGTCCCTGTGCAGAAGGCCGATGTCGAGCGCGAGCAGAATGACGACGATGGCGAGAAAGGCGAGCCACATCCACAGGGGCTTGCCGAGCCAGAGAAATTCCAGGAGGTCCATCACGCCTTTCCGCTATGCGCCAAAGACGCGCCGGAGCGGGCGCGATCACGGGACGCTGATGGACCTCAGATAGTGCGGGAATGGGCCAAGCCCAAGATGGGGCTGGTGCGAGGGGATGCCCGCTATTCGAAAATCGGCGCGAGTCTCGCCAGCACTTCATCGACGACTTCTTGCGGCGCGCTTTCGATTTTTTGGGCGCGTCGCGCAGAGAGATCCAGAGCGCGCGGCTGGTCGCAGCGCACGACGCCGGTCGTCTTGAGGCCCGCACCGTCGAGCGGGACGGCAAAGCCGCGCGCACGGGCGAAAATGCCGCCAGTCGTGATCGGCAAGACGACGGGCGTCTGCGTGACGCGGTTGAAGGCTGTCGCCGAGACGATCATGACGGGACGCATGCCCGGCTGCTCGTGACCGGCGGTCGGGTCGAGCGAGACGATGAAAATGTCGCCGCGCTCCATTCAGACGCCCCGCCTTTCACAGAACCCCGTCATGCCCGGCCTCGTGCCGGGCATCCACGCCAGCGGGCGGCAGACTTCTGCAAGGAAAGGCCCCGAACGCCGGAGGCGAGCCGGCCACGATGCCGCAACGGCCCGGCGTGGATGGCCGGGACGAGCCCGGCCATGACGGCTATGGAGCCCAAGGCGTTCACAGAAGCTCGGCGCCCTGCGGCCCACCGTCGAGCCATTCGCGATCTTTCGTCGAGCGTTCCGCGCCGGCATCGCATTCGGCCAGGAGGTCCGCCAGTGCATAGCGCTTCTTCGGCGCGGGCTCGATCACGAGCTTGCCGTCGGCGACGGCGACAGCGACCTCGGCCCCTGCCCGGAGGTTCAGGAGGTCGAGAAGCGCGGGCGGAACCGCCAACATGACTGAGCCGCCGACTTTGCGGAGGGTGGTGATGGGCATACGAACTATGATATTATATTTTTATTTTACCGCAACATCAAAACTGAGGGGCTTTGAGAACGCAATCAGCTCTTTTTCCTGTTCGATATCTTCTGTAGCTCCTTCAGAAAATTCGCGAATTCTCGAAGGAACCCCAATTCTTCCTCGCTGATCCCGTCAGGATCGAAGTGCGTTACGCCGTTCCTAATCTCACGCACACGATCCAAATCTTTACAGAAGATGTCTCGGTCGATTGAGAGCTTAATTTGTTTCCATTTTTCCGGGGATTGCAGCAATCGAATATACTCACCAAAAGTCATGTCAGCTACGCTATCGATCACACGACCGCCCGCTGCCGGGTCTCGTGCAGACGCCAACTCCTCCTTTGTAAAATTACTTTCTAGCAAATTTCGAATCAAATTCTCGATCTCACTCAACAAAAGAAACGGCTCCGTTAACGTTTGAAATTGAATCGCGAGATCACTTACCGTAACTATCCCGTTTATTTTGTTATCACTGCCTCGAATTAGTACATAATCCTTAGCGACAATCGTGGAGATAGCCGAAAATATGGAAGCATCATGACTTATTTCATTGTGGGACTCCATAAGATTACGAACTAAATCAGCAGTGGCCCCTAACGCCATCCTCGAACCGATCGAGCGCCAGTTCAAAATTCCTTTAACATCACGCTCGCTGGTCATTACCGGCAGCTGCGTGAAGTCGTGTGTCATCATAATCGTTATTGCCTGAGCAATCGTACCATCTGGAGAGATGGAAACGACCTTCTGATTAGCCGCTTCCAGCTTGCTAATTCTGTAGGTTGGATCCTTATCTATCCAGCTGTCGAGCGTCTCAGCCGGCCCCTGCTCTACCTTCTCATCCGAGACAGAGCGGTCTTCTTTCTTTTCTTTCTTTCGCAGCTCGAACGTTATTTCAGAATCGATCCATGCGCCTTCAAAATCCGGAACGGTCTTCACGCCGGCAAGCAGAAGTTCAGCTCTTATGTATGATACGATGGAAGCTCGTCGACGCTGAACGCCGAACCAACCGAGAAAACTGCGAACAGTAACCGGATCGACTCGACGATTTGCCTTAAGCTCTTTTGCAATTACATCAAGACGCTCAGACATATCTACACCTATATCTAAACCAACCGGCTCTGCGTCTTAGCCGCCTCAATAAAGCTCGCAAACAACGGATGCGGTTCAAACGGCCGGCTCTTCAGTTCCGGGTGATACTGCACGCCGATGAACCAGGGGTGGTCGGCATATTCGACCGTCTCCGGCAGCAGGCCGTCGGGTGAGAGGCCGGCGAATTGCAGGCCGCAGGCTTCCAGCCGGTCTTTGTAAGCCGTGTTGACCTCGTAACGGTGGCGGTGGCGTTCGGAGATTTCCGTGTCGCCGTAGATTTGCGCGATTTTGGAGCCCGCCTTGAGGGTCGCGCGGTAGGCGCCTAGCCGCATCGTGCCGCCCAGGTCGCCGGCCGCGCCGCGCTTTTCGAGTTCGTTGCCGCGCATCCATTCGGTCATCAGGCCGACAATCGGCTCCGGCGTCGGGCCGAATTCGGTGGAGCCGGCATTGGGCACGCCGGCCAGCGAACGGGCCGCCTCGATGCAGGCCATCTGCATGCCGAAGCAGATGCCGAAGTACGGCACCTTGCGTTCCCGCGCGAAACGGGCCGCCAGAATCTTGCCCTCGGAGCCGCGCTGGCCGAAGCCGCCGGGCACGAGAATACCGTGGACGTGCTCGAGATAGGGGGCGGCGTCCTTGCCCTCGAAAATCTCGCTCTCGATCCAGTCGAGATTGACCTTCACGCGATTGGCCATGCCGCCATGCGCCAGCGCCTCGATGAGCGACTTATAGGCGTCCTTCATGCCGGTGTATTTGCCGACGATGGCGATGGTGACTTCGCCTTCGGGATTGTGGATGCGCTCGGAAACCGCGTTCCAGCGGCTCATGTCGGGGCGCGGCGCCGGCTCGATGCCAAAGGAATGCAGGACTTCGCGGTCGAGGCCGGCCGCGTGATAGGCGGCCGGCACGTCGTAGATGTTGGAGGCGTCGCGCGCCTCCACCACGGCGCTCTCGCGCACGTTGCAGAAGAGACCCAGCTTGCGGCGCTCCTCCGGCGGGATCGGGCGGTCGGTGCGGCACAAGAGAATATCCGGCTGGATGCCGATCGAGCGCAGCTCCTTCACCGAATGCTGCGTCGGCTTGGTCTTCAGCTCGCCGGCGCTACCGATGAAGGGCAGCAGCGTCAGGTGGATGTAACACGAGTGTCCGCGCGGCAGATCGTTGCCGAGCTGGCGGATCGCCTCGAAGAAGGGCAGGCCCTCGATGTCGCCGACCGTGCCGCCGATTTCGATCAGCACGAAGTCCACGCCCTCATTGCCCGACAGCGCGAATTCCTTGATGGCGTTGGTGACGTGCGGGATGACCTGGATGGTCGCGCCGAGATAGTCGCCGCGCCGCTCTTTCGCGATGATGTCCTGGTAGATGCGGCCGGTGGTGATGTTGTCCTGCTTGTTGGCGGGACGGCCGGTGAAGCGCTCGTAGTGCCCGAGGTCGAGGTCGGTCTCCGCGCCGTCGTCGGTCACGAAGACCTCGCCGTGCTGATACGGGCTCATCGTGCCGGGATCGACGTTGAGATAGGGGTCGAGTTTGCGCAGCCGCACGGTATAGCCGCGCGCCTGCAGAAGGGCGCCGAGCGCCGCCGAAGCCAGACCTTTGCCGAGCGAGGAGACCACGCCGCCGGTGATGAAAATGTACCGCGCCATGGGATTCGAGCCGTACCTGTTTTGAATCGATTCGGGGAGCGCCGAATTGCGCTGCCCACAGTTGCGTTTTGCGCGTCCCAAAAGAGAAGGGCCGGTCGCCCGGCCCTGCCCTTCGATCGCGACCGCTTACTGCGACTTCGGCACCTGCGGGCCGGTCGGAGCCGGCGGGATGGCGGGCGCGGCCGGCTTCTGATCCTGCATCTTCTGGAGGTTCTCGAGCAGGCCGCCCTTGCCGTCCGGCAGAGGCGGCGGGGCGTTGGTTCCGGCGGGCGCCGTCGGGGCGCTCGCCGCGCCGCCCTCGAAGATCGACTTCTGCTTGTGATTCATGCTGGCGATCACGGTCAGCGCGATCGAGGTCAGGAAGAAGATGGTCGCGAGGACAGCGGTCGCGCGGGTCAGCGCGTTGGCCTGGCCGCGCCCGGTGAAGAAGCCCCCGCCGCCGCCACCGCCGCCGATGCCCAGCGCGCCGCCTTCCGAGCGCTGCAGCAGCACGACGACCACGAGGGCTGCGACCACCATGAGGTGGATGACGATGATTACGGTCTGCATTGTTTTTCCGAATTCGGTCCGGCCTGAGGCCGATATGGGCGGCCTTCTAGCCTATGCAAGGCGGGAAGGCCAGCGCGCGCCGGGTTCGCCGGCCTCCGGCCGGCATAAGGGCCCGAGGCCCGCCGTCCCGGCCGCTACTTGTAGACCCCCGCGATCCCCATGAAATCCTTGGCCTTGAGGCTCGCGCCGCCGACCAGTGCGCCGTCGACGTTCTTCACGCCCATCAGCTCCGCCGCATTTTCCGGCTTCACCGAGCCGCCATAGAGAATGCGGATGTCCACGCCCTTGCGGCCGTAGGTCGCCTCCAGCTTGGCGCGGATATGGGCGTGCATTTCGGCGACGTCGGCCGCCGTCGGCGTCAGACCCGTGCCGATCGCCCAGACTGGCTCGTAGGCGACGACGAGGTTGGTCGCCGGGAAATCGGCGTCGAGCGAGCCGTCGATCTGGCCGCCCACCACGTCCAGAGCCCGGCCGCCGACGCGCTCGTCCCTGGTCTCGCCGACGCAGACGATGGCCGTCAGCCCCGCCTTGATGGCCGCGGCGGCCTTGGCCCGCACGATGGCGTCGGTCTCGCCATGATCGGCGCGGCGCTCGGAATGGCCGACGATCACGTAGGTCGCGCCGGAATCCTTCAGCATCTGCGCGGAAATGTCGCCGGTATGGGCGCCGGAAACCTTGGCATGGCAATCCTGCGCGCCGATGGCGAGGGTTGAGCCTTCGGCGGCGGCCGCTGCGGCGGCGACCAGGGTGAAGGGCGGGCACAAAGCCGCTTCAGCGCGCCCTGCCCCGCCGGCCTTCACCGCGTCGCGGATGGCTTCCAGCTCGCCGAGCGAGGCCTTGAGGCCGTTCATCTTCCAGTTTCCAGCAACGAGCGGGCGCGGCGCGGCCATGATTTCCTCCAGTTGGACGTTTCGATCTTCTGGATTGAGGCGATAGCGAAGCCGCACGCGGCTGGCAATGCGACCTTGTGCGCTGGAGCCAGATCGCCTTGCCCCCCGGCGCCCTCGTCTATATGGTCCGCGCCGAATTTCTGGCGGATTCCGCCGCTTCATTCACGATCATGACGGCGCCGGTCGCACCGGAAGGACCAGCCGGCGCCTTTGGAGGATACACGTTGCTCGACGGCCTGCGCACGGCGTCCAAAAGCTGGTTCGGCAAGGCGATCATGACGCTCGTCTTCGGCGTCATCATCGTGTCCTTCGCGATCTGGGGAATCGGCGACATTTTCCGGGGCTTCGGCCAGGGCAAGCTGGGCGTCGTCGGCTCCACCGAGATTTCATCCGAGGCGTATCGCTACGCCTACCAGACCGAATTGCAGCGCCTGCAGCAGCGTCTGCGTCGCGTCGTCACCAATGACGAGGCGCGGCAGGCCGGCCTCGACCGGCAGGTGCTCGGCCGCCTCGTGACGGAAGCCGCGCTCGACCAGAAGGCGAAAAGCCTCGGGCTCGCCATGTCCGACCAGCAGCTCGCCAAATCCGTGCAGGACGATCCCGGCTTCAAGGACCCGGTGACGGGCGCCTTCGACCGCGCGCGCTTCGACGCCGTGCTGCGCGACAATGGCCTCAACGAGCGCACTTTCGTGCGCGAGCAGAAAGCCACCTATCTGCGCCAGGAGATCGGGCAGGCGCTGGCCGGCGCGCTCGAGACGCCGAAGGTCATGACGGCCGCCGTCGACCGCTACCGCAATCAGGCGCGCAGCGTCGATTACGTCCTGCTGACCCCTTCGACGGCCGGCGAGGCGCAGCAACCATCCGACGAGGAACTCAAGAAGTTCTACGAGGAGCGGAAGGCGCAGTTCGTCGCCCCGCAATATCGCAAGATCGTCACGCTGGCGGTGACGCCGACGACCGCCGCCAAGCCCGCCGACGTCTCCGACGCCGATGCGCAGAAGGTCTATGACGCGAGCAAGGAAACGCGGTTCGGCACGCCGGAAAAGCGCGACATCCAGCAGATCGTGTTTCCGAACGAGGCCGAAGCGCAGGCCGCCGCCGAAAAGATCAAGAGCGGCGCGAGCTTCGACAGCGTGGCGGCCGAGCGCAAGCTGACGGCCAAGGACATCGACCTCGGCTCCCTGACGCGCGCGCAGGTGCAGGACCCGGCCATCGCCGAGGCGGCCTTCACGCTGAAGACCGGCGAGGTCAGCGCGCCCATCAAGAGCAAGTTCGGCGTAGCGCTCGTGCGCGTCGCCAAGACGACGCCCGCCGTCGTGCGCCCCTTCGCCGACGTCGCGCAGGAGATCAAGACCGAGATCGCGCGAGATCGCGCCAAGAAGAGCGTGCAGGTTCTGCACGACAAGATCGAGGACCAGCGCGCGGCCGGCAAGCCGCTGGCGGAAGCCGCCAAGGCGGCGGGTCTGGAAGCCCGTACGATCGACGCCATCGACGAGCGCGGCCTCGCGCCCAACGGCCTGCCCGTGCCCGATCTCGTGTCGCCGGCCGATCTCGTGCGCGCGGTCTTCGCCTCCGATATCGGCGTCGACAACGAGACAATCTCGACCAAGGACAATGGCTATATCTGGTTCGAGGTGCAGAAGGTCGATCCTTCGCGTCAGCTCTCCTTCGACGAGGTGAAGGACCGCGTTTCCACGGCATGGCGCGCGGACGCGACCGCCAAGAAACTGTCGGACAAGGCCGCGGAGATCGTGAAGAAGCTGAAGGACGGCGCGCAGCTCTCCAAGATCGCCGCCGACGAGAAGCTGGAATTGAAACACAATTCGAACGTGCGCCGCACTGGCGCTGATGGATTCGAGCCGCAGGCGATCGTCGCCGTGTTCAACCAGCCCGACCACGGCGTGGGATCGTCGGCCGCGCCGGGCGGACGCATGGTGTTCCAGATCCTCGAAACCTCGTCGCCGGAGTTCAATCCGGATTCGCAGGCCAATCGCGAGATGGCTAAGCAGATGAAGGCGCTGATCGCCGACGACTTGCTGACCGAATACGTGCAGCGCCTGCAGAAGGATTACGGCGTGCGCATCAACGAAGCCGCCGTGCGCGCGGCGACGGGCGGCGCCGACCAGTGAGCATCGAGATATCCTTCGAGGATTTTTCGCGCGCCTACGAGGCGGGCGAAGCACAACTCGTCGCGACGCGCCTCGTCGCCGATCTCGAGACGCCCGTCTCGGCCTTCCTGAAACTGTCGGCTGGCCGCGACGGCAATGTGTTCCTGCTCGAATCCGTCGAAGGCGGCGCCGCGCGCGGCCGCTATTCGATGATCGGGCTCGACCCCGACATCATTTTTCGCGCGAGCGCGGGTAAGGCGGAGATCAATCGCAAGGCGCTGACAGACAGGGAGGCGTTCGAGCACTGCCCCGAGAAGCCCCTGATCGCACTACGCAAGCTGATCGCCGAATCCGCCGTGCCGCAACCCGAGGGCATGCCGCCGATGGCGGCGGGCGTGTTCGGCTATCTCGGCTACGACATGGTGCGCGAGATGGAGCGGCTGGCGCCGGTCAAACCCGACCCGATCGGCACGCCGGACGCCGTGATGATCCGCCCGACCGTAATGGCGGTATTCGATACGGTGCGCGACGAGATTTCGATCGTGACGCCGGTGCGCGTGGCTGAAGGCGTTTCCGCCCACGCGGCCTATGATCGCGCGCTCGAACGGATCGATGCGGTGGTCGCGCGGCTCGAAGGGCCGCTCGTGCATGATGCGAGCGCAGATCCGCATCTCCTCGCTGAAGCGCCGGTGTCGAACACGCCCGAGCCGCGATTTCTCGACATGGTCGAGAAGGCGAAGGAATACATCCGCGCCGGCGACATTTTCCAGGTCGTGCTGTCGCAGCGATTCACCGCGCCCTTCACGCTGCCGGCCTTCGCGCTCTACCGCGCGCTGCGCCGCGTGAATCCCGCGCCCTTCCTCTGCTATCTCGATTTCGGCGGCTTCCAGATCGTCTGTTCGAGCCCGGAAATTCTCGTGCGCGTGCGCGCCGGCGAAGTGACGATCAGGCCGATCGCCGGCACGCGCTGGCGCGGCAAGACACAGGCCGAGGACGAGGCGCTCGCCGCCGATCTTCTGGCGGACGAAAAGGAACGCGCCGAGCATTTGATGCTGCTCGACCTCGGTCGCAACGATGTCGGTCGCGTCGCCAAGATCGGCACGGTCGAAGTCACCGACCAGTTCGCGGTCGAGCGTTACAGCCACGTCATGCACATCGTGTCGAACGTGGTCGGCCGACTCGATCCGAAACATGACGCCATCGACGCTTTGTCGGCGGGCTTTCCTGCCGGCACCGTGTCGGGCGCGCCGAAAGTTCGCGCGATGGAGATCATCGACGAACTGGAGGTCGACAAGCGCGGCATCTATGCCGGCTGCATCGGCTATTTCTCGTCGACCGGCGACATGGACACCTGCATCGTGCTGCGCACATCCATCGTGAAGGACGGCAAGATGCATGCGCAGGCGGGCGCTGGAATCGTTTACGATTCCGAGCCCGCCTACGAGCACCGCGAATGCGTGAACAAGTCGATGGCGCTGTTTCGCGCGGCGGAGGAAGCAGTGCGATTCGCGACGAAGGCGAAGCGCGGGCAGTAGGTCTGCGTACTCGCGTCCTGAGGAGCGATGCGCAGTATCGCGTCTCGAAGGATTTTCGCAACACGCATGGCTCCGCCATGCTTCGAGACGCCGCTTTGCGGCTCCTCAGCATGAAGATTTGGGGGTGACGGCCCCTAGAACCCGCCGCTCGACAACCTGAGAATCCTGCACCCCTCCCCCGCCTTCGCGGCCGGCGCGTGCGGAGGCCGGATCAGCAACGCCTGCGAGCGCGAGAATACCGAGAGAAGCGAGGAGTCCTGCAAAGCGTGCGGCGTCGCGACGACGCGTCCCTCTGCATCGCTCGACAGGGTCGCGCGTAAAAAATCCTGGCGCTGATCGTTGGCCTTCATGTCGGCGCCGAGAATCGCGGGCTGTGTGTGATCGGCGCCGGCGTTCAAATCTCCGCAGAGTTTACGCACGAGCGGGATCAGGAAAATCAAGGTGCAAACGATGGAGGAGACGGGATTGCCCGGCAGGCCCATGATGTGCATGTCGCCGAGACGCCCGTGAATCAGCGGCTTGCCGGGACGCATGGCGATGCGCCAGAAGCCGAGCTCCATGCCCTCTTTCGTCAGCGCGGATTGCACGAGATCGTGGTCGCCGACCGAGGCGCCGCCGAGCGTGACGAGAATGTCGGCCTTCAGTTCGCGCGCGTTCGCGATGGCGCGTTCGAGCGCGGAAAATTCGTCGCCGGCGATGCCGAGGTCGATGGCTTCGCCGCCCGCGCCTTCGACATAGGCCGCGACCGCGAAGGGATTGGAGCAGACGATCTGGTCCGGTCCGGGCGTCTGACCCGGCGCGACAAGTTCGTCGCCGGTCGCCAGAATCGCGACGCGCGGTTTTCGCGCGACGGGAACGGTTGCATGATTCATCGCGGCGGCGAGGGCGAGTTCGGCGGGGCCGAGCCGCGCGCCAGCCTTGAGGCCCACTTCGCCTTCGCGGAAATCGACGCCGGCAATGCGAATGTGCTGGCCTGCGCGCACGCTCTCGCGCGCGCCGATCATGGCGCCCTCGACGATCGCGTCTTCCTGGATGAGCACCGTATCGACGCCGGCGGGCACAGGCGCGCCGGTGAAGATGCGGATGCATTCGCCTGCCTTCACCGCGCCCGAAAAACCACGGCCCGCGGCGCTTTCGCCCACAAGAAGCACGCGCTTTTCAGGCGCCGTCAGATCGGCGGCGCGCAGGCCGTAGCCGTCCATGGCCGAGACATCGAAGGGCGGCTGCGTGCGGGTGGAGACGAGATCGCGCGCGAGCGTGCGGCCGAAGGCTGCGTTCAGCGGGACGGTTTCGATATCGGCGATCGGCGAAGCGCCGGCGAGGATTTTCGCCAGCGCGTCGGCGACGGGGAGGAGGTTTTTGGGGGCCATTTCTAAACGCCTTCATACAACCGAGCGCCTCATCCTGAGGAGCGATGCGCAGCATCGCGTCTCGAAGGATGGCCGCAATCCCCATGCTTCGAGACGGCGGCTTCGCCGCCTCCTCAGCATGAGGGTTCAGGTTATTTCCGCCGCCGCCAGTCGCCCGACTTGCCGCCGCGCTTTTCCGTCAGCGTCACGCCTTCGATACGCATCCCGCGATCGGCGGCCTTCAGCATGTCGTAGATTGTGAGGCAGGCGACGGAAACGGCCGTCAGCGCTTCCATCTCGACGCCTGTCTGGCCCGTGGTCTTGGCGGTCACGGTCACGCGAACGCCGGGCAGAGACTCGTCCGCTTCCAGATCGACCGTCACTTTGGTCAGCGCGATCGGGTGGCAGAGCGGGATCAGTTCGCTCGTCTTCTTCGCCGCCATGACGCCAGCGATGCGCGCGGCGCCGAGAACGTCGCCCTTCTTGGCGTTGCCGGACATGCACAGCGTCAGCGTGTCGCGCTCCATCACGACATGGCCTTGCGCGACCGCGACGCGATCGGTGGCGGCCTTGTCGGAGACATCGACCATCCGCGCCTCGCCGGCGTCGGACAGATGCGTCAGTCTGCTCACGAAGCGTTGGCCTTGGCGGTTTCGCCGACCAGCAGATCGCGGGTCGCCTGCGCGACGTCCTTCTTGCGCATCAGCGTCTCGCCGACCAGGAAAGTCGCGACGCCCGCGCGTTCAAGTCGAACGCAATCGGCATGGGTCTCGATGCCGCTTTCGGCGACGACGATCTTGTCCTTCGGGACTTTCGGCGCCAGCCGCTCGGTGGTCGCGAGATCGACCTTGAACGTATGCAGGTCGCGGTTGTTGACGCCGATGAGTTTGGCTTCGAGCTGCAGCGCGCGCTTCAGCTCTTCCTCGTCGTGCACTTCCACCAGCACATCCATGCGCAGGTCGTGCGCCGCTGCGTTCAGGGCCTTGGCGGCCGTATCGTCGACGCAGGCCATGATGATGAGAATGCAGTCGGCGCCGTTCGCACGGGCTTCGTAGACCTGGTAGGGGTCGAGCATGAAATCCTTGCGCAAGGCCGGCATGACGGCCGCCTTGCGCGCGAGTTCGAGATTGGCGAGCGAGCCGTGGAACGAGGGCGCGTCGGTCAGCACCGACAGGCAGGTCGCGCCCCCCTCCTCATAGGCCTTGGCGAGCTTCGAGGGATCGAAATCCTCGCGGATCACGCCCTTGGAGGGGCTCGCCTTCTTGATCTCGGCGATCAGCGCGATGCGGCCCTGGGAATGCTGCCGCTCGATCGCGCGCAAAAAACCGCGCGTCGGGTCGTGCTCGCGCGCCTGACGCTCCAGCGTCTTGAAGGGCATCCGCACCTTGGCCTCTGCGATCTCGCGCCGCTTGTAGGCTTCGATCTTGCGCAGGATGTCCGGCATATCAATGGCTCCCGTCGGCGTTGGAGACGGCGACGAGGCGCGCGAGCGCAGCGCGCGCCCTGCCCTCGTCGATCGATCGCGCGGCCAGCGCCGCGCCTTCCGTCAGATTGGCGGCCTTGCCGGCGACGATCAGCGCCGCGGCGGAATTGAGGATCGCGATGTCCCGATAGGGGCCGTGCGCGCCATCGAGCACAGCGGTCAGAGCGGCAGCGTTGTGCGAGGGATCGCCGCCCTTGAGATCGGCGAGCGTGGCGCGCTTCAGCCCGGCGTCCTCGGGCGTGATGTCGAAGGCGTGGATATTCCCGTCCTTCAGTTCGACGACGTGCGTCACGCCGGTCGTCGTCATCTCGTCGAGACCGTCGGAGCCGTGCACCAGCCAGACGCGCTCGGAGCCGAGCGTGCGAAGGGTTTCCGCCATCGACACCAGCCATTCGCGGGAGAAAACGCCGAGCAGCTGGCGCTTGACGCCGGCCGGGTTGGAGAGCGGACCGAGGATATTGAAGATTGTGCGCGTGCCCAATTCCACGCGCGTCGCGCCGACGTGGCGCATCGCGGCGTGATGGGTCTGCGCCATCATGAAGCCGACATGGGCTTCGCGCACGCAGGCCGCGACCGCATCGGCGGGAATGCCGATCTTGACGCCGAGCGCGGTCAGGACGTCACTCGCGCCCGACCGTGACGACGCTGCGCGATTGCCGTGCTTGGCGACAGGCACGCCGCAGCCCGCGACGATCAGCGCCGAGACGGTCGAAACATTGTAGGAGCCGTGGCCGTCGCCGCCGGTGCCGACGATATCGATCGCGCCTTCGGGCGCATTTACGCGCAACATTTTCGCACGCATCGCCGTGACGGCGCCGGTGATCTCCTCGACGGTTTCTCCGCGTACGCGAAGAGCCATCAGGAAAGCGCCCATCTGCGAGGGCGTGACCTCGCCCGACAGCATGTCGTCGAAGGCGGCGCGCGCCTCGTCGGCGCTCAAGCGCGCGCCCGTCGCCACCTTGGCCAGATAGGGTTTGAACGCGTCCATCGCTCAGGCGGCCTTGCGTTGGGTGTCGTTCCAGCGGCTCGCCAGATCGAGGAAATTGCGAAGAATGGTCTTGCCGTGCTCCGAGGCGATGCTCTCGGGATGGAACTGGACGCCGTGCGAGGGCCGCGTGCGGTGCGACAGGCCCATGATCAGGCCGTCGGCCGTCTCGGCGGTGATCACGAGTTCGGCCGGCAGCGTCTTGCGATCCACCACCAGCGAATGATAGCGCGTCGCCTTGAAGGCGCCGTTGACGCCATGGAAAACGGTCTGGCCGGAATGCAGGATCTGGTCGACCTTGCCGTGGATCGGCAAGGGCGCGCGGATGACGTCGCCGCCAAAGGCCTCTCCCATCGACTGGTGGCCGAGGCAGACGCCGAACATCGGGATGGTCGGGCTCGCGGCGTGGATGAGGTCGAGACAGATGCCCGCCTCGCGCGGCGTGCAGGGGCCCGGCGACAGCACGATGGCGTCCGGGGCGTCGGCCATGATGTCGGCGACCGAGCGCGCGTCGTTGCGCCACACCGTGACATCCGCGCCGAGAGAGCCCAGATAGTGCACCAGGTTGAAGGTGAAACTGTCGTAATTGTCGATCAGCGTGACTGACGGCATGGATTTCCCTGAATCTGCCCCGTGTTTTCGTTTTTTGGCGCGGGGAAGTCAACGCGACGCGGGGTCGAGCGCAAGCAGGGCGGGAAAGTGACGCAGGACTCGCAAATTCGACTGGTTTCGGCGCTCGCCATCTTCATGGCCGTGGCCTTGTGGGAGGTTCTCGCGCCGCGCCGGCGTCCCGAATTCGGGCGCCTCAGGCGGTGGCCGTCCAATCTCGGCCTGATCGTCGTCGACGCCCTCGTCGTGCGCGCGATTTTCCCGTTCGCGCTGACCGGCGTCGCCCTGTGGGCGCAGGGGCGCGGCTGGGGCCTGTTCAACGCGCTCGCCGCGCCGTCGTGGCTGGCGGGCCTCGTCTCGATCCTCGTGCTCGATTTCGTCATCTGGGCGCAGCATGTCGCCTTCCACCGCATTCCCGTGCTGTGGCGGCTGCACCGCATGCACCATGCCGATCTCGATTACGACCTGACGTCGGCGCTGCGCTTCCACCCCTTCGAGCTCGCGATTTCCTTCGCGCTCAAGATCGCGGCCGTCGTCGCGCTCGGCGCGCCGGCCTGGGCGGCGCTCGCCTTCGAGGTCATGTTGAACGGGCTCGCCATGTTCAACCACGCCAACGCGACGCTGCCGAAGCGACTGGAGCCATTCGTGCGCGCGCTGATCGTGACGCCGGATATGCACCGCGTGCATCATTCGATCGTGCCGGCGGAAACGCATTCGAACTTTGGATTCAATCTTTCGCTGTGGGACCGGATTTTTGGCGTCTACAAGCCGGCGCCGACCGGCGGGCACGAGGGGATGACGGTCGGACTGCCGATCCTGCGGGACGAGCGGGAATTGCGGCTGGACCGGATGCTGACCCAGCCGTTTCGGGAGGGGTAAGCAACAATCTGCTCCCTCCCCCCTTGTGGGGGAGGGGTTCAGACCCGAGTTTGCCCGCTACCCGATCCCTAGCGCCGTCTTCGTCTGCTTCAGCATTTCCTGATGCGGCGAATATTGCCGGCCGCCGATCACGCCGCCGTCGACCACGATATCCGTGGCGTTGATGAAGCTCGCGCGATCGGACGCCAGGAACAGCACGCATTGCGCGATGTCCTCCGGCAGGCCGGCGCGCGGGATCGGCTGGGCCTTGGCGAAGCCGGCCTTCATGCCTTCCGCGATCCGGTCCGCCTTGGCCGCATCCATGCCGAGCGCCTTCGCCAGAATGCCGGTGGCGATCGCGCCGGGCGACACCGAATTGACGCGCACATTGCTCTCGCCCAGCTCCATGCCGACGCAGGTGGTGAGGTGTTTCACGGCCGCCTTGGCCGCGCCGTAGATCATGGAGGAGGAATAACCCGCCAGATGCGCGGCGATCGAGGCGTTGTTGACGATCGCACCCGAACGCTGCGCCACCATGACGGGGGCGACATGCTTCATGCCGAGCATGACCGAGCGCACCAGCAGCGCCATGGCGTCGTCGAAACCGTCGACAGGAATGCCCGCGATGCCGCCGGTCGGCGCGGGGCCGCCGGCATTGTTGAACAGGCAGTCAATGCCCCCGAATTTCGCTTTCGTCTCGCCCACGACACGAACCCAGTCGGCCTCGCTGGTGGCGTCCGCCTGCATGAACACCGCCTTGCCGCCGAGCGGGCCCGCCACGGCCGCGCCTTCCGCCGCACGGCGCCCGGTGAAGACGACCTGCGCGCCCTCTTCCACGAACAATTCCACCGTGCGCGCGCCGATGCCGCTCGTGCCGCCCGTGATGATCGCAACCTTGCCGTCCACCAGACCCATGTGTTCCTCCCGGATTTTTCGGCGCGCAGGTTCCGTGAGGCGGCAGGCGAGGTCAACAGGTGGAAATTGCCGCCGTCTCCTTAATCCGCAGGCAACTTTCGCCGGCTAACATGCAAGCTCCCCACGTGTCGCAGGGCTCGCCGCCATGAGCAGACTCAAGATCAATCCCAATTCCCCGCCCGTCATGTCCGACAACGAGGACGAGTGGCTCGACCGCGATCGCGCCGCCCTCGGCATCCTCGAGGAGCAGGCGGCGCCGCTTGTCGCCGATCGGGAGGGCCTGACGCCGCTCGGGCCGCTGATGGTGACGCCCGATCCGCGCTACCGCCACGGCGAAATCGACGCCGTCGAGCAGCGGCTGGCGATCGCCAAGGCCGTGCACGAGGAAGCCGTCAAACTCACGAGCCCGACGACCGCGCGCAAGGCGACCGAGCATCCGCTGATCGCCACGCTGATCTCCACCCTGCCCGCGCCCGGCGCCGCCTGGCCGATGAAGGAGCGCGAGATCTGGCTCAAGGCCGCCGCCTCGATCTTCGACATGGCCTACACGACCGAAACGCACGAGGACGACGAGGCGCCGGAGGCGTCGTAAGTTCGAAGCGCAAAGCTCCACAGGCATCCTCATCCTGAGGAGCCGGCGAGGCCGTCGTCTCGAAGGATGGCCGCAGCACGATTCCGAGCGTTGCTATGCTTCGAGACGCGATGCTGCGCATCGCTCCTCAGCATGAGGGAAGCGGATGTCGATCGCCGCCTACGGCAGCGAATGCACGATCACCGGTCCCGCCGTCACCCGCGCCTCGCCCGCCAGCAGCGGCCCGAGATTCTTCTCGATCCACGCGGTCGCGCGACGGTTCGATTCCTCCGCGCCCTGCACCGTGTTGAACACGCTGATGGCTGTCACCGTGTCGTCGCCGGCATAAACGACGTAATAGCCCAAAAATCCCGGAACGCTGGAGACGATGGACACCGCGCCCTTCTTGATGAGGCGCGCGAGTTCGTCGGCATGTCCGGGTTTGGCCTTGGCCTGGCGGATGGCTGCGTACATGTGGCCCTCCCTGAAGCGGGCGGCGGGCCCGCCTCTAGCCAGTATAGGCGCGAACGCCGGGCTCGGGCCGCAATTATCGCGTTGACAGAACACACCGCGAACATATAGCGTTTCGTTCATGCTTTGTTTAAGGGTGCGATTCAGTTTAAGGGCGTACGGGCAGGGCCGCCGATTCGAATTTCGGCGCGCGGAAAAGGAACTGGGCGCATGTTGACCCGCAAGCAGAACGAATTGCTGCGCTTCATCCACGAGCGGCTGAAAGAGACGGGCGTGCCGCCCTCTTTCGACGAGATGAAGGATGCGCTCGACCTGCGCTCCAAGTCGGGCATTCATCGCCTCATCATGGCGCTGGAGGAGCGCGGCTTCATCCGCCGCCTGCCGAACCGCGCCCGCGCGCTGGAAGTCATCAAACTGCCGGAAGCCTCCACACCCGGCCCCTCGCGCGCGAGATTCTCGCCGTCGGTGATCGAGGGCAATCTCGGCCGCGTGCGGACGCACTCGCCTGCCCCGCACGAGGACGACGGGCCCGCGCATGTCTCGATCCCCGTCATGGGCCGGATCGCGGCGGGCACGCCGATCTCCGCGATCCAGAGCCGCAGCCATACCATCCCGATGCCGCCGGACTTTCTGTCGTCCGGCGAGCATTACGCGCTGGAAGTGCGCGGCGATTCGATGATCGAGGCCGGCATTTTCGAGGGCGACACGGTCATCGTGAAGAAGCAGGACACCGCCGACACCGGGGATATCGTCGTCGCGCTGATCGACGACGAGGAAGCGACGCTGAAGCGCCTGCGCAAGCGCGGCGCCTCGATCGCGCTCGAAGCCGCCAATCCCGCCTACGAAACCCGGATTTTCGGGCCGGATCGCGTGAGAATCCAGGGCAAGCTGGTGAGTTTGCTCAGGAAGTATTGAGGGGCGCGCACAGGGGCGGCCGACGGCTCATGGCCGGGGCTGACCCGGCCATCCACGTTGACCGATTTGCGCGATTTTCGTCTGGTTTCCGGGCTGCCCGGCGTAGATGCCCGGGACAAGCCCGGGCATGACGCCGCAATTTCGCAGGAAATGGCGACGCGTCAGCCGGGACCGCCGGCCTTCGGGCCGGCGCGCCACATCAGCGCAAGCTAGCCGGCCTGAAGGCCGGCGGTCCCGGTTTTCAGAGCAACCTTCGCCTCAATCCAGCCGATCCAGCCCGCTCACCGCCTCCGGCGCTTCGGCCGGTTCGCCACCATTGCCCAAGGCCTCCGCCGCTGCGCGAGAAGGCCGGCGTTTCGGGGCGGGCGACCAGGGCCGGTCCTCGCCCGCCGCACGCGCGGTCTGCATGATCGTCCTGCCGCCTTCGAACCGCAGCGTGATCGCGCCGGTTTCCTCGAGCTTGCGGCGGTCGATCACCAAAGGCGCCTTGCAGCCCCAGGGCGCGTAGAGCGAGGTCACGAGAATTTTGGCGCGCTCGCAATCCTCGACGAGAGCCGAGAAATCCGAGACCAGCGCCAGTGCCCCACCGTCGCTCAAGCGCGCCGTGCATCCGCGCTTGTCGCAAGGCGCGGTATGCGCGGCGCGGGGCTCGCGGCCGTCGGCGTCGGCGCGCAGCCATTGCTCGCCGGTGAAGCCCGAGAAGCGGCCCAGCGTGACGAGTTCGCCCTGCGAATTGCGCACGGCGGCGCTTTCTCCATTCGGCTGGATCGCGACATCCCAGCGCGGACCATGCGTCGCGCCGACCAGGCCGATGGCGAGAAAGGGCAGCGCGGTCAGGCGCAGCAGATTCGTGCGCCAGATCGTCGCCGACAGGACCGCCATCGACAGGAAGGGTAGCGCCCAGGGCGCGAATTCGCGCAGGTGGACGGTCGCCGCCGGCAGCGAGGCCAGCATGCGCGCGGCCGCCAGAATGATGTCGATGCCAAGCCCGAGCCACAGCCAGACCGGGCCATCGAGGCCGAGCGGATAGAGCGCGGCGCCGGCCAGCGCGGCCGGCACGGCGAAGAATTCGATGATGGCGAGCGTCAGCGGATTGCCGATCAATACGTAAGGCGAGAGTTCGTGAAAATCGGCGGCCATGAAGGAGGCCGTGGCCGAGGTCGCGCAGAGCGTGGCGAACAGAACCGCGCCGAGCCCATGCCAGCGCGCCTCCGAGATCCACGCCATCCACTCGCCCGCCCTGCCCGGGCGCACATTGCCGAGCGGCGCGGTGCGGGCGCGCGCCTGCGCCGCAAGCCGCGCCTCCCAGACCGCGACAAGCGCGGCGACGGCCGCGAAGGACAACTGGAAGCTCGCGCCCATCAAGGCCTCGGGCTCGACCAGCACGACGAAAAGCACGGCAAGCGCGAGATTGCGCATCGACACGGACGGCCGGTCGAACACGGCCGCAAGCAGCATGATGATCGTCATGACCAACGCGCGTTCGGCGCCGACGCGCGAGCCGGTGAAGACGTCGTAGGCGATGGCGCCGAGGATGGCGAGAACGGCCGCCCATTTCTTGATGGGGTAGTTGAGCGCCAGCGTCTGCGACATCGCGAGCAGACGGCGCAGGCCGATGAAGAAGATGCCCGCGACCAGCGTCATCTGCACGCCCGCGATGGTGATGATGTGGAAAATGCCGGCCTCGCGGATCAACTCGCGGGCTTCGCGCGAGAGATGGTCGCGCTTGCCGGCCACCATGGCGGCGGCGATGGCGCCGACGTCGCCGGGCATCTTTTCGGTCACGCGCTGCACCAGCGCGTTACGGAAGCGGTCGATCATCGCCGACAGGCGCAAGGTCAGCGGCGCGGGCTCGGGCGGCTCTAGCCGTTCGATGCGGCCGAGCGCATTGCCGACGGCCCCGATCCGCATGAAGTAAGCGTCGCGCGCGAAATCGTAGCCGCCGGGCAGCGCGGCGCGCGCGGGCGGCATCAGGCGGGCCTTGAGCGCGATATGCGCGCCGGCCTCGAAATCGGGCGCACGATTGGTAGTGAGCCGCACGCGAAACGGCATGGCGGCATTGTCGAGATTTTGCGCCGAAGTCAGACGTACGGTGAAGCGCGCGCCCGAGCGGCGCAGGTCGACCTGCTCGACGAAACCGGTGATCTCCATCGTCATGGGGCGCGCGACGACGGGCGCGGCCACACGCCATGTGCGCAGGCCCTGCGCCACGAGGCCGGCAGCAATGGCCGCGAAGGCCACAGCGATCGCGAAGACGCCGCGCCGGGCGCGCACCACGAAGGCCAGAGCCGACAAGAGCGCGAGCGCCACGCAGGACGCCGCCAGCGAGGGCTCGCGGTCGGCGGTCAGCGACAGGATCGCGCCCGCGCCGGCCGCTACCGGCAGCCAGAGCGAGGGGCGCCGATACGCGTATTCCTCCTCGATCGCGGCGGCGAATCTCTCACGCAAGGCCTGCAGGAGCGCGACCAAGCGCGCGCCGAAGCCGGTCGTGGCTTCGCGCTCCTCCTGCGCCTGACCTACGGCGACCTTCGCCACGCCCCCACTCGCAAATGAATTACGTCACAAAACCGCCCGGCCCGCCCCTTTTGGCCCGGACCCGCCCATGTTACAGGGGCGCCCTTCGTCGCGCAGCGACGAATTTCGTCTTTTCCCGAATAGAGCGCGGCCCGGCCGCGCCCGCCCGCAGGTCGCCCGAAGGTCTCCCATGTCCACGCCCGTCACGCGCTTTGCCCCCTCGCCCACCGGCTTCCTGCACATCGGCGGCGCGCGCACGGCGCTGTTCAACTGGCTCTATGCCCGCAAGAACGGCGGCAAGATGCTGCTGCGCATCGAGGACACCGACCGCGAACGCTCGACGGATGCCGCCATCAAGGAAATCATCGACGGTCTGGCCTGGCTCGGGCTCAAGTGGGACGACGACGTCATCTACCAATTTTCCCGCGCATCGCGGCACGCCGAGGTCGCGCAGGAATTGCTGACGAAGGGCGCGGCCTATCATTGCTACGCGACGCCGGAAGAACTGACCGAAATGCGCGATCTCGCGCGCAAGGAAGGCCGTCCGCCGCGTTACGACGGGCGCTGGCGCGAGGCTTCGCCCGAGCAGGTCGCGGAAGCGCAGGCGCGTGGCGTCAAGCCTGTGGTGCGGCTCAAGGCGCCGCAGACGGGCGAGACCGTGATCGAGGACGCCGTGCAGGGCCGCGTCGTGTTTCCGAACAAGGATCTCGACGATCTCGTTCTGCTGCGCTCCGACGGCACGCCGACCTACATGCTCGCCGTGGTCGTCGACGATCACGACATGGGCGTCACGCAGATCATTCGCGGCGACGACCATCTGACCAATGCCGCGCGCCAGTCGCATATCTATCAGGCGATGGGATGGGCTATCCCCGCGTGGGCGCATATTCCGCTGATCCACGGCGCTGACGGCGCGAAACTGTCGAAGCGGCACGGCGCGCTCGGCGTCGACGCCTATCGCGCCATGGGCTACCTGCCGGAGGCGCTGCGCAATTATCTCGTGCGCCTCGGCTGGAGCCAGGGCGACCGCGAATTCTTCTCGACGTCCGAGATGATCGAGGCCTTCGATCTCGCGCAGGTGCATCGTTCGCCCGCGCGCTTCGACTTTGTGAAGCTCGAGAACATGAACGGCCATTACATGCGCGCAGCCGACGATGCGGAGCTGACGCAGGCGCTGATCGACACCTGGCCCTATCTAGCGCGAGGCCCCGAGAAACTCGCCGCGCTCGACGACAGGAAGCGCGCGCAATTGCTGAAGGCCATGCCGGGCCTGAAGGAACGCGCCAAGACGCTGGTGCAGCTCTCCGACAGCGCCGACTATCTGTTCGACCAGCGCCCGCTGAAGCTCGAGCCGAAGGCGGCCGAACTGATCGCCAAGGGGCGCGCGCATCTGGCGGCGCTGCATCCGCGCCTTGCCGCTCTGACGGAATGGACCGCCGCGGCGACGGAAGCCGCGGTGCGCGCGCAGGCCGAGGAGAGCGGCGCCAAGCTCGGCGACCTCGCTCAGCCCCTGCGCGCGGCGCTGACCGGCAAGACGACATCGCCCGGCATCTTCGATGTGCTGGAGACGCTCGGGCGCGATGAAAGCCTGGCGCGGATCGCCGATCAGGCGGGCGTCTGACGCGCCCAGCCCCACTGAAAGTCGCAGTCGCCACGGGCTTTCGCGCGCTTGAACCCACGGGGGGGATGCGCTACCCATAATGCGACGCACAATCGCCGATATCGGGCGGCGCAAGCAGGCTGGATTCGGCTTGTCATTTCAGCGCCCAGCGACGTTCGGCCTCAACTTGCAGGGGCGCTCCATGACCGCAGAAACCGGCACGATCAAAGTCGGCGATACGAATTTCGAGGCCAAGGTGCGGGCCGGCAGTATCGGACCGTCGGTGATCGACATTGGCGCGCTCTACGGCAAGACCGGGATGTTCACCTACGACCCCGGTTTCACGTCGACGGCGAGCTGCGAGTCCCAGATCACCTACATCGACGGCGACGAAGGCGTGCTGCTGCATCGCGGCTATCCGATCGAGCAGCTCGCCGAGAACGGCGACTTCCTCGAGACCTGCTATCTGCTGCTGTACGGCGAACTGCCGACAGCCGCGCAGAAGGCCGACTTCGATTATCGCGTGACGCGTCACACGATGGTGCACGAGCAGATGGCCCGCTTCTTCCAGGGCTTCCGTCGCGACGCGCATCCGATGGCCGTCATGGTCGGCTCGGTCGGCGCGCTCTCGGCCTTCTATCACGACTCGACGGACATCTCGGACCCGCACCAGCGCATGATCGCCTCGATGCGCATGATCGCGAAGATCCCGACGCTGGCGGCGATGGCGTTCAAGTACGTGGCCGGACAGCCGTTCGTCTATCCGCAGAATTCGCTCGACTATACGTCGAACTTCCTGCGCATGTGCTTCGCTGTGCCGTGCGAGGAGTACAAGGTCAATCCGATCCTGTCGCGCGCGCTCGACCGCATCTTCATCCTGCACGCCGACCACGAGCAGAACGCGTCGACCTCGACGGTGCGTCTGGCCGGCTCCTCGGGCGCCAATCCCTTCGCCTGCATCGCGGCCGGCATCGCCTGCCTTTGGGGCCCGGCGCACGGCGGCGCGAACGAAGCGGCGCTGAAGATGCTCACCGAGATCGGCTCGGTCGACAATATTCCGAAGTTCGTCGCCAAGGCGAAGGACAAGAACGACCCGTTCCGCCTGATGGGCTTCGGCCACCGCGTCTACAAGAACTACGACCCGCGCGCGAAGATCATGCAGAAGACCTGCCACGAGGTGCTGCGCGAACTCGGCATCAAGGACGATCCGCTGCTCGACGTGGCCGTGGAGCTCGAACGCATCGCGCTGCACGACGAATATTTCATCGAGAAGAAGCTCTATCCGAACATCGATTTCTATTCGGGCATCACGCTGAAGGCGATGGGCTTCCCGACCTCCATGTTCACCGTGCTGTTCGCGGTCGCGCGCACCGTCGGCTGGATCGCGCAGTGGAAGGAAATGATCGAAGACCCGCACCAGAAGATCGGCCGTCCGCGCCAGCTCTACACCGGCGCCCCGCGCCGCGACTACGTGCCGGTCAGCAAGCGCTGACACGCGAATAAATCGCATTCGTGGACGGCCGTCCTCGGGCGGCCGTTTTCGTTCTGCGTTCGATAATTCGCCGCCCTCTCAGAGCGCTGCGATAGTTTATGACGAAACGATTACGTGACGATGACGTTGCCCGCCCGCAACACCTTCTAAAACAGAACGCTAGACCCCGCTGCGGCGCACAATCCGACACGGAACCGTCATGTGCGCCCCCTAGATCACGCCCAACATTGTTCACGGGCGCGGGGGCTGTCCCACGGCGATGTTGCAATGAAACGCGCCTCCGGCGGGACGTTCGCGGGCCCTGCGAACGATAGCCGTTGTGCGCCTGTCTAGAGGGACTTAACATGCGATTGTTCAAGACTGCGCTTCTCGGCTGCGCCGCGGCGCTGGCGACAGCGACGGTCGGCCATGCAGCCGATCTGCCGACCCGCAAGGCCGCGCCCGTTCAATACGTGAAGATCTGCGACGCCTATGGCGCCGGCTTCTTCTACATTCCCGGCACGGACACCTGCCTGCGCGTCGGCGGTCTCGTCAAATCGGAAATCGCGATTTCCAATACCCCGTACCGTATCAACCTGCCGAACCTGAACATCGCGGGCGGCGTCAACAACACGACCTTCGCGGCCATCGCCGCGGGCGGCGGCTTTGCTCCGGGCATCATCCCCGGCGTGTCGCGCGACGCCGTCGGCTGGGGCACGGAAGGCCGCGTCGAACTCGACGCCCGCACGCAGTCGCCGTG
This sequence comes from Methylobacteriaceae bacterium, assembly GCA_020638195.1. Lineage (GTDB taxonomy): Bacteria > Pseudomonadota > Alphaproteobacteria > Rhizobiales > Beijerinckiaceae > JAJXWB01. The sequence continues at coordinate 448,832 of JACKJC010000005.1, read as the reverse complement.
GGGCACGGTGCGCAGCTACATCCGTGTCGTCTCCTATTTCGGCGCCGGCGCCACCGCCAACACGGGCGCGCTCTCGAACGGCATTCTCGGCCTGCCGGGCCTCGGAACGCAGGCGTCGCGCGAGTCGACCATACTCGACAAGGGCTTCATCCAGTTCGCCGGCATCACGATGGGCCGCGTCCAGTCCTTCTTCGACTTCTACGCCAACGCGGTCGGATATACCGGCCTGCGCGGCTCGGTGCAGACGGTCAACGCGCTCGGCTATACCGCGCGTCTCGGCGGCGGCTTCTCCGCGACGCTGGCGATCGAGGACTCGGTCTCGCATCGCGCGCCGGGCGGCAACACGATCGCGCTGACCACGCCGGTCGTCGTCGGCGCGCCGCTGTCGCAATATCTGGGCACGCGCATGCCCGACATCGTCGCCAATCTGCGCATCGACCAGCCCTGGGGCTCGGCGCAGCTTTCCGGCGCGATCCATCGCGTCGGCGTCGGCCTGTTCGCGACCGGCGGCATCGCCATTCCTGGCGTCGTTCTCCCCGTCAATACCGTCCTCGCCAAGGACGACCGCATGGGCTTCGCCGTGCAGGGCGGCCTGAAATTCAACCTCGGCATGCTCGCGAAGGGCGACGTGCTGTGGCTGCAGGCGACCTTCGCGCGCGGCGCGATGGGCTACGTCGATGGCAGCAACCTGTCGTACAATGGCGGCGTGTACGCCACGACGGGCTACGGCGTCGGCGGCGGCCGAATCTCCTCCGGCAACGGCTGGCACGGCGGCTCACTCGAATCCGATTGCGTGTGGACCTATTCGGGCCGCTGCGAAGTCGGAACAGCCTTCGCGATCGATGCCGCATTCCGTCACTACTGGACGCCGTCGCTGAGCTCGACGCTCACCGCTGACTACTACCAGGTGAACTATTCCGCGAATGCGCTGAACCCGGCGGCAGGCGCCGCCGCGTGGGGCTCGACGAACTTCGGCGTCGGGGTCACCAACTACAAGGAGTTCCTGGTGGCGACCGGCCTGATGTGGAATCCGGTGAAGGGCTTCGAGCTCGGCACGGAACTCACCTGGCAGCATGGCGTCACCAGCCGCCCGGTCGGCCTGGCGCCGGACGCCGCTTTGATCGCGCGCGGACTGCCGGCGTTCAAGAGCCAGAACAATCTGTACCGTCTGCGCATTCGCGCGGCGCGCGCGTTCTGATACGCGCACGCAATCTGTAACCTCCAGAACTCTAGCCCGGCCTCCGGCCGGGCTTTTTCATTGTCGCGACCTCCAGGACGTTGCGCGCCGCCGCAATGCTCGGCGCCTCGCCATTTGCCGGCGTCAGCGCGCGATCGATATTCCGGAACGCTTCCACCTGCCGGTCGCGCTGCGCGCCGTGCGTGAACAGCGGCGCCAGCGCATTGGCGAGCGTCGCTTCATTGCAGTCGCGCTGGATGAATTCGGGCACGACATTTTGGCCCAGCACCAGATTGGCGAGAACGATCGAGGGCACGTCGATGAAATGCTTGGCCAGCTCCTCGACGCGCGAGACCTTGTAGGCGACGACCATGGGCACGCCGGAAAGCGCGAGTTCGAGCGTGACCGTGCCGGACGCGACGAGCGCCGCGCGCGCGCGGCGGAAGGCGGCGAGTTTCGCCTGATCGCCGAGCACGACTTCCGGCTTGTAGGGCCAGGAGCGCAGCTCCTCGCGAATGGCGTCTTCGAGATGCGAGACAGCGGGCAGGATGACTTCCATACGACGGCCATGCTGCGCGACGCGATGCAGCACCTGGCCGAAGACCGGCATCAGCCGTTCGATCTCGGAGCGCCGCGAGCCCGGCATCAGCAGGAATACGGCGGGATCGTTTTCGCGGTCGCGCGCATCTTCCGCATCGGGACGCAGTTCGTCGAGATGTTCGACGAGCGGGTGGCCGACGAAGACACAGGGCGGGCCGCCCAGCTTTTCATGCGCCGCTGGCTCGAACGGAAACAGCGCGAGCACGCGATCGACATAGGCGCGCATGGCCGGCGCCCTGCCCGGCCGCCACGCCCAGACCGAGGGACTGACGTAGTCGACGATCGGAATCGCGGGCGCCAGCGCGCGCACTTTTCGCGCGACGCGATGAGTGAAATCCGGGCTGTCGATGATGACGAGCGCGTCGGGCTTCGTGTCGACGATTTCACGCGCGGTCTCGTCGATGCGGCGAAGCAAACGCGGCAGATGCGCGATCACCGACGTGAAGCCCATGACCGCGATGTCTTCCAGCGGGAAGAAACTGCGCAGCCCTTCACGAATCATCGCCTCGCCGCCGACGCCCTCGATCCGCACTCCGGGCGCGAGAAGGCGCAGCGCCTGCATCAGCTTGGCGCCGAGCAGATCGCCGGACTTTTCACCGGCAACGAGGAAGAGCTTCATTCGTCCGCGCCCGCGCTACGACGCGGCCGGCACAAGGGTCGGTCGCCGCCTTCGCGCAGGAAGGCGACGAGGTGTGCGACATGCGGATCGGCGGCGAGCGACGATTCCAGTTCGTCGATGCGCGCGGCAAGCGGCGCTTCGCCCTCGAAGATCAGACGATAGGCCGCCTGCAGGTTGGCGATGGTCTCGCGCGAAAAATTGCGGCGACGCAGGCCGACGAGATTGAGACCCACCAGATGCGCGCGATTGCCGAAGGCCAGACCGAAGGGCACGAGGTCGCCCTCGAGCCCGGTGACGCCGCCGACGAAGGCATGGGCGCCGACGCGCGCGAATTGATGCACGGCGACGCCGCCGCTGAGGATGGCGAAATCGCCGACGCGCACATGACCGGCGATCATGACGTTGTTCGACAGGATGACGTCATTGCCGATACGGCTGTCGTGGCCGACATGCGCCTGCGCGAGCAGGACGCAACGGTCGCCGATGATCGTCCGCATACCGCCGCCCGATGTGCCGGGATTGGCGGTGACGCCCTCCCGGACGATGCAGTCCTTGCCGATGGCGAGCGTCGTTTCCTCGCCGCGATATTTCAGATCCTGCGGCGGATGGCCGAGCGCGGCGAAGGGGTAGATTCTCGTCCGAGCGCCGATGGTCGTCCGCCCGGCGAGCGAGACATGCGAAACGAGTTCGACGCCCTCTGCGAGTTCGACATGTTCGCCGACGACGCAGAACGGGCCGATCTTCACGCCCGCCCCGATCCGCGCGCCCGGCGCGACGACGGACGACGGATGAACGTCAGCGGCCATGCCGCGCGCCTCAGGCCGTCGGCGGCGCGAGCATCGCGCTGATCTCGGCCTCGCAGACGAGCTGGCCGTCGACCATGGCGCGGCCCGAATACCACCACATGTTGCGGCGCTGGTTGAGCTTCTTCATGTGATATTCGAGCCGGTCTCCCGGCAGCACGGGCTTGCGGAACTTCGCCTTGTCGATCGTCATGAAGTAGACGAGAGACGGCTTCTCGCCCTTGCCGTGCGCCTGAATGCAGATCGCGCCGGCCGTCTGCGCCATGCCCTCGATGATGAGCACGCCGGGATGCACGGGCCTTTCAGGGAAATGGCCCTGGAAATGCGGCTCGTTGATCGTGACATTCTTGATGCCGATGCAGCTGTCGTCGCCATCGATGTCGACGATGCGATCGACGAGCAGGAAGGGATAGCGATGCGGCAGCGAGGCCAGGATCTTCTGGATGTCGAAGGATTCGAGTTTCTTGGCCGTCTCGCTCGTCACGTTCTCTTCTCCTTGTCGGCGCGGCCGCGCCGTTCATGCGCCGCGCGCTTCAGAAACACGCGCAGGTCCTGCGCCGGCGTTCCGCCGACGCTCGCGCCGGCCGGCACGTCGCGCATCACGCCGGATTGCGCGGCGATGCGCGCGCCCGCGCCGATCGACAGATGGCCGGCGATTCCCGTCTGACCGCCGACCATGACGAAGTCGCCGAGCTCCGTCGAACCGGCGACGCCGACCTGCGCGACGATGACGCAATGGCGACCGACGACGACATTGTGGCCGATCTGCACGAGATTATCGATCTTGGTTCCTTCGCCCACGATCGTGTCGCGCGTCGCGCCGCGATCGAGCGTGCAATTGGCGCCGATCTCGACATCGTCCTGAATGATCACGCGCCCGATCTGCGGCGCCTTGAGATGGCCGCGCGCACCGAGCGCAAAGCCGAAACCGTCCTGGCCGACGCGGACGCCGGGGTGAAGAATGACGCGATCGCCGAGCAGCGCGTGCGTGAGGCTCGCGCCGGAGCCGATCGAACAGTCGCGACCGATCCTTACGCCGGCGCCGATCACCGCATTGGCGCCCACAAGTGTGCCCGAGCCGATCTCCGCGCCGGCGCCGACCACCGCGCCCGGCTCGACATTCACGCCCGGCTCGAGGCGCGCCTGCGAATGGACGTGGGCATCGGGCGAGACGCCTTCTGCGAAGATCGGCGCGGCGCGCAGGCTGTCAGGGACGAGGCGCGCCGCGAGCAGCGCGAAGGCGCGATAGGGATGGTCGACGATCAGGGCCGCGACGCCCTTCGGCGCGCGTTCGAAGGCGCCCGGGCGCAGCAGGCAGGCGCCGGCGCGGGTCGCAGCCAGCGCGTCGCCGTAGCGCGGATTATCGAAAAATGAGAGGTCGCGCGGACCGGCGCGCTCGAGCGCCGCCAATCCCTTGATCCGGCGCGCGGCATATTGCGAATCGAATTGCGCGTTCACCAGCGCCGCGAGATCGCCGACCGTCGGCGCTGTGGTCAGGGAGAAGAAGAAGGGCTCGCTCATGCCGTCCGCGGGACCGTTCCGCCCAAACGGCGGTCTGTTCTTATAGCGCCGCACACGAGCTTCGCAATGCGGGGCGACGGCGCCGGCCGAGCGCGGGACGCAAACGAAAACGGCCCCCGGAGGGGCCGTTCGGTTCGTTGGCTCAGCCGCGGATCAGAAGCTGCCGCCGCCGGAGAAGCGGAAGAACTGCGTCTGGTCGTAGGGCGACTTGGAGAGCGCCTTGGCGAAATCGAAGCGGATCGGGCCCATCGGCGAGTCCCAGAGAAGCGAGGCGCCGACGGAGGTGCGAATCTTCTTGGTGTCGCCGCCGACCTGCAGACAGGTGCCAGGGCCGAACCACGGTCCCGAATAGGCGGGGATGCAGCCCACGCCCGCGATCGCCGGGCTGTAACCGTACAGGATCGCGTCCTGCACCGTCGTGAAATTCGTGCGACCGCTATAACCCCAGACCGTGCCGGCGTCGGCGAAGACGGCGCCCTTGAGGCCGAGTTCGCGCGGCATGCCGAAGATCGGGAACTGCGCTTCGACCGAGGCGCCGATGTACTTCGAACCACCGAGCCCATTGCCCTTGTAGTTGAAGGGGTTCGAGATGTCGCGCGGGCCAATGCCGCCCGGCGCGAAGCCGCGCACCAACGCGGGGCCGGGGTTGAACTGGTCGGTCACGCGCAGCTTGTAGCCGCCGTAGGCGCTCATCGCGCCGCCCTGGATGCGGGCGAAGGCGACAACGTTGTCGAAAATCTCGTGATAGTAACGCGCCTCGCCGGTCGTACGGATGAAACGCGGGTCGCCGCCGGCGCCGGCGACGTCGAGATTGAGCGAGGCGTAGACGCCGTCCGTCGGCTTCTTCGGATTGTTCAGCGTGCTGTAGGCCACCGTGTAGCCGAACATCGACGTGATCGTCGTGCCCTGCTGCGCCTTGATCGCGATCGAGGCCTCGCCATTGGTGGCGCAATTGTAGAAGATGCTCGCCGGCATGAAGCCCGTCGGCCCCGGCGTGATGCCCGGGATCGGGTAGCTACAATCGTTGTAGGGGTGCTTCAGATCGTTGGGGATCGACAGGTAGGTCGAATAGATCGAATAACGCGGCGCGACCGTGATTTCGTCAGTGATCGGAATCGCCGCGCGCAGCGTGCCGCCCACGGTCGTCGTGTTGTAGACGCTGTAGCGCGAGGTCGTGTTCTTCTTCACGTAGAGATCGAAACCGACCGCCACGCGCGTATCGAGGAAGTACGGCTCGGTGAAGTTGAATTCGAGCCCCTTGGTGCGCTGACCCAGGGTCGCGGCTGCGCGGACATACTGGCCGCGGCCCATGAAGTTGGACTCGCTGACCGAGACTTCCGCGATGAAGCCATCGGACGTCGAATAGCCGCCGGACACCGAGAAGTTGCCGGTGGGCTGGTCCTCGACCTCCACGTTGATCACGACGCGATCGGGCGCGGTGCCCGGCTCGTTGGTGATGCGGACCTTCTTGAAGTAGCCGAGGTTGTTGAGGCGACGCTCGGCGCGGTCGATCAGGACGCGATTGTAGGCGTCGCCTTCGCCGATCTCGAACTCGCGGCGCACGACATAGTCGCGCGTGCGGGTATTGCCGCGCACGTTGATGCGCTCGACGTAGACGCGCGGACCTTCATCGATCACGAAGTCGATGCTGACCGTCTGGGCGGCGGCATTGCGATTGCCGCGCGGGCGGACCTGCGCGAACGCGTAGCCGCGGCGGGCGAGCGCCTTGGTGAGCGCCTCGACCGTCTTCTCGACAGCGTCGCCATTGTAGACCTGGCCGGCGGACAGGCGGACCAGCGGCATCAGCGAATCGCCGGGCACGTCGCGAAGGCTCGACTGAACCGAGACGTTGGACACGCGGTACTGCGGCCCTTCGTTCACCGCGATATTGACGATGTAGCCGCCCTGCGCCGCATCGAAATGGGCTTCGTTGCGCACGACCTGGAAGTCGGCATAGCCGTTCTTCAGGTAGTAGCGGCGGATCAACTCGAGGTCGGAGGAGATGCGGTCGGGATCGTAGACGTCGGTATTCTTGAGGAACGACAGGAAATTCATTTCCGTCGTCTGCATCAGGCCGACCAGCTTGCCGCTCGAGTAGGCCTGGTTGCCCGAGAAGTTGATGACCTTCACGCCGGTCTTATCGCCCTCGTCGATCGTGTAGACGACGTCGATTCGGCCGTTCGGCAGATTGACCGTGCGGTAGCTGACCTTGGCGGCGGCGCGGCCGGAGCGGCGGTAGATTTCCCTGATTCGCTCGACATCCGAGGCGGCGACCGACGGGCTGAACGGCCCGCGCGAACGCAGCTGCATCTCGGGACGGAGCTGGTCGCCCTTGACCTTGCTGTTGCCCTCGAAGGCGACGTTGTTGATGACATTGTTCTCAGCGACGTTGACGACGACGCTGGAGCCGCGGCGGCTCACGCGAACCGAGGAAAACAGTCCGCTCGCGCGCAGCGCCTTCTCGCCCGCCGCGACACCCGCGGCGTCCGTGCTCGGGAAATAGGAACGCACGACGTCAGCTTCGACACGGCTATTGCCTTGCACCGTGATCGACTGGGCATGGGCGAGGCCAGAAAGCCCGAGGCCGCCGATCAAAGACCCGACCACGGCGATGCGGGTCCCAATTCGCTGCGTACGATGCATTACGCCGATCCCTGTCTTCTCAGTGGCCGCCTTGTGGCGGCCGACCTTGCGCGCTCATGGGCGCGCCGGCCGTTTCAATCTTGAAAGGTCGAGCCTTTCGCAGGCTCGACCGCACGTTGCTTCTACTCGGTTTACGTTAACCTGCAAATGCCGATCAACCCTTCGGCCGGCCTTTTTGAGCCGGCGTTGCCGACGCGACACAAACATGGTCAGCGGAGGGTTAACCGCGCAGGATCCACTTCAGCAGCGGAGGGCCGAGACGGGCTATATCATTGTAGGTCGCCAGCACCATCAAGCCGCCGACGACGGCTATTCCGATGCGGAAACCGATTTCCTGGGCGCGCTCGTTGAGCGCACGGCCCCGGATCGCCTCGATGGCATAGAACATCAAATGGCCACCGTCGAGCAGCGGAACTGGCGCAAGATTGAGCAGGCCGATCGAGATCGAGAGGATCGCGACCAGATTCAGGAGCGCCGCCACCCCGAGCTTGGCCATTTCACCGGAAACCTGGGCGAGGCCAGCCGGCCCCGAGAGCTGATCCGGGCTCTCCTTGCCGATCGCGAGACCGCCGAGGTAGCCAGCCGTCTGGCGCACGACGAACCAGGTTTCGTGGGTCGCCAGCTTGAGCGAATCAATTACGCCATAGGTTTCGGTGCGCCAATCCTCAGGCTTGCCGCCCGCCTGCACGCCGAGCAGGCCGACGCGGGTCTTGCCCAGCGGCGAATCGAGCTCCTTAAGGCGCGGCGTGGCGGTCAGCGCGACGCCCTTGCCGCCACGGTCGACGAGGAACTTCAGCGCCTTGTCGGGCGAGGTCGTGACGATCCGTTGCAACTCGTTGAAGCTGGAGATCTTCTGGCCGTCGATCTCCAGCACCAGGTCGCCCGGCAGGAAGCCCGCCGCCTCGGCCGCGCTGCCCACGGCGACGCTGTCGACGCGCGGGGTAAGGACCGAACGGCCATAGGTCAGGAAGACGCCGGCGAAAATAGCGATCGCGAGGATAAAATTGGCGATCGGGCCCGCCGCGACGGTCGCCGCGCGTTTCCAGATCGGCTGCGCGGCGAAGGTCACCGCCCGCTCCGGCGCCGGCATGGCTTCGATGGCCGCGTCGTCGGTCATGCTGGCGCCGTTGGCGTCGCCGTGGAACTTGACGTAGCCGCCGAGCGGGAGCAGCGCGACGCGCCAGCGCGTGCCGTGGCGGTCGACGAAGGCGAAGAGCTCCGGCCCGAAGCCGATGGAGAAGGCGTCGACCTTGATGCCGCAGCGCCGGCCGACCCAGAAATGTCCGAGTTCGTGGAAAAAGACCACGATCGTCAGGACAAGGATGAACGGGACCACGTAGATCCCGGTCGAGTACAACGCATCCAACATGTGGCCTCCGGCTCCGCCCTGCTCCCGTCGGGCCTGGGCGCGACGACGGGCGAAATGGTTACTGAACCGTTACCATGCCGGATCGAGCTTTACCGGCCAAGGAGGTCCGAGAACTTTCTCTGACAATATGGTCAACGGCCAGGGCCTCCTCGATGGAGGCGGGCTCACGCGCGAAATTGTCGCGCGCGGCTCGCTCGCAGGCTTCGCCTACAATCCGGGCGATTTCGGGGAAACCGACGGCGCCGGCGAGGAACGCCTCGACGGCGATCTCGTTGGCCGCATTCAGGACGGTCGGCATCGCCCCGCCCTGCCGCAAGGCGTCCATGGCGACGCCGAGCGCCGGAAAACGGCCGAGGTCCGGCTTCTCGAAGGTCAAAGTCGCGATTTCCGCGAGATCCAAACGCTTTGCATTAGTCCGCAAGCGGTCGGGCCAGGCGAGGCAATGGGCGATCGGCACGCGCATGTCCGGCGCATAGAGGCTCGCGGTCACCGACCCATCGGCGAAGGCGACCAGTCCGTGAATGATGGATTGCGGATGGACCAGCACGTCCAGCCGTTCGGCAGGGACCCCGAACAGATGGCTCGCCTCGATAAGCTCGAGCCCCTTGTTCATCATCGAGGCCGAATCGATGGTGATTTTCTGGCCCATCGACCAGTTGGGGTGTTTCAGCGCCTGTTCCCGCGTCGCGGCGGCGATCTGCTCGGCGCTCCAGGTGCGGAAAGGGCCGCCGGAGGCCGTAATGATCAGTTTCTCGACGCTCTTGGCGTCCGCGCCGCCGAGGGCCTGCCAAAGAGCGTCGTGCTCGCTGTCGAGCGGCAGGATGGTCGTGTTCGTCTCGGCGACCTTGCGCATGAACGGGCCGCCCGCACAAACCAGACATTCCTTGTTGGCGAGCGCGATCGTGCGGCCTTCGGCGAGCGCTGCGTAAGTGGGCTCGACGCCGGCGGCGCCGGAAATCGCGCCGACCACGATATCGGCGGGACGCAGCGCCGCTTCCACGACCGCCTTCGCGCCGGCCGCCGGCTCGACCTTGCTGCCGGACAGCGCGGATTTCAGGTCGTGGTAGAGCGTCTCGTCGCGAATGGCGGCGAAGCGTGCGCCGACGCGGATCGCCAGTTCGGCGAGCGCGGCGACATCGCGACCGCCGGCGACCGCCTCGACCGCGAAAGCGTGCGGCGCCTGCTCGACGATGTCGACCGTCGAGCGGCCGATCGAGCCGGTCGCGCCGAGGAGAACGAGCCTGCGTTGCGTATTCAGGGCCATACGAACAAACCTTCGGCCGCGCTCGGCGCGCCGCGCACGACGCCGAGCAGCGCGACGAACAGGGCGGCGGCGATGAAGCCGTCGAGCCGGTCCATGACGCCGCCATGACCGGGAATGAGTTGACTGGAATCCTTCACGTTGAAGCGGCGCTTGACCGAGGATTCGAGAAGGTCGCCGGCCTGGGCGGCGGCGCCGGCCGCGAGCCCGACCACGAGGAGCGGAACGACGGAGACGCGGCCGACCGGCATGATCGCGGCGACCGCCAGGCCGAGCAGCGCGCCGCTGACAATGCCCACGATCGTGCCCGACCATGTCTTTCCAGCCGAAACGCGCGGCCAGAGTTTTGGACCGCCGATCAGGCGTCCACCGAAATAGGCCATGACATCGGTCCCCCAGACGACCGCGAACAGCCACAGGATCGCCCTGAGATTATAGGGCGGTTCGATCAGCGCGGGCAGCGGTGGGCGGATGGCGGCGATCGAAAGAATGAGGGCGCCGGCATAAAGCACCCCTGCCCCCGCCCAGATCCGCAAGCCGGGGGCCCCGAGCCAACCGACGATCAGCGCGCCGGCCGCCAGGATCAGCAGGGCTATGTCGGCGCCGTTCTGCGCGGCGAAGGCGCAGGCGATGGCGAGCGCCGCCGCGCCGATGACGATACGCGGGAGCCTGCGCTCGGGACCGACGAGACGCTGCCATTCCCAGACCATGGCGACGGCCGCGGCGAGCCAGAAGACGATGAATGGCGCCCCGCCCACGACCAGCGCCGCGACGGCGGCGGCGACCATGACGAGCGCGGAGATCACGCGCGTACGCAGATCGGTGAAATTGGGGCCCGCGCGCGGCGCGTCCGGCCCTGGGGGCGCTTGCGTCACGAAGCGGTCTTCTTCACGGGCTGCACGGCGTCGACGCCGCCGAAGCGCCGTTCGCGGCGCGCGAATTCATCAAGCGCCGCCTCGAGCGCGGCGCGGTCGAAATCGGGCCAGAGCGTCGGCGTGAAGACGAACTCGGCATAGGCCGCCTGCCAGGGCAGGAAGTTGGAAATCCGCAGTTCGCCCGACGTGCGGATGATGAGATCGGGGTCGGGCAGATCCGCCGTGTAGAGTTTTCGCGCGAAGGCGCCGGCGTCGATCGCCTGCGGGTCGAGCCGGCCGGCCGCGACGTCCTCGGCAAGCGCGCGCGCGGCGGCGACGATCTCCTGCCGGCCGCCATAGTTGAAAGCGATGACGAGCACGAGCCCGGTATTGGCGCGGGTGACATCTTCAGCCTCGGCCAGCAGCGGCGCGATATCGCCCGGCAGCCCTTCGCGCGCGCCGATGACGCGGATGCGCACGTTGTTGGCGTGGAGTTCGGCGAGATCGTTGCGGATGAAGCGCTTGAGCAGGCCCATCAGGCCGCTCACCTCATCGACCGGCCGCGACCAGTTTTCGGACGAGAAAGAATAGACCGTGAGATAGGAGATGCCGAGATCGATGGCGTTGCGCACCGTGCGGCGCAGCGCCTCGACGCCACGGCGATGGCCCTCGAAGCGCGGCAGCTTGCGGCTCGCCGCCCAGCGACCGTTGCCGTCCATGATGATGGCGACATGACGCGGCGCGTTTTCGCGCGCAACCGCCGACGATCCGGAGACCGCCCCGCCTGCTTCGCGATTTTCGCCCTCGCTCATCGATACTCCCGGTAATGCGGGACCAGAACCATGCGGTCGCCTAGACCTGCATGATCTCCTTTTCCTTCGTCGCCAGCGCCTGGTCGACTTCGCCGATGGCGCTGTCGGTCGCCTTCTGCACCTCGGTCTCGTGACGCTTCTCGTCGTCCTCGCCGATCACCTTGTCCTTGAGCTGCTTCTTCAGGATGTCGAGGCCGTCGCGGCGGATGTGGCGGATCGCGACGCGCGATTCCTCGGCGTATTTGTGCGCGACCTTCACCAGTTCCTTGCGGCGCTGCTCGTTGAGTTCGGGCATGCGCACGCGAAGAATCTGGCCTTCGACCGTGGGCGTCAGGCCGAGATTGGCTGCGCGGATCGCCTTGTCGACCGCGATCACCATGGCCTTGTCCCAGACCTGGATCTGGATCATGCGCGGCTCGGGGATCGAGATGGTGGCGACCTGATTGAGCGGCATCGATTGGCCGTAGGCCTCGACATGGACGGGCTCGACGAGGCTCGCGGCGGCGCGGCCGGTCCGCAGGCCGCCGAACTCGTGCTTGAGCGAGGCGATGGACGCCTGCATGCGCCGCTTGAGGTCGTTGAGATCGAAAGTCGCGGACATGATGTCACCTGTAATCTGGCGCCCGTCTGAGGCGCGAAAGCGGCGCGCCGTTCAGCCGGCCGCCGGCGAAACCAGCGTGAAGCGCCCCCTGCCCTCCCAGGCGCTCGTGATCGCGCCGGGCTCAGCCAGGGAAAAGACGATTATCGGAATACGGTTCTCGCGGGCAAGGGCGAAAGCCGCGGTATCCATGACGGCGAGCCGCTTTTCGATGGCTTCGTCGTGGCTGAGCGTCTCGTAGCGCTTGGCGTTCGGGTCCTTTTTCGGGTCGGCCGTGTAGATCCCGTCGACCTGGGTCGCCTTCATGATGGCGTCGCAGGACAGTTCGGCCGCCCGCAGCGCCGCGCCGGTGTCGGTCGTGAAGAATGGATTGCCGGTGCCGCCGCCGAGGATGATCACGCGGCCCTTGGCGAGCTGCGCGAGCGCGGCCTGGCGCGAATAAGGCTGGCAGATCGAGGGCATGGCGATAGCCGACAGCGTGCGCGCCGCCTGCCCTTGCGCCTCCACAGCCTGCTCGAGCGCCAGAGCGTTCATGACCGTCGCCAGCATGCCGATGGAATCGCCGCGCGCGCGTTCGATGCCCTTGTCGGCGCCCTGCAGCCCACGAAAGAAATTGCCGCCGCCGACCACGACCGCCACTTCCGCGCCCGCCTTAGCCGCAGCTGCGAGGTCTTTGGCGATGCGCGTGACGGTTTCCGGCTCGAGCCCGTGCGACTGGGCGCCCTGCAAGGCCTCGCCCGACAGCTTGACCAGCACGCGCTTGAAACGGGGTTGCGCCGGGGACGCGGTCATCTCTGGCCTGCTCTCGCTGCTGTTGTCCGAATCGTCGCCGCTCGCCCGGAGGGAGCTGCGCGCTTTCATAGGGTCTGTGCGGAAAGGCGGCAAGGCGCGGGGAAGCCGGGCCGCGTTCGAATCCAAAGGCGGAAAACAAAAGGAGGAGCGGCATGGGGGTCGCCGCTCCTCCGCTCATCCTCGCGTTCCCACGGCGAACCGTCGGACCCTTTGCGTCGTCCCGGCCAGAAACAACGCTTCGGCGCGCGAATGAACTCTTGTGCGTTCCGTTGTTCCAGACTGGAGGTTCTGGAATGGCCCGGACGCGAATTCTGCGCCTTGTTCAAAACGGTCACTTGGATACCGTCCGAACATCGCCAATTTGCCTCTTGCGTAGCCAGAATGTCAGTGCCTTCAGTCATCTATGAGACATGACGAAGGTCATGCGCCGCGCAAAAAGAAAACGCCGCCCACGGGGGCGGCGTCTCGATTTCGAGCCTTCAAGCTCGTCATTCCCGTACATGCGAGCCCGAGGGCGCGCGGTCCGATATATGTCAGCCCTTGGCGGCGGCGGCGACTTCAGCGGCGAAATCGTCCACCGCCTTCTCGATACCCTCGCCCAGGCCGTAGCGGATGAAGCCCTTGATGACGATCGGCGCGCCGGCCTTGCCTTCGAGTTCCTTGACGGCCTGCGCGACGGTCTTGCCGGCGTGGTCGGCGTGGATCGAGACCTGATCGACCAGCGTGACTTCCTTGAAGTAGGTCTTGAGGCCGGACTCGACGATTTTCTCGAGCACATGCGCGGGCTTGCCGGCGTTCTTGTCGGCGAGCACGGCCTTTTCGCGCTCGATCACGGCCGGATCGACGCTGGCGGCGTCGAGCGCGACCGGCGAGGTCGCCGCGACATGCATGGCGAGCTGGCGCGCGAGGACGCTGAGCACGGCCGGGTCGCCCTTCGATTCCAGCGCGACGAGCACGGCGATCTTGCCGAGGCCGTCGGCGATCGGCGAATGCACGTACTGGCCGATGACGCCGTCGTTGACCGAGACCATGGCGGCGCGGCGCAGCGTCATGTTCTCGCCGATCGTGGCGATGGCGTTGGAGATGGCGTCGGCCACCGAGCCGGCGCCGCCCGGATAATGCTGGTTCGACAGGGTCGCGACCTCGGTGTCGCCCTTCTCGAGCGCGACGGCGGCGATCGAGCGCACGAGCGCCTGGAATTCCTCGTTGCGGGCGACGAAGTCGGTCTCGGAATTCACTTCCACGACGACGCCGGCCTTGTCGCGCACCGCGGCGGCGACGAGGCCTTCGGCGGCCACGCGGCCCGACTTCTTGGCGGCCTTGGACAGGCCCTTCTTGCGCAGCCAGTCGACGGCCGCCTCGATGTCGCCGCCGACTTCCGTGAGCGCGGTCTTGCAATCCATCATGCCCGCGCCGGTCTTTTCGCGCAGGTCCTTCACCATGCCGGCAGAGATCGTGGCCATGGGGGAAATCCTCTTCTAGCGGTAGCGGCCCGCCTCGTTAGAGAGGCAGGCCTGAGGTGTGTGACGATGTGAAGACGGTCGCGGCAAAAACCGCAGCCGGATCAGGCCGCGAGAAAGCCGCGCGCCTGAGAAATCCAGCCGTCGCGATCGATGCGGCCATTGAGCTTGAGATCGGCGTCCACCTTGGCGGCGTCCTCGGCTTTCATCGCCGCGATCTGCCAGAAGTGGAAGATGCCGCCGTCGTTCAGCTTCTTGACGAGCTGCGGGCCAACGCCGTGCAGCTTGGCGAGATCGTCCGGCGCGCCACGCGGGGCGGCGAGCAGCTCGAAGGTCTCCGTCGGCTCTTCGGCGTCCGCCGAAGCGGCGGCGGAGGGCAGCTCTTCGGCGACCGGCTCTTCCGAAGCGCCGAGGTCGACGCCCGAAGCGCCCTGACCGCGCGAAATGCCGTCGATGGCGGCGCGGGCGATCAGATCGCAATAGAGCGCGATGGCGCGGCCGGCGTCGTCATTGGCCGGAATCGGGAAAGCGATGCCGTCGGGATCGCAATTGGTGTCGAGGATCGCGGCGACCGGGATGTTGAGGCGGTTCGCCTCCTTGATCGCGAGCTGTTCCTTGTTGGTGTCGATCACGAAGATCAGGTCCGGCAGGCCGCCCATGTCCTTGATGCCGCCCAGCGCCTTCTCGAGCTTGTCGCGCTCGCGCGACAACATGAGGCGCTCCTTCTTGGTCAGGCCCGAGGCGCCCGAGGAGAGCTGCTCGTCGACCTTGCGGAGACGGTTGATGGAGCCGGAAATCGTCTTCCAGTTGGTCAGCATGCCGCCGAGCCAGCGGGAGTTGATGTAATACTGGGCCGAGCGCTTGGCGGCGTCGGCGATCTGCTCCTGCGCCTGACGCTTGGTGCCGACGAACAGCACGCGACCGCCCTTGGCGACCGTATCGGACACGACCTTCAACGCCTGATGGAACAGCGGCACCGTCTGGGCGAGGTCGATGATGTGGATGTTGTTGCGGACGCCGAAGATGTACTCGTTCATCTTCGGGTTCCAGCGATGCGACTGGTGGCCGAAATGCGCGCCGGCCTCGAGCAGGCCACGCATGGAAACGTCAGGAAGCGCCATGATTCATCATTCTCCGGTTGGACCTCGGCGGGCTTGAGAGGCCGGAAATCCGGCCACCGGACACGATTCCTTCAATCAGGAACCGCAAATGCCCGCCTGTGGGATGGCGCGCCTATACCGGAGGATGGGCTGAGACGCAAGCCGCAGCGGGCCCGCCGGCCTCAATCGCCGCTATAGGCCATGGCGCCGGCGATGTCGCGGACCTGATTGTAGCGGTCGAGCCGCATGCCCATCATGTCCTCGAACTTCTTGTGAACGTCGGCGACCGCCTTGGCCTTGCCGCGCTCGTAGAAGATCGGCTTGTTGGCCCTTGCGGGCTTCGGCAGCATGGCGGCGGCCGAGCCCTTGGGTTCTTCGGCGAGCCGCGACATGAACAGACCGGCGTCGCGCGTGCCGAGGAAGTGGATGAGGTAGGTTTCGCCCGCGGTCAGCGGCCGACCAAGGCTTTCCGCGACTTTCCCGCCATCGCGCTTCAGCATTTCGGCGGCCATGACGGCTGCTAGATAGGGACGTTCGCGCAACGCCAGCACGCGGGCGCGTTCGACCTCGTCGGCGATGGTCGGCTTGTCGTAGGGCCCCTCGATCTCGGCCGCCTCGCGCTCCAGCCCGTATTGCGCGCCAAAGGTGCGAACCGCCTGCAGCCAGGTCTTGTCGATGAACTGGAACAGCCCAGCCGCAGACGACGTGCTCGCCTTGGCCGTCGCGCGCAGGCTCGATTCCTTGTCGGCGATCGCCATCAGCAGGGTCGGATCGTAGTCGGCCTGCTGGGCGGCGCGGATCACGGTCTCGACCAGTCGACGACGAACGTTGACCGGGCCGAACTGCATCTTGTCGGCGCCGTCGCCGAAGACCGCCAATTGCTTTGCGAGTTCGTCCTCGGGGATCATCCGAGCCCTGACCTGCGCGGCGATATCGACCGAAGAATCCTCGTCGAGCGGCCCGGTCGCGAGCATGGCGCTCGCCTTCTCCGCCTTGCGGCGCTTGCCGGGAACAATGGATGGGGGAGCATCCTCGAGCGTGAGCCTGCGCGAGGCGCGCGACGGGCCTGCGGGATCGCCGTCACGCTCGATCATCTGCGTCGCAACCACGACGAAACCGCCGAAGACCGCGAAAACGACAGCCAGCCGAGCAATGCTGAAGCCGAGCGCAGCGCTGCGCGACTTGTCCGAAAATGCGAGGGTCGAGCCTGACGACATCGCCAATCGTGTCATCCGTTCGTTGCGCCGCCGAAGCGGCCTCGAACGCTGCGATAGTCAAGCCTTGCGGCGATAGCGGGGCGCCGGGCGCCACATTTTCGTCACGAGGCGGCGGCGACTTTACTTCGCCGCCGTCGCCGTGATGCGCCCCGCCACCGCCCTCACCTTGCGCGGCCCCGCAAGCCATATGGCCGCGGACGAGACGAAGGTGAGCGCGACGCAGAGCCAGAAGACCTGATCGTAGGAGCCGAACCGGTCGTACATCGCGCCTGCGACAAAGGGTCCCGCGGCGCCGCCCGCCAGCGAGGCGAGCGAGAGCGAGCCGAAGATCGAGCCGTAATGCTTGCCTTCGAAAATCTCGAAGGCGACCGTGCCGAATACCGCCGTCACGCCGTAGCCGAGCAGGCCTTGCGCCGTCACCATGGCGTAGAGCCACGGCGTCGTCGGCGTGGCCTTCATCGCGACCAACGCGAGATAGGTGAGCGTGAAGCCGAAAGAGCCGATGCTCCACACCCATTCGCGGCCGATGCGATCCGACAGCCAGCCGAGCCCGATCTGGCCGGGAATGCCGGCAAGACTGACCGCGCCCAACGCCCAGGCGGCGGTCGAGGCGGAAAAGCCGATCTCGAGTAGATATTTGGTCTGGTGGACCTGCACGGCGTACCAGGTGAAAAGTCCTGTGAAATAGCCGAGCGCCAGCATCCAGAACCGGAAGGTTTTGACGGCGCGACCGAGCGTCCAGTCGATCGCGGCCCATGCTGGGTCGACGATGTTGCTGCGCTTCTGGGGGCCGCCGGGCGTTGCTGCTGCGTCGCCGTCCGGCTCGAGGCCGAGATCGGCGGGCTTGCGCGCGACGAAGAGATTGAGCGGGGCGAGGATCGCCATCATGCCCAGCCCGAGGATGATGCAGGCGGTGCGCCAGCCGTAGCTCTCGATCCAGCGCTGGAAGGCCGGCAGCAGCAGGATGGAGCCGACGCCGACGCCGGAAAAGGCGACGCTGATGGCAAGGCCGCGGCGCCGCACGAACCAGTTGGGCAGATAAAGCGACTGGCCGGTGAAGGTGAGGCAGACGCTGCCGCCGCCGACCAGCATGCCGAGCGTGAGATAGAGATGCCAGGGCGCAGTCGTCAGCGGCGCCAGCAGCAGGCCCGCGCCGACGAGAAAGATGCCGATCTCGATGACGAAACGTGGTCCCTTCGAATCCATCAGCCTGCCGAGCAAGGGGCTGAGCAAGGCGGAGGTCAGAAAGCCGAAGGAGAAGGCGCCGGCGACCGTCGCGCGCTCCCAACCGAATTCCGAGACGATGGGCGCGAACAGCAGCGAGAAGGAGGTGCGTGCGTTGACGCCGATCGCCATGGTGACGAAAGCGACGGCGACGACGACCCAGCCGTAGAAGAACGGCAGGCGTTTTGCGAGCGCGGCGATCATCTAGCGCGCACCAGCGAATGCGGTGCGACCGCGCGGTCGTTGAACTCGGGGCATGGGCGTTTCCGGTCTGTTGTTGCGGCCATCGTAAAGCAATTCGTCGCAATGGCGATGACCCGAGGCGTCATGACCGCCCCGCCCAGACGCGCAAGCGTGCCGTTCGACACGGCGATGTCCGACAGACCTGCTAGAAGAGAGCGGATCGAGGCCTGTCATGCTCAATGCGCTGCTCGAAATCATCGGCCTTTTCCTGCGGGCGACGATGTTCGTGATGGATGTCCTGAACGGGATCGGCAATCTGCTCGATTTTGGTCGACTGGTCGCGACCGGGCGCGCCGATACCGCGCCCCACGTTCGCGTGCCCCCGGATCCGAAGCCGCTCAGCCCGGAGGCCGAGCGCGCGCTCGCGGAGGCCGACGCCCGCCGCGAGGCGCAAGCGGGTCGACCCTAAGCGAGCAATTCCGCCGCGCGCGCCTGCGACACCGGCGCATCGGACAAAAGCGAATCGGCGAAGGCAGTCTCGCGGGCGCCAGTCTGCACGTCGAATGGATCGGGCGCGCTCAGGCGATGATCGAGCACGAGGCGCGAGAACAGGAGGCGCCGCGCATCGCCGCGCCGCTCGTGCGTCTGCTGCGCTTCCCAGGCGAGCGTGACCGCTGTCGCCACGTGATAGAGCACGCTTGTCGCGCGACGCGCCTCGGCCTCGTTGTCGCCATCTCCAGCCACTTTCTGCGCGAGCGCGATGGCGCGGTCGATCGCATGTTTCAGGCGATCGCGGTGGGCCTGCGGGGCGACGGTCGTTTCGCCGACGCGCGCGTGCAGGTCTGCGGCGAGCGCGCTTTCGGCGTGATGGCGGCCGACCGCGCGCGTGATGGAATCGAGCGCGACGATGTTGCTCGTGCCTTCCCAGATGGAGCCGAGATAAGAATCGCGCAGCACTCGCGCGCAGGCGAATTCCTCGACGTAACCAATGCCGCCGCGCATCTCGAGCGCGTCGCCCGTCACCTTGCGCGCATCGCGCGTGATGCGGAATTTCATGACGGGGGTGAGCATGCGCACGAGCGCCGCCGCCTCCTGACTGCCGCCGGTTTCCGCGCGGTCGAGCGCCGTGGCGGTGACGAAGCTCAGCGACAGCGCCTGCTCGACGGGGAGCATGAGTTTCAGCAATTGCCGGCGCGCCAGCGGCATGTCGACGATCAGCTTGCCGAACACGTAGCGATTGCGCGCGACATGGAAGGAATCGGTGAGCGCGCGGCGCATCAGCGCGGTCGATTTCACGCCATTCGACAAGCGTGACCAGTTGACCATCTCGGCCATCTGCACGAAGCCGCGATCGAGACGCCCGAGCGGATAGCAGATCGCGCCGTCGAACTTGATCTCGCCCGAGGCCATCGAGCGCGTGCCGAGTTTCTCCTTGAGACGCACGATGCGATAGGCGTTCTGCGAACCGTCGTCGAGAAAACGCGGCATGAGGAATAGCGCCAGACCGCGCGTGCCGGCGCCGGCGCCTTCAGGGCGGGCGAGCAGCGTTGCGACCTTGCCGTCAGCATTCGAGCAGAACCATTTCTCGCCGTAGAGACGCCATTGGCCGTCGACATGCCGCGCGACCGTCGTCAGCGAGCCGACGTCGGAGCCGCCTTCCTTCTCCGTCATGAATTGCGCGCCCTGTGTCAGGCGGCTCATGTCGGTCGTGGTGAGGCCGTCGAGATATTTCGCCTTGAGGTCGTCGCTGCCGTAGCGCGACAGCAGCATGGCCGAACCGTCGGTTACGTTGATCGGGCAGCCCATGCCGAATTCGGTCTGGTTGAAGAGATAAGTGAAGGCATGCTTGGCGGCGGCGGGATAGACGTCGTCCCAGCCCATTATGCCCTTGCGATGCGACAGCGCGTGAATGCCGAAGCGGCCGAAGGCCGCGTCTTCCAGCTCGCGATAGGCCGGATGATATTCGATCGTCTGCACGTCGCGGCCAAATTTGTCGCGCTGGTGCAGGATCGGCGTGTGCCGGTCGGCGAGCCGCGCGCATTCGTCCAGCCTGCCGCCAGCGAGGCCGCCGAGCTCGATCAGATGCGGCTCGATATGGGCGCGCAATTTCGGCTCGAGGTGAATGTCCAGCAGGTCCTGCAGGGAGCGGTCGAGCGTGTAGAAATTGAGGCCGGTCGTATCCGGCGCGATGGCGTCGGAATTGACTCGAAGCGGCTTGTTCATTGTTTCCCCCGGAGGTTTTTGGGGATGATACGACGCCAGCCGCTCCGCGCAACGCGCGCCGTCCACAGACCACCCATGTCACCCCGGACAGCCGCAGGCTGATCCAGGGCCCAGAGTCCACGATGCTGGGCCCCGGCTCTCCCCTTCGCTGCGGCCGGGATCACATCGGCGGCTTCCCACGCTTCGCTCGCAATGACGACAGGCAGCGCCTATGTAGAACAAACCCGCCCCGCTCACCCCACCCGAGTCACACATGAGTTTCTGGATCGATTTCGGAGGTTTCGCGCTCAAATCCTTCTGGCTCGCAGCCATGATCGCGATCGTTCTCGTCGTGCCGATCATTATTGGCGCGCGATCGCAACGGCGGCGCGAGGACGAGGTGAAGGTGACGAGCCTCGACGACCGCTTCGACCTCATGGAAGCGCAGATCCGCATCGCCACGGACGGCGCGAAGGGCGCCAAGGCTTTCCTGAAGGCGCGCAAGAAGGAAGCCAAGCAGAGGGATGAGAACGCCAAGCGCGTCTATGTCATCGGGTTCAAGGGCGATCCGATGGCGAGCGGCCATGCGGCCTTCGCGCGAAAAATCACCGCGGCGCTGGTCGCGGCGCGGCCGGACAAGGACGAGATTGTCGTCTCGATCACGAGCCCCGGCGGGATCGTCTCGGGCTACGGGCTGATGGCGGCGCAGATGCAGCGCGTACGCCGCGCCGGCGTCGAGCTGACGGCTTGCGTCGACCAGGTGGCGGCGAGCGGCGGCTATATGATGGCGGTTGCCGCCAATCGCATCGTCGCCGCGCCTTTCGCGGTCGTCGGCTCGATCGGCGTTGTGGCGCAGGTTCCCAACGTCAGCCGTCTCCTCAAGAAGATCGACGTCGACTACGAGGAACTGACGGCAGGCGAGCACAAAAGGCCGATTTCGGTGCTCGCGCCGATCACTGACGAGGGGCGCGAGCATTTCAAGCACAAGCTCGAGGAGACGCATGTCGCCTTCAAGGATTTCGTGCGTGAGAACCGGCCCGCGCTCAACGTCGAGGCGGTGGGCGACGGCGATTATTGGTATGCGACGGATGCGCTGAAACTTGGGCTGATCGACGCGATTGCGACGTCGGACGAGTATCTGCTTGCGCAGCGCGGCAAGGCGCGGCTGTTCGTCATCGACGCGCCGGAGAAGAAGACTCTGATGAAGGTTTTGTTCGGGCGATTGGGAGAGGCTGCGCTCACCCTGGCCCCGTTTGCGGGGAGAGGGCCGGGGTGAGGGGCCCAACTTGCGCTGAGCGGACTGGCCCCTCACCCTGACCCTCTCCCCGCTTGGCGGGGAGAGGGAAATGCATCGGCCAGTGCGCTACACGTGCTCCACCGCGACAATCCCCGGTATCGCCTTCAGCGCGCCCGCGATCGCCGCATTGACCGGGAACTTGCCCGGCAGTTTCACTTCCACTTCCTCACCCGCGCCGCGCATCAGCACGAGCGAAACGTCGCCTTCGCCCCTGCCCTTCAGGCGCTGCTCGATCGAAACGAGCGGCGCGGGATCACGCAGGAAGATGCGCAGACCTTTCTGGATGCGCGCGGCCGCCTGATCGAGCGGCTCGACCGACACGATTCTCGCGCGAATGTCCTCGCCTTCCACATGCGCCTGCATGTTGACGAGCAGGCACGCGCCTTTCTCCAGGAGGTCGCGGTATTGGTTGAGGCCTTCCTGAAACAGGATCGCCTCGTACTGGCCCGACGCATCGGACAATTGCACGATGCCCATCTTGTTGCCGGTCTTGGTGCGGCGCTCGGCGCGGTCGAGCACGGCGGCGGCGAGGCGGCCGGCCGATGCGCCCTTCTTCACGGCGCGCGCGAATTCCGCATAGGGCTGGACGCGCAATTTCGTCAGGACGCTCTCGTAGGCGTCGAGCGGGTGGCCGGACAGGAAGAAGCCGACAGCGTCGAATTCGCGCTTGAGTTTTTCCGCCGCGGCCCAGGCCTGCGCCTTCGGCGTGACGAAGGGTTCTGCGCCGCCCGCGCCGAACAAGGCGCTCTGGCCGCGTTCGCGTTCGTCTTCCATGCGGTTGGCGGTGGCGAGGATGGATTCGACCGCCGCGAAGGCGCGCGCGCGATCGGATTCCAGTTCGTCGAAGGCGCCGGCGGCCGCCAGACTTTCGAGCACCTTCTTGTTGACCTCGCGCGGAGAGATCGCCGCGGCGATGTCGCCGAGCGAGCGGAACGCGTGTGACTTGCGCGCGCGCACGATCGCGTCCGCCTGACCTTCGCCGACGCCTTTCACGGCCGACAGAGCGTAGCGAATGGACAGCGCATCCTCATTGCCGTGCACGTCGAAATCCACGCCGGAATGGACGATGGAGGGCGGATCGACGCGGATTTTCAAACGGCGCGCCTCGTTGCGGAATTCGGCGAGCTTGTCGGTATTGCCCTTGTCGAGCGTCATTGAGGCGGCGAGAAATTCGACGGGATGGTTCGCCTTGAACCATGCGGTCTGGTAGGCGATCAGCGCGTAGGCGGCCGCGTGGCTCTTGTTGAAGCCGTAGTCCGCGAATTTCGCGAGCAGGTCGAAAATCTCGTCGGCCTTCGCCTTGTCGAGCCCGCCCTCGATGGCGCCCGTCACGAAACGGGCGCGCTGGGCATCCATCTCCGCCTTGATCTTCTTGCCCATCGCGCGGCGCAGCATGTCGGCTTCGCCGAGCGAATAGCCAGAAAGCACCTGCGCGATCTGCATCACCTGTTCCTGGTAGATGATGACGCCAAAGGTCTCCTTCAGGATGTGCTCGATCTTGGGATGAATGTAGTCGGCGTCCTCCTCGCCGAGCTTGACCGCGCAATAAGTCGGGATGTTCGCCATCGGGCCGGGACGATAGAGCGCGACGAGCGCGATAATGTCCTCGAACCGGTCGGCGCGCATTTCGACCAGCGCCTTGCGCATGCCCGCGCTTTCCAGCTGGAACACGCCGACCGTCTCGCCGCGCCCCAGCATTTCGTAAGTTTTTTTGTCGTCGAGCGGGATTGCCGAGAGATCGATGTCGATGCCACGCTTTTGCAGAAGCGCGACAGTGGTGGAAAGCGTCGTGAGGGTCTTGAGGCCCAGAAAGTCGAACTTCACGAGGCCGGCGGGCTCGACCCATTTCATGTTGAACTGGGTCGCCGGCATTTCGGATTTCGGGTCGCGATAGAGCGGCACGAGTTCGTGCAGTGGCCGGTCGCCGATGACGACGCCGGCGGCGTGCGTCGAGGCGTTGGAATAGAGGCCCTCCAGCTTTTCGGCGATCTCGAGCAGGCGCGCGACCTGCGAATCGCTCTCGGCGGCTTCCTTCAGTTTTGGCTCGCCTGCGATCGCCTCCTTCAGCGTGACGGGCTTGGCCGGGTTCTGCGGGATGAGCTTGGCGAGCCGGTCCACCTGGCCGAGCGGCATCTGCAAGACCCGCCCGACGTTACGCAGCACGCCGCGCGCGAGAAACGAACCGAAGGTGATGATCTGCGCAACGCGGTCGGCGCCGTAGCGGCGCTGCACATAGGCGATCACCTCGTCGCGGCGGCTCTGGCAGAAATCGATGTCGAAGTCCGGCATCGACACGCGTTCGGGATTGAGGAAGCGCTCGAACAGAAGCGCGAAACGCATGGGGTCGAGGTCGGTGATGGTGAGCGCGTAGGCGACCAGCGAGCCCGCGCCGGAGCCACGGCCCGGCCCCACGGGAATGCCCTGCTCCTTCGCGTATTTGATGAAGTCCGCGACGATCAGGAAGTAGCCGGGGAATTTCATCTTCTCGATGACGTCGAGTTCGAAGGCGAGCCGCGCTTCGTAGTCAGCGACCGTGAAATCATGCGCGGGCGGATGCGCCGCGAGACGCGCCTTGAGCCCCTCCTCCGCCTGGCGGCGCAATTCCTTCGCCTCGGCCGCTTCGGCGTCGGTTCCCGCTGTATCGCCGGTGGTGAATCGCGGCAGGATCGGCTTACGGGTCTTTGGCCGGTACGAACAGCGCAGCGCGATGGCGACGGAATTGTCTGTCGCCTCGGTGAGATCGGCGAAAAGCGCGCGCATTTCCGCGCGCGTCTTGAAGCGGTGCTCGGGCGTCAGACGCCTTCGGGCGTCATCCTCGAGCATGGCTCCATCGGAAATGCAGAGCAGCGCGTCATGCGCATCGAAATCGGAGCGCGCGGCGAAGTAAGGCTCGTTGGTCGCCACCAGGGGCAGCCCGCCGCGATAGGCCATGTCGCGCAGATAGCGCTCGGTCTCGCGCTCGGAATCGTCGCCGTGGCGCTGGATCTCGACATAGAGGCGATCGCCGAACATGCCCTGCAGGCCCGCGAGGCGGGCGCGCGCGAGATCGGCCTGGCCTTCGCGGATCAGCCGGTCGATCGGGCCTGACGGGCCGCCGGTCAGCGCTATCAGGCCGGCCGTTTCCTCGGCGAGCGCCGCCAGCGCCGCGCGCGGCTCGCCTGTGGCTTCCGCGTCGAGCCAGGCGCGCGAGACGAGCCGCATCAGAGATTCGTAGCCGGCCTCGTTGCGGGCGATGAGCACGAGCCCGCCGGCGCCGGCGGTCGGGCGTTCAATCCCGGCGGCCGACGCGGGTTCGTCGCCGAAGTCGACGCCGAGCTGCACGCCGACAATCGGCTGCACGCCTTCCTTGGCGAGCTTTTCGGAGAATTCGAGGGCGCCGAACAGGTTGTTGGTGTCGGTAACCGCCAACGCCGGCTGGTCGTCCGCGATCGCCAGCTTGGCGAGTTTGGCGATCGTCAGCGCCCCCTCGCGCAGCGAATAGGAGGAATGGACGTGCAGATGCACGAAACCGACGTCGCGACAGATATCCAAGACGGCCTCCGGAATGGAGGTCGGACTTTAGGCAGAGTCGTTCCGGCTTAGAAGCGCGTTCGAGGCGCCAATCAGGCGACCGCGTGCAGGGCCGCGCCCATGGCGCCGATCCCTGCGACAAAAAGTCCGATCGCCAATATCTCCACGAGATCGCTCACCGCGGCGCGCATGCCCCACTCCTTCGTACTTGCTTTTTACATATTATGTTCGTTTTCTGTTCTTCGCAAGCGAAGCCACAGAGCGGTCCGTTGTCGCGGTTAACATCGGAGCGGAAGTCGTTGATTTCTGAAGAAACAAAACGGCCCCGACGCTCAAATTGGGGGGCAAGCGTCGGGGCCTGTCACATTGAACTCGCGTCCAACAAATTGTGACACAAAAGTCTAGCGCAACCGCGGCTTTCGAACAATCCCGACGCCCAAGCGCTGCCTGTTATTTTTGCACGGCAAAGCTCGCGTCTTGCGCAATTCGGACGGCGCCGGTTCGCCTCGCGCTCATCAAGTCTTAATGGCGCGGGCCTAGACTGGCGCGGTGGAAACCGGAAACCGTCCATGACACAGCCCCGCAAGGCCGAGCGCGTCCGCAGCTTCATGAGCGCGCAAGTGATGTTCGCCGCCGCCCCCGCCATCGATTGCGTCGTCCGCAACTTCTCGGCGGCCGGGGTTCGGCTCGAGATCGCCGACGGCATGCCGCTGCCCAACGAATTCGAACTCAACATCCCCCACAAGGGCCGCATTTTTCACGCGCGAGTCGCGTGGCGCGGCGAGGGGATCGTGGGCGCAGAATTCATCGAGAAATCCGGCGGCCCGGCGCTCACCGCGCAAGGCGAGGCGATGGACGTCGATCAGGTCGATCGCGTGATGATGGAAAACACCAGGTTGCGTGCGCAGGTCCTGCAACTCAAGCAGCGCATCGCTCAATTGACCGGCGAAGCCTAGCGCCCTGCGCTAGGCCAGCTCCACGATCTTGCCGTCGTTCAGCGTAATGCGCCGGTCCATGCGGCTGGCGAGCTCGAAATTGTGTGTCGCGATAATGGCGGCCAGGCCCGTCGCGCGCACCAGCGTCATCAGCGTCTCGAACACATGCTCGGCCGTGCGCGGATCGAGATTGCCGGTCGGCTCGTCCGCCAGCAGAACCAGCGGCGCGTTGGTGACCGCGCGGGCGATGGCGACGCGCTGTTGTCGCCGCCCGGACAGTTCCGCCGGGGCGATGCGATCCGCATGAGTTGTAGATAGACAGTAGCTCGGTCGGCGCGCTTGCCGGCTTCCTTCCGGTCGGTTCTGATCATCTGCGGCAGCAGTTAATGTTTTCGCGCGCCGAGAACTCAGCAGCAAATGTGATGGAATCCAGACGTTTATCGCGTCGGCGTGGTGCGGCCCCCGTCCGACAGCGCGGCGATGGTCGAGGGCGCCTTCGACCAGCACGTCGCCGCCATCCGGCCGCTCCAGCAGGCCCGCGATACGTGCAGCGCTTCCACCTGCTGGCGCCGGAGGGCGGGCTGTGCGACTGCTTCGCCCGGCGGGTAAGCCTGGAAGCTGGCGCCGCGCAGGACGGACGCGTATCGCTCCCGATGATAATGGCGCCTGACGCTGATTGAGACGGAGGGCGGCGCTCATTCAAAATTTCAGCGCTTCGACTGACCGAGGTTTCGCCGCGCGCCAGGCCGGATAGAGGCCTGGCAAAGAGGATCGATGGATCAGCGTCATGACGACGACCCGCGACGACTTCACGCGGATCGACCATCGATGGTGCGCGAGCGGGCGAAAGGATTTCCCGCCGGAAGAGATCAGCGCAGCAGCTTTGTTCAGGATGGTGCGACCGCCTTGAGATTATGAGCGCGACAAGGCCGAGGATCGTTCCTGCGATAACGCCGGCGACGCCAACGACGCCGGTGATGGTAAGACGCGCATGACTGAGCATTTGTCGCAATCAATCGTGCGCAGATGGCGATGCTGTCGTGCGCCTTGTTTGCGCACCTGCATGATCAGGCCGAGATGATGCTGAGCGCGCCACCAGCACGATAAGCGTCAGGATGATGAGAATATGACGTTGCGCTCGACCTTGCGTTGAAGAAAAGTCTCGTCGGCCTGCCGCCAGTCCGGTGAGAATGACGCCGATCGGAAGCCGCTTCCCTGTATTCAGGCGCACCCTGTCGAGCTTTTTCGACCAGTCGAGGAAGCACCCTGACCATCAAAACCTCGCTGTCGCACTGAAATATGGCCTGCGTTTTCCGGATAGCGCACGTAGACGAACACGCTGTCAAATCCCGCCATGCCCATCGAGGAAGATGGCGACGGATGCCCTTGATGCGCGGGCGCACCGCCAATGGCGGTCGCGCTGCGCGCGAAGCATCGCTGATCAGCGCTGACGCGCACCGACAGCCAGTCCGCCATGCGCCGCCCGATGACGACGCCTGCGGGATGATCCTCATCAACCTTGTCGAAGCCGAAGATCCTGCCATTCGATATTGCTGCCGGCTACCCAAAGCTGAGATCGCATTTCGCGTACGCGGCACGAGCGCGCCGGTTTGTCCGTGGTAAGGCGAGGAGATGGCCGCGCCTTCGCTGATCATCGGCAGGGCCATGGCTACGCCTTTGACCTTGCGAATGCGCGCGGTCATCTCGTCGAAATCCTTCATGGGCGCATCTGCCGCCTGCACGAAGATATGGCCGTTCACGCCGACGATCTTGTCGAGCAGTTCCTTGTGGAAGCCGTTCATCACGCTCATATCACGAATCAACGTGGCGACAGCCAGAGCATACAGATGCCGAGGCGAAAATCAAGGATGATGGAGAGATTTAGCTGCGCGCGGCGCGTAGATAGCGGCAGCGCCAGCGTCTATCTGAAAGGCGCGGGCGGTTTGATGAGAACTGAGCTGGCGACGAAGCCTGGAAGCGGCCGCGGTTTCGCCATTGCGCCTGCGCCTCTTCCGTCCGAGATTGCGAGCGCGAAGCAACCCAGGAGCAATGACTCGGTTTCCGATTGCCAAACGCTTGCTCCTCGTGCAATGACGACGCGGAGCGCAGCGCGGTTCGCGCCGATCATCCGCAAACCTGCTGTAGGCCCTTCTGGCGTAGAGAGCATCGCCTTTCTCGCCGGTCTTGCGGTTCTTCACCTCGACCTTGCCATCGGCGAGAGCCCTTTGGGGCTGATGATCACTTCCGCCAGAAAGGGCTTAATGAGATCGAGGGTCGCAAACTTGGCGCCAGGCGCCCGTCGCGGTCGTCGGTAGAGCGTGTCGACGCCCGCATTGTTCAGCTTTGGCGTAGGGATCGGCGTGCAGGTTGCGTACAACCGTTCTGGCGGTTTCTCACCTGAGATTGGCGAGAGCTGGAATTTTAAAGAAGGCGCGACCGATCCTGCCAGATGATGCTATTGTCGTCGGTTTGCCCGATGATCGCGCCACGCCAGCCGCGACGGGCTGATGCCGTAGGACCCCATCTGCACTGGCGTCTCTTGCCGTCGGGGCCGTTCACGACGGCCCGCATCGGCTCCGAGTACTTGGTCCCGAAGTAGAAAATATGGCCGACCTCGATTCCGCGCGCGGAAACGCGATCGGCATCCGGCAGACCCTCGAATTTAGCCGCGTCGTGCATCTCCTCGGTCGCGGCGTAGCGACTCGTCCACTTGTCGAACACGCCCTGCATGGTTTTCGCGTCGTCGAAATCGATGGACGCCGGAGGGACCTCGAAGTCGAGGAAATCCTTGTGGCAAAAAACCTGGCTCTCGCCGGTCGAAGCCAGCACGATGAATTCGTGGCTGAGATCGCCACCGATCGGGCCAGTGTCGGCGCGCATCGGAATCGCCTTCAGGCCGAGGCGGGCGAAGGTGCGCAGATAGGCCGTGAACATGCGATTGTAGGAATGGCGCGCGCCAGCCTCGTCGAGATCGAAGGAATAGGCGTCCTTCATCAGGAATTCGCGGCCGCGCATGACGCCGAAGCGCGGGCGCACCTCGTCACGGAATTTCCACTGGATGTGATAGAGATTGAGCGGCAGGTCCTTGTAGGACTTCACATAAGCCCGAAAAATCTCGGTGATCATTTCCTCGTTGGTCGGGCCGAACAGCATTTCGCGCTCGTGCCGGTCCTTGATGCGCAGCATTTCCTTGCCATAGGCCTCGTAGCGGCCGGATTCGCGCCAGAGTTCGGCCGACTGGATGGTCGGCATGAGTAGTTCGACGGCGCCGGAGCGGTTCTGCTCCTCGCGCACGATGGCGTTGATCTTGTTCAGGACACGCAGGCCCAGCGGCAGCCAGGCGTAGATGCCCGCGGATTCCTGACGGATCATGCCCGCGCGCAGCATGAGCTGGATGATCTCTCTGGCTTCCTGATCTCCCGTGAGAATGGGTATGGGTGAAAGGCGCATCGTGCTTTGTCTCGAATCTCGGGGCGGCGCGTTTCGGCCACTTCAAACGCAAGGCCCGACAAAACACAAGGGAAGCCGACGTCGCGACGGCTCTCGCGCGATGGCGTCCGGCGACGGGTCGGCTGAAAGAGAAACGTACCATGAAAAGCTACCACTGATAGCCAAATGAACAATTCCACGCCTTCCCAAGATCGAATCAGGCGCTGTAAGATGAAATTTTGTACGATTTTACCTGGACAGGTGACAAGCGAAACGTCTCGTTCAGGGTCCCTCGTCAGAGGGCCGCGTCCGGCAAGCCGGACGCCGCAAGTCCGTCGAGGGAGGACGTTGAAACCGCACGACCCCACCGCCGGGGATCGCAAGAGCCCTGTTGCGCCGCGCGGTGACTAGATCATGACACGGGCAGTAGGGTGCGTAGGCGGGCGCGGGATGCCGCCCCGCTCTTTCGCTTTTTTGGCCTCTGCACTGAAATCTTTTGAGATCGTTAGCGCGGAAGCCACGTCCAAGCTTCCAATTCTCCGCCACCTTTGCGCCGGAGTATCGACACGCGCGAAGGTCAGTAGGGTCCACGCCAAGAAACACAAAATAGAGGATATGGCTTGACCTGGCGGAAGGTGCGGACGGGGCTTCAGAACGTTTTTCGCAATCCCATTGCTCGATTTCTCGCAGCGACAATCGGCTCGGCGCTCATCCTCGTGGCGGCGCTCGCCCCGCTGGCTTCCGTGCTCGTCGAAGGCTGGGCGCTTCAGGATGTGGAATCGCGCGCGCGGCTCGTCTTCCGGTCGGTCCGCGATCAGGTCGCGACCGGCCTCAGCGCCAGTCCCGGCGTCAACCTGACGCCGTACTTCGAACGTATGGCCGAGGACGAGCGCATTCTGGCGCTCGGCTATTGCACGCTGGACGGCAAGCTCGAATACCCGACCAAACTGCTGCCCCGCACGATCGACTGCAACCAGTTCGCGCGCGCGTCCACCGACACGTCGCGCGTGGTTTCGCAGAACGGGCGCCGCATTCACGTCGCGGTCTTTCCGATGTCCTCGGCTTCCGGCGCCAAGGGCCATCTGCTGATCCTGCACGACCTGTCCTATGCGGATGGTCGTACGCGAAAAGCGCAGATCTATGTGACGCTCGCCCTCGTCGGCGCGGTGCTCGGCCTCGGCCTGCTCGGTGTCGCCGTCATCGTCGCAGTCATCCGACGATGGACCTCGTCGCTGCGCTCGACGATCGAGGAAATGCGGGGCGCGCCGCCCGCCGACAGCCATGCGCGCGCGTCGTTCCCGATGGGTCCGGAACTGCGATCCCTGATCCACGATCTCAGGGTCGAGCAACGCTTCACCGAAGGCATTCACATCGACTGGTCGCCGACGACGCTGGCGCAATTGCTCAACGAGGAATTGCCCGGGGTGAATGTGCTCGTGGTCTCCAACCGCGAACCCTACATCCACAACCGGAACGACAATGGCGAAATCGAAGTGCAATTGCCGGCGAGCGGCCTCGTCTCCGCGCTCGAGCCGGTCATGCGCACGTGTCGTGGCACCTGGATCGCGCACGGCAGCGGCACCGCCGATCGCGACACCGTGGATTCGCGTGATCACATCCGCGTGCCGCCGGGGTCGCCCGAATATACCGTGCGGCGGTTGTGGCTGACCGACGAAGAACTCGAAGGCTATTATTACGGTATCGCCAATGAGGGGCTTTTGGCCGCCTAAGATAGCCTTCGTGCGTCCGGTGTTCCGCGAGCAGGACTGGCGCAATACGTCCAGTGCGTGAACCAGAATTGCGGATTCGTCGCCGCTGCCGAGGCCCAGGTCAGACGATCTCTGCCGTGCTGGTGCAGGCAGGATTACCATTTCGCACTGGCTGCGGATGATCCGGAAGCTGCCGCGCTCAAGGCGACGATCACCTTCGGCTATTACCCCGTCAATTCGGAAACTTTCGGCATCTGCCCCTGGCGCGCCGATATCATCGACGGCCTGCTGGGCAGCACAATCCTCGGCTTCCACACGCAGTTCCACTGCAACAATTTTCTCGAGGGCGCCGATCGTTTTATCGAGAGCCGGATCGACCGCGAACTGTCATCTGTCACTGTCGATGCGCACGAGACGCTGATCCGCCCCTACCCGATTTCCATCGCCTGGCCCCCCGCCGCGATGGAGGGGCAGGCATCGATTTCGGATTGCCGCCGCGCTCTACGCGAACAGTACGGGTTGCCCGACGATGTCCGTATCGCCGTCGGCATCGAACGGTTCGACTATACCAAGGGCATTCTTGACCGCATCCGCGCCATCGACGACCTCCTGATCCGTCGGCCGGAACAGAAGGGCAAGCTCGTCTTTATCCAGGCCGCCGCGCCGACACGCAGCAAACTCGATGCGTACCATTCGTTGCAGACCGAAGCGGTACGGCTCGCCGACGAAGTCAACGAACGGCACGGCGGCCCCGGCTACAAACCGGTGCAGCTCGCCATTCGCCACCACGACCAGCGCGAGGTCTATGCGCTGTTTCGCGGCGCCGACATGTGCATCGTCTCCAGCCTGCACGACGGCATGAATCTGGTCGCGAAGGAATTCGTCGCCGCGCGCGACGACGACGATGGCGTGCTGATCCTGTCGAGTTTCGCGGGCGCATCACGCGAACTGGCCGAGGCGCTGATCGTCAATCCCTATGACACGCACGCCATGGCCGACGCGATCGGCGCGGCGATCGACATGCCGGCGGACGAACGGCGCGACCGCATGCGCCTGATGCGCGACCTCGTGCGCCATCGCAACGTCTATCGCTGGGCGGCGCAAATGCTGATCGACGCCGCCCATCTGCGCAGCCGCGACAAAATCATGCGCGAGACACGCTACCGGCGTTAGGCGTTCTCGCCTTTCGCCCAGCCCTCCTTGGCTTCGGCGACATAGTCCGCGTAGCGCTCTTCCGCGATGGCTTTTCGCGCGCCGGCCATCATGTCCTGGTAATAGGCAAGATTGTTCCAGGTCAGCAGCATCATCGCGAGGATCTCGCCGGACTTCACGAGATGATGCAGATAGGCGCGCGAATAGTCTCGCGCAGCGGGGCAGTTCGACTCCGGATCGAGCGGGCGCGGATCGCTGGCGTGTTTGGCGTTCTTCAGGTTCACGCGACCGAAGCGCGTGTAGGCCAAGCCGTGGCGACCCGCGCGCGTCGGCATGACGCAATCGAACATGTCGATGCCGCGCGCGACGCTCTGCAGGATGTCGTCGGGCGTGCCGACGCCCATGAGATAGCGCGGCTTTTGCCCCGGCAGATGCGGCTCGACGGTCTCGATCATCGCCAGCATGACGTCCTGCGGCTCGCCGACCGCGAGGCCGCCGACGGCGAGGCCGTGGAAATCCATCTCCGTGAGCGCCTTCGCGCTCTCGACGCGCAGCGACCTGTCGTCGCCGCCCTGCACGATGCCGAAGATCGCCCTGCCCTCACATTCCCTGAACGCTTTCCGCGAGCGTTCGGCCCAACGCAGCGACAGCCGCATGGCGCGGTCCTGATCTTCGCGCGAGGCCGGCAGGCGGATGCATTCGTCGAATTGCATCTGGATATCGGAGCCATAAAGCCTGACGGGCGGAGCGCTCGCGTTGTAATATACGTCGGCGACCTGTCGATGCGATCGGGCGTGAACGCTGTTTTCATCCAGCTGCGCACTTTCGCGAAAGCGACATGTGATTCCGGAAAGCCGCCGCTATCGGCGAGACTGGTGCGGGCCAGTTCAGACCCAGGGAGACCGCCGAGTTCGCATGACGCGCGCGTTCGGGCGCCAGGCCGCAGAACAGATGCAGACGTTGTTGAGAACGATATCGGCGCCCAGTTTTCACCTGCCCTGCATACATGGCCTTGACGGTCGCCGCCGTGCCGACAGGCATGAAAGCGGGCGTGCGGATTTCGCCACGGCCGGTGGAGATGACGCCCGTGCGGGCGGCGCCGTCGGTGGCGGAGATCTTGAGGGAGAAGGCGGTCATGGCGGCTTCATAGAGGGGTGCGCGCGGGAGAGCTAGAGTTGCGAGGCTGCAGATCGTCGGCGCCCTCCCTCCCCTTCATGAGGAGGGTGGCGAGCAAAGCGAGCCGGGTGGGGTGGGAGTTCCCTACACCCGAGCCGACGCCTTGCGGCGTCGGGCCCCACCCGCATGGCTCCGCCATGCGACCTCCCCATGAAGGGGAGGTAGGGCACGCGACACCGGCTTGCTCCCTGCGCAAGCGGCGCATATGCACCTGCCCATGATCCCCTGGGTCCATCTCGACACCGCCGCCATCACCGGCGGCGAAGGTACGCTGCGCCTCAAGCGGCGTGGCGCTGAATTCTCCATCATGCTCGGCGACAACGAGCTGATGAATTCCCGCCTCTCCGGCTCCGAACAGGCGCTGGCGTCGCTCTGTTGCGAGCGGCTGGCCGACCGCCCTGCCCCAAAATTCCTGATCGGCGGGCTCGGCATGGGTTTTACCCTGCGCGCGGCGCTGGAAAAGCTCGGGCCGAAAGCCGAGGTCGTCGTCGCGGAACTCGTGCCGGCCGTTGTCGCCTGGGCGCGCGGACCGATGGCCGAGGTCTTTTCTGGCAGTCTCGACGATTCTCGCGTGAAAATCCGGGAAGCGGATGTCGGCGCCGTCATTGCCGAGGCGCGCGACGCCTGGGACGCGATCCTGCTCGACGTCGACAATGGACCGGACGGCCTGACGCGGGCCGCCAACGACCGACTCTATTCCGCCGACGGTCTTCGCACGGCGCTGGCGGCGCTCAGGCCGGGCGGGCTGCTGGCGGTCTGGTCGTCGGGGCCGGACGCTTCTTTCACAAGACGGCTGAAACAGGCCGGTTTCGCGGTCGACGAAGTCGGGACGCGCGCGAGGGGCAAGCGCGGCGGGGCGCGGCACATGATCTGGATCGCGACCAGACCGGGCCGGGCTGTGAGGTAGCGCAGCGCCGCCCGAGGCTTTATACGGGCGACGGTTTCAGCCCCGGCTGTCATCCCGGCCGTAGCGCAGCGAAGAGCCGGGACCCAGACTCCAGATCGCTGGCGCCGCTCTGGATCCACGCTTTCGCGGGGATGACACGCCTGGACGTCGCAAGGAGACGAAACGTGGACGGCAAGATTCTGCAGAAGCTGCCCGCCGGCGAGAATGTCGGCATCGCCTTTTCCGGCGGCCTCGATACGTCCGCCGCCGTGCACTGGATGCGCGCCAAGGGCGCCCTGCCCCATGCCTATACCGCCAATCTCGGCCAGCCCGACGAGAGCGACTACGACGATATTCCGCGCAAGGCGCTCGCCTACGGCGCGGTCGCGGCGCGGCTGATCGACTGCCGGCCACAGCTCGTCGCCGAAGGCGTCGCCGCCATCCAGTGCGGCGCCTTCCACATCACGACCGCCGGCGCGACCTATTTCAACACGACGCCGCTCGGTCGCGCCGTGACAGGCACGACGCTCGTGCGCGCGATGATGGACGATGGCGTCAACATCTGGGGCGATGGGTCGACCTACAAGGGCAACGACATCGAGCGCTTCTATCGCTACGGCCTGCTGACCAATCCCGGCTTACGCATCTACAAGCCCTGGCTCGACCAGCAGTTCATCGACGAACTCGGCGGCCGCAAGGAGATGAGCGAGTACATGGCCGCCGCCGGCTTCGAGTACAAGGCGAGCGTGGAAAAGGCCTATTCGACGGATTCCAATATCCTCGGCGCGACGCACGAGGCCAAGGATCTCGAATACCTCAACGCCGGCATCAACATCGTCAATCCGATCATGGGCGTGGCCTTCTGGAAGGACGAGGTGAAGGTCGCGCGCGAGACTGTGACGGTGCGTTTCGAGCAGGGCCAGCCGGTCGCGCTCAACGGCAAGACCTTTGAGGACGCGCTGGCGCTGTTCACGGAAGCCAATGTCATCGGCGGGCGCCACGGCCTCGGCATGTGCGACCAGATCGAGAACCGCATCATCGAGGCCAAGAGCCGCGGCATCTACGAGGCGCCCGGCATGGCGCTCTTGTTCATCGCCTACGAGCGGCTCGTCACCGGCATCCACAACGAGGATACAATCGAGCAGTACCGCAACAACGGTCGACGCCTCGGCCGCCTGCTCTATCAGGGCCGCTGGTTCGATCCGCAGACGCTGATGCTGCGCGAGACCGCGCAGCGCTGGGTGGCGAGCGCGATCACGGGCGAAGTGACGATCGAGCTGCGTCGCGGCAACGATTATTCGATTCTCGACACGTCGAGCCCGAACCTGACGTACCATCCCGAGCGACTGACGATGGAAAGCGGCGCAGGCTCGTTCACGCCCGCCGACCGCATCGGCCAGCTGACGATGCGCAACATGGATATCGCGGATACGCGCGAAAAACTGGGGCTCTACAACGGCGTCGGATTGCTGGGCGGCTCGGATTTCGAGGCGTTGGCGCTGCCGAAGGGCGAGAAGAAGTAACGACGGGGCGGCGGAACCGGGACCGCCGCTCTTCAGAGCGGCGTGCGCAAGCCGGTCTGAAGACCGGCGATCCTTTGCAGGCCGGTCTGAAGACCGGCGGTCCCGGTCTTTCGACGGCTATGACGCCTTTATGAAAGCGTCGAAATAGGCCGCCAGCTCGTCGCGCCCGTCGAACGGCAGGACATGTCCGACATACTGGTCGGGGCGCACGATCAGCAGGCAGCCGTGATCGCGATCGATCCCACGCAGGTCGTAGATGTCGGGCCCGGTCTTGAGGTCCGGACAGAACATCTTCTCGTAGTCGCGCAGGCCGAGCCGGCCCTTCCTCGGCAGAAGGAAGGCAGGCATGGCTTCGATGTCGAGATCGCGATGGTATTGCTGGAAGATCGCGCGCACGTCGAATACCGAATCGATGTCGGCGCCCTTGGCCGTGTAGCGCTTCACGGGCGAAGCCGCGTCGTTCTCCAGCCAGTCGCAAAGCTTCGCGATCGGCGCATCCGCGGCCGCCGGGTTCTCACGACCGCAGAAGGCGATGAGGCGCCAGCGCCCGTCCGCGAGCAGGACATCGCCGAGACGCTGCGGCTTGCCGTCGCCGAGACGGATGACATTGCCCGAGTGGAAACGCGTGCCGATCTCGAACCCCTTCGCCAGATGCTGATGCGTGTTGGCGCCTGTCAGCAGCGAGGGCTTGTAGACGGTGGCGACGCCCGCCGTGTAGCGGCCGTGCTGCATGAAATAGGCCTGGATCTGCGCGGGCTCGATACCGTCAGGCTTTTCCGCCGACTTCAGGGGCTTCGACAGCATCTGCGTCCATTCCTTGTCGAAGTCGATCAGGTTCTTGGCGATGGCCTGACGCTCGGCGGAATAGGTGTTCAGGAAGTCGGGGGCGCACTGGCCGCGCAAGACTGCGGCGAGTTTCCAGCCGAGGTTGAACGTATCCTGCACGGAGACATTCATGCCCTGCCCGGCCTTGGCGCTGTGCGTGTGGCAGGCGTCGCCCGCGATGAACACGCGCGGCGCCTTGGTCTCGCCGTCCTTCACATCGTCGAACTTGTCGCAGAGACGCTGGCCGACTTCATAGACCGACCACCAGGCGACCTCCTTCACGTCGAGCGTATGCGGATGGAGGATGCGGCGCGCAGCGTCGACCAGATAATCGATCGTCACTTCCTTGTTGGGCACGCGCTTGTCCTTGGCGACCTTGTCGAGCTCGACATAGATGCGCACGAGATAGCCGCCCTCGCGCGGGATCAGCACGATCGCGCCTTCGTTGGCCGACTGGATCAGCGACTTGAGGCGGATGTCGGGAAAGTTGGTGACGGCGAGAATGTCCATCACACCCCAGGCCTGATTGGCGAAGTCGCCCTTCAATTCGCGCCCGAGCGCCTGACGCACGCCGCTGCGCGCGCCATCGCATCCGACCACGTATTTCGCGCGAACGGTCTCGGTCTGGCCCTTGTGCGCCTCGTCGATTCGCTCAAGCGTGACAGTCACGGGATGGCTGCCTTCGGCTGCAATGTTCAGGCCCGCGAAGCGGCGCGAATAATGCGGCTCGAGCCGGTGCGACGACTTGCGCATGATCTCGAGATAGAAATCATGCACGCGCGCCTGGTTCATGATGACGTGCGGGAAATCGGACAGGCCGTCCTCGACATCCTGGATGCGGCCGGAGCGCACGATGTTTTCGCGCTTGGAATCGTCGGGCTTCCAGAAGGTCGTCTCGTTGACCCAATAGGCCTGCTTCTGCAGGCGCTCGCGAAAGCCAAAACCCTGGAACATTTCCATCGAAC
Organism: Methylobacteriaceae bacterium; assembly: GCA_020638195.1. GTDB lineage: Bacteria > Pseudomonadota > Alphaproteobacteria > Rhizobiales > Beijerinckiaceae > JAJXWB01. The sequence continues at coordinate 410,990 of JACKJC010000005.1, read as the reverse complement.
GGCAGGCGATGCCGTCGGCGTGGCCGAGCTGCAGCGGCCCGTCGCGCTGGTCAACGATGCAGGTGGTGATGTCGGGGAAGGCCGAGAGTTGCGCGGCGAGCGTGAGGCCGGCGGGACCGCAGCCGACGATCAGAACATCGACTTCCGCCGGCGGCTTGTCGGTCGGCGCGGGATGGGCGGAGGCCGGCGACAGTTCGGGATCGCCGTATTGATAGCCATTCAGGTGAAACTGCATGCTCGACCTCCCGGGATGTTGCTTGCGCCCTCGAGGGCGATACGCCGCATGCGCGGCCTATTGATATGTGTACTGATGATTAGTATACTTGTCAATAGTGGCCACATGCGAGCCGTTCGGAGGATTCGAGCATGGATGCGACAGAGGCGCCCGGACATTTTGCACGGCGGTTCCAGCAGATCGCGGTCGCGGTCTTCCATGCCGAAGTGGGCGCTGCGGGCTACGATCTGACGCCCGTGCAATATGCGGCGCTGTCGCAAATCGCGAGCGAACCCGGCCTCGACCAGGCGACACTCGCGAGCCACATCGCGCACGACCGCACGACGATCGGCGGCGTTGTGGATCGGCTGGTGGAAAAAGGACTGGTCGCCCGCGCCGTCAACAGCAAGGACCGGCGCGCGCGAGAATTGCGCATTACGGACGCCGGCGCCGAGATGCTCGCGGTGATCGCGCCGGCCGTGGCCACTACGCAACGCATTCTGCTGAGCGGCCTCAGCGAGCGCGAGGCGGCGCAATTCATGAAGCTCTTCGCAAAGGCCATCGCGGCGCTCAACGATCTGTCTCGCGCGCCGCTACGCGCGGCGTGAGGGCCTGCCCTACTGATTGCGCCAGAGGTTGGTCGTGTAGCCGGTCTCCACGCGCTCGTCGATCGCCTGCGCCATGGCCTCGTCGCCGCCGACGCGCGGCGCGATGATCTTGCCGAAGAGAATGCGCTGCGCCGGCGGCCAGCTCTCGGGCTCCCACAGTTTCGCGCGCAGCATGGCGCGCGCGCAGTGGAAATAGCAGCGCTCGACATGGATGCGGATGGCGAGCAGCGCCGGCCGCTCCGCCGTGCCAAGCTTTTCGCGCAAATCCGCGTCGTCGAAGATTTCGGCGCGGCCGGTGATGCGCAGGGTTTCGCCCGTTCGGGGCTTCAGAAAGATCAGGCCGATGCGGCCGGTTTCGAGGATGTTGGTGAGGCCGAAGGCAAGGTTGTTGCCTGCGCGCTCGGGCATGAGCAGCGCGGTTTCATTCTCGATGTGAATGAAGCCGGGCTGATCGCCCTTCGGCGACGCCTCGACCACGCCATCCTTGCCGACTGTCGCAACGACCGCGAAGGCGCTGGCGCGGATAAAATCGGCGGATTGCTCGTCGAGATGCGAGAGGACTTTCGCCTTCGTGGCGGAACGTGGTTCGCCGAGCACGCCACGCAATTGTTCCAGGGTTTCGATGCGGCTCATGGGCGTCTCCCGGAGTGATAAGCGGAAAGTCGGCTGCATTCCGACGCGCGTCAACCCGCGCGAAACAGCAGGCAGGCGTCGCCGTAGCTGTAGAAGCGATAGTTTTCGCGGATCGCATGCGCGTAGGCCGCCTGCATCGTCTCGAGGCCGGCGAAGGCGCTCACCAGCATGAACAACGTGGAGCGCGGGAGGTGGAAATTCGTCATCAGTACGTCGACCGCGCGAAAACGATAGCCGGGCGTGATGAAGATCGACGTGTCGCCCGAGAACGGTTGCACGACGCCCTCCGCTGTCGTCGCGCTCTCGAGAATGCGAAGCGCGGTCGTGCCGACCGCGACGATGCGCCCGCCTTTTTCGCACGCAGCGTTGAGAGCGGCGGCGGTCCCGGCGCTCACGCTGCCCCATTCTGAATGCATGACATGAGCGTCGGTGTCATCTGCCTTCACGGGCAGGAACGTGCCCGCGCCAACATGCAGCGTGACGCGATGAATTTTTGCGCCGCGCGCCTCGATGGCCGCCAGAAGGTCCGCCGTGAAATGCAGGCCCGCCGTCGGCGCCGCCACCGCGCCCGCCTCACGTGCGAAAATCGTCTGGTAGTCGCGGGAATCCTTGTCGTCGTCGGCGCGGCGCGCGGCGATGTAGGGGGGCAATGGCATATGGCCGAGGCGCTCGATGGCTTCATCGAGCGCGGCGCCGTCGAGGTGGAAGGCGAGCAGCACCTCGCCTTCGGTGCGCTCCACGACATCGGCGTCGAGGGAGGCGAGCAGGCAGGCCATGCTTTCGGAGGCTTCGCCGAAGCGGATGCGGTCGCCCGGCGCAAGGCGTTTGCCGGGCTTGGCGAGCGCGCGCCAGAGGTTGGAGCCCTCGCGCTTGATCAGCGTCGCCTCGATGCGCGCGACGTTCTCGCCGCGTACGCGAATGCCGTTGAGGCGTGCGGGGATTACGCGCGTGTCGTTGACGACGAGGACGTCGCCGGACGCCAAGAATTGCGGGAGGTCGCGAACGCACCGATCTTCGAACGCATCAGGGCGCACAACCAGCATGCGCGCCGAATCGCGTGGCTCTGCTGGCCTCAGCGCGATGCGCTCCTGCGGGAGTTCGAAGTCGAAGAGGTCTACGCGCATGCCTGGCGCTCTTCCTCGCCCCTGTTACGGGGAGAGGGCTGGGATGAAGGACGGCGCGTATACGAACCTTCTGCGGCTCGGCGCGGCCCCTCATCCGGCCTTCGGCCACCTTCTCCCCGCTCGCGGGGAGAAGGAAAAAGCCAGTATCAGCTCATCTTCGCGGAGATGATCTTGTCAGGATCGCGCACGGGTTCGCCGCGCTTGATCTTGTCGACATTCTCCATGCCGGACGTCACCTCGCCCCAGACCGTGTACTGGCGGTCCAAGAAGCGCGCGTCGTCGAAGCAGATGAAGAACTGGCTGTTGGCCGAATCCGGGTTCTGCGCGCGCGCCATCGAGCAGGTGCCGCGCACGTGCGGCGCCGCGTTGAATTCCTGCTTGAGGTTCGGATACTTCGAGCCGCCGGTGCCGGTGCCGTGCGGGCAGCCGGTCTGCGCCATGAAACCTTCGATCACGCGATGGAACACGATGCCGTCGTAGAAGCCTTCATTCACGAGCTTCTTGATGTGGGCGACGTGGTTGGGCGCGAGATCCGGGCGCATCTTGATGACGACCGGACCCTTGGTCGTCTCGAGCGTGAGCGTATTGCCTTCGTCCGCCATGGGACCTCCTGATTTCTTGTGCGCGCCCGCTATAGAGGGCGCGAGCAGTCGCGTAAACCTGCGGCCTACTTGTCGTCGGAGGCCATGCGCATCTTCACGATCTTGTCGGGCGCGGTCACCGTGCCATTGTCGGCCTTCGAACCCTTCTTAATCTTGTCGACGACGTCCATGCCGGAGACGACTTCGCCGACCACCGTATACTGGCCGTTAAGGAAGCTCGCGTCGCCAAAGCAGATGAAGAATTGCGAATTGGCGGAATCCGGGTTTTGCGAGCGGGCCATGCCGACCGTGCCGCGACCGAAATGCGCCTTGGAGAATTCGGCGGGAATGTTCGGCAGATCGGACTTGCCCATGCCCGTCCCGGTCGGATCGCCGGTCTGAGCCATGAAGCCGTCGATGACGCGATGGAAGACGATGCCGTCGTAGAACTTGCGCTTCACAAGCGTCTCGATCTGCTTGATGTGCTTGGGAGCGAGATCGGCGCGCAGCTGGATCACGATCTTGCCGTCCTTTGTGTAGAGGTTGACGACATCGGCCGGATTGCCGGCGGCCAGCGCGCCGAATGAAGTTCCGGCGACGGCCAGCGCGGGGGCTGCTGCTATGAGCTTGCGGCGATCGATGCGCATGAAAATCCTCTTTGTCCCGAAGTCGATGCGGCCTGTTATTTTGCTTTCGCGCGCTCGGCCATGCGCTGCGCAAGGGCGGTCGCGGCGACCGCCGGGGCGAACGGCCTGATGTCGCCGCCCATGGCCGCGATCTGGCGGACAAGCGTGGCGGTGATGTGGCGAACGCCGGGAGAGGCCGCGAAAAATACGGTTCTGACCTCCGGCGCCATCACGCCGTTCATGCCCGCCATCTGCATCTCGTAGTCGAGGTCCGTGCCGTCCCGCAGGCCACGCACCACGATCTTGGCGCCGTGATCGCGGGCCGCCTGGACGGCGAGGCCGGCGAAAGTCACGACCTGCAATTCGCACCCTTGCGCCTTCAGGGCGTCGCCACAGGCGGCGCGGATGAGATCGGCGCGTTCCTCAGGTGTGAAGACAGGCGTCTTGCCGGGATGGACGCCGATGCCGACAACCAGCCGGTCGCAGACGACCGCCGCCTGCGTGATGACGTCGACGTGACCGTTGGTGAGCGGGTCGAAGGAGCCGGTGTAGATCGCGATGCGCATGGGAGGGGTATAGGGGATTTGGGGGAAGCGTGGAAGGCGACGGCGCGCCCAATCAGTAAGGCGAGCCATCCTTGTGGGTGAAGCGCCAGGCGCCGTCGACAAGATCGGCGACGAGGTCGTCGTCGGGATAGGTTCCGCGGTCGCCCGGCGACCGGTCGCCAATCTCGATATAGACGACGTCGGACGTCGTTTCGTTCACGAGGCAATGGCCGTCGCCGGCGCCCGCGCGAAAACCGGCGCAATGGCCGGGCGCCAGAATTGTGCGGCCGGCGTCCGTGATCAGCGTCGGATTGCCTTGCAGGATGTAGACGAACTCGTCTTGCGTGGTATGCGCATGGCGCAGCGACGACTGGCTACCTGGCGTCAGAACGGTGAGGTTCACGCCGAAATTGGCGAGACCGAAGAGATCCCCGAGCTGCCGTTTGATGCGCCCGTTCATGCGAGACGCGAAAGGCTCGGGATAGACGCTCTTCTTCGTGCGCGGCTCGACTTCCGTGGCAACGACGGACACCGGTCTATCGGACATGCTTTCTCCCTTGCGCGCCGCCGCTCACGAACTGGCGAGGATCACACCTCGCCGCCCTCGCCTTCTTCCTCGTCCTCGCCGGCCACGCGCTCCACCGACACGACCTTCTCGTCGTCCGCCGTGTTGAACACGATCACGCCCTGCGCGCCGCGGCCGATGATGCGTATGCCTTCGACCGGGCAGCGGATCAGCTGACCGCCGTCGGTCACCAGCATGATCTGGTCGGAATCCTCAACGGGGAAGGACGCGACCAGCGGGCCGTTGCGCTCGTTGACCGCCATGGCGGCAATGCCTTTGCCGCCGCGGCCGGTGATGCGGTACTCGAAGGACGACGAGCGCTTGCCGTAGCCGTTCTCGGAAATGGTGAGGATGAACTGCTCGGCCGCCGACATGGCGGCGTAGCGGTCCTGCGCGAGTTCGCCGGCGCCGGCATTGCCGTTCTCCTCGCCGACATCCACTTCCGTGTCGCCATTGGCCTCGCCGTTCACAGCGCGGCTCATCTTGAGATAGGCGGTACGTTCGTCGCCGTTCGCCTCGAAATGCCGGAGGATCGACAGCGAGATCACGCGATCTTCGCTGTCGAGCGCAATACCGCGCACGCCCATTGAATCGCGGCCTTTGAAGACGCGCACTTCCGGCACGGCGAAGCGGATGCACTGGCCCTGTGCGGTCGTCAGCAGCACGTCGTCGTCTTCCGTGCAGATCGCGACGTCGACGATCGCCTCGCCCTCGTCGAGCTTCATCGCGATCTTGCCGGCGCGATTGACCTGCGTGAAATCCGAAAGCTTGTTGCGCCTGACCGTGCCGCCAGTCGTGGCGAAGAAGACGTCGAGCGTCGCCCAGCTTTCTTCATCCTCCGGCAGAGGCATGATGGTGGTGATGCGCTCGTCGGCCTCCAGCGGCAGGATGTTGCGCAGGAACTTGCCGGGCGATTGCGGCGAGGTCAGCGGCAGGCGCCAGACCTTTTCCTTGTAGACCTGACCGAGCGAGGAGAAGAACAGCACCGGCGTGTGCGTGGAGGCCACGAACAGGCGCGCGACGAAATCCTCCTCGCGCGTCTGCATGCCCGAGCGACCCTTGCCGCCGCGGCGCTGCGCGCGATATGTGGAGAGCGGCACGCGCTTGATGTAGCCGTTGTGGCTCACCGTCACGACCATCTCTTCGCGCTGGATGAGGTCCTCGTCCTCCATGTCGCCGGCCGCATCGAGAATGATCGTGCGACGTGGCGTGGCATAGGCCTCTTTCACCGCGTTCAGCTCATCCTTGACAATCCCGAACAGTTTTTCGCGCGAGCGCAGAATGTCGAGATATTCCGCGATTTCGGCGGCGAGCTTGTTGAGGGCTTCCGAAATCTCCTCGCGCCCGAGCGCGGTCAGGCGCTGCAGCCGCAGATCGAGAATGGCGCGGGCCTGCGCTTCCGAGAGACGGATGCTGCCATCCGCATCGAGCGCGTGGCGCGGGTCGGCGATCAACGCCACCAGCGGCGCCATGTCCTTGGCCGGCCAGGCGCGGGCCATCAGCGCTTCTCGCGCGGCCGCCGCGTCCGGCGAGGTGCGGATCAGGCGAATGACTTCATCGATGTTCGCGACCGCGATCGCCAAACCGACCTGCGTATGCGCATTGTCACGCGCCTTGTTGAGCCGGAATTTCGTGCGGCGCGTGACGACTTCCTCGCGAAAGTCGACGAAGGCGCGCAGCACGTCCTTCAGGTTCAGCATTTCCGGCTTGCCGCCGTTCAGCGCGATCATGTTCACGCCGAACGAGGTTTGCATCGCCGTGAATCGGTAGAGCTGGTTCAACACGACGTCGGGGAAAGCCTCGCGCTTCAGCTCGATGACGATGCGCATGCCGTCGCGGTCGGATTCGTCGCGCAGATCGGAAATGCCCTCGATCTTCTTCTCGCGCACGAGTTCGGCGATGCGCTCGACCAGCGTCGCCTTGTTCACCTGATAGGGAATCTCGGTGACGATCAGCGCCGACCGATTGTTGCGCATCTCCTCCACGTCGACCTTGGCGCGCATCAGGATCGAGCCGCGGCCGGTCAGATAGGCGGAATTGATGCCGGTGCGCCCGACGATCGAGCCGCCGGTCGGGAAATCGGGACCGGGCACGATCTCGATGAGATCGGCGATCGACATGTCGGGCCTGTCGATCAGCGCGACCGTGGCGTCGATGACCTCGCCGAGATTGTGCGGCGGGATGTTGGTCGCCATGCCGACGGCGATGCCGCCGGCGCCGTTGACCAGCAGATTGGGAAAGCGCGCGGGCAGGACGACGGGCTCCTGCTCCTTGCCGTCGTAATTCGCCTGAAAGTCGACCGTGCCCTCGTCGATATCCTCGAGCAGGGCCAGCGCGGGGCGGGCCAGACGCGATTCCGTGTAGCGCATCGCCGCCGGCGGATCGCCGTCTACCGAGCCGAAATTGCCCTGCCCGTCGATCAGTTGCAGGCGCATCGAAAAGGGCTGCGCCATGCGCACCAGCGCGTCGTAGATCGCCGCGTCGCCGTGCGGGTGATATTTACCCATGACGTCGCCGACGATGCGCGCGGATTTCACATAGGCCTTGTCGGGCGTGTGGCCGTTCTCGTGCATCGAGAACATAATGCGGCGGTGCACGGGTTTGAGGCCGTCACGCGCATCGGGCAGCGCGCGCGACACGATCACGCTCATGGCGTAATCGAGATACGAGCGCTTCATCTCGTCGACGATGGAAACCGGTCTGATGTCGGACGGCGGCTGCGCGCCGGCGTTCTCATTGTTGTCGTCGTTGTCGGCCAAGTCTTGCGGCTTTCGGGAGAGGCGCGGGAGCGCCCGGGAATCACGGCGCGTAGTTTAACCGATTCCGGGGCGGGACGCGAATGCGCGGCGCAGCAAGAACGCCGAAAACTTCCTTCAAATTCTGATGGTTATAGAGCATCGCCTCAAGCTTCCCGGTCCGTCACGCCCGAGACCAGCCCGCGCATGACGGCGCAACGGTCAAACGCGGGCCTTCGCCCGGTGCGCAGGCGCCTTCTTCGCGGCAGGGCGCGCGCCCTTCGTCGCCTTCCTCGCCTTCGCGAGGGCCTTCTGCGCGGCGGTACGACGGGCGGCCTCCAGCGCTGGGCGACACCAGCGCTTCAACTCGTCCTCGTCGTCGAGTGCGGCGTCCGGCAGTTTCCAGAAGGCGTTCATGACGCGGCGGCGACCATCGGGCGGCGTGTAGTTGAATGGCTCCGAACCCGCAGCGGCGAGCGCCGCCCGTTCGGACTCGTCATCCACCTTGATCCAGATGGCGCCCAGCACGCAGAGCGCGATGCAGGCGTCGTCGATACAGGCGCCGTGGCCTGAGAATGATGCGCTTCTGCACGCGGAGAAGGCGAACAAGTCTTCGATGATTCATGTCCATGACCGGCAGACATCACGAGACCCGGCGCTGAGGATGCCGTAGAAGCGCCGTCTCGAAGCATGCGATCACGGCTATTCTTCGACGCGATACCTGCGGTCGCTCCTCAGGATGAGGCATTGAAGCACGCCGGCTACGCCCTTATTTCCGCCTCGTCCAGTCGCGGCCGGCGGATCGCGCTACGCTCTCACCGCAGCCAAGGCCGCTGCCGACGTCTGGTTGGGATTGAAGACGAAAACCGACGACAGTTTCGACGTCTGGAAATCCACCGCGTGCCGAGAACAACAGCGCCTTGGGGTCGACGACACGCGCACGCCCTTGTCCTCGACCACCTGTCGCCGGGCGTGGGGGCTTCCGCCATGTCCATCGTGTAGGGATGCTGGCGCGCAATCCGCGTTCTTCACGCCCACGCGCAGGCCGTACAGCGGTTGTCGGCATTAAGATGATGTCCTGAACGCGCGATGCAGCTGCGCCGGTCAGCGAAATCATTGCTCATCTTCGGCGGGCGCCATGTTCTCCTCCATCAGGGTTCAAGGTCTGCGCAAGAAAACTAACCTACATATAGCGCCCGGACGCCTGAACGTCGAGTTACGATCAATAGGTCGGCCAGAGGCCAGGGGTCGCGAGCTCGACGAGATGGCCGTCTGGGTCGCGGAAATAGATGCTCTTGCCGCCGCGCGGCCAGGTCGCACGGCCCTCGATCTCGACTCCGGCTTGCGCCAGCCTCGCCTCCCAGTCCGCGAGTCCCGCCTCGCCGACGCGGAAGGCGACATGCAGGCGCCCTGCCCCGTCGTGCGGCGGAATAGTTCCGCCCGGCATATGCACGGTCTCCAGCGTCGCGCCCTTGGCGAACAGCAGCAGGACACTGTGAGCGCCGGCGTCGTAAGCGATGAATCTGCCGTCGGCTGGCACGAGCCTGTTCAGGCCGATCACGCCCTCCCAGAAGGCGGCTGCGCGGGCGAGATCCTCGACATAGAGCGACGTTTCGAGGATGCCGCGCAAAGAGGGCATCACCACATGTCCAGCGCGACGCGGGCTTCCTCCGACATGCGGCTCTGGTCCCACGGCGGATCGAAGACCATGTTGACCCTGGCCCCCGCCACCCCCGGCACGATCGAGACCGCATTCTCCACCCATTGCGGCATTTCGCCGGCGACCGGGCAGCCGGGCGCGGTCAGCGTCATGTCGATATTGACGAAGCGCGAGTCGTCGACCTCGACACGGTAGATCAGGCCGAGCTCATAGATGTCAGCCGGGATTTCCGGGTCGTAGACCGTCTTGAGCGCCGCGATGATGGCGTCGGTCAGCCGGTCGTACTCCTCCGGCGGCAGCTCGTTCGACAATTCCATCGCCGGCTTGTTCGGTGCGAAGGGGGCTTGTTCGACTTGCGTCATGCTCAACCAGCCTCAGGAAAACAGGGATTCGGCGCGCACGAGCGCCTCGGCCAGCGCGTCGATCTCTTCGCGCGTGTTGTAGAGCGCGAAGGAGGCGCGGCATGTCGATGTCGCGCCGAAGCGCTCGAGCAGCGGCATGGCGCAATGCGTGCCGGCGCGCACTGCCACGCCCGCGCGGTCAATGACGGTCGCGACGTCATGCGCGTGCGCGCCCTTCATCTCGAAGGAGACGATCGGACCCTTGTCCTTCGCGTGGCCCAGAATGCGCAGCGAATTGATGCGCGAAAGACGCTCCATCGCATAGGCCGTGAGATCGGCTTCATGCGCACGAATAGCGGCGCGGCCGACTTCGTCCATATAGTCGAGCGCCGCGCCGAGGCCGACTGCCTGAACGATCGGCGGCGTGCCCGCCTCGAAACGATGCGGCGGGGCATTGTACGTGATGCGGTCGCGGGTGACGACCTCGATCATCTCGCCGCCGCCGTTGAAGGGCGGCAGTTTCCAGCCACTTTTCGCCAGATAATGATGCTGGTCAAATAAGCAAACCTGTGACCGGTCAGGATGTAGAAGGCGTCGAGCGCGCGCACGTCGACATCGAGATGCAATTATGCCCTGCGAGCCATCCACCAGCACCGGCACGCCATGGGCATGCGCGATCTGCACAATCTCGGCGATTGGCGTCGGGGCGCCGAGCACGTTCGACATGTGCGTGATGGCGACGATTTTCGTCTTGCTCGTGATCTGCTTTTCGAAGGCGGCGAGGTCGATATGGCCGTCGTCGTCGCATTCGATCCAGTTGAGCGCAGCGCCCTTGCGTTCCCGATGGAAATGCCAGGGCACGATGTTGGAATGGTGCTCCATGATCGAGAGCAGGATTTCGTCACCCTCGCCGATATGAGCGAGTCCGAAGGACGACGCCACGAGATTGATCGCCTCGGTCGCGGAGCGCGTGAAAATAATCTCGTCGACGGATTCCGCATTGAGAAAGCGCCGCACGCTGGCGCGCGCCGCCTCAAAAGCGTCGGTCGCGGCATTTGCCAAGTAGTGCAGGCCGCGATGCACGTTGGCGTATTCGTGCTCGTAGACATGCGTCATGCGCTCTATCACCTGACGCGGCTTTTGCGCGGAGGCGGCGTTGTCGAGATAGACGAGCTTCTTGCCGTATGGCTTTTCCTGAAGAATCGGAAAGTCGGCGCGCAGGCGCGCGACATCGAAGTGCGCGGCGATGGGCGAGCGCGCGTTCATCGCCCGCTCCTGTGGGCGAGCCAGTCGTCAGTCTGGCCGGCGAAGCGCGCCCGCACGGCTTCGTCCGCGACCAGATCGAGCGCCTCGTTGGCGAAAGCCTCCAGCAACAGGGATTCGGCTTCGCCACGCGAAAGACCGCGCGCCTGCAAATAGAAAATCTGATTCTTGTCGAGCTGGCCGACGGTCGCGCCATGGCCGCAGACCACGTCGTCGGCGAAGATTTCGAGCTCGGGCTTGTTGTTCATGCTGGCGTCCTCGCCGAGCACGAGCGCCTGGCTCTTCATGCCGCCGTCGGTCTTCTGGGCGTGCTGGCGCACGACGACCTTACCCTGGAATACTCCGGTCGCCTCGTGATCGAGGATGTGACGGAAAAACTCGCGGCTGACGCAATTGGGCACGGCGTGGTCGATGACGAGCGTCGTATCCGAATGCTCCTTGCCGCGCAGCAGAGACAGGCCGCCGAGCGAGATCGTCGAATGTTCGCCCTCGAGCCGCGCGAAAATCTGACGCCGCACGAGGCCTGCGGTCGGAACGAGGCAGAAGCCGTTGAATTGCGCATTGGCGCCCATGGTGACGAACAGACTGTGCAGGGCGACAGAGTTCGCGCCCTGCTCCGCCACCTGCGCGGCATAATCCACGCGCGCGCCATCGCCGACGACCACGGTCAATGCTTCATTCGCCTGCGTGGCGTCCGGCATGCAGACCGCTGTCGCCTCGTCGAGCATGATGGAGGCGCCCGCGCCGACAATCAGGATCGAGCGCAGAAAGGCCGCCTGCGCGAAGCCGCCGGTCATCAGATTGAGGATCGCCAGCGGGCGCTCGACCTTGGCGCCCGGCGCGACGCGGATCACCACGCCATCCTGCATCAGCGCCGTGTTGAGCGCGACGATAGCATCGCCGGTTCCGGGCGTATCGGCCTTGAGCACGTCGAGAACATCGGCATCGCCCACCGCCAGCGCGGAGGCGAGCGAACTCACGGTCACGCCTGCGGGCGGCGCACCGTCCGAGGACAATTCCTCGTTATAGGCGCCGTTGAAGATCACGAAGCGATGCGCGTTCGTCTGTGCGAGCGGCTTGGCAAGGCACTGGCGCGCGAGCGGCAGGGTCGCGGTATCGGGCGCGCGCGCGAGCGCCGCCGTGCGCATGGCGCCGCGCAAATCCGTGTAGTGCCAGGCCTCGACCCGGCGGTTCGGCAGGCCCGCGTCCGCAAAACGCTGCATGGCCGCGGCGCGCAGGTCCGTCGCGCCGACGAGCCGGCGGTCGCCCTGATCGAAGCGTTCGATCAGGGCAGTCTCCGCCTCGGTGCGCGCACGCTGGAGAATGGGCTTGTTCATGCCGCCTCGCCCGTGAATGCGGCATAGCCGGATTTTTCGAGTTCGAGCGCGAGTTCCGGTCCGCCGGTGCGCGCGATCTTGCCCCGCGCCATCACGTGAACCGTGTCCGGCTTGATGTAGTCGAGCAGGCGCTGGTAGTGCGTGATGACGAGGAAGCTGCGGTCCTGCGCACGAAGGGCGTTCACGCCGTCGGCGACGATGCGCAGCGCGTCGATGTCGAGACCGGAATCCGTCTCGTCGAGAATGCCGATTTTCGGCTGCAGCAGCGCCATCTGCAGGATTTCCATCCGCTTCTTCTCGCCGCCGGAAAAGCCGACATTGAGCGGGCGCTTGAGCATGTCCTGGGCGACGCCGAGCTTTTGCGCGGCCTCGCGCACCTTCTTCATGAATTCCGGCGTCTGCAATTCGCCCTGTCCTTTCGCGCGCGCCTGCGCGTTCAGCGCGGCCTTCAGGAAAGTCATGGTGGCGACGCCCGGAATTTCGAGCGGATACTGGAAAGCCAGAAACACGCCGGCGTTGGCGCGCTCGGTCGCGTCCATTTCGAGAATGTTGACGCCGTCGAGGAGGACCTCGCCCTCTTCGACCTCGTAATCCTCGCGGCCCGCGATGACATAGGACAGCGTCGACTTGCCGGTGCCGTTCGGCCCCATGATGGCGGCGACCTCGCCGTCCTTCACGGTGAGGTTCAGGCCGTCGAGAATCTTGCGGCCGCCGACGGAGACATGGAGATTTTTGACTTCGAGCATTTCTAAATCCGTTTTTAGACGTAACGGGGCGCCGGAACCGTCATTGCGAGGAGCGCAGCGACGAAGCAATCCAGAGCCATGACCCGGCTCTGGATTGCTTCGCTACGCTCGCAATAACGGATGCGTCCTCACCCCACGCTCCCCTCGAGCGAAATGGCGATCAGTTTTTGCGCCTCTACAGCAAACTCCATAGGGAGTTGCTGCAACACATCGCGCACGAAGCCGTTGACGATGAGCGCGGTCGCCTCCTCCTCGGAAAGCCCGCGCTGCGTGCAGTAGAAGAGCTGGTCTTCCGAAATCTTGGACGTCGTCGCCTCGTGTTCGAAGACAGCGCTCGCGTTCTTGCTCTCGATGTACGGCACAGTATGCGCGCCGCAGTCGTGGCCGATCAGCAACGAGTCGCAATTGGTGAAGTTGCGCGCGCCGGTCGCCTTGCGATGCGCGCTGACTTGCCCTCGATAGGTGTTGTTCGAGCGGCCCGCCGAAATGCCCTTCGAAATGATCCGGCTCGTCGTGTTCTTGCCGAGATGGATCATCTTGGTGCCGGAATCCACCTGCTGGCGGCCGTTCGAGATGGCGATCGAGTAGAACTCGCCGCGCGATTCATCGCCGCGCAGGATGCAGGACGGATACTTCCAGGTGATGGCGGAGCCCGTCTCGACCTGCGTCCACGAAATCTTCGAACGGTCGCCGCGGCAGTCGCCGCGCTTGGTCACGAAATTGTAGATGCCGCCCTTGCCCTCGGCATCGCCGGGGAACCAGTTCTGCACCGTCGAATATTTGATCTCGGCGTCCTCGTGCGCGATCAGCTCGACGACGGCGGCGTGCAGCTGGTTCTCGTCGCGCTGCGGGGCCGTGCAGCCCTCAAGATAGGACACATACGAGCCGGCGTCCGCGATGATCAGCGTGCGCTCGAACTGCCCGGTGTTGCGCTCGTTGATGCGGAAGTAGGTCGACAATTCCATCGGGCAGCGCACGCCCGGCGGAATGTAGACGAAGGAGCCGTCGGAGAAGACCGCCGAGTTCAGCGTGGCGTAATAATTGTCGGTCACCGGCACGACCGAGCCGAGATACTTCTTCACGAGTTCGGGGTGCGAATGCACGGCTTCCGAGATCGGGCAGAAGATCACGCCGGCCTTGGCGAGTTCGGCGCGGAAGGTCGTCGCGACGGAGACGGAATCGAACACGGCGTCGACGGCCACGCGCGAATTCTGCACGCCCGCCAGAATTTCCTGCTCGCGAAGGGGAATGCCGAGCTTCTCGTAGGTGCGCAACAGCTCGGGATCGACCTCGTCCAGCGACTTCGGCCCGGCCATGCTCTTGGGCGCCGCATAATAGTAGAGGTCCTGGAAGTCGATCTTCGGGTATTCCACCCGCGCCCAGGTCGGCTCGTCCATGGTCAGCCAGCGCCGATAGGCGTCGAGGCGCCATTCGGTCATCCATTCCGGTTCGTTCTTCTTTGCGGAAATGAAGCGAACGATATCCTCGTTCAGCCCCTTGGGCGCCTTCTCGGATTCGATATCCGTGACGAACCCGTACTTATAGGCATCCACGTCGATCGCCTTCACGCGATCGACGGTCTCTTTAACAGCCGCCATAATCCTCTCCCCTGCGCGGTTTCAAGGGCCGCCGGTCGGAATGCATATAATGGACCGCGGGGCGCCCCGGTTCAAGCCGAAGCCAGTCCTTTTTGGCGTCTAAACCGCTGTTTTCCTGCCGATCCGCGCCAATATTTCGGCCAGCGCGGTTGAAAACGCGGCCACATCCGCCTCCGTCGTGGTCCAGCCGAGGCTCGCCCGCAGGGCGCCGCGCGCGACATCGTCGGAAACGCCCATGGCGGCAAGCACATGCGAGCGCCTGACCTTGCCCGACGAACAGGCCGAGCCCGAGGACAGCGCGACGCCCGCGAGATCGAAGGCCATCAGCGCCGTCTCCGCCGCAAGGCCTGATATGGCGAAGGCGCAGGTATTGGGCAGGCGCGGGACGCCCGCCCCGAAGATTTTCGCGCCCGGCGCCAGGCGCGCGATTTCCGCCTCCAGCTTGTCCCGCAAGCCGGCCAAACGCTCCGCCTCTTCCTCGCGATGCGCCAGCGCCTCCTCGGCCGCCGCGCCAAAACCGGCGATGGCCGCGACATTCTCGGTGCCAGCGCGAAATCCGCGCTCCTGCCCGCCGCCGCGAATCAGGGGGCGGTCGCAGGTCAGCGACACCTCGCGCAACACGAGCGCGCCGGCGCCCTGCGGGCCGCCCAGCTTGTGCGAGGACACAATCAGCATGTCCGCGCCCGTCGTCTCGAACGTGTAGGGAATGCGCCCTGCCGCCTGCACGGCGTCGCAGACGACGAGACCGCCCGCCGCATGGACCTTTTCGGCGGCTGCGGCGACCTTCTGGAGCACGCCGGTCTCGTTGTTGGCGGCCTGCTGGCAGAGCAGAACCGGGCCTTGAGAGCCAGCAAGCGCGGCGTGGAGGGCGGCGAGGTCGAGGACGCCGTTGGCGTCCACAGGCAGGATTTCGGCGCTCTCGCCAAACCCGTGGCCTTCGAGCGCTGCGACGTGTTCGGTCGCCGAAAGCAGCAGCCGTGCAGGCGCGCCCCGCGGGCCGCGCCATCGGCCCGACAGCGCGAGAGCCAGCGCCTCGGTGGCGCCCGACGTGAAGATGACATTGCGCGCGCGCCCACCCACCAGCGCGGCGACGTTTTCCCGCGCCACTTCCACCAACGCACGCGCCGCCCGGCCCTCGGCATGCACCGAGGACGGATTTCCCGTTGCGTGCAAAGAATCCAGCATTTTCGCGCGCGCGGGGCCGCGCAGCGGCGCTGTGGCGTTGTGGTCGAGGTAGGCGCGGGGCATGGGGCGTATGTAGCGGGCCGATGCGAGTGATGCGAGTCTCCCTCCCTCTCCCCGTGAAACGGGGAGAGGGTTGGGGTGAGGGGACAAACGACCGGGAAAAGTGCATCGGCGCGTCCCCTCATCCTCGGACCGAAGTCGGCAACAGCCGACTTCGTGTCGGCGCGTCGCGCCACCTTCTCCCCGTTGCACGGGGAGAAGGAGATCGGCCCGATTGCCCTCCTTGGCCTTCTCGCGCGACAAAGACGCGAGGAAACGCCGGAGCGCGCAAATGCCCGCAGACTTTCAGGTGCCGCTGCTGCTCGACTATGTCGCGATCTCCGCCTGGGCGCTGTCGGGCGCGCTGGTGGGATTGCGCAAGCGCTTCGATGTCGTCGGCGTATTCATGACGGCGCTGACGGCGGCCATCGGCGGCGGCGCGATCCGCGACGGCGTGCTCTTGCAGACCATTCCGCCGGTGCTGACCAATCCGCTCTACCTGCCGCTGATCGCTGGCACGACCGTCTTCGCGATCCTTCTCGCGCAAAAGCTGCACAACGCGAAGAAGATCGAGACGCTGATCGAACTCGTCGATTCCATCGGCACGCCGGCCTTCGCCGTGCTCAGCATCGAATACGCGCGGGCCGCCAACCTGCCGCTGCCCGGCGTGCTGCTGGTCGGCTGCGTGGGCGGCGTCGGCGGCGGCGTCTTGCGCGACATCCTTGTGCGCGAGGTGCCGGAGATCATGCAGCCCGGGCGCTATCTCGCGATTTTGGTGGCGCTCGCCTGTGCGCTCTACATGATTTTGACGATCGGCTTTGCGCTGCCGGCTGCGCCGGTCGCATGGGGCGCGGTGGCCTTCTATTTCTGCGTGCGGCTGCTGACGGTGCGGATGGATTGGCGCACGCGGGCTGTGCTGGGGGAGTGAGTATCTATCAAAATGGAGCCGCCTCGCCCCCTCTCCCCGCAGGGCGGGGAGAGGGTTGGGGTGAGGGGCCGCGCCGCCGCAGCAAAAAGGCGGCATTGCGCCACCTCTTGCCGATCATATTCGTGCCGGCTTGCCCCTCATCCGGCGCGTCGCGCCACGTTCTCCCCGCTAACGCGGGGAGAAGGGACAAACGCAGGCCTCGGGCCGAAATCAATCCAGCTTGAACTTCTCGAACTGCCGGTGTTCCGCGAAAATCCGGCGCACGGTGCCGGTCACCGAGCGATAGATGATCGTCTCGGTCGTGATCAGCTTCGGGTGGAACTTCACGCCGCGCAGCAGCGCGCCGTCGGTCACGCCGGTCGCGCAGACGATGACGTCGCCCGACGCCAGTTCCTTCATGTCGTATTTCTTCTTCGGGTCCTTCACGCCCATCTTGGCTGCGCGGTCGATTTTGGCCTGCGTGTCGAGGATCAGGCGGCCCTGCATCTGGCCGCCGACGCAGCGCAGCGCGCCTGCCGCCAGCACGCCTTCCGGCGCGCCGCCCGAGCCGAGGTAGAGATCGCAGCCCGTTTCTTCGGCCTGCGCGCAATGGATGACGCCCGCCACGTCGCCGTCGGTGATGAGGCGGATGGCGGCGCCCGCCTTGCGGCAGGCGGCGATGAGATCGGCGTGGCGCGGGCGGTCGAGGATCACCACCGTGATCTCGCCGGCGGGCACGCCCTTGGCCTTGGCGAGCGCGTTGATGTTGTCGATCGGCGAGGCGTCGAGATCGACGACGCCGGTCGGATAGCCCGGGCCGATGGCGATCTTGTCCATGTAGACGTCGGGCGCGTTGAGCAGCGTGCCGGCTTCGGCCATGGCCATGACGGCGATCGAGCCCGGCATGTCTTTCGCGCAGAGCGTGGTGCCTTCGAGCGGATCGACGGCGATGTCGACCTTCGGGCCGGTGCGGGTGCCGACTTCCTCGCCGATGAACAGCATCGGCGCCTCGTCGCGCTCGCCCTCGCCGATCACGACGCGGCCGTGGATCGGCAGGCGGTTCAGCTCGCGGCGCATGGCGTCGACGGCGGCCTGGTCGGCGGCCTTTTCGTCGCCGCGCCCGCGCAGGCGCGCGGAAGACACCGCCGCGCGCTCGGTGACGCGCACCAGCTCCGTCGAGAGAATGCGCTCGATGATTTTGTCTTCCTTGACGATGAGATCGGTCATTTTTTGTTTTCCCGGGTGAATTCTTGTCTGTTCGCGGATCTGACTCCCTCCCCCTTGTGGGGAGGGGGGATAACGCGGCTCCTACCGCACTTTCCTTACTTATTCGCGCTCAATTCGGATGGATTGCGGGCGTTCTGCGACGAAACCGTCAGCCATGATGGCGTCGAGGGCTTCGCGCACCAGCTTTTCGGTCGTGGCGTAGGTGATGAGGACGACCGGCACGGGCGCGCCGGCCTGGTCCCCGCCTCTCCCCCGTTGAACGATGCTTTCGAGCGAAATGCCGCGCTCGGCCATGCGGGCGGCGATGCCGGCGAAGGCGCCCGGCTTGTCGAAAACCGCGAGGCGAATGTAATAGCCGCCCTCGTGGCGCTGCATCTCCACGCGCTTGACCTTGCTGAGCGCGGCGCGCGGCAGGCCGAGCGGGCGCGAGCGCACGCCACGGGCAATGTCGGCGATATCGGCCACCACGGCTGACGCCGTCGCATTGCCGCCGGCGCCGGGGCCGACCAATGTCAGTTCATGCACCGCGTCCGCGTCGATGGTGACGGCGTTGGTCACGCCCATCACCTGCGCGATGGACGTGGTCTTGCGCACCATGGTGGGATGCACGCGCTGCTCCACGCCATGCGGCGTGCGCTGGGCGACGCCCAGAAGTTTGATGCGATAGCCGAGCTCGTCCGCCGCCTTGAGATCGGCGAGGGTGACGTGCTCGATGCCCTCGACCGAGATGGCCTCGGCGTCGATCTCGGTGCCGAAGGCGAGGCTAGCGAGAATGGCGAGCTTGTGGGCGGTATCGAAGCCGCCGATATCGAAGGTCGGGTCGGCCTCGGCATAGCCCAGCCGCTGCGCCTCCTTCAGGCAGACCTCGAACGGCAATTCCTCCATTTCCATCTTGGAGAGGATGTAATTGCAGGTGCCGTTGAGAATGCCGTAGACGCGCTCGATCGAATTTCCGGCCAGCCCTTCGCGAAGAGTCTTCACGATCGGAATGCCGCCGGCGACCGAGGCCTCGTAGGCGAGCGCGACGCGCTTTTCTTCGGCCAGCGCGGCCAGCCCCAATCCATGCTTGGCAAGCAGCGC
The DNA here is from genome assembly GCA_020638195.1 of Methylobacteriaceae bacterium. Lineage (GTDB taxonomy): Bacteria > Pseudomonadota > Alphaproteobacteria > Rhizobiales > Beijerinckiaceae > JAJXWB01. Next base: position 391,976 of record JACKJC010000005.1, on the reverse strand, counting down.
CTTGTTGGCGGTCACGACCGATTTGCCATGCTTGAGCGCGGTCTCGACCGCAAGGCGCGCGGGACCCTCGTCGCCGCCGATCAGCTCGACGAAGAGATCGATGTCCTCGGACGCCGCGAGCGCGACGGGATCGTCGAAGAACTTGATGGCCGATGTGTCGAAGCCGCGATCCTTGGTCCTGTCGCGGGCCGAGATGGCGGACACGACGACCTTGCGGCCGGTGCGGGCCTGCAGCGCCTCGTCCTGCTGCGCCAGCAGGCGCACGACGGACGCGCCGACCGTGCCGACGCCGGCGATGCCGATCCGCAGAATCTCAGCCATGTCTTCCAGTTCCCTGCCCGCCAAAGCGGCGGCGCCGCCTTGTGCCCGATTTGGCCCGGGCGATCAAGGAAACGCGGGGTCGCAGGCGGTCAGGCCGCCTGCTCCGTCGTCGCCTCGATCTGCGAGACGAACCAGCGGTTCATCCAGGCCAGCACCCACGGGATCGGAATGATCAGGCAGCAGCCAAGGAAGCCGACCAGTCCGCGCCAGAGTATTTCGACGCCCCTGCCCTTGAAGGAAAAACGCACGGGACCAACGACGTTGCGACAGACCCAGTCGAGGTAGTATTGCGCGACCCAAGCCCAGCCGACGATGGTGAAGATCGAGACGAAGGCAAGCGCCATCCAGCCGAGATAGGGCAGGAACTCGCCCTTGAAGGCGAGGAAAGGCCCGCCCGGCCCGATGCGGAGCTTCTCGCAGAACCAGCGCAGCACGAGATACGGGAGCACGAGCCCGCCGAGGATCGCCAGGAAGCCCTTGTCGCCGGTCACCGCGTTCGAATAGGTCAGCAGAGACTGCAGGACGAAGACCCACCAGATGTCGCGCCACTGGCCCTCGAAGACGAAGGGCGTCCCGTTCGGCAGGCGCGTCGTTTCGCCGAGATATTTCCAGAACATGGTTCCGGTCCAGGGCGAGGGAACGACGAAAATGTTGCCGAGCCAGAGCAGCACGGCGCGGCCGAACAGCGGGAATGTCTCGAGAACGGTAACGAGCCGGCCTGGGGCGAGATCGCCGACCGGCGCCGTCGTGTAGGACGGCACGGCGCCGGGCAGGCGTCGCCCGGCGAGCGGCGGCGGGGCGGCGGGAGCGGGGGACAGGAGCGCCGTGAGCGCGGCGATGGAGCCGGCGGGCGCCCATTCGGCCATGCCGTCGGTCCACACGAGCGTCGCCGGCGTCACCTCTCCGGCGCGTGCAAGACGCGCGAGTTCTTCCAGTTCGACCGGGCCCTTGCTCGCGCCGTCCGCGCCGACATACCAGTAAGCCGCCATTGCCCCCTCCATGAGTCCCCACGTCAGAATCGCGCCGTGCGAAGATTTTGCAAGCTCATCCGGCCGCTCGCGGTATCGGAATGCACAGGTTAAGCTGCTTACAAGGGAGGCGAAATGACCATCGAAATCCGCTCTTGCAGCGACACGGACGATCTGCGCGCCTCCATGGCGTCGATCTGGCACTATTTCGGCCTGCCGCCGACGGACGAGGCTGTCGGCAATTTCGCCGCTCTTGTGAGCCCCGAACGCGCGCTTCTCGCATGTGAGGACGGTGTGCTCGCAGGCGGGTGCTGCGCTTTTCCGATGGAGCTGACGACGCCGGGCGGCCGGGTGAAGGCGGCCGGCGTCACCATGGTCGGCGTGCAGCCGACGCATCGCCGCCGCGGCGTGCTGACGGCGATGATGCGTCGCCAGCTCGACGATTGCCGCGAACGCGGCGAGCCGGTCGCCTATCTCTGGGCCTCGGAGGAGCGCATCTACGGGCGCTTCGGCTACGGGCTCACAGGCCTGTCCGCCGATGTCGAGATTTCGCGCGAGCGCGCCGAATTCTTCACCAACGCGCCGACTGTCGGGCGGGTGCGTCTCGTTGCGCTCGCCGAAGCGCTCGATCCCGTGCGCGCCATTTTCGCGCAGGTCGCGGCGACGCGGCCGGGCATGTTCGCGCGCTCCGACGATTGGCTGAAGCGGCGCAACCTCGTCGATCTCGCCTGGATGCGCGCGGGCGGCGGCGAACTCGTCTGCGCTCTGCTGGAAATCGACGACAAGCCCGCCGCCTATGCGCTCTATCGCTTCGATGCCAAATGGGAGCGCGGCGGCATTCCAGGCGGCATCGTGCGCGTCACCGAAGCCATGGCGACGACGCCAGTGGCGATGCGCGCCATCTGGCGCTATCTGCTCGACCTCGACTGGTGCGCGACGATCAAGGCCGGTTTCCTGCCGGTCGACCATCCGCTGTTCCTGCTGTCGGCCGAGCCGCGCCGGATGCGCACGCAATTGCGCGACGGGTGCTTCGCGCGCCTCGTCGACGTCGAGGCGGCGTTGCGTGCGCGAAAATACGGGCCGGGCGAGATCGTGATCGAGATCGCCGACGTCTTCTGCCCGTGGAACACGGCGCGCTGGCTGGTGCGCGAGGACGGCGCTACGCGCACCGATCGCGCGGCGGATGTTTCCTGCGACGTCTCGGCGCTGGCCTCGGCTTATCTCGGGGGCTTCTCGTGGGCGCAGATCGTGGCCTCTTGCCGAGCGAATGCCGCGAGCGAGGAGGCCGTCGCGCGCGCCGATCGTGTGTTCGAGCGAGGCGGCGCGCCCTGGGTTCCGGAGATTTTCTGAGCGCGACGCACTCCGTTTCGCATCGCCGACGCCGCCCCCTCGCCTCGAGGAGAAACCTGCTCTAACTTGTCCGCATCATACGACCGGACGGCGCGCAGACGCCGACGTCGCAAGGGAGGATTTCATGACCGAGGGCGCAGGCGCGCAGGCGCGCGGCGATTCACATTCGACGTCTGGCGGCGGGCGCGCGATCCCGATCGATCGTTCGGTCGGCGCCGAACATCCGCGGCTCGGAAGCGCCGAAGATGTCGCGGCCTTCGAGAAGATTCCCTATGCCGAGCGAATCGCTGCGGCGAGCACGTTCGACGCCATCAGGCTCGGCGCTTCCGTCGATCCGAACGCGCCGGCGATCCAGTTCCTGCCGAATGCGAGCCACGAGGACGAACCCGTCGTCATCACGCATGGGCAATTCATCGCGCGCGTGACGCAGACAGCGAACGCGCTGCACGAACTCGGCGTCGGCCCCAACGACGTCGTCAGCTTCATGCTGCCGCTGCTGCCGCAGGCCTTCTTCACCCTGTTCGGCGCGGAGGCCGCCGGCATCGCCAATCCCGTCAATCCGCTGCTCGAACCGCACCAGATCGCGGAGATCCTCGAAGCCGCCAACACCAAGGTGCTCGTCACGCTCGGCCCCGTTCCCGGAACGGACATCTGGGACAAGGTGATGAAGATCCGTGGCCAGTTGAAAAACCTCAAGGCCATCGTCGTCGTCGCCGGCCCCGCTGACGAAGCGAATGGAATCTATTCGTTCGACGACCTCGTGGCGAATCAGCCGCACGACAGACTCGTCAGCGGCCGCACGATCAAGGCCGAGGACACGGCCGCCTATTTCCACACTGGCGGCACGACCGGAACGCCGAAGCTGGTGCGCCATACGCACGGCAATCAGGTCTATCAGGCCTGGGTCTGCAATCTGATACTGAAGACGCCGCCGGGCTCGAACCTGCTGTTCGGCATGCCGCTGTTCCACGTCGGCGGCTCGCTGACCCAGGCGCTGGCGATGCTGGCGGCCGGCGGCTGTCTCGTCATCCTGTCGCCGGCGGGCTGGCGCAATCCGTCCGCCGTGCGCAATATCTGGCCGCTCGTGCAGAAATATCGGCCGCAGGTGCTCAGCAGCGTGCCGACGGTTCTGGCCGCGACGTTGGCGATCCCGACGGACGGGTTCGATCTGTCGAGCCTGCGATATTCGGCCGGCGGCGGGTCCGCCATCCCGGTCGCGGTCGGCAATGCGCTGCAGCAGCGCCACAATACGCCGGTTCTCGAAGTCTACGGCATGACGGAGACCGCCAGCGTCCACACGATCTCCTTCCCGGACCGCGAGATCAGGCTCGGCTCGGTCGGCCATCCCGTGCCCTATTCCCGCGTGCGAATCGTCCGCATCGACGCCGACGGCAATTACGCCGGCGATTGCGCGACGAACGAGATCGGCGTCGTGGCGATGGCGGGTCCGGGCGTGTTCTCCGGCTACATGATGGACGAGCACAACAAGGGCGCCTTCGTGGAGCCGGGCTGGGTCAATTCCGGCGATCTCGGGCGGCTCGACGACGAGGGTTATCTCTGGATCACCGGCCGCGCCAAGGACCTCGTGATCCGCGGCGGCCACAATATCGATCCCGCCCCGATCGAGGACGTGCTGTTCGCCCATCCCTCGGTCGCGATCGCGGCGGTGATCGGGCAGCCCGACGCCTATGCCGGCGAATTGCCGCTCGCCTATGTCCAGCTCAACCCCGGCATGTCGGTGCAGCCGGGCGAACTCGATGACTGGGTGCGCGAGCGGACGCCGGAACGCGCGGCCGTGCCGGTCGCGATCATTTCGCTCGAGACCATGCCGCTGACAGGCGTGGGCAAGGTTTTCAAACCCAGCCTGCGCTGGGACGCCGCGCAGCGCGTCTTCACCAGGATACTGACGCCGCTTAAAGAAAAGGGCGTGAATTACGAAGTCGCGGTCGGCGCGCATGGCACGCACGGCAGCGTCGCGACCGTGACGGTCTCCGGCGCGCCCGAGGCCGAGCGCGCGGCGATCGAGCGCCAAGTGCACGGCGCGCTCGACCCGTTCGTGATGCGTCACGAGGTGAAGTTCGCCTGAGACGGACGCCGCCCCCTTTTTCCCGTGAAACGGGAGAAGGCGTCACGCGGAGGGTGACGGATGACGACGCGCCGATACTCGAATGCCCGTCCCAATCAGAGCGCCCTCACCCGACCCGGCTTCGTCGGGCCACCCTCTCCCGTTTCACGGGAGAGGGGAAACAACGCCTCTCACAAATCTAGCGCGCCTTGGCTCGTCGTCGTCTCGCGTCTCGCCTTCTTGAACACGCTCGGATCGATGCACGGCAGATGCGCCTTCTTGCCGGCGAACAGATGCTCGATGGTGAGGATCTGGTTATTCTCGAACTTGCCATGCATCGGGCCGGCGTAGAGGCCCGCGCCCGTCGCTTCGCGCCGCATGACGGTGGTCGGGGCATCCAGCGTCAGCATCACGCCGATCTTCGCTTTCTCGCACGCAGCAGAAACCGAAAAGCAGGAATCACAGCTCCGGCGATGATCAGAATCGCGCCCGCAACACCGCCGAAAAATGGAATGAGACCATCCATTTCATCAAACCGCGCCCTCCCCGCATCGGTGAAAAGGCCCCACACGCCAAACGCCAGCCCAAGCAACCCGAGGACGACCAAAACGGCGATGAGGATTTTCATCGGCCTTGATCCTCCATTTTACCGAAAGCGTCGGGTCACCCCGGCCTTTCGACCCCGACCGTCGCAGATTACGCTGCCTGAGCAGTGAAACGCCAGGGCGACAACTCGTCGAGTTTGCTGATCCTGTATCGCGCAATCCTGCCGAGAACGGTATTGAGCCAAGTCGACGGATCGACGCCATTGAGTTTGGCTTATCCTTTCAGCGCCCAAGCTACGCCGCACAACGACCGATCGCCTGTTCCCGGTTCGACGAAGTCGAACCGGGCGCCTGTAGAACGCATCGGCGTGGAGTCGATAGCATTGAGTTCGGTTCGCGTTGGACACCAATGGCGGGGTCAAACGCGACGTCGATTCATGCCTGCGCGCCCAGGAGCGGTCGTGATGTATTGATGGGGAACGGCGCCCGCACCGCGCGGTCGACCGGCCCGCGCGTCCCGGGAGGGCCTTTTGCAGGGGCGGGAGCGCAGTTCGCGGCTTTCCCGCTCCGCCTGCGAGGCGCAGAAATGCAGGCGCGCGCCCTTCCCCGAAAGGCCGGCGGACATGCCGCTACTTGTCGAGGAATGTCGCCGCGATGCCCCACAGGCTCAGCACGACTTCCATTGCGATGAGAATGGTGATCCAGATTTCGATCCGGCCCGCACGGCCTGCGTCCAGTACTTCGGCCAGCAGGCGCGCATTCTCGACGACGACTTCGAGTTTGCCTTCCAGCGTCTCGGTGCGGTCCTCGATCTCGTATTCTTCCGTCAGCCGGTCATAGAGGCGTTCCAGCTCCGGCTTGTCCCAGACCACATTGGGCTTCTCATAGCCGGCGATACGCGCGGTCAGGCGGTGCTGCAGGAGGATCGCCTCGCCGACGAGTTTGAGCACAGCCTTGCGGTCGCTCGGCGTCCGGCCGAGCGAGGCCATATCCGCGGCGAGCGGCTCGACAGCTTCGAAAACGGCATTGACGCTGCGCTCGTTGCGCGTGAGCCCGACCGATTTGGCAAGCGTGTCCGCGATGACGATGAAACGTTCGTCGCCGAATTTCTGGACATTGACGACGCCCGACGACACCTTGTCGTCGCCGCCGCCGACATTGACCGCGATCGTATCCTCGTCTGTCGCCTTGTCGGGACTGTCCGAGACGCGGCTTCCGAGGATCGAGAGAATCTCGCTCTCCTCGTCCGTCGTCAGGCCGGCCAGAACGACAACGCCGAAACGATAGACCGCGACGCGGCCGTTGGCGCCGAACCGAAACGCGAGCGGCGCGGTCGAAAACGTGTCGGGCCGCTCGAGCCCCAGAGTATCGATGCGGTCGCCCACCGCCAGCGCGCGCACCTTGATCGCGCGGCTGTTCGCCTTGTCGTTCATTCCCGCCCCCGCGCGTCGCAAATGCCGCCGATGCCTGCGTCCATTGGCCCAGCCTGCGCTGCGCAGAGTTACACGGGATAGCGCGCGGGAGTCGAGGCGCGGCCGGGCTCTTCGTTCGCAGGCCGCTTTTTCCTTGCTATTTGCCCCCGCCCCCGTGCTAGACAGCCCGCCGCACCGGAGTTTCCCATGCCCGAAGTCATTTTCACCGGCCCGGCCGGCCGTCTCGAAGGACGTTTCCACCCGTCCAAGACGCGAGGCGCGCCGATCGCCATCATCCTGCACCCGCACCCGCAGTTCGGCGGCACGATGAACAACCAGATCGTCTACAACCTCTACTACGCCTTCGCGGAACGCGGCTTCTCGGTGCTGCGCTTCAACTTCCGTGGCGTCGGACGCTCGCAGGGCGCCTTCGACCACGGCCAGGGCGAGCTCTCGGACGCCGCAGCCGCGCTCGACTGGGCGCAGTCGATCAATCCTGAGGCGCGCGCCTGCTGGATCGCCGGCGTGTCCTTCGGCTCTTGGATCGGCATGCAGCTGCTGATGCGCCGCCCGGAGATCGAGGGTTTTATCTCAATCGCCCCGCCAGCCAACCGCTTCGACTATTCGTTCCTGGCGCCCTGTCCGTCCTCCGGCCTGTTCGTCCATGGCGATCAGGACCGCGTCGCGCCGATCAAGGAAGTGACGCCGCTGATCGAGAAGCTGAAGACGCAGAAGGGCATCGTGATCGAGCATGCGGTGGTCGAGGGCGCGAACCACTTCTTCGAAAACCGCGTCGAGCCGCTGATCGAGGAAGTCGGGGCGTATCTCGACAAGAGGCTCGGCAATCCGCCGCGCGTGGCGGTGCCATCGCGGCGGGATTGATGGGATCTCCCTTCTCCCGCGGAGCGGGAGAAGGTGTCGCGCGAAGCGTGACGGATGAGGGCGCTTCAGATGCCCTCACGTTTCCCGAAATCGCAGCGCCCTCATCCGACCCGGCGCGCAGCCAAGTTTACGCAGGCTGCGTAAACTTGGCTGCGCGCCGGGCCACCCTCTCCCGCTTCGCAGGAGAGGGAGTTGAGCGTCACCTGAACGCCTCATCCACCGGCGTCTGCATCGCCAGCGCGAGCCGGTTCGTTTCCGCCGCCATGCCGACGACGCCGATCAGCTCCATGAACTGCGCGTCGGTCATCCCCTTCGCGCGCGCCGCCGCCGTGTGCGAGCGGATGCAATATTCGCAGGACTGGGCGACCGAGACGGCGATGTAGATCATCTCTTTCGTCAGCGGATCGAGCGCGCCGGGCGCCATTACCTGCTTCGCGCTTTCCCAGGTGCGCTTCAGCAACACGGGATCATGCGCGAGCGTGCGCCAGAAATTGTTGACGAAATCGGTTTTGCGCGTCGCGCGGATGTCGGCGAAGACTTCGGCCGACGCGGCAGGAAGTTCGTGATCTTCGAGGAGTTTGACAGTGCTCATGGGCGTCCTTGCTTGGACCGCGAGCCTTCAGGCTCGCTCCAATGGTTGCGAGCCTGAAGGCTCGCGGTCCGGCTCCGCCAGCACGCCGCCGGTCATCGGCGCCGCGACGCCGGTCGTCGTCGGATATGTGTACGGCAGGCCGCGCTTCGAACGCACAGCGAGATAGGCGAAGGCCTGCGCCTCCATCGAATCCGCCGACCAGCCGCAGACGTCCGCCGTCGTAACCTTGCACGGCAGACGCTGCACGAGTTCGCGCACGAGAATCGGATTGCTGGCGCCGCCGCCGCAGACGATCAGGCTCTTGGGCGCTTGCGGCAGCAGCGGCATCAGACGGCCGACCGAGGCCGCCGTGAAGGCTGTGAGCGTGGCGGCCGCGTCCTCGAGCGAAAGATGCTCGACGGCAAGCCGCGAAAAATTGTTGCGGTCGAGCGATTTCGGCGGCGGCAAATCGAAGAAGGGGTCGTCGAGCAGGCGCGCGAGCGCCTCTTCGTCCACCCTGCCCCGCGCGGCGGTGTGGCCGTGCCGGTCCATCGGTTCGCCGCAACGCGCCAGCATGAGATCGTCGAGCAGCGCATTGCCGGGGCCTGTGTCGCAGGCGATGGGATCAAGACCGTCGTCGACATAGGTGACGTTGGCGACGCCGCCAATGTTGAGCAGCGCCAGCGGCCCTGGCAAATTTCCGTCCTTGCCGCTCGCCTCGACAAGAGCGCGATGGAAGACCGGCACGATCGGCGCGCCCTCCCCGCCCGCAGCCACGTCTGCGGCGCGAAAATCGTAGACGACGGCAATGCCGAGGCGCCGCGCGAGCGCCGCGCCATCGCCGATTTGAATGGTGAGGCGTTGTTTCGGGCGATGCAGCACGGTCTGGCCGTGAAAGCCGACAAGATGGATGTCGCGGGCGCTCAGGCCCTTCTCGGCCAGAAAGCTTTCGACGGCTTCGGCGTGACGCGCAGTCACCATTTTTTCCGCCGCCGCGACGGCGCCCGTTGCGGCGGCGCGCGCATCCAGGCCCGCTGCCTCATCCAGCGCAGCGCGCAAAAGTGCGCGGTCGGCGTCCGAATAGGGCTGGAAGCCGGTCGCGCCGAAGGTGACGGCGCTCTCGCCGTCGGTCTCGACGAGCGCGATGTCGACGCCGTCCATTGAGGTGCCCGACATCAGGCCGATGGCGCGGTAGAGGGTCAAGATTCGTCAGCCTCCCGCATCAGCCTTAGCGGGCCATGGCCCGGCAGGAAAGGGCTGAAAGCCGCCCCACTAACCCGGTCCCTCATGCTGAGGAGGCCGCGTAGGCGGCCGTCTCGAAGCATGGCCGGAGACGGGTGATCCGGCCATCCTTCGAGACGCGCCTTTCAGGCGCTCCTCAGGATGAGGATTCCGGGCGGAAAGCTCCTACTGCCTCGCGATCGCCGATTTTCCCGCGCGCAGCACGTATTTCTGCACCTTGCCGGTCGCCGTCTTCGGCAGTTCCGCGACAAAACTCACCCATTGCGGCGTCTTGAAATGAGCGAGGTTGTCGTAGACGTGTTTCTTCAGCTCGTCCTCGGTCGCGCTGGCGCCGCCGCGAAGGATGACGAAGGCATGCGGGCTCTCGCCCCATTTTTCGTGCGCCATGCCGACGACTGCGACTTCCTGCACGGCGGGGTGGCGCAGCAGGCAGCCTTCGACCTCCACCGACGAAATGTTCTCGCCGCCGGAGATGATGACGTCCTTGAAGCGGTCGCGGATCTCGACATAGCCATCGGGATGGACGACCGCGGCGTCGCCGGAATGGAACCAACCGTCGCGGATCGCGGCGTCGGTCGCGGCGGGATCGTTGAAATAGCCCTTCATCACGACATTGCCGCGCACGGTAATTTCGCCGAGCGTGGCCCCGTCGTGCGGCACCTCGACTCCATTGTCATCGACGATCAGCAGCTGGCCGGAGGAAATGAGCTCCACGCCCTGGCGCGCCTTCACTTCGGCGCGCTGCTGCTGGGAGAGGCTTTGATGTTCAGGCAAGGGCTCGCAGATGGCGATGAAGGGCGCGGTCTCGGTCAGCCCGTAGACGTGCGTCAGCTCCCATCCAAGTTCGCGCTCCACCAGTTCGATCGTGGCCGCCGCCGGCGGCGCGCCTGCTGTGAACAGACGCACGCCGCGCGGGGCGCCGGCGCGCATGTCGGCCGGCGCATTGGCGATGCCGATCAGCACGGTCGGCGCTGCGCAGAACATGGTGATGTTTTCGGACTTGATGAGTTCGAAGATCAGTTTCGGTTCGACGCGGCGCAGGCAAACGTTGACCATTCCTCGCGCGACGGTCGTCCAGACGAATGTCCAGCCGTTGGCGTGGAACATGGGCAGCGTCCAGAGATAGCGGTCGGCTGGCGAGAGATGATGATGGGCGAGCGTGCCCATCGTGTTCACCCAGGCGTTGCGGTGCGTGATCATCACACCCTTCGGCCGCGCCGTCGTTCCACTGGTGTAGTTGATGGTGACGAGATCGGTTTCGGCGATCTCGACGGGCGCGAAATCCGGGCTGCTCGCGGCGAGCGTCGATTCGTAGTCGAGCCAGCCTTCGCCCGCCCCTTCGAGCGCGACGAAATGTGTCGCCCCGGGCAATTGGCCGCGAATGGAATCGATATCCTTGAGATAGTCGGAATGGACGCAGACCACCTTCGCGCCGCTGTGATTGATGATGTATTCGAAATCGGCCGGCAGCAGGCGGTAGTTGATCGGCACCAGCACCGCGCCGATCTGCGGCACGGCGTAATAGCCCTCGAAATGGCTGTGCGTGTTGGGCGCGATATAGGCGACACGGTCGCCCTTGCCGACGCCGAGCTTCTGAAGGGCGTTCGACCAGCGATCGCAGCGATCGAGAAATTGCGCGAATGTGAAGCGCTTGTCGCCATCGACGACGGCTTCGCGGTTCGCATAGAGTCGGCGGGCGCGACGGGCGAAGTCAAGCGGGCTGAGCGGCGTTTCCATGGCGGCTTCTCTTGTCGTTGGATCCGGGCGTGCGATTTGAGCGGCCGATGCGCCGGCTGGCAAGGGGCGGGGCGCGACTTCAGCCGGCGCGCGTCACAAGGCCGCTCTTGATTTTGAAGAGCGCTCGGTTTCTTTAGGCGCATGAGCAACGCCAAGCCTGTCAGCCGCTTCCCGGTTCCCGCCCTGTCCGACATGCCCGACGACATTCGCGAGCGCATTCTCGCGGTGCAGGAGAAATCGGGGTTCATCCCGAACGTATTCCTCGCGCTGGCGCACCGGCCCGACGAATTCCGGGCCTTCTTCGCCTATCACGACGCGCTGATGGACAAGCCTGGCAACCTGACGAAGGCCGAGCGCGAAATGATCGTGGTAGCGACCTCGAGCCTCAACCAATGCCAGTATTGCGTCGTCGCGCATGGCGCGATCCTGCGCATTCGCGCCAAGAATCCCCTGATCGCCGACCAGATCGCCAGCAACTACCGCAAGGCGGACTTGACGGACCGGCAGAAGGCCATGCTCGATTTTGCGATCAAGGTCTCGACCGAAGCGAACAAGGTCGGCGAAGCCGATTTCGATACGCTGAAGTCGCACGGCTTCACGGAGGACGACGCCTGGGACATTACGGCGATCACCGCCTTTTTCGGCCTGTCCAATCGCATGGCGAACGTGACGAGCATGCGTCCCAACGACGAATTCTACGCGATGGGCCGATAAAGCGCGGCGCCGGTTGCGGCGACCGAGGCTTCGGCTCACACTCGCGGCCGATGACTGAACGGACCGCCATGCCATGAAACTCTCCTTCCACGGCGCCGATCAGGATGTGACCGGCTCCTGCCATCTCGTCGAAGCCGCCGGTCGCCGCATTCTCGTGGATTGCGGCATGTTCCAGGGCGGCGCGGAGGAGCGCGCGCACAACAGGGAAGATTTCTGTTTCGACCCCTCCTCTATCGACACCTTGCTGCTGACACACGCGCATCTCGATCATTGCGGCCGCATTCCCCTGCTGGTGAAACGTGGCTTTCGCGGCGAGATCGTCTGCACGCCGCCGACCCGGCAACTTGCGCGGCTCGTCATGCTCGACGCGGCGCGTCTGCAGGAAGAAGACGCGCATCGCGCGATGCGCAAGGCGGCCCGATGGGAGCCGAAAGGCGCGGAGGAACAGCCGCTCTACGATCTCGAAGACGCAATGGATGCACTCGACCGGTTCGGCCGGACGGTGAAGTACCGCGAAACCGTCGAAATCGCGCCCAACCTGCGCGCGATCTTCACAAACGCCGGCCACATCCTCGGCTCGGCCAGCGTGCTGCTGGAGCACGACGAGGGCGCCCTAACGAAGCGCATTGCTTTCTCCGGCGATCTCGGCGATCCCGGCCGCGCGCTGCTGGAAGACGCCGATCCGCCCTCAGCCGCCGACGCCGTCGTGATGGAATCGACCTACGGCGGCCGCGACCACCGGCCCCTCGACGCCTCGATCGAGGAGTTCTATGAGGCGATCGCGACGATCCGCGGACGCGGCGGCAATGCGATCATTCCGACCTTTGCGCTGGAACGCGCACAGGAGCTCCTGTTCTATCTCAAGCTCGGCCTGCGGCAGAACAAGCTGCCGCCGGACATCCAGATATTCGTGGATTCGCCCATGGCGATTTCGGCGACGCAGATCGCGCAAAGCTGTCCGAATTTCCTGAAGCCCGAAATCGCCGAGATGATCCATGCGAACGACGACCCGTTCGTGCCGCCGCGCCTGCGCTTCACCAAGCTCAGTCGGGACTCGATGGCGATCAACGCGATCACGTCGGGCGCGGTGATCCTGGCGGGATCGGGCATGGCGACCGGCGGCCGCGTCGTGCACCACCTGCGGCGCAATCTCGTGCGGCCGGAATGCGGCGTCGTCTTCGTCGGCTTCGCCTCGCACGGCACGCTGGCGCGCCGAATCATCGACGGCGCGAAATCGGTACAGATTTTCGGCGAGGAGATTCCGGTGCGCGCGAGCGTCCACACGATCAACGGCTTTTCGGCGCATGCCGGCCGCTCCGCGCTGATCGCCTGGCGCAAGAAGATCGATGCGCCGAGAACCTTCATCGTGCATGGCGAACTGCCCGCGATGCAGGCGCTCAAAGGCGCGCTGCCGGGCGACGTCGTACTGCCGAAGATCGGCGAGGCCGTCGCGATCTAACCTAGGCGAGCGCTCTCGTCGCCTCCAGCGCCGCCTGGGCGCGACTGTCTGCTTTCGTCGCGGGGCGAGCGTCCTCTCTGGATGCCCGCCTACGCCAAACGCGCTGCCGAATGCGCCCTTTGGATGTTGCTAGAACGCGATCCAGCTGTAGAGAAGCACCGTATCGTTGTCGGACGCGTTGTGGAACATTCCGTCGAAGTTCCCGTTCCCGCCGAACATTTGCAGATAGTGCGTGTATTGCACGCCGATTTTCGCGTTCGCCCAAGGCCAGACGGACGGCCCGCCCTTGTTGAACGGCATATAGGACAGCTCGAAGGTCAGGCCCTTCCCGTTCGGGCTGTTGGTCAGCGAATTGCCGCCGTACAGGACCGCATCATTGGTCCCGTGGACGTTGAAATACGAGACGCTGCCTGCAATCGTGTGATCCCAGACGTATTGCGCGGTCGCTCGGAAGCTGGTCAGCGTGTTCCGCAGGTTGGTCGAGCCGCCGTTGGCGGCCAGATTGGCTGGCAGTCCGAGGACATTGACCGCCAAGCCTTGATTGAAGGTCGATTGCAGGTTCTGGTTTTCGACAATGCGCGACAGCTTCAGCGTCAGGGCGTGCGGGCCGTCGATGTACTGGTATTGAGCGTCAAGTCCCAGGTCGCTGTAACTATCGACGCCAAAACCGCCGACGCTGCCCGGATTGACCCGTGGATAGAAACCGAAGGCTCCAACCATCAGAGAATGCGGGCCCCAGTTCGGCTCGATCGCGACACGCCAGTATGGCGCGAAACCGGCAAGCGAATCCGCCGAGCACAGGCCCTGGGGACCGTACCATGGGTAGAATGGCGGGTTGTTCAAGGGATTGACGATCGCATCGATCGCCAACTGCGTGTTCACCCTGACCGCGTTGTTCGCGCAGGGATTGCCGAGCGCCCGCCGCAACGCCAGCGACATGGGATGATAGCCTCCGGCCTCGAGGTAGACCGTGTCGTTCAGCATGACATAGGCGGTCGTTCCAACCGCGCCGGCCGCGAAATTACCTTCGATCTGCGCGCCGGGCGGCGAAAACTGTGGCGCAAGCGACGACGACACATAGGGGTAGCCCCACGCCGGCGTGGTGTTCCAGACATCCTGCACCGTGGGTCCGTTGTGGAGGCTGACGCCGTAAAGGGCGTCGAGGCCGCCGAATGACGCCGTATCGGCATAGCGAATATCCGTGTTGTCGAGCATGAAATGCTGCGATGCGCGATCGTATGTCGTCTGAACGAATGCGCCGAGATTGCCGTAAATCTTGCCAGCGTAAAAAAGGCTCGCCTGTTGCAGGACCAGATTGTTGTTGGTGTGCGTATCGGTCGTCCGCGGCGCGTCCTGTCCCTTGCGGGTCCTCGCGAACGTCGGCACGAGCATGGCTGCGATCGGCGGCGCACCATCCTCGATGCCCTTCCCGCCGCCGAGCGTGTAGCCGCCCAATTTGAATCTGCGGCCGAAGGGAGTCAGCTCGGGAAAAGCCGTATGGCAGCTCATGCAGGGCTGGCCGGTCTGTCGCGCGAAACTCGGCACCGCAACCGCGCGCGAAGTCGCTCCGTAAACGAGCAGAGCGGCGGCGCAAAGCACGATCGCAGCCCCGGAGACCAGGACCACGGCGCTTCGCGCCTGCTGCGCGGAGGCGTTATCGAATTCGTCAGACGTGATTGAAATCATCGACATGCCGGGAGCCTTCTCGTTGACCCCCAGCCGCAGCGCAAAATCCACTATATCCGACGCCCGGGCGCGGCCCCAACGTCAGAGTGAATTTCTGCCCCTCGCTCGACAGCATGACCCAATTGCGTGCGTTTCAAATGATCCAAATCAACCGTTCACATATTCGCGCGGAAACCTCTTGGATCGTTCAATTGCCGCATTGCCGGCGCTCAGTATCGCCGGGGAGAATTTTTGGCGGGGCGAGAGGAACGATGCCATGTCGAACCAAAGCAACTCGCGTACGAATCGTCGGGAAATTCTGGCGCTGACATTAGGCGCCGCCGCACTGCTCAGTCTGTTGGAAACGCCTGCCTATGCGGCAAAGGTCTCAAAAGCGTCAGTACGCTATCAAGACAGCCCGAAGGGCGGATCGGAATGTTCGAATTGTAAGTTGTTCGTACCACCGAACGCCTGCAAGAACGTCGCTGGCGAAATTTCTCCCAAAGGCTGGTGTGCGCTTTGGGTCAAGGTCTGAGCCTCGATCAACCGGTTTCAAGTCGATTTGAGCATTCTCCGGTCGCGCCGCGACCGGCGTTTCTTCGCAGGCGCGCCTGCGAGGGCGCGGGGCCGCAATCGAACAATGCCTGTCCGCTCCGATTTGGGCATGAATCAGCCCTTCGGTCGCTGGTCGGGCAATTGCGCGCACGAATGCGCGTCGACATCATATTCGGCGACAGGCGCGTCGCCCTTGCCGACATACGAATATCGCAACCTAGCGCCCGCCATCATCGTCGCGCGCGCATCGCGATCCGCGCAAATGCGCGCGATGAAACCAGGCGGCGGCGTGTAGAATGCGGCGCGGTCCCCGCCACCAAAGCCAGGGTCGCTCGTGCGGTAGTGATAAACGACGACATCCCTATCTCGCGTTACAGCCACCAGTTGGGTTTGAGCGCCGATCTCTCGCGGGAGACTGCTTGCCAAGCCCTCAATCTGCCGGTCGAGTTCCTTCTCGAGCCCGAGATTTTCCTTTGGCGGCGGCGGCCGGTCACGCGCGACGAACCATGCAACTGAAATCACGGCGAAAGCGAGCGCGGCGCCGATCAGGAGCCGCACGCCGGACCCTTGCAGACGATTCATGCTGTCCGGACAAATGCGACGGCGGGACTGACGTTGGCGCTCATGACAAGATTCTCGCCGCCTCCAGCACCGCCTGGGCATGGCCGGCCACTTTCACCTTGGGCCAGATCTGGCGCACGATTCCCTTGCCATCGATCAGGAATGTCGTGCGCTCGACGCCCATATATCTGCGACCGTACATGCTCTTTTCCTTCCAGACGCCCCAGGCCTCCAGAATGGCGGTGGACTCGTCCGAAAGCAGCGTGATGGCAAGATCATGCTTGGCCTTGAACCTGTCGTGCTTTTTCGCAGGGTCGGGAGACACGCCGACCACGACTGCCCCGGCTTTCTCGAAATCCTTGGCCAGCGCCGAAAAGTCCTTCGCCTCGGTCGTGCAGCCGGACGTGTCGTCCTTGGGGTAGAAATAGAGAACAAGTTTGCGGCCCTTGAAATCGGCGAGCTTCGCATTGCCGCCGCCATCGCGTTCCAGATTGAATTCCGGCGCTTTCGCGCCGATCCCGGGCATTTCCGCCATTCGCCTTCCTTTCGTCCCATTACGCGGTCACAAGCGCCTTGAGCCGGCGGGTTCGCGCGCCATGCCGCGCAGCCTATAGTGCAACGGCGAGTCGCGGCCGACCGCAAGCGGATTTGTGCAGCCTGCGCAGACAGGCCTGCGGAGATTTGGCTGCGATAGCCGACATGTCCATAACCGACGCACGGACGATCCAGGGAGGCGCCGTCTGTCCTTCGCCGATCTTTCGGTCTCTCTGCGCCGTCTGTCCGCGGACGCCGGCGCCGTAGCGCGCGGCTGCATCAAGTCGCGCCTGCTGCGGCGCGGGCTGTTCGTCGTCGGAGGAACCGCGCTCGGTTGCGCGCTGATCGCGGCGATGGCTTTCGGCGCGCTGCTCGTGCGCCTGCAGTTTGGTCCGATCGAGGTCAACGAACTGGGCGCGCGCGTCGCCGCCGCGCTCAGCCAGCGTTTCGAGGGCGTACAATTCTCGTTCGACGCGACGCGCATCGCGCGAACAGAGCATGGGCCGACGATCACGGTCGATCATCTGAAAGCGATTTCCGGAGGGCGCGCCATCGTCGAAGCGCCGCGCGCGGAATTGTCGCTTGATCCCCTCGCGCTGCTCAAACTGCGCGCCATGCCACGGCGGCTCGAGGTCTTCGATCTCGTGGTGCGCCTGCTGGTGATGCCGGACGGCGCGCTCGCGATCACCGCCGGCGCGCCGAGCGAGGAGGCGGTCGTGGTTTCGCGCCCGACTGAGCCGCCGGCCGGCGCGGCCGCGCCTACGACCGGCGAGAAGCCGCGCCGATCCGCCATCCTGCGCGAGGCGACGGGCGCGCTGCGCGCTTTCTTCGATCTCGCGACCAGTCCGAAGTCGCCGCTCGCCGATCTCCGGCTCGTCGCGGTGCGCGGCGGCAAGCTCGTCGTCGACGATCGCACCGCCGACCACTCGACCACGTTCGACAAGCTCGACATGGCTTTCGAAAAGTCGTGGCGCTCGACGTCGCTCACCCTGCGCGCGGCGGCGCCGAACGGCGACATCGAGGCCCTTGCGAAAGCGACGGGATCGCCGGAGACGGAGCGCCGCCTCGACATCGAGGTGAAGGGCGTTTCGATGGACGAGATAAGTCTCGTCGCCGGCGCGCGGCGGCATCCCGTCGAAAGCGACGCCAGCCTGTCCTTCAAGCTGAAGTTCGTGCTCGAGGCCAATCAGGAGCTGCGCGAGGCGACGGGGCGCGCGCTCGTGACCCCGGGCTATCTCCGGCTGGAGGACCCCGACCACGAGCCCCTGTTCTTCGACGAGATTTCCGGCGCGTTCCACTGGGATCCGACTCAACGCCAGATCATCGTAAGTCCCGTGCAGTTCTTCGCCGGCGAGACGCAGTTCGTCATGGAGGGCGCGCTACATGCGCCGTTGCGGCCGGACGATGGCTGGCGGGTCGCGCTCGGCCTCGCCAAGCCCGGCGGCCTCGCCCCGGAGCGGCCGGGAGATAAATTCCTGTCGATCGAAAAGGCGAGTCTCGACGGACGCCTTTTCCTCGACGACAAGAAATTCGACATAGGACGTATCGAAATCGTCGGCCCGGAGGTCGCAGCCGCAGCGGCCGGCGCGTTCGACTGGGTGCATGGTCCGCATATCAGGCTCGGCGCCTCCACCGGCCGCATGCCGCTTCGGTCGCTGTTTCGCATCTGGCCGAGCGTGATGGGCGCGCCGGCGCGCACCTGGCTGATTGGCCACGCGCATGCCGGAACGATCGAAACCGCCAAGCTCAGCATCGACTTCGACAAGAGTGCGTTGCTGGCGATGCGCTTCGATCGCCCGCCGCCCGACGATTCACTCCAGCTCGAATTCCAGTTGAGCGGCGCCGCGGTCACGGCGTTGAAGGGTGTGCCCGACCTGACGAACCTCGACGGATCGGGGCGCCTCACAGGCCGCACTGTTCATTTCAAGGCGAACGCCGGCTCCATCCAGACAGGGCCCGGCCGCAAGCTGACGCTGTCGAACGGCGCCTTTACGCTCCCTTACAACGACGGCGGACGCGCGACGCCGGTGCGCGTAGACATGCGCGTCGCGGGTTCCGTCGACGCCGTCTCGGAACTGCTCGCGCGCGAGGCGATCCGCGACGTCGCGGCCATGCCGCTCGAAGCCAACACGCTCAAGGGCCAGGTCGACGGCCAGTTGCGGCTCGACTTCAAGATCGGTCCCGACGCGCGCGGCGACGACGTGAAGGTGTTCGTGAACGCCAATGTCGCGAATTTCGTCGCGGAGAAACTGATCGGCAAGGAAAGATTCGAGAATGGCGCGCTGACGGTCGTCGGCGACCCCACGGGCCTGCGCGCCACCGGCAGCGGCCGCATCTTCGGCGCGCCGGCGACGCTCGACCTGCGCAAGGATGTCGGCAAGCCGGCGCTCGCGACGCTGAACGCAACGCTCGACGACGCCGCGCGGACGCGTTTCGGCGTCGAGCCGGTGGGCGTCGCCGGCCCGATCGGCGTCAAGCTCTCGGCGAAACTCAAGGACGGAGAGACCGACGCCAACGTCGACCTCGATCTTTCGCGCACGGCTTTCGACAACCCGATCCCCGGTCTCGCCAAACCCGCCGGGCGTCCGGGTCGCGCGAGCTTCGTCATCGTCCATCGCGAGAAGTCGACGCGCATCGACAATCTGACATTCGAGGCCGGCGGTTCTTCCGCGCGCGGCGCGATCGAGCTTTCGCCGCAAGGCGATGTGCTGGCCGTCAAACTCTCGCAGGCCAAACTGTCGCCCGGCGACGACATGCGCATCGACCTGCAGCGCGCGGGCGATCTCTATCGGGCGACGGTGCGCGGCGTCTCGATCGATGCGCGCCCGTTCATCAAGGCGTTGAACCAGGCCGGCGGCAGTTCGCAGAAAGGCGCGGATTTCGAGCTGGACCTGAAGTCGCCGATCCTCACAGGCTATTCGAAACACGCGCTGACCAACGCCGACCTGAAACTTTCGCGGCGCGGCGGCGTGATCCGGCAATTCGCCGCAAGCGGCCAGTTCGGCCATGGCGCCGTGTCCGTTCGCGTGACGACGGGGGAAAGCGGGCGCCCGCAGATCGACATCAATTCGAACGACGCCGGCGCCCTACTCGCCTTCGCCGACATCTATTCGCGCATGGAAGGCGGCGCGCTCAACGCGATCATGAGCCAGGAGCCGACCGGCCTCGTCGGCACGGTCAAGATCCGCTCGTTCAATCTGCGCGACGAACCGGCCCTGCGCCGTCTCGTGGCGGAAAGCGCGCCACGCGCCGATGCGCCGGGCGGCGCGAAGGTCGATCCGGCGCTCGTCGGCTTCGACCGGTTGCAGGTGGTGTTCCTGCGCAATGGAGGTCGCCTCACCCTGCGCGACGGCGTGATGAACGGGCCGAACATCGGTCTGACCGTCGAGGGCCTGGTCGACAACGATCGCAATGTGATCGCCCTGAACGGCACGTTCGTGCCGGCCTATACGGTCAACAATTTCTTCTCGAAGATTCCCGTCGTCGGCGTGCTGCTCGGCGGCGGATGGAACGAGGGCCTGTTCGCGGTCAACTACAAGGTGACAGGCCGCGCCAACGCTCCGCAAGTCTCGGTCAATCCACTGACCGTGGCGCCGGGCTTCTTGCGCAAGATATTCGGCATTCTCGACAATGTGGGCGATCAGCCGCAGCGCTAGAGCGCTGCTCGCTGTCGCAGATAAGCCGCGGCGCCAGGCGCTGCGTGAGGCCGCCGGCTAGGCCGGCAGCACGATCACCTTCGTCTTGACCGGGGTCTTCGAATAGAGATCCATCATGTCCTGCGTCAGCAGGCCGGTGCAGCCACTCGTCAGGTTCGTGCCGATGGTCTCGGGATCGCTGGTCGAATAGATCGTGTAGAGCGTGTAACGGCCGTTCTGGTAAAGATAGAGCGTGCGCGCGCCGAGCGGATTGTCGAGGCCGGGCTTCATGCCGCCTGCATATTTCGCCGCTTCCGGCTGGCGCTTGATCATTTCGGCGGGCGGCGTCCAGACCGGCCATTCGGCCTTGCGCCCGACATAGGCCTCGCCGCTCCACAGGAAGCCCTGGCGAC
Organism: Methylobacteriaceae bacterium; assembly: GCA_020638195.1. GTDB lineage: Bacteria > Pseudomonadota > Alphaproteobacteria > Rhizobiales > Beijerinckiaceae > JAJXWB01. The sequence goes on along the minus strand of JACKJC010000005.1, from coordinate 371,347 downwards.
CGACGTTGGCGCCGTAACGGGTGGCCTTCCCATCGCCCTCGATCCGATACACGTAGTACTTGCCGGGATCGACGATGATCGTTCCCGGCGCTTCCTTGCTCTCGTAATTGACGATGTTGCGATAATATTTCGGGTCGATCTTGCTGACGTCGACCGGCGGGATCGGAAATTTCTCTTCCGGCACCGCGCCATACCATTTCTCGGCTTCGGCGCGGCTCATGCCGTCGGTCGCCATGCAACCGCCGAGCCCGAGCGCGCCGACGCCAGCAGCCGCGCCGAACAGCAGCGAGCGGCGATCGAACGACGGAAGTCCCTTCAGGACCTCATTGTTTTTCCTGCCGGAACCGGCATTTCCATTGTCGATGATCATGTGATTTTCCAGAGTCCCGTGGACATCCCTGTACCACCCAGAGTGCCGTTCCGTAATCCGATTGGCAAGTTCAACCGCAGCGAAGCCTTAATCCGGCAGCTTCGTCACAACGCCGCGACGCGTTGCAACCGCCTATTTCGACTTCAGGAGCACGTGCTTCTTCTTGCCGAGCGACAGTTTGATCGCACCGTCACGCAAGTCGGCCGCGCGCAGCACGCCACGCTCGTCAGCGACCGGCGCATCGTTGACACGCAAACCGCCGCCCTTGATCTGCCGGCGCGCCTCGCCGGTCGAGGCGACGAGCCCCGCCTGAACGAAAGCCGTGAGCACGCCAACGCCCGCATCCATCTCGGCGGCCGAAATCTCGACCGTCGGCAGCGTATCCGCCGCGACGCCCTCCTCGAATGTTTTTCGCGCGGTTTCGGCAGCCTGCTCTGCTGCTTCGCGGCCATGCACGAGGGCCGTGGCCTCGTTCGCCAGAACCTTCTTCGCCTCGTTGATCTCGGCGCCGCCGAGCGCGGCGAGACGCGCGATCTCGTCCATCGGCAGGAAGGTGAAGAGCTTAAGAAAACGCGCAACGTCGGCGTCCTCGGCGTTGCGCCAGAACTGCCAGTAGTCCCACGGGCTGCACATGTCGGCTTCGAGCCATACCGCGCCGGAATGCGTCTTGCCCATCTTCTGGCCCGACGCCGTCGTCAGCAGCGGCGAGGTGAGCGCGTAGAGCTGCGGCGTGCCCATGCGGCGGCCGAGGTCGATGCCGGTGACGATATTGCCCCACTGATCGGAGCCGCCCATCTGTGCGATGCAGCCGTAGCGCTTGTTCAGCTCCACGAAATCGTATGCCTGCAGGCACATGTAGTTGAACTCGATGAAGGACAGTTCCTGATCGCGTTCGAGGCGCAGCTTCACCGAATCCATCGACATCATGCGATTGACGGAAAAATGCCTGCCGACATCGCGCAGGAAGTCGATGTAGTTGAGCTTGGTCAGCCATTCTGCGTTGTCGGGCATGACGGCGTCCGTCTTGCCGTCGCCGAACTTCAGGAATTTCGAGAAGACGCGCTTGATGCCGTCCTTGTTCTCCTCGATCGCCTCGATCGACAGGATCTTGCGCGCCTCGTCCTTGCCGGAGGGATCGCCGACGCGCGTGGTGCCGCCGCCCATCAAAGGCACGGGCTTGCCGCCGGTCTTCTGCAGCCAGGACAGCATCATGATCGGCAGCAGCGAGCCGACATGCAGCGAGGGCGCCGTGCAATCGAAGCCGATATAGGCGATGAGCTCGCCTGCCCTGGCCTTCGCGTCGAGCCCTTCGAGGTCCGAGCACTGATGCAGGTAGCCGCGCTCGATGAGAGCGGCGAGGAATTCGGATTTCGGACGAAAGTCGGCCACGGTCGGTTCCTTTTGAACGGCGACGTTTAGGCGGGGCGCCGCCGGGTGGCAAGCCTGCCGGGCCGCCGGTTTGACGTCGGACGCCGGCGGCTTCACTGTGGGCGCAGAAGGAGAGCGCAGCGAAAGCGGCGCATTGTTACGTGCTCGAACTCGTCGTCGCCGCCTGCCTGATCGCCGTCAACGGCCTTTTCGCCCTGTCCGAACTCGCGGTCGTTTCCGCGCGCAGACCGCGCTTGAAGGCGATGGCCGACGCCGGGCGTCCGGGCGCGGCCCAGGCGCTGCGGCTCGCCGAAGACCCCGGGCGCTTCCTGTCGACAGTTCAGATCGGCATCACGCTCGTCGGCATTCTGGCCGGCGTTTTTTCGGGCGCGGGTTTGAGCGCGCGGCTTCAGGCGATGCTCGAACTCTGGGGCGCGCCCGCGCGTTTCGCCGAGCCGTCGGCCTATGCGCTGGTGATCGGAACCATCACCTATTTTTCCGTCGTCATCGGCGAACTCATCCCCAAGCAGGTCGCGCTGCGCGACCCGGAGGCGATCGCATGCGCGGCGGCGGCGCCGATGACCCTGATCTCGCGCGCGGCGGCGCCCCTGATCTGGCTGCTGGACGCCTCGGCGCGGCTCGTCTTTCGCCTATTCGGCGCGCAGGAGCGCCCGGAGACCTCCGTCACCGAGCAGGACATCAGGTCCGTGCTTGCCGAAGCCGAGACGGCGGGCGTGATCGAGACGGGCGAGCGGGCGATGATTGCCGGCGTCCTGCGGCTCGGCGACCGTGACGCGCGCCATATCATGACGCCGCGCCCGCGCGTGACCTGGATCGACCGGGCCGCACAGGCGGACGACATTCGCCGCATTCTGATCGGCAGCCCCCACTCGCGCGTGCCCGTGGCGGACGGCGATCCCGACAATATGATCGGCGTCGTGGAGACGCGCGATCTGCTCGCGCGCGCGCTCTCCGGCGATGATTTCGACGTTGGAAGCGCGATCCGGACGGCGCCTGTCGTGCCGGACACGCTCGACGCACTCTCGGTGCTCGACGTACTGCGACATGCCGATACGCCGCTTGCGCTCGTGCACGACGAATACGGCAATTTTGAAGGCATCGTCACGCCCGCCAACATTCTCGACGCCATCGCCGGCGCCTTTCGCTCAGACCAGCCCGAGCCCGAGGCCGTGCGACGCAAGGACGGGTCCTGGCTGCTGGCCGGCGCCATGCCGGCGGACGAGATGGCGGAACGGCTGGGCCTCGCCCTGCCCGCGAGCCGGGACTACGAAACGGTCGCGGGCTTCGTCATATCCGCGCTCGAGCGGATGCCCGAACTCGGCGACGAGGTCGAGGCGCTCGGCTGGCGATTCGAGGTCGTCGACATCGATGGAAAGCGCGTGGACAAGGTTCTGGCCAGCCCGCTCGCACTGCCCGACGACGTTTAGGCCGGGCGGTTTTCCGAAGCATTAACCTTAATGGTTTCTGATGACTGCGGATGCGGCCGGACTGCGTCCGGAGTGAGCCATGTCAGTACGTACGTATTTCCCCTCGGCCAAGGAGCCGGACAGCCATTTCTTCTTCACCGTCTCGCGCGGCGGCCGCCAGAAGCGGTTCGCGCTGCGGCCGGGCGCGCTTTATTCGCTCGCGGCCGGCCTGCCACTCCTGGGCGCGATCTATCTCGGCGCCACCGCCTATCTCTTCTTCCGCGACGACATGGTCGCCGCGCTGATGGCGCGCCAGGCCCGCCAGCAATACGCCTATGAGGACCGGCTCGCCGCCATGCGGCTGCAGCTCGACCGCGTGACGAGCCGGCAGCTGCTCGACCAGGATTCCTTCGAAGGCAAGGTGCAGCACCTGATCGCCCGCGAGGCGCAGCTCGAGACGCGCACGGCGATCGTCGCGGCGCTCGGCGAGCGGATCGGCGTGTCGGCCGAGACCACAGCCTCCCTGCCACCAGCGGCCGCCCGGCCCGCGGCCCACGCCGCCTCAGACCGTCGGCGCGCGCCAATCGCCACTGGCGGCCCGGAGACCAAGGCCAACGGCTTCGCGCCGATGCCACAGCCGATGGACGACCTTCCGTTCAAAGCGGACAAACCGCGGCCCGACGGGTTCGAATTGCGCGGCCGCTCGACGGAGCGCAGCCAGCCATTGCGCTCGGGCTCGCTATCGCTCGAGCCGGATCGTATCGTCGCCGAGGCCGCGGACGCCGACATGCCGACTACGGCGCGGATCGAGCTGATCGCGGCCTCGCTCGACCGGATCGAGCGCCGGCAGGTGACAGCCCTCGCCGCCCTCGCGGCGCCCGCCAAACGCAAGGCCGAACAACTCGAATCGGTCATCGCCGCGACCGGTCTCTCGCCGGCCCGCCTCAAACCGCCCGCCAGCGCCAAACCGGCCGTCGGCGGCCCCTTCATCCCCGCCGATGTCGACGGCAAAGGCTCGGCCTTCGAGCGCCAGCTCGCCAGCGTTCAGGGCGCATTCGCCTCTCTCGACCGCATCCGGCGGGTCCTGCCGTACGTGCCGGTGCGCAAGCCGCTCTCCGGCCATCTCGAGATCACCTCGACCTTCGGCTATCGCTCCGACCCCTTCCTCGGCCGCCCCGCCCTGCATTCCGGGCTCGACATGCGCGCCGAGACCGGAACCCCCGCCCGAGCGACGGCCGGCGGAAAGGTCGTCACCGCCGGCTGGACCGGCGGCTACGGCAATATGGTGGAAATCGAGCACGGCAACGGCCTGTCGACGCGCTATGGGCACCTGTCGGCGATCGCAGTGACGGATGGACAGACCGTGAAGGCTGGCGACGTCATCGGCCGAGTCGGCTCGACGGGACGGTCCACGGGTCCGCACCTGCATTACGAAGTGCGGATCGACGACCAGGCGACCGATCCCTCGCGATTCGTGAAGGCGGCAAAGCTGCTGACGGCGAGAGACTGAACGGAAGGTGAGCCGTCAGGCTCGCACTTCACAAGAGCGAGCCTGACGGCTCGCGGTCCATTCAATCCACGTCCTCGACCTTCTCCGGGCCGCCGCCGTGGATGCGCTGCGCGAGCGCTGCTTCCATGAAATCGTCGAGATCGCCGTCGAGCACCTCGTCCGGCGTGCCCGAGGTCACGCCCGTGCGCAGGTCCTTCACGAGCTGGTAGGGCTGCAGCACGTAGGAGCGGATCTGGTGGCCCCAGCCGATATCGGTCTTGGAGGCGGCGATGGCGTTGGCCTCGGCCTCACGCTTTTCCAGCTCAAGCTCGTACAGTCGCGCGCGCAGCATGTTCCAGGCAGTCGCACGGTTCTTGTGCTGCGAGCGCTCCATCTGGCAGGCGACGACGATGCCGGTCGGGATATGCGTGATGCGGATAGCCGAATCCGTGGTGTTGACGTGCTGGCCGCCCGCGCCGGACGAACGGAACGTGTCGATGCGGCAGTCGGCCTCGTTGATCTGGATGTCGATCTTGTCGTCGATGACGGGATAGACCCAAACGGAAGCGAAGCTCGTGTGGCGGCGCGCATTCGAATCGAATGGCGAGATGCGCACGAGGCGATGCACGCCGGACTCGGTCTTGGACCAGCCGTGCGCGTTCATGCCCTTCACCAGGATCGTGCCAGACTTGATGCCGGCTTCCTCGCCCGCCGTTTCCTCGATGATCTCGACACGGAACTTGTGGCGCTCCGCCCAGCGCGCGTACATGCGGAACAGCATGCGCGCCCAGTCCTGGCTCTCGGTGCCGCCGGCGCCGGAATGGACTTCGATATAAGTGTCGTTGCCGTCGGCCTCGCCGGCGAACAGGGCCTCCACCTGGCGGCGGCGCGCCTCGGCGACCAGCGCCTTGAGGGCGGCGACGCCTTCCTTCTCGGTGTCCGCGTCGTTCTCGCTCTCGCCGAGTTCGACCAGCGTGATGGCGTCGTCGAGTTCGCGCTCGAAACGGTCGATGGAGCCCAGACGATCCTCGAGCTCGTTGCGCTCGCGCATCAGCTTCTGCGCGACGTCGGGATCGTTCCAGAAATCGGGATGTTCGGATTTTGCGTTCAGTTCCGCGAGGCGGCGCGTCGATGTTTCGACGTCAAAGATGCCTCCTCAGCAGTCCCACGGACTGCTTGATCTGTTCGACGAGTGCTTCGGGTTCAGCGCGCATGCGGGTCTTTTAGCGGGATTGGTTTAGATGTCCAGCATCAAGCGCGATGGGTACGAAACGGGTTCTCGATCCGGAGCCGCCCATCGATGAGCAGTCCATCTTGCATGTCTTCAGTCATGAGAACTTCGCACCCGGACTGCAATGCAGATGCGACAATCGTCGCATCGTAGATGTGAATGGCGTAGCGCTCGGCAAGTCGCCGGGCTTCGTCGTGCGTCTCCGCGTCGATCGCGCAGATGGTGGGAATGAGTTCGCGAATTGAGGAAATACGCTCTTCGACGAATGCCCACGACAATTGGAGCCTGCCGCGAGCGACGTTGACGAATTCATTCAGGCACTGAACGCTGATTGCTCCGCCTGCCTCGACCAAAGAGCGCGCGACAGACTCACGAGGGTCGTCCGAATAGGCATAGATCAAGATGTTCGTATCTAGGAAATTGCGAACATTTCCGCTCAACGCTTGTTCGCCTCATCGCGATCGAACTTCCATCCGGGCGGCAATTCGATCTTGGCGAGAGCCCTCATTCTCGCAATCGCCCTGGCGCGCCTGTCGTCTCGGGAAACTTCGATACGTCGGTCGCCTGCGACAGCAACTTCCACCTCGTCGCCCTCCTTGAGGTCGAGGGCCTCGGCGATAGCCGCCGGGATACGGATGGCGAGGCTATTGCCCCAACGGGAAACCTGCATGGCGCACCTTCGGATATACGATAGTAATGTATATCTATCGAAGTCATATTCAAGAACTTTACGACGCGTCGCCCACTGCGTAGCTCAAGGGACAGAAAGGGCATGGATGCCACAACCCATCAATGAGCAGATCGAGACTCGTCGGTTGGAACTCGGCTTGGATGATGTCGAAGTCGCAGCGCGTTGCGGGCTATCAATCTACGAATATGGGGATGTCGAATCGTATCCTGACGAATTCGCGACCGTCTTGGACGTTGAAAAGGCCAAGCGGCTTTGCCGGATTCTCGGTCTCGACATCTTTTCCCTTACCGGATTGGAACCTCCCGATCCTTCGCAAGGAAATTCTCAACGGAACGACGTCGTCACACGCCACCTCGGAATCGCGAAACTGGCGCGTTCAGACGTGGCAAAGCGAGCCAACCTCCATGACGAGGCGCTCGCTGAAATCGAAGCAGATTCATCCAAACTCGATTTGATGCCGGTCCAGCAAATTATCGAACTCGCAAAGGCTCTCGGTATCAAACCTGGGCTATTGATCGGAACCTGAGGGGCCGTAGCGCCTCAATAAAGCCCGCCCGTGCCAGACCCCACCGATCGATCCACGTCCGGCGCGTGCGCAGCGCCGCGCGAGGTGGCGTCGCCGATGACCGAATAGGTGTCTGGCGGCGCGGTGCCGGGCTTGAAAGCCTCGAGGATCGAGCCGCCGCCGGAGGAGCGCATGCCCGAACGCGGGTCGACGGAGATCAGCTTGATGCCCGGCGGCACGCGGAAGGGCACGTCGGGCTTGTCCTTCAGCGCCATCGACATGAAGTCGCGGAAGATCGGCGCGGCGTAGGTGGCGGCCTGCGCGGACTTGCCGGAGCCGAGCGAACGCGGACGGTCGTAGCCGATGTAGACGCCGACCGCGAGATCGGGCGAGAAGCCGACGAACCACAGATCCTTGGCGTCGTTGGTCGTGCCGGTCTTGCCGGCGAGATGCTTGCCGACCGACTTGATGCTCTGGCCGGTGCCGCGCAGGATCACGCCCTCCATGATCGAGGTGATCTGGTAGGCGGTCAGCGGATCGAGCACCTGCTCGCGCTTGTCGACGAGCTTCGGCTCGGGCTGGTTGTCCCATTTCGCCGCGTCGCAGCCGATGCACTGGCGCTCGTCGTGTCGGTAGATCGTGTGGCCCCAGCGATCCTGGATGCGGTCGATCAGCGACGGCTTGATGCGCTTGCCGCCATTGTCGAGCATGGCGTAGCCGGTCACCATGCGCATCAGCGTGGTCTCGCCGGCGCCCAGCGACAGCGACAGATAGGGCGCCATGTCGTCGTAGATGCCGAAGCGCTTCGAATATTCGACGATCAGCGGCATGCCTACGTCCCTGGCGAGACGGACCGTCATCATGTTCTTGGAGTGCTCGATGCCGTAACGCAGCGTATGCGGGCCGGTGCCGTGGCCTTCGAAGTTCTCCGGACGCCAGATCTCGCCGTTGCCCTGGTCGATCTCGATCGTCTCGTCGAGAATGACGGAGGACGGCGTATAACCGTTGTCGAGCGCGGTGGCGTAGACGAAGGGCTTGAAAGCAGAGCCCGGCTGGCGCTGCGCCTGTGTGGCGCGATTGAACTCCGACTGGTCAAAGGAGAAGCCGCCGACCATGGCGAAGACGCGGCCGGTATAGGGGTCCATCGCCATCAACGCGCCGGAAATCTCCGGCACCTGCCGCAGTCGATAGGCGCCGGGCGTTTTCTCGATCGGCTCGACGTAAACGACGTCGCCGACGCTGAAAGCCGAACGCGGCGACCTGCCGGCCCAGGCCATGCCGTCGCGATTGATCACGCCGGTTTCGCGCGCGCGCGCCAGTTCGCCGGACTTTTCCTTTGGCGGCTGAAGGCCGATGCGCGCCTGCGTATCCGTCGTGTCGAGGATGACAGCGAGGCGCCAGGGCTTCACGTCGCCGAGCGCGGGAATGGCGCCGAGCGGAACGCCCCAGTCGCCGGCCGTCTCGATGTGCTGCATCGCGCCGCGGAAGCCGTGCGCCTCATCGTAGCGCACGAGACCGTTGACCAGAGCCTTGCGGGCCCAGACCTGCATCTGCGGATCGAGCGTAGTGCGGACGGAGAGGCCCCCCTCATAGAGCTTCTTGTCGCCGTAGCGGTCCGACAATTCGCGGCGGACTTCCTCGGCGAAATAGCCCGCGACGTATGTGTTGGGCGAGAGCGCGCGCGGGTTGACGCCGAGCGGCTCGGCGCGCGCCTTGTCGCCTTCTTCCTTGGAGACATAGCCGTCGTCGACCATGCGGCGGATGACGTAATTGCGGCGGTCGATCGCCTTCTCGCGGTTGCGGAAAGGATTTAGGTCGCTCGGCGCCTTGGGCAACGCGGCGAGATAGGCGACCTCGGAAATCGTCAGTTCATGCACCGACTTGTTGAAATAGTTGAGCGCAGAGGCGGCGACGCCGTAATTGCCGAGGCCGAGATAGATCTCGTTGAGATAGAGCTCGAGGATCTTCTCCTTCGAATAGGCGGCCTCGATGCGGAAGGAGATCAGCGCCTCGCGTATCTTGCGCTCGAGCGAGCGCTCGTTGCCGACGAGGAAGTTCTTGGCGACCTGCTGCGTGATGGTGGATGCGCCCTGCACATGCTTGGAGCCCTGCAGCAGTATCATCACGGCACGGGCCACGCCCTCGGGGTCGACGCCGTTGTGGGTGTAGAAATTCTTGTCCTCGGCCGCGATGAACGCATGCTTCACGAGCGGCGGGATCGCATAGCTGGGGAGATAGAGGCGACGCTCGCGCGAATATTCGGCCAGAATCGAGCCGTCGCCCGCGTGGACGCGGGTCATGACCGGCGGCTCGTAGTTCTTGAGCTGCGCGGTGTCGGGCAAATCCTTCGAATAGGTGTAGATCACCGCAGCGACCGCCACGGCGCCGATCACGAAAAGGATCGCGCCGGTCGCAAATACGAAGCCGAAAAAGCGGCCGATCATCCGCATATCGATCGTCTCTGTTCAATGGTCACTGATCAAACGCCCCGGTTCTCGCGTCGTCCCGGCGTCGAGGACGTGTGCACGCCCGTCATCCATGGCCGACTTCCGACCGGCCCGCGTCATCCGCGAACCAGGCGCTGCGCTCCGGCGGCTCACCCATATACGCAACGCGCCGACCAATCCACACGAAAACGCGAACGCTTGATGCGCACAATTTGTGGTGGATTCAGGGCGCAACGCGCGACGCGCCGCGCGGCCGCGCCTATCGGACGATCGCCAGTTCCGCACTGCGCTCGGGCGCAATGCGCTCCACGCCAGCCGTCCGGCGCGCGAAATATCGCTCGATAGCCTGCGCCACGCGATCGGCGGCCGTCTGACGCCACTGTTCAGAGCCGAGCTTGGCCAGGTCGCGTTCGTTCGAGAGATACCCGAGTTCGAGGAGCACCGAAGGCACGTCCGGCGCCTTGAGCACCACGAAGCCCGCGGAGCGGATCGGATTCTTGTTGAGATCGCCGGCCGCCTTCCAGAAATCGATCAGGCTGGTCGCGAATTGATGGCCGATCGCGCGCGTCTCGCGGCGGGTCAGGTCGAACAGGATGTCGTGCACGTCCCCGATTTCTTCGGATTCGGCCATGCCGCCCGCCTTGTCGGCCGCGTTCTCGGCGGCGGCGACGCGCGCGGCTTCGGCATCGGACGCGCGGTCGGACACGGTATAGACGGTCGCGCCGTGGACAGACGCCTCGTTCAGCATGTCGGCGTGAATCGAGACGAACAGCGCCGCATTGGCCTTGCGCGCGATCTTGACGCGATCCCCGAGCGGAACGAATTCGTCGGAATCGCGCGTGAGGAGCGTCCGCACCCTGTCGCCAGCCCCGAGCTTCGAGGCGAGGCGGCGCGCCACGTCCAGGACGATATCCTTCTCGTAGACCGATTTCGCGCCAACCGCGCCCATGTCGACGCCGCCATGGCCGGCGTCGATCACGACAAGAGGCCTTGCCGCCGCTTCGGTCGACGTCGCCGGCTCCTCGCGGGCCGGCGCCTTCTGAAGCTGAGCCGCACGCGCGGCGCGCGCGGCGGCGCGGAAATTTTCCGGCTGGGTCTGCGCGAGTTCGACGACGAGCCGCGCTGCGCCGCCGGACGCCGTCGGTTCGGCGACCGCCTTCACGATCCGCGCGGGCCCCGAGAGGTCGAAAACGATTCGCGACCGCCCGCGCGCGAACTGCCCGAATCGGAAGCCCGAGACGAGCGCGGGCGCTTCGCCCTTCTTGCGACCCGCGACCTCCCGGCCGACCGCGGGATCGATGAGGAAAGAGGTTTCCGGCAGTTCCACGACCACGCGATCGGGATCGGCCAGGACATAGGCCTCGACCGCAAGCGGGCGATTGAGATCGAAGACGAATTTGGCGCTGGCGGCCGAGCGCTCGACGCTGGCGGCGGTGACGGCCACGCCGGCGGCGATCTCCCGCGCCGCGTTGCGCGCGCCGATCAGGCCTGTCGCCTGAAGCGGGGTCGCGGCCATCAGCATCGGCGCGGTCAGCGCGGCGCAGGTGAGAATGTATGTCCGGAGGCGCCCAAGGCCCATTCGATCGCTCGCCGTCGGATCCTGAAGGAACCGCGCCTGCGCAAGGCGAAAGCCGCCCATTGCAAAACGCGACCCCGCTTGTCGGTCTTGACGCGCCTCCCCTCGGCGCGCCCATGCTGGCCGTAACGCTCTTGTAAGGAATAGGGGCGCGAGGGTTAATGATGCGTAACCAGATCGCCGCAATTGTGGACAAACTGTAGCAAAGCAGCAACAGGTCCAGCATGAAACTTGCCAAGGGCCCGGTTGATCGCTTATGTATCGAGTGTCCATTCCGCGCGTCGCGCCTCCCTAGGGAAGCGCCGGGGATGGATGGGTTTTCCCACTGCCTGAAGCATCGAGCGTCGCCTGGGCTTCGTTCGGTCGCGAGGCTCAGGGCTTCGTCGATCGCGGCGTATCGCGCTGTCGGTCAAATTTTGTCAGGCCTCTCGCGAGGCCGAGAGACCTGAAGTGAACGCTGGCATCTCATATCCGTCGATCAAAGCGGCCCCAGCGGTCGCTGGCGTTGCGCGGATCAAGGTGCCTGCCGCCGCTGCGGCAAGCGCTCGACCGGGTCTGTTCCACTTTTCTTCCGGAACCGTCGCCGCGCCCGACAGCGCGCGCCGGCCCATGTCTTCAACCTCTCCTCATCCTCGAACATCGCGCGTGACAGCTCCACAGCGGAGCCGCGCACTCCCGCCTCGGCCGCACTCGGGCCCAGCAGGACGTGCGGCGCCGCCCGGCGGAACGCGCCAAAGAGTCTGCAATGGCCAACAAAATGCTGATCGACGCATCCCATCCGGAAGAAACCCGGGTGGTGGTGCTCAGAGGTAATCGCGTCGAAGAATTCGATTTCGAATCCGCCTCCAAGAAGCCGCTGCGCGGCAATATCTATCTCGCCAAGGTCACCAGGGTCGAACCGTCCCTGCAGGCCGCCTTCGTCGACTACGGCGGCAACCGGCACGGCTTTCTCGCCTTCTCCGAAATCCACCCCGACTATTATCAGATCCCGGTCGCGGATCGTCAGGCGCTGATCGAGGAAGAAGCCGCCTCGCACGCCGAGGAGGAGGAAGAGCAGCAGCGTCCCCGCCGCAGCCGCCGCCGTCGCGGCCGCGACAGCGAGGCGCGTCGTCAGTCGAACGCCGACGAGCAGATTTCCGAGGCCGCGCCGCTGAACGGCGACGAGGCCGCGCCGGTCGAAGCCTCGTCCGACGACGAGAACGCGGAAATCGCGCCTGACGCCTCCGAGCCGGTCGCGAGCGAAATGCCCCCGGTCGAAGCGAACGCCGATTCCCAGCCGGTCGCCGAGACTGAAGCGGTCGTCGTCGCCGCCGTCGAGGCGGAGGCGGCTGCCGAGCCTCGGGAAATCCTGACCGAGCAGCCCTCGGAACAGACCGCGCCGGTGGAAGCCGACCAGCCCGGAACGGAGGAAGGCGCGCATACGCTCGCGGTCGACGAGCAGGGCTACGCCACGATTTCCGAAAGCGACGCCGCTCCGGACTCCGGGGAAGCCGGGGAAACGCCTGATCACGAAGTGAAGGCGCGCCGGATCGAGGAACGCGACGACGAATCCTCCGACGACGAGGAAGAGGACGAGGAAGAACACGTCGAGCAGATCGGCGGCGACGCGATGGAGGAAATGCCGCGACGTCAGCCGAGGCTGCGCCGGCAATACAAGATTCAGGAAGTGATCAAGCGCCGGCAGGTGCTGCTGGTCCAGGTCGTGAAGGAAGAGCGCGGCAACAAGGGCGCGGCGCTGACGACCTATCTGTCGCTCGCCGGCCGCTATTCCGTGCTGATGCCGAATACCGCGCGTGGCGGCGGCATTTCGCGCAAGATCACCGACGCGGGCGACCGCAAGCGCCTCAAGACGATCGCACAGGATCTCGACGTGCCGGACGGCATGGGCGTGATCCTGCGTACGGCGGGCGCCTCGCGCACCCGGCAGGAAGTGCGCCGCGACTTCGAATATCTGATGCGCATGTGGGAGACGGTGCGCGAAACGACGCTGCGCTCGTCGGCGCCGATGCTCGTCTACGAGGAGGGTTCGCTGATCAAGCGCGCCATCCGCGACCTCTACAACAAGGAGGTCGACGAAATCGTCGTCTCCGGCGAAACAGGCTTCCGCGAAGCCAAGGACTTCATGCGGCTGCTGATGCCGAGCCACGCGCGCAACGTGCGCATGTGGCGCGAGCCGCAGGGCGTGTTCGTGAAGTCGGGCGTGGAGACGCAACTCGACGCCATGTTCTCGCCGCAGGTGACGTTGAAGTCCGGCGGCTATCTCGTCATCAACCAGACCGAAGCGCTGGTCGCGATCGACGTGAACTCGGGCCGCTCGACGCGCGAGCACAATATCGAGGACACGGCGCTGCGCACCAATCTGGAGGCCGCCGACGAGGTCGCTCGCCAACTGCGCCTGCGCGATCTGGCAGGCCTCATCGTCGTCGACTTCATCGACATGGAAGAGCCGCGCAACAATCGCGCGGTGGAGCGTCGCCTCAAGGACGCGCTGAAGAACGATCGCGCGCGCATCCAGGTCGGCCGCATCTCGCATTTCGGCCTGCTGGAAATGTCGCGCCAGCGCATCCGCACCGGCGTGCTGGAAGGCTCGACCGTCGCCTGCCCGCATTGCGCGGGCGCGGGCACGGTGCGCTCGACCTCCTCGATTGCGCTGCATGTGCTGCGCGTGCTCGAGGAAGCGCTGATCAAGAGCGCCTCGCACAACATCATCGTGAAGACGCGCAGCAATGTCGCGCTCTACATTCTCAACCAGAAGCGTTCGCACCTGCGCGAGATCGAGCGCCGCTTCGGCGTCGAAATCTACGTCATGGCCGACGACTCGTTGACGGGCTCGACCTATCACGCGCTGGAGCGCGGCGAGCCGGCGACCGGCACGCCCGAGCCCGTGCGGATCGATCCCGAACTGCTGGCGGCCGATGACGAGGCCGACGAGATCGACGATGCGATCGAGGACGAGGACGCCGACGAGGCGGCCGAGGCCGAAGGCGATATCGACGGGGATGGCGAGGACGAAGGCGAAGGCGAAAGCCGTAGAGATCGCACCGCCCGCGAAGACCGCGGCGAGGACGGCGAAGACGGTCAACGCCGTCGGCGGCGCCGGCGTCGTCGGCGCGGTCGCGGCGGCGAGCGCGAAGGCGGCGGCATTGCCGCCGACGCCCCGCAGCCCTCGGACGAGGGGCTGGCGATCGTCGCGGAAGCGAATGGCGATTTCCTGTCGGCGGAGCCGCCAGCGGAACGTTCCGGTTCTGGCTTCTGGGCGCGCGAAAATTCCGATCGCCCCGAGCCGTTCCATGCGCCCGGCGCCGAGGAGGCCGCACAGCCCGCCGCAATGGATGGCGTCGCTCCCGAGGCGCTCGAAGTCGAGCCGATTGCGCCGGCGCAGCCGGAGCTGAAGCTGGTCGAGCCCGCTGAGGCCGAAGCGCCCGTCGAAGAGGTCGAGGCCGTGGAGCCCCCGGCTCCGGCGCCCGCGCCAGTCGCCGAGCAGCCGGCGGAAGCCGCGCCCGAGGCCGCGTCGCAGCCGCCGCGCGCGATCGAGCAGCCGCGCGCCGACATCGGCCGCGTGATCACCGAGGCCGACCCCAACGCGCCCAAGAAGGGCGGCTGGTGGCAGCGCGCCAAGGCCTCGATCACCGGCAACTGATCTCAATCGGTCGCGCCGGCTTGTTCGGCGCGGCCGTCGCTCAGCAATCCGGGCCGAGCGTCGCGCTGAGCACGCCCTCGATGAGCATGTCCTCGGCGGGCGCCAGCCCGTCGAGCATCAGCATGGCGAGGCCATGCACCAGCGACCACGCCTGCAGCGCGAACAATTCCCGGTCGACGCCTGGTGGCGCGCTGATCGCTGAATTCTCGCGCAGGAAGGCTGCGGCGTCCGACTGACGCGAAGCGGCCGTTGGACGCGCGAACATCAGTCGGAACAACGCGGGATTGGCGAGCGCGAATCGCACATAGGCCGAGCCCGACGCCTGAAAGGCGCGCCCGCCGGCTCCGCGCGCCGCGCCAAAGGCCGCGCGCTGCGCCTGCCCCAGCAGCCTGAACCCCTCCTCCGCGATCGCCGAGAGGAGTGCGTCCTTGTCCGGAAAATGCCGGTAAACGGCGGTGGCGCTGACGCCTACGGCCCGCGCGACGCCGCGCAAGGACAGGTCGCCCGCGCCCTCCCCGCCCAATTGCCGCATGCCTTCGGCAACCAGCGCCGCGCGCAGATCGCCGTGGTGATAGCTCGGTTGCTCAACCGTCGGTTTTTTCATGTTGACACTGTTACCATCTTGCGTATGTTAATGCCATCAACATTGGGGAGGACATCATGACCAACATCGTCGAGAACCTGATCCGCGACGCCGTCGGCAAGGGCGTGGAGGCTGTCGCCAACTTCAACCGCGCGCGCCTGCCCGACCAGGCGAACGCCTATCTCTCCGCGATCCACGAGCCGATGAAGCAGGAACTCACGCTCGACGAACTCGAGGTGATCGGCGCCATTCCGCGCGAACTCGACGGGCGTTACCTGCGCATCGGGCCGAACCCCGCCAAGCCCGATTCGAAGGGCTACCACTGGTTCTCCGGCGACGGCATGGTCCATGGACTGGCGCTCGAGGACGGTAAGGCGCTTTGGTACCGAAACCGCTGGATCCGCTCGAACGCGGTGGCCGCCGCCACCGGCCTGCCCGCGGCGCCCGGTCCGCGTCATGTCTTCGATACCGTCAACACGAATGTCGTCGGCATCGCCGGGCGCACATGGGCGCTGGTGGAGGCCGGCAGCTATCCCGTGTCCCTCAGCGATACGCTCGAAGATCAGGCCTACGAGCGTTTCGGCGACACGCTGAACGGCAGTTTCACCGCACATCCCCATCTCGATCCGCTGACCGGCGAGTTCCACGGCATCTGCTACGAGGGGCCGAACATGACGACGATCCGGCACGTCGTCGTCTCCGCCGAGGGCAAGGTCGTCCGTGAACTGCCAATCAAGGTGGAGCACGGCCCCTCGATCCATGATTGCGCGATCACGCAGCGCTACGCGATCATTCTCGATCTGCCTGTGACCTTCTCGATGAAGGCCATGATGGGCGGACACAAGTTCCCCTATCGCTGGAATCCCGAGCACAAGGCGCGCGTCGGCCTGCTGCCGCGCAACGGCGCCGCCGGGGACATCGTTTGGATCGACTGCGCGCCGGTCTACATTTTCCACGTCGCCAACGCCTATGACGACGCCAGCGGCAAGGTCGTGCTCGATTCCTGCGTCTACGAGACGATGTTCGCGGAAGAGACGGGCGGGCCGAACGGCCGCAGCCTCGGCCTGCAACGCTGGACGATCGATCCGAAAGCCAAGACGATCGACGTCCGCACGATCGATCCGACGCCGCAGGAATTCCCGCGGCCCGACGAACGCTTTTTCGGGCAGCCCTATCGCTATGCCTACACGATGGCGCTGCCGGATGGCGATTTCGCGATCTCCAACACGAAACTCTACAAGCACGACCTCGAAACCGGCGCGCGCGAGAACCACGATTTTGGCGCGCATCGCCATCCCGGCGAGTTCGTTTTCGTGCCGCGCGGCGCCGATGCGCCCGAGGGGGAGGGCTGGATGGTCGGCCTCGTCGTCGACATGAACGACGAGACGACGGAACTCGTCATCATCGATGCGATGAAATTTTCGGACGCGCCCATCGCGCGCGTGAAAATTCCACATCGCGTGCCTCCGGGCTTTCATGGCAACTGGGTCGCGCGTGGCTGAGGCAACCACCTCGCAGGCTGCTAAAACGCCGGGCCTCGCGCCCGGCGTACTCTTATGCACGAAACTCGGGCGCGGCATCGCGTGCGCTCACTTGCAAGCCGTATCGTGACCGCAGGCGACATGTGTATGCGGCGCATCAGTCAAAATTCTCTCGACGCGCGCGAAATTTCGCCTAGTCTCGTCGCCGAATGGGGCGAGCGGTCAGCGCCAGGCTGTATGCGCCATCGAAAGCTAGCGGTCGGCTCTTCATCAGCGCCGATCCAGAGAGGCTGTCGATGACAGATGACTGGTCGATGACGCGCGAAATGCTTCCCGACGCCCCTGCGGTGGACGTCGCGAGGCGGTGGACCGCGAAATCATCAAACATCAGGTCGGCCCGATGCGCCCAGCGGCGCGCCGACGGCGCGGGCCAGCGCGCCATTCACGATTTTCAGGCAAAGGGGGAAAGACCAATGTACCAGCGTCTATTCGGTGCGATGATCGCGTGCGGCCTCGCCAGCGGCGTGGCAGGATGCAATTCGTCCGCTCCGCCGACGTCATCCGCGCCGCCGCCCGCCAAAAGCGCGCCGAGCGTCGCAGATCTCGTCGATGCGCGCGGCAGCTCCGGTGAAATGGAACTGCAAAAGCGCGGCTATTCGTCGGCGCGCACGCGGGGGCTGACCACCTACTGGTG
Source organism: Methylobacteriaceae bacterium (assembly GCA_020638195.1). Taxonomy (GTDB): domain Bacteria; phylum Pseudomonadota; class Alphaproteobacteria; order Rhizobiales; family Beijerinckiaceae; genus JAJXWB01. Next base: position 353,845 of record JACKJC010000005.1, on the reverse strand, counting down.
GCATCCGGCGGGCGCCTGCGTTCGGGTCGTGACATCACAGGGTCGATACAAGACCGTTCAGGAGACCGCAGCGGCAGATTGCGGAAAGGCAGCGACCACTTCGGCGACGCCTGCGGGCGCTCCCGCCGCCACGCCCGCGCAGACCGTCAGCAAGGCAATGCCGACTCCGGACGAACAGGCCTGTCTGCAGGCCGTCAACGCCAAGACCAACAATCCCGACGTCGTGCTGCTGACGGGAACCGAAACTTCCGAGGCCAACACCGCCGTTTACATCGGCGTTGGCCCGCAGCATGCGAAGTGGCGGTGTCTCGTCAGCAAGGGGCGCGTGGCCGAGGTCATGTCGATGACGAACGAAGGCAAGATGTAGTTTCTCGCCTCGCCTTCGCCTGACTGGGAAGCGGTCGTCAGGCGACCGCTTCCTCCAGTTCCGGATAGTCGGTGTAGCCGACGGGGCCTTCCGAATAGAAGGTCTCCATGTTCCAGGCGTTCAGCGGCGCGTTGCGCTTCAGGCGCTCGACGAGATCGGCGTTGGAGATGAAATCCTTGCCGAAAGACACGACATCGGCTTCGTCGTTGGCGAGAACCTGCATCGCGGTCTCTCGCGTGAGACCCTCGTTGGCGATCCAGGGACCTCCGAAGGCCCTGCGCAGCTGCGGGCCGAGGCGAGGCTCCTTGAGCGACTCGCGCGCGAACATGAAGGCGATCTTGCGCCGGCCCAATTCGCTCGCGACATAGCCGAAGGTCTTGGCGGGATCGCTGTCGCCCATGGAATGGGCGTCGCAGCGCGGCGCGACATGCATGCCGACGCGGTCCGCGCCCCAGACGTCGATGCAGGCGTCCGCGACTTCGAGCATCAGGCGCGCGCGGTTTTCGATCGAGCCGCCGTAGAGGTCGGTGCGCTTGTTGGAGCCGTCCTGCAGGAACTGGTCGATGAGATAGCCGTTGGCGCCATGGATCTCGACGCCGTCGAAGCCGGCCTTTTTCGCATTCTCCGCGCCGCGCTTGTAGGCGGCGATCACGCCCGGAATCTCGTCCGTTTCGAGCGCGCGCGGAACGGGAAGATCGCGCTTGGGGCGCAGCAGGCTGACATGCCCGATGGCGGCGATCGCGCTCGCCGAAACCGGCGGCTGGCCATCATGATAGACGGGGTCGGAAATACGCCCGACGTGCCAGAGCTGCATCATGATGCGGCCGCCCGCCGCATGCACGGCGTCAACCACCTGCTTCCAGCCCGCCGTCTGCTCGTCCGACCAGCAACCGGGCGTGGAGGGATAGCCGACGCCCTGCGGCGAGACCGACGAGGCCTCGGTGAGAATGAGGCCTGCGGAGGCGCGCTGCGCATAGTACTCGGCCATCAGCGCATTGGGCACGCGGCCCGGCATGGTCGCGCGATTGCGCGTCAGCGGCGCCATGACGATGCGGTTGGGCGCCTTGATCGCGCCGAGCGCGATCGGATCGAACATCGATGTCATGTTTGGGATTTCCGGTTGTCTTGGGGAGATGGCCGAACTTAGCCGTTCGCCGCGACGCCGCGCAATCCCACCGGCGCAGGGCTGTCGCGCGGCGAAGTCAGGGCTGGAACCCGTCATCGCCGCGCAGCGTTCCACCGGGATGCCTTACTGGCTGCACCTCATCTCGATCGCATCACTCGCGATCGCTTTCGCATGCGCCGTCGGGCTCGCCGTCGATGTCGCGCTCCATCCACAGAAGATGTGGATCATGAATCTGGTATGGCCGCTCTCCGCGCTGTTCAGCAGCTTTCTTACACTTGCGTTCTACCTTGCCTACGGTCGTGCGACAGGCAATCGCGCCCGCAAGGAGAAACCCTTCCCCGCGAGCGTCGCGTCCGGCGCGCTTCATTGCGGCAGCGGTTGCACGCTCGGCGACATTTGCGCGGAATGGCTCGCATTCTTCCTCCCTGCAGTCGCCGTTGCTTTCGGCGCGGGCTGGCTCTTCACGAACAAGATTTTCGCGATCTGGATCGTCGACTACATCTTCGCCTTCGCCTTCGGCATCCTCTTCCAATATTTCACGATCGCGCCTATGCGCGATCTTTCCGTCGGCGAAGGACTCGTCGCGGCGATCAAGGCCGACGCGCTCTCGCTGACCTCCTGGCAGGTCGGCATGTACGGTTTCATGGCCTTTGCGAAATTCTATCTGTTCGCCAATGTGCTCGGCGCGGAGTTGCGCGTCGACAGTCCGGAATTCTGGTTCATGATGCAGATTGCGATGCTGTGCGGCTTCGCGACCGCCTATCCCGTCAACTGGTATCTGATCCGCGCCGGACTGAAGGAGAAAATGTAGGCGCCAGCGCGCTTGCCGAAAACGCCCGGTTCGGCGAAGCTCGCGGCCGATGACCGAAACTTCGCGCGAACGCCGCAAGCGTCGGCGTCTGCGACGCCTGATACGCGCCGCGGCGGTTCTGTTGGTCGCCTGGACTGCGATCGCCTATGCCGCCCTGCCCCTAGCTTGGCGGCGCTACGAGCATCACCCGGCGCTCGCCGGCCGCGCCATGGTCACGCGCACGTCAGCCGGCATTCCCGGCGATCCCGTCAATGTCGGCATCGTCGGTTCGGAGAAGGAAATTGTCTGCGCGTTCAACGTCGCCGGCTGGTCGGCCGCTAATCCGGTCACGCTGGAGACGTCGCTGCGCATTATCGGCAGCGTCGCGCTGCGACGCCCCTATCCCGCAGCCCCGGTCAGCCCGCTTTTCTACGACGGCAGGCAGGAAGACCTCGCCTTCGAAAAGGCGGAAGGCGACAGCGCCGACCGCCGCCATCACATTCGCCTGTGGCGCGTTCTGGACGCCGGCGACGAACAGCGTCCAGTCTGGCTCGGTTCGGCGTCGTTCGACCGAAGCGTCGGCATCAGCCGCTACACGCTGCAGGTGACACATCACATCGCGCCCGACGTCGACGCGGAGCGCGACTATGTCGCGACGCAACTCGCGGATGTCGGCATGGTGGAGAGCGTGTACGAAATCGCCGGCGTCGGACCGACGCTGGCCGGCCGCAACGGCGGCGGCGACCCCTACTTCACCGATGGCGAGGCGCTCATCGTCGTGCTCGCGCCCGATTGCAAGGAGCGCGCGGACAAGACGGTCTCGCGCGCCGGCGAGCCGTGGCAGAGGCGCTTCAAGGACGCGATCTGGTCAGCGCTGCGTAGCGCGATGCGGGCGTTGATCTAGCGAGCGTTGCTCAACCAGCCACGCATGCGTTCGATCGCCTCGGCGATATCCGCCTCCGAGCCGGCATAGGACAATCGCAAGGTGCGCGGCCCGCGTGCGCGATCAAAATCCACGCCCGGCGTCGCGGCGACGCCGGCCTCTTCCAGCAGGCGCTTCGAAAAATCGAGGGAATCGTTGGTGAAGCGGCCGATGTCGGCGTAAATGTAGAATGCGCCGTCCGGTGGATGAAAATCGCTCAGGCCCATCTTCGGCAGCGCTGTCATCAGCGCCGCGCGATTGCGAGCGTAGCCGGACTTCACGACCTCGAGTTCGTCTCGCGCATCGAAGGCCGCCTCGGCGGCGACCTGACTGAGGAAGGGCACGGAGATCGCGAGGGATTGCTGCAGGCGCTCGACCGGGCGCACGAGTTCCTCCGGCACGACGAGCCAGCCGATCCGCCAGCCGGTCATGCAGTAATATTTCGAGAAGGAATTCACGACGATCGCTTCGTCCGAGAATTTCAGCGCCGTCTCGGCGGGACGTTCGTAGGTGAGGCCGTGGTAGATTTCGTCGGAGATGAAGGCGACGCCCAGCCGGTCGCAGGTCTCGCAGATTTCGCGCAGCGCCGCGTCGCTCATCATCACGCCGGAGGGATTGGCGGGGCTCATCAGGAGCACGCCCTTCAGCGGATGTTCGCGATGGGCGGCCTCGATCATCTGCGCCGTCACCACATGCCGCGTCGCCGCCGTCGTTTCGAGGGGAACGCAGACGCAGCCGAGAGCCTCGAGAATGTTGACATAGGCAGGGTAGCCGGGCGCGGCGACCGCCACCCGGTCGCCGGCGTCGAACAGCGCGAGAAAGCTGAGGATGAAGCCGCCGGACGAGCCCGTCGTGACCACGACCCGCTGCGGGGCGAGGTCCACATTGTAGGTCTCGCCATAATGCCGGGCGATTCGGGCGCGCAGCGAAGCGCGGCCGAGGGCGTCCGTGTAGCCGACCCGGCCGCCCTGCAAGGCCGCGATTGCGGCGGCGCGGACGGGGGCTGGCGGCGGCGCGCCGGGTTCGCCGACCTCCAGATGCATGACGCTGCGCCCCTGGGCCTCCAGGACGCCTGCCTCGCGCAGCACGTCCATGGCCAGAAAGGGCTCCACGGCGCTGCGGCGGGAGGCGGCGAGACGGGCGGTCCTGGGCTTCATCGGGTCTCCTTCGGCGCGCCTCTTACCAGCCCGCCCCGGCCCTGCAAACGCCCGGCCTATTTCCGGCCGCTTTTGCGGTCGATAGGATAATGCAACGACAGTATTGGCCGTCCAGAAAGCTCGATGAAGCTCAAGATCACGTTCCGGCCGGCGCTCGCCGCCCTGACCGCGCTTTCCGTCCTCGCGGGCGCCGCCCCGCCGGCCGCCGCCCAACAGGGCGTCGCCATCATTCGCGACGCGGAGACCGAGCAGCTCCTGCGCGAGTATGTGACGCCGATTTTTCGCGCAGCCGGCATCAATACGAACGCGGCCAAGATCATTCTGGTCGGAAATCGCAGCTTCAACGCCTTCGTCGCCAACGGGCAGAAGATCTTCATCAACACCGGCGCGTTGATGGAGGCGAAGACGCCGAACGAGATCATCGGCGTGCTCGCGCACGAGAGCGGCCATATCGCCGGCGGCCATCTCGTGCGGCTGCACCAGGAACTCGCGCGCGCGCAGATCATGGCGATCGCCGGCATGCTGGTGGGCGCCGGCGCGGTCGCCGCGCAGATGCAGACCTCGCGCGGCGGCGGACGCCAGACGCAGGTCGGCATGGACCAAACCGGCATGATGGGCGTGCTACTGGGGCCGCAGGAACTGGTGCGGCGTTCGCTCCTGTCCTATCAGCGCAGCGAAGAGCAGGCGGCCGACCGCGCGGCGGTGAAATATCTGAACGCGACGCATCAGTCGGCAAAGGGCATGCTCACGACCTTCGAGCGCTTCGCCAACGACGCCCTGTTCAAGACCTCCTCGATCGACCCTTACGTGCTCTCGCATCCCTTGCCGGCCGAGCGCATTTCCGCGCTCGATCAGGCGGCGCGGCAGAGCCCCTATTTCGACGTCAAGGATTCCGCGGCGCTGCAGGCGCGTCACGACATGATGCGCGCGAAGCTGTTCGGCTTCATGGGCGATCAGGCGGAGATCGCGCGGCGCTATCCGGTCAGCGACAATTCCCTGCCTGCGCGCTATGCGCGCGCCATTTCCAACTACCGCTTCGGGCGGCTCGGCGAGGCCTTGCAGGCGATCGACGGGCTCATCGCCTCTCAGGCGCGCAATCCCTATTTTCAGGAACTGAAGGGGCAGGTTCTGATGGAGAGCGGGCGCGCGCAGGCGGCCCTGCCCTACTTGCGCAAGGCGGTGGCCATGGCGCCCGGCGCCACGCCGATCGCGGTCCTGCTCGGGCATGCGCTTGTCGGCGCGGGCGGCGGCGCCAACGACAAGGAGGCGATCCGCGTGCTGGGCAAGGCGACCCAGCGCGACCCGGATTCCTCGGAAGGTTTTCAGTATCTGGCGATGGCCTACGACAATATCGGAGACCGTCCGCGTTCGCAGCTGGCGTCAGCGCAGGCGCTGTTCGTCACCGGCAAGTACGTCGAGGCCCGCACGCAGGCCAAGCGCGCGCAGGATCAGTTCAAGCAGGGATCGCCCGGCTGGCTCAAGGCGGACGACATTCTCAACTACAGGCCGCCGAAACTCGACTGAGCCGTGTGACAGCGGCCACTTTCGCACGTACAAGCTTTCCAGAACGAATGGGCGAACGCCCCCGGAGCACGACATGCAACGTTTTCCCGCTACCGCCGCAGCGCTCGCCCTTCTCGCCGGCGCGTTCATGGCCGCGCCGCACGCGCAGGCGCAGCAGTTCAACGACGCCCAAAAATCCGAGATCGGCAAGATCGTGCACGAATATCTCGTCAAGAACCCCGAGGTTCTGCGCGAGGCGATCTCCGAACTCGACAAGCGGCAAAAGGCGGAGGAGGCGCAGCAGCGCGAACTCGCCATCGAGAGCGTGAAGAAGCAGATCTTCGATTCGAAGTATCAGGTCGTCGTCGGCAATCCCGAAGGCAAGGTCACACTGGTCGAGTTCTTCGACTACAATTGCGGCTATTGCAAAAAGACGCTGGACGACCTCGCCAAGCTCGCCAAGGAAAATCCGGACCTGCGGATCGTGCTGCGCGACTTTCCGGTGCTTGGCCAGGGCAGCATGGAGGCGGCGCAGGTCGCGATGGCGGTTGCCAAGCAGTTCCAGGGCGACAAGTTCTGGGCCTTCCACCAGGCGCTGCTCGGCGCTCGCGGCCATGCCGGCAAGGAGCAGGCCCTGGCGGCCGCGCGCGAAGCCGGCGTCGACATGAAAAAGCTCGAGAAGGACATGAAGAGCCCGGATATTCGCGCGGGCTATGCCGAAGTGATGCATATCGCCGACAAGCTGTCCCTGACCGGTACGCCCTCCTGGGTCGTCGGCAAGGAAGTGATCGTCGGCGCCGTCGGCTATTCGGAACTCAGCAAGAAGATCGAGAACTTCCGCAAGTGCGGCAAGACGGCCTGCGGCTGAAGATCAGACGCTGGCGCGGCGCGCTGTCGTCGCGCCCGCTTCGGCAAGCCGCCTGACTTCGGCGACGGCGGTTTCGACCAGCACGGGCAGCCGCGTGATTTCATCTTGCTCGGGCAGGCGCATGTCGAGCCGGCAGGCGCGTTCGATCGCCTGCGCCGCCGTATAGACCGCCACAGCGCCGATGTTCGCGCTCATCGACTTCAGCGCATGCGCGGCCGCCCCCAGAGCCGTGCGATCGCCACGCTCGAAAGCGGTCCCGATCGCATCGAGTGATTGTGGCGCATGCGCGCAATAGAGGCCGACGATGCGCATGACGGCCGCATTGTCGCCGCCGCTCATCTCACGCAGACCCTCGATCACCTTCGGATTGACGTCGACGATCTCGGGTTCGTCTTCCGGCGCTTCGGGCGCGGGCTCGGCCTCGACGGCCGCCGCGTTCGAAAGATGTTCGGCGAGGCAATGCGCCAGAGCCCACAGCGTGAAAGGCTTGTGCAACACGCCGTCCATGCCCGCCTCGCGCCAGGCATTGGCGGCGGCGCCGACGACATGCGCGGTCAGCGCCACGATCTTCAGGCGCGCCGCGCCTGTCTCGGATTCACGCGCGCGAATGGCGCGGGTCGCCTCGTAGCCGTCCATTTCCGGCATGCTGCCATCCATGAAGACGAGGTCGTATGTTCTTGCTTGCACAGCCGCGACGGCTTCGACGCCGTCATTGGCGAGATCGGCGGCTATGCCCAGTCGCTTCAATGCTTCCGACGCGACCTCGCGATTGACGGCGCCGTCGTCGACGACGAGAACGCGCGCGTTCGGGAAGCGCGGGAGCTGCGAGCGCGCGGCTGCCTTTTGCGAAACCGCGATCGAACGACCCTCGACGACGGCGTCGACGATCGAGCGCGTCTCGCTGGAGGCCAGCGGCCGTTGCACGATGCGATCGACGCGGCCGTCTGCCAGCAGGCTGTCCGGCGCCTCGCCCAGGCCGGAGATCGCGACGACCACGCCGCCGGAGGCGACGTCGAGGCGAGCGCCTTCGGGCAGGCTCTCGAGATCGGCGAAGACCAGTCGCGTTTCTCGCGCACGTTCCGCGAGCGCGTCCGGCTCGCAGCACTCGATGTCAAACCCGGCGCTGGCGAGCGCGAGATGCAGATGCGCGCGCGAGCCGGCGCCGGCGACGCAGACGAGCGCGCGCGCGGGCGCGCCGAGACGCGGCGCGTCCGTCAGGCTGCAACCGCGTGTGACCGGAAGGCTGAAGTAGAAGCGCGCGCCCTGCCCTGTCGCGCTGGAGACGCGCAGGTCGCCGCCCATCGCCGCGACCAGCTTGCGCGCGATGGCGAGGCCGAGGCCGGTGCCGCCGAACTTGCGAGTCGTCGATTGGTCGGCCTGCGTGAAGGCGCCGAAGATGCCGTCGAGCTTGTCTTCGGCGATGCCGATGCCAGTGTCGACAACGCTGAAGCGGACGCGGGCCGCGTCCGTGGGATCGGATTCGATCTCGAGCGTAACGCCGCCGCTCTCGGTGAATTTCAGCGCGTTGTTGACGAGATTCGAAAGAACCTGCGACAGGCGCACGGGGTCCGCATCGACCGTCGCGCCGCGCGGCAATTGCACGCGATCGGCAAGGTCGAGCCCCTTCGACTGCGCGCGATCGCCGAACAGGCGCAGAACGTCCTCGGCCGCCTCGGCGGGATCGACGGGCAGCGTTTCTACGTCGAGCTTGCCGGCCTCGATTTTCGAGAAGTCGAGAATGTCGTTGATGATGGCGAGCAACGTCTGGCCGGAGCGCACGATCACATCCGCATTCTTGCGCGCGCGCGGCGGAAGTTCGGAGGCGGCCAGCATTTCGGCCATGACCAGCACGCCGTTCATCGGCGTGCGGATTTCGTGGCTCATGGTCGCCAGAAAATCGCTCTTGGAGCGATTGGCGTCCTCCGCCAATTCCATCGCGCGGCGATAATCGGCGGTGCGGTCGGCGACCTCGATCTCGAGGCGATCACGATGCGCGGCAAGCTCTGCGTTGCGCTCGCGGATCTCGCCGAGCATCTTGTCGAAGCCGCGCACGAGCACGCCGATTTCGTCGCCGCGCGTCGATTTCATCGTGACATTGTAATCGTGCTCGACGCCGACGCGGGTCATGGCGCCGGCGAGGTCGGTGAGCGGCTGGGTCATGCGCCCGAGCATGCGACCGGCGAGGAGAACCGCGACGATCAGCGCGCCAAGCGCGCCCCAGGCCATCAACGTCAGCGCGTCGAGCAGGCGCTTCGGCAGATCGGTCACATCGCCGACGAGGAAGATGCGCCCGACGACGCTGCCGGATTCCACGACCGGCGCGACGACTTCGAGCGTACGCGACCCCAAGAGCTTGAAGCGGTCGATTTCCCGGCCAGGCTCGGTCTGGATGGCATCGCCGACGAGCTGTTCCGTACGCCCGGTTTCGGCGATGGACGCGCCGCTCGGATCCTCGAGGCGTACATAGGATGCGCCGGGAATGGCCGATATCGCCCGCAGCGCGCGATACGCTCCTTCAACGTCGCGCGCGCGGGCGGGTCGGGCCGCGGCCGCGGCGATGGATTGGGCGGCCGCCTGCAGAGTCTCCTGCTTCGTGCGCGCGTAGAGCCCCGTGTCGCGCCAGACGAAAACGCCGGCGACGACCGCCTGCGCGATGAGGATCGCGAGCGACACCGCCAGAATGAATTTCACGCGGATCGAAACCGACTTCCTCAGCAAGACGTCCTCGCGCGGAGCCGCGCAGGGGCGCGCGCCTCGATCGTGAAAGACTGCATGACCAACTTTAAGAATTGATTTGCGCGTATTTGCTAGGCGTGGCGCGGGGAGATTGCACTTGCCGGCCGCGCGCAATCGAAACATTCGACTTTTCAACGCCCCGTGCGGATTCGCGCGAGTGCGCGATCTCGCGCGCGACGCCAGCGGCAGTGTCGCCATAATCTTCTCTCTCGCAGCGCCGGTTCTTCTGATCGCGGCCGGCTCCGCCATCGACTACACCCGCCTTGTCGGTTCGCGATCCGCACTCCAGAACGTCGTCGACGGCGCCGCGCTCGCCGGCGCGCAGGCCTTGCGGCTCGCCAACGCCACGAGCGCGACGGTCGATCAGGCGGTCGCCAGCTATGTCGACTCGCACGGCGGCGCAGCGGATTCCTCGCTCAGGGTGACCAGTTCGTTAACGGCGAACAACACGGTGGTGACCGTGCAGGGCAGCCGCGTGGCTCCTTCGGTGGTCAGCCATTTCGTCGGTCTGATCAACATGCGCGTCGACGCGCGGGCGCAGGCGCGCGCGGTCGGCAACACGCAACCGATCTGCGTCATCGGGCTCGATCCTACCCAGAGCAAGACTCTGGAAGTCGATATCGCGCGCATTCAGGCGACGGGATGCCAGGTCGTGTCGGATTCGACCGCGAGCGACGGCGTTTCGATCTCCAACGGCGCGCAGATGCAATATGGTCGGCTTTGCGCCAGCGGCGGCGCGAGGGCCGATACGTCCTCGAGCTTCGCCCCCTCGCCCCAGACGGATTGCCCCGCCGTCGCCGACCCGCTGGCGGGCCTGCCCGCGCCTGTGTTCGGCGCCTGCACATTCAACAAATACAAGGTGACGTCCGGCTCCCAGAGCCTGACGCCCGGCGTCTATTGCGGGGGGATCGAAGTCGGCTCGAACGCCGCCGTGAACCTGTTGCCGGGAACCTACGTGATCAAGGACGGGAGCCTGAGCGTCAAATCCAACGCGAGCCTGTCCGGAAACGACGTCACGCTCTATCTGACCGGGACGGGCGCGACCATGGAAGTCAAGGCCGACTCGACGATTTCCCTGACAGCCCCATCCACCGGGACTTACGCCGGCGTCCTGATATTCGAGGATCGCAACGCCCCGCTGCATCAGACGCACAAGTTCGAGAGCCGCAACGCGCCGAACCTGCTCGGCACGATCTATCTTTCGCGCGGCGATCTGCAGGTGGGCGTCAAGGGTTCTGGCGGCAGCGGCGGCGTGGCGGTCGGCGCGACGTCGGCCTGGACGATCGTCGTCGCACGCACGCTGTCGGTCACCGACAACCAGACATTGCAGCTCAATACGAATTACGGCGCCACAACCGTGCCGCCGCCCGACGGCGTCGGGCCCCATGTCGCGAACGCGCAACTCGTGCAATAGCGCAAGAGTCTTTCAACCAAGAGAGAGCACGCGACGGGCCGATCTTGCCTTTTCCATGTCGCGCCGGGCGTTCTGACGCACGGGTTAAGCCTTGATTTGCGAATAGCGCCTAGCTTGGCGATCGAGGAACCAGACGTGATCGACAACGCCCCCCAGGACCGCGCCTATACATACGTTCTCATGGAGAACGTGCGGATCCTCGTCGTCGACGACGATCCGATCCATTGTGAATTCGCGCGCGTCTATCTGGCGACGCCGACCGCCGAGGTCGAAACCGCGCAGAATGGCGAAGAAGGGCTTCAAAGACTGCGCCGCGAGCATTTCGACCTCGTCGTCGTCGATCTCGACATGCCCATCATGAACGGCTTCCAGATGATCCGGGCGATCCGAAGCGATCCGGCGTTGCGCCACCTGCCCGTGGTCATCGTCACAGGCCTCGAGGACATGGAGTCGATCGATCGCGCCTACGACGAGGGCGCGACATCCTTCGTCACCAAGCCCGTCAACTGGCGCCTGCTCAGCTATCAGCTGCGATACGTGCTGCGCGCGCAGAAACAGGCCGCCGCCGCATGATCTTTCGCGCGCCGCATTTCGCGCCTTCCGGTCGATGTATGCGGTTCGTCCGGCATGCGGGCGGAAACGTCGCTATCGTCTTCTCGCTCGTCGCTCCGGCGCTTCTCGCGGCCATGGGCGCGACGATCGACTACGCCGGCACGATTTCAGGCAAGCACTCCCTTCAATCGATCGCCGACAATGCCGCGCTGGGCGGCGCGCAAGCGTCACGACTGGGCAACGCCACCCAGAACAGCATCGCCGCCACGGTCGCCAATATCGTGTCGGCCAGCGCGCACGGCGCGCGCATCGCCGCCGCGACGTCCGTCCCGACCGACAAGGCGAGCGTGACAGTCACGCTGACGCAGGATCTGCCGATGCGTTTCGGCGCGATGGTCGGCATGGGGTCGACACGGGTGACCGCGACGGCCACCGCCAAAGTGTCCGGCGGTGCGCCGCTCTGCGTCGCCTCGCTAGCGACCACCGACCCCAAACTCGCGTCGGTGCCCAAGCCGTCGAAGGACGCCAAGGGCAACCTCGCGCTGCTCGCGCTGGCCATCGACGTCGCGCTGCTGCCGAACCCCGGCATATTGATGCTGAAGGGTTCGAAGGTCACCGCGCCCAATTGCTTCGTCAGCACCAATCTGGCGAAGCCCTACAGCATGACAGTCAAGGACACGGCCAAACTATCCGCCCGCAACATTCAATCGGGCGGCGGGTACAACGGAACGGTTGGCGTCAACTATTCGACGACGCCGGGCACGGACAGCCCTGCGGCGGCGGATCCGCTCCAGAGCCTGCCGACGCCGACCACGCCCAGCATGTGCACCTACACGAATCTGGCGATCAGCGGCGGCGCCGCCACGCTGACCCCGGGCGTCTATTGCGGCGGACTGCACATCAGCGACGGCGCGTCGATCACCCTGCTTCCCGGCGTCTACGTCATCAAGGACGGTTCGTTCATCGTCGATTCCGCCGCCACCGTCAGCGGCAACGGCGTCGGTTTCTATCTGACCGCGACGGCGCCGGTCTCCTGGACCAAATTCCCGAACCTCTACTTCGGCACCGACACGCACATTTCCCTGTCGGCGGCGGCGACCGGCGAGATGGCGGGCGTCCTGTTCTTCGAGGATCGCGCGCTGCCGAAAGGCGCGCTGCACGCCATTCTGTCGAACGACGCGCGCAATCTGCTCGGCACGATCTATCTTTCACGCGGTTTTCTGGGCGTTGCGTCGTCGGCGCCCGTGGCGGACCAGTCGGCGTATACGATCATCGTCGCCAACGCGCTCCTTCTCTACGGCGGCCCGGAACTCGTGCTCAACACGAATTATTCGGCGACCGCGATTCCGGTGCCGGACGGGGTCGGCCCCAGGAACGTCGGCGTCTATCTTTCGCAGTAAGGCAGGCTCAGCGCGGCTTCGGCCTGTACTTGTCCAGAAACGCCGGAACGGACTCCGCGGGCAACGGACGCGCGTAGAGAAATCCTTGCAAATAGTGGCAGCCGGCGGCCTTTAGGAAGCGCTGCTGCTCGACCGTCTCGACGCCCTCGGCCGTGACCTTCATGCCGAGCGCGCGTACGAGCGCGATCATCGCGTGCAGGATCGCGACGGAACGTGTGGCCGGAATGCCGTCGACGAAACTCTTGTCGATCTTGACCTTGTCGAAGGGCAGCCGCTGCAGCAGGGACAGGCTCGAATAGCCCGTGCCGAAATCGTCCATCGCCACGCGCGCGCCGATGGCGTGAAGTCGCTCGATCTGACGGCTGGCGTGGTCGGGATCGTCGAAGGCCGCGCTCTCGACGATTTCGATCTCCAGGCGGTTCGCCGGAAACCAGGTGGCGTCGAGCACCCGCGCGACATCGTCGACGAAGCCCGGCTTGGCGAAATGGGTCGGCGAAATGTTGACCGCCAGAACGAGCCCAGGCCAGGCGCGCGCGGCCGTGCAGGCCTGCTGCAGCACATAGAGACCGACCATGTCGATCAACCCCTCGCGCTCGGCATGGGCGACGGCGGTCTCGGGGGAGATAAAGCCGCCATCGGGCAGTCGCCAGCGCAGCAGGGCCTCGACGCTGGCGACGGACTGGCCGTCGGCGGTCAATTGGGGCTGGAAAGCGACCGACAGTTCATTCCTGTCGATGGCCTGAAGCAAGTTCGGTCTGGAAATCGTCGAAGCGAGCGCTGCCACGTATCAACTCTCTGGCCAGGATATCTCGCGCACACTAGGCGCAAGACCTTGCGGAAATCCGAATGGGATGTTGCAGGTTCACGAAACTCTGGCCGCGCCGCGACTGGCCTGCCGGCGGCAGGGCCTTCCCCTGCCCGGCCAAGACGGCTAGAACACCGCCCCGGACCAGAGAGTCCGCCGGAATCCTCGATGAAAGCCGTTTACGTCCTCAACGGACCCAATCTCAACCTGCTGGGCGTGCGCGAACCGGCGACCTATGGTTCGGCGACGCTGGCCGAGATCGAGGCGCGGCTTCGCGCGCTCGCCGGCGCGCAGGGTGTGGAGATCGTCTTCCGGCAGTCGAACAGCGAGGGCGACCTGGTGACCTGGATCCAGGAGGCCGGACTGGCCGGCGCGCCGGTCATCCTGAACGCCGGGGCCTATACGCATACGTCGATCGCGCTGCACGACGCGATCCGGGGCGCCAGGGCGGAGGTCGTGGAAGTCCACCTCTCCAACACGCACGCCCGCGAAGAATTCCGGCGTCATTCCTACATTTCGCCCGTCGCCAAGGGCGTCATCCTCGGATTTGGCGCGCGCTCCTACGAGCTTGCGCTGCAATCCCTTTTCCCATCGCAATGAGCCAGACGACATGACGAAGAAGCCTGCCGCCAAACCCGCCCGCCCCGCCGCGCCCGCGCGCCCGGCCGCGTCCGCTTCCGGCGTCGACGCCGGGCTGGTGCGCGAACTGGCGGGCCTGATGTCCGGAACGGACCTGACGGAAATCGAGGTCGAAAAGGGCGACCTGCGCATTCGCGTGGCGCGCGAGACCCGCTATGCCGTGGCGGCCGCGCCCGCGCCCATGGCCGTCGCCGCGCCCGTGGCGGCGCCCGTGGCGGCGCCCGCGCCTGTCGCGGCGCCTGCCGCGGCTCCGGCCGCCCCTGCGGCGCCGGCGAGCCATCCGGGCGCGGTGAAATCCCCGATGGTCGGGACGGCCTATCGCCGCCCCAATCCCGATTCCGCCCCCTTCGTGGATGTCGGCAGCGTCGTGAAGGCCGGCGACAAGATCGTGCTGGTCGAGGCGATGAAGACCTTCAACGAGATCGTCGCGCCCAGGGGCGGCACGGTGACCGCCATCTTCGTCGAGGACGGACAGCCCGTCGAATACGACCAGACGCTCGTCATCATCGAGTGATCCGATGTTCGACAAGATCCTGATCGCCAACCGCGGCGAGATCGCCCTTCGCATTCTTCGCGCAGCCAAGGAGCTGGGGATCGCGACCGTCGCGGTCTATTCGACCGCCGACGCCAACGCCATGCATGTGCGCCTCGCCGACGAATCCGTCTGCATCGGCCCCCCGCCGGCGCGCGATTCCTACCTCAACGTGCCCGCGCTGCTGGCCGCCTGCGAGATCACTGGCGCCGACGCCATTCATCCGGGCTATGGTTTCCTCTCCGAGAACGCGCGCTTCGCCGAGATTCTCGAGGATCACAATATCGCGTTCATCGGCCCCAAGGCCGAGCACATCCGCATCATGGGCGACAAGATCGAGGCCAAGCGCACGGCGCGCCGGCTCGGCATTCCCTGCGTGCCGGGTTCCGAAGGCGGCGTGAGCGACACGGACGAGGCGCTCAGGATCGCGCGCGAGATCGGCTATCCCGTTCTCGTGAAGGCGGCCGCCGGCGGCGGTGGACGCGGCATGAAGGTCGCCCGCTCGGAAAGCGACCTCGAACACGCCATCGCCACGGCGAAGACCGAGGCGAAAGCGGCCTTCGGCGACGACGCCGTCTATCTTGAGAAATATCTGGAAAAGCCGCGCCACATCGAGGTTCAGATTCTCGGCGACGGCAAGGGCGGCGCAATCCATCTGGGCGAACGCGACTGCTCCCTGCAGCGCCGCCACCAGAAGGTGCTCGAGGAAAGCCCGTCGGCCGCGCTCAACGCCGAACAGCGCGCCGAGATCGGCGAAATCTGCGCCAAGGCGATGCGCGAGTTGCAGTATTCCGGCGCGGGCACGATCGAGTTCCTCTACGAGGACGGGCGGTTCTATTTCATCGAGATGAACACGCGTATCCAGGTCGAGCATCCTGTCACCGAGATGATCACCGGCGTCGACCTCGTTTCCGCGCAGATCCGGATTGCGGCGGGCGCGCCGGTCTCGATGGACCAGGATCAGGTGCGATTCTTCGGCCACGCGATCGAATGCCGCGTCAACGCCGAGCATCCCGCGACTTTCCGGCCCTCGCCCGGCAAGATCGCCCATTACCACCCGCCGGGCGGCGTCGGCGTGCGCGTCGACAGCGCCGTCTACCAGGGCTACGTGATCCCGCCGAACTACGATTCGCTCGTCGGCAAGCTGATCGTGCACGGCCGTACGCGCAATGAAGCGCTGATGCGCCTGCGCCGTGCGCTCGACGAATTCATCGTCGATGGCGTCGATACGACTTTGCCGCTGTTCCGGACGCTCGTGCGCAATCCCGACGTGCAGAACGGCCTCTATGACATCCACTGGCTCGAACATTTCCTCGCCACCGGCGGCATGGACGTAGACGGCTGAATCCATGGCCGATGCGACGTTTCCACTCGTGATCGCCGCCGTCGCCGGGCTCATCGGCGGCTCGATGAATGCGATCGCCGGCGGCGGCTCGTTCGTCACCCTGCCGGCGCTGGTGGCGGCGGGCGTTCCTTCCGTCAGCGCAAACGCCACGAGCACGGTTGCGCTCGTGCCGAGCGCGCTCGCCAGCGCCTACGCATATCGCCACGACTTCAAGGGCTTCGAAGGCGTCTCGATGAAGACGATGGCGATCGTCTCGGTCGTCGGCGGCGCCTGCGGCGCACTGTTGCTGATGAACACGCCGCAGCGTGTGTTCGACGTCATCGTGCCGTTCCTGCTCGCCTTCGGCACGATCGTCTTCGCCTTCGGGCGACAGGCTGGCCAATGGCTGCGCAGCCGCGTGACCATTGCGCCGCATACCGTGCTGGTCTGCCAGTTTTTCCTCGGCGTCTACGGCGGCTATTTCGGCGGCGCGGTCGGCATCATGATGATGGCGACGTGGAGCCTGCTCACCAGCTCGAGCATCGCGACGATCCAGCCCGCCCGCAATCTCCTCAACGCGGCGATGAACGCAACCGCCTCCACCCTGTTCATCGTCGGCGGGCTCATCTACTGGAAGCAGATGGCGGCCATGCTGGTCGGCGCGATCCTCGGCGGCTATTTCGCCGCGCATTTCGCCCGCAGACTCGACCCGGCCAAGGCGCGCATCGGCATATCCTGCCTCAACGCCGTCATCACCGGGCTGATGTTCTGGAAGACGTTCGGCTGATCCGCCGCGTTTAGGTTAGCGCCCATTAAAGCCGCCGACCCGAGCGCCACAACGTCGCATGAATGTGATTGCGGCACTATCCGTGCGTTTCCTCACACGGATAAGAATCAATGAGAAAGCTCATCGCCTGCGTCGCCTCGATTTCCGCGCTCTGCGGAAGCGCCGCCGCCGCCACGCTGTCCAACGCGGACCGGCTGGCGCTGCAAACCGCGATGGTTCAGCACATCGATCGCCAGACGGTCGACGGGCTGTATCCCTGGTTCGACGTCAAGTCCGGCGGGATCGACAGGTACTCGCCCGCCAAGTCGCATCCGATGATCATCCGCGCGGGCGACACCTTCGTCCTGTGCACCGATTTCAAGGACAGGGACGGCGCGGCCACCAACGTCGACTTCTACATGATGCGGAAGGGCGCCAGTTTCGAGGTGATCCGCACGGAGATCGCCAATCGCGCGCCGCTCGAGACGCTCATGAACGCTGGCAAGGCGCAGCCCGCGGACTGATCGACACTGGCCATGCGCCGCTCCATCTACGCCAAATTCGTCCTCGCGCTCGCCGGCGCATTGCTGCTCGCGACGACGCTCGGCGGCGTCATCATCGCGCAGCAACGTCTGGCGAGCGCGCGGGCCGAGCAGGCGGCGCGCGTCGGCGGCCAGGTCGGGCGCATCGCCTCGACGATCACCGAGGCCTCGAGGCCCGAGGATGCGCAGGTCGCGCGACGGCTGCTGTCCTTGCTGCTGTTCCATCCAGCCATCGTCTGCGCGGAAATCGTCGACAAGGCAGGCGCCATTGTCGGCGTCCGCGCGCCCGCGCATCTAGGGTGCCGCGGGGCAGCCATGCAGGAGACGGTCGCCGCGCCGATTCCGGGTAGAGGGCTGGAGTTGCGCGCGGGCGTTTCAAACGGCGAACTCGATCAGATCCGGCGCGAGGTCGTCTGGAGCGTCGCGCTCCTCGGCGCGCTCGCGGTCGTCTATGCGACTCTCGCCGCCTACGTCGTCTTCCGACGCGTCGTCGGCGCGCCGATCGCCAGTATTCTGGACTCGATCGCGCAATTCACCCGAACCGGCGCGCACAAGACGATCACGTTCGCGGCACACGACGAACTCGGCGACGTCATCGACGCCATCAACGCCATGCAGAAGCGCCTGGAGCAGGACGCGGCTGCCCTGCGCGACGCCAACGACTTCCTGCGCCAGATGGCGCTGACCGACGCGCTGACCGGCTTGCCCAACCGGGCCGCGCTCGCCGCGCGCGGCGCGCACTATTGCTCGGGCGCCCTGCCCTCGCCGACTGCCGCCCTGCTGATCGACGTGGACAGTTTCAAGGAGATCAACGACAGGCTCGGCCACGCGGCCGGCGACGACGTGCTGCGCCACACCGCCCAGCGCCTTCAGCAAGCCTCGGGCGACGGCGTTTTTGTCGCGCGGCTCGGCGGGGACGAATTCGTCATTCTGCTGGACGGCCATGCCGGAAGAACGATCTGTATGGAGCTGACAGGCCGGATCGAAGCCGCTTTCCTCAAGCCGATGAACGCCTCCGGCAATATGCTCATGGTTCGACTGTCTGTCGGCATGGCGCTCGCCGGCGAGGCCGAGACGGACGCCGAGGCGCTGATCGCCGCCGCCGACGAGAAAATGTACGAGGTCAAGCGGCGTGCGCGAGAAGCGCGCGCGAAACCTCACGCCCTCGGAGAAAGCGGTCGCGCGGCCTGAGCGCCGTCTCTGGAGACCCGGATGCAAGAATGTCGAGCGCGCTCCTTGACCCGCGAGGGGGGCGCACCCAACATTCAAACCCATGTCGCGCGTTTCGCCCCGCCCCGAGATCACGCCGGACATCGTTCTGCGCGCCTATTCGATCGGCCTTTTTCCAATGGGCGAGAACGAGGACGATGATCGGCTCTATTGGGTCGAGCCGGAGGAGCGCGGCGTCTTTCCGCTCGATGGGCTGAAAATTTCGCGAAGCCTGGCGAAGACCGTGCGATCCGATCGGTTCGAAGTATCCGTCGACCGCGACTTCGACGCGGTGATCGAGGGCTGCGCGCATGCAGGCAGCGCACGCGGAACGACGTGGATCAATGCGCCGATTCGGAGGTTGTATCGCGAATTGTTCGACGCCGGCTTCGTCCACACGGTCGAATGCCGCCGGAACGGCGTCCTGGTCGGCGGCCTCTATGGCCTGGCGCTCGGCGCCGCGTTCTTCGGCGAAAGCATGTTCCATGTCGAGCGCGACGCCTCGAAGGTCGCGCTTGTGTATCTTGCGGCGCGTCTGCGCGCCGGCGGCTATCGCCTCCTCGACACACAGTTCGTGACGCCGCACCTGGCCTCGCTCGGCGCCGTGGCGCTTCCACGCGCCGCCTACCGACGAATGCTGGAGCGCGCCGTCGAAGCCGACGGCGACTTTTTCGCATGGCCGGCAGGATTGCGGATGCCCGGTAACGATGTGCTCGCTTCTTTCGCAGTGCAACGTGACATGACGCGATAAATCGCTAGCATTTCCGCGCCCTGACATTGGGAAGGGGTTGATCGCGACGATAGCATTTCGCACTGCGGTCATGGAGAGGGAGAAACGTATGAAATCGATGAAGCTGGCGCTCGCCACTGTCATTGCGAGCGCGGGCCTTGCGACCGCAGCATTCGCCGAGAAAGCTTACGGACCAGGCGTAACGGACACCGAGATCAAGATCGGCAATATCATGCCCTACAGCGGCCCCGCGTCCGCCTACGGCATCATCGGAAAGACGCAGGCCGCCTATTTCAAGATGATCAACGATCAGGGTGGCATCAATGGCCGCAAGATCAACTTCATCTCCTACGACGACGCCTACAGCCCGCCGAAGACCGTCGAGCAGGCGCGCAAGCTCGTCGAGAGCGACAACGTGCTGCTGATTTTCGCGCCGCTCGGCACGCCGCCGAATTCCGCGATCCACAAGTACATGAACATGAAGAAGGTGCCGCACCTCTTCCTGGCGACGGGCGCCACCAAGTGGAACGACCCGAAGCACTTCCCGTGGACGATGGGCTGGCAGCCGAGCTATCAGGCCGAAGGCAAGATCTACGCGAAATATCTGCTCGAAAAGAACCCGAAGGCCAAGGTCGCGATCCTCTACCAGAACGACGACTACGGTAAGGACTATCTCAAAGGGTTCATGGATGGGCTCGACGGCAAGATCAAGCCGGCCATCACGCTCTCCTACGAAGTGAGCGATCCCACGATCGACTCGCAGATGACCCGCATGCAGGCCTCGGGCGCCGACACGTTCATGAACATCACGACGCCGAAGTTCGCCGCCATGGCGATCAAGAAGGCGGCCGAGATGAAATGGAAGCCGATGCACTTCCTCAACAACGTGTCGGCCTCGGTCGGCGCGGTGCTGAAGCCCGCCGGCTTCGAGAATGCCCAGGGCATCATTTCGACCGCCTACATGAAGGACGCGACCGACCCGCAGTGGAAGGACGACGCGGGCCTGAAGAAGTGGAGCGAGTTCATCGACAAGTACATGCCGGGCGCCAACAAGGCCGACGGCGGTCTCGTGACCGGCTACAACGACGCGCAGACGCTGGTGCAGGTGCTCAAGCAGTGCGGCGACAATCTCACGCGCGAGAACGTGATGAAGCAGGCCGCCAGCCTCAAGCCAATGCAGCAGGAAATGATGCTGCCGGGCGTGCTGATCCAGACCTCCGCGACCGACTTCGGACCGATCCAGCAGGAACAGCTGATGAAGTTCGAGAAGGATCACTGGGAGCGCTTCGGGCCCGTCTACGACGCCCGCAAGCATTGATCCGCGACGGGGCGGCGCGAGCCGCCCCGTCTTTTTCAAGAACAGAAGCGCCGCAAGGCGACGAAACAGCCGACCCGAAGCGCGCAGACGCTCACCGGCGATGGAATGTGGGGTTTTGGGGGGAAACGCCGGCGGCAAGCCGGCCCAATGCGAGGGGAGAAACGTATGAAATACGCTAGATTTGTCCTGGCGGCGACTGTCGCCGTCGGCATGGCGAGCATCGCCAAGGCCGAGAAAAAATACGGGCCGGGCGCCAGCGACACCGAAATCAAGATCGGCAACATCATGCCGTACAGCGGGCCCGCCTCCGCCTATGGCGTCATCGGCAAGACCGAAGCCGCCTATTTCAATATGATCAACGAGAAGGGCGGCATCAACGGACGCAAGATCAACTTCATCTCGTATGACGACGGCTACAGCCCGCCCAAGACCGTGGAACAGGCGCGCAAGCTCGTCGAGAGCGATAATGTGCTGATGATCTTCAATCCGCTCGGAACGCCGCCTAACACGGCGATCCAGAAATACATGAACCAGAAAAAGGTGCCGCAGCTGTTCGTCGCCACCGGCGCGACCAAGTGGAACGATCCGAAGCACTTCCCGTGGACGATGGGCTGGCAGCCGAGCTACCAAGCCGAAGGCACGATCTACGCGCAATACATCCTGAAGAACAAGCCTAACGCAAAGATCGCGATCCTCTACCAGAACGACGACTACGGTAAGGATTACCTCAAAGGCTTCATGGACGGGCTCGCCGGCAAGATCAAGCCGGTCATTACCCTCACCTACGAGGTCTCCGATCCGACGATCGACTCGCAGATGACGCGTCTACAGGCGTCCGGCGCCGATACGTTCTTCAACATCACCACGCCGAAATTCGCGGCGATGGCGATCAAGAAGGCGCATGAGATCAAGTGGAAGCCGCTGCACTTCCTCAACAACGTGTCGGCGTCAGTCGGCGCGGTGCTGAAGCCGGCAGGATTCGAAGCGTCGCAAGGCATCATCTCCACCGGATATCTGAAGGATCTTACCGATCCGCAGTGGAAGGAAGACGCCGGCTTCAAGAACTGGTCGGCCTTCGTCGACAAGTACATGCCGGGCGGCGACAAGACCAACGCCAATCTCGTCTACGGCTATACGGTGGCGCAGGGGCTGGTCGAGGTGCTCAAGAAGTGCGGCGACAATCTCACGCGCGAGAACGTGATGAAGCAGGCGGCCAGCCTCAAGGACGCGAAGTTCGAGATGCTTCTGCCCGGCATCACCGTGAACACGAGCGCGACCGACTTCGCGCCGATCCAGCAGGAACAGCTGCAGAAGTTCACGGGCGACCGCTGGACATTGTTCGGCGAGATCTACGACGCCAGCAAGAAGTGAGGCGGAAGCCAGCCTTCTCCTTCGCCAAGCAGGATCACGGCTCTAGGGGGGCGGCGCTTGCGCCGCCCCTTCTCATTCGGGGCCGATGCGCGGGATCAGGCGTGTGTCGCAAGCCCCCGCAGCCAGCGCGTGAATGCGGATATCGCGTCTTCGTCGAAATAGCCCGACGAGAGGACGACATAGGCGGCGAGCGTCACAGTGACGCCGGCGATTGCGGAAAGGGCGACACCCGAACGCGCCTGCGGTCTCCATGCGAAGCGACGCGCAAGCACCGCGACAGCGGCCACTCCATAGGCGAGACCAAAGGCAGTCTCGGTGCGGCTGTGACCACCGATCTTGAAGCGGCTGACGGCGACGCCGAGCACGATCGCGGCGCAGAGCGCAATGACGACATAGCGCAGCCCACCCAAGCTCTCGCGTTTCCAGGCGAGCAGGGCTAGCGCGCCGTAAACGAAGGCGGCGAGCGCAGTATGGCCGCTCGGGCTGCGCAGCGGTCCGCCGCGATAGATGAACATGAAGAGGATTTTCGACAGCACGGTCGCCGCCAGGCATACCGCGAAGGCCAGCGCCAGCGCACGCGCGTTGCGGCGATCGCCGACGACCCAGAGTGCGGCTATCGCGCCGCAGACCGGCGGCGCGATGAGATTGGCGTCGCCGAAATTCGTGATCGTGTACAGGAATTCAAGGGCATGCGGGCCGAGCACGGATCAGCTCCGCGCGCTCATTCCGCCGCCTCGTCGTCCGGCTCTCGCCCACGCTCTTCGCCGTCGCCGGCCTCGCGCGCCTCGGCGTCATCGGCATGAGATGCGACGACGTCCGCCGCCGCAGCGGCTTCGTCCTCCGCATCGACCTGCGCGAGCAGCGGAAAATCTTCCGCCGTATCGTCGGCGTCCAGCGGATCCTCGTCCGCCGTCAGGGCCTCGCCGTCGTCCGGCTTGGGAATGCCGAAGCCAGCCGGCAGGCGGCCGTCGAACAGGCCCGCGCCCCGCAGCTCCTCGAGTCCCGGCAGGTCGGAAATCTGCTCCAGCCCGAAATGGACGAGGAAACGATCGGTCGTGCCATAGGTGATCGGGCGGCCCGGCGCCTTGCGGCGGCCGCGCAGGCGAATCCAACCGGTTTCCAGCAGCACGTCGATCGTGCCCTTCGAGATCGCGACGCCGCGAATATCCTCGATTTCCGCGCGCGTGACCGGCTGGTGGTAGGCGACGATGGCCAAGGTCTCGACGGCGGCGCGGGTCAGCTTCTTCTGCGGCGTCTCCTCGCGGCGCAGCAGCCAGCCGAGATCCTCGGCGGTGCGGAAATACCACTTGGTTCCGGCGCGGGCGAGATTGACGCCGCGCGTCGCATAATCCTCGCGCAATGCCGCGAGCGTCATGGCGAGATCGGCGCCGTCTGACAGGCGCTCGCCGAGCAGGCTTTCCTCGAGCGGTTCGGCGGAGGCGAAAAGCAGCGCCTCGACGATGCGCTTGGATTCGGCGAGCAGCGCGGCGCGGGCCTCTTCGAGCGCCCGGGCCTCGTCCTCCACGAATTCGAATGCGCGAGCCGCGTCGGCCATGTCCTCTCCTTGCACTCTACGTTACTCACGAGCGCCAGGCGCCCTACTCCGCCGCAGCCAGCGGCGTCTCTTCCTTGCGCCGGACCCAGATCGGCGCGAAAGCGCGGTCCTGCCGCAGATCCAGCCGCCCTTCCCGCACTAGCTCCAGCGATGCCGAGAAGGACGAGGCGCGAACGGTGCGCGCGACTTCCGGCGAGACACAATATTGCAGCAGGTAGTCGTCCAGCACGGTCCATTCGCGGGCCATGCCGGACAGGCGCTCCAGCGCCGCGCGCGCCTCGGCGAGCGACCAGACGTGGCGCTGCTTGAGCGTCACCTTCGACAGCGCGTGTTTCTGCCGCTGACGGGCGTAGGCCGACAGCAGGTCGAAGATCGAGGCCTGCCATTGCGGGGTGGCGATTGTCTCGATGCCCTCGGCGCCGCCGCGCATCGCCATGTCGCGGCCGATACGGGCGCGGTTGACGAGCTGTTCGGCCGCGGTGCGGATCGCCTCCAGCCGGCGCAGGCGCTCGGCGAGCGCTGCGGCGAGATCGGCGGCCGCCGGCTCGTCCGCCTTGGGCGGGACCGGCAGCAGCAGGCGAGACTTGAGATAGGCGAGCCAGGCCGCCATCACGAGATAGTCGGCGGCCAGTTCGAGGCGAACCTTGCGGGCCTCCTCGATGAAGTGGAGATATTGCTCGGCCAGCGCCAGCACGGAGATCTTGGCGAGATCGACCTTCTGGCGGCGCGCGAGTTCGAGCAAAAGATCGAGCGGGCCCTCGAACCCGTCGACATCGACGAGAAAGGCCTCCTCGGTCTCCCCCTTGTCCAGGGGCTCCATGTCAAAAGGCAGGGCCGCCGCCATGCGAATCACTCACCGCTACCGATACTTGCCGTATGGGCGCGGAATGTGGCCCCTCTAGGCCGCGCTCGCAAGCGCCGCGGCGAGTTTCTCGCGGGAGTCCACAGGATCGAAGGCCAGCCGCTCCCCGGCGATGCGGGCGAGCGCCTTTTCCGCCCGCTCCCGAGCCTTGCCGGACAGCTCCGGCGCCTCGGCGGCGACCTCGCCGGCCTCGGCAAGATCGCCGTTACAATGGAGCGCGATATCGACGCCGGCCGCGAACAGGGCGCGCGCGCGGTCGCGGAACGTGCCCGCAAGCGCCTTCATCGACAGGTCGTCGCTCATCAGCAGCCCGTCGAAGCCTATGAAACCACGAATGATTTCGTTGACGACGATCGGCGAGAGCGTCGCCGGGCGATCCGGGTCGATCGCCTTGAAGACGACATGGGCGGTCATGGCGACCGGCAGGTCCGCATTCGCCCGGAAGGGCGCGAAATCGCTGCGCTCCAGCTCTTCGCGCGACGTCTCGACGGTCGGCAGCTCGAGATGGCTGTCGGCGCGGGCGCGGCCGTGGCCGGGGACGTGCTTGAACACGGGCAGGACGCCGCCGGCAATCAGGCCTTCGGCGGCGGCGCGGCCGAGGCGCGCCACGGTCTCGGGATCCTCGCCATAGGCGCGATCGCCGATGATGGCGTGACTGCCGGGAACCGGCAGGTCGAGAACCGGCAGGCAGTCGACGTTGACGCCGACTTCCGCGAGGTCGTGCGCGATCAGGCGGGCGGCGAGAAAGACGTTCCTGACTTGCACGACGGAGTCGGTCGCGGTGGCGGCGAGGCGGGCCGCCGAGGGATAGGCCGGCCAATGGTCGGCGGCCATCCGCTGCACGCGTCCGCCTTCCTGGTCGATCAGGACGGCCGCGTCGGTTCGGCCGGTCAATTCACGGAATCGATCGGTCAGCGCGCGCATTTGCGCGCGATCCGCCACGTTCCGCTTGAATAGAATGAGCCCCCAGGGGTCGGACTGCCGGATGAAGGCCTCCTCGTCCGCGGTCAGGACCGTGGACGAGCAGCCGCAGATGAAGGCGCGCGGCGCCATGTCAGCGGGCGACGAAGCAGGCGCCGCCGGCGGCTTTCACCCGGCCGCACATGGTGTTGGCGCTTTCCCTGCTGAGCCCTGTCACGCGGATGCGGTAGAGCGATGCTGAGGCCTTGACGACCGAGGGATGGCGTCCGCCGAGCGCGCCGGAGAGTTTTGCGCCGAGGCGCGAGGCGGCCTGGCGGGCGGCGGCCTCGGAGCCGGCGGAGCCGACCTGCACCGCATAGGCGCCGGAAGCGGCGGGCTTGGGCGCCTCCTCTTCGGCAGGCGCCGCGGCTTCCGCCTGCGGCTTGATGGCGGCGACACGCGGCTTGGGCGCGGGCTTGGGTTTGGCGACGGGCTTCGGCGCCGGCGTCGCGGCGGTGGTCGCATCGGCGCGGGTGGCCGACTTGGGCGTCGCGTTGCGCGCAGGCGCGGCGCGCTCGGCGGGCTTGGGCGCGGCGGCCGCGGGCGGCGCGCTCTGACCGCCGATGATCGACCCATCGGCGCGCACCGAAACGGTCTTCACGCGCTTGGGCTCGGGAAAGGCGGAGCGGGACGCCGGCTCGCGCGACACGCTCGGCGCGGGCGGCGCGACGGGCGGAACCGAGGCGGCGCCACCCGTGGCGGAGCTGGTCGCATTATCCTCGCCGAGCGGAATGATGCGCGGCGTCTTGGCGACGGCGGCGACATCCATCGGCTGTTCTTCGCGGCTGACCACCTTCTTGACCGGCGGCGCCGTGGTGCGCTCCAGCATGGTCGACTCGCGCGCGGTCTTTTCGGAACCGTCATCCTTCGGCTGAATCTTGGTCGGGTTCGGGGAGGCCACGATCGTCGCGACGCCGCTCGCCTGATGGGCGCCACCACGCCAGGCGAGCGTCGAGCCGATGGCGACGAAACCGGCCGCGATCACGGTCGCTGCGATATAGAGAGGCTTCCGGGAGCGTTCGCGCGGAGGCTCGAGGGCGGCCACGTCGGGCGCGAGTTCAGGGGTCTCGGCCCAATCCTCGAACTGCGCGGAGGTCTGGGGCTCCTCGGGATAGGCCGCAGGCGGAGGCGGCGCATAATCATATGCTTCCGGTACGGGCGCGGCCGGAGGCGGCGCGTCGGCATGATCCGCGCCGCGCAGAAGTGGGCGCAGGTCCGGGAATTCGGCGATCGGCTCCGGCGCGGGCGCAACCGCTTGTACGGGCGGCGCGGCATAAGCGGGCGCCTCCGGCGGGGCGACCGGCGGCGCGGGCTTGCGGAAATTTTCCGCGAACAATTCGGCGAAGGGATCGCCTGCCTGCTGGTTCTGGCCGCCGACCAGGCGCGCCAGTTCGGCCAGCGGGTCCTCTGGACGCCGCATGGGCTCGGGGCCGCGCAGGCGGCGCTCGAATTCATCGATATCGATCGGCTCGCGACGTTCCGGCGCTGCGCTCATCTTCACACCTCAACCGCGTTCCGACGCCAATGCCGGCGGCGCAAACGCTTTTGGAGGAGTCCCGGGGCGGCGGGCGAAGCGATCTTCGCGTCTAGCGCATCTCGTCTGGAGCGCTCACTCCCAGGACCCCCAGTCCCGCGGCCAGAACGGTTGATAAAGAAAGGATCAACGCGAGCCGGGCGCAGGTCAAATCTCTCCGGTTTTCATTAACAAAGCGTAATTCCGCGGAATCCTTTCCGCGGTTCCACTGCGCGTGAAGCAAACTGGCCAGTTCGTGGAGGTAGAAAGCCAGACGATGAGGCTCGTGCGCAGCGGCCGCCGCCTCGATAACGCGCGGAAATTGCGCCAGCATTTTGACAAGGCCGATTTCGCCCTCGTCCATCAGCAGCGCAAGGTCGGCCTTGGCCAAGGCCGCTGGCGACAGATCGAGATCGGGCATGGCGGCCAGCGCCTGCCGCATCACGGATTTCACACGGGCGTGCGCGTATTGCACATAGAAGACCGCATTGTCCTTGGACTGCTCGATCACCTTGGCGAGGTCGAATTCCAGCGGCGCGTCGTTCTTGCGGTAGAGCATCATGAAGCGCACGGCGTCGACGCCGACTTCGTCGACGACCTCGCGCAAAGTGACGAAATCGCCCGAGCGCTTCGACATTTTCACCGGCTCGCCCGCGCGCATCAGCTTGACGAGCTGGCACAACTTCACATCGAGCGCGACTTTGCCGCCTGAGAGCGCTTTCACGGCGGCGTCCATGCGCTTGACGTAGCCGCCATGGTCGGCGCCCCAGACGTCGATCAGCGTATTGTAGCCGCCGTCGATCTTGACCTTGTGATATGCGATGTCGCTCGCGAAATACGTGTAGCCGCCGTCCGATTTCAGCAGCGGGCGGTCGACGTCGTCGCCGAATTGTGTCGAGCGGAACAATGTCTGGTCGCGATCCTCCCAGTCGTCGGGCAACTTGCCCTTGGGCGGCGCGAGGCGACCGACATAGACGAGGTCCTTGGCGCGCAGGAAATCAATCGCCGCCTTGACCTTGTCGCCGCCCTCGCCGCGCGTCAGCGAACGCTCGGAGAAGAAGACTTCGTGCGTGATGTTGAGCGCGGCAAGATCCGCGCGGATCATGTCCATCATCGCATCGATGGCGAAGACGCGGACGGTTTCGATCCAATCCTCTTCCGGCTTGCCCCGCAGGCTCGCGCCATATTTTTCCGCAAGACCCTTGCCGACGGACACCAGATAATCGCCGGGATAGAGGCCTTCCGGAATTTCGCCGACGTTCTCGCCGAGCGCCTCTCGGTAGCGCAGGTGCGCTGAGCGCGCGAGCACGTCGACCTGAGCGCCGGCGTCGTTGATGTAATATTCGCGCGTCACCGTATGGCCGGCGAATTCCAGCAGGCTCGCCAGCGCATCGCCGAACACCGCGCCGCGGCCGTGGCCGACGTGCATCGGGCCGGTGGGATTGGCAGAGACATATTCGACATTGATCTTCTGGACCGCGCCCACCCTGCCCTGCGGCGCGCGACCATAGTCGCCGCCTTGCGCCAATGCGGCGCGCAGCACGGCCCCGAAAACATGCGGCTGCAGGCGGATGTTGATGAAGCCGGGACCGGCGACCTCGGCCTGCGAGACGTCGGGGTCTTCGGCCAGCGCGAAGGCGATCTCGGTGGCGAGCTGGCGCGGATTGCCGAAACCGGCCTTGGCTTCTTTGGCGAAGACCATGGCGGCGTTGACGGCGAGATCGCCGAGCGCGGCCTCGCGCGGCGGCTCGACCACGAAACGGGCGAGATCGAGGTCGGCGGGCAGGCGGCCGGCCTTGGCGAAGCCAGCCAGGATCGCTGCGACGCGGGCGTGAAAATCGGCGAAAATGTTCATGGGGCGCCGGATTAGAGGATTGGCGCGGGCAGGTCAAAGACCGCTCGCGCCGCGCCCGCCGCTAGAGCCCGTTGATCGGCACCTTGAGGAAGCGCTTGCCCTCTTCGTCCGCCGGCGGCAATTCCCCGCCGCGCATGTTCACCTGCAGCGAGGGGATGATCAGTTTCGGCATGTCGAGGGTCGCATCGCGCGCCTCGCGCATCTTGACGAATTCGTCCTCGCTGATCCCGTCGCGGACGTGAATGTTGTGCGCCCGCTCGTCGGCGACCGTTGTCTCCCAGCGGATTTCACGGTTGTTCGGGCCGTAATCGTGGCACATGAACAGGCGCATTTCGCCGGGCAGCGAAAGGACGCGGCGGATCGAGCGATAGAGGGTGCGGGCGTCGCCGCCGGGAAAATCGGCGCGCGCCGAGCCGCCGTCGGGCATGAACAGCGTATCGCCAACGAAGGCTGCGTCGCCGATCACATGGGTCATGCAGGCGGGCGTATGGCCGGGCGTATGGATCGCGAAAGCCTTCATGCCGCCGATCTCATAAGTGTCGCCGTCCGCGAACAGGCGATCGAACTGGCTGCCGTCGCGCTGGAATTCCGTGCCCTCGTTGAACACCTTGCCAAAGGTGTTCTGGACCGTGACGATTTTTTCGCCGATGCCGATCTGGCCGCCGAGCTTTTGCTGGATGTAGGGCGCGGCCGAGAGATGGTCGGCATGAACGTGCGTCTCGATCAGCCATTGCACGTCGAGGCCTTCGCCGCGCACGAAATCGATGATCTTGTCGGCGGATTCGTACGAAATGCGACCGGCCGCATAATCGAAATCCATGACGGAATCGACGATGGCGCAGGACTTCGAGCCGGGGTCGCGCACGACGTAGCTGATCGTGTTGGTGCGCGGATCGAAAAAGGCGGTCACCTGCGGCTTGACGCCGAGATCGACGCGATCGGCAAATTCGGACATGCGCTCCCTCCTGCGGCTCAGCGGCCAGTATAGCAGGACATATGCGCGAAGGCGAATATATCAAGTCCCCGGCGTGCTGCGGCTAGACGACCAGTTTGCGGTAGAGATGCCAGCTCGCATGGCCGAGCACCGGCAGCGTGATGAACAGGCCGACGAAGCCTGAGAGAATTGAGGCGCCGAGGAAGAGCGCGATCAGAAGCGCCCATGCGACCATCTGCGCGGGGTTCTTCAGAACGCAGCGGACGCTGGTCAGCATGGCGGTGACGAAATCGACGTCGCGATCGACGAGCAGCGGAAAGGAGACCGCCGTGATCGAGAACACGAACATGGCGATGATCGCGCCGAGCGTATTGCCGACGGCGGCAAACAGCACGCCCTTGCCGGTCGACAGCACGGCGATGACCAGTTCCTGAACGGTCGGAATGTGCAGGCCGTAGAACATCAGGAAAATGAAGATCGCGAAATCGACCCAGATGATGAGCGCGAAAACCGTGACCAGCGCCATCCAGCCGAGATCCTTGCCCGAGCGCGACCAGACCGCGCCGAGCACCCTGCCCCAGCCCAGCGGCTCGCCGCGTTCGAGCGCGCGCGATACCTCGTAGGTTCCCGCCGCGACAAAGGGAACGACCAGCGCGAAACCCATGGTGAGCGGATAGCCGATCCAGGGCAGATGCAGCGCGAGAAACAGCGCGACCAGCGTCATGCCGCCGAGCGCATAGATGCCGCCGAAGAACAGGCCATAGAGCGGCGCCGCCGCGAAATCGCGCCAGCCCTGCAGCAGGCATTCGATCAAGTCATCGCGCTTCAGCGTGCGAATTTCGAGCCGGGCGCCGCGCGCCGGACCGGTCTCGCCGGCGACCTCCGCTCCTGCCTCGCTCATTCCACTCCCCGAACCACCTTGCTTGTTTGAAAACAAGCCACGAATGCGCGCCGGCGGCAAGGGCCGCGCCCATGTGAACTCCGGCCAAATGTTTAGCGGCGGCGGCCCGAGATTTCGGCGCCGGCGTCCGGCGAGAGTCGCGCGAAAAACAGGAACGACATGGCCGAGACGAGGCCGACGATCAGGAAGGCCGGCGCGAAATCGCCGACCTCCAGCGCCGAGCCCACGCCGTGGCGGGCGCGGGTCAATTCGAGCACGCCGGCCCCCAGCGTGACGCCGACCGACAAAGATAATTGCTGGCCGACGGCGGCGAGGCTCGTTGCGTGACTCATGCGGCGGTCATCGACCTCGGCGTAGGCGACGGCGTTTATCGCCGTGAATTGCAGCGAGCGGAAAAAGCCGCCCGTGAGCAGGACGGCTATGATGATCGCGTGCGGCGTCGCCGCCGTGAACAAGGTGTTGGCGAGAAAGAAGCAGGTCGAGATCAGCGCGTTCGCCGCCAGGACGTTGCGGAAACCGAATCGCTTGAGGATCGGTCCCGCCGTCGGCTTCATCGCCATGGCGCCGAGCGTGGAGACGAAGGTGAGGGTTCCCGACTGGAAGGGGTTGAGGCCAAACCCCATCTGGAACAGCAGCGGCAGCAGGAAGGGCGTGGCGCCGAGCCCCAGACGGAACAGGAAGCCGCCGCCGACGCTCGCCCGAAAGGTCGGCAGCGCCAGCAGCCTGAGGTCGAGAATCGGGTGCGGCGTGCGTAGCGCGTGGCGCACGTAGAGCCCGAGACTGAGAAAGCCGACGCCGATCAGGGCGGCGTCGACGGGACCCGCGACCACGCCACGCCCGAGCGCCGAAAAGCCGAAGATGAGGCAGGACAACGCGACGCCGATCAGCGCAAAGCCCACGAGATCGAGCGGCGGCGTATCTTCCTCGCGCACGGCCGGGATGTAGATGGTCGCGAGAACGACGCCCAGGATGCTGATCGGGATGTTGATCCAAAAAATCCAGCGCCAGTGGAAATAGGTGGTGATGAAGCCGCCGAGCGGCGGGCCGATCACCGGGCCGATCAGCGCCGGGATGGTCAGCCAGGCAAGCGCGCGCACGATGTCCGAGCGCGGCACGGAGCGCATCAGCACGAGGCGGCCGACCGGCGTCATCATGGCGCCGCCCATGCCCTGAATCATGCGGGCGCCGACGAATTGCGGCAGCGAGGAGGACAGGCCGCACAGGATCGAGCCCGCCGCGAAGACGAGAATCGCCGCCCGGAAGACCTTTCGCGCGCCGAAGCGGTCGGCCGTCCAGCCGGACGCGGGGATGAAGATGGCGAGGGAGAGCAGATAGGCGGTCAGCGCCAGTTTCAGCGCGATCGGGTCCTCGTGGAGGTCGGCCGCGATCGCCGGCAGCGAGGTCGAGATGATCGTCGAATCGAGATTTTCCATGAAGAGCGCGGTGGCGACCACCAGCGGCGTGATCATGGACCAGGTCTTTTCCGCCTTGTCCCCGCTCACGCCGGCGCCCCCGCCACGCCGAGCGCGACCGCCTCGCGCCTCATCGATCCAAAAGCCCGCAAGTCCCGTCCGCCCGCTCGATTCACTTTCGTTGCGCCTATTCTAGGGCGGGCCGGCGCTGCGTTCGAGGCGGCCGACCTTATCCACACGGCAGGGCTGCGCTGCGCCGGCCGTGGTTTGCCTCCTGTCACGCACGTGCTATGAGCACCCGCCAATTCTGTAGCGGCGGCTCCGAGTCCGCCGCTTTTCGTCTTTCCCGGAGTTGGCCATGCCAGACATCGTTCGTCCCCTGCTCGTCGAGGCCCTTACCTTCGACGACGTTCTGCTGCGTCCCGGCCATTCCGAAATCATGCCGAGCGGCGTCGATATCCGTTCGCGCCTGACCCGCGAGATCGCGCTCAACCTGCCGATCATTTCCTCCGCGATGGACACGGTGACGGAAGCCCGTCTCGCCATCGCCATGGCGCAGGCCGGCGGCATCGGCGTCATCCACCGCAACCTCGAGCCGGAGGAACAGGCAGAGGAAGTGCGCAAGGTGAAGCGCTACGAGAGCGGTATGGTGGTCAATCCGATCACCATCTTCCCCGACCAGACGCTCGCCGACGCTCTCGCCATCATGGCGCGCTATTCGATTTCCGGCATTCCGGTCGTCGAGCGCGCCGCCGGCGACAGGCCGGGAAAACTCTGCGGCATTCTCACAAACCGCGACGTGCGATTCGCCGACAACCAGGCGCAGCCGGTCTCGGAGCTGATGACGCGCAAGCTGATCACGGTGCGCGAGGGCGTCGGCAAGGACGAAGCGCGCCGCCTGCTGCACCAGAACCGCATCGAGAAGCTGCTGGTGGTCGATGAGGACCACAAGTGCGTCGGCCTCATCACGGTGAAGGATATCGAGAAGGCGACGCTGCATCCCAACGCCTGCAAGGACGCGGACGGGCGCCTGCGGGTCGCGGCCGCCTCCACCGTCGGCGACAAGGGCTACGAGCGCGCGCTGATGCTGATCGACGCCGGCGTCGACTGCGTCGTCGTCGACACCGCGCACGGCCATTCGCAGAGCGTGCTCGACCAGGTCGCGCGCATCAAGCGCATCTCCAACAAGGTGTCGGTGCTCGCCGGCAATGTCGCGACCAGCGAGGGCGCGAAGGCGCTGATCGACGCGGGCGCGGACGCCATCAAGATCGGCATCGGGCCGGGCTCGATCTGCACGACGCGCATCGTCGCGGGCGTCGGCGTGCCGCAGCTCACGGCGATCATGGATGCGGCCGAGGTCGCACGCAAAGCCGACGTGCCTGTCATCGCCGACGGCGGCATCAAGTTTTCCGGCGATCTCGCCAAGGCGATCGCGGCCGGCGCGAATTGCGTGATGATCGGCTCGCTGCTCGCCGGCACCGACGAGAGCCCGGGCGAGGTCTTCCTTTACCAGGGCCGCTCGTTCAAGGCCTATCGCGGCATGGGTTCGGTCGGCGCGATGGCGCGCGGCTCCGCCGACCGCTACTTCCAGCAGGACATCAAGGACCAGATGAAGCTGGTGCCGGAAGGCATTGAGGGTCAGGTGCCCTACCGCGGCCCGGTCGGCCCGATCCTGCACCAGCTTGCCGGCGGTCTTCGCGCGGCGATGGGTTACGTGGGGGCGCCCTCGATCGACGAATTCCAGAAACGCGCGAGCTTCGTGCGCATCACCGGCGCGGGCTTGCGCGAAAGCCACGTGCATGATGTCGCGATTACGCGCGAGAGCCCGAATTATCCGACCGGCGGGATGTGAGGGATCAGCGCAGCGTATTCTTCGCCAGATGATACCAGGCGTTGAATGCTGCGGGATCCGTGCGGGCGCTTGGACATGAGCCCACGCCCCAGGCGCCGAACACCCATTTGAGCCGTCCGCCGTCGAAACTCAGCGACGAGCCCCGCGCGAGTTCGCGGCCCGACTCGCGTTCGAGCACGAGCGTGCGCGAAATGCCAACGTTGGGTTGCCGCTCGAAAACCTCGCGCACCTCGTAACGCGCCGTCGGCGCGTCGATCTTCGTCGTCGCGATCTCGCCCTTGTCGTTACGCGCGTAGCGAACGAAGCCGCCGCGCTTATAGATGTCGTTCGACTCCATCCACGCGAATCCCTCGCTGTGGAGATAGCGCATGCCGAAACTGTTCGACGTGCCCGAGGTCAGCAGAATGCCGTCGGCCTGCGCCTTCTCGCGAATGACCGTCGCGCCCTCGGCGCGGCATAATGCCTGAAAGGCCGCAATGTCTTGACGCCTAATCCAGCCGAGCGGCGCGCCGAGGACAATAGCCGACAGCAGCAACGCGCCGCGCCAGCCGAAGCGCCCCGGCGCGAATCGACGCAACAGCCAGGCGAGGCCGGCCCACGCCGCGAGCAGAAGCAAGGGCGCGAATGCCGCCCAGAGAACCCCAAATAGCATCATGGCGTTTCGGTCAGCCGACCGGCTCCCTGTCTGCGGCGCCGAGCATGTCGCGCATCGCGTCCGGCACGCGCACCGTCTTGTGAGTGCGCTGATCGGTGTAGACCCACACGATCTCGCCCGTCGCGCGCGGCGCAGCTTCGTCCTTCGCGAAGATCGCGAGGTCGAAGCGCAGGCTGGAATTGCCGATATGCCCGACGCGCACGCCGACTTCGATCTCCTCGTCGAAACGAATCGGCGCCTTGTATTCGACGAGCGACTTAACCGTGTGGAAATCGATGCCGGTCGCCTTCACGTCCTCCACATAGTCGTAGCCGAGCCAGCGGAAAAACTCCGTGATCGAGGTGTCGAAATAGGTGAGGTAATGCGCGTTGAAGACGACGCTCTGGCCGTCGACCTCGGAATAGCGCACGCGAAAGGGAAAGAAGAAACGGAAGTCCGTGCGTTGCATCTAAAATCTCACCCCAGTTCCTGCTCAACGAGGCCGGCGAGATAGCTCGCGCCGATCGGCAGCAAATCGTCATTGAAATCGTAAGCTGGATTGTGCACGGGCACGCCGCCCTTGGCGCCGTCGTTCTGGCCGAAGAAGAGATAGGCGCCGGGCGCGCGTTCCAGCATGAAGGCGAAATCCTCGCCCGCCAGCAGAGGTCGGCCGTCGCGGATCACATTTTTGACGCCGCGCGTATTGGTCGCGCACAGCGAGGCGCGGTCGGTCTCGTGCGCGGAATTGATCGTGGCGGGATAGGCGCGGCGATAGGATATTTCCGCCGTTCCGCCTTGCGCGGCGGCCGTATGCTCGACCGCCCGCTTGAACAGGCCTTCCATGAGGTCCCGGATTTCGGGTTTGAGCGTGCGCACGGAGCCGCGCAGTTCGACCGTCTCGGGGATCACGATATCAGACGTGCCGCCATGAATCTGGCCGATGCTGACGATGGCCGATTCCAGCGCATCGACATGACGCGAGGGCAGCGCGTTGAGCACGCTGACCACCTGCGCAGCGATGGAGACGGTGTCGATACCCTGCTGCGGATGCGCGCCATGCGCGGATTTTCCACGCAACACCACGCTGAAATAATCGATCGCCGCCATGGCCGTGCCGCTGAGCGCCTTGACCGTGCCGAGCGGCATGTCGGGCGAATTGTGGATGCCGTAGACGGCGTCGCATGGAAACTTTTCGAAGAGGCCATCGTCGAGCATTGCCTTGGCGCCCGCCAGGCCCTCTTCCGCGGGCTGGAAGATGAGATGCACCGTGCCCGCGAACTTGCGGGTCTGGCTAAGATATTTCGCCGCGCCGAGCAGCATTGCGGTGTGGCCGTCGTGCCCGCAGGCATGCATGCGGCCGGGGTTCTGCGAACGATGGGCGAAAGAATTGCCCTCATCCATCGGCAGAGCGTCCATGTCGGCGCGCAGCCCAATGGCGCGATTGCCGCCGCTCGCCTGCCCCTGCCCCCTAATGACGCCCACGACGCCGGTGCCGCCGAGCCCGCGATGGACCTCGATGCCCCATTCGCCGAGCTTCTGCGCAACGATCTCGCTGGTTCGCACCTCTTCGAATCCGATTTCGGGATGGGCGTGAAAATCACGCCGCCATTCCGTCATTTCAGCATGCATCTGGTCGAGACGGTCGCGCGGGCTCATGCTTGTCTCCTTCTGGCTTCCCGCCATTATTCCGGGCGGGCGCGGCGGACACAAGCGAAGGACCGGCAGGGACATGCGAAGCGAAAAGCAAAAGATGCTCGCGGGCGAATTGTATCGCGCCGACGATCCCGAACTTCTGCGCGATCACGCCGCCATCCGCGCCTGGATGGACCGCTACAACTCCGCCAGCGGCCTTTCCGGCGCGGAGCGTCACGCCCTCCTTCGGGATGGTCTCGGCCATGTCGGCGCGCATGTCGTGGTGCGGCCGCCCTTCCATTGCGACTATGGCTACAACATTCGCCTCGGCGACGGCGTGTTCCTCAATTTCGGCTGCGTGCTGCTGGACAGCATCCTGATCGACATCGGCGCGGGAACGCAGATTGGACCGGCCGTGCAGATTTATGGCGCGGACCATCCGCGCGATCCCGCGCAGCGCCGCGCGGGCCTGGAATTCGGTCAGCCCGTGAAAATCGGCGCCAATGTCTGGATCGGCGGCGGCGCCATCATCACGCCGGGGGTGACCGTCGGCGACGACGCCATCATCGGCGCGGGCGCCGTCGTCACGCGCGACGTGCCGGCCGGCCTCACGGTCGCGGGCAATCCGGCGCGGCGGATCGGCGGCTAGCCAGGCGTGCGCCATCGCCTATCATGGCGCCAGACATCCAGCGAGACGCCATGTCCGTTCAGGCCGCACTTTTTCCTGTCTTCGCGCTGGTCGCGCTGCTGTTCTTCCTGCTCATGAGAATGGCGTTGACGCGCGTCGGCTCGATCAAGGCGGGCGAAACGAAGATGAAGGATATCGCGCTCGGCCAGAACGCCTGGCCGACGGCGATCGCGCAGACCGGCAACGCCTATGCGAACAATCTGCAATTGCCGCTGATGTTCTACGCGCTCGTCGCCTTCGCCATGCTGACGAAGAAGGATGATCTGATCTTCGTCGTCATGTCCTGGCTGTTCGTCGCGGCGCGCTACGCGCACGCCTATGTGCACATCACGTCGAACCATGTGCCGACGCGCTTCAACATGTTCGCGCTGGGCGTGTTCATTCTCGGCCTGATATGGACGATCTTCGCCGTGCGCGTGCTAGCGGCGATCTAGCCGGTCGTACATGCGCCCGCTTTCGAGATAGGTCTTGGCGTCCGTGCGCCGGCGCGGCGGCGGATCATATTCTTCGGCCGCTGGCTCATAACCGTGTTGGGCGAAGCGGTCGCTGGTGCAACCGGCAAGCGCGAGAAGCGCGGCGACTGGCAGGATTGTACGGGCAATGCGGATCATGACGGCCTCGAGCGAGCGCCGAAATGGCGCGACGCCTAAAGCCTCGCGGCACAGTATGGCTGGAACAGGTCCGTGCCGTGGCGAAGTTTCGGCCCGGAAAATTTCCGTGCGCCAGAAGGGCCCGGCAGCCGAGACATCGCTCTGGACGATGCACGGTGGGCGGCACACGACAGTCCGACGACAACATACTGAAGCGCTTGGCAAACTCACGACATTTCGGCAAACCTTTAACTGGAGCCGGCTTGCATGGTCCAAACGCTAGGGAGGAAAGAGAACATGAAACGGGCAGCGCTCACCGTTTTCGCCGCCGCTGCTACGCTCGGCGCCAATGCGGCTCACGCCGAAGTTCCTCTATTTGCCGCCAAATGTCCGTCCGGAATCACCGCTGATTCCAATGCGAAGGGCCAAATTCGTATCAACGGAAAGCTGGCCAAGCTCATCAAGAGGCCCGATGGACAGATTACGGCACGATCGGCGGGGGTTTATGTCGACATCACACCGCAAGGCGGCCAACCGCCACGTATTACCTCTACCGCCAAGGACAAGTCTGTCGGCGCTTGTGAAATTTTGAGTTTCAAGGCGCCCGGCGAAAGCGGCGCCGCGGGTAAAGCGGCTCAAACGAAGCGCCCTTCCTCATCGGAACGCGCCGGGCAAGGCCAGTTCGACGCCAACGGACCGGTTTCCTGCTCGATGGGCGCCGGGCAACCCCTGATGGAATGTCAGGCAGCCGTAGCTCGCGACGGCGGCGGCACAGCGACCATTAAAGTGACTCGCCCCGATGGGCGCGCGCGCTTCATCTTCTTCAGAAATGGAAAAGCTATCGGCGCCGACCTCAGTCAGGCAGACGGCAGCCAGCGCTTCCGTGCAACGAGAAGCGAAGGATTCTACAATGTCGAAGCCGGACATGAACGCTATCGCTTTATCGAAGCGTTTGTATTCGGCGGTTGATGACACAAAAATGGTCGAGACTTCGGGGGGATGCATGACTGGCTTTGATCGACGCACATTCGTCCGCGGCTCGATGGGCGCGGGGATCGTCCTCGCCAGCGGCCTTGCGATCGGCAAGGAAACGCTGAAGGAAATCACGCAACTCAAACCCGGCGAATATACGTGGCATCCCGAGCGAGCCCCCGAGGGGCCGGTATCGGTAGTCGTGTCCATTCCGCAGCAGCGCGTCCACGTGTACCGCAACGGCGTGCGGGTCGCTGTTTCGACCTGCTCGACCGGCAAGCCCGGCCATGCGACGCCGACCGGCGTGTTCGTGGTGCTGCAGAAAGACAAGCACCATCATTCCTCGACCTACAATAATGCGCCGATGCCGAACATGAACCGGCTGACCTGGTCGGGCATCGCGCTGCATGCCGGGAATCTGCCGGGCTATCCGGCCTCGCACGGCTGCGTGCGCCTGCCGCTGAAATTCTCTGAACTCCTGTTCTCGATCACGCATATGGGAACGCCGGTCATCATCGCCGGAGCGCATACCGACCCGTGGGAACTTACGCACCCCGGCATGGTCCTCAGCGCCTACGCAGAGCACGAGTTCGAGCAGGTCGTGTCCTCACTCGAGGGCAAGAAGCGCCCGTCGGACTGGGGCGCCGAGCAGGAATATCCGATCACCAGCCTGCTGGTTTCCTCGGCCGACCGCACGATTGAGCTGATCGAGAACGACCGCGTCATCGCCAAGCAACAACTCGCCATGGCGCCGGGCGACCGCCTCGGCTCTCATGTCTTCGTGCTCAATGGAGCGCATGAGGGAAAGCGAGGCCTGCACTGGACCGCCATTACCCATCACGCCTCAGAACCCGACCTGAAGATCGATTCGAACGCCATTCTCCGGATCGGCGTCGATCCGCAATTCGTCGGCGTGATCCGCTCGCGCATGCATCCGGGCATGACGCTGATCGTCACCGATGCGCCACTATCGCCGGACAATCGCTCCGGCAAGGATTTCGTGATCGTCACGACCGCGTAGGCGCGCCGCCGCGCATCAGTGCGCGGTGAGAATACGTGCGACCTCGGCAAGCGCCTGGTTGCGCGCGTCCATGCCGCGGTCGCATTGCGTGAGATAAGCGGCGATCAGGATCGGCTTGCGACCGGGGGGCCAAACAATCGCAAGATCGTTCGCCGTGCCGTTTCCGCCCGCGCCGGTCTTGTCGCCGACGCGCCAACCCGCAGGCAGGCCGGCGCGCAGGCGCGTGTCGCCGGTCTTGTTGGCGATAAGCCAAGCGGTCAGGCGTTCGCGCGAGGCGGTCTCGAGCGCATCGCCCCGCAGGAGCTTTTCGAGATTGCCGAGCATGGCGGACGGCGATGTCGTGTCGCGTGGATCGCCGGGGCTGGCTTCATTGAGCGCGGTCTCGATTTGGTCGAGCCGCGTGACCTCGTCGCCGAGCTTGCGGGCGAAACGCGTCAGGCCTTCCGGCCCGCCGATGGCCGCGAGCATGAGGTTGCCCGCGGTATTGTCGCTGAGCGTGATCGCGGCCTCGCAGATCGCGCCGAGCGCCATTCCCTCGCCCGCGTGCTTTTCGGTTTCCGGCGAATAGGTCACGAGGTCGGATTTGGCGTAGACCACGCGCCGGTGGAGCGTGTCCTTCCCGGCGTCGACCTTCGCCAGCACGGCGGCGGCGGCCAGAAACTTGAAGGTGCTGGTGAGGGGAAACCGCTCCTCCGCGCGAAAAGCGAATCGCGCGCCGCTACCCGTGTCACGCATGGCGACGCCAAGCCGCGCGCCGAGACTGTGTTCGAGATCGGCGAGCGCTTCGTTCGCGCGCGCCGGGCTCGCGAGAACGGCGCCATAGGCTGCGAGCCCGCCGATGAAAAACCGGCGGTCGATCACATCGAGAAGCTGGTGCCGCAGCCGCAGGACGCCGTGGCGTTGGGATTGTCGATCTGGAAGGACTGGCCGATCAGATTATCGACGAAGTCGATCTTGCAGCCCTTCATATATTCGAGGCTCACGGGATCAATCAGCACGGTCGCGCCGTCGCGCTCGAGCGTCAGATCGTCGTCGGCGCGATCCTGGACGATGTCGAAGGCATACTGGAAGCCGGAGCAGCCGCCGCCGTTGACGGAGATGCGCAGGGCCGAGCCCGGCTTTTCGCTCTGCATGATCGTGGCCACGCGCCGCGCGGCGCGCTCTGTGAGGACGACGTCGCCCGTCGCCTCCTGGGTCGCAATTTCCATCGTGTCCATCCAGCTCGGGTTCAAGGTCCGGCTTGCCTCGAAAGGCCCCTACAAGATAAGCCGCTGTGGCCCGGCTTTCAACGCCGCCGGCCGGAACACGCCCGAAACCATGCCTCCCGCGACGCCCTTTCTCGCCCCCTATGCCTGCGACGCCGCGCGCAGCCGGGGCCGGCTCGTGGCGGAGCCCGCCTCGCCCACCCGCAGCGAATTCCAGCGCGACCGCGACCGGATCGTCCATTCCACCGCCTTCCGCCGGCTCGCCCACAAGACGCAGGTGTTCGTGCCGCTCGGCGGCGACCATTTCCGCACCCGGCTCACGCACACGATCGAGGTGGCGCAGATCGCCCGCGCCCTGTCGCGCGGGCTCAGCCTCGACGACGATCTCGCCGAGGCGCTGGCGCTGGCGCATGATCTCGGCCACACGCCCTTCGGCCATGTCGGCGAGGACGCGCTCGACGCGCTGATGCGCCCCTACGGCGGCTTCGATCACAACGCCCAGGCGCTGCGGCTCGTCACGCGGCTGGAACGGCGCTACGCGCGCTTCGACGGGCTGAACCTGACCTGGGAGACGCTCGAAGGGCTGGTGAAACACAACGGGCCGCTGCGGACGTCCGAGGGCGAGCCAACGGCGAAATTCGCGGCGCAGGGCGTTCCGAAGCCGATCCTCGATTTCGACGCGGAATGCGCCGCCACGATCGGCGCGCTCGATCTCTCCTCCCATGCGAGCGCGGAAGCCCAGGCCGCGGCGATCGCCGACGACATCGCCTATGACGCGCACGACATAGACGACGGGCTTCGTGCGGGGCTGTTCGAACTGGGCGATTTGCGCGCGGCCTCGCCCTTCGTCGAGGAATTGCTGATCGAAATCGAGACCGCCTACGGCGCGCTCGAACGCGCGCGCGTGATCCACGAACTCGGCCGGCGCATCATCACGCGCTTCATCGAGGATGCGCTCGGCGAGAGCGCGCGGCGGATCGCCGAGACAGGCGCGCAAAGCGCGGCCGAAATCCGCGCCGCCGGCCGGCAGGTGGTCGCCTTCTCGCCCGCCATGGTGGCCGCCGACCGCTCCATCAAGACCTTCCTGTTCACGGCCATGTATCGCCACGCCGAGGTGATGCGCGTGCGCGAAAAGGCCGCGCGGATCGTGGACGACTTGTTTCCTCTGTTTCTCGGCGATCCCGGCGCCATGCCGCTCGAGTGGGAAGGCGCCTACAAGGGCGCGCGCGACGATTCTTCGCGCGCACGCGTCGTCGCCGATTATATTGCGGGGATGACCGACCGTTACGCGCTCAACGAATACAGGCGCCTGATCGACGCCAACATGGATCTGTCATGAGCCGACCTGCCCTCGAGGATCTCATCGCCGGCGTCGAACTGCGCGACAGCACTCTCGCGCTGATCGACTACAATGCCATGGCGCGGCGGCTCACTCTGCGCTTCCAGCCGGCGGAAGCCGAAGCGCCCGATACCGCGACGCTGATCTTCGACGGCGTGGTCGGCCTGCATTGCGAGCCGTTGGATTCCCTGCGCGCGCTGGA
Source organism: Methylobacteriaceae bacterium (assembly GCA_020638195.1). GTDB lineage: Bacteria > Pseudomonadota > Alphaproteobacteria > Rhizobiales > Beijerinckiaceae > JAJXWB01. The sequence continues at coordinate 311,647 of JACKJC010000005.1, read as the reverse complement.
TGCGGGCGAGCAGGCGATCATCGACCGCCTCGACGCCAAGAGGCGAAAGACCGGCGAAACTGAGATGACCCTCGTCTACCTGCGTGACGAAGCGCGGGCTCCCTGCGTCGTCAGCTTCAGCGCGCAGGAAGGCCGCTGGCTAGGCTGAGGCCCCTACAGTGATTGATGGCCGGCCCGCTGCGCCCGCTCCTGGCCGAGCGCGTCGAGCGCCTCGTTCATCGCGCCACGATAGATGCCCTGCGCCATCAGATTGCCGGTGGCGGCGCCGCGCTTCTCGTAGACGTCGCGCTTGAGTTCAAGCGCAGCCCTGTCGTCCGGCGCGACGCGGATCGCCCATTCCGCGACATGGCAGGCCATGTCGAGATCGCCCTGGTCCAGCAGCGCGCGCCCGCGTGCGATCAACGCGGAAGCGCCGCCGGCGAGCGCCGCGATTTCCTGCGCCTGCCGCACGGAGCTTGCCGGAAAGAGATCGGCGGCATTGCCGTTCCACCAGCCGCCCCAGCGACGGATGAGATTGTGCACGATGAACTTGGGGTGGTCGTAGAGTTCCAGCAGGTAGGGCCTCGCCGCCAGCTCGGGATCGGAGTCGACCGACGCGACGATCTCCTCCGGGCTCTTGCCGGCGTTGAGCAGCGGCACGACCTGATCGATGATGTGGCGCAGATAGCGCGCCGTTTCCGTGAGGACGCGCCGAACCTCCGCTCGACCATGCACCACGAGACCGTGACCGGGGAAAAGCCATTCCGCGTCGAGCGCGGCCATTTCCTCCAGCGCCTCCGCCCATTCGATGGGGTAGCGCTGCACCTTCTGCGGATTGCCGCAGTTGGGCGAGCGCCAGATGATGAGATCGCCACTGAAGAGATACGATTTTTCGGGAACCCAGATGTAGCAATGATCGTCCGTCTCGCCCTTGGCTGCGCGATAGCGGATTTCGAGTCCGCCCATGCTCTGCACGAGGCCGTCGCGAAACGTCAGCGTCGGCCAGTCGAATTCGTCGGGGAAGCGCAGCTTGTCGGAGCCGAACTGGCGCTGGTTGATGATCTGATTGTAACCGTGCGTTAGCGAATAGCGCTGGAAACGGCCGACGCAATTTTCTTGCGCGACGATGTTGCGCACCGCGCCCTCGGCCAGAAAAGGCTTGCCGCCGAAGGCGTGATCGATATGGCCATGCGTATAGACGATCGTGTGGACCGGTTCGCCGGTCCAGCCGCGGATCGCCTGATGCGCGGACGCCGCGCCGCGCATCGTGCCGGGGTCGATCAGCAGCAGGCCGTCCGGCGTCTTCATCGCATAGGTGTTGACGAAGACCGAATACATGAAGACGCCGGGCGCGACTTCTTCCGCGGGACCGCTGAATCTCGGCTTCGCGCCCCGCGGATCCTCGGTCACCATGGCCGGCGTATACGACATGTCGTCCTCCCGTCGCGACTTTCGTGCGCCGCATTGCGAGGCAGAGTAGAGCGTGGGCAGGCGCCGCGAAAGCCGTGCGGCATGCCGCTCGCGCGGCGCAGGATTGCGTTTCAATCCGCTTCGCGCGCGCCGCGAAACCCGGTGGCCAGCACATAGAGTTCGGCCGAATCCTTGCGGCTCGCCTCGGGCTTCACGTGGCGCACGACGGTGAAGTCGCGCTTGAGCTTCGCCAGCAGCTGGTTCTCCGTCCCGCCCTGCAGCACTTTCGCGAGAAAAAAGCCGCCGGGCGCGAGCACCTCGCTCGCGAATTCCGCCGCCATTTCGGCGAGCGCGACGATGCGCAGGTGATCGGTCTGGCGATGGCCGGTGGCGTTGGCGGCCATGTCGGAGATGACCGCGTCCGCCTGCCCGCCGAGCATGGCTTTCAGGCGATCAGGCGCGTCCTCCTCCAAAAAATCCATCACTGTGAATTCGACGCCCGGGATGTGCTCGACCTCCAGCAGGTCGATGCCGACGACGCGCCCCTTACCCTCTTCGGATTTCACTTTCTTCGCCGCGACCTGCGACCAGCCGCCGGGCGCCGCGCCGAGGTCGAGCACGCGCATGCCGGGCTTCAGCAGGTGATAGCGATCGTCCATCTCGATCAGCTTGTAGGCCGCGCGCGAGCGCCAGCCCTCGCGTTTCGCGCGCGCCACATAAGGGTCATTGAGCTGGCGTTCCAGCCACAATGTGGAGGAGAGCGTGCGCTTGCGCGCCGTCTTCACGCGCGTCTTGAGCGAGCCGCCGCGCGTCTTCTCGTCCTTGCCGCCGGGACCCTGCCTGCCAGCCGTCAAACCTGTATCTCCCCGGCGCGATCGGCGCGCATCAGCTCCAGCAATATGCCCTCGCGCAGGCCCCGGTCGGCGATACGGATGCGCGGCGCGGGAAAGGCGCGGCGAATGGCCTCGAGAATCGCGCAGCCCGCCAGCACGAGATCGGCGCGCTCATGGCCGATGCAGCCATTGGCGGCGCGCTGGTGATAGTCCATGGCGCGCAGGCGGTCGATGGCGTCGTCCGCCTGATCCGCCGACATCCACAGGCCGTCGACCCGGCGGCGGTCGTAGCGCGGCAGGTCGAGATGGATGCCGGCGACCGTCGTGACCGTGCCGGACGTGCCCAGCAGATGGAAACGCCCGCAGGCGCGCTGCTCCATTGCCTGTTTGGTGAAAGGCCGCAGCTTTTCATCGAAGGCCGCGACCATGTCTTCGAACGTATTGTCGTCGACGTGATGGCCGCCGAAACGCTCGGCGAGCGAGACGACCCCGAGTTCGATCGAGGTCCAGATCGTGACGCTGCGCGCCCCCTGTTTCCGCGCGCGGTCGGGCGCGAGCCAGACGATTTCGGTGGACCCGCCGCCGATATCGAACAGCAGCACGCCTTCGGCCTTCGGATCGGCCAGCGAGCCGCAGCCGACTGCGGCCAGCCGCGCCTCGGTCTCCCGGTCGATGATCTCGAGACGCAGCCCGGTGCGCTCGAAGACGCGCTCGACGAATTCCTCGCCATTGGCCGCCGCGCGGCAGGCCTCCGTGGCGATCAGGCGGGCCTTGGTCACGCCGCGCCGGTCCATCTTGTCGCGGCAGATTTCCAGCGCCTCCAGCGTGCGCTGGATGGCCGCCTCGCTGAGACGCCCCGCCTGCGACAGGCCTTCGCCGAGGCGCACGATCCGCGAATAGGCGTCGACGACGCGCAGGCTCTCGGCCCCGGTCGGCGCCAGAAAGCCGGCCGGGCGGGCCACCAGAAGGCGGCAATTGTTCGTGCCGAGATCGAGAGCGGCATAGAGCGGCGCCCGGCTGGCGCGGCCTGCGATCCCCCCGTCCCGGGCACGGCTCTGCGCCTCCTCCTGGCGCGGCCCTCCCCCAAGCGACGACACTTTTTTGCTCCTGCGGCCCGGCCTGACAGCCGGTCGATGTAGCCGTCAGAATACCAGCAAGCCCGGCATTTGAAAGGGAGCCGGTATGAACCATTGGCAGGGCATGGATTTTCGGCCGCAACGCCAAGAGTGCGTGCGAAACCAATCGTGGCGTTGACAGCGCGGGCGCGGGCCTTTATCTCGACCCCCGTTCCGACGCGCCGCGCTTTCCGCGCGTGTCCGTTGGGGGATAGTTCAACGGTAGAACAGCGGACTCTGACTCCGTTAATCTTGGTTCGAATCCAGGTCCCCCAGCCATTTTTCCCGCTCAAGACGCAAGAATGGCGAGGACGCCTTAGTGTCGCTCGCCTCTTTTTGCTGTTCAGCCTGCGTTACGGACAAGGGTGACGCAGGCCGTCGTAGCCCAGATATGTGCCGCGCGCCGGATCGTAGGAGCGGAAGCGTTGCAGACAGTAGGCGACGGCGCTGTCGTCGTCCGCCGGCGCCGTTCCGTAATAGGCAGGCGCCTGCGAATTGGCGATCGCGCCGCCGATGATGGCGCCGGCCGCCAGGCCCGCTATGCCCGCGCCCACGCCGAAACCTCTGCGGTGATGATGACGGCCCCAGTGACGCCTGTATTGCACGTGCTCGATCTGCGCGTGAGGCGCGGCGATACCGACGCCCGCGGGCGCGGCGGGGAACGCGCTGGCGGGAGCGACGCTCATGACGCCGATCGACGCCGCGATGAGACCATTCATGAGAAAATGACGCATTCTTCACCTCCAGGAGCGCCGGCCGAGCCGGTTTGACGTGTTCCCGCGGGCCCTACCCGCATGAAGGGTGTGAACGCAGTGCGGCGCTGGTTGTTCCAATCGCCGGCCAGCGCCCGATTTTCCGGTTTGCGCATTTTTGCGCCGTCTCTATCGTCCGACGAAACGCGCAGCGATATGCGTGGCCGGAGGAACGAATGACCCGCAAGAGCCCTGATCAACTGCGCTCCGCGCGATGGTTCGCTCCGGACGACCTGCGCTCCTTCGGGCACCGCTCGCGGATGGCCCAGATGGGCTATGCGCCCGAGGAATATCGCGGCAGGCCGGTCATCGCGATCATCAACACATGGTCCGATCTCAACCAGTGCCATGCGCATTTCAAGGAGCGCGTGGAGGACATCAAGCGCGGCGTGCTGCAGGGCGGCGGCTTTCCGGTCGAATTGCCGGCGATCTCGTTGTCCGAAAGCAACGTCAAGCCGACGACCATGCTCTACCGCAACTTCCTGGCGATGGAGACGGAAGAGTTGATCCGCTCACATTCCGTCGACGGCGTCGTGCTGATGGGCGGCTGCGACAAGACCACGCCCGGCCTGCTGCTCGGCGCGACCAGCGCGGGCGCGCCAGCGATCTTCGTTCCGGCCGGCCCGATGTTGCGTGGCAACTGGCGCGGGCAGACGCTGGGTTCGGGCTCCGACGCCTGGAAATACTGGGACGAGCGGCGCGCGGGCAATATTTCCGACAAGGACTGGGACGAGATGGAGGCCGGCATCGCGCGCAGCTACGGCGTGTGCATGACCATGGGCACGGCGGCGACCATGACGGCGCTCGCCGACATGATCGGCATGACGCTGCCGGGCGCGTCCTCCATTCCTGCGGCTGATTCAAATCACATCCGCATGTGCGCGACAGCGGGGCGACGCATCGTCGAAATGGTGTGGGAGGACCTCACGCCCGACAGGATCCAGACGCGGCAGGCGTTTCTCAACGCGATCGTCGTCGCCATGGCGATGGGCTGCTCGACCAACGCCGTCATCCATATCATCGCCATGGCGCGCCGCGCGGGCCACGACATCGGCCTCGACGATTTTGACGCGGCCAGTCGCACGACGCCGGTCATCGCCAATATCAGGCCCTCCGGCGACACATATCTGATGGAGGATTTCTACTATGCGGGCGGTCTGCTCGGCATGCTCACGCGGCTGAAGGACAGGCTCGATCTCACGCAGATCAATGCAAGCGGCAGGACATGGGCGCAGAGCCTCGAAGGCGCGACTGTCTACAATGACGACGTGATCCGTCCGATCGACAATCCCATCTACAAGGAGGGCGCGCTGGCGGTGTTGCGCGGAAATCTCGCGCCGCTGGGCTGCGTGATCAAGCCGTCGGCCGCGGCGGCGCGTTTCATGAAGCACCGCGGGCAGGCGCTGGTCTTCGACGATTACGCGCAGATGAAGGCGAATATCGACCGCGACGATCTCGACGTGAGCGAAGACAGCGTGCTGGTGCTGCGCAACGCCGGGCCGCTCGGCGGTCCGGGCATGCCGGAATGGGGCATGCTACCGATCCCGAAGAAGCTGGTGAAGAAAGGCGTGCGCGACATGGTGCGCATTTCCGACGCGCGCATGAGCGGCACGAGCTACGGCGCCTGCATCCTGCATGTCGCGCCGGAATCCTACGTTGGCGGGCCGCTCGCGCTGGTGCAGACGGGCGACATGATTTCGCTCGACGTGGCGGCGCGAAAAATATCGCTCGATGTTTCGGACGAGGAGCTGGCGCGACGTCGCGCCGCCCTGCCCGCCGCAAAGCCACGCTACGAACGCGGCTACGGCTGGATGTTCTCACGCCATATCCGGCAGGCCGACCAGGGCTGCGATTTCGATTTTCTCGAAACGAGTTTCGGCGGACCGGTCGAGGAGCCCTCGATCTACTGACGTCACTCCGCCGCCGCGGGCAGCGTGATCTCGGCGAGCCTCTGCTTCACCAGCCGGCCTATTTCCGGCCGGCACGAACCGCAGCCCGTGCCCGCTGTCGTCGCTTCGCCGATGGCGGCGAGATCGCGGCAGCCGCCGTCGACCGCATCGCGGATCGCATTGGCGCCGACATTGAAGCAGACGCAGATCTTCTGGCCGGGATCGCTCGCTGCGGCGCCCGGGCGGCCGGCGAGCATGATGGCAGGATCGGCCGCGGGATCGGCGAATAATTCGCAGAGCCAGGCGCGCGCGACCGCGATTGGCTCGCGCGCGACATAGAGTGCGCCGGCGATGACGCCGTCGCGGACGATGACGCAACGATACGAACCGCCGCGCGCGTCCCGCGCCGAAAGGACGAAGGCGTCGTCGCTCTCGCCAATGCCGAGCAAGTCTCGCGCGCGCGACTCCCAATCCTCGACCGCGTCGAAGCCCGCGAGCTCCAGCCGCCAGCCGCCGTCAGCGCGCCCGAGCGCCCAATAGTCGGCCTCGATCACCCTGGGCTTTTCACGCACGAGCGCGAAACCGAACCAGCGGGGATGAAGCGCCGTCATTTCGACGTAGGCGCCCTTGGATTCAGGCTGGCCCGAGACGGGATCGAGCACGGGCGCGACCAGCGTGTCGATCCGCGCGTTGCTGGCGAATTGGTCGTTCCAGTGGATCGGCGCGAAGACGCTGCCTTCGCGCTGGCGATCCGTAACCAGCGCGCGCAGGGTCACGGCGCCCCGGCCGTTCGCCAGACGCACGAGGCCGGCCGGCCTCACGCCCAATCGCGCGGCGTCCGCCGGATTGATCTCGGCGAAGGGCTCGGCAATGTGCTGCGACAGGCGCGCAGCGACGCCAGTGCGCGTCATCGTGTGCCATTGATCGCGAACGCGGCCGGTGTTGAACACGAATTCGCAACGCTCGCCCCTCCGCCCCGCAAGCCCGCGAAACGGCGTGGCCACGATTCTCGCACGCCCGCTGTCCGTGAAGAAATGACCGTCGGCGAAGAAGCGCCTCGGCGTGGCGCTCGCCGCCTCTCCCACGCGCCACGGCCATTGAAATGGAAGCATTGCGCGATAGTCGCTGTCCGAGACATTCGCGAGCGCGGAAATGTCGAAGCCTCGCAAGCCGCGATTGCGATATCCGGAGAGCGCGGCATGCTCACGAAACACGGCGGCCGGCCCGGAATAATCGAAGGCCCTCGCAAATCCCATGCGACGCGCGACGGCGGCCATCGCCCACCAGTCGGGCATGGCTTCGCCCGCTGGCGCGCGCAGCGCGCGCTGGCGCGAGATGCAGCGCTCGGAATTGGTGACCATGCCGTCCTTCTCGCCCCAGGCTTGCGCAGGCAGGAGCACATGCGCGAATTCGCTTGTGTCGGTACGCTCGACGACATCGGACACGACGACGAAGGGGCAGATGGATAGCGCGGCGGCCACGCGGTCGGCGTCCGGCAGGCTGTCGACCGGGTTCGTGCCCATGATCCAGACCGCCTTGATCCGCCCCTCGCCGATCGCGCGGAACATGTCTACGGCCTTGAGCCCGGCGCTGGTCGGAATGTGCGGCGCGGCCCAGAATTCCTGCACGAGCGCTCGGTGTTCGGGCTTGTCGATCTCCATGTGCGCGGCGAGCTGATTGGCGAGCCCGCCAACCTCGCGGCCGCCCATGGCGTTGGGCTGTCCGGTTGCCGAAAATGGTCCGCGGCCAGGCTTGCCGATGCGGCCGGCGACTAGGTGGCAATTGATGATCGCGTTGACCTTGTCGACGCCCGCGCTCGACTGGTTCACTCCCTGCGAATAGACAGTGACGGTCCTGTCCGTGCTGACAACGAGATCGAAAAAGCGCTCGACGTCGGCAAGCGCAAGTCCCGTGCGGCGCGCCACCGCACCGGGCGTCCACGGCAAGGCCGCCGCAAGCGCCTGATCGAGGCCGTCGGTGTGCTCGTCGACGAATGCCCGATCGAGGGCTGGCGATTTGGCGAGCCGCCGCAGCAAACCGAGAAACAGAGCGACGTCGGCGCCGGGCTCGATCGCCAGATGCAAGTCGGCGATTTCGCTCGTCGCCGTGCGGCGGGGATCGATGTTGACGACGACAGGCTTACCGCCGCGTTTTTCACGCGCAGCCGCCAGGCGTTGAAACAGGACGGGGTGGCACCATGCGAGATTGGAGCCGACGAGCACGACGAGATCGGCCGTCTCAAGGTCCTCGTAGACGCCCGGCACGATGTCGGCGCCGAAGGCGCGGCGATGGCCTGCGACGGACGAGGACATGCACAGGCGCGAATTCGTGTCGATATTCGCCGAGCCGATGAAGCCCTTCATCAGCTTGTTGGCGACGTAATAATCCTCGGTCAGGATCTGGCCGGAGACGTAGAAGGCGACGGAATCGGGCCCGTAGCGCTCGACCGTCTGGCGGAAACGCCGCGCGACGTGATCGAGCGCGTCCGACCACGAGGCGCGCGCGCCGCCGATGCGCGGATGCAGCAGGCGCCCCTCGTCGCCGAGCGTCTGAGCGAGAGCCGCGCCCTTCACGCAGAGCCGGCCGTGATTGGCGGGATGATCAGGATCGCCCGCGATCTCGACGCCGCCCTGCGCGCCAATGCTCGCGCTTACGCCACACCCCGTGCCGCAATAGGGACACGTCGTCTTGATCGCGCAATCCGACACGAGACCATCTCCTATTTCAGGAATGCGCGGCGTCTAGGCCGGCGCGGCGACGCCCATGTCGAGATAGATGCGGCCGTTCTTGAGCTTTATGGGGAAGTTGCGCGCGCAGCCCTGATCGGCGCCGGTCGCCTCGCCATTCTCGAGATCGATGATCCAGTTGTGCAGCGGACAGGCGACCTTGCGGCCGTGCACGATGCCTTCGCTGAGCGGGCCGCCCTTGTGCGGGCAGCGATTCTCCAGCGCGAAGAATTCGTCGCTCGCGGTGCGGAACACCGCGATCTCCCGGCGCGGCGTGCGCACGGTGCGCGCGCCGCGTTTGGGGATGGAATCCATCGGACCGAGATCGAACCAGAAGCGATTTTCGTTGCGCATGGTCATATCCTATTCCGCAGCCACGGGCATGAGCACCGCGAGCGGCGTGAATTCGCGGGAGTCGCGGCCGGCGGCGCGCTCGGCCCAGGGATCGCGGCGCGCGACGCGCTGCGAAATCACGAAGCGCTCGTAGAGCGCCTTGCGGTTGTCATGGTCGTCCATGATCGCCGTGCGCACTCGCTCGAGGCCGGTCTTGTCCACCCATTTGTAGAGGCGGTCGAGATAGGCGGCCTCCTCGCGATACATCTGGATGACGGCGGCGACATGTTCGAGCGCGGCCTCTTCCGTATCGACATGGCCGAGCAGATCGGTCGCGCGCACATGCAGGCCGGCGGCGCCGGCGATGTGCAGGTCGTAACCGGAATCCACGCAGATGACGCCGACATCCTTCACCGTGGCTTCCGCGCAATTGCGCGGGCAGCCGGAGACAGCGAGCTTCACTTTCGCCGGTGTCCAGGAGCCGCAGAGCAGCCGCTCCATCTTGACGCCGAGGCCCATCGAATCCTGCGTGCCGAAGCGGCACCAGTCGGAGCCGACGCAGGTCTTCACCGTGCGCAGGCCCTTGGCGTAGGCAAAGCCCGAGACGAGGCCGGCGGCGTTGAGCTGCGCCCACACGGCCGGCAGGTCTTCCTTCTTCACGCCGAGCAGATCGACGCGCTGCCCGCCCGTGACCTTGACAGTGGGAATGCGGAAGCGATCGGCGACATCGGCGATGGCGCGCAATTCGTCGGGCGTGGTGAGCCCGCCCCACATGCGCGGCACGACCGAGAAGGTGCCGTCCTTCTGGATGTTGGCGTGAACGCGCTCGTTGATGAAACGCGACTGGTAGTCGTCCTTGTAGTCGTAGGGCCAGGCGCAGATGAGATAATAGTTGAGCGCCGGACGGCAGGACGGGCAGCCGCAGGAGGTCTTCCAGGCGAGCTCCTGCATCACCGCCGGCAGCGACTTCAATTCCTTCGTCTTGATCTGCGCGCGCACTTCCTCATGCGTGAGATCGACGCATTTGCACATCGGCTTGCGGTCGCCCGCGACATATTTGTCGCCGAGCGTGGCGACGAGCAGCGTCTCGACTTTCGACGTGCACTGGCCGCAGGATGCCGACGCCTTGGTCCTGGCGCGCACCTCGTCGATCGTGGTCAGGCCGCCGCCGGTGATCGCCTGGACGATCATTCCCTTGCATACGCCGTTGCAGCCGCAGATTTCCGCATCATCCGGCAAGGCTGCAACGGCCGCCGTAGGGTCCAGCGGGGACCCTCCCTGATAGGACTGGCCGAAAATCAGCGTGTCGCGCATCGGGGCGACGTCGACGCCCTTCTTCAGCATGTCGAAATACCAGGCCCCGTCGGCGGTATCGCCATAGAGGACCGCGCCGACGACCTTGTTGTCGCGCAGAACGACGCGCTTGTAGATCTGGCGCGCGGGATCGCGCAGCACGACCTCGTCGTTCTCGTCGCCCTCGGCGAAATCTCCGGCGGAGAAGAGATCGATGCCGGTGACCTTGAGCTTGGTCGAAGTGATGGAGCCGGCATAGCCCGCGCCCTCCTCGCCCGCGAGCTGGCCGGCCAGCACCTTGGCCATGTCGTAAAGCGGCGCGACGAGGCCGTAGCAGGCGCCGCGATGCTCCACGCATTCGCCGACCGCGTAGATGTCGGGATCGCTCGTGCGCATGAAATCGTCGACGACGACGCCGCGCTTCGTCTCGAGGCCGGAATTCTTGGCGAGCGTCGTGTTGGGACGAATGCCGACCGCCATCACCACGAGGTCGGCGGCAAGCGTGCGGCCATCGTCGAGCAGCACGCCTTCGACGCGCGCCGCGCCGACGATCGCCTTGGTGTTGGCCGCGGTCACGACCTCGATGCCGCGCTGCTCGATCGCGCGCTGCAATAGATAGCCGGCGTTGGGATCGAGCTGGCGCTCCATCAGCGTCGGCATGAGATGCACGACGGAAACGCTCATGCCCTTGGCCGCAAGGCCAGCCGCGGCTTCGAGGCCAAGGAGGCCGCCGCCGATCACGACCGCCCGACCGCCGCCGGCGGCCGCCGCCAGCATGGCGTCGACATCGTCGAGGTCGCGGAAGGTGACGACGCCGGCCAGATTCGCGCCGGGCACGGGGATGATGATCGGCATGGAGCCGGTCGCCACGATCAGCTTGTCATAGGGTTCGCTGGCGCCATCCGCCGTACGCACGGTGCGCGCCGCGCGGTCGATCGCCACGATCGGCTCGCCGCGCCGCAGCGCCACCTTGTTCGCCTCGTACCAGGCCTCGTCGTGAATGACGATGTCGGCGAAGCTCTTCTCGCCGGCGAGCACCGGCGACAGCATGATGCGATTGTAATTGACGCGCGGCTCCGCGCCGAAGACGGTCACGTCATATTGGTCCGGGGACTTGTCGAAGAGTTCGTCGAGGACGCGGCCCGCGGCCATTCCGTTTCCAACGACAACCAGTTTCTTGCGCATCGCGTCTGGCTCCGAGTGAGTGCTGGTCTCCCGTCTCGCAAGCCCCGTGCCACTTATCTCATTGTTTTTAATTCGGTATCAGATTGATAAATATCATTTCCGCCATTGATGGGGTTCGGCTCAGATGGGTCGGCGCCTGCCGGTTGGGCGCCCCGAGCATTCAGGGGCGCCAAACAGTCGATGTTTGTGCAATGCATCAATCGCATGCATCTGCCCGCCGATGCATCGCGATTGCGTAATTCGGAGGCGTTCCCGATCGACGACGCGGATACGCCGCCCGATTGGACATGCGGGGTTCATGTCTTGGCGCCATCACCCCCTGTGTTACGTTAAGCGTCGGAAACGTGATGGAAAACAATCGGCCATGACCCTTCACGCCAATCCGGAGCCTCGCTCGCCCGTGCTGAACAAGGCGACGATCCTCGGGCAGCACGAGTTGTTTCGGGAACTGGACAAGGACGCCCTGGACCAGATCGCCGCCTATGCGAAGGCGCGGGAATTCCGCCGCGGCGCAACGATCTTTTCCAAAGGGGACCCCGGATATTGCCTGTTCGCCGTCGTGCGTGGCGAAGTCCTGGTTACGACATCGTCCAGCGAGGGAAAGAGCGCCGTGCTCAACCAGTTCGAGGCCGGCGACATATTCGGTGAAATCGCGTTGCTCGACGGCATGTCGCGCACCGGCGACGCCACCGCGCTCACCGATTGTTGCCTGCTCGCGCTCGAACGCCGCGATTTCATACCGCTCCTCAAGAAGACGCCGGAGATCGCGATCAAGCTGCTCGAGATCGTATCCGGCCGGTTGCGCCGCACGACCGAACAGGTCGAAGAGCTCATGTTCATGGACCTGCGCGGTCGGCTCGCCAAAACCCTGCTTCGCCTGACCGAGAGCGCGCCCGACCGTTCGGCGGAACTGTCGCAGAGCGAGATCAGCCAGCGGGTCGGCATGTCCCGCGAGATGATCAACCGGCAATTGCAGGTCTGGGTGCGCGAAGGCGTCATCGCGCTAGGGCGCCGACGCCTCACGGTGCTGCGCGCCGACACGCTCGCAGAGGCGGCCTCGCGCTAAACTGTCGCGCCGGCGCGAGACAGTGAGGCGCCTCACACTGGCTCGCATAAGTCTCAAGCCACAATCTTCCAGGCCAGTTCGGGCTGCTATCGACACACAAGCGACTGCGCCCAACACAAGTCTCGGGGGGACCAGCATGCGCCGCGATTTGACCATCAAGACCGGCGGACTTTCTGGAACCTCCGATTTCCGCGTGCTGGCGACGATAAAAAAAGGCTTCGTGCCGGCGCTCGACGCCGTGACCTACAAGACGCGCGTCAAGCGGGTGCTGCGCGCCCTGCACATCGGCCGTTCCGATTCGCACGAGCACGAATTGTTCCGCGTTCTCTCGGACGCGGTGGAACGCGTCGGCCGCATTCACTCGGTCGGCATTGTCGTGCTCGAAGACGAGAAGAACGGCGACGACAAGGTTCTGCTGACGGTAACCTTCGACGGCTCGTGGGAAGCCTATGTGCGCGTGATCTGGCAGAAGGTGACGCGGCTTCTCGATCTCGTCTTCTGCAATACCGAAAACTATGTGCTCGGCTACGAGAACAGCTACGAGAAATGGGGCGAGTGGCTGAAGTCGGCGCAGAGCGAAGCGGCCTTCCTCTATGCGACGCCCAACGTCACCGTCGACGATATCCGATACCTGAAGATGGCCGAACGCGTCCATGCCCGCGACGAGGCGGTCCATGGCGAATTGTTGACGGCGCGCATGCGCATTCCTTCGGCGGAACAGATCGCGGCGCGTTCGATCTTCGAGTTCGACGGGCGCGTGCCGGGCGACCCGACCAGCGCCGGTTTCGAACAGGAAATGAAAATCCAGGACGCGGGACGTCCGGCGTTTCGCCATGGCATGCGCGTGCTCGCGGGCATCCATCGCCTGTCCGACATTTATCTGTACGGCACGGACGACGGCGACATATTGCTGCGCGCCGCGCACGAACTTCTGCCGGAATTCGTGCCGATGGTCGGCAATCCCACCTATCAGCTGGGCGTCAAGCGCGCTCTGCGGCGCTTCGACGAAGCCATCCGCTGGATCCAGAGGGTTCCGGCCGAGCCCGCCGCGCGCCGCCAATTGCCCAACCCGATTCCGGAAACGCCGCCGCTCGCCGATCCCGCGAATGTGCAGGGCGGAATCCTGACGTCCTACGCCGACATCGATCACGGCTGCCTGCTGATGGTGCAATTCGAGTCGGCCGCCGCCGTCGCGGCCTTTCTCGGCGCGTTGCAGGCGACGACCCACGCGGACGCTCTCGCGCCCGGCGGGATTGCGACCAATATCGGCTTCTCGGTGGAAGGGCTGCGCGTCGCCGGCCTGACCGACGACGAGATCAGAGGCCTGCCCGAGGAATTCGTGCAGGGCATGGAGATGCGCGCCGGCATTCTGGGCGACGTGCGCATCAATCATCCGTTGCGCTGGCGCCGGCCCGCGCGAAACTGGGACAAGGGCGTCTACGCGCAGGAAATCGATGACGACAGCGAAGCGCCGCGCATCGATCTCGGCGCCGTACATGCGATGGTGCAGGTGCGCCGCCGCGCGACGCCCGAGAGCACGGACGAGGATACGCCGACGGCGCGCGCGCCGCTGATGGAGGCGCTCAAGAAACTCGTCGCGGCGCATGCGGGCGTCATTCCCCTGTCGCTGCAATGGATGCATCGGCTGCGCAACGCCGCCAATGTCGTCGAGGAGCATTTCGGTTACACGGAAGGCAATTCCGAGCCAGTTCTGACGAAAGCCGAGGCCGGGCGGCGCTACTCCAACCAGATCCACCTTGGCGAATTGCTGTGCGGCTACCCCAATCTCGCCGACAAGTCGGACTTCTATGGCGGCGCGGCGGAGGGGCTGCATACGCTCCTGCGCGACGGCAGCTTTTTGGCGGTGCGCAAGCTACGCCAGGACGTGCAGGCCTTCCATACGGCGATCGACAATGCGGTGAACGCGGTCTCGGCGCAAGGCGCGGCGCTCGGCCGCGAAGACCTCATGGCGAAGATACTCGGCCGCTGGCCGGCGGACCACGCCAAGTCCGGACAGCCGCTGGCCGATGTCTTCGGCTCCAACCCGCTATCCAACGACTTCCACTTCGACAAGGATCCGAAGGGAACGCGCTGCCCGTTGCACGCGCATATTCGGCGCACCAACCCACGCTTCGTCCTGCCCGAGGCCGGCGCGCGTCCGCCGCGCATCGTGCGGCGCGGCATGTCCTATGGGCCAGCGCATGATCGCAACGAGCAAGACGCGGCGCGCAAGGCCGCGAGCTACGCGCAGGAGCGCGGGCTCGTCTTCATGGCCTACAACGCCAATCTCGGCGAGCAGTTCGAGGTGATCCAGAGCTGGATCTCCGGCGGCAACAGTTCCGGTGGATATTCAGGCGTCTCCGATCCTCTGCTCGGCCTTGCCGAGCCCGGCAAGAAACGGTTCTTCCGGTTCGAGCACGACGGCAAGGCCATCCACATGCCGCTCGATGGCGAGGACCAGCTGCACGTCGAGCCGAAGCCCTTCATCCGTCTGGAATGGGGCGCCTATCTTCTTGCGCCCTCGATCAAGGCGCTGGAACTGCTCAAGGCCCGCGCCGCCGCGCAAGACGCCAGACCGCTCCTGACCTGGAGCGCGGAGGCCGGCGAACGCAAGATCGCCGAGTTGCGCGAGTACGAGCGGGTCCATGGCGCGGAGGCCGCGCTCGACGCTTGGAAGGCGGTTCTCGAGGATCCGGACTTCGCCGCCGATTTCACGAGCGCGTCGGTGTGGGCAGCCGTTCGGCAGAACCACGGCGGATTGCTGCGCACGCCGTTCGGCATCCTGGTCGGCGACCGCGACATGGTGCGCGACGTCTTCGTCAACGACAACGAGACGCTGACGATCACCGGATATCTACCGCGCATGAACAGGTCGTTCGGAGTTCTCTATCTCGGCCTCGATCCCAATCAGCCCGATCAGGCCTACGAGCGCTGGTCGCATGCATGCAACGACGCGATCATGGCGATCGACACGCATACGGCGTTCGAACATGCGCGCAACGCGGTGCGCGAGGCCATCCACAAACTCGTCGCGCAGGAAATGTCCGACGCGCGCGACGACGAAGCCAAGCGCTGGGAGCTGACCGTCGAATCCCGCGAGATCGTCGAGCCGCTGCTCGCGCATTTCTGCGAAGAATGGTTCGGCATGTCGGAAAAGGGCGGGCACTTCCGTCGCTCCGGCTACCGCTGGGACTGGACGCTGGACCAGCCCGCGAACTATCCGGGCCATTTCCTCTCGCCGTCGCGCTACATCTTCCAGCCGCATCCAGGCCACAGCGTCGAGCAATACGGCGCCGCACATGGCCAATCCGTACGCGCTTCGATGGAAGCTTTTCTGAGAGAGTTCCGCGACGACATCACGGCGCCGGTCGCGCGCGCCGTCCTCGACTCCAAGGAAGGGGAGGACGACATCGACTTCTGCGCCCAGACGATCGCCGGCGCAATGATGGGCTTCATCCCGACGGTCGAAGGCAATCTGCGGCGCATTCTCAACGAATGGCTGCGCGAGGGCGTGCTCTGGAAATTGCGGGCGCGCTTTGCAGGCGCGCCGGCGCGCGACTTCACCGACGCATGCAACAGGCTCGCAGCCGATTTCATTCCCGTGTTCCAGCTGCGCGCCGTGCCAGAGCTGATCTGGCGGACGGCCGTGGTTTCGCACACGCTCGGCGCGGGCGAGCATAAGGTTCGCGTGAAGCCCGGCGACGTGATCGTCGCCGGCGCGGTCTCGGCGACGCAGCAGTGTCTGGCGGAAGGCAGTCGCGATTACTACCACGCCTTCGGCGGCAACCGGCGCGCGGCTGGCCATCCGACGCATGCCTGCCCGGGCGCCGATCCGGCCATCGCTCTGATGCTCGGTTTCTTCAGCGCTCTCGTCGAATCGCCGCTGGCGCTGCGCCCGGGACCCGGTCCACTCACGATTTCCCTCGAGGGGCCGGTCCTCGCCGCGCCGGCGATCGTCGCCGAACCCGCCAGAGACAGCTTGTTCGATTTCTTCGCGGCGGACTCGACCACGCCGATACTCGCTATCGGCGATTCATGGCTGACGGACATCTATTTCACTCCAAGCCTGCGCGCCGCGCTGCGAGATCGCGGCTATGTCGACAGGTTCCACACGAACTTCGCGCAGACCGGGCGAATGCTGCGCGAAATGGCTACGCCCGCCGCTCTGGACCAGGTCTCCCGCTTTTTCGACAATCTGGGCTCCGACGAGGTCAAGCCGGCCTGCATCCTGCTCGGCGGCGGCGGAAACGACGTGTGCCAGCCGACGTCGGATCGAGCGGCGACGCCCCTCTACCGTGTGCTGAAAGCCAATGGCGCCAATGAAGACGAACCGTTGATCGAGACGGAGGTCGCCAGATTCATCGACGACGAATTGCACGGCTATTTCGCGACGATCGTCGACAGGCTGCGGCAGTCGACCGATGCGCCGATCCTGATACACGCGTACGACCATCCGGTGCCCGACAATCGCGGCCTGCTCGGCAACAGGTGGCTCGGACCGGTCTTCGCAAGGCGCGGCATGAGCGATCTGACGAAGAACCGGAAAGTCATGCGCGACCTGATCAACCGCCTGAACGGAGCGGCGAACCGCGTCGCCGCGGCGACGCCGCAAGCGCGCCATGTCGACCTTACCGGCATACTGGCGAGAGACCCGCGCTACGACGCCGACTACACGATCCTGTGGGACAACGAATTGCATCCGACTTCGGAGGGCTATGCGTTGCTGGCCGATGAAATCGTGAAGGCGCTGCAAGCCATGGGCATCGCGCAGCCTGTGGTCGCCTGAGGCGGATCAGAGCGCGCCGAGCATGCGGTCGGCGTACCAATTCATCCCCATCGCGCGCAGCTCCGCTTGCGCGTGTTCCGCGCGACGTGCGCTGCAGGGCTCGTCCGCGCGCACATCGAGGCGAGCTGACAGCGCCTCGTTGAGCGCATTCTCGCGCCTCGAGCCGCGCAGGCGCGCCGAGAGATCCGCGCGCTTCATCCAGCGGGCGACGTCGTCGGGACGGCCGGCCTTTGCGGCGAGCCCTGCGAGCGCGCGACTGACGGCGGCCTCGCCCAGGCGCTCGCCATCCCGCGCACGCAGCAGGACATGCGCCGCATAGCGCCGCGCATTCGTGATATCGTCGACATCGGCGCAGGCTTCGACCAGCCAGCTGTACTGAACAGACACGAAGAACTTGAAGTCACGACCCTCCATCCAGCGAATTGCGTCGCGCAATTGCTGGAGGGCTTCGGCGTCGCCGGTGCGGCGCCAGCGCGCGAAGCCCGCGGCGGCGCGAGAGGCCGCCAGAAGCAAGAGCCCGCGCATGTTCTCCGCGACGCGCGCATTCTCGACCGCGAGCGCTTCCGCCTCCTCCCATGCGCCTCGCCAAACGAGAGAGACGGCGCGCCAGTTGCGCATGGAATTGGCGACGGGGTGGTTCGATCCGCCGAGCAATGCCGTCGCCTCGCTGAAACAGGCGTCTGCTGCTGCGAAATCTCCGCGATCGGCAAGGATGCTCGCTTCACACGACAGCGCATACGCCGAGCCGATCGCAACGCCGCCGCCAGGCCGCGCCGCGCGCTTCTTCGTCACGACCGCCGCGTCGATCAGCGTGAGCGCCTCGTCGTAGCGGCCGGCGGCGGCGAGGATCTGACCGAGCGTGGCGTCGACCTGCGCGATCAGGCGCGCATCGCCGGCCTTGCGCGCCAGTTCGGCGGCGCTCCGCGCGTGAACCACGCCCTCGCGAAACCGCCCGAAGCCGTAGCACATGTAGCCGAGCCAGTATTTGGCGCGCGCTTCGGCGTCGACATCGCCGATCCGGCGCGCCAGCTCTGCCGCTCGTTCGAACAGGGAGACGTCGTTTCGCAGCGATAGCGGATCGAAAATGCTGGCCATGCCGAGCTTATTGACGACGAGGCACCAGTGCAGGTCGATGTCGCGGCCGCGTTCGGACAGATTGTCCATGGCGTCCAGCGCCGCCTTGTAATGAGCGCGCGCGCGGTCGAGCGCGAAAGCGAGCGTCGCCTTGTCGCCCGCCTGCTCCGCGAACCGCGTCGCCCTTTCCCAGTCGCCCGCGCCGAAACTGTGATAGGCGAGCGCCTCGAGCGTATCGTCGTGGTCGAGGCCAGCGCCGCGCGAAGCATGCGCGTCCGCGATACGCCGATGCAGGATACGGCGCGTCGTCAGGCCGATCGATTCATAGACGGAATCGCGGGTAATGCCGTGCTTGAAACGCAACCCGCCGCTCGCGGCGTCGGCAAAGAGAAAGTCGGCTTCGGCGAGCGCGCGCAACGTGTCCTCGTCCGGCATCTGGCCGCATGCCGCAATCAGCGACCGATAAGGCGCGAAATTGCCGGCGACGGCGGCGGCGCGCACGATGTCAGCTTGTTTCTCTGGCAAGCGTTGCAGACGCGACGTGACCAACGCGCCGATCCAGCCGCTGCGCCCGCCCGACAGCAAGGCATGCGACAGATTGTCCGTGGAGGCGAGGTGGCACAGCTCCTCGATGTAGAGCGGCACGCCGCCGGCATATTCGTGGATGCGCGCAATCAGGAACGGATCCGCTTGCGGCAACCAGCGCCGCGCCGCGCGCTCGGTCTCGGCGCCGCCGAACGGCTTCAGTTCGATCTGTGAAGCGCCGGCAACGAGGTCCTCGTCGTCGCGGGAGCGACTGGTGAGGATGACCCGCAACGGCGCCGCGGATTGAAGCAGCGCAGACAAGAGTTGCCGCGTGGCGTCGTCCGCCCATTGCCAGTCGTCGACGATCAACGCGACGCGGCGTGACCGGGCGAGCGCCTGAATGAAGGCGGCGAGATCGTCCACCGCGCGGGTCGCGGCTTCCGCCGGACGGATGTCGGGACTGGCGACCACGAGGCCACGCACGGAATCGACGCGTGGCCCGATTTCGCCGCGCCAGGGGTCGAGCGCTTCACGCGACAAAGCAAGCGCCTCCTCGGCGGAAAGCCCGTCCTTCAGGCCGATGAACGATCGAACCGCCTGCAAGAACGGTTGAAGGGTTTCCGCGCCGAGATAGTTTTCGCAACCGCCCCGCAAGATCAGGGGATCTCGCGGACCGATCGATCGCAAGACCTCCTCGATCAGACGCGTCTTGCCGAGCCCGGCGCCGCCGGAAACGACAATGGCGCGCGGCGTGGCTTCGGGGTCGCGCAGGAAGGCCTGCAGGCGCTCGACGAGCTCCCTTCGTCCAATGAAGGGCGTGAGACCGCGGGTGGCTGTCGATTCGAACCGGCTCGTCGCTTCGCTTCGGCCAAGCACGACATGCACCGGCTGGTCGAATCCGGCGCCAGAGAGGTCGGCCGGCTCGCCCGTACGGAAGAAATGCGCATTCGGCCCCAAGGCGTCGGCGCTCGCCAGCACCTTCCCCGGCGCCGCGCGCTGCGACAGGCGGGCCGCCACGTTCGGAACATCGCCGACGAGGTCGAAGACGCCCTTTTCGATATCCCCGTCCGAAATCAGCGCCGTACCGGCGTGAATGCCGGAATGCATGCGCAGCGGCAGAATACGCGCTGGCAGCCCCTCCGGCCGCATGGCGCCGACCTTCTCGTGAATCTCCAACGCCGCGTCGACCGCCCGGCGTCCATCGTCCTCACCGGGCGCCGGATGACCGAACACGATCGTGGCGCCGTCGCCCTGCATGCGCGCAATGACGCCGCCACGTGCAGCCGCCGCGATACGGCAGACCTCGCGCAATTCGTGCAGCAGCGTCGCGAAGTCCTCTGCTTCCATCTCCCGCGCGAGCGAAGTCGAACCGACGAGGTCCGTGAAGAGGATCGTCAGTCGACGGCGTGCGCCAGGCGCTTGTCCGGAGGTTTGGTGGGGGCTCATCTCTGTCCGGGATCGGCTAATGGTTCTGGTTTGCCTGATTTGCCTCCGCTTCGAAAGCATGGATCCCGCTCGGCGAGCGCTCGACGATCTTACGCGGCGAAGGGCGGCGCACCTAGCTCTTTGCAGCGATGCGCATCCACTTCCTGCGCGGACGGGCAATGACGCGTCGCGCCTGATAGGCAACGAACAATAAAGGTAAATGTTTTTTAAGACACCGTCAGCGTCGGCATAAATATTCGTTACGCGAGACGATATTTCAGTGTGAAATCTGTCTAAAATACTCAATCTCGCTCGATGAATGCAGAACGCCAACATAAATTCTGGCAAAGTTCATTTCTTTACACGCGCCAATTTCGACACCGAAACTCTGGTAAACGATCGATTCAGTACAAATTTTAGACACCCATTCAGGCCGCTGCCGTTAGGTCACTCTTGTCAGGCGACCAATCAGCTCAGTCGCCGACGGGGGCGTCATGAGCGATCTCGGATTCGCCGTCTCGATCGAGACGACAACAAAATGGACGCAGGCCACATTCGCGCCACAAGCGGACCGCGAAGTGACGGAGCGCGCCGCTCGGGCCTTGCGCCGAGAAGTGCGCCACAATCGATTCCTTTTTTCGCTCCAGGCCGGCATCGTCGATCTGATCGCCATCTTCGCGGCATTCTCGGTCTCGGACTATTTCTACAACCTGGTCGCGCACGGCGCGCATCGCGGCATGTTCGACAATGCCCAGCTCGGCATTTTCGCCGCGCTCCTCTTCGTCGGCTTCAATGTGAAACGTCATTCCTATGCGATCGGCGACTATCTCGACCTTGCCGGTCACGCCGAACGCGTATTCTCGCTCTGGAACAGCGCGTTTCTGGCGGCTGCGACCGCGGGATTCATGTTGCGCGCCATCGCCGATTCCTCTCGCGGCGCATTCGTCGTCTTCTACTTCGTGGGTCTCGGCGCTCTGTACGCCAGCCGCGCGGCGCTCGTGATCCTGACCAAACGCCATGCCGGCAAGGGCAACATGCTCACGTCCCGTGTCATGATCGTCGGCGACCGGTCGGCGATCGGGACGCTTCTACAACAGCATTCGCTCGCCCGACGCGGCATGGAGGTCGTTTCCACCCGCGTACTCGACGAGAAGGGCCGTCAGCTCGACGTCGAACTTGCCGAGGCAGTCGAAGCGGCGCGTCGATTGATGCCCGATGACATCATCATCGCCGTGCCGATCGAGAAGTCCGCCGCCGTGGAAAGCTGCATGACCGCTTTCATGCGCGTGCCGGCGGCGATCCATCTTCATCTCGACCGAAACAATCCGCTGCACCGCTTCTCAGGCCCGCTGCTCAACAGCGCGGCCGGAATCTCCAGCTTCCGCCTGCCGGCGGACTCGATGAGCGCGGTCGGCGCTTCGCTGAAACGGATGTGCGACATCAGCCTCTCGCTCGTCGCTCTCGTCCTGCTCGCGCCATTGTTCGCGCTCGTCGCGATCGCCATCAAGCTCGACAGCGCTGGTCCGGTTTTCTACCTGCAGACACGTCACGGCTTCAACAAGACGCAGTTCCGGATCTTCAAATTCCGTTCGATGCAGACCACGGAGCAAGGCGCGGCGATACGCCAGGCGACGGCCAACGATCCACGCGTAACAGGCGTCGGCCGTCTTCTGCGCCGTTACAACATCGACGAACTGCCCCAGTTGCTGAACGTCCTGCGGGGTGAAATGTCGCTGGTCGGCCCGCGCCCGCACGCGCTCGTCCACGACATGGCTTTCGAAACCGAGATCTCCCTGTACGCGCGCCGCCACAACGTGAAGCCCGGCATTACCGGCTGGGCGCAAGTCAATGGTCTTCGTGGAGAAACCGACACGCCGGAGAAGATCTTGCGGCGCGTTCGCTACGACCTCCACTATATCGACAATTGGTCGCTGGTGTTCGACATCTGGATCATGTGCCTCACGCTGTTCTCGCGCAAAGCTTACTCCAACGCGCGCTGAACGAAGCGTCGTTCATCAAGCGTCAACCATACGACACACGATTTTCCGTCGGCTCCCGGCGTTGACGCGTTCAAAAATCGCCATGGCGCGTCGACCGGCGCGCCTCGTTTATGCGCATTCGCGCCGGGAAGCGACGCAAACCTTTACGTCGACATAACCATGTCCACGACTTCCGCAATTTCATTAAAACTTGCGTGAGCGACGTGACCGTAACGTAAGACAGAACTTTCAACAGGCATGTGCGTCCATGACCTATTATTCGAGGATAGATCAGCGTGGCTGGTCACGAAACGACGAGGGCCCCTGGGGGCCCGCCGTCGTTCATTTCTTCGAGCTCATGCGCGGCAGGTCCTGGATTCTCGTGGTTTGCGCGCTCGCGGGAGCCGGCGCCGGCCTTGTCGGCAAGTATGTTCTGCCGGCGAAATATGAGGCCAGCACGCAGCTTCTGTTCGATCCGCGAGGTTTCAAGCTCTTCAACAACGATCTGACGATCGGCAATTACGACGCCAATGCCGCGATCAACTTCGTGGAAAGTCAGATGGGCGTCCTGCGGTCCGAGCGCGTTCTCTCGCGACTGGTTCAGACGGCCTGCTTCGAAGCGGGAAAGGCGGACCCCGCCGCCTATGGTCTTGCGGGCAAATGCCCGAGAACCGACGCCAAGGGCGATTGGGACGCCGCGCTCGCCCTTCTGCGTCGCTCGCTGACCGTCAAGCGCGCCGAGCGCAGCTTCGTCGTCGATGTCGCAATGAGCGGCCCCTCGCCGGAGATCGCAGCTCGGCGCTCGAGCGGAATTGTAGCCGCCTATATCGAGGAAGACGCCGCGACGCGCAACGACGCGGCCGCCCGCCTCACCGCCGACCTGTCGAGCAGGCTGGATACGCTGCGCGCGGCGCTCGCGCAATCAGAAGCCAAGGCGGAACGGTACCGGCGCGATAAAAATCTAGTCCGTGTCGGCGACCGTCTGCTCGTGGAGCAGCAGCTCGCCGCCGCGACAACCGCGCTCAACGATTCCCAGGTGAAATTCGATCGCGCCAGCGCGCGTCTGAAGCAGATCGAGTCTGCCGCGCAAAACCCCAATGCGCTCGGCGCGCTCGGAGCCGAGGCCGACACGCGCGCACTCTCGCAATTGCTCGATCAGCGTAACCGGGCCTTGGTCGAAATCGCGCCGCTCTCCGCCCGCGTCGGCGCACGGCACCCTGCCCTCGTCGCCGCACGCTCCAGCCTGTCGCAGGTCGAAAAGGCGATCGCGACCGAAATGCGCGCCATCCGCTTTGCGGCGCGCGCCGATGTTTCGCGGGCGCGCAACGAGCAGCAGATACTCTCGCAAACGGTCGCCGGCCTGACGACAAAGGTCACCCACGCCCGGCAGTCCGAGATCGAACTGCGTGAAATCTCTCAGGAAGTCGACGCCAATCGCAAATTGCTCGAGTCCTTTGAAACCCGCTCGCGCGAAGCGAAGGAATTCGGACGGATCGACGCCGGAAATCTGCGCATCGTCTCCATGGCGCGCGCGCCCGAGCGCCAGCGCCTCGCCCCCAAGATGGCGATTTTCGGCGGCCTGGGCATGTTCGTCGGACTATTGCTCGGCTTCGCCGTCTTCGCCGCCATAGCGCTCGTCAATCTGCTGCGTCCCGCCGCAGCGCCGACGCCGCGGCCGGCGCCGCAGCCGCTCCCGCAATCCTACATGCCAATCGAAGTGCCCGTGCGCTATCGTTTCGGCTGAGGTTCGATCGACACGTCATGACACGACCCGGCCGAAGGGCCTCGAAATCCCGACTTGTCAGCTGGCTCGGCTGGGCCGGGCTGGATGCGGTCTCGCGTCTGGCGCTGATGACGGGCAGCACGATCGTGTTTTCGCGACTGCTCGAGCCGCGCGATTTCGGCGTCACCGCGCTCGTACTCACGATCGTTACGGTCGCGGCGATATTCGTGGGCGCGCCGTTCGAGGAGGCTCTCACACAACGCCGTCACCTGCGCACCGCGCACTTGCGCGCGGCGCTCGGCGCCTCCTGGTTGATCGGCCTCGTCATTCTCGCTCTATCCGCCGTCGCGGCTCATTATCTCGCGCGATTCTACGGAGAGCCCGAAATCGGCGCTCTGCTGCCAGTCGCCATGGCGTCGATCTTCTTCAGCGGGCACTCCGACATTCTGACCGCGCTTGCGCGCCGATTGCGACGCTTCAACGAAGTCGCCTACGCCACGATGCTCGGCCACGTCATCGGCGTCGGCATGGCCCTGTGCATGGCTTTCATGGGCTACGGCTTGTGGGCCCTGGTGGCGCAGCGTTTACTCGTGGTCGTCGCTCGCGCCCTCGTCCTTCAAGCGCGCATCGGCTACATCATCATGCCGAAATGGTCGTCCGCGCATATAGGCGACCTCGGGCGTTTCGCCGGCGTCTCCTTCATGTCGCGACTCACCGACACGCTGACCTATCTGGCGTTCAACAATCTCGTCCAGATCTTTTACGGCACCGCCATGCTCGGCCAGACGAACATGGCGATGCGGCTGATCGAGCCCGTGCGCGGCGCGATCGTGGCGACAGGTCACAATATCGCTTTCACCTTCTTCGCGCGGGCCGGGCGCGACATCGGCAATCTGCGTCGTCTCGGCGGCGAGGTCATCTCGCAATCGGCGCTGCTGACGACGCCTGTCTTCGCCGGCATTGCGGCGATCGCGCCCGTGCTTCTGCCGCTCGTCGCGGGACCTGGATGGGACGATGCGATCGTGATCGGCGTCTGCCTGTCGGTCGCGAGCGCGATCGCCGTGCCAGCGGGCCTGTTCTTCACGGCTTTTTCATCGCAGGCGCGACCGGAAATCAGCTTCTATTCGCTTCTGATCGGCCTTCTCGCCATCGTTCTGGTTCTCACCGGATTCGCCTGGCTCGGGCCGATCAGCGTGGGTCTCTCGCGCATCGCCGGAGATCTCGTGCGTCCCTTGTTCGCGATAGGTCTACCGATGAGAGGCTTCGCCTGGCCTCGCCGCGAACGGCTGGCGGCTCTTGCGCCGGCCTGGCTTCTCTCCACGACGATGGCCGTCGCCGTCGCGATCCTGCATCGCATGATGTCGATGCACACGCCGATGGCGCAACTCGCGATCCTCATCCCAACTGGCGTGATCATCTATTTCGGACTTCTCGCGATCTTCGCGCGGCGGCAGGCGTCTTTCCTGCTGGCCTACCTGCCGGGATCGCCGAACGGCACAGAACGGCCAGCAGCTCGATGAACAACCTCGGCACTTCACGTATTCTCGTCACGGGCGGACGCGGCTTTATCGGCGCAGCGCTGGTTGCGGCGCTGGTCAAGGAGGGTTTCGGAACGCTAGCCGGCGTCCGTCGCGTCTCGAACGCGAACGAAATTGTCTGCGACCTCGACGACGTCGCGCAAACACGCGCGGCGCTCGACGGCAGCCGGCTCGTCGTCCACACGGCCTATGGCGATGTCGGCGCAATGGAGCGTCAATGCGCCAATCTGCTCGCGGCCATGGACGAGGCGCGGGCGAACAGCATCGTCTACTTCAGCTCGATCGCGGTCTATGGCGCTCGCGAAGGCGATGTCGTCGAGACGGACGGCTCCATTGGCGCCCTGGACGCCTATGCGCGCGGAAAGATCGCCTGCGAGAAGCTCGTGCGCGCCTGGGCCGAAGATGCGGCCCATCCCGAACGACGCGCGATCATCCTGCGTCCGGGCATCGTCTACGGCGCCGGCAGCCGATACTGGATCGATCGCCTGTCGCAGCGCATTCGCGCCGGCGTCTGGGGCGAGTTTGGCGCGAACGGCGCGGGCGTCGCCGCGCTGGTTCATGTGGACGATGTCGTCGGCTGCGTATCCCGCGCCGCCGCGCGGCTCCTGGCGAACGAGCGGGATGCGCTGCCACGCTGCGTCACGCTCAACTTGGTCGGCCCGGAAACGCCGAGCTGGAACATCTATTTCACGGCGCTTGCGGCTGCGCTCGGCGCCCCTGCCCTGCCCGCGCTCGACGCCTCGACGATCGCCCGGCGCGCGCCGTTGGCGCTTGCCGCCAAAGTCTGGCGACGTGTCGGCCTGCCGGGCTTCGAGAAACAGGCGCTGATACCGACTGGCGGCGAGCTTGCGCTGTTTGCCCGAAAGGCGAATTACGATACGCGCGCCGCACGCGAACTTCTCGGCTATGCGCCCAGCGTCTCCATGGCGGAGGGGCTCGCGCGTTCGCTTCAGACGAAGAGATAGCGACGCGCGGAAAACGCGGGCAGCACGAACCGCATGCCGCCCTCGCGTTCGTGTGGCGCTTCATTTCGTTCGCCGAACGCCGGCTGACCGTATTCAAAGCCTTGCGCCTGCCGGAACCTGCGCTGTGAGACGCCAATATCCACTGCGATCTCTCGTGATGTGCGATTGAGAATGACGACACGAAGCGCCTTGCCGTCGTCCGACGCGAAGGCCGACATCGCGCCCTCGCCACGATGCTGCACCGCCACGGATCGGCCGGCGAATGCGCCGCCGGCGACATCCTGCGCGCGATAGAGCCGATAGGATTCACTCAGAAGGTTTGCGAGACTGCCCCAATGCGTCGCCAGGAACACGCCGTTCGTCGCATAACGCCCGAGCGCATCGGCAAGGGCAAGCGCTGACGGAACGCGTTTGCCGAGCCCGTAGTTGAATTCGCTGACCGAGAGCTTGGTGCCTGAAAAATTGCGCGCGATAATGCGCCGCAAGCTCGGCAGGATGGGCAGAGCGGGTCGGTCCTCTTCCTTGCGCTGCAATGCGCGCGAGACCCACGAGTCTTCACGAAAGCCGTATTCATCGAGCGAGCGCGGCGCATCCAGGCGCGCGCCGTCCAGGCTTTCGGTATCGGTGCGAAACAACGAGCCGCGACTGGAGAACGGGTACCAGTGGATGTCGAGCGTATCGAGCAGGCGTTTGCCGTCCTGTTCTGAAGCTTTGCGAAACGCGTCGAGATAAAGCGCGAGAAAACTGCCGTAGCGCGCATGCGCCGCCCAGTCCGGCGCGTTCTGGAAGTCGACCATCTCGGTCGCACCCCAGCTCGACGGACCGAAAACGAGCGCCGAGGGATCGACGGCCTTGATGGCGCGCGCCGCCGTGATCGAGCGCGCGATGAACTCGTCGATCGCCATGCGCGCAGGCATCGCCCGCGGATGGTTCTTGGTCCACAGGCCCGGCTCGTTGTCGAGCGCGTAAGCGAATACGCCGCGCGCCGATTTCGCATCGCCGTACTTGTCGACGAGCCGCGCGACGAGATGCGGCAGATCGCAGACCGAGTGGTCGATCGGGTCTTTCGAGCGCGCGCCCGTCGTCCACCTGGTTGGCGTGAAACGTTTCGACGGCGCCGATTGCGAGGCGTCGACGACGCCGTCCATATCCGCCGCAACGTAAGGCGATAGCGGCAGGGTCACGAGGCTGCGGGCGCCCATCTCGAGGGACGCCTCGTGCATCGCCTCTACGACGACCGCCGGGCGCGCCCATTCGCCGCGCGGAATCTGCATCGTTTCCAAAAGGAAACCGCCGTTCGCCTGATTGTGGTTCTTGCCGGCGTTGCAGGCGTTGTTGACCCAATTATAGGTCGTGGCGAGATCGCCGCCAAAGCGGCGCGCAGCGACTCGGGCGCGCTTGTCGAAGACCGCCGAGGGCGGACCGCCGTCCATCACGCCGATCTCGTTGGAACCGAACACGAGCGGGCTGATCTCGTCGCCTGGCTTGCTCGCGAGGCGCAGCGTTATGGCGGCGTCGTTCGCGAATGCCTTCGAAAAAGCCGCGCCTGTCGCGACGGCGACACCGCCCGCAAGAAAGACGCGGCGGGTCGGCGCGTTCGAAAACATCAGGAAATCAGGCCTGACCCATACAAGGTCGGGCGGAAGCGCGGCGTCCACAGAACCTTGCCGAGGCCGCCGTAGGCCGTCGCGGATGCGCGCTGCGCGCGTGCGCGGTCGAAGGGTCGGAAGAGCACAGCAAGCGCGCCGGCGACGACGAATTGCACGAGCCCCGCAACCATCCAGAATGCAATGCGCCAGCCCCTGCCGGGCGCCGCCATGTCCTGCACGAACACCCGGATCTGGCCGGAGAGGAACTTGCGCTTGCAGACATAGGCCCAGTCGAGCCGGCGCTGCGGCACCCATTCGATCACGCCCGCGCGCGCGGCCCATGCGAAGCGGAAACCACGCATGGCCAGACGTTCGAGAAGAAGCGAGTCCTCACCGCCGATCTCGTTCAGGCTTTCCTCGAATGGGGCGCCGTCGGAGAGGCAGAGCGCGCGTTCGAACATGGAATTATTCGTGCCGAGATAGGCCGAAAGCTCAGTGATGTCGTCGCCATCAGGCCGGTCGATCGCGCGCGAGAAATAGGGCGCGAAACCGCCAATCTCCGCAGCGTCGTCGGCGCGCGCCTCGACCGGGCCGAAAACGGCCTGCGCGCCGGTGTCAAGTGCGACACGCAGCATTTCCGCGATCCAGTCCGTTCGCGCTTCCTCGTCGTCGTCGAGGAAGGCGATCCAGCGACCCTGCGCCGCGCGCACGCCGGCGTTGCGGGCGGTCGCGACGCCCGGCGCTGGCTCGCTGAGATAGAGGATACGCAAGCCATCCACGCCGAAAGCCGCGACCGTCGCGCGGGCGCTCGCGTCACTGGAATTGTCGACGACGATGATCTCGATTTCGACGCCTTCCGCTTGCTGGGCGCGAACGCTGGCGAGAGCGCGCTGGAGGCACGTCTGCCGGTTCAACGTCGGGATGACGATCGAAACGGTCTCCATGCGGAACTCCGGCACGCGGCGCGCATCGAGGACCGTCTCGTCTGGCGCAAGGGAATGTTGACGTTTGTGCCGCAAAGGTAGGGACCAAGCGTAACCAATCCCCTAAGCGGGTGACGACGATCCGCTTCATCAATCGTTTCGAGTTCGGCAGGGCATGAGTTCGACCGACGCGCTGACCATGCACTACCAAATGGCGCCCGCGCGACCGGCCGACGATCTACGCCTGGAACGCACCACCAGCGTCCTCTTCATCGGCTTTCTGCTGCTGACGTTCATCGGCACGCACCCGTTGCAGACCGGCTCGGTCGCCCAACGCGCCGACGGCTCCATCCTCGACCGCATCGTCGTATTCTCGCTGTTCGGCCTCGCGCTTGCTGTCATCTGGATGGCTCGCGACGTCGCCCTGCGCACGCTGACCCGCAATCTGGGCCTGATCTTCATCGTCGGTTTCTGCCTCGCCAGCATCGCGTGGTCGCAATTCCCGGCGCTCACGCTAAGGCGGAGCGTTCTGTTCTTCCTGCTTACGGCGATCTCCTTCGCCGTCGCCGTGGGCGCCACCGATCTTCGCCGACTGCACACGCAATTGTTCGCGACGCTGGCGATCATCATCGCAATCAACATTCTGGCAACCATCGCGTTGCCGGGCGATGCGATCACGCCCATCGGCGTCAAGGGGATCTATACGCAGAAGAATGTCGCGGGCATTGTGGCCCTGATCACGATGGTTGTCGGAGCGACGTGGCTGGTCGGCGCCGGCAAGCGGCATATTCTGCTTGCGCTTCTCGTGCTCGCCGCCACTTTCGGCTTTCTGTTCGTCACGAAATCCCGCACGTCGATGAACCTCGCCCTGCTTGGCGTCGCGGGCGTCGTCTTCGTGGCGCTCGCCGAAAAGCTCGGCGCGACGTTCCTCATGGCGGCGGGACTCGCGGGCGCGCTCATCCTTGCGGCGGCCCTCGTCTGGCTGGCGCTGTACGATTTCGAGTTCAGCGCAGCGCTCGCCGCGCTGATCGGCGACACCTCGTATTCAGGCCGTGAGGAATTGTGGGCGTTCGCGCGCCAAGACGCGGAGAAGCGCTTCTGGCTCGGCTACGGCTACGGAGCCTATTGGGACGTCGGCCAGGCCAAAGATCCTCTCTTGCGCGCGGAATTTGGAAGCTGGCTCGCCTCCGTCGAAACCGGCGTCATCAACCAGGCGCACCACGGCTATCTCGAATTGTGGCTGCACATCGGTCTGCCGATGACCGTTTTTGCGACCTTCTACGTAACGCAGCGCGCCCTGATCGGCGGCGCCCGCGCGCTTTTCTGCAAGGGCCGACGCGAATCCCGCGTCTTTCTCGGTGGCCTGGCGGCGATTCTGCTGCTCTTCCTGCTCCACAATCTCACAGAGGCGTCGCTTTTCATGCGCGGCGAGATCTTCAGCAATTTCTCGGTGTTCGCGCTGCTGCTGCTTTCGCGCGCACGAGACCTCGACACGCCCATGACGGGACGCCTGTGATGAACGACGCCGTCGAGGGCCCCGTCGCCCTCTCCCTCGTCATCTGCACCTTTCATCGCGAGAAGCTCCTGCGCAAAGCGCTCGACAGCGTCGCGGTCCAGCGCGCGCCCGCCGGTTTCGCGCTCGAGATCGTGGTCGTGGACAATTCCGATGATTCCTCCGCGCGCGATGTCGTGCAGGAATTCGCTGCGAATTCGCGGTTTCCGACGCGCCTCGTCGAGGCGCATCCGCCCAATATTTCGATCGCGCGCAATGCCGGCGTAGGCGCCTGCGTCGGGCAGGCGATCGCTTTTCTCGACGACGATCAGGAGATCGCGGAAGGCTGGCTCGTCGAAGTCGCCGAAGCCCTTTGCGACCTGCCGCACGACGCGTTCTTCGGCGCCGTCCATCCCGTTTTCGAGACGCCGGCGCGGGCAGGCGCGCGGGCGCGCCAATTGTTCTCGCGCGCGCTCGATGCGCCGCGCGGCGTCGATCTGGTCGCGTTCGGCCCTCTCAAAACGACGACGGTCGCGCTTGCCACAAACAATTCGGTGTTTCGCCGTGCTTCGTTGCCGCAGGACGGAAGACTGTTCGATCTCGCCTTCGGCAATGGCGGCGGCGAGGACTACGACCTGATCTGCCGCATGCAGCGCGACGGTTGCCGGTTCGGCTGGTTGCCGGAAGCTCGCGCGCAGGAGTTCGTGCCTGCGGCGCGCTGCGACGCGGCCTATCTGCGACGGCGTTTCTTCGCCGGCGGTCAGGCTTATGCGGCGGCTGTCGCCAATGCGAGCGGGCGCCCGCGCCTCGCCCGCTGGACAATCCGCGTCAGGGCGGTCGCCCAGGCTCTGCTATTACTCGCGCGCCTGCCCTTCGCGCGGATACGCGGCGTCGACACATTGGCCGACAATCTCCAGGCGCTCGCCGGCGCGCGCGGCAAGATGTCCTTCGCCAAGATCCGGCCGATCTATCGCGAAGCCACCGCGCGTTAAGACTCGTGGCGGCTTAACGACGTTTTTACTGCCGCCGTTTACCTTACGCGATGTGTAACGTTGCGTGATGTAGCCGGAGTAAATGTATGAGTCTGAACGGACTCGCTGAAGATTCCCGACCTCGGCCCTCGGAACTTCGCGTCAACATGGTCAACATGCGCCGCGCGCTCGACGCGATCATCGGCAATGCGCTGGCCTGCAAGGGCTTCACCTTCTTCACCGTCAATCTCGACCACATGGTCAAGCTCGACAAGAGCGGGCCGTTTCGCGACGCCTATGCGCGCGCCGACTATATTACCGCCGACGGCTGGCCGATCGTCTGGCTTGCGCGCGGCCCGGACCGCCGCAAATCTCCTCGCGCAGGGTCGGTCGATCGTCGCAAGGCGCCTGCCCTCGAACGCACGACCGGCGCCGATCTGCTCGAGCCGATGTGTCGCGAGGCGGCCAGACATGGCCTGCCGCTCTATTTCATCGGCCCGAGTCCCGCATCGCAGGAGGCGGGCCTGCGCATTCTGAAAGATCGATATCCCGGCCTGATGATCGCAGGCGCGGAGACGCCGCAACTGCCCGCGGCCATCGACGACGCCACGGTCGACGAACTCGCGGCCCGGCTCGCGCAATCCGGTGCGCGCGTCTGCGTGGTCTCGCTCGGCGCGCCCAAACAGGAGGTGCTTGCGGACGCGTTGCACCGCCGCTGTCCCGATATCGGTTTTCTCTGCGTCGGCGCCGCGCTCGACTTCATTTCCGGGCACTCCGTGCGCGCTCCCATATGGGTGCGACGCATGGGCATGGAATGGTTCTGGCGGATGATCGGCGACCCCAAGCGCCTGGTCGGTCGATACATCGGCTGCGGCTTCGCACTGATCAAATTGTCCCTGCCCTCCGTATTCAGAGGCGCGCCGCAATTGCGCGTCGTCGATACCGAGTGATCTCGAAACCTGCCTGTCGCCAGGGTTCCCCGCCGAGGGGACGGAGCTGGCGACGTACGAGGCGATTGTCATGAAGACGTTGGCAAGACGAATTTTCGCTCACGCTATAATGGCGACGGCGTGCCTTGCGCTCGTGGGATGCGACACGCTGTCGGATCACGTGAAGCCCGCGACCTATTCGGCGACGACTGCCGACATTCCGAAACCACGTACGCAGTCAGGCGACAAGATTAAGCTCGTGATCTACGGCGAGGACAAAATGTCCGGCGACTACGAGATCGACGCGAACGGAATGATCCAGATTCCGCTGATCGGCGGGGTTCGCGTCGCGGGCATGACGAAGAAGGAGATCGAATCCTCGATCGCGACCCGTCTTCGCTCCAGTCAGATACTTCTCAATCCCGTCGTGACGGTCGACGTCGTCTCTTCGCGCCCGATCTACGTGATGGGGGAGGTCGAAAAGCCCGGCGAATATACCTATCGCAACGGGCTGAACGTCCTGAGCGCCGTTGCCGTCGCAGGCGGCTTCACCTACAGGGCGAGCAAGTCGAAGGTTCTCGTCAAGCGCGCCGGCGAGAAAGGGCTGACGGAATTCCGGCTCTCGCCCGATATCCCGGTCTATCCCGGCGATCTCGTCAGTGTGCCCGAGCGCTATTTCTGAGCGGCGGGCGGCCTCGATGCGCCTTACCCCGCGCCTGAGCGTGGCGCTGATCGCCTTCGCGCCTGGCCTTGCCTCGGCGCAACAGGCGCCCGAGCCGACGAGCGTGTCGGACGACACGATCGCCCTGCTCGCGCCCGTCCGACATGACACCAAGAACCCCTTGATGCGGCCGGGGCGCGAATATCGCGGCGTTCCCTTCGAAAGCTGGATGCTCTATCCCTCGATCATCGCTGGCGTGACCTTCGATGACAATCTCGTGTGGTCGCGAACCAACAAGATCGCCGCGCCCGGCTTACGAATGGCGCCCGAAATCGTCGCGGTGCGCGAGGTCGGGGGATCGAAGACGACGCTGTTCGGCTCTGTTGACGCACGCATCTACCCTGGCGTCGGACGCGCCGATACAGTATCGGCGCGCGCTGGCGTCGAGCAGGTCTGGACGCCGACACACGACCTCACCATCAAGGGCAAGCTCGAATACGATCGCACGGGTCTGGCGATCGGCTCGAATTTCATCGTCAACAATAATGTTCTTTCCACGATCGCCTCGCCACAGATCAGCGACAGGCTGAAAGGAACGGTCGCGGTCCAAAAGACCTTCGGTCGAATGTTCGTCGGCCTGTCTCTTGACGCCGCCGCGACCGCCTATCACGCTTTCGAGACATCTACGGGCTGGTCGCCACAGAGCTATCGCAACAGTCGGGTCGAGACGGCGACGGTACGCATCGGCGGCTGGATCACGCCGGCGATCTATGCGTTCGGCGAGGCCAGCGGCAATGCGCGCGACTATACGAATGCGCCATACAACTCGCGTGGCTACCGCGCGATCGCAGGCGTTGGTTCGGATCGGATCAGCCTGTTCCGTGGCGAGGTCTATGCCGGCGTGCAGCAGCAATTCTATCGGAACGGCATCATCGGAACCGCGTCCAGTCCCGTCATCGGGGGACAGATCTACTGGTATCCGACACGCTGGATCACGGTGCGCGCGGCGCTCGACCAGACGTTTACCGATTCCAGCCTGCCATCGCCCGCCAATCCCAACGGCTATCCCAGCAAGGCGACGACGGTGCGGCTGAGCGCCGTCTTCAAACCTTTCAAAGACTTCACGGCGACGTGGCGCGCGAGTTACGAACACACGACCTATCTCGCCAGCGCCCGCCGCGACAATGGCTGGCGCACAGGGATCGAGGCCGGGTATCATATCACCCACAATATCGAGTTGCTCGGCTCGTATGAGTTCTCGAAGATCTTTTCTACCGATGCGTTTGGCGGCTACACGCGCAATTCCGTCTCGCTCGGCATGAAGTATCGCTACTAGGCGGCCGACGGCGCCAGCGTCTCCACCGAACGACGGACGAAATTGACCAGACGCTGCTTGCCGCGCAGCCCGATGCACGAGGCGATGACCACATGCGCCGGCGTGCCGCGCTGCCCCTCGAGCCCGAGCCGCCGCGCCAGCGTTTCGGCGCGCCGGCCGATATCGTCCACCTCGCCGTCGTAAGCGAGCTTCGCAAGGCCGTAATATGCGAGAGCCAATTCGCATACCGGTGGACGAAGCATTTTCGGCAGGTCGGCCCGCACGCGGTCGAGCACGGTCAATTGTGACGTCAGCGTCTTTCTCGTGTTGCGGCGGGTTATCCGGCTCG
This sequence comes from Methylobacteriaceae bacterium, assembly GCA_020638195.1. Lineage (GTDB taxonomy): Bacteria > Pseudomonadota > Alphaproteobacteria > Rhizobiales > Beijerinckiaceae > JAJXWB01. The sequence continues at coordinate 276,822 of JACKJC010000005.1, read as the reverse complement.
GGTCTTCGGATTGCACGTAGACGCCCATCCCCTCGCTCGAGCCAGCGACCCGCGCACCGAGAAGCAGCGCCCGATACATGATATCGCCGTCCTGGTTCTTGGCGAGCGTCTCGTCCCATGCGCCGATATCGCGGACGAATTTCGTCCGCCAGACGACCGCGCAAGGCGGCGTATATCCGCCGATGAGCCACTGAGCGACGATCGCATCGCGATCGAAAGCGGCGTAGCGCGTTTTCGGGTCGAAGGCGCGCCGCGAGCCGTCAGGCATTTCGAAACAGAAGGGCGAAAGGACGATGTCGGCCTGAACGTCGCGGGCGATGCGGCTCGCGCCTGCCAGCAGCGGCCCCTCGATGTAGTCGTCCGCGTCAAGGAACATGACATAGTCGGTATCGAGCAAGGCCAGGCCTTCGTTGCGGCAAACCGGCGCACCGCAATTTTGCGGCATGACGAGGATGCGCGACTTCCGAGATGCCTCGCGCGCGGCTTTCTCGGCATCGTCGTCGGGTCCATCGAGCACCACGACTATGTTGCGCGGATCGACATGCGGCAGGCAGCTGCAGATCGTTCGCCCGAGCGTTTCCGCGGAGCGGTAAGCCGGTATGACAATGCCGATGCTCATTACGCGTCCCTGATCCCTGTGCCCGCGGCGCGGGGTCCGACGAAACTCGCCGACCGCCGATCTTGCGGCTCATAGGAACCATCCCCGCCGATAAGCCTCCCTTCGTGAATGTGCTCGCATTTGAAACAAATGCCGTGATTTAAGCGCGCTGGCGCGATCTCATTCATCAGGTGGCAACGCTGACGAGGTTAATTTCGCCCGGACTTGCGCCTGCAGGCGGCGCGTTGGGACACGAAATGGACGCAGCTTCCCGGACTGGAATCGCGATTGTCGGCTGCGGCTACGTTGCGGATTCCTATCGACATTGCCTCCCGCTGCACACGAGCGTTCTGGAGCTGGTTGGCGTCTGGGATCGCGACCCGCAAAGGCTCGCCGCCTATCGGTCTTGCTGGGGCGACGCCGCCTACTCGGGACTCGACGAAGCGCTCGGCGACGAAAGAATCCAAATCGTCGTCAACCTTACCGATCCGGAAAACCATGCCGACGTAACCAATGCGGCGATTGCGGCCGGCAAGCACGTTTACACCGAGAAGCCGCTGGCGATGACGACCGGAGAGGCGATCGCGCTGCGCGACCGCGCACGCGCGGCCGGCGTGCGGATCGGCGCCGCGCCGTGCAACCTGCTCGGCGAGGCCGCGCAGACGCTCTGGAAGGCCGTACGCGACGGCAAAATCGGCAAGCCGGTGCTCGCCTATGCCGAACTCGACGACGGCATGGTGCATCGCGCGAACTACCAGACATGGGTCAGCCGATCCGGCCGCGTCTGGCCGGCGCGCGGCGAGTTCGAGACCGGATGCACGTTCGAACATGCGGGCTATGCTCTCACGATGCTCGCCGGCATGTTCGGGCCGGTGCGCCGCGTGACGTCCTTCGCCGCCTTGCTGATCGCCGAGAAGAAAGTCGCGCCTCCCCTGCCCCATCCCGCGCCCGATTTTTCCGTCGGCATGCTGGAATTCGACAACGGAATCGTGGCGCGTCTCACCAATTCGATCGTCGCGCCCTACGAGCACCGCTTTCGCGTGATCGGCGAAGACGGCGCGCTCGATATCAAGGAGCCATGGGACTATGCCTGCCCGGTCGTGTTGCGACGCCCCTCGGAAGGACGGCTCTCGCGCATTCTGGAGCGCCGCTTCGGCGGTTTCGGCGGCAGCCGCGTTCCGCATGCGCGCCCGACGCCGTTCCGCGGCGGACACGGCAAGCCCACCATGGATTTTTCACGCGGCGTTGCTGAACTCGCGCAAGCGATCCGCGAGAACAGGCCGAGCCGCCTGGACGAGGATTTCGCGGTGCACGTGACCGAAGTGACGGAGGTCCTGCAATATCCCGAGCGCTTCGAGCGGCCGCATGTCGTGCGTTCGACCTTTGCGCCAATCGAGCCGATGGACTGGGCGCGATGAGCGCGACATCGGAAGCGCTCACCGCCAGTCTCGTCACCTGCTCCTTTCGCGGCGATCTCGAGGTCTGCCGGCTTCTGTGCGAGACGATCGACCGGTTCGCGCCGCCGAACATGGTTCACTGGCTCTACGTTCCGAAGGCCGATGTTGCGCTCTTCGCAGATCTCGCGTCGTCCCGGCGCAAGATTGCGACGCAGGAATCCCTCCTGCCCTGGTGGTTCCGCAAGGCGCCGATGCCGAGGCCCGCATGGCGCGCGCGACTGCGCCTGCCGCGCCGCAATGTGTACATCACGCCCTTCAGCCTGCCCGTGCGCGGCTGGATCGCGCAGCAGATCATGAAGATTTCGGCCGCGGCAAACGCCGACACCGAGATCGTCGTGCATGTCGACAGCGACAATGCGTTCATCCGTCCGCTGCGCATGGAGCATCTCGCGAGCGGCGAACGTGTGCGCCTGTATCGGCATCCGGAGATGGTGGCGCGCGCCTCGCATCGCACTTGGCATGCGGCGGCCGGCCGCTTGCTCGGCCTTGAGGCGAGCGACTTCTTCGGCGCGGAATATATCGACCAGCTGGTCGTCTGGCGTCGCTCGGTCGCACGCGGATTGACTGAACGCATCGCGCAGGTCGCGGGGACCGACTGGCGCGTCGCGCTCGCGCGCGCCCCGCATTTCGCGGAGTACATTCTCTACGGCGTCTTCGCCGACCGCGCGGTCGGGCTGGATCAGGCGGGACTGTTCGCGACCGAAGAGTCACTCTGCCTTTCGCGCTGGACCGAAGGATTCGAGAGCGCCCGCGAGGAAGACGCCTTCATCGCGGCGATAGAGCCGCGCCACATAGCTTGTCTGGTGCAATCGACCATCGCCATGCCGATCGCCGCGCGTCGCGCGCTGTTCGAGCGCGCCTGCGCTTTCGCCGCTGCTCAGGACGCCAGTCTCACGCCGCCGGCCTGAGCGCTTCGATCACGCCAGATGCGCGGACATGCCGGGCATGAGCCCGGCGCCCGCGACGAACTTTGCGAAGACATAGGCCGCATCGCCATAGAAAAGCGCCAGAAAGACGGGACGGGTCCAGTACCGCTTGCGACGAAAAACAACGTCGAACACGACGGTGTCGACCGCCACCGCCAGAAGGCAGACGCCGAGCAGGATCAGCGCCGGCACGATACCGATGTGAAAGCCGGCGAGCGCAATCAGCGCGTACATGCCGAGCCCGCCGAGCCCCGCGGGCACGCTGACGAAGGCCCAGAAGCGTGGCGGCGCGCGGCGCGAGAGATTCTCGACCTGGTGGCACCAGGCCGTCAGTTCCTCGACGCTCAGGGCGTAGACGAAAAAGGCCAGAACCAGCGACAGCGGCGGCAGAAAATGCCCCATATCGGTCATTGCCACGCGTTCCCTGTCAGCGGCCAAATCCTTACGACAAAGTGAATATCAAGACTTTCCTAACGAATTCTGCATGCGACCGTCCGAGATGGCGGCGCATGGCGGATGGCCGCCCCGCGCATTTGGCGCCGCACCCGCCGTCAGCGTAAATTCGCGCCCAATTGGAGGCTATGCATGGGCGCGAAGGTCGATATCGAGAAGCTGTCCGCCTGGAAGGGGCGGTCGGAGACGCTCGAGGATGTCGTGACGACCTATCCGGTCGCGGCAATGTCGGCGACGCTCGACCGCGACGATCCAAAGCTTGGCCATGGCGACGTTCTGCCCGACCTCTGGCATTGGATGTATTTTCTCCCCGTCCACCGCCAATCCGAGATCGGCCCTGACGGCCACGCCAGGCGCGGTGGATTTCTGCCGCCGGTTGAACTGCCGCGCCGCATGTGGGCGGGAAGTCGATTCGAATTTCGGCAGCCCCTGCGTGTCGGCGACACGATCAAGCGCACCTCCACCATTTTCGACGTCACCGCAAAATCGGGCGCGACGGGACAACTCGTGTTCGTGTCCCTGCGGCACGAAATTTCCAGTTCGTCGGGAGGCTCTTTCACCGAGGAGCAGGACATCGTCTATCGGGACATGCCAAATCCCGGCGACAAACCGCCGCCGCCGAAGCCCGCGCCGGAAAGCGCCGCTTGGTCGCGCGACATTCATCCCGACGAAGTTCTGCTGTTCCGCTATTCGGCGCTGACCTTCAACGGTCACCGCATCCACTACGACCGCAAATACGTGACGGAAGTCGAGGGCTATCCCGGCCTCATCGTACATGGCCCGCTGATCGCCACGCTGCTGGTCGATCTCGCGCGCCGCAACGAGCCGCGCAGGCTCGAGAGCTTCCGCTTTCGGGCCATGAGCCCCCTGTTCGACATTGCGCCGTTCTCTGTGCGTGGCGCGCCGTCGACCGACGGCGGGTCGGCGAAACTCTGGGCGCGCAACGCGCAGGGCGGACTCGCGATGGAAGCCGAAGTGAGCTTCGCCTGACTTGATTTCAAACGGATGATCCGATGAACGACCTGCACCCGCTCGATCAAGCCATCAAACTCGAGCGCGATGGAAAAATCCTGCGCGGCGCGACGAGCCCCGCCTACGCCAACATGGCCGGGCCGTTCGGCGGCGTGACCGCCGCCGCATTGCTCAACGCGGTGATGATCGACGAGCGCCGTCTCGCCGATCCGATCGCGCTGACCGTCAATTTCTGTGGCGCCATCGCCGACGGCGCCTTCGAGATCGAGGCGCGTCTCATTCGCGGCGGCAAGAATACGCAGCACTGGTCGGTCGAACTCTCGCAGAACGGCGCCATCGCGGCGACTGCGAGCGTCGTCTGCGGCGTACGGCGGCCGACCTGGACGCATCTGCCGACGGCCGCGCCAAGAACACCGGCCTTCAAGGACGTCGCGCCGCCGGACATTCCCCGGCCGATTCCCTGGGTGGAGCGCTACGACATGCGCTACATCGAGGGCGATCTCGGCAAGTTTCCGCGCAACGATGGTGTGCTGCGGCCCGCGCGCTCGCTGATCTGGCTACAGGATGCGCCTGCACGCCCCCTCGACTTCGTCTCTCTCGCGGCGCTCTCGGACACGTTCCTCGTGCGCATCATGCTCGTGCGCGGTACGTTCCAGCCGATGGCGACCGTGTCGATGACGACTTATTTTCATGTCGGCGGCGAGGAACTTGCCCGCATCGGCGCGGCGCCCGTACTGGGCGACGCCAATGCCGATGTCTTCCACGATTGCTTCGCAGACCAGACCTGCGCCCTGTGGAGCGAGGATGGACGCCTGCTCGCCAACGGCGTGCAGGTCACCTGGTACAAGGAATAGCGAACGTGACGAGCGGTATGCGCAAGTCCCTCGCCAACTATGGCGACGCGGAATTCTCGCTCTTCCTGCGCAAGGCCTTCATCAAGGCGCTGGGCTATACGGACGACGCGCTGTCGCGGCCCATCGTCGGGATCGTGAATACCGATTCCGGCTACAACGCCTGCCACGCCAATGCGCCGGACCTCATAGCGGCCGCGAGCCGCGGCGTCATGCTGGCGGGCGGCATTCCCGTGCCCTTTCCGGTCATCTCGATCCAGGAAAGCTTTTCCAATCCAACCTCCATGTATCTGCGCAATCTCATGGCGATGGATACGGAGGAAATGATCCGCGCGCAGCCCATGGATTCCGTGATCCTGATCGGCGGCTGCGACAAGACTGTGCCCGCACTGCTGATGGGCGCGGCGAGCGCCGATGTTCCCGCGATCATGCTCGTGACAGGCCCGATGCTCGCGGGCTCGTTCCGCGGCGAGCGGATCGGCGCCTGCACCGACTGCCGCCGCTTTTGGGCGCGTTATCGGGCAGGCGAAATTGATGAAACGACGATTGAAGCGGCAAACTCCGAACTTGCGCCGACGGTCGGGACTTGCTCAGTGATGGGGACGGCCTCGACCATGGCGCTCGCCGTGGAAGCGCTCGGCATGATGCTGCCGGGCGCGGCCTGCGCTCCGGCTGTTTCCTCGGAGCGACGGAGGCTCGCGGAAATGACCGGCGCGCGCGCCGTTGCGATCGCGGCCGAGAAGGTGAAGCCGTCGCAGATCATGACACCCGCCGCCTTCGTCAATGCGCTACGCGTCGTGTTGGCCGCTGGCGGTTCGACCAACGCCATCATCCATCTGACAGCCATGGCGGGACGCCTCGGCATAGGCGTCGATCTCGAAAAATTCGATGCGCTCGGCGCCGAAACGCCTGTGCTCGTCGACATGAAGCCGACCGGCGCGCATTACCTCGAGGATCTGCACAAGGCCGGCGGGTGCGCGACGTTGCTGCGCGAAATCCGCGATCAGCTGTCGCTCGACTGCATGACGATCGCGGGCCGCACGCTAGGCGAAACGATCGACGCGGCGCCCGCCTGGCCTCAAGACGTCGTGCGCTCGCGCGAAAACCCCATTCATTCCGGCGGCAGCATTGCGGTCTTGCGCGGGAATCTCGCGCCCGATGGCGCGATCATCAAGCAATCGGCGGCGACGGCCGCGCTGCTACAACACGAGGGACGCGCTGTCGTGTTCGACTCGCTGGCCGATCTCGCGGCGCGGCTCGACGATCCCGCGCTCGATGTGCGCGCGGACGATGTTCTGGTGTTGCGCAACGCCGGGCCGAAGGGCGCGCCCGGCATGCCGGAGGCCGGCTACATCCCGATCCCCAAGAAACTCGCTTCTGCCGGCGTGAAGGACATGGTGCGCATTTCCGATGCGCGCATGAGCGGCACCGCCTTCGGCTCGATCGTGCTGCACATCGCCCCGGAGTCTGCGGATGGCGGGCCGCTGGCGCTGGTGCGCGACGGCGACCGTATTCGTCTTGATACGTCGGGACGGCGGATCGATCTGCTTGTCAGTGACGAGGAGCTGGCGCATCGCCGCGCTGCGCTGCCGCCGTCGCCCGACGGCAAGGGCAAGCGCGGGTATGAAAAACTCTATTTCGAGACGGTGACGCAGGCCGGACAAGGCTGCGATTTCGATTTCTGCATTCCGGAGATCACGCGGATGATTCCGTGACCCCCTCTCCTGCAAAGCGGGAGAGGGTGGCCTCGCGAAGCGAGGTCGGGCGAGGGCGCCGCGTTTTCTCCCAAACCTTGCCGTTTCGGTGCGCCCCTCATCCGTCATGCTTCGCATGACACCTTCTCCCGCAAGCGGGAGAAGGAAGGGCCGTTAAACTGCTGCGCGAGAATCCACCCGCGCCAGCCGCTGCAGCAAAAAATCCACCTCCGCCTTCGCTGTCGCGCTCAGCCCGGCGCCCGGCTTTCTCTGCGCGTCATGCGTCAAAATCCCGCGCTTCGTCAGCACGTATTTGCGGACGGCCAGGCCAGCGCCCGGTTGCTGCTCGTAGCGCAGCAGCGGCAGATGCGCGTCGAAGAGGTCGTGCGCGCGATCGCGCTCACCGGCCTTGGAAAGGCGCACGACGTCGATCAGCATTTCCGGGAAGGCGTAGCCGGTATTGGAGCCATCGGCGCCACGCTCCATCTCGAAATCCAGAAACAGGCCGCCGTTGGCGACGAGGATCGACATCGGCTTCAGCGATCCTTCGGCCTGCCACTTGCGCAGCGTCGAGATCTTCTCGAGCCCCGGCCAGTCCTCGGCCTTCAGCATCACGCAATTGGCGTTGTCGGTCGCGATGCGACGGATGACGCCCGGCGTCATCACTACGCTGGTGATCAGCGGATAATCCTGCACGACGAAGGGGACGTCCCCGCCGATGGCGTCGGCGGCCTGCGCGTAATAGGTCACGATCTGGTCGTCGGTGCGCAAGGTGTTCGGCGGCGCGATCATCACGCCGGCCGCGCCCGCCTCCATCGCCTCGCGGGCAAGCGCGCGCATGGCGGCGAAGCCCGGCGCCGAGACGCCGACGACGATGGGCTTGCCGCCCATGATCGCCACGGCGCGTTTGACGATGGCCAACGATTCTTGCGGCTCGAGTTTCGGCGCCTCGCCCATGATGCCGAGCACGGTCATGCCGTCCGAACCGATGCGCGCATAGAACTCGAAGAGACGATCGACGCTCGCCCAGTCGATCGCGCCGTCGGGTGCGAATGGCGTGGGGGCAATGGGGAAGACGCCGGTGGCGGAGGGGGTGAGCTTCACGAGAGTGTCCGCTTGATCCCTTCTCCCCGCTTGCGGGGAGAAGGTGGCGCGACGCGCCGGATGAGGGGCTGGCAAGTTCGGAAAAGTGAGGGCGCGCCCCGGCCCCTCACCCTGCCCTCTCCCCGCAAGCGGGGAGAGGGTTCCAGCTCACCCCTTCTTCCAGGCCTCGTAGCGCGCCTTGGTCGCCTCGTTCATCGGATAGAGGCCCGGCAGTTTCTCGCCGCGGCCGACCTCTTCCATGATCCAGCCTTCCATCCGCTCCTGCTCTGGCGCGGTGGCCAGCACATGGTCGAGCATGGCCTGTGGAATGAGGACGCAGCCGTCGTCGTCGGCGACAATGACATCGTCCGGGAAGACCGCGACGCCGCCGCACCCGATCGGCTCGGCCCAGTTCACGAAGGTCAGGCCCGTCACCGAGGACGGCGCGGCGACGCCGGAGCACCAGATCGGCAGGTTCGTCGAGAGCACGCCCGCGAGGTCGCGCACGACGCCGTCCGTCACCATGGCGGCCACGTTCTTCTTGGCCATGCGGGCGCACAGAATGTCGCCGAATACGCCGGCGTCCTGCACGCCCATGGCGTCGATGACGGCGATCACGCCCTCGGGCATGGCCTCGATGGCGGCGCGGGTGGAGATCGGATTGCCCCAGGATTCCGGCGTCGCCAGATCTTCGCGGGCCGGCACGAAGCGCAGCGTGAAGGCCGGGCCGACCAGACGCGGCTGGCCAGTCCGGATCGGCTTCGCGCCGCGAATCCAGACGTTTCGCAGCCCCTTTTTCAGCAGGACCGTGGTGATCGTGGCCGTCGAAACGGTCTTCAACGTAGCTATGGCCTGGGCGTCGAGCGGCATGTTTTCTCCTGGGAGGCTGCTGCGCCGGACGGCGTAGCATGCCAGCGCTCCAGACAAAACAGCGACGCACACATACCGGAATTGCAAACCATTTTTGCAGCGCAAAGGGTTGCGGCCGGGCGAGCGCTCTGGCATTGAACCCGCGCGCCTAACGCGCCGCCACCTCCATCCGACACATCTATCAAAGGCACAATGCGCTCTTTCAACGGATCTCGTTTTCAGGATCGTCAGACCGCCGCCGCCGACGCCCGCAAGGCGCTCATCGAAAAGTTCCAGAACCGCCCCGGCTCGGACGACCCGGCTGTTCAGGCGCGCGCCGCCGAACGGCAGGCCATTATCGAAGCCCGCAAGATCCGCGAGGCCGAAAAGGCCGAGCGCAGGGCCAAGGAAGAAGCCGAGCGCGCTGCCCAGCGCGCCCGCGAGGAGGCCGAGCGTCTGGTCCGCGAGGCCGAAGAAGCCCGCCAGCGCGAGGAAGAGCGCCTGCGCATGGAGGCCGAAGAGGCCAAGAAGCGCGAGGAAGACGCTCAGCTCAAGGCGATGCTCGAAGCCGAAAAGAAGGCCGAGCGCGACGCCCGCTATGCCGCCCGCAAGGCCCGCAAGGCCGAGCGCCGGACCATGCTCGAGCGCATGTGGTAAGCGGCGCTAAGCCGCTTTTCCGTCTTTTCTGAGTTCCATGGGCTCGCGGTTCGCCTCCGCGAGCTTTTCGCGCAACAGGGCAATGTTGCGGTCGAGCGCGTGCGCCGCGTTCCAGGCGACGGCGTCGAGGCGCGGGCGCGCGGACGGTCGCGACAAGGCGTCGGGCGCGCGGCGTTGCGGATGCAGTTCGGGCCGGACCATGCAGCTTCCTCCAAGGGTCGCCCGATAGAAGCGCCCGCGCCGGCTCCGGCAGGTTAAGATCGCCGCCCTGCGCGGGCCTTTCGGGCCGCGCGGTGAATGTCGTGCTGCGCAAATAGCTGCAATTCGAATGATCGCCTTGCATCGGCGGCCGCGCGCGTTGATCCTGCGCAACGCGGCGGCGCCCCGCTGCGCCTATCAAGCAGGCACGGTTCGATCGAGGAGAATTGTCGTGAAAGACATCATGGTCGTCATGGAGCGCGCCGCAGACGCAGACGCGCTCGCTGAATATACGCACAGCCTGGCCGAGGGGTTCGACGCCCATGCGACGGTCGTCGGCGTCATTCAGCAATTGCCGCCAGCGCCGGCGTTCATGGGCGAATTTCCTTACGAACTCGTCCAAAACGCGCTGGAAGCGGGCAATCGCGAGATTTCCGAAGGCTACGCGCGGTTCGAGAAGGCGGCCTCGCGTCCAGGCGCCTGCGAACTCGCCAAGATCGAGCCCGCGCCGGGCAATGCCCCGAATGCGGTCGCGCGCCTCGCCCGCAATTTCGACCTGACGATCGGCGTGCAGCCGGCCGGGTCCGACCAGAACGCGAGCAATGCGCTGCTGGAAGGCGTCCTGTTCCACTCGGGCCGGCCGCTACTGATTCTGCCTTACATCCATCGCGGGCCGGCGAAGCTCGGCCGCGCGATTGTCGCCTGGGACGGCGGAGCGGCCGCCGCACGCGCCGTCTCCTGCGCCATGCCGCTGCTGAAGCGCGCGGGCCGCGTCGAGATCGTGACCATGGTCAACGGCAAACGCGCGACAAGCGATCTGCCGGGCTTCGACATTACCCGCAATCTCGCCCGCCACGGCATCAACGCCGAATTGAAGACGCTGCCCAAGGGCGACGACGTCGGCGCGCTGATCCTGTCCTATGCGGCGGACGAGAACGCCGACCTGCTGGTCATGGGCGGCTACGGCCACTCGCGCCTGCGCGAATTCGTGCTCGGCGGCGCTACCCGCACCATCCTCAGCTCGATGACGCTGCCGGTGCTGATGGCGCACTGAGAAAAGCCGGGACCGCCGGCCCCTGGCCGACAGCCGGCCGGAGGTCCCGGGGCAATTCCATGCGCGGCGTCGCTGCGCATGGAAGCCGGCTTACGACTCGAATACGTCCCCGCCGTAATCCGCTTCCAGCGGTATCTTCAGTTTCACGCCCTTATCGTCACGACGCAGCACTTCGGGCTGCACGGTGACGATTTTTCGCACCCGCGCCGCCTCGATCGCCGAGGCGGCGTCATTCTGGCGCCCGAGCATTTCCACATTCAGGCGCGTGGCGAAGATGATCGTGTATTTGCCCGTCTTGGCGTCGGCCAGCGCGCGCGCCGGATTGATCCAGATGGAATCGACCGATTCCGACCCGTCGTGCACGGCCAGTTGATCCTGCGGCGCGGCCGCGATGAAGAAATGCGTATCGAAGCGCTTGGGCAGCGGCGTCGGCGTGATCCAGTGCGCGAAGGGGGTGAGCTGGTCGAGCGCCAGCTCCAGGTTCTCCGCGGCGATCATCTCGCCAAAAGTCTTGCCGGCGGCCTTCTTCGTGATCTCCTCGACGCGCGCGCCGGAGACGAGCGCCTGCGAGCCGCGCGGGCGAGCCAGCAGCACGCCGCATTCCTCAAAGGTCTCGCGGACCGCCGCGACGCGGAAGGCGCGCGCCTTGTCATCCAGGCCGTGATCGCCGCCGCAGCACGCATGATCGGCGGCGATGGCGAAATCGTCCTTGTCGATGCTGCCGCCGGGAAAGACGAGCGCGCCGGAGGCGAAATCGATCTGGTGGTGGCGCACCACCATGAAGACTTCCATGCCCTCGGCGCTGTCGCGCACGAGCAGCACGGTCGACGCGAGGCGCGGCGTCGCGATTTCCTTCGACGCCGACGGTTCCATTGCGAGCATTCTGTTCAACTCCCTGAAGCGCCGGTCAGGCGACTTGTTTGGTCCTGCCGCCCTCAGGCGACTTCGTATAGCCCTGTGTCTGGTCCTGTCGCCCTCGGGCGGCTTGCGCGACCGTGGTGCGAATGCTTCCGATGGCGCGCCTGATCCAAGGCCCCATCGGCATGCAGACCTGCCCCGAAGGCCGACACTTGCGAAATCCTGCTCACTTCGCGTCGCTGCAGGCGTTTACGCCCGGAAAGTTGATCTTCACGGGGTCGCCACACCGATCGCAGCCGCCGGACATCAGCCCCAAGGCCAAAGCCGCGGCAATCAACACAAACGCACGCACACGCCAGCTCCCCACCCCGCCGGCCTCGGTCCCGGCGACCGCCGTAGTTTCGGACGCCGGCGCGGAGGGCGCAAGCCCGGCTCAGGCCGCGCAATCGGCGCCGCCCAGGACGCAGAAGGTCGCGCAATGGGCATGGGTCAGGGACACGGCGCCGCGCGCATCAGCCAGCGTCGGGCCGAGTTCGAAGTCCTTTTCGTAGGGCAGCAGCGTGCAGGCGACGATGGCCGGGCCAGACGCGCCCTTACGCTTGATCGCCATACGCGCGCCGGCGCACATCAGGTCTCGCCCGGATTTGTTGGCATTCGCCAGCATAGCCGGCGTCACGCGGCTACGACCGGCGCTCGCGTCCATTTCGGGAAAAAGCGTCAGTTGGTCAGGGTCGAATGCGTCGAGCGCAAGACCGATCTCGGCGAAAAGCCGCGCATAGCCGGCGCGGACGATCGCCTCGGGTTCGCCGGAATAGAGACGGCCGGCGATCGTTACCGCGAATTTTTCGCGCGCCAGCCATGCAAGCCCCTCAAGCGTCGGGGCGAAACTGTTCGCGCCGCGCTCGAGCTCATGCAGATCGCACGTGTAGTGATCGAGCGACACACGCAGCGCGAGTCGCTCGCCGTAGCCGTCACGCAGCTTCAGAAGCGCCTCCCGATGACGGCGCATTGGCTTCATCGCATTGGTCAGGACCAGCGCCTCGTGCCCGCGCGCGAGCGCGTCTTGCAACATGGCGGGCAGCTCGCCGTTGAGGAAGGGCTCCCCGCCGGTGAAGCCGATCGTCCGCGTCCCCAGGTTTTCGCGCGCGATCTCGTCGAGCAGGCCGGCGACCTCGGCAGCCGAGATATAGGCGAGCGCGTCGTTGCGCGGCGTCGATTCCATGAAGCAGGCGGCGCAGGCGAGATTGCAGAGCGAGCCGGTGTTGATCCACAGCGTTTCGAGCCCGACGAAGTCGACGCTCGCCGGCGCGCCATCATCCTGGACCTCGTCAGATCGGTCGACGATCGGCCAGCGCAGATCGGCATGGCGAGAAAATGCGAGCCGGGCCGGCGCCATCTTCGAGCCCTGCATCGCCGCCTCCGGCGCGGCGAGCGAATCGCAATTGGACCAGAGGCCGTCGACCAGCGTGCGCGCGTATTCGGCGGGAAGGCCGGCGCGCGCCATGGCCGCTGCAGCGGCGGCGTGATCGTAGGGGAGCGCACGATGCTCGATCGACAGCGTCCCCGGTTCCGCGCCGGCCGCGACGAGGCTGTACCACACCCGTGGATCGCCTTCATTGGCGGGCATGCCGAGCGCGCCGGGATTGTGCCAGAGGCGACCGTCGATCGTTTCGCTGAACGGCAGTCCACTGTGACCGGCGAAGATCGCGTCGACGTCGAGCAATTCGAGATCGCGCGCCTTCACGCGCGCGGGCGTGGAGGCGAAGACGAAGCGGTTCTGCTGCGTCGCCGCGCCATGAACGACGGCGATGCGCAAGCCGTTGACGACGAGGTCGAGCCGTTCCGGCGCGCTGCCGAGAAACGCGCGACGCTCGTCGTCGAGCTCGCGCATCGCATGCGCGAACCAGTCCGCCGACAGCCGGTCGCATTCGCCGCCGGGCGCGAAACCGCAGCCGCAATCGGCGGCGCCGCCCGCGATCTGGTCTTCGCAATTGCCGCGAATGAACTTTATGCCGGTCTCGCGAAAGCGGTCGACGACGCCACGCGGGTCGGCGCAATAGGCGACGAGATCGCCGGTCGAGATCATGTTCGCGGGCGAAACGCCCAGGCGTCGCGCTTCATCGAGCAGAGCATCCAGCGCATGGAGGTTCGAATAGGGACCGCCGAAGACGATGACAGGACCGGTGAGAACGAGGGGGAAGGCGGGACGAGAATTCATGCGCCTGTTTTGCCGCGATGCGGCGGGACGGGCCAGAGCCTTCAGCCGCGCTCACGCCCATGTGATCGATTAAGTGATCGAAAACGTGAACGCCGGAACGCCATTGCGAAACGTGTCGAAAATGAGATCATCCCCGGAGTTGGCGTTCGTTACGACGATTCGACTTGGCGCGGAGATCGGCATGCGTCTGGACGACACGAACGATATGAGACTGGATATTCTCGACTGGAGCGACCCGGTTGTCGGCGATTGCCTTTTCGAGGCTTACGATTCCTGCTTCGGCGGAAATATGGATTTGAGCCGACCTATGACGCGGCAGCATGCGCGCGTGTGGCGGCTCATCATCAGCGGCGACAAGAGACGGGCCGCCGAGGCGCGGCGCGACCTGCTGCGCATGGCGCGCACCTGCCGGATGGGTTCGGAGGCAGTCGACGCGATCGACCGGCTCGTGCTCGACGAACTTGTGGATGTAATGGCGGCGCGGTTTCGCGCCTCGCCGAACGATACACGCCACTGCGGACGCGTACTGATCGAGGCTTCGGCCACGCTGGTGGAAACGCGGCATGCCTGCGCGGCCTGAAAGCGACCGCATTTGCGCTTGCTGCCCAAGACGATAGTTTAGCGCCGAACGGCGAGGACGCGTCTTGAGACATCAATTCTGGAAGCCCGAATGAGCGAGCCGTTCGATGTTTTCGTCATCGGCGGCGGGGTCAACGGCTGCGGCATCGCGCGCGATGCAGTCGGGCGCGGCTATTCCGTCATGCTGGCCGAGATGGACGATCTGGCGTCCGGCACGTCGTCCAAGGCGACGAAGCTCATTCATGGCGGCCTGCGCTATCTCGAATATTATGAGTTCCGGCTGGTTCGCGAAGCGCTCACCGAGCGGGAGATCGTCTGGCGCAATGCGCCGCATATCGTTCATCCCCTGCGCTTCGTCCTGCCTTACGCCAAGGGGCTACGTCCGGCCTGGATGCTGCGAACGGGTCTGTTCATCTACGACCATCTCGGCGGGCGCGAGAAACTGCCGCCGACCGCGACCGTCGACCTGCAGACCGGGGCGGCGGGCGCTCCCCTGAAGCCGCTTTTCTCCAAGGGATTCGAATATAGCGATTGCTGGGTGGACGACGCGCGTCTCGTCGTCCTCAACGCGCGCGACGCCGCCGATCGCGGCGCCATCGTGCGGACGCGCTGCGAGGTCGTCGCCGTAGTGAGCGAGAGCGGCCTGTGGCGCGTGCGCATGCGCGACGCGCCGTCGGGCGCGGAGAGCGAGGTCCTTGCACGCCTTGTCGTCAATGCCGCGGGTCCTTGGGTGGATCGGGTGCTGCAAGGTCCGCTCGCGCACAAGGCGCCGCATCACGTGCGGCTCGTGCAGGGCAGCCACATCGTCGTGCCGCGCCTCTACGAGCACGACCGCTGCTACATCTTCCAGAACCCAGACGGGCGCATCGTCTTCGCCATCCCCTATGAAGACGATTTCACGCTGATCGGTACGACGGACCGCGACTATTCCGGCGATCCCTCCAAGGTCGCGATCACGGCGGAAGAAACCGCGTATCTCTGCGCGGCGGCCAACGATTATTTCCGCCACGAGATCACGCCTGACGATGTCGTTTGGGCCTATTCCGGCGTGCGACCGCTCTACGACGATCATGCGAGCGCCGCGCAGGAAGCGACCCGCGACTACGTGCTGCACGACGAGACATTCGAGGGCGCGCCGCTGCTCAGCATCTTCGGCGGCAAGATCACGACCTATCGACGCCTGGCCGAGGCGATCCTCGACAAGATCGCCGGCAGGATCGGCGTGCGCGGCAAGCCATGGACGGAATTCGCGCCCCTGCCCGGCGGCGAATTCGAGGGCGGCGATCTCGTCGCCTTCACGCGCGACCTGATGCAGCGCAAGCCCTTCCTGCCCGAACCGCTGGCGCGCAGGCTCGCGCGCGCCTACGGCACGCGCGCGCTCGATCTGCTGGGCGAGGCGCGCGCGCTCGACGATCTCGGCCGCGATTTCGGCGCAGGCCTGACCGCCGCAGAAATCGACTATCTCGTCGCCCGCGAATGGGCCATGACGGCCGAAGACATTCTGTGGCGGCGCACCAAGCTCGGCCTGCATGGCGCGGCCGATTTCACAGCGCAGATCGAGTCCTACCTGAGCGCCGTACGAGCGGAGACGAGGACATCATGACGAAATATGTCGGCGCGATCGACCAGGGCACGACGAGTTCGCGCTTCATCGTGTTCGATCGGCGCGGCGACATCGTCGCGGTCGATCAGAAGGAACATGCGCAGATCTATCCGCGGCCGGGCTGGGTCGAACACGACGCCGCCGAAATCTGGCGCAACACGCAGGAGGTGATTGCCGGCGCGCTGGCGAAGGCCGGGCTTTCGAGAAGCGATCTCATTGCCGTCGGGATCACCAATCAGCGCGAGACGACGCTGCTGTGGGACCGGCTGACGGGCGCGCCGGTTCACAATGCGCTGGTGTGGATGGATACGCGCACGAATGGGCTGGTTGCGGCCTTCGAGCGCGACGGCGGCAAGGATCGCCTGCGCGAAAAGACCGGCCTGCCGCTGACCACCTATTTTTCCGGCCTGAAGCTGCGGTGGCTGCTCGACACTGTCGCGGGAGCGCGAGAAAAGGCGGCGCGCGGCGATCTGCTGTTCGGCAATATCGATACGTGGCTCGCCTGGAATCTCACGGGAGGGCCGGACGGCGGATTGCACATAACCGACGTCACCAACGCCTCGCGCACGCAATTGATGAATCTGGCGACGCTCGACTGGGACGCCGACATTCTCGCGCTGTTCGACATTCCGCGCGCCTGCCTGCCGCGGATACGATCCTCGAGCGAGGTCTATGGCGTCTGCGGGGGCGCGCTGGACAGCGTCCCGCTTGCCGGCATACTCGGCGACCAACAGGCCGCGCTGTTCGGGCAGGCCTGTCTCGCTCCTGGACAGGCGAAGAATACCTACGGCACCGGCTGTTTCATGTTGATGAACACGGGCGAAAAGCCCTTCCCGTCGACTTGCGGGCTGTTGACGACGCTCGGCTACAAGTTGGGCGACAAGCCCGGCGTCTATGCGCTCGAAGGATCGATCGCAATCGCCGGCGCGCTGGTGCAATGGCTGCGCGACAATCTCGGGATCGTGCAGCACGCCTCTGAGATCGAGGCGCTTGCGCGAAGCGTCGAGGACAATGGCGACGTCTATTTCGTGCCGGCCTTCTCGGGTCTCTACGCGCCACACTGGAAGGAATCCGCGCGCGGCGTGATCGCCGGCCTCACGCGCTACGCCAACAAGAGCCATATCGCCCGCGCCGCGCTCGAGGCGACAGCCTATCAGACCCGCGAGGTTCTGGATGCGATGGTCGCGGATTCCGGCGTCGCGATCTCTGAATTGCGCGTCGATGGCGGCATGGTCGTCAACGAATTGCTGATGCAGTTCCAGGCCGACATGCTGAACGCGCCGGTCGTGCGCCCCAAGGTGATCGAGACGACGGCGCTGGGCGCCGCCTATGCGGCGGGACTTGCGACGGGCTACTGGACCTCGACCGACGATATCGTCGCCAACTGGCGCGCCGACAGGACCTGGCGGCCCGCGATGGATCAAGAGCGACGCGAGAAGCTGTTTTCTTCCTGGAACAAGGCTGTTTCGCGCTCGCTCGACTGGGTCGACGGTTAACCACGATTTTCTTTAGCTTCGCCATTGGCGCCGGGCGTCCATCCGCCCATCCCGCAATGGATTGCTCCTTGCTCGCCTGAACGCAACGACGCCAGCCGTCGTTCAGAATGCGCCGTTTCGGTTCGTGACCGGCGCGAAACGAGACAGGAGTTTTGTATGCGTTCCATTTCGATCCTCAGTCTCGCGGCGGCCACCGCGTGCGCCGCGCTCATCGCGTCTTCGGCGGCCGAAGCAGGCAATCGCGGCGGGTACCGCGGCCCCGCCATGCGCGGCGGTCCGGCCTTCCATCACCAGGGCTTCGCCCATCGCGGCTTCGCCCGCCCGGCCTTCGGGCAGCGCGCCTGGGGCGGCGGCTATCGTCATGCCCGTCACGGCTGGCGCCACCACCGTCGCGGCCTCGGCTATGCTGCCGGCGCGGCGATTGCGGGCGCCACTTACGGCTACGGCTATGCGGCGCCTGCCGCCGATTACGGCTATGCCGCGCCGAGCTACGGCTATGCGCAGCCGGCGCAGACCTGGTCGCGCACCTATCTGGTGCCGCGCACGGTCATGCAGCCCGTCACGCGCACGCATGTCGTACCGGTGACGACGTATCGCACGGTCCAGAGCACGTCCTACGTGCCGACGACCGTCTACAACCGAGTGACCAAGACCTGCTCGTGCACGATCAACGGCGTGACGCAGGAAGTGCCTTGCGCCGACGGCTACGCCTCGGGCGGCGGCCTCGGCGTCAACGTTGGCCTCAGCATCGGAGCCGGATACAGCCACGGCGTCCGGTACAACCGTCCGGGCCTGTTCACCTCGGGCTGGTGATTTCCCGCGCTCACCTTGCGCGCGTCGCGTCAAGTTAGGAAACTGCCGGACGAGCCATCTCGCCCGGCGGATATGTTTCATGATCGACCTGCACTACTGGCCGACCCCGAACGGCCACAAGATCACGATGTTTCTGGAAGAGGCGGGCCTCGCCTACACGATCCGGCCCGTCAACATCGTCGAAGGCGATCAGTTCAAGCCCGACTTCCTGAAGCTTTCGCCCAACAACCGCATGCCGGCGATCGTCGACCATATGCCGGCCGACGGCGGCGCGCGCGTGTCGGTGTTCGAATCCGGCGCAATCCTCGTCTATCTCGCCGAGAAGACGGGACGGTTCCTTTCCGCTGATGCGCGCAGGCGCGTGCAGACGCTCGAATGGCTGTTCTGGCAGGTCGGCGGACTCGGTCCGATGGCCGGCCAGAACCACCATTTCGCGCTTTATGCGCCCGAGCAGATTCCCTATGCGATCAATCGCTACGTCAAGGAAACAAACCGGCTCTACGGCGTGCTCGACAAGCGCCTCGCCGATCATGAATTTCTCGTCGGCGATTATTCGATCGCCGACATGGCGTCCTATCCCTGGATCGTGCCGCACAAGCGCCAGAGCCAGACCCTCGACGATTTCCCGAACCTCAAACGCTGGTTCGAAACCATCAAGGCGCGGCCCGGCACGCAGCGCGCCTACGAGGCCGGTAAGAGCATCCAGATGCGCCGGCCGGAGGAGTTGAGCGACGCCGAGAAAAGCCTGCTGTTCGGACAGGATTCCTCGGTGATCAAGCGCTGACGCCGTTGCCAGTTCGCGCGTTTCTCGGGACCAATGCGCGATAGATGCGCCATGTCGCATGGCCAAGCACCGGCATCACGATGGCGAGCCCGATGAACATCGTCAGGAAACCGAACGCGAGAGCGACCGCGATCGCAAGCGCCCAGAACGTCATCGCCACGGGATTTTGCAGTACCGCCTGCCACGAGGCTTGTGCCGCCTCGACAATGCCGACATCGCGATCGAGCAGCAGGGGGAAGGCGATAGCGGTCGTGCAATAGACGATCGCGGCGAAGACGAAGCCCAGGCCGTTTCCAAGCAGCGCCAGCTCCCATCCGCGACCGGAATTCGCGATGTCCGCGATCATCTGCGTCAGCGAGGCCGGCGCACGCGAGCCGATCAACCAGACGTAGAGCGCCTGCGCGCTCGCCAGCCAGGCGACGAAGACCAGCGCGAGCGCCACGCCAAGCGCCACGATCGAGGCGAGCGCCGGCGAATGCAGCACGCGCAGAGCGTCGCGCGCGCGGACCTTCTCGCCAGCCTCACGACGTCGGCTTATCTCATAGAGGCCGATTGCGACGATGGGGCCGATGAGCGCGAAACCCGCCATCATGGGATAGGCGAGGTAGAGCACGTTGAAGCCCGACGACCAGAGCGCGAGCGCCAGCCCGAGCAAGGGGTAGATGATCCCGACGACCGCGAGATCCGAGCGCATGCTCAGAAAATCCCGCCACCCTTCGGCGATCGCGCGGCGCACGTCCGATACGTCGATGCTTCGCAGATAAGGGATGGCGCGCGCGTCTTCGCCGCGCGCGTAGACATGAAAAGTCGACATGTTCGCAGCTCCCTCAAGCGCGAACACGGCAGCCGGACAGCAGCCGCTATCCGGCCGGCCGATCCGCTTCACATCTCATCTAGCGCACGAGACGCGAAAGTGGATGGCCGGACACTTTGCGTCGTCAGGCCTGCGCGCCGGAGGGCTTGCGCGAGCGGCGACGGCGGTTCTTGGCGCCCTGAGGCTTGTTGGCCGGCGTCTCCGTGCGCGCGGCGGCGGGGCGATGCGCCGCCCTGCCCTCAGCGTTCGGGCGCTGCGTCTTCGCTTGCGGCCTGGCGTGCTGGCGGCGCGGCTGCGCGGGCCCGCGACGGTTTCTGGCCGCGGGGTCGGCGGCCTGCTCCGTCTCGTTGCGCGCGTTGGGATC
Source organism: Methylobacteriaceae bacterium (assembly GCA_020638195.1). Taxonomy (GTDB): domain Bacteria; phylum Pseudomonadota; class Alphaproteobacteria; order Rhizobiales; family Beijerinckiaceae; genus JAJXWB01. The sequence continues at coordinate 256,501 of JACKJC010000005.1, read as the reverse complement.
GCGCCGGTCCTCGGTCGGGATCTGCTGGCGCGTGGTCTTCTCGATCGCGCGCAGCAGATGGCGTTCCGCGTTGTCGCACAGCGAGATCGCTATGCCATCGGCGCCGGCGCGCGCGGTGCGGCCGATGCGATGGACGTAGGTTTCAGGCACTTCCGGCAGTTCGAAGTTGATGACGTGGGTCACGCCGTCGACGTCGATGCCGCGCGCGGCAATGTCGGTCGCCACCAGCACGCGCGTCTTGCCGGCCTTGAAATCGCCGAGCGTGCGCTGGCGATGGCCCTGGCTCTTGTTGCCGTGGATGGCGCCGGACGGCACGCCGGTTTCATCGAGAATTTTCGCGACGCGATCGGCGCCGCGCTTGGTGCGCGTGAAGACGAGCGCGCGCTTTACTGCGCTGTCGGTCAACAGGCCAACCAGAAGGTCGCGCTTGCTCTTGGCGTCGACGAGATAGGCGCGCTGCGCGATGCGTTCGGCGGTGGTCGCGACCGGCGTCACTTCCACGCGGGCGGGATTGTGCAGCATTTCGCCTGCGAGCTTGGCGATCTCCTGCGGCATGGTCGCCGAGAAAAACAGCGTCTGGCGCGCCCTGGGCAGTTTCGAGACAATGCGGCGGATCGGCACGATGAAGCCGAGGTCGAGCATGTGATCGGCCTCGTCGAGCACGACGACTTCCGTCGCATCGAGACGCAGGCCGCGGCTTTCCATATGGTCGAGCAAGCGACCGGGCGTTGCGACCAGTACATCCAGGCCGCGTGAAATCGCCTGGATCTGCGGGCCCATGCCAACGCCGCCGACGACGACGGCGACATTGATGCGCGCATGGCGTCCGTAGGCGCGGAACGAATCGCCGATCTGCACGGCGAGTTCGCGCGTCGGCGCGAGGATGAGGGCGCGCGTCGTGCCCGGCGCAGCGCGGCGATGATTGGCGACCAGCCGCTGGATGATCGGCACGGCGAAGGCGCAGGTCTTGCCGGTGCCGGTCTGGGCGATGCCGAGGAGATCGCGGCCTTCGAGGAGCGTGGGAATCGCGCGCGCCTGGATGGGAGTCGGATTGGTATAGCCCTCGTCGCGAAGAGCGCGAAGGATGGTCTCGGCGACGCCGAGGCCTGCAAAGTCGGTCATGTGTACTTTCGATTTCGACGCCGCCCAGCGCGGATGAACGCAGCGGGCGCCGAGGAGAGACGGCCCCGCGTAAATGGGCCGCTGAGAAGATCATCCGATGCGCTCGACGGTGCGCCGCCCTTGCGAGGCGGCCTACGCGACCGGAGCGCCGTGCTGCGATGCAGCAAGGCGGTAGATATGCCTTCGGAGGCGGCGCGTCAATGTGGCGCCGAAGACTGCCCGCCAGCGTCCGCCGTCAATCGCCCGGCGAGCGCGCTCTTGGCCGCGGATGTCCAGCACTGGCGTTCGATGAGCGCCGCGATGGCCAGCGGCCCGTCGTAGCCTGCGGCCGCCAGCGCCGACATGGCGGCGCGGCGGGCGTCCTCGTTGTGCAAACGCGACTGGAGCGCGGCGTCGACCACCAGCAGCAGCGGATGAGCGCTGTCGAGCGCGGCGGCATGCAAGCCGTCCGTGTCCGCCTCGGCATTTCGGCGGATGGCGTCGACGACATCCGCAAATTCGAACCAGTTCGAGATCTGGTCCGACAATGCGCGCGCGCGGGCGACGAGTTCGACGCCATGGTCCCAGTCGCCGGCGCCGAGCGCCAGCTTGGCGCCGACGTCCAGCAGCGTTGCGGGATTGTTGGGATAGTCCCGCACGGCCGCCAGGCCCACGCGCTTGAATATTTCGATCTCGCCCTGGCACAGCGCCGTCGAGTAGCGGGCGGCGCGCGGCAAGGCGGCCTTGTCGCTGCGGCGGTAGGCATCGGCGGCCAGCGCGGAAGCCTCCGCCAGGATCTGCGCGCGGGGGCGAGAATCGTAGTCCAGCCTGGCCGCGTCGAGCAGCAGGATCGCGCGCATCGCCTGCACGTTCGCGTCGCCGCCCGCGGCGAGGCGATCCGCGCATTGGCGCGCCGGAGCGAAATCGTCGCGCCGATAGCTCGACCAGAATTGAATGGCGCGCAGATGGCAGCGATAGGCCTCGTCGCCGTTGAAGGCGTCGGCGTCGATCCGCGTCAGCTCGATATTGGCGACGACGCCGAAGGGCTGGCCGACGTCGGCGGCGACGCGCGCGGCTATGTCGCGCTCCATCGCAAGCATTTCGCTGGCTTTAAGGGATGTCTCGTAGCGCTTGCTCCAACGCAGCGCGCCGGTTTCGGCGTCGAGCAGCAGCGGCGTAACGACCACGGAATCGCCGGCGACCTGCACGCTGGCCTTGAGAAGATAATCGATTTTCGACTTTTTCTTCTTGCTCAAGGCAGCGGGATCGACTCGCCGGGTCAACGGAAACACCGTCAACCAATCGAATTCCGACAGCACCGAGACGAATTCAGCGCGAAGTCCGACGCCGATATAATTCTGGCCGTCCCGGTCGGCGGATAAGGTAAAGGGCGCGACGGCTATACGCGGGCCCGCACGCATCGGCTGGACGAAATAACGCCAGCCCCAGAGGCCAAGGATGACGCAGGCGACAGCGACCGCAGCCAATGTCGGCCAGCGCGTTTTCGGCGACCTGCGGGGCCGGTGCGTCTCCTCCGATGGCGGCGTCTGCGTCGCGACCTCCGCGCGAAACTCGAATCGCGGGCGATAACCGCCCTTGTCGATGACGACACGAATGTCGTCAGCGGCGCCCGAGGTCGCGAAATAGAGATCAAGCGACTTCCGCAGGCGTCCGACCTCGACACGCACGATGGCGTCCTGCTGGGCGTCGAAATCGGCGGGACGATCGAAGACCCGGGTCGCGATGGCATAGGCCTTCAGTCGATCGCCTCTACCTTCAATTTCTTCGGTGACGAGAAAACGCAGCAGTTGCTTTTGCCGCTCGCTGGAATCGGAGAGGCCCAACGCGACGACGCGCTCCAGCTCGGCGAAGAGGCGCGCCCGCATCTCCGAGTCGGCAGTGGTCCCGACGGCTCCCGTCATCTCGCAATCCGCCATGATCGCCCGCCCCTTGCGGCGACCGCGCCTGCCGCGCCCCGCCCCTGTTAACACGCGGTACGTACCTGCGCCACGCGGCGGAAAGCGGCATGGTCCCGCCGTTTCGTCGCGCCGGGCGCCGCCCGGCTCAATTTGGAGCCAAGAAATGACCGAGCCCGATTCGTCCTACACGCCGCCCCCGGAGCTCGACCCCGCCCAAACCGCCCGGCAGATCGCAGTCACCGCCGCCTCGCTCGCCGAACTCGCGCAGCAGGCCGGCCTGGTGATCGTTGCCCGCCTGCTCAACCTCGTCCGCATGGAAGCGGAAATCAAACTCAGCGAGATCAAGTTCAGGCCGCCGGCCGACAGCTCCCCCACAAACAAGGGCTGACGCCAGCGAACCTGAGCGCCCGGCGGGGTCGTGTGGCGCAATGCGGCCTCGCCGGCGCGTCAGGAATGAGGAGGCTTGCAGCATGGCCGCACGGCCGCCTCGCATCGACGCATGTGAAGCGCATGATCAACAATTAGGCAAATCGCCTGAAGGTCGGGCGCAATTTTGCCTTTTTTTCCTTGCCGACCTGCCGCTTCCGGCGCGACACTGCTGCATCGCAACATAGACGTCCTTGCGGAGGGGCAGAAATGAAAGCGGGTCAACGGGTTCGCCTCAGGGCAGCGTCGCCAATCGCCAAACGAGATGAATTGCCGACCGAGGCTGTCGGCACGGTGCTGTGCTCCTATCGGGTGCGCGCACGGGCTGGAGCGCCGGAGAAGCTCGATGTGAAATTCACCGGCAATACCGTGATGTGGGGCGTGGCGGCGGAGGAATTCGAGACCGTGGACGACGGCCACCGCACCGCCTGAGCCGCCCGCCATCCACAGGGGCGCAATTTCCGGTTTCGCGCTTTCGGGGCATGTTCTACAGAGACGGCGAGCCAACCGACCGGACGCCGCCCATGACCCAGCCGCTCTCTCCCGCCGCCATCGAAAAGCAGCTCTTCGCGCAAGAGACAGCGAAAATGCTGCTGGAAGTGCAGGCGGTGCTGTTCAATCCGGACAAGCCCTTCATCTTCACGTCCGGCTGGGCGAGCCCTGTCTATACGGACATGCGCAAGATCATTTCCTACCCGCGCCTGCGCAAGCGCCTGCTCGATTTCGCCGTGACGACAATCGAACGCGACATCGGCTACGAGGCGCTCGACGTGATCGCGGGCGGCGAGACGGCCGGCATTCCCTATGCGGCCTGGATCGCGGACCGGCTCGCGCTGCCGATGCAGTACATTCGCAAGAAGCCGAAGGGTTTTGGCCGCAACGCGCAGATCGAGGGCGATCTGCACGACAACGGTCGCGCGCTGCTGGTCGAGGATCTGGCGACCGACGGCCGCTCGAAGGTGAATTTTTGCAATGCGCTGCGCGAGGCGGGGCAGCGGTGCGATCACGCCTTCGTCTTCTTCTTCTACGACATCTTCCCGAGCGCGCGCGAAGATCTTTCCAAGCTCGGCATCAAGCTGCACGCGCTGTGCACCTGGTGGGACGTGCTGGAGGCCGCGCGCGCGGCGAATTACCTCGAGCCGGCCAAGCTCGCGGAAGTCGAGAAATTCCTGCACAAGCCGGCCGAATGGTCGGCGGCGCACGGCGGCATTTCGGAATTCAAGGCGGCGGGCTAGCCCCGCCGGTCAGGCGCCGACGGCGCGGCGCAGCGGCTGCGCTTCTTCGCGCGGCGGCGCGGCGAAAGGCGAGGTCAGCCGGACGCGCTGGCCAAGATAGGCGTCGATCTGCCCCAGCGTGACGGCGCGCATTTCGCCGCCGGAGGCCTGCGCCGCGCGCCAGTCCTGCGTCCACAGCTGCGCATCGACGGCATCGAGCAGCGGCGCGAAGCCCAGCGCCGCGAGCGGCGACACATGCGTGGCGGCGGAAAAGGACCAGGCGCGCGCCATGCCGTCGCCGTCTCGCGCGGCATGTTCGGCCAGCAGCAGCACGCCATAGAGCGTGTCCAGGACATGCATGGGCGCCAAATTCCCGAAACTCGCGAGGGCCGCGCCACGCTCGGCGGCAAAGTCGCCGCCTCCGATCGGGTCGGGACAATGCAGCGAGACGACCTGCGCCTGCGCGTCCGCCGCGAGTTCCCGCCAGTCCAGCGAGACATAGGCGGCTTCCGGCGAGACGAAGACCGCCGCCTGGACCGAGGGCGCCCGCAAAGCCGCCTCGAGCACATCCGGACCGCCGGTCAGCTTCAGCATTTCGGCCGCCTGGACAGAGGGCGCGGCGCCGTCGCGCGGCGGGCGGCTCGCCAGATGAATGACGATATCCGGATCGGCGGCGCGCAGCGCGCCGTCGAGCATGGCGGCGTCGCAGACATCGCCGCGCACGTCGCAGAGATTTTCGCCCGCGCGCGCGAGGTCGTACAGCGACGGCTCGGTCGCGGGCGCGAGGCCATAGCCGGTGACGCGCGCGCACAGACGCTCGAGCATGAGCGACAGCCAGGCGCCCTTGAAGCCGGTGTGACCGGTGACGAAAACACGGCGCTCCCGCCAGAACGAGGAATCGATCACGTCCAGAACTCCGAGGCGGAAGACACATCACGCGAATTGCGCGGCTCATCCCTGCCCACAAATTGAATCGGCAAAATGACGGCTGTTGTTCGGCAAACGCCTCGCGCGCCGAAATTTGGTACGCAAAACATCGCTTCATCCTTGCCCGCGGCTTGCGGGACCGACGAAAGCCGCCAGCCGGACAAAACGAAGCCCGGCCAACCGATCTGCGACCCTAGCACTGCGCGCGTTAGGGAATCGTTAAAACAAGTTTAGACTTTTACAGAAACGGATTGGTCTGCCGTTCCTGACCGATCACGCCCATAGGACCGTGGCCCGGCAGGAAGGCCGTGTCGTCGCCAAGCGGATAAAGCTTTTCCTCGATCATGCGGATCAGTGTCGCATGATCGCCGCCCGGAAGGTCGGTGCGGCCAACAGAACCGCGAAACAATACGTCGCCGACGATGGCGAAGCCTTGTTTGTCCTTGTTCGCCGGATCGCGCTTCCACGCGAAGACGACGCTGCCCGGCGAATGGCCAGGGCAATGCAGCACGTCGAACTCGACCTCGCCGACCGTGACGGCGTCGCCCTCCACGAGCCAGCGGTCGGGATGAACGGCCTCGGCCGGCGGAAAGCCATAGCCCTTGGCGATCTGCGGCAATTGCTCGAGCAGGTTCCGGTCGCCGACATGCGGCCCCTCGATCCTCACGCCCGTCTTGCGCGCAAGCTCCGCCGCCGCGCCGATGTGATCGATATGGCCATGGGTGATGAGGATTTTCTCCAACGTGGCGCCGGTCTCGGCGAGCGCGGCTTCGATGCGCGGCAGGTCGCCGCCGGGATCGACGACGGCCGCCTTGTTGGTTTTCGTGCAGATGACGATCGAGCAATTCTGCTCGAAGGGCGTTACGGGCACGACGGCGAGCTGGAAAGGATGCATGGCTGGGTTCCGGTTCGCCCCGCCAATAGCACCCACGGCCAGGCGCGTCACGCCCGGCTATTGCGCGCTCGCGCGGGCCGCCGCGATGTAGAGCGCGCGCAGACGCCGCGTCGCCTCGCCCGGCGCCCCCTGCCCTATTTTTCGGCCATCGAGCGAGACGACCGGCATGACGAAGGCAGTCGCGCTGGTGAAGAAGCATTCGGCGGCGGCGCAAGCCTCCTCGATCGTGAAGGCGCGTTCGACGATCGCCATCCTGCGCTCCTGCGCGAGCGCCAGAATGGCCTGCCGCGTGCAGCCCGGCAGCAGCGCGCTGGAGAGGGGCCGCGTGACGATCTCCTGGGATTTCGTGACGATGAAGGCCGAGGACGATGCGCCCTCCGTCACATAGCCGCCCTCGACCATGAAGGCTTCCGCCGCGCCCGCCTTGCGCGCCTGCTGCTTGGCCAGCACTTGCGCGAGCAGCGCGATCGATTTGATGTCGCGCCGCGCCCAACGCAGGTCCTGCACGGAAATGACTGCCACGCCCGTCTCGGCTTGTGGCGCGCCGATGATGCGTCTTGCCTGCGCAAAGGCGACAAAGGTCGGCGTGACGTTCTCGGGAAAAGCGAAATCGCGATCGGCTGCGCCGCGCGTGACCTGCATGTAGATCAGGCCCTCGCGCAAGCCATTGCGCGCGACGAGCTCGCGTTGCACGGCGACGATTTTGTCACGCGACAGCGGCGATGGCAGATCGATCTCGCGCAGCGAGCGGTCGAGCCGCGCGAGATGGGCGTCATTGTCGACGAGCTTGCCGTCGAGGACGGCGCAGACCTCGTAGATTCCATCCGCGAAGAGGAAGCCGCGATCGAAGACCGACACGCGGGCGTCCTTGCGCTCGACATAGGCGCCGTCGACGAAGACGATCTCGTTCAAATTGCACCTCGCATGCAGCGTCTCGACAGCTCTGGCTCCCGCGCGCGATAAAGGTTCAAAATCGGGAGGACGCCGTGATCGAATTCTTCTTCGACTGTTCGAGCCCCTGGACCTATCTCGCCTTCCATAACATTCCCCCGCTCGCGGCGGAATTCGGCGAGGAGATCGTCTGGAAGCCGATTCTGGTCGGCGGCGTGTTCAACGCGGTCAATCCGAGCGTCTACGCCTCGCGCGAAAAGCCGGTTCCGGCGAAAGCCCGGTACATGCTGAAGGACCTCAATGACTGGGCGCGCCTTTCGGGCCTCGCGATCAAGATGCCCCCGAGCGTCTTTCCGGTAAACAGCGTGAAGGCGATGCGCGGCTGCATCTGGCTTCTGCCCCAGGAGAAAATGGTCGATTTCGCGACGAAGACCTTTGAAGCCTATTGGGGCGGCGATGAGGACATTTCGAAGGATGACGTGCTGACTCGCATCTGCGAGAGCGCGGGCGTCGACCCGAAGAGCTTCTTCGAGGCGATTGCGCGCTCCGACATCAAGGACATGCTGCGCGCCAATACGGACGAACTGATCGCGCGCGGCGGATTCGGGTCGCCGACGATCTTTGTCGATGGCGCGGACATGTATTTCGGCAACGATCGGGCACCGCTGATTAGGGCGGCGCTGGAGCGGCAGCGTTAGATGTCAGGCTGTCCGCGATAGAACACGCGGCGCCGGCTGCGCATTGGGAAGTCGGCTCAAGAGCTCTTCGCTCGCCTCTCGCGTCAGGAGATTATCGAAATAGGCGATTGTCGCTTCGAGCCCCTGCCGCAGAGCGATCGTGGGCTCCCAGCCCAGCTCCTTTCGCGCGAGCGAGATATCGGGCTGTCTCTGGCGCGGATCGTCCGAGGGCAACGGACGGAAAACCAGATTCGATTTGGAGCCGACGAGTTCGATGACGAGTTCCGCCAGTTCGCGGATGGTGAATTCGACGGGGTTGCCGATATTGACCGGCCCATGGAAATCCGGCCCGGTCCCCATCATCAGGACCATGGCGTCGATGAGGTCGTCGACGTAACAGAAGGACCGCGTCTGCTTGCCGTCGCCGTAGAGCGTGATGTCCTCGCCACTGAGCGCCTGCACGATGAAGTTGGAAACGACGCGGCCGTCATTGGGGTGCATGCGCGGTCCGTAGGTGTTGAAGATACGGACGACCTTCGCGTTCAGCCCGTGCTGGCGAATGTAGTCGAAGAACAGCGTCTCGGCGCAGCGCTTGCCCTCATCGTAGCAGGAACGCATGCCGACCGGATTGACGTTGCCCCAATATTCCTCGCGCTGCGGATGCACGCTCGGATCGCCATAGACCTCCGAAGTCGAGGCCTGCAGTATCTTGATCTTCAACCTCTTGGCGAGGCCGAGCATGTTAATGGCGCCGATGACGCTGGTCTTCGTCGTCTGGACCGGATCGAACTGGTAGTGGATGGGGGATGCCGGACAGGCGAGATTATAGATCTCATCCACTTCCACGTAGAGCGGGAAGGTCACGTCGTGGCGCAGCAGCTCAAACGATTTATTGTCGAGAAGATGCGTGATGTTGCGCCGCGTTCCGGTAAAGAAGTTGTCGACGCACAGAACTTCATGCCCGGCGTCCAGCAGACGTTCGCACAAATGCGAACCCAGAAAGCCGCCGCCGCCGGTCACCAGGATTCTCTTATGCATCGTTCGCGCCTCAAACCTTCCGGGCATGAAATCGATACGGGAGAAGGGTAAATGACCTATTACTCTGAGGATCGAACTGAAACAGACCGGCTTGAAGCGGTTCCGGATCGCCGGCGGGATAGTCTCGGCGGCTCCTGAAATCCGTTCGCGCTCGTCGCCCTCCCTGAAGCGCTCGCCTTGCTCGAAAGCGAACCGATCGACCGCTATCGCCCCTGTCACACTCTTGGCGATCGCCACTTCCAGTTCGGCCGAGGCTTCCACCAACCCGCGCGACGCCATTCGGCGCTGGGCTATCCCTCGCCTATCGAATACGAAGGGGACGCGATGATCTGCGGCTGCAATGAGGACTGACCGATGAGATTCTTTGTGACCGGCTCTGCGGGCTTCATCGGCTTCCATCTCTGCCGGCGGCTGCTGGCGGACGGTCATTTCGTTGACGGGTTTGACGCGATGACGCCATATTATGATCCCGCCCTGAAAGAGCGGCGGCTCGCTCTGCTCGCAAAGACCAATGGATTTCGCAATACGATTGGCGCGCTCGAGGACATGGCGACGCTGGCGACGGCCTGGGATACGGCGAGGCCCGATGTTGTCATTCATCTCGCCGCGCAGGCGGGCGTACGCTACAGCCTCGAGAATCCGCGCGCCTACATCGAATCGAACCTCGTCGGCACCTTCAATCTCCTGGAATGCGCGCGGGCGACGCCGCCGCGTCACCTGCTGATGGCCTCGACAAGTTCGGTCTACGGCGAGAGCTTCGACGTCCCCTTCCACGAGACAAATCAGACGGACCGGCCCATCACGCTTTACGCCGCGACCAAGAAATCGACTGAACTGATGGGCCATTCCTACGCCCACCTGTGGAACCTGCCGACCACGATGTTCCGTTTCTTCACGGTCTACGGCCCGTGGGGGCGCCCGGACATGGCCCCGCAGAAATTTCTCGAGGCGATCGAGGCGGGGCGGCCGATCGACGTTTACAACCACGGCGACATGCGGCGCGACTTCACCTACATCGACGACCTCGTCGAGGCGATCGTGCGTCTCGTCGATCGCGCGCCGGCGACCGGCGCGAAAGTCTGCGAACAGGATACGATTTCACCCGTAGCTCCGTTTCGCGTGGTCAATATCGGTCGTGGCGCCCCCGTGCAGCTGATGGACTTCATCGCCGAACTCGAACGCGCGGCGGGCAAACCCGCGAAGCGCAACTACCTGCCGATGCAGAAGGGCGATGTGCCCGTCACTTTTGCCAATTGCGACCTGCTGGAGGCCCTGACGGGCTATCGTCCCGCCACGAGCATCGAGACTGGAATCGAGGCTCTGGTCGAATGGTTCCGCACATACAGCAGGACTACGAAATAAAAAGCTCATTGGGCCAGCATAGTGTCTGCAGGATACTCCGGCGGCACGGCCACGGCCAGCAATCTCTCAGCCTACCTGAGCAATTTCCCACGAAGCATCCTCTCAAGAAACAAACCAAGAAACAACGATACTGCTCCAATTTCGAAAATATACATCCTGTCAAATTCAATCAACGTTTGATCAACATAGTATGCAGATCTGAACCAATTTACCAAATGATACAAAGGGTCATATTCAATATAGAATTTCATTTTTTCTGGCGCCAAATACACAGGAAAATACGCCCCAGAAACAATAAATAACCCGATCATCACAAAATAGAAAAGTATCACATAATACGCACCGAGACTCGCCCCCATGACCGCATTGAATATTCCGATCGTAATTCCTAAATAAATAGAAGCACCAATAGCTTGCACTGCAGCATGAATATTATACGGCACGAAATCAATACCGCTAATTGTTAATATTATCCAGAATAGTATTCCGACAATAAGCGCAATAATTATTTCAACTACCGCTCTCGCAAACATTAGCTGCACAGGATTAACTATAGGTATCGCAAGAATATATTTCTTTTGCGAAATCGTCATTGCCATCAGGCGCGCTGGATAGAGGCACAATATATACGGCAGAACTCCTGTGCCGAAGAATATGATCGGATTGTCGCCGGCCGGAGACATTTTCGAAACAAGCGCTCTAACGGCGACGATAACTCCCAGGTGGGTCAGCGGCCACATAATCGCAACAGCGAAGCCGAGATAGCTGGCGCCGATGCGGGTCTGGATATCGTGCATCACCAGAGTTCTGATGATGCGGACAGAAGCTGCTGCTCGATTGAGAAACATCGCGCCCGTTCTCCATGTCTGCATCTTTGCGATTTCCCGGCAGGCGCTACTGCCTCCTCCTTAAAGAGGAAAATCTGATGACGCACGTTCCGCTGACCAGCCAGTGAGCATTCATCCAACCTTGATTGGAACCTCGCGGGTTTTACTTCGTTCGCGGGCAGTCGAGCAACATGCGATTGGCTAGGTCACCGACTCATAAACCGCATCCAGATTTTGGCTGAAGCGAGTTTGACCAGTGCGAGATAGTTGGCGTCGTGTTTTTCGAAGCGGGTGGCGACGGCTCGGAAGTGCTTGAGCTTGCTGAAGAAGCGCTCGACGAGGTTCCTATAGCGATAGAGGAAGGTGCTGAACGCCGGCTTTTCGCTGCGCCGCGAGCGGCAAGGCTCTGTCGCAGCGCGTCGCTGTCGTAGGCGCGATCTGCGAGCAGGATTTGCCCGGCTTCGACCGTCTCGACCAGATCGGCGGCGCTGCGCCCGTTGTGCGCCTGGCCCTCGGTCAGCTTGAGGCGGATCGGCAAACCGTTGGCGTCGACGAGCGCGTGGATCTTTGTGGTCAGTCCGCCTCGCGAGCGCCCCATGCATTGGCTTGCAGCGACGTTCCCAGCGGAGGTCTGCGCTTCGTCCGGACCCCCTTTTTGACGTTGGCGGCGTGCTGATGCACGCGAACCGACGAGGAATCGACCATCTGCAGGTCGCCGTCGTAGGCCTTCGAGACAGCCTCGAAAATCCGGTCCCACACGCCGAGCTTGCGCCATCTGACGAAGCGGTTGTAGCAGGTCGTCGCCGGCCCGTAGCGCTCCGGAATGTCGGCCCAGGGCGAGCCAGTACGCAGGCGCCAGTAGATGCCGTTGAGCACCTTGCGATCGTCGGCGCGCGGAACGCCGCGCGGCTTGTTGGGCAAGAGCGGTTCGATGATCGACCACTCGAAATCGGACAGTTCGTAACGGCGTTGCGCGTTCATCGAGGCCCCTCCCGGAACCTTGAATCACGACAACCGCTGATCCGCTACCCGTTTATGAGTTTATGACCTAGTACTACAGTTGTAAATATGGACATCGTTTCCGATAGTGCGCTCGCTTGGCGTCGGCCTGATGCCGCCGTCGCCAGATCGACCAGCTCCAACGAAAGCCCATATCTGGAGGACGGGCGTTATGCAGGTGGACGATCAGACGCCGCAGTTCCTGGACGCTGATCGCGACAAGAGCTGCGGTTTTGGCTAAGCGGCGGCGGATAGACTCCTTTTGTTCGCTTTGCCGGAGGCGCTCTCGATTTGCGTTTCTTTCAACCGCGCACGCAGGACCGCCAGAAAGGCAAGCGCCAGCATCGACAACGTCATATGGCGATGCCAGCCATGCCAAGAGCGCGCCTCGCAATGATCGAGCCCTGTCTCGCCCTTTGCTGACTGGAAGCATTCCTCGATCGTCCAGCGCAAACCCGCGACGGCGGCGAGTTCCTTGAGTTCGGTCGTGTGCGGTCCGAACGTCACGTAGAACGCCATGTCCGTCGGGTCGGCGATCGAGCGGCGGATCAGCAGCCAATGATCCCAGGGCGGCGATTGCAGGCGCATCAGTCGCAGCCGCGCCCAATCATAAAGCCGCGGGCCTTTCGATCCGGCCCCCGCCGGCAGGCGGCGCCATTCGCGCCTGGGCAGATCGGCGGCGAGTTCCTGCGCAGTGTGAGTATGGAAATCGCCCATGATCAACCGCTCGTTTCCACGGACGGCAAGGACATAGGGCGTATCGCGGCTTTCCAGCATGGCACGCAGGCTTTTGTCGCTGCCGTAGACCGCGTCTCCAAGCACCCAGGCGCAGGGAACGCCGGCGTCGAGCGCCGCCGCCACCATGGCCGTTCCAATCTTCGGCTTGGTGACGAACTGAACATCGCCGGGCACGCCGGCTTTCTTGCGACGCTCCAAATCTTCGATCCAGTCCTTCGGCAGGTAGAGACGGCGATCAATCAGCGCATGGCCCTTCGGACTGGCGTAGCTGAGGAAAACGCCGATCTGGCAGTTCTCGATCCGACCCGCCGTGCCGCTATATTGCCGCGCCACCCCAACCGAATGGGCGCCCTTCTTCACAAAGCCCGTCTCGTCCAGAATCAACACGCCCGACGGATCGCCGAGACGTTCGATCACGTAGTCCCGGCAGATGTCCCGGGCCTTCTCCTGATCCCAGACCGTTCGGCCAAGCAAAGCCTGCATCCGCCATGGCGCGGCGTCGCCCGCGTATTCCGCCAATTGCCAGCCATTCTTGCGCTCGGCGCCGCCGATCAATCCGTCGAGAAGCAGGCCAACCTGACGACGCGGCTCGGCCCGCCGAAACAATCCGCCGACGCGCTCTTTCAAAGCCGTCAGTTCTTCAAACCACGGCAGCGACGCGCCCGCCCAATCCGAAACCGCCATCGCTCCCTCCGCCGCGATTCAATATCAGCGCAGCATAAGAGGTCGACGGAGTATCTACAACTGTAGTACTAGTCTGCCGGTGTCGCAGTTTCGGGCTCGTGCCGCACAATCACAACCACGATTTGATCGAAGCCGCGACGGCCTGCGACGACAGGCCGTAGAGATCATGCAACGTCGGCAGCGCGCCGGCTTCCAGGAACCTGTCGGGCAGCGCTATCTGACGAAAGCCTGCCGGCATGACGCCGCCGCGCAGCAGCGCGCCCGCCACCGCTTCGCCGAGGCCGCCGATGATCGTGTGATTTTCCGCGACGACGACGGGGCGGCCGGTCTTGCCCGCTTCCTGCAGGATCGTCACCTCGTCGAGCGGCTTGATGGTCGGCACATGCAGGACGGCGATCGACAGATTGTCTTTCTCGAGGATGTCCGCGGCCTCGAGCGCGCGCATCGTCATCAGGCCGGAGGAAATGATCAGCGTATCGGCGCCGTCGCGCAAGAGTTTCGCTCTGCCGAGTTCGAACCGGTAGCCGTATTCGTCGAGCACGAGCGGCACGTTGCCGCGCAACAGGCGCATGTACACAGGGCCCTTGTGCGCCGTGATCGCCGGCACGACCTGCTCGATCTCGTGCGCGTCGCAGGGATCGACGATCGTCAGGTTCGGCATGCCGCGAAAGATCGCGAGATCTTCGGTCGCCTGATGGCTTGGACCGTAGCCGGTGGTGAGGCCCGGCAGCGCACAGCAGATCTTCACGTCGAGATTTTCTTCGGCAATCGCCAGACAGATGAAGTCGTAGGCGCGGCGCGAGGCAAAAACGGCGTAGGTCGTCGCCCAGGGCTGGAAGCCCTCGCGCGCAAGACCCGCCGAGGCCATCATCAGTAGCTGCTCGGCCATGCCCATCTGGTAAAAGCGGTCGGGATGCTTCTGCGCGAAAATGTGCAGGTCCGTATATTTGGCGAGATCGGCCGACAGGCCGACGATCTTCGGGCTTGTCTCGGCGAGTTTCGCCAGCGCATTGCCGAACGGCGTCGGAGAGGTGCGTTGATCGGGGCCCTCTATCGAGGCGATCATCGCTGATGTCTTGGCGTTGGGGCGCTCCAGGCCCGCATCGTCGAGCCATGCGGGGCGAATGTATTTCGAGCGTCTCATTGGCGCGGCTCCGCATCGATGATGTCGAGCGCCTTCTGCCATTCGTCGGCTTCCACGCGCAGAAAGTGATTGCGCTCGCGCGCTTCCAGGAAGGGCACGCCGCGCCCCATCTTCGTGTCGCAGATGATGATGCGCGGCTTCTTTTCCGGATGACTTCGGGCCTTGTCGAAGGCCGCGACCAGAGCGTCGATATCGTTGCCGTCGACGCGCTGCGCAAACCAGTTGAAGGCCTCGAATTTCGGCTTCAGCGGTTCGAAATTCATCTGCTGCGTCGAGGGCCCGTCGGCCTGCATGTTGTTGACGTCGACAATGCCGATGAGATTGTCGAGCCCAAACGAGCCGGCCGACATCGCGGCCTCCCAGGTCGAGCCTTCGTCGAGCTCGCCATCGGAGAAGAGATTGTAGACGAAGTTCTTCGAGGCCTTGCGCTTGAGGCCGAGCGCCATGCCGACGGAAATGCCAAGCCCGTGGCCGAGCGAGCCGCCGGTAATCTCCATGCCCGGCGTATAGGCCGCCATGCCGGACATGGGCAGCCGCGAATCGTCGCCGCCATAGCTCTCGATCTCGTCCTCAGGGATAATTCCCGCCTCGATCAGCGCCGCGTAGAGCGCGATGGCATAATGGCCGATCGATAGGCAGAAGCGGTCGCGCCCCTCCCATTCGGGCTCCTCGGGCCGATAGGTCAGCGCGTGAAAATAGGACACCGAGAGAACATCGGCGACGCCGAGCGCTTGCGCGATATAGCCCTGCCCTTGCACCTCGCCCATCCGCAGCGCATGGCGACGAATACGTCGCGCCCGTTCGCGCAGACTCACGTTATGGCCGATATCCGGCATGGCGCCGTCGCCTTTCGATGATCAGTGAATGAGCATGCCGCCGTTGACGTCGAGCGTCGCGCCGGTGACGTAGGAGGAGAGATCGCTCGCCAGAAACAGGCAGGCCTTGGCGACGTCGCCCGCCTCTCCCAGGCGGTTGAGGGGTATGCCCTTGAGGATTTCCGTCTTCATTTCGTCGGAGAGCTTGCCTGCAGTGATGTCGGTCTCGATGAGACCTGGCGTCACGCTGTTGACGCGCACGCCCGCCGGCCCGAATTCGCGCGCCATGGCGCGGGCGAGGCTGAGCACGCCGCCTTTCGCCGCGCTGTAGTGCGGCCCGCCGAATATTCCGCCGCCACGCTGCGCGGACACCGACGAAATGCAGACGATAGACCCCGCGCCGTACTTCGCCATGGCCGGCAGCGCCGACTGGCTCATGTAGAGCGTGCCGCGCAGGCTGACGTCGGTCACCGCCTCGTAATCGGCGGGCGTGATGTCGAGCGTCTTGATCGGCTGGGTAATGCCGGCATTGTTCACGAGAACGTCGATACGGCCGAACCTCGCGATCACTGCGGCGACCGCCGCCTCGCAAGCTGGCTTGCTCGTCACGTCGCAGGCAATGCCGATGTGGTCAGGCCCGATCGATGCCGCCGCACGCTTCGACGCTTCAGCGTCGAGATCGAGGATCGCGACTTTCGCGCCATTCGCGGCGAAAAGCTTCGCCGTGGCCATCCCGAGGCCACGCTCGGAGGCCGCGCCCGTGACGACACAGATCTTGTCCGGCAACAGCATTGTGTTTCCTCACAAGCGCCGCCGTCTGTCGCGGCGGTCGAACTGGTCCGAAACTAGCAATGAATCGGTGGCCGCACCAAGATTTTCGTGATCGATATGCGTCGTCGGCTCAGTGAATGGCGGCGTACATGAGTTTCTCTTCGGTCGCCTCGAAGGCTGAATATTCCTCCACCACCTTCCCCATGCGGCTCACGAGGACGCGGTCGGACAGGGCCATGATCTCGGGCAGATAGGACGAAATCACGACCACCGCCTTCCCCTCGTCGGCGAGGCGGTTGATCAGCTCATGAATTTCGACGATGGCGCCGACGTCGACGCCGCGCGTCGGCTCGTCGAAGATGATTATGTCGGGCTCCTGTACCAGGCTCTTGGCGATCACGACCTTCTGCTGGTTGCCGCCGGAGAGCTCGACCACTTTCGCCTTGCCGCCGATCGACTTGACGTTGAGCTTCGATATCCAGTCCGCCCCTGCATGGTCCGCCTCGCGTTTCGACAGCAGGAAGCGACCGCCTGGAAACTTGGCGAGGAGCCCGAGATAGATGTTGCGGGCGATCGACATGGTCTCAAAAAATCCTTCGACCTTGCGATCCTCGGTGATGTAGGCGATGCCGGCTTTCACAGCGGGCGCCGGCACGAGATAGCGCACGGGCTGGCCACGCAGCACGATCTCCCCGCCATGGAAAAAGTCGCGTTTGAGAACGCCCGCGACGATCTTGAATGTTTCGGTCCGGCCCGCGCCGACGAGGCCGAAGACGCCGGTCACCTGGCCGGCGAAAATCGACAGCGAATTGTTCTTCACCATCGGCGCCATTTTGAGATTCTGCACCGTCAGCACGCGCTCGCCCGCCGGACGCATTGTCGTCTTGCGCTTGCCGTAGAGCGTGTTGGAGAGATCGCGCCCGACCATGGCCTGCACGATGCGCGCACGGTCGAAGTTCACCGTGTCGTCCGTGACGACGTGCTCGCCGTCGCGCAGCACGGTGATGCGATCGGCGAGCAGCAGCGCTTCTTCCAGCGCGTGCGAGATGAAGATGATGGAGACGCCGCGCGCCTTGAGGTCGCGCACGAGATCGAAGAAATATTTCTTTTCTTCCGGTGTCAGAGTGGCCGTCGGTTCGTCGAAGATAATGACCTTGGCCTTGTGCAGCACGGCGCGCGCGATCTCGACCATCTGCTTCTTGGCGGCGCCGAGCTGGCCGACGACCATGGTCGGCGACACGTCGAAATTCAGCGATTGCAGGAATTGCTGGGCGGCGATGTAGATGCCGCGCAACCGGTTGTAGAATGCCTCCTGTCCGAGAAACAGGTTCTGCGCCACCGTCATGGTCGGCACGAGGCTGTTTTCCTGAAACACCATGGCGATGCCAAGATGGCGGGATTCGAGCGGCGTGCGTGGCGCGACCTCGGCGCCGTCCACCGCCATATGGCCGGAGGTGAGATTGACTACGCCGGCCATCACTTTCGTCAGCGTCGACTTGCCGGCGCCGTTCTCGCCGACGATCGCGTGGATCTCGCCGCGGCGGAGCGCGAAGTCGACATCTTCGATCGCCGGCACGCCGGCATAGAGCTTCGTCGCCTTGCGCAATTCCAGAACATTGTCGGTCATTGGCCGAGTTCCTCCCGGACTTTAGCAAGCGGCAGACGGAGCAGCCGGCCGGGCCCCTTGGCCATGACGTAGAGGTTGTCGTCCGCTTCCACTGCGGCGACGATGCCGTGATTTTCGCCGTCGACCCGGCTGTGCACCGAATATTGCGGCAGGCCGGCTTCGCTGAGCCGGATGACGAGCCCATAGGAGCGCGGCGGCGCCCACGGCTTGACGACGCCCATCGTCTTGAGATGCGCGCCCTGCATCGGCTCCTTGAACGATTTGCCGGACCGCAGGCGCGGCACGATCCAATGTTCCGGCGCAATCTCCGCCATCATGCGCTTGCGATAGGCGTTTTCGCGCAGCACGAATTCGACGAGCTGCGTGCGCCCAGTAAAGCAGGTGAGCCAGTAACCGCCGCCGGCCGCCTTCGAAATGCGCGAGGGATAGACCGGCAGGTCCGTGAAGACCGGCCGTACGAAACCGCTCGGCGCGATCGCGACGATGCGGTGACGCCAGCTTTCGCTGACCAGCACTTCGTCGTCGAAGGGGATAGCGCCGAAGGCGTAGCGCAGTCCAGATGCGACGACATTCACGCCGCCGTTCTCGACATCCAGCGACAGAAGACGCCCGCTGGCGCCACGGTTCATCAGATCGTGCGCCCAACGCGCATAGGGCTCGGCTTGCGAACCGTCCGTCGCGAGCACTGCGCCGGAAGATCCTGCCGCGAGCGCGTTAACCGCTGTCATCGAGGGACCGGTGAAAGACTTGCCGTCATCGGCGCCCTCGATTGACGCGAAGACGCGGACCTCGGCCCCCTCGAGCGCGACGGCGAGGC
Source organism: Methylobacteriaceae bacterium (assembly GCA_020638195.1). Classification (GTDB taxonomy): domain Bacteria; phylum Pseudomonadota; class Alphaproteobacteria; order Rhizobiales; family Beijerinckiaceae; genus JAJXWB01. Next base: position 237,629 of record JACKJC010000005.1, on the reverse strand, counting down.
CGCCGTTCGGCAGAAGGCAGAAGGCGGTGATCATTCTGTCAAAGCGGCGGACATCGATCAGCGTTGCGCCATCGAGCCGGCGGATCGCGGCGCCGTCGGCGACGTAGATCTGTGCGCCATCGGTCGCGATATCCTCGCCGTCAGGCAGTTCTGCGACGAGTTCAGCATGCTCCAGCAGCTGGTTCGGCTGCAATGCGCCGTCAAAGGGCGGGACGGTGATCGAGGATTCGCCGCGGCCGAGCAGACCGTCGACGGCTCGTCTGAGCGCGGCGATCATGCGCGCCCCCAACGTTTGTCGTATTGCACGAAGTCGGGATCCGCGTTCGCGAGTTTGTAACGGCCGATGCGGTTGTTGGCGATGCCGCCGAGATAGAGATGACCGCGATGCTCACGCATGGAGGTGATCATCGGGTGATTGGCGCCGTGCAAGTCCCAGAAGGATTCCAGAATCTCGCCCTTCTCGTTGAATTTCACGACGCATCCCGTGTTGATGTTGGGGAACAACCATTCGTCGAGCGGCAGGCGCTTGGCCATGCGGTTGCGGAAACCGGGCATGCGCCAGGCGAGATCGAGCGCGGGGCAGCGCATGCCGACGATCGCCAGCCAGTAATTGCCGTCGGAGGCGAGATTGATGTTGTCGGGATAGCCCGGCAGGTTGTCGAGAACCATTTCGACCTTGCCAGCCTTAGGCCCATCGAACCAGTAGCGGCTGACCGAGCAGCGGAAAGTTTCCGCGAACAGGATCGACTGCCCATCGCTCGCCACGCAAATGCCGTTCGGAAATTTCAGCCCACGCAGCACGGTGCGCGTCGTTCCCTTGTTCGGATCGTAGCAGACGATGCGGCCGTTGCCGCGCGCCTCGTGGCCTTCGACAGGCCATTCGTGCATTTCGTAGCGCGTCGTCGCCTCGGAGAAAAAAATGCGGCCGTCCGGCGCGATGTCGAGGTCGTCGGCGAGCCGCAGGCGACTGTCGTCGTTGACGCTGAGCAGCGAGCGGTTGGTTTCATCGGTCGCCTTCTCCACCTTGCGATCCGGCGAAATGCGGTACAGACCCATGCCGCCGATGCAGCAGTAGAGATTGTCATGCTTGTCGAATGCCATACCGAGCGGCTGGCCGCCGATATGGGCGAAAACCTCCATTTTCTCGTAGTCGGGCGCGAAGAAGCGGATAATGTCGCCATGGCGCGAACCGGCGTAGAGATTGTCGTGGCGGTCGAGGATCACGTCTTCCGGCGCCTCGATGCGTCCGAGGCCGATCAGCGAGACGTCGCGTAACTTGTCGTTCTGCTCGAAGGGGCCGCCCGCGCCGATTTCGGTCGGCGGCGGCGGCGGCAGGAAATTGTATGCCGGCGTGACATAGACCTTCGAGATGATGCGCATCCTGTTCTTCAGCCAGCGGATGTCGATGATGGCGGCGACGAGCAGGATGGCGGCGAGCGTCATGCGCTGGAAGCCGCCGCGCACCGACAGCGTCGTCAGGCCGTTGGTGACAAGCAGAACGATCAGCGTCCCGACAAGCGCCTTGGCGACAGAGCCCTTGCCGCCACCGAGCGAGATGCCGCCGAGCACCACAGCCGTCAGCACCGTGACTTCGAGGCCGATGCCGACATCGCCGCCGACCGTGCCGAGGCGTGCGGCGAAGAACAGGGCGCCGATGGCGGTCAGCGCGCCGCTCGCGACATAGCAGAGCGCGATCGTGCGGCGCACCGCAATGCCGGAATTGTATGCCGAGCGACGTGAGCCGCCGATTGCGGTGATGTGCCAGCCCGGCCGAAGGCGCGTGAGAAAGAGATGGCCGAAGATCGCGACGACGATATAGGCGACCGCGACGCTCGGCACGCCCAGCACATCGCCGCCGCCGATGAAGTTCCAGGCGGGAAAATCCGGAAAGGACGCGGCGATGCGGTTGGAATAGTCGACCAGCAGAAGGTCGTAAGCAGAGCGGTAGATAATGAGCGTGATCAGCGTCGTGATGAAGGCGCGCAGCCGCATGTAGCCGATCAGCAGGCCGTTGACCGCGCCGAGCAACGCGCCGCAGGCGATGGTCGCGATGATGACGATGGGGATCGGCAGCCCGAGAATGTTGAGGCAGAAGAGCGCGCAGAAATCGCAGAGCGCGAACATCGACCCGACCGATAGATCGATGCCGCCGACGATGACGACCAGCGACAGGCCGAGAACGATGAAGCCGATCTCGCCTGCCTGACGCGCCTGATCGGCAAGCGCGACCGGCGAAAGAAAGCCGTCGATCGACCGGCTGAGCGCGAATCCGACGATGAGGAGAACGATGACGGGAATGGCCGTCTCGGTCCAGCGTTTGGAGAGGATCTCGCCGAGCAGATGGTCCGGCCAGAAACGCGACTTGAATCGAACGATGGCTTCCTGCATCGGCTACCTGACTTGCGTGCGGACGTGCGGAACCCGGCGCCGCACAGAACGGCGCCGGCGCTCAGGCGATTACTTCTTCAGATCGCTCAGATTCCAGCAGGTCGATTCGACGGAGGCGTTCGCCTTCGTAATCGGCACGAGCGTCGTGTAGATCGAGCCCTTCACAGATCCGGGCTTGACGCCCGCCGACAGGAGCCACTTGATCATGCCGGCCATGTCGGCCGCCTGTGTCGGCACGTCGTAGCTGAGGTTGAGATCGAACGAGCCGTTCTTCACGAGCTCGCAGGCGCCCTTACGCTCGCCGCCGCCCGAAGTCGCCAGGAAGACCTTGCCCGTGAGACCCGCTTCCTTGATCGCGGCGGCGGTGCCGATGTCCATGCCGTCCCAGAAACCGACGATGCCGCAGAGATCGGGATGCTGCTTCAGCACGGTCTGCGCAATGCCCTTGGCCTTCGCGGCGTCCCAGTCCGCCGCCTGGCTGGATACGACCTTGATCTGCGGATGCTTGGCGAGCACGTTTTCCACGCCTTTCAGCGTATAGGCGGAGGCCGCCGCCGAGAGCGCGCCTTGCATGATCGCGATCTTGTTCGACTTGCCCTCGCAGGCCTTGACCACGGCCTCGGTGTCGCGCTCGCCGATCTCGATCCAGTTTGCTCCGACGAAGGCCGAGGAGCGATAGACCGAGCCCATGTTGATCTGGATGATGTGAATACCGGCGGCCTCGGCGCGTTGCATCAGCCGCGCGTAGGTCTGCACGTCGGGATTGTGCACGATGATCGCCGCCGGCTTCTCGCTGATCAGCGTGGTGAGCGCTTGCGCGCCGGCGTTCGTGCTCCAGTTGGGGTCGCGCACGATCACCTTCATGCCGTAAGGCTCGAGCTCCTTCTTGACCCCGGCGAACCAGCCTTCGGTCAGATCGAAGTTCATGGACACCGGAATATAGGCGACCGTCTTGCCCGCGAGCGCGGCCTTGAACTGCGCCTGGAACGGTTCGTCCAGCCCCTTCTGCGCCAGCGCCGGACCCGCCGCCAGCGTCAATCCGAGACAGCACGCGGTCGCCGCCAATGCTCGTGCAAAAAATCGCTTCATCATTTTCCTCCCGTTTTCGATTTTTCGTTTCGATCAGATGTCGCCCTGCTGCGCCGTCTCCTCATTGCGCGGATTGAGAAAGGAATCGGCGATCACGGCCGCCAGCAGCACCATGCCCTTGATGAGATTTTGCGCGGAATAGGATATGTCCATGATAGTCATTCCGTTGAGCAGCGTGCCGATCAACAGCGTGCCGATGACGACGTTGAGCACGCCTCCGCGCCCGCCCGACAGGCCGATGCCGCCGAGAACGACGACGAGGATGACATCGTAGATCCATGTCGAATTGTATATGCGCGTCGGCATGGAATTGACCGAGGCCGCCATGACGAGGCCGGCAAGACAGCCGATCAGCGCCGCGAGCACATATTGCAGGACGATCGTGGGACGCACGGGAATGCCGGTCGTGCGGGCGCCGAAGGGATTGTCGCCAATCGCGTAGATGTATGCGCCGACGCGTGTGCGCGTCAGCAGGAGACCGATGACGACGCAGGCGAGCGCGAAAACGATGATCGGCATCGGTATACCAAGCACGACGCCCTGACCGAGCTTTTCGAATCCAGCGAGGCCGGCGCTCCATTGTACGACGTCCAGCTTGAACAAGAGGGCCTGGCCAAGCCCGGCAAGAAACAAGCCCGTCGCCAGCGTCGTGAAGAGAGCAGGCACTTCGGCATAGGCGATCAGCCAACCGTTCACGAGGCCGAATGCGATGGAAAGCAAGAGCGCGGCCGTCAGCGCAAGCGACAGCGAACTCCCGTCCTGAACCATTTGCAGGACCAGACCCGGCGGCACCGCCAGTGTAGCGATGAGCGAGAGGTCGACGCCGCGGCCGATGACGACAATGGCCATGCCGAGGCCGAGAATGCCGAGAACAGCGACGTTCTGCAGAAGCGCCAGCATGTTGGCTGTCGTCGCAAAGCCGTGAAGGAAAAAGGCGAAGCCCGCAAACATCGCCAGGAAAATGGCGAAAACGATGCCTTGCTGGCTGACGCGCCCCAGTTTCATCCCGGCTCTCTTCTTCTTTCGTATGACAACATCCTCCGACGACGGTCTGCGAATTGCAAGCGACGAACGGTGCAATTGATCGGAGATCGATGCAGGCGCATCCCGCGCGTCGAGCCGAACATCGGCGTTGGGCGTGGCTCGGATCTCGATCTTGCCCGCAGCGGAAAGCGCCGACTTGCCGCTCCTTCTCGGACGAACGATTGTCTTTCCGTTGGCGAGCCGAAAGAACGAATGCAGTTCGCAACGCATCTCCCGATCATGCGAGCCTGCATGGCGACCCGCGCGGATCGCGGCGCATGCGGCTGCCACTCGCAACTCTTACATCGGCAAGGCAGGATACAGGGGCAGCCTTCCTGTGTCGTGACAGGACGACACGCTGCAACTTGAAGGGCCTGACTTCCGGCTGTAAATCCGCGAGGCAGGAATGCTCTGGGACAGGCAAGCGGGATCGACGCATGAGACTTTCCGGAAAGGTAGCGCTGATCACCGGCGCAGGTCCGATGGGCGCGGCGATCGCCCGCCGCTTCGCCGAAGAAGGCGCCGCTCTCGTTCTGACCGATATTTCTGGGTCTCGCCTCAACGCGACCGCGGAAGCTCTAATGAACAAGACACGGGTCGTCGCGCACCGCGCCGATGTCACCGTCCGCGACGAGGCGCTCGCCGTCGCCGAGGCGGGTTTGACTGCCTTTGGACACGTCGACATCCTCTGCAATCTGGTCGGCGGCGTCAGAGACGCGACGCTCTATCAGCCGGTGCTCACGATGAGCGAGAAACGCTGGGACGATACGTTTGCGATCAACCTCAAGGCGTCGCTACATCTCATTCAGCGACTGGCGCCTGATATGCTCGAGCGCGGATCCGGAAAAATTCTCAACGTATCGTCGGTGAACTATGCGGGCGAGGCCGGCAGCGGCGACTATGGCGCGGCCAAGGCGGCGGTCGCCTCGCTGACGCGTTCGCTGGCGATCGAACTTGCGCCCGCCGTCAACGTGAATTGTCTGGTTCCGGGATTGATCGAAACGCGCGCTGTCGAAAAACTCGACGAGGCGTTGAAGGACACTTATCGGACTCGCAGTCTGCTGAAGCGGCTCGGAAGGCCGGAGGACATCGCGAATGCAGCGCTGTTTCTCTGCTCGAGCGAGGCTGACTATATCACCGGCCATCTGCTGCCGGTCTCTGGCGGCATGATAGCGAGCCTCTGACCGACGCCTCAGCTTTCCTCGTATTCAGCATTCGCGTCGGTCGCGCCGTCGTCGATGCGCTTCATGTTTTCGAGGATCTTCAGCAAATAGTGCAGCGTGTGAACCGTGTCGTTGACCGAGAAGTCCTGAAGAACCTGATCATAGTAGGCGCGGATTTTCGGACGCGCGAGATCCCGCCAGACATGTCGGCCGCTCTCGGTCATCGTCACGAGCCTTGAGCGGCGATCCCGCTCGTCCTGGACGATGGCGACATGCCCATCGCGCTCCATTCGGCCCACGAGCCCGGCCAGATTCTGACGGCTGACCATGAGATAGCGCGCGAGGTCGCCGATACTCATGCCGCCCTGTGCAGCTTCGCGCGACAAAGCGCCCAGCACCGCCCATTGCTGCGTCGTGAGCCCTTCGGCCTCGACGGCGCGACTCCCAGTTTTATGCAACATATTTGCGCACTGATAGAGCCGAAAAAACAACCTATTGGCCATTTCCAGCCGAGCCTCATGCTGGTTTGTCACGAATATACCTCACTTTTTGGCGCAAGCAGGCCTTGCGCCCCCCTAGGACGCGTGCTATTTATGACAATATCTTGCATATATGGCGAAGGCCGTCGTCAAGATCGCGCAAAACAGCGACGGCGGCAATGCGGATCCAGGGAGGTGCGGCGATGGGCCGTTTTGACGCAAAAACGATCGCTCTGACGGGCGGCGGCGGTGGCATCGGCGGGGCGACCTGCCGGCGGCTTGCGGCGGAAGGCGCTCGTGTCGCTGTCCTGGACCTCAACATCGAGGCCGCCGAAAAGGTCGCAGCCGAAATCCGCGGGGTTGGAGGCGTCGCCGAGGCCTTCCGCTGCGACATCGCCGATCGCGCGAGCGTCGATGCGGCGGTCGCAGCCGTTGAATCGAAACTCGGGCCAATCGCGGTGCTCGTGAACAATGCGGGCTGGGACATTTTCAAGCCTTTCGTCAAATCGACGACCGACGAATGGCAGAAGTTGATCGCGATCAATCTGACCGGCGCGCTCAACATGCACCATGCGATCCTGCCGGGCATGGTGGAGCGCAAATACGGGCGCATCGTCAATGTCGCGTCCGACGCTGGACGTGTCGGGTCTTCGGGCGAATCCGTCTATGCCGCCTGCAAGGGCGGGCTCATTTCCTTCTCCAAGACGCTGGCGCGCGAGCACGCGCGCCACGGCATCACCGTCAATGTCGTCTGCCCCGGCCCGACCGATACGGCCCTGCTCTCGGGCTTTGCGGCTGCCGCCGGCAATCCCGAAAAGCTGCTGGACGCCTTCACACGCGCGATTCCGCTCGGCCGCCTCGGTAAGCCCGACGATCTCGCCGGCGCCATCGCCTTTCTCGCTAGCGACGACGCGAGCTTCGTCACGGGCCAGGTGCTGAGTGTTTCCGGCGGCCTGACGATGAACGGCTGATCGAAAAGACGACGGGAGGACAAGATGCAGTTTCAGGACCTGATCTACGAGATGCGCAACGGCGTCGCCTGGATCATCATCAATCGCGCCGACAAGATGAACGCCTTTCGCGGCACGACCTGCGACGAGCTGATCAAGGCCTTCAACAAGGCAGGCTACGACAAGGACGTCGGCTGCATCGTGCTGGCGGGCGCGGGCGACCGCGCCTTCTGCACTGGCGGCGACCAGAGCGCGCACGACGGCAATTACGATGGGCGCGGCACGATCGGTCTGCCGATGGAGGAATTGCACACGGTCATCCGCGACGTGCCCAAACCCGTGATAGCGCGCGTGCAAGGCTATGCGATCGGCGGCGGCAACGTGCTCGCCACCATCTGCGACATGACGATCTGTTCCGAGAAGGCGATCTTCGGCCAAGTGGGCCCGCGCATGGGTTCGGTCGACCCGGGCTATGGCACGGCCTTTCTCGCGCGCGTCGTCGGCGAGAAGAAGGCGCGCGAGATCTGGTACATGTGCCGCCGCTATTCCGGCAAGGAGGCCGAGGCCATGGGCCTCGCCAATCTCTGCGTGCCGCACGAGGAACTCGACAAGACCGTGCAGGCCTGGGGCGAGGAATTGTGCGAGCGCAGCCCAACGGCCATCGCCATCGCCAAACGCTCCTTCAACATGGATACGGCGCATCAGGCGGGCATTGCCGGCATGGGCATGTATGCGCTGAAACTCTACTACGACACCGAGGAATCGCGCGAAGGCGTGAATGCGCTGAAGGAAAAGCGCAAGCCGGAATTCCGCAAGCACGCGAAGTAGCAGCGGCGCCGCCGTCAACGGCGGCGTCTCGCGCCACGGTAAGCCGCCCGCGAGAGGCCGCATGTTCAGGGACTGACGCATGAACCCGTATCTCGACGAAGATCTGGTGGCGCTTGCCGATCAGGCGCGCCGCTTCGCGACCGATCGCGTCGCGCCGGGATTTCAGGAGCGCGACCGCACGCGCGTGCTCGATCGCGACCTCATGAAGGAAATGGGCGCGATGGGCTTCATCGCGCCGGAATTGCCTGAGGAATTCGGCGGCCTCGGCATGGGCTCGCTCGCCGCCGGCGTCATACACGAGGAGATCGCGCGCGCCGATCTCTCGATCTCCTACATCAATCTTCTGGCGTCGTTGAACGGTCAGATTCTCGCCCATCACGGCAAGCCCGAAGTGGTCAGGCCGTGGTTGGCGAAGCTGACGGCGGGCGAGGCTCTGTTCGCCATCGCGCTCACCGAACCGCGCGGCGGATCCGACGCCGCTAATCTGCGCCTCAAGATCGAGCGCGACGGCGACGACTATATAATCAACGGCGAGAAGACCTCGATCTCCGCCGCCGATCAGGCTGACGCGGCGGTCGTGTTCGGCCGCACGGGATCGGTCGAGGCCGGCGCGCATGGCGTGACCGCGCTGCTCGTGCCGATGGATTTGCCCGGTATCACGCGGTCGCGGTTCGACTGCCACGGCCAGCGCGCGATCGGGCGCGGGTCGCTCTTCTTCGAGAACGTGCGCGTGCCCGTTTCGCATCGCCTCGGCGCGGAGAACAAGGGCTTCGTGCAGGTGATGCAGGGCTTCGATTTTTCGCGCGCTCTGATCGGCCTGCAGGTGCTCGCCGTCGCGCGCGTGGCGCTCGAGGAGACATGGGCCTATGTCGCGCAGCGCCAGGCCTTCGGCAAACCATTGTCGGCCTTCCAGGGCGTTTCGCATCCGCTCGCCGATTTCGACACGCAGGTGGAAGCCGCGCGCCTGCTCTGCCTGCAGGCGCTTTGGCTGAAGGACAGGAGCGCGACGCACAGCGCGGAAGCGGCCATGTGCAAATGGTGGGCGCCGAAACTCGCCTACGACACGATCCACCAGTGCCTGCTGATGCACGGCCATGGCGGCTATGACCGCGGACCGATGGAGCAGCGTCTGCGCGACGTTCTGGGCTTCCAGATCGGCGACGGGACCGCGCAGATCATGAAAACGATCATCGCGCGCACGCGGGCAGGCAGGGAGGCCGTGCCCGCCTGATTTTTCGAACGACAAGAACAAAGGGGAGAGAAAATGGAATTCGACGCCGTATTGCTTGCCCCGCGCCGGGCCGAAAGCATGGCCAAGGGCTATTGGCACGACCGCACGATAAACGACGATCTCGACGCCTGCCTCGCGTCCTGCCCGGACAAGGTCGCATTGACGGCGGTCCGGATCGAGACCAACCAGATCCGCCGCTTCACCTATCGAGAACTGGCTGATCTCGCCGACCGCATCGCCGTCGGTCTTTCACGCCTCGGCGTCGGTCGAAACGATGTCGTGGCGATGCAGCTGCCGAACTGGTGGCAGTTCTCGCTTCTCTATCTCGCCTGCACGCGGATCAGCGCTGTTCTCAATCCGCTGATGCCAATCTTCAGGGAACGCGAGCTCTCCTTCATGCTGAAGCATGGCGAGGCGAAGGTGATGATCGTTCCGAAGACGTACCGGAATTTCGACCATGAGGCGATGGTGCGCGGACTGATGCCGACACTGCCGGCGCTCGAGCGCGTGATCGTGATCGACGGCGGCGGCGTCGACGATTTCGACGCGCTGCTCACGACGCCCGAATGGGAGAAGCAGCCTGATGCAAAGGCGATCCTGACCGCTAACCGACCCGGCCCCGACGACATCACGCAATTGATCTACACCTCCGGCACGACGGGCGAACCCAAGGGCGTGATGCACAGCGCCAATACGTTGATGGCGAACATCATCCCCTATGCGCAACGCCTCGGGCTCGGCGCCAGCGACATCGTGCTGATGGCCTCGCCAATGGCGCACCAGACCGGCTTCATGTACGGGCTGATGATGCCGATCATGCTGAAGGCCAGCGCGATCCTGCAGGATGTGTGGGAGCCCAACAAGGCCGCAGCGCTGATCCGGGGCGAGAAGGTCAGCTTCACCATGGCCTCCACGCCCTTCCTCACCGATCTCACGCGCGCAGTCGCCGAAAGCGGCAATCCCGTTCCGACGCTGAAGACCTTCCTTTGCGCCGGCGCGCCGATCCCCGGCCCGCTCGTCGAACAGGCGCAGGCGGGTCTGGGGGCCAAGATCGTGTCGGCCTGGGGCATGACCGAGAATGGCGCGGTCACTCTGATCAAGCTCGACGACGACGACAAGCTCGCCTCGACAACGGACGGCTGCGCGCTGCCGGGCGTCGAGGTGAAGGTCGTCGATACAGAAGGCAAGACATTGCCGCCGGGCGAGATCGGCAAGCTTCTCGTGCGCGCCTGTTCCAATTTCGGCGGTTATCTCAAGCGTCCGCAATGGAACGGAACGGATGCCGACGGCTGGTTCGACACGGGCGATCTCGCTTATATAAGCGCGCAAGGCTATGTTCGCATCTCCGGCCGCTCGAAGGATGTGATCATCCGCGGCGGCGAGAATATTCCGGTCGTTGAAGTCGAGGCGCTGCTCTACAAGCATCCCGCCGTCGCCCAGGTCGCGATCGTCGGCTATCCCGACGAACGTCTCGGCGAGCGCGCCTGCGCTGTCATTGTTCCCAAGCCCGGCGAGATGATCGACTTCGCAGGCATGGTCGACTTCCTCAAGTCGCACAAGCTGGCGGTCCAGTACATTCCCGAAAAGCTGATCCTGCGCGAGGCCATGCCAGCCACGCCGTCCGGGAAAATCCAGAAATTCCGTCTGCGCGACATGCTCAGGGACGGCGAACTCTGATCCGTATCCTGCGGTCCGGCGCCGCCGGGCCCCTTCCACTGCATATGAAAGGCGCCCAAACGGCGCCGGGAGTTTTGCGTGCAAGACCACGTCATTATCACTGCGCGTGAAAACCGCGTCGGGATCATCACGCTCAACCGTCCGAAAGTGCTGAATGCGCTGAACGACGAAGTGATGAACGCGCTCGGCGCAGCGCTGACCGCGTTCGACGCGGACGACTCTATTGGCGTGATTGTTATCGAAGGCTCCTCACGCGCTTTCGCGGCGGGCGCCGACATAGCCGTCATGGCGAACTGGTCCTACAGCGACGTCTACAGCTCCAATTTCATCACGCGCAACTGGGAGACCATCCGGCAGGTCCGTAAGCCCGTCATCGCCTCTGTCGCCGGCCTGGCGCTTGGCGGCGGATGCGAGCTCGCGCTGTCGTGCGACATTATCGTCGCCGGGCGCGGCGCGAAATTCGGTCTGCCGGAAATCAAGCTCGGCTTGCTGCCAGGGGCCGGCGGCACGCAGCGCCTGCCCCGCGCCATCGGCAAGGCGAAGGCGATGGACATGTGCCTGTCCGCGCGCATGCTCGACGCCGAAGAAGCCGACCGCTACGGCCTCGTCTCGCGCGTCGTCGACGACGCGAGCTTGCGCGAAGAGGCCCTGGCGCTTGCCGCCTCGGTCGCCTCTTTCTCCGCCTCCGCGCTCATGGCCCTGAAGGAATGCGTCAACCGCGCGTTCGAATCGCCGCTCGCTGAAGGCATCTTGTTCGAACGCCGCGAACTCCATGCGCGCTTTGCGACGCCGGATGCGCATGAAGGCATGCGCGCCTTCATGGAGAAGCGCCGACCGGTCTTCGAGCATCGATGAACATTTCAGAGGTCCACGAGACGCGCTCGCGCGCCGCTCATTCGGAGCATTCCGCGCCGGATATGCCGACGGCGCCGGAAAGAACCATCAGGCAAAATCAGGGGAGGACGAAGATGATGATGAAGCTCAAATACGCGATGACCGCCGCTGCGCTTCTGGCGAGCGTATCCGCCGCCGACGCGCAGACGAAAGTGAAAATCGGCGTGCTCGGGGACATGTCGGGCCCCTATGCCGATTTTGGCGGACAGGGATCGGTCGAGGCGGTCAAGCTCGCGATCGAGGATCATATGGCGATTTCGAAGAAGCTCGCCATCGAGTTCGTCGCCGCTGACGCGCAGAACAAGCCCGATATCGGCGCGACGATCGCGCGCGGCTGGTTCGAGAACGAGAATGTCGACATGATCGTCGATATTCCCACCAGCGGCATCGGACTTGGCCTCGCCTCGCTCGTGAAGGACAAGAACAAGGTCATGATCGCCACGACCATGGGCAGCTCTGGTCTGACCGGCAAGGCCTGTACGCCCAATTCGCTGCACTGGGTGTGGGATACCTGGTCCAACTCGCACGGCACAGCCGAGGCTACCGTGAAGAGCGGCGGAAAGAGCTGGTACTTCCTGACGGCCGACTACACGTTCGGAACGACGATGGAAAAGGAGGCCGGCGACGTCGTCAAGGCGAATGGCGGCAGCGTTCTGGGCTCGGTGCGCCACCCCCTCAACTCCAAGGATTTTTCGTCCTTCCTGCTACAGGCGCAGGCGTCCAAGGCGCAGATCATCGGTCTGGCCAATGGCGGGACCGACACGATCAACTCGATCAAGACGGCCGCCGAGTTCGGCGTCGTCGCTGGCGGCCAGAAACTGGTCGGGCTCGTCATGTTCATCACCGATGTCCATGCGCTCGGGCTTAAGGCCGCCAACGGCCTGATGCTGACGACAGCCTTCTATTGGGACCTGAACGACAGGACACGCGCTTTCGCCCGGCGTTTCGCGACGCGCAACGGCGGCAAGTTTCCATCGATGAGCCACGCAGGCACTTATTCCGCGACGCGCGCCTATCTCGCTGCCGTGGAAAAGAAGGGCGACACGAAGGATGGGGCTGCGGTCGTCACAGCCATGCGCGATGCCGGCGCTTTCGATGATCCCCTGTTCGGCAAGACCACGATCCGCGCGGACGGCCGGGTCGTGCACGACATGTATCTGGTCGAAGTGAAGAAGCCCCAGGAATCGAAGGCGGCCTACGACTATTACAAGATCGTCGCGACCATACCGGGCGATCGCGCTTTCCGTCCTGCGAACGAAGGAGACTGCCCGCTGGTCAAGTAACGAAAGTTGCCTGCGACACTAAACAGCCGCACCAAGATGCTCCCTCCGACTGGTCGGGCTCTTCTTCGAGAGCCCGGCCATTTTTCGTTCACACTAGCCCGCGACAAAGGGGCCGAACACGTCCGCGCCGGCAAAAACGGCTAACTTTCGACCAACGTTTTCTCGATGGTCGCAGTCGCAAGTTCGGCTTCCAGCCTGCTGATGTCGAGACGGAAAAGTGGTGCCAGGGGCGGAATCGAACCACCGACACTGCGATTTTCAGTTGTGTCTCATGCGTTTGAATTCAATGACTTAGATAAACAAACACGCCTTTTTCTGCACCTGAATTCAATGGGTTAGCGAAGCAACTTACAAACGCTGCGTGCGTTTTCATAATGCGAGATCGGAGAGAAAAATGCAATTCAACGGCGCCATCGTGTCGACTCGCGTCGAGGGCCGAAAGTACCCGTTCTTCGGGTATGCCCCCGGCGATTATTTATGCATGTGTCACGACTGCAAGAAGCAGTTTCTCGGCGACAAGCGATGCCTGACCTGCGAACCGTGCGCGGAAGCAGCCTACCTCCGGGCGGATCTCATGCAGCAGATCGAATTGCTGGAGCGCTGCCATTACGGCATCGCCGTGCGCGCCGCCGGTCTCTTTCACATCTTGCCGCTCTGTCACGACGCCTTCGGCGAAGGCAACGCATAAAAGGAGGATCGAATGAACATCTGGACACTCGTTGGCGCCATCGGTTTCCCGCCCGTTGCCGCTCTTCACGCCTACAGCGTCGAATACGGATATCGCGGCGTGACGCGGGCCGAAGCTTGGGGCAAAGCCAAGTCCGTTCTGATCGGAGCGGCTATCGTCTCGATCCTCGTTCTGGTCGCCACCGCCGCCCTCGCGCAGCCTGTCATGCGCCGTAGCCATGGCGGCACGGGCGCCTGCCCCGATGGATACCACGCCTCTGGCTCGGGATGCGTCGGCAATAGCCGCGATACGCCGCCTGCCATGCGCCGCGACCGCAGCGAGAGCTGCCCATCCGGCACCTACGCCTCTGGCGATTATTGCAGGGCGTATCGATGAGCGACGTCTGTCTGTTTGAGGGCTACGTCTGCGCTCGGGTGTCGCACGTCTGCGACCACTGCACTCAATGGATCATGCCGGGCACGACCTACATCAAGTCGGTCGGCGTCGCTGACGGCGACTTCGGCATGTTCAAATGCCATCAGGACTGCGCGCTCGCCGCCGCCGCCGTCCGCAGTTATGGCGACTATCTGCCTGAGGAATTCATCATCCTGCACAATGACGCCTCGTGTGACGACGAGGAGTGGATGCGCAAGGACTTTCCCGCCGTCGCCGATCGCCTGTTTGGCTCAAAAGAAGGAACGACAGCATGAACGGAGCCAAGATCATCGCCGGCCTCGACGACGCGCTGCATGGCCGGATGGACATGGTTGTCGTAATGACCGAGGAACAGCTGCGCGCCCGCGTTCACGAGTCCCTCGATAATGCGGCCGAGAATGAGCACTGGGCCTGGATTATGTCGGCCGATCCGATGGAGGTCGCCAACGACATGCTGGCCTACGACGCCGACGTCGACGGCTTCGACGCCGAGGCGCTCGTGCCGCACATCAAGTCGTGGCAGGCCAAGTTCGAGGAGGCCACTCGTGGCGCGTAGGCCTATCGAACATGGGCCACCCTTCATCTGGGTGTTTGGTTCCAATCTGGCTGGCCGCCACGGCAAGGGGGCAGCGCTCGTCGCCATCCAACGCCATGGCGCCATCTACGGCCAGGGCGAGGGACTGCAGGGAAATTCCTACGGCATCCCGACCAAGGATGAGAACCTCAAGCCGAGGCTGCTCGACGACATCTTCTGGTCGGTTGAGCTATTCAAGTCCGTCGCTGCCGAGATGCCGGAACGAACCTTCTGGGTGACGCGCGTCGGCTGTGGCCTTGCCGGCTTCGCCGACTGGCAGATGGCGCCGATGTTCTGGGGCTGCCCGAAGAACTGCATCCTTCCGGACGAATGGACCGTGCCGGCGAATGTCGAAATGATCCAGCGCCACATCGCGCTGTACGCATGAGGAACTGATGAAACGATCACGCAGCGCAGAGCGCAACTCCGACCTGAGCCGCCGATGGCGATACGAACTCGTCTCTGGCGGCTGGCGGAAGCGCGAGCATCGTTGGTCAATCAATACCGCTGTGTTCGGTGTCCTGACTTTTGGGAACTACGACGCGATGAAGTACGGCGACAAGATCGTGTGGTGCTGATGGATGAAGTGATGGGATGGAAGGAGCGCAAGGCTGAACGGAAGGAACACTATGACCGCCACGTTCACGGGAAGAAGCTTGTGACCTGCGCTGCATGCTCAGGTAGCGGTTACTACGACCACAATGGATCGCCGAAATGCGGCGCCTGTGGCGGCAAGGGCAAGGTCAGGGAGAGATGAATGAACAGAAGCTTGACCTATTTCCCGCAGCGCATGCGGGTGGCCATGGCCTTCGCCGGCGTCAAAGGCATCGATCTTGCGCGCGATACAGGCATCCCTCAGTCCCGCATCAGCGAGTTGCTGGGCGGCAAGAAGGAGCCGACCGTGGGTAACGCCATCGCCATCGCACAACGGCTTAACGTCACGCTCGACTGGCTGTTCGAAGACAAGGAGCCATTGCTGGAATGCGCGTGATCGTCTGCGGCGGCCGGCACTTCCGCGACCGCGACTGGCTGTTCGAAGCGCTCGACTACCTCGACCTCGAGTACGCCTTCGATCTCATCATCAATGGCGGCGCGCCCGGCGCCGACAAGTTCGCCGAGGATTGGGCGAAGGAACGTGGCTGCCCCTACGACTCCATGCCGGCCAACTGGGAGCGCTACCGCAACGCGGCCGGTCCGATCCGAAACAAGGAGATGCTCGACAAGTGGAGGCCCCACCTGGTTGTTGCTTTCCCCGGCGCGGCAGGCACAACCGACATGATAAAGCAGGCCAGATCATACGGCGTCGAGGTGATCGCGCTGTCTTGAGCATGCCTTCTCGTTTGCATTAATGCTAACGGAGAAGGAGAATGCGCATGCAAACCAAACCTCGTGCCGAAGGATCGGAAATCAAGCGAACCGCAATCGACTGGGATCGCATCTTCATGGCGCGCGCCGCCGAGGTCGCGAAAGCCTCGAAGGATCCATCCACGCAGGTGGGCGCCTACATCGTCAACTCCGATGGCGAGGATGTCTGCTCCGGCTACAACGGATTCCCGAAAGGCGTTGCAGACACAGCCGATCGCCTCAACGATCGGCCGACCAAGTACGCCTTCGTATGTCATGCCGAGGCCAATGCCATCGTACTCGCGCGTCGCGATCTGCGCGGTTGCACGATCTACGTCACGCCGCTGCATCCGTGCGGCGAATGCGCCAAGCTGATCATCCAGTCGGGTATCAAGCGCGTGGTGACGCGCAAGCCAGTTGAAGAGCGCTGGCAGTCATCCTACGCCGTCGCTCAGACGATGCTGGATGAGGCTGGTGTCCAGATCGATTTCTTGGGCGACTCCGCGCTGGATCAAGCGCCAACGAAGCGCGAGTGCCAGCATGTATGGTTCCGTGACCCCAGTCGATTGAACGGCTACGAATGCGCAAAATGTGGGGAAATTGAGGATGAGACGTACATGGCGTACATGGCGCTCATGGAGCGCTAGGGCTCAAGAACTCCAAGGAGGCGCTGGCGACCTCGTAGTCGATTGCGGGGTTGTTCGTCGCCATCACCGTCAGTTTCGATAGGCGCCCATCCATCAGCACCGTGCGGCTGACGGTCGTTGATCCTGAGACGGCAAGGTTAATCATATGGTGGAAATCGACCGCCGTGATCTTGCCGTCACGGTCGATGTCGAGAAGGCTCGGCAGAGAGAAGGCGCCAAACAGCGCCATGACCATCAGGCCGATTGCTCCAGCGCGCTGGAGCACATTCAGTTCGATCGGAACGCGGATCTCTACGCCGGGCGCGGCGTGGACAAATTTGTCGATCCAGCCCTTGGATTTGATGGGCGCTTCGAGGGATGACCAGATCGCGTCGATGCCGCCGGTCAGCCGCTTCATCGAGCGCGATACCAGCACCGCTCCAGTTTCCGTATCGGTGGCGGAATACCGCCCACCAGAGTGCGCGATATCATACCCCCGGTAGGCGGAAATCGTTTGCATCATGACCCTCTCGAATTTGCATTTCGATGCGGGGGCAATAACGCATGCACGAATCGTCGTCTAGGCAAATCGTCCAAAATGGACGCAAATTATTTGCAGGGGGTTAACCAACCTTCGACAGCTTGTTCAGTTCCACGGCCGATCGCAAGATTCTGCGCTTCAACCGGTCGAGCTTTGAACGCGGCATCGACCTGTTGAGCCAGTCGGGATCGATCCGAAATGTGTTGCCCTCGGCTTTCACCACCACGCCAGACTCCATGAGTTGCTGGAGTTTCCGGATCACCGTCGATCGCGGGGCTCCGACGTAATGCGATATCTTCCTGGCGTTCATCGGGCGATTTTCGAGCTGACCCATGAGCACAGCGCAACCGATGACGTAAAGGTCGACGTGCATCATGCCGTCCTCTGCGTTCAGCGCATTGCTGATCGCGATCAGATCGAGGATCAGAGCCGTGATGACACGACGCTCCTGAGCATGGGCGATACGGTCTGGCATCGTTTGCAAAACAAACAACGAACGCAAATCGTTCCAACAAAAAAACCGGACGCAAGGTCCGGTTGTAATTTTGCATTGTGACCAATGGGTTACGCTGCTGTTCGTGTCGTGATTGCCTCGAAGGCGCGCCTGAGCGCAAACGATCGCGCCAGCAATATGACGGTGAAGATCACAGTGATCCAGAAGCTGTCCGACGCCGACGGATGCATGCCGAACCAGGGCATGACGATCAGATTGGTCAGGAACGACAGGACGAAGCCGACCGCCACATTGGCGATCGACTCCATGAAGGATTGCAGGCGCGACTGCTTCATCAGGCCGCCTTCTCCGGCAGCTTGATCGGGCGCGAGAAGGTCTCGGCGTCGATCAGGACTGTGCGGTCGTCCTTGCCGAGGCGGCGCGTGGCGTAGACGAACAGCGCGAAGGCGTTCCAGGCGACCAGAGCCATGTGGTGGCATCCCGTGCCGCCCGGCTCGTCGTCGTATTCCTCGCCGCGCCAGAACTTCCACGCATGACGCAGAAGCGGGCCCCAGCAGCGCGACCAGCTCATGCCGTTCAGCCAGTTGTTGTCGCCGTACTTGGCGGCGCCGGCGGTGTAGACCTTGGCCAGCTCGTGCAGCGCGTCGGCCGGGATCAGGTCGTAGCGGATCTTGCCGGCGTCGAGGCGCTTGCCGGCCTCGCCCTTGAGGTCGGTTTCTTCGCCGACAACGAAGACCGACTTGCCGGCGAGACCGCGCAACTTGTCCAAGGCGTCGGCTCGATCGACATGCACCAGATCATCGTGGTCTTCACGCATTTTGCTCTCCTCTTCTATTTGCATTCAAGCAAACGGCCGGTCACGCTGCGGCCATGGCGATGCGGGGCTTGCCGCAATCTCCATTCCACTTCCCCTTCTGCAGGGTGATGATCGAGCGCTTGCCGTTGGGGTACTGGACGATGTGCGCCACAGCCCAACTCGACGGCCCCTTGTTGTAGCCGTGCTGCAGCTCCATGCAGCCGGCGACGTAGACGCCCTCGTTGATTTCCGGAGAGTGCTTGTCGCCGCCGCTCATCTTGCGGCCCATGCGGGCAAAACCGGCCACGGTTCCCTTGGCGCCGTTCGCTCCACGGAAGAAGTGGTGGCCATGCTCGATGTCGTCGATCGTGCGGCTCTTGCCGTCATGCACCCACGAGACGCCGGGCAGCGGCTCGATCATGCGCACGGCCTCTTCGAGCAGGGAGTAGCTCGGCGGCTTTACGCCAGCGTCCAGCGCCTTCGCCTGCTCCTCGCGGAACGACAGGTAAAGGTCTTCGAGCTTCAGCCCGACGCGGACGTTGTGGCCGTCGTTGCGATAGCGTCCCTCGCGCACATAGCGCTCGAGTCCGAGGTCGTGATTGGATTCGACCACGCACACGTCTCGGCTTTCGTCCTGGAGGCGATCGAGGAAGATCGCGACCTCGGTGATCTCGTCAATCACCTTGTCGCGGCCACGGATGGCCATCTCGTAGGAATATGCGTTGTCGCCGCAGTTGTGGTGGTTTCTGGCTTCGTTGTCGAAGATATCGTGGAGGAAGATGTGCTTCGGCTTGAGGGTCTCGACTACCGAATTGCGGTAGGAGGATTTGGATCCGAGCGGATCGAAGCCGAAAGTCGCAAGCGCATTGATGCGGTTGATCTTGCGCAGATGGATGTCGCCGCACACGAGCGACTCGATGCGATGGCCGGTCGTGACCTTGCCGTCCGCCACATGGCGGTCGAGGTCGTAGAACGAGCCGTCGTTGTCCGCCGTAATCTGGCGGCAGAACAGGTCGCCATCGGAGTCGAACTCGACGATGACAGCCCCGTAGACGTGATGGAAAATGGACTTGATGCCAGCCTTGCGCGGGATCACCTTGGGCTTGGTGACGTAGCCCGTGGTCATCACCTGATGGGCCTGCTCGTCTGGATCGGTAGACGGCACGCTTTTCAGCTGTCGCTTGGGATGCGGGAACACCGCCCAGCGGCCACGCGAATAGGTCACGAGGTCAGAGATCGGCGCGGACGCGGTCTGCAGCGTGTTCATTTCGCCGCAGAACACGAAATTGTCACCGATCTTCATCTGGCCGAAACACAGGTGGTCGGCGATGATCGGGTCATAGGCGCGCGCGAGCGGGTTGTTCTCGCTCCACCACTGCGTCTCGTAGGTCGAAGGGCCTGCAACGAGTTCGGCGTCGATGAAGTCGGCGTAGGCCTGGAAGTTCGCCCACAGCTCCGGGTGAACGTCGGCGTCGTTCTGAGCGCCCGTAAACAGAAACTTTAAGCCGCGCGGATCGTCGATGCCGGCGACGCGCAATGTCTCGGTGATCGAGGTGCGCGGCTTGGCCGGCACGTCGATGTATTCACCTTCCTTGGCGCTGAACTTGCGCACGACGGCGGCATCGACGACGATCGCCTCCGGGTTCTCCACCGGATAGCGGCTGTCGGTCAAAAGTGCGCAGATGTCGGCGTTGAGCGCATCGGCGCGATCCTGGGCGATCTCCATCGCCGACTTGTCGACCTTGGGTTCGGTCAGGGCCGGAACGCGGCGCGGCCTGGCCGGCGCGCTCGCGGGCGCGGCAGCATCAGGCGCAGGAACAAACAGCGAGAAGTCAGGAACGAAGGCCGGGCGTCCGTGTTGGGCGTACATCTCTTCGATGCGCAGCCAGCGCGCGAAGAAGCCGGTGATGCGGCAGTCGCGACGGCAGGCTTCTTCAAGCGCGGAACCCTTGGAGCCAGAAACTCCGATCGGCGCGAAGCCGTCGCGGAGGCAGTCTTCGACGAGCGCTTTGCGTCGTGCGCGCTCGGTCATATCCAATGAACTGTTCGCCATTCCACACCTTGTGACGGATGTACGGGTGGCGAACATTCATAGGCATGCATTTGCACGAATGCAAATGATCACTGTCGGCGGCGCATCTCTTCGTCAAGACGGTCGAGGCGCTTGTAGATCTGGTCCTGGTAGCGCTCGTACTGGCGCCAGCGCTCGACGTGCTCGACGCGCGGCACCTGTTCCCTGTCGATCATCTCGACCTGTTTCTCGACACGGGTGATCGCCTGGTCGACCGGGCGGTAGGCCAGCGTTCCGATCAGGCCGAGCACAGTCACGATCAGCGAGCCGAGCGCGATCAAGACGACCCACTGCGGCTTGGTGTTCTGGTTGATGGTGCTCTGCAGGTTCGAGATCGCATTCGTCAGCGAGCTTGTCTGCAACGCCGTGTCCTGGCGCATGCTGGCGAACTGGTCTCTCGTTGCCGTGGCAAGTTCGGTTACTGACTTCTCAATGCCGCCGACGCGCGTCGCGAGCGCTGCGTGTTCGGCCTTGAATTCGGAAGCGTCGACTTGAGACATGTTCACTGTCCTGTCCTTCCGAACTTCTGGCGGACATCGTCCTCGAACTGATTGCGGCGGTCGATTTTGTCGTTCGCCACATCCAGTTGCGCCAGAGCTTCGGCTGCAATCTGCTGCATCGACTTGCTCTTGTTGAGCACAGGCGGCGGAACCTGGGCGCGCAGTTCGGCGTCAGCGCTAGGGATGTCCCTTTCCGCCGCGATAGGAAGGCGAGAACCGAGACAGCCACTCAATGTCGCGATCAGTGGGATAGCAAAGAGCAGCCGGAGGGCGCGTCTTGAGTTCGGCGGCATATTTTTCGACCTGTGTCTGCAGCATGCGCACGCGCGCCTGCGAGGCGTTGAAACGAATGGCGTTGTCTTTGGCGATCTGCTGGCGAGAGGCCGCGTCGGCGTCCTGCTGCTTGAGCAGCGCTGACTGAACAGCGAGGGCGTTGCGGTTTCTTTCCTCGACCACGCCCGCGTGGTGGGCGTAGAGGTAGGTCACGACCGCAACGCAGATCGGCAGGCCGATGCGCGATGTCGCAAATTCGAGAAGAGCCCCGCCGAAGCGAAGCCCGATAGCGAGGGCGGCGCCGATCATACGGAGCCCTCGCGATAAGCCTCGACCTGCGCATTGCGGATGCGCCAGGCGTAGAAGCCAATGCCGGCCGCCACCGCGATCGCCAAGACCGAAAGGCCGGCGGGCGAGAACACGATGGCCTTGATCGCCGTAAAAGGCTCCAGGACGGACGAGACGCGCTCGTAGTAGCCCTTGGCGGCCTCGACCTTCGACAGGCCGTCGGTGGCCAGCGTTGCTGCACCGCCGATGCCCAGCCCCCCTGCCCCCTTCACGATCGCTCCGGCGCCCTTGAGGATGTCGGAATCCTCTGGCTTGCCGTTGGCGCGTTCGTCGGAAATCGGACGATCGTCGGCGTCATCGTGCAGGATCGCCTCGACCGTTTCATCATCGAGGTGGCCGGTTGTGTCGAAACCGTTGTCGTGCTGGAACGCGGAGATCGCCGCGACAGTCGAACCGCCGACCTTGCCGTCGGCCTTGCCGACCATCTTGTAGCCCAGCTCGAACAGGCGCTTCTGCACCTTCTCGACCATGTCCTTGTCGGGGATCGACTGCTCGACCAGCGGCGTCGACATGAAGCCGACGGACGTGACCGGCGTGCGGTCGGCCAGGTTGACCACGCCGAGCGCCTTTCGGGCGCGCGCGAGATAGATCTGGCGATCGCGGAAGCCGTTGAGTCCGCCGTTGATCTTCTTGGTGACAGCCTTGATGTTGCCGGCGCGCGCGAGCGGGCCGATGTGGCGATCTGTCCAGTAGATGCAGGCGAGCTGGACCGCGTAATAGCCCTGCGCCGCCTTCTGCGGCTCCTTGATCAGGTCGACGCCGATCACGCGGCCATACTTGAGGTAGTTGGCGCGGCCGGTGAGCTGGAATATGCCCCTGCCCTTGTAACGCAGACCGTCGCCGCGACGGACGTTGCCCAGATCCTTGCGCCACTCGTAGCGCTTGAAGTAGGCGTCGGAGCCGAACTCAACGAGCGTGGTGAAGCTCGCCGACTCGTGGGCGCATTGCGCGATGAACTGCGCCTGCTCTTCCTTGTCGGCGATATTGTACCTGGAAAACATTTCGTCCAGGTACGGCGCGATTTCGTCGATTACGGCCGGCTTGGCGCGCGGCGCGACGGCGCGCAGGACTTTTGTCCAGTCGCTCATGGCTATTCCTTGTGATGGATGGATTACGGGAGGGAGGTCTGGCTACCGTCCGGCGACCAGAGGACCGCTCCGTCTTCGAGCTTGTCGGACATGTCGACGCCGTCGCCCGGCGGCAGCGCCAGGATCTGTGTCGTGATGCCGGTCGTTTTCTGGAATGTGTGCGTGACCTTGTCGGTGACGTAGGTGCCGTTCACGCCCGGCCGCATCCCCGTGATGATGAGGCGCATCTGTTCGCGCACCCAAGGACTGCCCATGGCCAACGTGATGGTCGCCTCGCCGCTCGCCCTGTTCAGGATGCCGATCTTGGCGTCGATCGCCTCCTGCGCTTCCTCCTTGGTGTTGAAGCGGCGATTGAGTCGATAGGGGATCTTCTCGCCGGCGTCGTCAGACTCGCCTGTGCTCTTCGATTCCCAAGTCGTCTCGTGCTTGTCCTTGTCCCACCATGCTGCCTTGACGTCGGTGTAATTCGCGCGATCGGTGTGCTTCACCGACCATTGTCCGAAATGGTAGGGGCGCAGCACCATGGCCGCGAGCGCGTCTCCGTCGGCGTCAACGCCGCTGTCGCGCTTGCTGAAGATCAGTTTGCCGTCTTGGAACTTGGCCATGGCGCCGAACTCGGACTCGAGTTGCGTCATCAGCGCGAAGCCGGAAATGCCCTGCTGGTTCTTGGTGATCTTCTTTTCGGCGAGGTCGGGGTCGATCCTGAGCGTGACGCCGCCCTTCTTGGCGAGCTGGCCCAGAACATCGCCCACGGTCATGTTGTCGTGGAACTTGAGTTCCTGGCTCTTGAGGGCGTTGTTCATGCCCACCGAGGTGCCGGTGATCAGGATCGCCTTGGGCGTGCCCATGTAGGTGACTTCGCCGATCTCGTAGAGGCCGAGATAGGCCAGTCGCGACGTGCCGGTTTCGACGTCGCGGAAACCCATGTAGATGGCGAGCCTGTCGCCGATATGCGGCGACGCCACAGCGAAATCGCGGTCGTCAACGACGACGCTGAAACGGTCTGCTCCTTCGCCTCTTCCGGAATTCAGTTCGACCATGATTGAGGTCGCGCGATCATTGAAATGATCGGTGATGTCGACGCCGTCCTTCATGATCTTGTAGATCGGCGCGTAGTCGGTCATCAGGTGCTCCAAACTAAAAGAGCCGCCCCGATGGGCGGCTCTCTGCAACAGCGACGCGCGTGCGCGTCACCACAGGTGAATGATCTGGACGACCTCCTGGCGCGGTGGTGCGGCAGGCAGGTCCGGCAGTTCGATGAGGATGCCGGCCGGCAGGATAATGCCGTACTGCTCAAGTCCGTCGTTGACGTCGAGAATGAACTCGACGATGCGATTTTCCGTGCTGCCGTAGCGCTTCTCGCAGATGCGATCGATGCGATCGAACTGGACAGTGCGATATTGCTTCATACCGCTTGACCTCCGAAAAAGAGGTCTTGCGATCTAGCGTTGTCCTCGCCGTACTTCACAAGCTCGACCGTGAAATCGATCTTGTGCGCGACGCCGGTCGCGCCGATCTTCTGGTCAGATGTCCTGACGCGCTTGATGCCATAGCGACCCACGATGATCCCGGCCATGCCGGCGGGATCGATGAGCGGGTGGAAGCGCATCAGCGTCAGGATCTTGCCTGCCGATCCGGACTCGCGCATCGCGTCGATGGTCGAAAGACCGCCGAAATGATGCGGGAACAGACGTCCCGTGATCGAGACGTTCTCCTCGCCTGGACCGCTGA
This sequence comes from Methylobacteriaceae bacterium, assembly GCA_020638195.1. Taxonomy (GTDB): domain Bacteria; phylum Pseudomonadota; class Alphaproteobacteria; order Rhizobiales; family Beijerinckiaceae; genus JAJXWB01. The sequence goes on along the minus strand of JACKJC010000005.1, from coordinate 213,176 downwards.
ACTGCATCGCAGGCTGCCGGGAGAGGCGCTGCGATGCAATCCAGGTGTAGGTCGAGTCACGGTCGAGGACGTCGAAGGTCGGCGTGTCGTTGTCGGGCAGAGGAACGTAGAAGATGTGAGGTCCGAGGGACATCACGACCATTCCGCTCATACATCAAACTCCACGTCGTGCGTTCTCCACTTCATGTTCTCGTTGATCCTCTTCTGGACCTGGTTGGCCAGGGCATCGGGATCGCCGTTGTGACCATTGATGTGGATGTTGACATTCGGCGCCGAGCCGCCGCCCGCCTGCGGGTTGAGGCGCGAGCCGGCAAAGCCCTGCTGCGGCGGCACGGATGCGGCCAGCTGCGAGGCTGTCGGCGCTGAGCCAGCGGCGCCGGCTGCAGCAAGCTCTGGAGCCTTTGCTTCCGGGAGGCTGGCGGCGCGCTCGGCCCATTTCTGACGACTGGCGTAGTTCTTGACGCCGGAGCCTTCGTAGTCGCCTTCGAACTGCACAGTCGCGCTGCGCAGATCGTTGTGGCGCTTCAGGTTCTTGATCGCGTAGGCGTGGGTGCCTGTCAGCTCGTGCTTGAGGAAGCCGTAGTTGGCCTCATCGCTGCGCGGGTCGAGACCGTTTTTGGCGCACCACGCCTCGAAGGCGCGGCGACGCTTTCCTGTCCACTGCGCCCAGCCGAAGCCGCCGCGTGATCCTGGGATCATCGGCTTTTCTTCGTTGATCGCCTGAAGACCCTTCGACTCGTGGCCGAGGTTGCCGACGATGGCTGCGGCCTGTGTGCGGGTCAGGCCGAAATCGCGCTGCAGGCGCGCCATGACCATGGCGCCCTTCTCGCTGAAGTTCTTCGCGTTGGCGAAGCGCTCGACGGGGCCGCTTGGTCTGGCTGCGCGTTCTGCCGCGTTACTCGGCCCGCCGGGCCCGCGCGAAGAGCCGCGCGCAGCTGCGCCGGTTCCAGGCGCGACACGCGGAGCAGGCATCGCATCGCCGCCGATCGAGCCGCGCGGGCCGTAGCCGAACGTGTCGACCGGGCCGTTGCCGCGCGTCGTGACGCCAGCAGGGATCGGAAGCGGAGAGACGCCGCCAGAACCGCCGCCGCTGTAGCCGCCGGAGATGGCGCGCGAGACGGCAGTCGACGGCATGCCCATGCTGCCTGTCAGTGACGCCAGTTGGACCGTTGCGCCCATCTGGCGCATGTTGCGATTCATATCCTCGACAGAGGATGAGAATGCGGTCTTCTTGTATGGCGACTCCGGCTTGTCGGCAGCGCCCTTACGCGGGAACTGGCCGCGCATGTGCTCGGGCAATTCTGACGCGTTGGCGGACGATGGGCTGAACCACTTCCAGAACTTCATGCCTTCCGGCACCTTGAAGTCAGGGGTCTTCCAGAAGTCCTTGAACTGATCAGATATCCAGGGGCTGATCTTGTCCCAGTTGAGGATGGCGACGCCGAGGGTCACGGCGGCGATGGCCGCAGCAATGCCCACAGGCGTCAGAAGCGCGGCGCCAGCGGCCATGGCGATGCCGCCAAGGCCAGCAGAGGCTGCAGAACCGACAAGGCCACCCATGGCCGCGCCAGCCACGCCACGCGCAATGGCAAAGCCCGCGATCGCCTTGACGGCGTTGCTGACAAGGCCGATCACGCTCGCAAAGCCACCGAGAATGCCGATGACCGGGCTCAGCAGACGCAGGGCGATCGAGAAGCCGACGATCTCGGCGATGACCTTACCGAGGCCGGCCGCGCCGTCGCCGCCGCCGAACATCGACAGCAGCGGCTTGAACGTATTGAAGACAGTCTTGAAGCCTTCGCCCAGACCACGGAAGAACTCGCCGAACTGCTTGGCGAAGTCGAACGTGTTGCGGCTCTTGCCGAAGGTCGACTCCAGCATCGCTGTCATGTTGTCGAAGCCGAGGCCGTTGACGAGGCCCTTGAGAGCTTCGCGGACATGGTTCGACACAGTGTCGAACTGGAAGTTCGAGCCCATGCTGGTGAAGAACTTGACGGAGTCGCGCAGCACGTCTTCGAAGCCGACGCCGACAGCGTTCCAGGCAAGCGTCGCGACAGATCGCAACTGCTTGAGCTGGCCGTCGATGGTGCCGATCTTCTCCTGACGCGCCCTGTCGAGGAAGTCCTGGTTCTTGGGATCCTTCTGGGCCGCCAGCGTCTTCTTGAGGATGTGCAGGCCTTCGCCCATCATCAGGAACTCGCCCTGCCATTCACGACCGCCGATCGCACGGGCGATCTTGGCGCGCTCCTGGAAGGACTTGCCCTTCATCTTTTCGAACATGCTGACTAGCAGAGAGGTCGGATCCTCGGCCGCCATGCGCGAGACGTTGCCCGCGCCGCCGAGACCAAGTGAGCCGAACGCCTTGTTCAGATCCTTGCGCTTCTGGCCGCGTTCGTTCTTTGAGCCGACGAGTTCGTTGACCAAGTAGTCCATGAACGTGCCGGACTTGCCTTGCTGCATACCGGCAGACGTGCCTGTCGCCACGAAGGCGGACAGCTGGTCGGGCGTCATCTTGGACGAGCCGAGCACGCCGAAGCCACGACGCATGCCGGCCACGATTTCGTTCGGATCAGCGGCGGTTTCGTAGCCAGAGATCGCGATCGAGTTCAGGATGCCCTTCATTCGATCGGCGTCCCACCTGCCGTTCGACATCGTGAACAGACGACCCATCAGTTTTGTGGTGTTGGTCGTGTCCATGTCGAGACCGGCCGATCCAGTCAGGATCGCTTCGGTGACGCCACGAGCCAGCTTGGGATCTTCCATGCCGGCCTTGATGACTTCGGTGTAGGCATTGAGCGCGTCGGCCGGGCTCAGGCCGTTCTTGATCATCGACTGGTCGAGCCAGTCCTTGCGCAGGGACTTGACCTGATCCTTGGACAGGCCGCCGAAGATGCGCAGATTTGCTTCAGCCGTATCAGTCCTGATCAGCGAACCAACCGAGGACTGGGCCACCTTGGCCGCGCCCGCGACACCCAGGGCGCCGCCGAGCGCGACGGATCCGACACGGTCTGCAGCGACGCCGAGATGACGGGCATTTCGACCCATGCCGGCGAAGCCGTGGTAGGCCATTCTGCGACCGCGCTCGCGCTGCGCCTCGTCGGCGCGCTTGAAACGCATGCGCTCCTGAAATTCATTTCGGATCCAGCGCAGACGGTCGCCGAGCGACCGGCGCGCCGCCGTATCCTTGCGGCGCTCTTCGGCCTGCGCGCGCCTTTCAGTCTGGCTCTGAAGCTTTTGGACCATGGCGATGCCGGACAGACGCTTGTTCAGCGCCTTGGCGCGTTCGCGATCGACGGCCTTGTCGAGACCGAGCATCGTCTGGCCGAGCCGGAACTCGATGCGCTCACGTTTGCGTGCGGATTCGTTCCACATCGCGACGGCGGCTTCAGCCTCCTGAGCGCGCAGCTTCAGGTTCTTGGCGATGTCCTTGCGTTGCTTCCCGCGCGATGCGGCAAAGGCCGCCTCCAGGCGATTGACCGCCGAGATCTGGCGCTTGACCATCGCCTCGGTCAGCTTCCCGTCGCGGATCATGTCGCGATAGAAGGTGCGCTGGCCGCCGGTGGCGTGGCGCAGGCTCATGCCCAGTTTTTCGAGAGACTTGACGGTTGCCGGGCTGACGAAGTTCTGATCGATCTTCGTTTTCTGGAACGTCTGCTTGAGCTGCTTTTCGAGATCCTGGATCTTCTTGAGATAGCCCTGGACGATCTTCGAGGCCTGGTCCTCGGCGGTCAATCTGGCTCTGACGTCGATTGTCTCTTCGGCCATGCCGGCGGGCTCCAGGTGTCGTGAATTGGGGCGGCGCTGATGTGCGGCTCAGCGCCGAAAGCCGTTATTTTCCTGGCGGGGCAGCGTCGCGCTTGTTCATCTCAACGACGGCGTCGGAGATGAGCCAGAAGTCATCCACGTCGAGCTTCTCCACGTCTTCGAGGGTCCATTTGAACCGCTCGAAGAGGGGGAATGCGTCGATCAGGATTCGTCCTCGTCGCTCGCCAGCGGCTTCAAAAAAGCTTCGAATGCCGCCTTCATGGGAGCGTAGTCTTCGATGTCCATCTCGGCGATGACGAGCGGGTCCATCTCGATGAGATCGGCCACGACGCGCTCCATGGCGCCGGCAGGATCCTTGTCCAGGCCCTTCGAGAAATTGCGGAGATCGCGCACCTTGGCGCGGCGCATCTCGAACTTGGTGTAGGTCGCCCCACGGAACTCGAAGGGATGCTTGAGTTCGAATACTTGCTTGTTCACTTGCACACTCATGCGTTGAAAAGAAAAAGGCCCGGCACAGAGGCCGGGCCAGTCGTCACCAGATGCCGCGTTTCAACGCGGTCGTATTTGCGTCCTCAGTAGGTGAAGCCGAGGATGCGGCGCGCGTTGGCGCTCTTGTCTCGACCACCGATGATCGTGACCTTGTTGAACAGGTCGATCTCGGTGTGGGTCGTGCCGTTGATTTCCTGGCGGTAGTAGCTCGCCGAGAGATGGATCGACATCTCGACCTTCTTGCCGGCCTCGACCTTGTTGGTCTTGATCGACTTCAGGAGAGAGCGCGTCTCGATGATCACGCCCTTCTCGACGCCGCCGGGCGTGAGCAGGTAGCCACGGAAGGTGACGGGCACGTCCATGGAGCCAGGGCCGAAGCCGAGGTTTTCCCAGATGTCATCGTCCCAGGTATGGAGGTCGAAATCGAACTCGATCTTTTCCATGCCCATGGGCACTTCGACCGCGCCGTCCATGCCGCCGCCACGGAACTCTTCCGTGTGGACATTGATTTCCGGGGGCTGGAAGCCAGGCGCGGTGCCGATCTTGCCGATGTCGTTGATCCAGACCGTGAAGTCCTGGAAGATATTCGCGTCGCGAAGGTTGCTGGTCATTTATGACTCCGAGCGCGAGCAGCCCGGCCTCGCGAAAGACCGGGCGGCTGCATCAGTTTGCTGAAGGGGCGGACTTGAATTTGTGCAAACGTCACTGCGTGACGATGCGGGCGAACTCTTCGATGAAGTCCGTGTAGTAGGCCGGGTTGCGCGAGGCGCGGAACTGGAGGTGCTCCAGGGACGCCGGCGGCTCCAGGTCGAAGTCCACCGTCAGCTCGCCGTTGGTGAACGTGGCCGGGGTGTTGACCGCAGGGTCGATCCAGCACTTGCCGCCGATCAGCGCGCCGCGCGAACGCAGCAGGCGCAGATAGTTGTTCACCGAACCCTGGATGCCCGTGAGCAGCTGGTAGGTGAACGGCTTGTCCATGCGATCGCGGTGGGCGCGCTCAAGGCTCTCGTAGACCATGTCGGCCGTGCGGCGGACGCTGAGCTGCGCCCACAACGGATCCGAGCCGGTGCCGCGCAGGCCCCAGAAGCGGAAGCCGTCGTCATGGATCACCGTGGTGACCTGCGCCGCGTTCAGCATGTTTGCTTCGGCGTCGCGGTCGCCCATTTCCCAGTCGACCGGGCGCGAGGGGCCGCCGATGTTCTCGATGTTGTTGTTCGAGAACGAGTACCAGAACCCCTTCTCCTCATCGATGCGGGCCTGGATGCCGGCAGCGTATGCCGAGCCGGGGCGCGCGACGTAAGCGGACGTCTCTGTGTCCCAGGCGGTCACGCCGGGATCGAGGACCATGACGCGGGAATTGCCATAGTCGTTGCGGTAGGAAACCGCGTCGGTGTAATTCGTGCCGGGGCCGTCGACGAAGGCGACCGCGCGCATGCGGCCCGTGATCGCCGAGAGGGCCGAGCCCACCGGGTTCATCACATTGCCGAGCGTCAGGGTCAGCGTCGCGCCGGCGCCAACGCCAGCGATCGTCGCTGTCGGCGTCGCGGTGTAGCCGTAGCCGGGATCGGTGATCGTGAAACCTGTCACCTTGCCGCCCACGACCTGCGGGACGATGGTGGCTGTGCGGCCACCGGCCGGCGCCGCCGAGACCGTAACGGTTGTCGAGGCCTGGACGTAGCCAGAGCCGCCAGAGCCGCCGATGACGCCGCCCACGACGCCGTCGGTCGGACGGCCAGAGGTCAGGCCAGGCGCAATCAGGATCTTCGGGGTGACCTTGAGCGTCGGGCGCGACTTGAGCAGCGACCACACGCCGGTCTTGGCAGTCGGATTGCCGACCGCGTTCGACCAGGTTTCCTTCTCGCTCGTGCCTTCGGCGACGCGGGTGACGACCACGACCGTGGCCTTCTGGCCGTAGATCGCGTCCATCGCGTTGAGAAGCGTGCCGTTGGTCTTGAGGTCGCGCGCCTTGAGGGCGTCGGCGAACACTGCGACCGGCGTGTTCAGCGGGAACTTGTTGGGATCGGCGTCCGGCGCGGTGCCGACGAGGCCGATGACGTTGGACTTGACGGTCGAAACGGGACCGGCCGGGGAGTCGACTTCGATCGTCTCGATGCCGTGCAGGTACTGGATGCTCACTGTGTCGTGTCTCCAAAGAAAAAGCCGCCCGGTTGGGCGGCTCGAAGAGGTTGGATTGCAGGGAAGATTTGAACCGGGATTACCAGTTGCGTCTGGCGACGAACTTGTAACTCCAGCTCGCCAGGGTCAGAGCCACGGTAGTCGCAGAGTCCTTCTTGACCGCGATCCATCCGTTGGAGCCCATGGTCGCGATCGACACAGAATTTCTCCCGTAGACGAAGGTGACAGGCGAATAGTAATCGACGAGCGCACAGCTCAGGTGCAACGTGTCGCCGACAGCAAAACCGCCATCAGCCACGTCGCATCGCAGGAAAGCATCGATCGTGCATTCGCTGCCGATATTGTGGGCGAACGACTTGGTCGAGCCGATGGACCACAAGGTGCTGGTGAAGCCGCTGTCGACCAGACCGTTGTAGGCGTAGGCGATTGTCGAGACGACGCCGGAGCCATTGGTGACCACCTCTCCGACGATGACATGATTGACCTTGGAGGCGGTTGTGCCGTTACCAAGGTACATCTGCATCTCGGAGACGATGAACGTGTATTGGCCGCTCGCCGTGGATGCGGCGCCCGACATCTTCTGGATCGGGACAAGCGCCGTGGTGGTCTTAGGCGTGACGCCGCCCGAGACGATCTCGACCGGCAGAAACACGGTGGCATTGGCGGCCAGACCGGTCCAGCTGAAGTTGCTTGTCGCCTTGCCGACGACGTCGACGGCGCCATTGACATCCCACCCAGCGGACGCGGTCGCAATCAGCGGTGTGCCTGCGGCGATGTTCTGCGTGGTGATCGACAGTACGCCAGAGGTCGTGGGAAGGAATGAAGGCGCTCCAGAGGCCATTGGCCCCGTCATCACGGTTGAGCGTGCGACATATGCCTGGGGTCTGACCGGGGAATAGTCTGGCAGCGCAAATGCGCCGTCGGCGCGCAGGAACTTGTGGGCTGCGCCGTCTCCTGCGGCCGGGGCCGGCACGAGGCCGACCGCGCCGCCTGAACCCGCGTCGCCGCTGAAGCGTTTGAAGGTGCGGCCTGGGCCGAGAGTGCGCATAGCTTACTCCTCGATTCCCCACACGACGACGTTGACATTCGTCGTGTCGGTGCGCGCGTAGAGAACCTGACCGGCCTTCATGACGATGCCGGCGCGTTCCAGAGGCGTAGCGCCGTCGACGGTGGCGTCGAACTCGATCCACTGCGACCCGTCGCCGGCAGGCGTCGCGCCGTTGGTGATCGCCAGGCGGACCTTGACGGCCTGCGAGGCGTTGCGGTTCAGCGCGTTGACCGAAATGCACGCCTGCTTGCCGGTGGGCACCGTGTAGATCGCCGTGTCGGTGTTGATGGATCCGATATTGACTGCTGCGAGCATGGCTTACCTCATGGTCATCGCAAGGAAGCTTCGCAGGTTGATCTTCTTGAGCTTCGCGACATCTGCTGTGAGCGCGGCGATCGCCGTCGTGTTGGCGGTGATGGCCGCCGTGTTGGCGTCGATCTGCGTGTTGTTGTTGGGACCGAACGCCGCCAGCTGCGCATCGATATCCGCCTTGAAGGCGTCGATGTCGGTCTGGATATCGTCGAACCGCGCCTCGATGATTTGCGGGTCGACGGCTGCCGACACGATCCATCCGGCAAACGATCCGGCTCCGTTGACGACATTGACGTTGACGACCAGCTCGCCGGTCTCGCGCGAGTAGAACGCCATCTGGCCCGACATCGACTTGGTCGGATCGGCGATCGACTGGATCGTCAGGTAGCCCGACGCCGCAAAGCGGGCGCGGTCGTCTTCCGACAGGATGAGCGTCTGCTCCGTCGCGCCGATGGTCAGCTCTGTGGCCGAGGTCGCCGTGAACAGCGCGCCGATCTGGCTGATGTCCTTGAGGCGGGTGTAGATCGGCTCGATCGCATCACTGAGACGATCGAGACCGAAGCGCTGCAGGTCGGCGATTGCCGCCTGCCACTCCGGCGAGAATGGCTCCAGCGCCGACAGACGTCGGTCGATGACCGACATGGCGGCGTTGAGGCGATCCTCGGTAAAATCCTCGTCCTTGGAGAAGACGAGTTCAGGATACTTCGACGCCATTGAGAACTCCTGCCGCCTTCATGGCCTTGAGGACAGTCTGGTCGACCCAGTTCTCGCGTCCCGGCAGGTATGTGAACCCCTGGTAGGGGAAGCGGTCCTTGAGATCGACCAGCGTCAGTTCGTCGCTGGCGACCTCCGGCTCAACGCCGGAGGTCTTCTTGGTCTTGGTGGTCATTCAGCTGATCCTTACAGGCCGTAGTCCTTGCGCCACGAGGCGATGAACACCTTCTGCGCCGACGTGGTCGTGAACGCCGTGTCCCAGCGGAACTGCGTGATCGCAGATCCGAGGTTGAAGACGTAGGTCACCTCGCGTGCGCCATTGCCGAGATCGACAACCGTCGTGGACGTCGGGTTGGTCGAAGTCGCAAAGCTGACGCCGGAAAGCAGTTTGACCGTTGCCGTGTGGAACGCTGCGTCGAAAGCCTCGTAGTGCATCGTCACGCGGATCTGCGAGGACGCCGTCGGAAGGGTTCGCGTCGTCGAGATGTGGCGCTGGGCCAGACCAGGGCGCGACACCGTGATCGAGGAGTCGAGCGTGTTGATCGCCGGCATGACGTCCTGCGATCCGTTGAACACGGCGCGCAGCGGCAGAAGCGGCGGGATCGTGCCTCCCTGGCCCAGCATGTAGGATCCAGTGTCCTGCATGTTGTACCAGATGCCGGCGACCTGGATCTCGAACGACAGGCTGCAGGCCGACGGAACGACGGCGCCCGACATCAGATCGATCGACAGGATGCCGCCAGACAGCGACAGCTGCGAGAGGTTGATCACCGTGCGCGACGAGCGGAACTTGCAGCGGTAGAGCTTCATGTACAGGTCGCGCGTGGCGTCGCCCTGCTGGTAGGCGCCGTCGAGGACATAGAAGAACGTGCCCTGCGGGAACTGCGCGCCCGAAACCGTGGCGACCCAGTGGTCGGCGGCGGTCGTGACGACCGTGGCGTAGCGCTTGCCGGCCGACAGGAATGTCGGCTGCAGCGAGACCACCGTCTCGTCTGTGAGCTTGAGTTTCTCGCGGGTAACCGTGGTCGACGCGATGACGGACTTGAGATCCGGCAGGCCGTAGTCGGACACTTCGCAGATCGCGACGTGGACCGAGCCCGTATTGGCGAGGCGCGTGAACTTGAGGCCGACAGCGTCGAGCCACATGTCCTGGCCTTGCAGCCATGTCTCCGTGACCTGGGCGCCAGGGACCGAGATCGTCGAGGTGATCTTGTCCCAGTAGGCTTCCTGCCACTCGTCGTCCCAATACTGGGTGACGCGCAGCATGTGGACGCCGAGCAGCGCATCCATCCAGAAGCGCGGCCCGAGGTCTTCGACCTTGAAGGTCTCGGTGCCGCGACGGAAGATGCCGGCGGCGACGTCGTAGTTGCCGGTGTTCCAGAAGGCGTCCCAGTTCGAGATCACCCACGGCGTGCCATAGCGGATGCGGCGGCGAGCCATGGTCTTCTGGACCATGTCGAATGTGGTCTGCGAGAACGAGGCGACCTGGGTCTCGGCGACGGGCGTGCCGGTCTCCAGCCATGGCTCGCGGTCATAAGCCGGGAAGAGTACGCCGGACTTGGTCATTGCGAACGGATCGAGCGGATTGAACAGCTGGATCGGCGTGGTGTTGACTGCGGCGTTGGGGAAGCGCAGTCCGTCCTGGACGCTCGTGTTCGACAGCGGATCGGTCAGCAAGGACTTGGTCGTGTCGAGGAAGTAGTCGGCGTCGGAATCGACGGCGGCCGAGGGCACACCGGCCTTGGCTTCGAGGGCGGCGACGCGCTGCAGCGTGCGGCCGAGCAGCGCCTGGCTGGCGATGTTCGAAGTCGAGGCCTTGAGCGCGGCGATATCGGAGGCCAGTGTCTTGATCTGGAAGCCGGCTGTCTCCTCGAAGGTTTCGAGGTCTTCGACGCGGCCCTCGAGCGAGGCTACCGATGTGAGGCTGGTGGCCTCGTTCATCGTCACGCTCTCGACGCCAGTCGTCGACAGGACGACCCAGGCCACGACCGTGTAGCCGGAAGCTACGATCGGGGCGACTGGATCAGGAGCCTCCTGGCCGAGCTGGACGTCGATATTGGCGATACGCGCATGCACGAGGGCGACCGGTCGGGGTTCGGCCTGACGGGTTTCGGCATTGATCAGAAACTGGCGGGAGCGGACGTCGCTGTCGGCTTCCGTGCCCCAGGTCACGACGGCGGCGATGCGCTTGCCGGCGACCGGGAGGGCGTTGATGAATTCCTTGGACCAGGCGCTGTCGCCCGAGGCGTAGACCTTTCCGGCCGAATACAGGCGCCCGGTGGCGACAGTGATCTGCGTCGGCGCTGACTTGGCGACCGCAAAGCCGCTGTAGCGCGTCTGCGTCGTGATGCCGTCGGCCACGACATGGTCGAGCGCGGCCTCGGCGAAATCCTGCATCGACGTGAAGTCGGACGGATCGTCGTCGATGTTGTTGTAGAAGATGATCTTCTTTTCCACTTGATGCTCCGTTTTGTCCGACTGCGCGTCAAGCGATGCGGACTATTTCTCCGAGCCTGAAACTTCCGAGCTTCAAGCCGTCCCTCAGGGTGACGACGCGGTGCGTGACCGTGTCGATGTAGATGTCGTCGCGCAGTGACTTTGCGGCGACGACGGCGGCGCAGGCATCGTCGAGCCTGCTCATGTCGGTGGGGATGCGGAACCCGTTACGAAAACGACCGCCGAACCCGCGAGCGTTCGATCTCTTGATCGGCACGCTGACGTTGATGTGGGCGGTGAACTTCGGGATGCCGTAGCGCTTGTCGCCGCGATACCACTTGGTCTCCACGGGCGTGGGCATCGTATCCCTGCCAAACAGGTTGACCCTGTCGTAGACGAATTGGTTCGCGTCGGTCTCACTGCGGAAATTGTCGCCGCGAAACGACTTGTTGTAGTCGTGAAAATGCTGATACGTCGGCGGCGTGTGGCGCTGCGCAATGTGGGTCGCCTGCACCGACTGCGGCTTGACGCCGGGCGTCACCGCCGTCTGCTGGCTGTCTGGATCGATGCGCAGCGTGATGACGTCGCTCTCGGCTTCCGTGGTCGAGCGGAACCCGTGCGTGCGGAACGAAACCTTGTGGAAGTCGGCCGTCGTCGGTCCGGCGATGCGGATGCGTTCGAACGACTGACCGGCGAGGTCGTTGACCTGGTCGATCACGACGTCATGCTCGACGCCATTGGCGAAGTAGGTCGCGTGGCGCCCATAGAGCTTTGGGCCCTGCGTAGGTTCGCGGAAGCCGCTGTCACGGAACTCATCGGCGGGGCGGCGGAAGCCCGTGGTCGTGTCGATGCGGCGCGTCAGGAACGGTCTGATCCTGATCTGCGGACCGTTGGCCAGGTATTCCAGCCAGCGCTCCTTGGAGACCGACGGTATGCGGAAGCCGCGCGCGGGCGGCGTCACGAAATAATTGGCCTTGCAGTCGATCAGATCGAGGTAGGTCTCGATCCCTTTCTGCGTTCCCTTGAGGCGGTGGTGCTTGATCGCGCTGGCCACGACCAGGCGCTTCTTGTCGTCAGGCCAGGACGCATCCCAGATGTCGACCGACAGCGCCCAGGCCAGATAAGGCAAGAGCGCGATATCGCAGGTCCACGGGTTCCACAGGTGACGGATTTTCTCAACGTCGAGTGCGAGGATCTCGTCGACCTGCTTTGCAAGCTGCCGCTCGTATGCCGTGGCGTTCGACGGCAGGATATTCGCCATCAGGCTCGCCATTGATTGCTCCAAAGCGTCAGGTGGTGGTGATCGTCGCACTCCTGATCCAGACAGCCTGGTCCTGTCGCAGGTTGGTGTCTGATTCGAAGTTGGTCGACACCGACTTGACCCCGCTCTGCATGAGCGCGGCCAGGATGGCGGATACCGTCAGGTCGAAGCCAAGGATCGATGTTGTGTCGCGAAGCTGCGTAAGCGCCGCCTGCACGTCAGCAAGCACGAGAGCGCGATCAGGGCCGGGATAGAGCTGAATGTTCGCAACGAGGTCGACAGGCAGGATCTCAGCCGAGGCGACATGGACTTCATCTGTGAGAACCTTGATCCCGGTCTGGTGGAGGCGGTCGTAGACCGCGTCGATCTGCGCCTGCGTCGCTGTCGGATCTGCGCCGGTGTTGACCAGGGAGACCTTGACGACGCCGGCTGAGACCTTGATCGCGGAGACGTCCCTGAGCGTCGGTACGGCTGTCAGGGCGTGATAGATGTAGGATCCGGCTGTGCCAGCGGTCGAGAATGTCTCGCAGGCGACGCGGATACGCTTGAGCAGTCGCTCGTCGCTCTCGTAGACCGCAGGGGATTGATCTGTGTCCGGCGAAAGCAGCAGACGGTCGACGTCGAAGAAGGCAGCAAGGTTGTCGAGGTCGTTCTTGCGCGCAAACGGCAGCATGACGGCGCGCGCCGCCGCGTTGATGCGGGCGCGCACGATCATCTCGCCGTAGGACTGGCACTGCAGGATGACGTTGGTCGGCGATTGCTCTAGCTTGAGCGCGTCAACGAGCTTGGGCAGGCCGGCGGCTGTGGCGCGATCGACCAGCTGCGTGTGGTAGATGTCGAGGATCGACTCGAAGTCGATCGTCTCGATCACGTCCGGCGGCGGCAGGCGCGCGAAGTCGATGTAGAGGGACGGAGATTCGAAAGAGGGCATAGGCTCGCTCTCAGGAGAGCGCGACCTGTGCGCGCCTCGAAGTGGCTTCCGGCAGGTAGTCGCCGACGATGGTGATCTGCGGCGCGCCCTCGGGGCCGAGGTTTTCGATCAGCACGGAGCTGACCATGAACTCGGGCTCGTACTTGTCGATGGCGTCGGCGGCGGCGATGATCGAGCGCATGAAGACCTCGTCGGTCGAGGGCTTGTCGATCAGGTCTGAGAACTCGGAGCCGAACCGCAGCCGCATCAGGCGGGTGTGCAGGCGCGTGGTCAGGATCGTGTAGATCGACTGACGGCAGCGCGCCCAGCCCGAGATCAGTTCGCCAGTCTCCCTGTCGATGTCGACGATGGGATCAAGCGTCGCCATCGGCGTCGGCCTTCTCGGCTACGACAGGCTTCTCGGCCTTGGCTTTGCGATGACGCTTCTCGTCGCGCGCCGGGCCTTCGTCGAGGTCGGTGTCTACGGCGGGAGCCAGCGCTTCGGCCTTGATCTCGACCAGATGATGGCGGCGGTACTTGGCCTGCGCCTCGCTCAGATCGACGGTGGCGCCGACGGGGATCATTTCGTTGCCGTGATAGAACTCGGCGGTCGTCTCGAACTTGGGCATCAATGTCTCCTTGGATCAGGCGTCCTCGCCGATGTCGAAGAACTGGCTTTGCAGGTCGACGATCTCGGCGGCGCGCTCTGCGCCGAGCATGCGCGTCACGGACGCTGCCAGCTCCGGCGAGTTCAGGTTGAAGGCGGATGTGGCGACAGCGGCGCTGGCGATCGCCAGGGTTGCTGCGATGCCGGTGGACAGTGCGTTGGCCGAAGCTTCGACGGGCGCGGTGAGCGCTGCGGCCATGGCATCGATCTCGGCGCCGGCGTCCTCGTCGGTGATGGCGCCTGTCCTCACATGTTCGATCAGCAGCGGTAGCCCTTCGTTCATGGCGGCCAGTTCGCTGTCCATGTTGAGTGGCTTGACGACGGTCGCCATGCCGATCGCTTCATCGACTGCGCCGCCTACAATGCCGATCAGATTGGCGTGGGCGACGAGATCGTAGAGCGTGAAGGCGCCGCCGCCCATGCCCGATATGCCGTTGGTGTGGGCAATGGCAGCGTCTGCAGCTTTCATCAGGCCGGAAGCGGCGTCGCCGAGAGCGGCAAGCGTCGCTGGAAAGTTTGGATCCTCGCCCTCCGGCGCTGCGACCTGGGAGATCGCCTCGAACACGGACGTCTTGAGCTGGCTGAGCGCCTGGGCCATCGGGTTCTTGAGGATCGCCTGCAGACCGTTCTGCATGACGTCCTTAAGCATTCCCGACAGGTCGCCGCCGCCCAGCAGGGCCTTGGTGATCTTGAGCTTCTCTGCGAACACGCTGGCGGTGTGGAAGTGCGGCGTCCCGCCGATCAGGCGCAACACCGTCGGCAGGTCGACAAACATTCAGGGCCTCAACAGTTCAGGAAGACGTTGCCGTCGTTTTTCAGGACCATGTTGCCGGCCTGGTTGGTGGCTCGAACACCCGATGCGTCGATCGTATGCTTCTGGTCTCCGACCTCGCGCTTGGTGCGCTTTTCTGCGGTCGTCGTCTCGGTCTCGGTTTTGGTCGTGACCTGGTCCTTCGTGATCTCCTTGCTCGATTTTCCGATCGAGACCTTGAGATTGTCGCAGGTCGCGATGATGTCGAGCGTCTTGTCGACTTTCTCCTGGTCCTTGGCGCCCGGCTTCTCGACGCGGACGAAGATCTCGTCCTGCTTGTCGTGGGGGGAAGGATCGTCAGGGCCGTAGTGGAAGGGTTCGAGCACGCCCTGCTCCAACTCGCCGTTCGGCGAGTTGAGCGTGACGCGCTGCCCGACACGAGGCGGCACGGAGAACTTGATGGCGCCATGGGAGAAGCTCTTCCAGGGCATCCAGTCGGTCTTGAGGGTCTCGTCTCCGGAGCCCTCTTCCATCTTGGCGTACCAGCGCTTCTTGTCCTGGTCGAACTTGACCTCGGTGACCTTGCCTTGGCGCTGCTTGTTTTCGAGCTTGCGCTCGATGTCCTGCATTCGGCGCTCGATCTGCATGATCTGGCGCATCAGGCGTCATCCTCTGTGAGGTCGAGCGTCTCGGGGGCCGACTGCGTGCCGTCTGGCAGCGTCTGGCGAGAGATGCCGAGGAAGAGGTCGCGCGGCAGCTGGGTGACGCGCCGGCCATTGGCTGGATTGTGGATGAACTCGTGGCGCGCGGTCGCTGACGGGCCGATCATGATGTTTGAGGTCCAGCGCACCGCGCCGATCGCGACGCCCTCGCGTCGCATCACTGGGTCGGCGATGCGCTCGAACACGACGTCGCAGGCCGGTCCGGAATTCTGGGCGCCGAAAGTGTTTTCGTGCGCGTAGTTTGCGAGGTTCTCCATGACGGCCCAGCACTGCTCATCGCCGTCGCGCGGTTCGCGACCGTCCTCGGTTACGATGACCACGGTGACGTGGAGGTCGATGCTGCGCTCTCCTGTCGCGTAGGGCTTCATTGGCGCTCGGTTGACCGAGACAAATGCGCAAGGGGTCTTGAGCGACCAGTCGGCGACATCCTTTTCATCGAACACGCCATCGTACCAGTCGACATCCTCGATGCCTTCGATCTCTGCGGCGATGGTCTTCATGACCAGATCACGGAAGGCGATGATGGAGCTTTTCATTCATCCCCCCATGAGGTGTTCTTGTAGTATCTTGGCGAGGCGCTTGATGTTGGCCTCGGAGAAACCGAGGAACGGGCGGGCGGGAACTTTCTTGCGCTTGATCCAGCCCTTCATCTTGCGGGCGGGGATCCCCTTCTGCATCAAAGCGCCGTAGTCGACGCCGTCCTTTGAGCGCGCGGTAGAGGCGATGGTGAAACCGCCCTTGGTGACACGCTGCGCTTCGATCCCGTCGGCCAGATTGCCATAGCGGAAGAGCGGCGAGTCGCGTCCCTTGATGTCGATGGTCGCAGTCCCGTTCGGCGCCCAGACCTTGCCAGATGGCGATGTCTTTGAGCGCAGGATGCGGTTCTGCGTGGCGCGCACCATGTAGGCGGCGCTCTCTTGCATGGCAGGCGTTATGTCGTGGGCCTGCTTGATCAGGCGTTTCAGCCTTTTCTCCAGCAGGTCGGTGGAGAACCTGATGTTGACGCTTCTGACCATCAAGCCCTCACAGCGTTGATCGACCTCCCCTTGCGCTGCACGTTCGGGTTCGTGGTCGCGCCGTCGGCGCCTTCAACCGGCGGCAGCCCGAGGCCGACTGTGCCCTTGGCGATCTTGTCGAGCATCGCGAGCGCGTCTTCGTAGCGCTGGCGCATCTCGTCGGTGCGCATCGCGCGCTTGATCGCCATGCGGTAGAGCGCGATGTCGACGGCCATCGATCGGATCGAGCCGGGAACAGGCGATAGCGGCACCGGATACTGCGCCGACAGGTAAGCGTTGATGATGTCGTCGGCGCCCTGAAGGCCTTGCGCAATCAGGTCGGCGTCAGGCGCGCCGGTCTTGTTGGGATCGGCGACGCGAACCAGAAGGTCGAAGCCGTAGAGATCCTCGATATCCGCCTGGTTTGCGTAGCTCATGATCAGTCGTCCTCGACGATGGCGTCAGGATCGCCGGCCTCGGCCGCGTCCTTGATCGTGTCCTTCTTGGCCTTCTTGCCTGCATGCTTCTTGACGGCGGGCTTTTCGGCTGCCTGCTCTTCGGCGGGCTTTTCAGCTGTATGCTCTTCGGCAGGCTTTTCGGCGGGCGTCTCTACCTGAGCGGTCTCGCCAGCTTCCGGCGTGTTGTCGCCTGTAGGGGCGTCGTCGTCGTTTTCCATGATGGCGTCGTCGTCGCGCGTCTCGGCGGCGACAGCGTCGCTCTCGACTTCGGCTTTCGCCTTGGCTTCGGCGAGCACGCGGGCGCGCTGCTCGCGGACCGTCTCGGACACCTTGGAGTGTTCGTGCTTGAGGCGAGCCATCTGCTCGCGCTTTCGCCATCCACGTTCGATGGTCATGAGGGCTCCTTCAAATCAGAAGGGCCAGGAGCCGAAGCCCCTGGCCGGTTGGTTTACGCCGGGACGCCGCCGAGGGTGACGGATTTCCAGGCCGTGCCGTTCGAGTAGGCGAGCTGGCCTGAGCCAGTCGCTGCGTCGGAAACGAACACGATGCGGTTCGGCATGGTCGCAGCAGCGGGCAACTGCGCCTTGGTGTATGCCGGGACGAGCTGGGCGGCGGCAGCTGCGGCGTCGATCGCCGCGCCAACCGCCTGCCTGCCATTCTTCCCCTGTGCGAGGTTGGTCGCCATAGATTACGGCGCCAGCTTGTGGACGAACTTGACCATGCGGACGGCCTTCTGCTCGGCCACCGCGCGGGTCCAGTTTGTGCCCACGGCGAGTTCGGAGTTGTCCGGCGTCGCCTTGGCGGGCGTGCCCTGCCACTTGAGGCCGCGCGGGTGCAGCACGAACTGACGACGCTGGACGATGTATTCCCAGCCGCCGCCGACGAGCGGGTTGCGGTCGGCTTCGACCGGAACCTTCGGAGCCTTTTCGCCGTAGCCGATCGCGCCGGGACCGAAGACGTAGGTCGTGTAGGTGCCGGACGTGACAGGCATGCCGTCGTCGACGATGACCGCCTTGCCCATGTAGACGGGCACGTCGGCGCCACCGTCGGACGGCTTGATATAGTCGATGAGGTCGGCCTTTTTCATGGCCTTGAGCGTGTCCGAGTGGACCGCAACCGCCGTCAGCGAACCCTCTTCGTCGCCGAGCATGTGCGTGGCGTCGATGAAGCTGTCGCCGTCGAAGTACTGGGCGCCGCCGGTGAGGGCGGAAATGTCCAGCGCGTTGGCGCTCATGTTGGCAGCCGACATCGCGCCCTTGAGGGTGGCGAGCAGGGTCGTCTGCATCTTGCGGGCCCACCAGTCCGCGAAGCGGTCCATGACCACGTTCATCGGATCGGCGCCGGCCAGGTCGGCCGCGAGGTCGGTGCCGCCGTACGCGCGGGCGCGATACAGCTTAACGGCGACTTCCTTGCCGGTCGACACGCCGGCGACGCTGATGTCCTGGGACTCGTCGACGACTTCGTCATTGCCGGTCAGGTCGTTGAAGAACGGCATGTTCACAGTCGTGCCGCCGAGCTGGTCGATCAGCTGGTCGGTCATGTTGGTGATGATGCCGGACTGGTAGACGCGCGACTTTTCCAGCGTCTTGTTCACGACGTAGCTGTGGAAGATCTCCGGCACGATCATGTCGGAGAGTTTGGTCTGAGCCATTTCTCACTCGTTGGTTGTTGGCTCTCGTTCCGTTTGCATTCAAGCAAACGAAAAGGCAGGCGTCAGCGGACGCCGGCCTCCTGCTTGTAGCGGGCGGCGAGAGTGGGGTTGGTGTTCAGGAGCTTCATTTGCTCCGTGTAGTTGATGCTGTCCTTGAGCCACGGATTGGACGGGTTGGGTTTCCCGCCGCCGGCGCCGGTGTTCGGCTGCATGCCGATGCCGCGCTTGTCGTCGGCCTTGAACAGCGAGGGGCGCTTGTCGCGCAGTTCCGTCAGGAAGTCTGCGATGCCCATCGGATTGCCGTGGACGTCCTTGATGCGGGGATTGCCCCCGTTATCGACGACCTCGACGACGAATTCGCCGTTGACCTCTTTGGTGCGGACCGACTGTGCCGCCAGGAGTTCGATCGCGTCCCGCGCATCCTCCAGGGGGTTCAGCTTGCCGAGTTCGGCCTTGATCGCGTTGTCGACCAGCAGCTTCTTGAGCTGCGTGGTGCGAGCTTCCAGAGCAGAGTTGGCGAGCTGGATGGCGTCCTGGTGACGCGAAACGAGCTGCGCTTCCTTGTTCTTGAACTTCTCTTCCGCGATCTTGTCGGCCTCCTTCTCCGGATCGAAGTTCGAGAACTTCTCGACCTTCTTCAGAGCGTCGGCCGCCTTCTTGGGATCGATGTCGCCGTATTCCTTGATCTTGGTTTCCAGATCTCCGGCCTTCTTGCGCTCGGCGCCCAGGGCGTTCTTCAGCCCGTCGACGTTTTCGAGCGTCCAGCCGTCGGTCGGCGTGACGTTGAGATAGAACTTCCCGTCCTTCTCAGCGTAAAATGGGCGAGCGACTTCATCGACCTCATTGAGGTCTGCAACGATAGCTTTCAGCATATCCATCCCGGATAATGCGGGGCGTCCCGCCCCTGTTGACGATGACCGGGACAGCTTCCCGCTGGACCGGCCGGTTTATTCCCGTGTGGGGAAATGCGACGCAGCGGCGGCGCGCGTGTGCGACGTGCTCTTGATCATCCCTGCTCGTCTTGGAGGCGATGCGAGCTGGGACCGCTGCAATGCGCTCGACCGAGGGGAAGGAGGCGAACCCTCGGGAGCACAACAGGTCTGTTGACGACGATGTGAATGGTTCCGACTGCAGGGATCGAACCTGCGACGCGCAGATCTTCAATCTGCCGCTCTACCTGCTGAGCTAAATCGGAATGGAGCCCCCAGCCGGAATCGAACCAGCGACATGCTGTTTACAAAACAGCTGCTCTACCTGCTGAGCTATAGGGGCATTGGTTGCGAAGACGGGATTCGAACCCGTGACCTACGGCTTATGAGGCCGGCGAGCTGACCGCTGCTCCACTTCGCTCCAGAAGATCGGTCGTGTGTGGTTCCGGCACATGGATTCGAACCACGATTTTCCGGTTCAGAGCCGGACGTCCTACCGTTAAACGATGCCGGATCGTTTACGGTTGCTGTCGAATGGTCGGGGCGGCAGGATTTGAACCTGCGGTCTCACGGCTTCCAAGGCCGGCGGGGACAACCAGACTCCCCCACGCCCCGTAACTGGGTCGCGGTCGATCTAGATTGGCGTTGGCGTTCATGGTTTGCCTCGTTCGAATTGGAGCGGTCGGAGGGAATCGAACCCTACGTCCTCAGTTTGGAAGACTGCAGCTCTACCATTGAGCTACGACCGCGATGGCTGCGGAGGCACGGCTCGAACGTGCGACCCTGTGATTAACAATCACGCGCTCTACCGGCTGAGCTACACCGCAAATTGGTGGGCAGGGAGGGAATTCGAACCCCCACAGTGCATAGACGGGGCGTTTACAGCGCCTTGGGCTCACCCGTGCCCAGCCTACCCGTATTATTTGCCTCGCTTTGGCGGCGATCCGGCGACCTTCGAGATGGTCTTGATCTGCTGCGCAGCGAGCTTCTTGACGTCAGCCATGAGGCGTTTGTCGCCCTGGATGGCTGTGGCGCGCGTCAGCGTGTCGAGCGCATTCTGCGCTTGCCACTGACGTTACTGCGCCGCCATCGTATTCGATTTCGCCTTGGCCATGATCCTACCCGTGTTTCGTTGCGCGCCAGTACGGACTGAAGTGCGCCTTGATGCAGTGCTCGATCCACCACACTGGCATCGGCGTCCTGGACCAGCGGGGATGTTCGACCATCAGGCGGCCACAGCGCGCCGAAATCGTTTCGAAGTCGCCGCCGAAGACGACGTTCAGGAATATGTCGAGCGCCAGCAGCACTCGAATGAAGTAGCTGCTCATGGCGCTTCCTGGAATTGGCACAGGTGGAAGGAGTTGAACCTTCGTCCTACAGTTTTGGAGACCGAGGAGCGCCCGGCGCTCACCCATTCACGCAGCTTCGTACTGCGTCTCGAAATCTTTCGCGGCGCGGAAGTCGATCTCGCCCGTCTCATCGAGGACGATGAAATCGCCTGGAGCGCAGCCGCGCGTTCCCCAGACGTAATTGGCCGACAGGCCGCCTGCCTTGTTGAGATGAACCTCACCCGAGCCAAGCTTCTGAGAGAGCCAGAGCGGGATTTCTTCCTCCGACTTCTGGCCCCACAAAGGAACCTTGAAAGCCTGAACGACCGCCTCCTTGCGGATGAACCTCGCCACTGAGTCACTCCTTTGCATTCAAGCAAATCGTATGGCACACCCCACCGGTTTTGTCAAGCACGAATGCAAATATATTGGAATTAGCCGATGATAAAGATCTTCACGAACAGGTAGATCGGGATCGCGGCTGCCGCTAGGCCGAACAGGGCGCCGATGATGGCCAGGATTTCTGCCGCCATGGTCGCCCTGGCCGCAAAGACGACCGTCTCACGCGGAACCTTGATTTCCGAGATCGACATCGTCTTCGGGTCGTCGGTCATGGTTGTCTCCCTCGATCACCTGGAGGACCGGCCGGCAGCGTGGCGGCGGCCGGCAAACCTCGTTGGGTTGAAGGCGCTTCAGCTTGGCCCAGCTCTTCTTGGCCGCCGCCGAGATCGGGAAGTGTAACGTCCTGCAAACCGGACAACCCCAATATTCGAGGCCGACCGGCTTGCCGTTGAGGATCGCCACCCTCGGCATCATGCGCACGAGCGCCATCGTCTCGCGCCCCTGCTCAAGGCAGGTGCTGCAGACGTGGATGCCGACGGATAGGCTGGAGTCCATGTGACGTTTTACACCTGTTTGGTCGGGCGGTTCTGGCCCTTGGGCCAGTTGGTCAGGTCAGGCTGGGGCTTTGCAGTTGCATTCGCATTAGCGCCAGTCTTGCCAGCCGTACCACCGGCCGCGCTTGCATTCAACTGGTCAACCGTCGCCATCAGAGTCAGTTCCTGCTGAACATCGAAATCGTCGCCAAGCAGATTGCGCGACTTCATCTCGGTCAGGATTGTCTCGCGCGACAGGCCCTGCTTCTCGTAGAGCGAGATCAGCTGAGCGACTTCGAGCAGTTTGTCCTTGGTGTTGCTCATTTCGAGATTGAGCTGGACATTGACCATGGACAGATCTTTGCCCGACCACTGGCCCATGAAGCGGATCGCCTTCGACAGCGCATCCTGGCACGACAGCGCCACGTCGTGGACGACGGAGTGGACGCGCGTTTCCTGGATGTCGCGCTCGTTCTGAGGGACGTACTGGCGGTGCGTGCCCGTCACCGGGTTCAACGCCATAATGTCCATGTGTAGTTCGAGCATCTCCAGATCCTTGCGGCCGGACTCGATCGCCGTGCCCTTGGGCTCGACGAAGTACCAGCGTCCCTGCGCCTCGGGGCTGTAGAGCACCTTGTAGGGGCCGATCTCGAAACCCTCGTCGCCTTCGTCGAGCGTGACGCCGGAGCACGCCAGCATCGGGAAGCGCGCCGCCGCCAGGATCGAGCGCTGATCGGACGAGGAGATCCAGTGCTCGATCTGCTTGTAGGCAAGATCCTGGAAGATCGGCTTGGTCAGATAGTCGCCCTCGCGCTCGCCGGCATAGAGCGTGACGAACGGGATTTCGAGCATATCGAGCGCCTGCTCGCCGACAAAGTCCCAGGAGCCGCCGCCCGCGTCCGCCGCCTGCTCCCACAGCTGCACGACGCCGTTGGTCGCCGCGCCGCCGTCCTTCTCGATCACCCAGATCTGGTTGATGATCTTTTCCTTGAATGTGGCGTCGCGCACCGTGCGAGAGCCCTTGATGCGCACATGCGTCACCTGGACGTCGCCGCCGGCGTAGTCGTTGTAGGCGGCCACCAGCTGGTCGTCGCGGATCAGCTTGAGAAACGGGCGCGCGTTGGCGGCCTTCTGGGCGCCAAGGCTCGGGAAGTTCGATGTGTCGGGGAAATCGGCCAGGAGGTGGCACTGCCCGTCGAGCATCGCGTTGTTGAAGAACTGGTGTCCGATGATGTGCAGATGGTTGCCCTGCAGATCGATGTCCTTGATCCACAGATCGAGGTCGGCGTCGGTATTGCCGCTGATCTTGGCCAGCGTGCGGAACGGCTTGGCCGAGGAGGCGTCGACCGCCTCGCGCAGCTTGTTGAGCGCGAACGTGGAAGCCAGGCGCGCGTCGTAGCGCTTGTCAGATTCCTTGTCGTATTGCGGCAGGAAGTTTCTGCCGGCCGCGCGCATCGTCTCCGTGCCACCGTAGCAGGCGCGCAGGATCGTGGTGCGCGCCTGCATGATCGCGGCGGCGCTCGACAGCGTATCGGGCTTGGCGTCGGACGCAGTCTGGCCCACGCCAACCGGCTGGTTGACGAGCACATTGGTTTTTGTCGGGGATGCCATTTGAATTCCTGCAAATTACCAGTCGCGCACAGCCGCTTTCTGGGGGCCGAGGAGCGCGTTGAAGGCGTCGGAGGCGGCGTCGACCTGGTCGTCGTGGGTGCCGAGCGGAAAGGTCGCCATTTCGTCGATGAAAGCCTGGTTCCAGTGGGCCTTGACCATGAGGACGTTGCCGGCCTCCGCCTGCGAGGCGAAGCCGCCGGCGCGCGTCTCCTTGGAGCCGCTGGGCGGAACGGCCTTGACGCGCCAACCTGCAAGCATGCGGACATAGCGTTCGGCTTGGTCCTTGCCGGCCTGCGCTGGATCCTTGGGGATGATGATCTGGACGGAGCGCCCATCGTTGAGCGCCGCCTTCCTCACCGCCTTCTCGACGTCGAGCGAGGAGCCGCGAAAGCGGATCACGTCCTCGACGTAGAAAACGCCGTCGCTGTCGCGGCTCATCAGGCAGCCGACGGTGAAGTCGCCGTCGAGAGAGGCCGCAAAGTCCCATGCGCGCACGCGGGTGCGGCGGGGTGGTAGCTTGTCGGCGATCCTGAACCAAGACGCCTGGAACATGCCGCCGTCTTCCGACATCGGCTGCTGCTGGTAGAGCGCAGACCACGAGCGCTCACCCAGAACCTCTTCACGGTCCTTGAGGGCTGCGGTCGAGAAGCGCTGCGGCGCCAGGGCCTCGTTGGGCTTGCGGCGCATGGCGTCGCCTGGAACCGTGCCGTCGTCGTTGAGGATCGGCGCGACCTTCTTTCCGTTCTCGTCCTTGGTCCAGACGACGATCGGAAGGGCGGGCAGCGTGAGGATCTTCCACGGCTTGCCCTTGCCCGAGTTCATCAGGTCGATCAGGCGGCCGGCGATGTCGTCATAGTGCCAGCGCGTCAGCGTCAGGATGATGGGCGCGCCCTCTTCCAGACGGGTGTAGACGACGTCTCGATACCAGTTCCATTGGTCCTCGCGCACCGTGGCGCTGTCTGCTTCCTTGCGGTCCTTGATCGGATCGTCGATCATGAACAGATGGGCGCCGCGACCGGTCGTGCCGGTGCCGACGCCGACCGCGAAATACTTTCCGCCCTGCTCCACTTCCCATTCGTCGGCCGCACGGTTGTCGGCGCGGATCTTCACGCTCGGGAACAGCCGGTGATAGGGATCGGATGCGACGATGTCGCGGACGTTTCGGCCGAAACCCTTGGCGAAGTCGGCGTTATAGGACGCCGAGATGATGTTGTGGTCGGGGTGATGGCCAAGGTAATAGGCCGGGAAGCGGCGGGTCGAGAGTTCCGACTTGCCGTGTCGCGGCGGCGCGAAGATCATCAGACGGTCGTTATCGCCGCGCGCGACCTCTTCGAGATGGTCGGCCACCATGTGATGGAATGGGTCGGCCCGGTATTTCTCCATCGTGTATTGGGAGAAGCCGATCAGACGCTCGCGCGCTTCGCGGCGGCGCAGCAGTTCGCGCGCCGCGTCCTGCGGCGCGATCTCGATTTGTTCGTCGAACATTTTGTCCTTGGATGCTTCAGTGACAGGTGCGCATGATGCGGTATCGCTTGAGCCAGTTGGCCCTGACGATTTCATCCAGTCGTTTCGAGTATGGGATGCGGGAGAGCCTTCGCTCTCCCTTGACACTGTTCCACCCGCGCTTGATGAGCTTGAGTGTCATGTCAGTGAACCGCTTTTGGCGCAGCCTGGGGCTTGCCCTGCTTGCCGCCTGTGGCGATCTCCATCAGCTCGGCCTCGGAGAGTTCGGCGGCCGGCTTGTTGATGGTCGTGGTCGTGTGGTGCTCGTCCTTCTGGCCGAGGTAGTTCTTGCCGAGGAAGATCGCGGCTGGCGCGTTCTTGTCAGCGAGCGCGAGTTGCTTGCGGCGCAGGCTGATCTTGGCGTGCTGCAATCCGTCGTCCCAGGTCTCGCGCGCATCGTCGTGCTCAGCGAGGAAGTTCTGGAATGTGCGCAACGAGACGCCGAGGAATCCGGCAGCCTCTGACTGGGTGCAGAACAGCTTGGCGAGTTCGGCAATGGTGCGCAGCGTATCCTCGTCGGCATCGAGGATCGGCTTGCGGCCGATGCGCGGCGCCTTGTTGAGGAGGCCTTCGACGTAGGCCTGCTGCTCCATGTGTTCGAGCAGCCGATCGCCTGGATCAGGCTGTTCCTTGCGGGGGCGGCCAGGACCGCGCTTCGGCGCGTTCGGGTCCGGCAGAGGATGAATCCTCGGGCGGCCCGGCGGGCGTTTCGTATCCATCAGTGAATTGTCTCTTCTGGAGGCTCGTCCAGCTCGACGTAGACGGAACCCTCAGACAGGAAGACCTGGAAGATTGCGCATTCGTCGGGATCGTTGGTGACGTCGCCGTCGACGTCGAACATGACGTCGATCCTGGCGATCCATCCGCAGACGAACTTGATGAAACCTTCCTCAAGATCGAAGTAAAAAGCGAATGGATCTGTTGTCATTTTACAATACCAGTGCTGGGGGGATGGCCAAATTGTCAGACCTTGACGCTTGCGATCTTGGCGCCGTTGAACAGCA
This sequence comes from Methylobacteriaceae bacterium, assembly GCA_020638195.1. GTDB lineage: Bacteria > Pseudomonadota > Alphaproteobacteria > Rhizobiales > Beijerinckiaceae > JAJXWB01. The sequence continues at coordinate 187,611 of JACKJC010000005.1, read as the reverse complement.
GCACGTCGACAACTTCGGTCGGCGTGACCACGTTGGAAGGCATGCCAAGCACCCAGGCGTCATAGAGCGAGCAGACGTGCTCTGAGGCAGAGGTGATGTCGAAGTAGATGCCGATGCGGCGCAAACCGATCTTGATCGCCGTCCAGACGCCGTATGGCTTCTGCAGGCGCGAGAGCGCTCGCTCCTCCACCTCGCCGTCCCACGGCTTGTCGAAGGCGATCCAGTCGAATTCCTTGACGTCCGAAAGGGATCGGATGGTGACGCCCTGCCTGAACCTGTCTTCGAGCATGAAAACACGGTTGCCCGTGCGCCATACGAATCCGACATGTGCGTAGCGTCCTCGGGTGGCCCAGCGAATGAGCCACCCGAAGAACGTCTTTGCTTCGACGCACGCGATCACATCGCCGGAACGCATGGCGTCCCGGACGTCGTTGTATGCAACCATGTGTTGAACCCTTGCGGTTACGGCAGTGTCGCGCCCAGGCGCCAGATCGCATCGCGGTCGGCCGTCGAGCGGCCCATAGCCATCATGACGATCGTGGTCGCCTGGTTGAGGCGCTGGAAGGTCTGCGAGCCGGCGACCGCGTACTTGATGTCGCGCTTCGTCTCGGCCGGCAGTGGCAGCGCATCGATCGCCGTCAGCATCGAAGCAGGCGTCTGGTTCGTCTGGACGAAGTCGAAGGCTTCATCCTCCGTCATGAAGCTGAGCTTCATGCAGGCCTGTCCGAACTGGCGGCGGGAAATGCTGTCCTGGATCGGACGTGGATCCGAGGCCAGCGGTACGGATGCCTCGACAGCAAGAGCAGTCAGGGCGTCGGCCTTGGCTTCAACCCAGGCTGCGTGTTCGTCCGCCGCTTCCGGGTTGGGTTCACCGGCGCGCCACAACACGAGCGCCTTGGTGGCGGCTGATGCGGCCTCGTCCGGCATGTTCTCGTAGGCCTCGGCCGCCGTCAGCATTCGAGCAACGGCGTCAGACTTCTGCATCACGGCCATGGCGTTGGCATGGACAGCAGGGAGCGCTTCGAGATTGCAGACCTGGCGGCCGGCGTCGTCGAAGTCCCACTGGTGACAGCGCAGGATCCCTGCGCTGTCGGTGTAGAAATATGGAAGTTGCATTTTGGTTCCTTACGCGGCGATGCGTTCGAACGAGTCGCCGATTTCGATGTCGAACATCCAGTGGAGCGGCGTGCTGACGAGTCCGGTCAACGTCGCGTAGACGACGCGGGTTGTGGCGTCGAAGCCGATCGCCACTGCAGCGGTGGTCGAGGTCGGATCGACCAGGGACGGAGCCGAACCCTTGGCGGACAGGCTACCGCCGACCGGGAAGCTCGCGCGACCGAAGGACGGCGTCCACACGAGGGTCGTGGTGAAGCCGCCGCCAGCGACGTTGGTCGCCTTCGGCTTGATCGCGAGATACCAGTCGGCTCCTTCCGGAACCTCGAACAGCGGCACGTTGACAGGCGTGGCGTTTGTGGTCTCGAAGGTGCGCTTGGCTCGCATCGGATCGAGCACACGGCGGCGCGGCGCGACAGTCGCGGTTTCACGCAGGCCGCGCATGGCGGATGCGAAGAAATCGAGGCCGTTAGCCGTGCCGACAGCCAGTTCACCGTTGCCGAAGGCGAGCAACTTGGCGCTCGGCGAGCCGGAGAGCGGATCGACGTAGGTCGTCGGGACGCTCGCGCCGGTCGTCAGCATCGGCAGACCGAAGATGATCGCCGCAGCGCCGGTGCCGACGTAGCTCGAATTGGTCGCAATCGACGCGGAATAAACGTAGCAGCGCTGATTTCCTGCAGCTGGAACGCCTGACACCGAAACCAGCCACTCGCCCGTGTCGAGGGCCGTAACCGTGAATGCAGCCCCGCCGGTGAGTGACGTAACCGCGCCCGTCGCAAGGTTGACCACGCCCGTGATGAGCGACGTCAGTTGCACCATCGCGAATCCGACCGCAGCAGACTTGAGCGGGATGGTGAACATGCGCGTCGTCACGCCATCACTAAGATAAGTGTTTGACGTCTGCCAATAGTGGGACCCGCTGGCGGCGACGTCCATCAACTGGTAGCCGGCGCCGCCCCATTTCGCGAAAGCAGCAACCTGACTGCCGAGGGTTGCCCCGCCGGAGCCGCCGAACGTCAGGCTATCGGGAAACTTTCCAGCGAACTGGTTGACGCTGCCCGTGGCGCTATTGTCGTTGGCGACGCGCACGAGGCCCTTGAAGATGTCTACGCCACCCGCCGACATGCCGACCGCGAACTGCCCCGTATCGGGGTCGAAGTCGACCGTCTGCACGCCGATGTTGGCTGCAGGCGACAAGAGCATTTTCATGCCAGTAGTCAGAAGCGGAGCTTCCTGTGCGTGCATGAACGCGATCTGATCGAGCAGCGGGGTTGCCGCAGACGATTTCATCAGCGTCAACTGGGTCGTCGCGGTCGTGAACGCGCCCGACGGATCGCCGCCGAAGTAGCTGGAGGCACTGGCGTTGGTGAGCGAGCCCACGGAACCGCGCGCAGCGAGCGCCACACGGACCCCGCTCAGCATCAGCTCGAAGTTGCCCGTCTCGGCGCGATAGATCAGTCTGACCTGATAGTTCTTGCCGGCCACGATCGCGACATTCGAGGTCAGCGTGACCGAGTTGGTCCCGTCGCTGATGACCCACACAAGCTGCGCGCTCGCATTGAGCGAAAGCGTGTGATAGGCGCCAGACCACGCTCCACCAGTCCAGTAACCGTGCGCACGGAAGCGCTGACCGTTGGCTAGGTCCGCGCCGCCGATCGTGAGCGCCTCGTCGAAGCCGGCCGTGCCATAGGCGATGCCGGGACCGACGAGGTACTTGCCCGCGCCCCACCCCTTGACGCCTGCCAGATCCGAACCCGCCGCGAAGGCGGAGATCGTCAGAGGGCCGGTCGGCAGATGATCGCCGACGCCGGACATCGAGCGATCCATGATGCACGGCGACACAGTTATCGCGCCGACGGTCATCGCAGCGGCGGCGATCGGTACATACAGCGTCACATAGGATGTGGCGCCGAGAGCGACGAAGCTCTTGCTGTATGTGCCAACAACCTGGCCTGGGTTGTAGATCAGGTCGAGACCACCAGCGGTCGAACCGACACGGAACCCGACCGATCCGCTGCCAGACAACACAGGCAAATTCACCTTGTACGTCTGCCCGGCGATGGTCGGGAATGACTTGATGATCGAGCAGTTGTGGTTCGTTCCATCTCCCGTCAGCAGCAGATTGCCGCCAGAAAGCTGGATGGCGTTGGTGAAGTCGTTGGTAACAGTCCAGTCAGCCTTCAATGCCGCGACATTGGCGTAGGTTGAGAAATCAACCGAGAACGCAGGCGTGGTGTCGATCGCGCCGAGGCCAATCGACGTCGGGACCAGAGCACATTTTGTCGCAGACAGACCGACCATCCAGCCGGTCTCGGTGAAGGCCGTCTTGTAGCTGAACAGCGAATTCGCCGGGTTTGCCTGATCGAGCCTGATACGGCAGACGTTGCCGCCGCCGATGAAGCCGATCGACGCCGCGATCGAGCCGTAGACAGCCATGACGCCGTTGCCGAGCGCGGTCAGGCCAGTCGGCGGCGAATTGACCGCAAGCTGCGTGACTCCAAACGAAGCGAGTGCGGCATAGTTGAAGGCAGGCACGAGATAGTGCGCCGGCAAGCAGACATTCGCCGAAACATAAGTGTTCCAGAGATTGCCGAACGTGTCGAAGGCGACAGCCTTGACGGCGAGAGTGGTTGCGGACGATGTGACCACGCCATCGGCGCGGATCACGTTGATGCCGGTGCCGGGCGCAACGGCAACGAGCGAGCGCAACAGGTCGGCGCGGTTGATGTCGGCCGGCGCCGGGCGCAGCACGAACAGGTCGATCGAAGAGATCGCCGTGTTCGAAATCGCGTTGGAGTCGAGCTTGGTCCAGCCGGATGTCGTCTGGTTGTAGTTGAGGACGTTCTGGTCGGACAGCCAGCGGCCGGCCGTGTCCCAGCGGATCACGCGGTCGCGCACGAAGTCGATCTCGTAAAGGCCGCCCGTCGCGCCGAACAGCAAGCGGCCCTGACCGTATTTGGCAGCGCCGGAGCCGCCCGCAATGGTCCAGGCCTTGTAGATCGGACCCTTGGTGTCGACGCGGCTGTAGAGTATCAGCGCCGTCGGCTGGACGCCGATCGTTGCGACCATCGGCGGCTTGCCGATGGCCTGCCAGGAGGCGTTGGCGCAGACGTCACGCCAGCTGCCGCCGTTGGATGCAGGATCGTAGACGTCGCGCGTCACGTCCATCACACCAAGGCCGTTGAACGTGGATCCGATGGCGAACGTGCGCGCAGCGGCGAACAGATCCGACAGACCGGAAATCACGCGCGCGTTCTGCGCAGCGGTTGCGGCGGCCTGGGAATTGCTCGCGACCTGGCTCGCGATCAACGCGATAGCATCGGAAGCGGTCTGGATCGAGGCAAGCGTGCTGGCGGCCTGCACCGCTACACCTGAGACGAAGCCCTTGTCGTTTGTGGTCTGCTGCGCATCCTGCGCGGCGGCGTCGGCCGCATCCTGCGCGGCGTCTACGAGCGGATCGAGCTGGTCGGAGATGCCGGCGATAGCCGCCTGGACGTCATCGATCGCGCCCTGGCGCGCCGTGGAGAGTGCAGACTGAGCGTCCGACAGGTAGGAGTCGATCTGAGCGCCGGCGGCGGCGACGGCGGCGGCGATCTCGGCCAGAGCGTCGACGTGTTCGCCCTCAATGTCGGACAGCAGCGTCTCGACCTGGCCCTTGAGGGCATCGAGATAGGTCTTCACGCCGTTGGCGGCGTCGCGCGCAGCGCCTGCGGCTTCTGCGGCGTCGGCGGCAGCGTTGTTGTCGGTCTGGACCTGGTCGGCGAACGCCTTGATCTCGGCGTAGCGGGCCATCTGCTTGTTGATGGTGACGAGCAGATCCTTGCCGGCGGCGAAGGCGACCGCGTCGTGCTGGCCGGACGAGTTGGAGTTGTACATTTCAGTCCTTTGCGATGGCGATCTTGATGCGCACGGATCCCTCGCCGATCACGGCGATGAGGTCGGGGCGGATGAGGAGGAGTTCGGCGTCGTAGACGCCGGAAAGGCCGTCTGGCTGATCTGCATGGAAGCGCAGCTGAACGGCTGGAGGGACGATTTCGAGGTCGACGTCGTCGATGACGATCGATCCGTCCTCGGTCGAAAGCGTGAGAGCGGCGGCGGCGCCTGGATGGCGCGCCAGCACGAGCTTGATCTCGTCGCCGTCGACCGGGATGTAGGCTGAATCGACGTAGAAGCGTTCGTCGATGTCGATCGTCTCGGCGCTGGTGAGGCGCCAGGCGAATGTTGCAGGTTTCATGGATGGTCATGGTCAAAGAAAAAGCCCCGGAGCTGGTGCTCCGGGGCTCGTCTCGTGGGTGGCCGACCCCAATCCAGACGTCGGGTCGGCGTAAGCGGCCGGCTTACTGGCTATCCGGCCTGGTCAGACATCATTGCTGAGCTGCGAACACCCACGGGATCAGGTTGCGGGCTTGGCGGCGGCGATCGCGGCGGCGCGCGCGGCGCGAATAGTCGGACTCTGTTCCTCGCGCGCTGCCCTGCGGCGGCGCTTGGTTGCGTCCCATGTCTTGGTCGGCGGCGTCTTGGCGGCGCCTGTCGGGTTCTTGAAGCCCATTGCATTTCCTCATCGTTTGGTGGCGATGCCGCCCGACCATTGGGCAAAGGCGACGATGTCGCCGATGACGGCCGGTCTGAGTTGCTCGGCGAGCCAGCTGGCTTCGAGTTGCACGTCGCCCGAAACCGGGCGCAGGCACATGGCTTTGGCGAAGGTCTTGCCCGCCATTGAGTCGCCGTAGGTGACCGGCGTCCATTCCTTGGCGTCGAGCGCCAGCCAGCGGATCATCGCTTCGGCGTGGCGTTTGTTGGACGCCACCATGGCATTGACCCTCACCGGGCTTTTCTGGCGTTGCTGATTATCCATCGGAAGACTTCCGGGTTGGCGCGCATCGCCTGGGTGAGCTGGATGCCGAGCGCATTGACGGCATGCTCTTCGTCGGGCGCATCAGGCAGCGAGCCCGATTCCCAGCACGCATGCAGAATTTCGTGGAGAAGAACCTCAGCCTTGCGCGGCCCCTTGAGGGTCTGGCGAACCCAGATGGTCTGGTTTTCCATATCGCAGAGCCCGTAAGCGCCGGCCTCCACGGAAACAGCGTGATCCCATTCGCGGATCTCGTATGGATAGGGTCCGATCTGGACCCTGTCCGGCATATTCATGTGGGGTCTCCCGTCTTGTTCTTGATGTTCTGGAAGACATCGTCAGGCTTGTCGAAGCCGACGAAGCATTGGTCGGCCGCATCCCACACGTCGAAGATCACTTCGCCGCGCACGAGCTGCTCGGGCGTGGAGACGTTGACGACGGAGAAGCGGTTGCGCAGATGGCCGGACAGGCGCGGCGAGATCAGCTTGATGATCTCGCTAACCGTCATTTCGCCGTTCTTGGCGAGCGCGTAATCGACGCTTTCCTGGAGGTCGAGAGCGAGGCTCATGATCCGATCCCGAATACGGCCCACAGGCGCTCGACGGAAATAACCGCAATGGCGATGGCGAACAGCACGATCAGCGCGTCGGAGACGTTCATGCCGGCACGTCCGCGACGGGCGCCGTTTCCAGCCTGTACATGCGGTTCCTGGCGGGCGGCGGCAGAAATTCGAGGAAGTCCTGCATCGTCTTGTCGATCTGCATCTCCCAGATCGGCTTACTCTCGATCTTCTTGAGACGCTTCTCGCACACCATCGGGCCGTTGGCCGTGGTGTGGGTCGCGCACAGGATCAGGATGATCTTGAACATCGATCACTCCGTGAGAATGGCTTCGAGCTTGCTCATGAGGCCGGGGTTGTTGGCGATCAGGCGCGTCAGACCCTTGGAGAAGCGGTCGACGACCTCCTCATGGATCGGATCGAAGCCCTGCATGGTGTCGAGAGCGCCGTCGACGGCGAGGCCGTGGAAGATCTCGTGCAGGAGCACCTCGACCATGCGCTGGCGCGAGGCGAGACGCTTTATCCTGATCACCTGGTCGTCGCGCGAGATCATTCCCATCGCGTAGCGCTTGTTGTAGCGATCCTGCGAAAACATGATCTCGTCGGCATAAACGACGGGGAAGCGGAAGGCGCCGATCTGGATCGCCTTCGGGAAACCGGCTTCAGTCTTGGCTATTGCGGGCCTCCTCTTCGATTGTGTCGGCGCGTTCGCGCAACTCGGCGACGAACGGCAGCAGGAAGTGCCAGTAGGAGCGGTCGAGGTGGTCGATGCCTTCGACCGAGCCGCAGCGCGCCTCGATCTCGCGCATCTTGCGATCGGCGCCGTCGGCGACCTTGCGCAACGAGGCGGCGCACGCCGCAGGCGTGGGGCGCAGGTAAATCGGATCGGTCAGCACGGGCATGCCGCCTCCTGGAATTTCGTCGTCTCGTTGCCCCATACTGTCCAGCCCTTCCTCGGTTGACGCGCGAACAGTTCGAGGTACGGCCCCGCGAACATGGTCTCGATGCGTTGGTGTGTTTCGTCCGGTTTGCGCGAGTGCTCGCGGCGCGGCGCGTGCATGTGGTCGCGCACCGATCGGTTGAGCAGTTCAGGCGAGCCCTTTCGGGCCAGCAGGCATGGCTCGAGATTTTTTCGGGTGCCGTAGCCGCAACCGAAGGCGTATTTGCCGGTCTTCGGGTTGAACTTCAGCCATTCCCAGGCGAGGCCGGAATATTTGAAGCCCCAGGCTTCGATCACGCGCTGGCAATCGAAGATGCGCGGCCAGATGCCCCACAGGAACAACGCGGCGTCGGGCGCGGCGAGCTGGGCGATGGGAAGCGCGCAGATGTCGTCGAGCGTCATCGTCGAATAGTGCTTCTCGGGACTCTTGCCCTTGCCCTTGGCCGAGCGGGTGACGAACTGCCACGCCGGATCGGCGAGGATCACCTTGAACTTCAGGCCTTGATCGATCAGGTTTTGCATCAGGCGTAGGCTTCCTGATGCGGCTGCTGGCCGAGCCACTGGCGCGCCAGGAATTGCGAATAGGCCGGCGGGATCGCTTGCGACATCTCCTTGAGGTTCATCCACGGCGTGCCCATCGCCTGACGCCCCTGGTCCGGCGTGAAGTCGGCGACGCCACGGTTGGACGATCCTTCGCGGCGCTGGCGGTTGCGGACGTGGCCGCCGTAGATGCCGATCACCGACGGCTTGAGGCCGTGGTCGCACTCGGGCGTCAGCACCGGGAACGATGTCTCGAAGATGCGATGTCGGTGCAGTTCGGCTTCCGGGATGCCGAGGCCGAACATCGTGCCGCACAGCGTGACCGGATCGATCAGCGGCGCGCCCTCGACGTTCTCGATGATGTAGGGAACGCCGGCCTTCTGCAGCAGCGCGCGCGTCTGCGGGATCAGGTCGAGGTGCTTCTTCGCGCCAGGCAGGCTCTTCAGCTGCGTGTGCGCCTGGCATGGTGGGGAAGCCCACACCAGATCGAACATCTGCAGGAACATGACCGGCAGCTTGAGCACGTCGACCTGGATGAAGGCGCCGGGGTAATGCTTTTGGGGTGCGAGATCGACGCCGATGACGTCGAAGCCCGCATCCATGAGGCCCTTGCTCGCGCCGCCGGCGCCGCAGAACAGGTCGAGGGCGCGCATCAGGCGTTCCTCAGGTGAACGAGCCAGATCGCCATACAGACAAGGTCGAGGCCGCCAAAGATCGATCCCACATGGGCGACAAAGAGCAGCGCGGAGAAGGTGGCGAAGGCGCCACAGGTCACGATCTGGTCGCTCACCAGCTCAGCCCTGCCAGACAAATGAACCAGCCGGCGAAAACGTGGCCATGGATCATCGCGAGTATGCCGATGCAGATCAGGATGGACGACATCAGGCTGCGCCCTCCTCGATCGCCTTGTCGAAGGCTGCGAGCACTTCATCCTGGGTGCGTCCGGGCGTGTCGTTCCAGTTGACGATGACGCCCTGCGCGATGTCCTGGCCATCCAGGTCCGGCACGAGCGTCTTGGCGAGGCGGCGCAATGCGATTTCGCAACCGACATGGTCGCGCTCGGAGGGTTTTGCCATCCAGGGGGCGTAGGTCTCGATGATCGCGCCGGCTGCGCAATAGCATTGCTTGTCGTCAACGATCCTGTCGTAGGAGAGCTGGGTCCAGCCTGCCGCGATCAGGTCTCGCGCCTGTTTCAGTTTGTCGCTCACTGGCCGGCCTCCGCGATCGCCTTGTCGAAGGCGGCCACGACATCGGCCTGGGTGCGCTCGGGCGCGTCGTTCCAGCCGGCGATCAGGCCGGACACGTTGCCGAACATGGCCTGGCTGAAGGCGTCGACGGCGCGCTGGCTGTATGGGGCGTATCCGAGGCGCTGCGAAGCGGCGAAGATCGCGCCGTAGACGCAGAACTTGCAGGCCGTGCTATCGGACGTGGTCACTTCCTCGTCGTTCTCGTCGACCGCGTTGACGCTTTGGGTCCAGCCGGCCGTGACCAGCTCTCGGGCCTTGGTCAGAATTGCTCGGGTTTGCATCAGCATCCTCCTTCGGATGCCGGACATTAGCATGAATGCAAACGCAGACTCCAGCGGAGCCGCCGCGATGTTGGTTTCGTGCAAATGAGCGCGAAGCGCTCGCGCGCAAATTTTTCAGGGCCCCTTTTGCGATTTTCGCTCGCCTATGGCGTCTGGAACAGGCCGCCCTTTTCTGGAGGCCACCCCCTTTGGGGCGGCGATGTGGCTGGAATTAAAGGCCTTTTGTTTGGTCGCTGGTGTAGGGGGGTTGGCCCACACCCCCACCTTGTTCATATAAAAAAAACCGAATGTGTTCATGTGTCACACATTCAAATATCTAGAAGTATGTGGATGCTCTGGCAGGCTCTAGGACTGGCGCAATTCGCGCGCGCTATGTCCATACCAAACACGCAAGCAAGGCCGCGCAGCATGGCCTAGAATTGATCCTAGATGCTATCTGGCAAGGCTATGCCGATCGCTGCTCGCGTGCTCATATACAAGTATTTGAATGTTGTGATTTGTTTGCATTGCATAGCAGCCATGCAAAACTAGCGCTTCTAAATGCAAACGCCTGCAACTAGGTTTGCATTCTAGGTTGTATAACAAGGTAGGTTGATATGGTTGCTTGATTATCATGGTTCCCTTGGCGCCGCTATGGCGTGACGTCTCAAAGCCAATGCTTTGAGCGAACGGGGGAGGCTTGCCTAATCAAGCATTTCTTCCGGCGCCGCCGGAAACTAGCAGAGGAAGGAACGGGACATGACTTTCAAGACAGACAAGGCCAACGCAATCGCCACCGACGCGCGCAAGTTTGGCGTGCAGGCGGTTTCCATGCAGAAGGCAATCGACGGGCTGGCCGGTTCGGACAAGGCCAACGCGGCCTTCTATGCCGCTGCTTTGAACGCAACCGCAACCGTGACCATGATCGCGGCCGTCAAGGTTGGTCGCGCCATGAACGCGGGCGAATACAAGGCTGGCGCCGGTGAAGGCGAAACAGCCAAGGCCGCATGGTCGGACGCGTGGCGAACCATGAAAGCCCGCGCGGCCTATCAGGGAGTCGGATGTTTCCGGGACTCGGACGCGTTCGAGTCGCAGATTCGGATCATTCGGACGCATGAAACGCGCGTCAAGATGGTCCAATCCTATCTGAAGGATGGCAAAGGCCGCAAAGTGAAGGAAGGCTTTGCCAAGGTTTCCAAGCTTGGACGGGCGATTGTCGCTCATGCGTCGACTAATTACGCCGACACGTTGCGCCACATGGCGCAAATGAATGCCGACGATGCGCGGGCGGATTATTGGGCGCGATTCATCGCCGACACTTACGGCGATACATATTCCGCCGTCGAATCCGCTCTTTCGGAAGAGAAGAGCGAACAAGACAAGCCTGACGTTTGGGCGCGCATGGCCAAGCTTATCGGCAAGGCCGCGTTGACGGACGCCGACGCCTTGCTGCGCATTGCAGCGCTGGCAACCACGCGTGCGGCCGAATTGCAGGCCGATGCGGCGGCCTTGTCCGACGCAATCGGCGCCGACGACTCGGACGAAACCGACGACGAATTGCAGGAAGAGGCGGCCTAAGCCGCCAAATCCGAGACACACACAACCCCGGCGGGAAACCGCCGGGGGCTTCTGCGCGCCTTGAGCGCGCTTTTTTCCGGCCCCTGCCGGATTTTCAACCTCTCGATTGATCTGGCCGGATCGCAGCTTTCGATCGGTCCGGCCAGATCAGCCGAACGGCTGACCCCCACCCCCAAAAATCAGGAGATCGTCATGGCGCATGTTCGCCCTGAATACGTCCAGTATGAGTGCGTCGCCAAGCGATATGGCGAAGTCGTCTCCCGGACATGGGCGCCGAACGCCAACATCGCGCTCGACCGCCTGCAGCGCGCCATACATGTGCAGATGCGCATCTACCGGCACGTCTCGATCGGTTTTGATCCGGCCATCATCAGCGAACTGGCGCCCGACGAGCTGCGCGGCTTCGCCAATCGGGGGCAGTGATGCCCAAGATCCTGCGCGATCTCTCCCAGCCCGACTGGGACGACAAGCCGTGTCCGATCGACGCATGGGGCCACAAGCCCCATATTGCCGAGATCCGCGCCCACGCCCTCAACGCCGGTTACGACCGGGCGATGGCCGATCACGTTCACGACGGGCGCGATCCGCCCGGCTCGACGACGGTCCGGCTGAAGTTCGTCGCGCCGATCAAGCGCGGCCACGGGCGCTGCAAGCGCTGGGCTGTCCACTAGATATGGTAGGTTTCAACCTGCCATACAACCTGAGGTTGGTATTACCCCCGTGAATTTGACCATTCCGGGGAAAATACAACCGCTCAACCCCTACATCTTGTGTTTCAGGGTTGTTTCGGTTGCGATTTTGTCTTTTGCGGCGACGCAGGAAGAGGGACGACGGCCCCCACCCCCTACCTGACCCTATGGGCGTGAGCCACACCCTCAACGACAGATGACGTCCTTACAGGCTCATCGTCGGCGTCGTCGCCTATCGTCGGTGCTGAACCGACAACCTGCGTCCCTCGGCTGGCTGGGTTCTGTGGTCCGGTTGCTGGCCAAGCCGAGGGATTGCAAGGGATTGAAGCTCAAGACCCCTCCCCTATCAAATGGGTTGGTCCGGCTATCTCCCTCTATGTGTTTCTCTATGGGGTGAGGTGCTTCAGACGGTTGCGGCCCACCAAAATTTCAGGCCCATCGTCGTCCTCGACGCCTTCAATCCGCTCTCTGGAAATTCACGAAAACCCATCGCCTCGGGTGGGTTTTCGTCAATTTCCGCTCGGCGTAATTCCGAAAAACGGAAGTCCCTTTATCTACAACAGCATAACGCCGAAACGATGTGCAACATCGGGCGGAATTATGCAGGATTTTCAACCGCAGGAGCAAGCCATGGTCGTCATGTATGTCATCCGCCACTGGTGGGCCGAAGTCGGCTCCTGGGCGCATCTGCCGATCTCCAACCGGATCGAGGATACGACCTATTTCGCCGTCCAGTTCGCGGCCGAGGCGATCGGCCCGCGCGGCTGCCGCGAGAGCGGCTTTCAGGACGCCGCCGTCAAGATGGGCATCGTCTTCGGCTGATCGGCCATTCCGCATCCCGTGTGGGTGCGGATGCCACGGGACCAAAGACGCCCGAGCCCTGCCTGACCCGTTCCCGTGCGGTTGAGGGGCAATGACGGCGACCCACCATGACGATGGACACGGCCCCGAGTTGGGACCGGACGAGGCTGGACGCGCCCAAAGCGTCACGCGCTGAGCATCCGCTTAAAAAGGCTCACGAATTCAAGCGCACGGATCGATCCGATGAAAATCTACCGCATGGTCGACAGCAATGCGAACGGCGTGTTTCGCGGCGGCCCCGACGACAACGGCGTCCTCAACCAGATGCCGATCGAACTGTGCTGGGGCGCCAATCCGTGGCGCCATCCATGCCCGTCCGAGGAAGGGCTGGATTACGGCGGCCCGTGGCTGTGCGGCTGCATCAGCCCCGAACAGCTCGACGACTGGTTCAACCTGCCCCAGCGCCGCTGGCTGCAGGAGAACGGCCGCGAGATCCGCATCTTCGAGGTGCCCGACGATCGCGTCAACGTCGGCGCGACGCAGGTCACGTTCGACTCTTGCCACGTCACCGTCCTCGACATCATCCGCCCGCTCGACCTCCCCGTCGCACGCTTCTGAAGGAGCAGACCCATGGACGCACAGCAGATCCTCGACACCGTCTACGACCATCTGGTCAAGCAGGGCGGTCCGGCGCTGATCAAGAAAACGTCAGACCCCACATGCGCCTATCGCGGCGTAAACAATATGTCCTGTGCGGTCGGCTGCCTGATCCTCGACGCCGAATATTCCGACGACATGGAATTCACCAACGTCACAGGCTTGAAGGCGTGCGGCATGCTGCCCGAACGGTTGCTGCCGCACATCAATCTGCTGAAAACCCTTCAAAATGCGCACGATACCTACATCGAGCGCGCCTATGGCCGCTTCGTTCGCGCCTCGCTCAACGCGCACTTTGCCTCGATCGCCAGTGGTCACGGCCTCTCCTTCACGCCTGCGCCCGAGGAGGAGGCATGAGCAAGACCATCGCCCTCGAAGCCGCGCGCCAGTCGATCGGCCCCCACGCCAACATACATCTGTTCGCGGTCGCCGTCGCCCTCGGCATCGTGTTTGGATAGGAGGACATCATGCAATACGACGCCCACGTCATGGAATGGCGCCTCGCCACGGCAGCCCAGCGGCGCAACCGCTGGGACGAACTGCGCGACATGCGCCGGACCTCCAAGTTCAAGCGGCTCGCCGCCTTCGGCTGAGCAAGCGTGCGCTTGAATTACGCTTAAGTGCATTGCAAGCGGACGCATGTCGCCCGCTTAAGCGTGCGCTTGAACTGAAATCAATCAAATCAATGACTTAACAGCGCAACAGGAGAGCGCCATGGTCAGGTTTGTCTCGATCAACGTCAAAGACGCCAGCAAACAGCTGATTTGCGATCGCTCGATCGCCAGCCTGCCGCCGCTCGACGGGGCGCGTGTGCGCCAGATGATCGCCGAGGTTCTCGGCTCCAAGCCCGACCGCCAGCGCCGCACGCCCATGCTGATGTGCCTCGTTTCGGCTGAGAGGATGGCCTGATGCCGATGCACTGGCTGCCCGCCCTCCCCTTCGCCCTCGCCTGGCTCGCGATCTTCGTGGGCTTTGCGCTCGATCACGTCTGCGCCGTCCGGCGCCGGAGAAAGTCATGGCCAAAGTCGCCCTGCCGGTCCTTGCCGGCATCCTCATCATCGCGGCCCTGTGGCTCGCGCTCGCCGTCTCGGCATTCCGCAACCTGATCCGCTCGCGCGGCTGAAAAGGAACAAATCCAATGTGCTACACCGAAGTCAATCTCGCAGCTCTCGACGCCATGGGGCGCGGCGACGACTATGTCGTCTGCACGCTCGAAGAGCGCGTCGGGTTCTTCGTCCTCAAACGCCGAACCGCCAAGCGGTGGGGCGCCACCATCCTCTTCGAGGATTGATTTTCACTTGCCTGCGCATTTGCTTGTATGCTACGCGCAGCAAACACCGGGGGCACCACAGTGCAAGCGTCCGAGTTCCAGCGTATCGCCGAGCGATCAGGCCTCACGGTCGAGATCGTGCGCATCCGGCGCCCCGCCAATCCACATGCCGCCATGGCCGACGCCCGCCTCGGCGAGACCGAGGTCTTGGTGCGCCGGGCTGGCGATCCCACCCCCATCATCATCGCCTTTCTGAGGGAAAAGCCATGAAAGCTTCGACAGTCTTCTACAAGGTCTATGCCCACCTGCTCGAACAGGGCAAGCAGGCCATCAACGACAACGGCAAATGCCTCTATCGCGGACCCGACGGCACGAAGTGCGCGGTCGGCGCGCTCATCCGCGATCGCGAATACGATCCCGAGATGGAAAATTCCGGCGGCGTCGGTGGCCTCAAGCGCGAGGGCCTGCTGCCGGAACGCCTCAAGCCGCACTACGAGCTGCTGAAGGATCTGCAGGACGAGCACGACGAGAACATCGATCGTCGCGGTGACAGCAAATGGTTCAAGACGAAGTCGCTGCACGAGCGGATGCGGCGGGTCGCCGAGAGCCACGGGATCAAGTTCGTTGAGATGGAGCTGGTGTGATGGACAATCAGCAGGCGTTCGACACGGTGGCGCGACATCTTCTCACCCAGGGCTGCAAGTCGATCGGCCCTCACGGCTGCGCGTATCGCGGCGAAGGCGGCAAGAAGTGCGCGATCGGCGCCCTCATCCCCGACGACCTCTACAACCGATCCTTCGAAGGAAATCGCATCTTTCCCCTGGTGCGCGAACATGTCGAGATTGGGGTGCTGCTCGAGGACGTCAGTCTCACGATGCTGGACGAGCTGCAGATCGTCCACGACCACACGAAGCAGCCTGACGGCCTGAAATTCGACCTCACGACCCTCAAGCACCGCCTGCGCGAAGTCGCGGGGGAGTTCGATCTCGATCCGGCTGTCGTCGACGCGCCGGTCTGAAAATGCCCTTTCCCGCGAACGCAGGTCGCGATGCGCGAGCGGGTTTCGATGGAAAAGACGATAGCGCCGGGCCTGTCGCGACTTGGACAGCTGTGCCCGATCCGCCAACCCCAGGAGACAGTCATGAAGTAGCGAAGCGGCGCGTGAATCCGATCCAAGCCGCTGGCGCTTTGGACGGGACAGCCGACAAGACCAGTGAAGCTGCACAGCCGATAGAGGCGCTGTGCGGCAATCATAGCGCCCCCAGCCTGCACGGCACTGGCGCAGCATACCCAAGCTGCCGGTCAACTCCTCGCGCCGTGTTGAGCCTTCTGGGCAATACGCACGGGCTGGTTTTCGACCAATCCAAATCGCTGACGCGGGTCTCGGAGTCCAGACCTTAAACGACCCCAGAAGAAGCGAGCATCGCTGGCGCTGAGCAAAGCCAAATCAGGGCCGGGCTGGCAACCCGTTATCACTGCCACCCTTTTTCATTCGTCAGGAGCCTGTCATGCAGATCAATCTTAAGCGCGCCCTCAAGCTGCGCAAGGAACTCGAAGCCACCCTCGCCAAGGTCGATCTGCCGTCCACCGGCTCGATCAATCTGCTGATCGAGGCGCAGCGGACCAATCCGGCCAATATGGTCGTGCTAGCCCAAGCGGTCTACGCCAACAAGGTGGCCGAATACGTCAAGCTGTCGCACATCCTCGCGGACCTGCGCATCAAGCTCGACGAGGCCAACATCTCGTCCGGCATCCATCGGATACTGGCGGAAGTCGCCGACCTCGACCGCAGGATCGGCATCTACAAGAAGGTCGTCGCCGAGCGCGTGGCGCCCAACAAGGAACTGATCGAGGCCGAGGTCAAGCAAAAGGTCGCCGACAATGCGGCGCCGGAATCGCGATCCTATGGCCGCGATCGCTCAATCGGCTTCGCCGTCGCATCGGTCGACATGATCGAGGCTGCACGCGAAATGGTCGCGGCGTTCAAGCGCCGCAAGGATGAACTGGAGGATCAGCGCGTCGCCACCAACGCGCGCATCCTCATCGAGATTCCCGAAGATACGGCTGAGCTTCTCACGAAGCTCGGTCTGATCTGACGGGAAGGCAACGGGAGATCGGAACCGAAACACGAACCCATGACTACTCCCAAGGGAGAAGTCACCATTGGCAGCCCTTCACCGGGCACCGCCCCTCGTGCCGGGACTTAACCTTCACAGGAGGCGGTCTGGTTTAAGGACCATGACCGCTTTGTCCTTCGTCACCCGGCTTCGTGGGCTTGCGTTGTTCGTCACTGGTCCCTGGTTCTTCGTCCGTCGTCTTGTGCGGACGTTCCGGTCTCCCCGCGCCACCAATTCCGAATTGCTCCCTTCGTCTAGAGGCCCAGGACGTCCGGTTCTCAGCCGGAAAACACAGGTTCGATTCCTGTAGGGAGCGCCAATTTTTGGAGGCTGTCATGGATCATGCAGCGCGCGTCACATTCATCCAGGCTCAGGTCGCTTGCATGATGGCGGAACTCGAAGCCATGAAGGCCGAGAACCGCGTGCGCGAAATTCAGGGCCTGTCTCCCACCTATGGCGAGCAGCAGTTCCTCGCCCTGCAGGAGAAGTATCTCGTCAGCCACAACGCCGTCATCGAATATCTGAGGGATTGAGACAATGAGCCCAGACGAAGCGCTGCTGGCAATCCAGCAGGAGATGGACGGCGTCGAGTGGACGCCCGACACGCTCGAACGAATCGCCGAGATCATGGTCAAGGCCGGCTATCGCATCCGCGACTGCAACGACGTAGATCTGGAGAACGAAAATGGCTGACTATTTCACCAACTTCTCGGTCATGTTTTCGCCGGGGTCCGCGAATGTCGCGCAGGCCATGGCAATCTACAACGAGATGTCGACGTCGGACGACGAGGATAGGCACATCTCGTTCGGACTCGATCAGCAGGGCGATGACCTGTGGATCTACGACGACGGCAGCGACGACATGAACGGCGTTATCAAATTCGTCACCGCCTGCGCCAAGGAATTCGCGCTCAAGGGGCGATGGGGTTTCGAATACGCCAACACATGCAGCAAACCTCGTACCGACGCCTTCGGTGGAGGGGTCGCCGTGATCAACTTCGATGCCGACTGCAAGGTGGACGAGATCCACACCAGCACAATTCTGTCGTGCTGGCTTGAAGGCAACGAGGCCGGGGCGTGAACGGCTTCAACGGTACGGGCTACGTCGTGATCTACGACACCGGCCCGTACGCCCAGCCGCGCGAGGAATATTACGGCTATTTCAACACGCCCGAAGAGGCGCGCCGCATGTTCTTCGAGGCCTTCACCCGCGAGGAGCGGAAGGCATCGCTCGTGCGTAACGTCCGGCTCTGCCAGATCGTGCAGAAGTGGCTCACCGAATGGGAGGAGACCTGATGAACCACGCCCGACTTGTCGCCATATTGGCCAAAGCCTTGCGTGAGCCAGGCGTTCTGCGCGATTGCGACCATCGGCGGTGGCCGGTGATCGAACACGATCTGGTCTGCGAAGACAAGATCGAGATCGATGGAGTCATCGACCTGAGCGCTGTCGCAGACGCCTTACTGCCTCTGCTTTCCGAGATATGAGGACCATCCACTACGTCGGCTTCACAGGCGACGAGTTTGTCCGCGCCCGGCGGTTGTTCGGCGGCCCGGTGATGATCCACCGCCGCTGGGACCGTCGGGCGCAGAGGGACATTGGTCCAGACGACATGGTGATCTTCGCTACTGGCGACGACACGCAGCCACTGTCTCGCTTCAACGGCGACGACTACGACGAGCGCGCGTTCTTCGACCCGAAGGTCTGGAAGCGGCTGACCAGATGAAAGGAACTAACGAATGAACGCGCTTGAATTGTTCAAGGCCGTGGTCGCGGCCGGCTACACGCTGTCGGTCGAATACGACGGCGAGGTCGACTACAAGGGCGTGGACCCGCAGAAGGCGTGGGAGGCCTGTGAGGCCTGCTCCGACGACATGGGCGTCTACATCGAGAAGCCCGGCGCCAAGCGCGAGTGGGCGATGGTGATCGCCGGCCTCACCGATGACGAGCAGGTCGCCGATTACACGACCGGCGGCTTCATCGAGCAGACCATGGAGTCGCTCGGATGACGGTCGCGGTATTCGAGGAAGCCGACCAATATCACGTTGGCCGACAGAAGAAGTACGTCCGCAAGAACCGCGCAGGCGGTTACATCGTCTACCTGCGCAACATGCCGCGCGTCGCTCGGCCAAACCGGCTGGCTGCCGGCATGTCCATCATGAGTTCGAAGTAGGGCATTTCTGTCGAGAACGAGACCCTTCTCAGACTCATCGTTTACGGCACGACCGACGATCTGCGCGGCAAGACCTTCCTGATCGAACGGGTCACCTGCGCGTGCTGCGGGGCGCCAACCAACAAGCTCCGCCTCAATGATCGCGGGCGTCGACGCCTGCGCGCCATGAAGCGCCAGAAAAAGGGACAAACGAAATGATCGACGGCAATACGCTGATCGCCTGGGGCTTCAAGCCGGGCAAGCTCTTCAAGCCGATGATGGAGACCGCCAATGCCATGCGCTCCGGCGGCGCGACCGACGACGCGATCTTCGCGGCGCTGCAGTCGATGGTGCCGGTCGAGATGACCATGCGCACCAACGGCAAGCCGTTCTCGGTCGCCATGGCGGTGCCCGAGACACAGCACGAGCGCGACAACGCGGAAGCGGTCATGCGCCACATGGACGCGCTGATGCGGGTGCCGACCATCGAGGCCGGCGCCGTGATGCCGGACGCCTGCCCTGCCGGAATGCAGGAAGGCACGATCCCGGTCGGCGGCGTGGTGGCGACGAGGGACGCCATCCATCCCGGCTTCCACTCGGCGGATATCTGCTGCTCGGTCGCGATCAGCGTGTTCGATCGCAACGATGACCCCAAGCATGTCCTCGACATGGTGCAGAACGTCACGCACTTCGGTCCAGGAGGCCGCAAGAGCGCGTGGGGCCTGCCGACGCCTCTGGCGGGCAGGATCGTCGCCAATCGCTTCACAGCGGGCCTGGAAGGCACGGCAGACCATCATTTCGGGACACAGGGCGATGGCAACCACTTCGCCTTCCTCGGCCACCTGAAATCGTCCGGCAAGCTGGCGCTGGTGACGCATCACGGCTCGCGCGGCTTCGGCGCCCAGCTCTACAAGCGGGGCATGGCGGCGGCGAGGCGTCATACGTCGATCGTGGCGCCCAAGGTTCCGAGCCATCAGGCCTGGATCAAGGCCGACAGCGACGACGGGCGGGCCTACTGGGAGGCGCTGCAGATCGCCCGCGACTGGACCAAGGCCAACCATTTCGCGATCCATCAGCGGGTGCAGCAGGCGATCGGCAACAAGGTCGTGGATCGTTGGTGGAACGAGCACAACTTCGTGTTCCAGAAATCGGACGGGCTGTTCTATCACGGCAAGGGCGCAACGCCCTCGTGGTCCGGCTTCTCGCCCGACGACAGCGGGCTGACGCTGATCCCGCTCAACATGGCGGCGCCGGTGCTTATCGCGAAGCATCGCGACAACAAGCAGGCGCTCGGGTTCGCGCCGCATGGGGCTGGCCGGCTGATGGGACGCAAGGCGTTCCTGCGCCAGTACCAGCCTGCCCTGCCGGTCGGGATCGACTACCGCTTCTACTGCGGCAAGCCGGACCTGTCGGAGCTGCCGGACGCCTACAAGCCGGCTGACCAGATCAAGGCGCTGATCGGCTCGTTCGAGCTGGCCGACGTCGTCGACGAGGTCTTGCCCTACGGCTCGATCATGGCCGGCGACTGGGAACAGGATGCGCCGTGGAGGAAGAAATGAACTTCGCCTGGCGCCTGATGGCTCTCTGCATCGTCGGCGGGCTGCTGTGGACGATCTTCGCGCCGGATGTCTACCGGCTGCTCGGATCGTTCGGCCTCGTCCTCATGTGGGGCGTCTTCGCCATGACGGTTTTCGTCGAGCTGAACAGCTGGAGGAAGAAATGAAGGAAGCCGTTCTGTTCAGCGTCGCTCTCGTGGTGGCGCTGGTGTGGTCGATCTATGCGCTTAGCGTGAAGATCGACGGCTACAACGAGTGCAGAGCCAACCACGGCGTCATGCGCTGCCTGATCGTGATTGGGAGATAGGGATGGCCGAGTTCAGCCACCATGCGCTCTCAGGAGCGCCGCGTAAGCCGCGCAACGAGCGCGAGATGGAATGTCCGTACTGCTACGGCTACGGCTACCGGCCGCGTGGAAGCGATGCCGATAGTCCGAAGTCAGGGCCGAAGGCTGTGCGCTGCTACGGCTGCGACGGTGTCGGCCTAATAAACAGGAGTTGGCGATGACCGACGAACGCAAGATCATCACGGTGCCGGTCGATATCCGTTATGATATCGACGGCCTGACCCTCGCCAAAGCGATCTCGGCGCTGCAGAAGCTCGGCAACGAGCACGGCTACGAGACCACCATCGACCTCAGGATAAACGGCGACGGCTACTCGGAGTGGCCGAGCGTGATGCTGAAGACCAAGCGTCCGGAGACGGACGAGGAAATGCATAAGCGTCGGGAGCGGGATAAGAAGATCAGCGACGAGCAGGAGGAACGGGACCGGCGTGACTTCGAGCGCCTGTCGAAGAAGTTCAAGACCTGATGGAGGCGTCGATGAGGCCTTACCGCTACAACGCCCAGATCATGGGCGCGAGGGTCCAGATCGTCATCTGGGCCGGCGATGCTGCTGCTGCGACGATCATCGCGGCGGAAATGGGAAACAAGATCGGAGCGATGCTGCTCGGTCCATACTGAGGAGGCCGGCGATGGCCTGGTTTCTGAACCGCTATCAATGCACGAGATGCGACGTGGAGTGGGAGGACGAATACAGCTGCATGGTCGACGATGAGTGTCCGCAGTGTGGCAGAGATTTTTCGCCCTATGACTCCATCGACAAGACCTTCGCCTTCGTCGAAGACGACAGAGGCGTCTTCATGGTCGAGATATCTCCCGACACGGCCGAGTACGATCCGGCCTACGAGGCCTTCGGCCCCTTCGCCGATCGCAAGATCGCGGAGGCGTTTGCTGCCGACAGGGGATGGTCGCTTTGACCATCTCCGTCGACGACGTCGAGCTGACCATCGCAAGACGAATTCACCAATTCGATCAAGATCGATATCTCACTGTGGGATGATGTGCAGGCTAAGGTCAGCTTGCCGGACTTATACCACCACCCCCGCCGATTTGTCAACTCGAATGCAAACGGAATTTGCGCGACCTGCAAACTGGTTTCAGATTGTGGAATCTCATCAACTACGATTCTTTGAAGGTTATCTACCCTTCTATTCTCTCTCTTTATCTCCTCTTATAGCTTGGAGAACGGTTGAGCGTACGCTTAAGCGTCTGTGCAAGCGTATGCTAATTGCGACATAAGCAATTTCAATCACTTATGTCATATGTTTGATGAAATTTTGCAGACAGTTTGGAGGAACTCGACAAGATCATTTTCGTGGACTCGTGAGTTCCAAAGTGAACTATCGATGTAAATGCTAGAAACATCGAAAAACTTTGTGGAAACTCCAGTCAAGCTGCAGGTATATTTGGCCGACAAAAATACCCTGCAGGGCTTCGAAAATTTGTCTTCCCATTTGCTCGAATGCGCACTAAAACGACATCGGCAAATGCAAATGAAACGGGAGGTAAGCTAATGCTGAGCAAATCACGCCGGCCGGTGATTCTGGCCTACGTCGTCGCCGGCCTCGTCGTGGCGTCGGTTGCGTGCATGGCGTTTCTGCCGCTGTTCGTCAGCCAGCCGATCACCCCGATGCAGGGCGTCATCGCGTTTGCCATCACGGCTGCCTCGTTCGGTCTCGTCACCCTTCTCGACCACCTGGTTCTCAACCCGAAAGGCCATTGACCATGGATGCCCAGGAAATCTTCGACACCGTCGCCGAACACCTGTTCACGCAGGGCAAGCAGGCTGTATCCGACAAAGGCTGCGCCTATCGAGGTCGCGACAACACGACATGCGCGGTCGGCTGCCTGATCAAGGATAGCGAATATCTGCCGGCGATGGATGACGGTCGCGCGCTGGCGAAGATCAGAGGCTTCTCCGCAGAACATCTGAGCGGTACGGGCGTGGCCTCGCTGATAGATGCCGGTGTTCTCCCTGCACGCCTTGTGCCTCATAGGGTGCTTCTGTCGTTCCTACAGAACGTCCACGACGGTTGCCTCATGACGGCGGACGACAAATTCAATCGCGCCGATCTGGCCGATCGACTTTTCCATGCCGCTCGCTTTTTCGACCTCAATTCCGAAGTCGTGATCAAGCATCACCAGACGGTAGCCGGCTAACCTCTTCGCCTCATCACCCGCCGCCGGCTCTTTCGAGGCGAAGAGCAAACAAGCCTGCGGTACGACAGAAGGAAGCACACGCATGATCAACTACGACAAGCCGTTCCAGACCAAGGACGGGACCGAAGCCACGCTCATCAAGGTCGTCGACGGCGACCAGTCCTTCAAGTGGATGGTCGAGTTCGTCGATTCCGACGGCGATCGGAACGTCGACATGTTCGATGAGGACGGCGATTCGCTGAACGGCGTCGTCGAACTCGAGAATCTGCCGGAAGAGACCTCGTCGCCGGTCGCCGGCGGCCCGGTCATCCTGCCGCCGCTGCTGCAGGTCCAGGTCCGTCACGCCAAGTACGGCGTCGGAACTGTGCTCAAGCTGCGCCAGCACCCGACCAAGACGATGCTCGTGCGCTATCCCGGCCGCGATCAGTCAGGCACCTGGTCGTTCGACAAGCACCTCTCGCGCGTCTGATCGGCGCCGGACGGCAGGGCCATTGCGCCCTGCCGTTTGCTTGCATGCAAATGGAGGTCAAATGCGTGTCGTCAGCGAACCGGAATTCAATCTGCAACTGCGCAGCGAATTGCTGCTGCACGATCTGTCAGAGGTCGGCGCCGTCACCGGCCCCGGCCGGTCTGGCGCGATCGCGGCGGTCTACGCCAGCCACATGCTGGGCGTGCCGTTCATTCCGCACGGCGCGCCGGCACCGACCGAACTCGGCCGGCTGCTGATCGTCGACACCGCCATGGAAACCGGCAAGACGATCCGCAAGTCCCGCAACCGCTACGCCGCCGCGCGCCCGATCACAGTTGTGGCGTTCCACGAGCCGCCGCGCGTCGCCTTCTGGTACGAGGCGCCGAAGCCCCAGCTCTACATCCACGAGCGGCACCGCCCGGCGGCATAGCCGCGCCATCCTATGCGCTTGAATGCAAACGAGGAGCAAAGCACATGTCTTTCTATCTGGTCCGCCTCACGCCAAAGACCGAGGGAGGATTCATCGAGGATCCGATCTCGGATGAAGGTCCGTTCGAAACCGGCATCCTGGCCACTACCCGCGCCAAGCAGCTCATGGCGCTGTCGAGCTACAAGATCCAGCCGCGCCGGATCGCGCAGGCCAATGACGATTGGCGGGCCCGCCACGCCGCAGCCTTGCCGCCTGGCGCGCAGCCCCTGCCCAAGGGGTGGGATCTGAAACCGATCGCCGATCACTTCGCCCATCGTGCGGCGCGCAATCCCTGCCTGATCGGCTTCTTCCGCAACAAGGCCGAGGCCATCATCAACAAGGTGACCGAGGTCACGCCCGGCCGATACATCGAGGCCAACTACCCCAACCTCGGCGACGCCGAAAAGCGCCGTCTGATCGCGCTGGTCGACCCCTCCGGCGAAGTCCATTTCGGATTTTCCCGCGAGGATTTCCGCCGCATCTACGAGGAGGGGCCGGATTCCTGCATGTCGTGCGAAACTGACCATTGGCGCGAGGTCTGCATGGGCGTTCACCCGGTCGAAGCCTATGCGGGCGGCGACCTGGCGATCGCCTGGCTCGTCAACGATCGCGGGCGTATCTCGGCTCGCGCCATCACTTGGCCTGAACGCAAGCAGTTCGGTCGTCTGTATGGCGACGAGGCGCGTCTCCGCAGCAAGCTGAGCGAGATGGGTTTCACGCAGGTCTCGCGCTTTGTCGGCGCCAAGATCGCTAAGATCGAAGGCAGGGCCGATCGTCAGGGTCGCCGCTACGTCCTGCCGTACTGGGATAATATCTCCGGCGCGATCGACAAGGGCGACCACTTCGAGACGTTCGATGGCGGCTCCAATAGCCTCCCCTTCATCAACTCGCCTGGGACTGGCGGCGTCTCGCCGATCCATTGTTCCTGCCCGCACACCCACACCTTGCGCCACTGGGATCCGGAAACGTGGAAGGCTGTTCAGCCGAGCGGCGAGACGTGGTCTCCGGAATCGATCGCGAACTACGCGGTCGAGGTCGACGGCGTTTTCTGGGACCGCAATTCGCTGGTGCGCGTCATCATGGATGAAAACGTGACCAAATCCGAGTACTGGACCAAGGAAAAGGCTGCCGCAGAAACCTGGTCCGACATCTACGGCTACCGCTACGCCAATACGGTGCCTTTCGTCGAAGATCCAGAGAATCCCGGCACCAAGTTCAATAGACGAGACTGGCAGATCGTCGAGAATAGCCGCAAGCCGCGCACGCAGAGACGCGCCGCACGCCGCAAGAAGCTCGACCAGATCTCGGCCGACATCGACGAGACGATCGCCAACATCGGAGAAGCAGCATGAACGCCGATTTGCATGAATTGAAAGAAATGCACACATACAAGCGCCCGTACGGCTCGCAGAGCGAGGCCGAATACATCGCGCGATTCCTTCTGCCGCTCGGTCTCACCCGCGACCCCTTCGGCAACCTCTACAAGGTGATCGGCGACAAGCCGGTCACCATGTGGTCGTCGCACACCGACAGCGTCCATCACAACGCTGGCCGGCAGAATGTGGTCATCGACGGCAAGATGCTCAAGCTGCACAAGAAGTCGAACGCTTCTTGTCTCGGCGCCGACGATGCGGCCGGCAACTGGATCATGATGCAGATGATCCGCGCTGGCGTGCCGGGTCTCTATATCTTCCATTACGCGGAAGAGGTCGGTGCGGTCGGATCGTCCGACATCGCCGCCAAGGCGCCCGACTTCGTCAAGGGCATCACGTCGGCGATCGCTTTCGATCGCAAGGGCTACGACTCGATCATCACGCACCAGGGTGGCCGGACCGCTTCCGACGCCTTCGCTGCATCGCTCGGTCTGCAGCTCGAAGGCTACAAGGCCGACGACAAGGGCATCTTCACGGATACGCGCTCCTACAAGAGCCTGATCCCGGAATGCACCAACCTGTCGGTCGGCTATTTCAACGCGCATTCCTCGAAGGAAGTGCTTGACTTCGAGCATCTGTTCAAGCTGCGCGACATGATGCTGGCGATCGACCAGACGAAGTTCGTGATCGAGCGCGATCCCAAGCAGGTCGCGACCTTCACGGGCAGCAACAGGACGAGCGCGCCAAAGACGCTCGCCGATTTTCTTTGGACCTATCCAGACGACGCCGCGACCGTCCTCGAAATGATGGGCGTGCCGGTCGCAGACTTCGGCGCTCTCGTCCTGGAGGCGCGCGATCGCCGCTGGGATGCGGCCCGCGAGAAGAAGCGCGCCAAGAACGCAAAGCAGGGCGCGCCGACACTCACCGACCTGTTCGACGGCGATGACGACGATGTCGTCGTCGACATTCGCCAGTCCGCCTGATCAGCCATTCAAGGAGACAACTCATGAAGATCATCGACAAGCAGCACGAGGACCGCTCCGGCGGCGTCGTCGGCGAAATCGGTCTGTCGTTCGAAGCCAACGCGACCGCGTTCTTCGCGCAGATCTCCGGCCTGGCCAAGGACAAGATCAGCTACCCGATCCGGGAGCTGTCGACCAACATGTGGGACGCCTCGCGCGACAAGTACGGCGACACCGTGCCGGAGGAATTCCTGCCGGTCGTCAAGCTGCCGACGCGCCTCGATCCGACGATCAGCTTCCGTGACTTCGGCAACGGCATGTCGAAGCAGGCCATGGAGACGATCTATCCGAAGATCTACGCCTCGACCAAGCGCGACAGCGACACCCAGGTCGGCGGTTGGGGCCTTGGCCGGCTTTCGGCTTTTGCCTACCTGATCGGCGAGAATGGCGCTGGCGCCTACAACATCGTCTCGATTTACGATGGCGTGAAGCGCGCCTACACCATGTCGCTGACCAGCGACGGGCGCCCCGTGCTGCGCATGCTGGTGGAAGTCGCCACCAACGAGCCGTCCGGAATGGAGATTTCCTTCGCCGTGCGTCAGGACGACATCGGCCAGTTCAACCGCGCGGCGCGCGATGTGCTCTGGTCATTCAATCCGCGCCCGAAGGTGTTGCCGGCGATCGAATGGAGCGAGCCGGTCGTCCAGCTCTCCGGCGAGAACTGGACCAAGTATGTGGCCTCGTCCGTGCCGTTTTTTGGCCCTGTCGTGCGCATGGGTTGCGTGATGTATCCCTTCGATCTCTCTCAGATCGAGCACCAGGGCTTCCTGCAGCACAACGATCACGTCGTGTTCGAGGCGCCGATCGGTTCGGTCTCCGTCAACCTGTCGCGCGAACAGCTCGGCTATGACGAGAAGACCAAGGCGACGCTGCAGCGCCTCGTCGCACAGTTCGAGACCGACGTCACCGCGATCGTCCAGTCCAAGGTGTCGGCGGCCGAGACGTACTTTGCGGCCTGCCATGCGTTCTACGAGCTGAACGATCTCATCGGCGCGTATCGTCTCAATGCGATCCGTCCACTCACGCCGTGGAACGGGCGCCAGATCGTCGACCGTCACGAGCCGAGCGACCGTATCAAGTTCATGCGCCTGCGTGAAGGCTGGAGCGTGGGCGCGGATTTCAAGTTCGACCGTTCGGCCTTCCACCCGCGCAACTGCGTCGGCGTGAAGATCGCTATCGAACATCACCCGCTCTATTCCAAGCAGCGCCTGGCCGCCGCCGGTCTCGAAGGACAGGATCTGCTGTGGATCCGCGTCAAGCGCGATGATCTCGCGATGGCGCAGGAGGCGATCGGCGACGCCGAATACGTCGTCCTCGACGATTTCAAGGTCGAAACGCCGCAGTTCCACCGTGACAAGACCAAGAAACTGCGCGTGCGCCGCACTCTCGTGGTCAACGATGTTGGCTTCATGATGGAGACGGGTCCGGTCGATCTGAACGCCGGCGGCTATTTCATCGAGCGCTTGTCGAGCAATCGCCAGCGCGGCGCGCTGTATCGTGTCGGCGATGGACAATCCATCTACGAAACCGACTTGCGTACGGTTCTGCGCAAGGCGGTCGAGTTCGGCATGATCGCGACCGGCACGGTTCTCCTGATCAAGACCGAGAAGGATGAACTGGGCCCCAACTGGCGCGGGCCGCACGCCGATCTCGTCTCGGCTTTTCAGGGTCGATATGACCCATTGCTCACGCCGGCCATGTCGTCCCAATCGCGGCACAGGTTCGACACGCAGATACTCCTGTTCTTCAACGGCAACGTCACGGCGCCGATGCCGCAGACACTGGTCGATATCCAGGCCAGATACGCCGCCCTGCAGGAACAGGTCAATCAAGCGGCCAGCGCAGAGGAAAGCGACAACGAGATCTTCCGCAAGATGCTCGTCAAGCTTGGCGGCGTCGTGGCGGAAGCGGTGAGCGATATGTCGACCTGCCCTGTCATCTCTCTCAACAACGACTTCGACGCCATCCTCAATGAGGATCTGGTGCTGAAGAAGCTCGTGAACGACCTGTCCACCTGGGGTTACCGCAACAGCTTCGACGTCATCAACGCCTATCTCCTGACGCTTGCAGAACTTCAAGCCCTGCGCACGCTCAGGGGAGACGCACGCCCGTTGAGGGAGGCAGCATGATACCGCACACCATCAGCGACCGTTCGGTCACATTCTTCGCCGGCCGTTTCTACACGGTCGGCGAGGACCATCCGCACTTCGGCACGATCCGCGACCATCTGGTCGCGGAAACGTCGAGCGCCGAAGACCTGGCCAAACTCGCCGACGTCAAACACGCCGTCGAGGATGCGACTTGCGGCAAGGTCGTGTTGACCGAGGACGTCCTGCTGGTCGACGGCGAAGCCATGCCGGCCGCCTGGCACGTTAAGGCGGTCGCCGACCCGCAGGCGACGCGCGTGTTGCTGATGAAGGCTGGCGACACAATCCGGGTCGAAGGCGACGAGGAGGCTCCAGACGGCGTCTACACGGTCTCGGCCGTGGATAACGACGACGTCGAAAAGCGCATCTACATCGAAACCGAAGACGGCTTTTTCGGTTTCGTCGCGAACTCTGCGGTGAAGGAGATCATCAATGGCTGATCTCTTTTACCGCGACACGACGACTGGAAAGTCGGAGTCGATCACTCAGGTCAAGCCTGAAGTCGAAGCGCTGTTTCAATCGATCAAGGCGGCGTTCCACGCCGATGCTGCCTACCAGAAGATGCGCGCATCCGTGCCTGATTACACCGGGCAATGGGAGCCGAAAGACTTCTACGGTCCAGCTCTCGACACGCGCAATCGCGCGATCAACGCAATCTTCGACGCATTCATGGAGCTTCTCCCATGATTGCCTACAAGCTCCTGCGCGTCCGGCGCGACGGCACTCTCGGTCCGCTGTTCATCAATCGCAAGCAGCGGATCGAGGTTGGCGTTCGCCTCAAGGCCGAAGATCACCCGACCAAGGGATATGCGCACAGGCCCGGCTGGCACGTCTGCCAGAAGCCGCATGCGCCGCATCTCTCAACCAAGGGGCGCCGCTGGTATCGCGTTCGCATCGAGAATGTGACGCGCCATCAGCGCCCCGAGCATCAAGGCGGCGTCTGGTACACGGCCGGCGCCATGACAGCCCTCAACGAGGTTGCAGCATGAGCAACGAACGCCTCATCACCGGCGAAATCGATCAAATCGATCTCGCAAATGGCGGCGACGGCAAGGTCTACGCCGGATCGCAGGAAGAGGCCGACACAATCCGTCTCTCACTCTTGCGCGACGGTCAGCGACTGCACGGCGTGATGCTGCGATATGAGGATCGAAAGATCGTCGAGCGCCCCACGACGGTGCGGCGGATGCACATGCGGGTCGAACGCTACAGCGGGAACTGGTGTGCGTATTCGCCCTACGTCCGGCCTTACTTCGCAATCAGCACCGGCGATCAGCCGGGATCGTACGTCCGCATTGTGTGGGCGTGAAACAAGAAACTCGCAATCGAGGCGCTCAAGGATGAGTTCCCCTGCGCCGTCTGTAACTGAGAGGATCAAGCCATGAGAGTCACGCTCAACATCGGCGAAGACCAGGAGCTTCGCGCCGCCGTCCGCCAGATGATCGAGGGACAGGTCAACGCGATCGTCCGTGAGGAATTTCCGAAACTGATCAACGAGGTCGTCGCTGCCGAGGTCAAGCGCCGCGCGCACGACACCGTCGATCGCCTGATCACGAACGAATTCCGTCGATCGATCGACTCCACCATTCGCGACCGAACGGCCGGCAAGGAACTGACGGATTTCATCAGAAAGTTGGTCGGCGAACTGTTCGTCGATCGCTTCGGTGCACGGAAGGACGAGACATGAGGCTCATTCAGTTCGTCATCAACATCTGGCTGGCCGGCACCACTGGCGTTATCGGCATGCTCATCGAGCTGTCCGACCCGCCGCTGCAGATGCCATTCAGACCACATATCGGCTGGATTCTAATCGCAGCCGCTCTGTCGATCATCATCATGTCCTCGTACCTGGCTGCCGAATGGCCGCCGGGCGACATACGCCGGAGGCGTGGATGACGCTCTACCGCCTCACCTACGCCGTCCCTTACGAGGGCGAGAACAGCCTCGACTTCGACTCGCTCGAACAGGCCGCGAAGTGGATCGAGAGCAACCGGTCCACCTACGATTTCGATCTCGACAACATCACATTGATCGAGGTCGGTTAGACCATTGATGTCTACCAGCTGATGCAGAAGCACGGGGAGAACAAGAAATGAGGACCATCCTGCGCATCCAGTTCGGCTCGCACCTGTACGGGACGTCGACGCCGGCCTCCGACTTCGACTTCAAGTCGGTGTTCATCCCTGATGCCCGCGACATCCTGCTCGGCCGCGCGAAGGGCTCGATCAGCGAGAAGCGGCCCAAGGCCGAAGGCGAGAAGAACTATGCCGGCGAGGTCGAGGAAGAGGCGTTCAGCCTGCAGAAGTACCTGCAGCTGCTGGCGCAGGGTCAGACGGTCGCGCTCGACGTCCTGTTCGCCCCCGACGATGCGGTCGTCGAAGGAACGGCGCCGCATGTCGAATGGCGCGAGATCGTCAGGAACCGCCACCGGCTGATCACCAAGAAGTCGGCGGCCTTCGTCGGCTACTGTCGCCAGCAGGCCAACAAGTACGGGATCAAGGGCAGCCGTGTCGCGGCGGCCCGTGAGGCTCTCGCGGTGCTGGCCATGTGGGATGCCTGTCATCCGAACATGAAGCTCGCGACTGCGCACGACCACATCGTCAATGCCTGCACCAAGCACGAGCACATGATCATCGAGGATATCAAGCACCCCAACGGTACTTGCCAGACGTTCTGGAATGTCTGCGGGCGCAAGCTGCCCTACACCAACACGATCCGAAGCGCGCATTCGATTGTCGAGCGCCTGGTCAACGAGTACGGCCATCGCGCCCTGCAAGCCGAGTCCAATCAGGGCGTCGACTGGAAGGCGCTGTCGCATGCGGTGCGTGTCGCCAATCAGGCGATCGAGCTGCTCGAAACCGGCCATGTGACGTTCCCGCTGCCGAACGCTCAGCACATCCTCAACATCAAGCTCGGCCGCCTGCCCTATCAGGAAGTCGCAGCCGAGATCGAGGCGAAACTCGAATTGGTCGAAGCGGCAGCCGCCAAGTCGACCTTGCGCGAAGAGCCCGACCAGCAATGGATCGATGACTTCGTCGCCAAGGTCTACGGCGATGCGGTCTGCGCCGCTATTCACGGGTGATCCATGCGCCTCTATCGCGCCGACTGGCACACCAACAACGACGACGAGGGTGAGCATTGGGAATGGTTCGGCACGCAGGCGGAAATCAAGGCCAAGTGCAAGTTCCTGCGTGAGAACGGCTTCACCATCACCCGCGCCCGCCCCATCGATCTGCCTGACCGTAAGGAAGAGCTGATCGCTTTCCTCAACTTGGCTCTCGACGACGCCAACAAGCAAGGGATTCACTTCTGATGCCGACCGAACGTACACCGTACCCGCAGGTCTCGTTTTACGAGACCGAGCGCCATTTCGCCACCGACAAGTATGGCTACACGCGACCGCCCGTTATCGTGACCTGGTTTCGCATATCTGGAACCAACGTATGGATTTGTGGCGGCGTACGCCCGCTCTTGATCCGCGCCTGACAAAGACAAGAAAGGAGCAACCACCATGCCAAGAATCGTATACCAAGTCGGCGATATTGTCGAAATCGCACGAGACCAAAGTTCGCACCGTTTCGAGATCGGTTCTCGTGTTCGTCTGATCTCGCGTAGCTCAGAGAACACATGGTACGCGCAATCTCTCGACGGCTCGATATCGCGCTTCATCAGCATCTTGGAAATTCGGACTGAATTCAGCTTCCAGCCCGGCGACCGCGTGATCTGCATCGACGAATCCGAAGGCAGACTCTTTCATCACACGGCGACCGTTCGTAAGGGAAACTACGGCATAAGTCGCGTTGATTTTGTCAACGTCGTATTCGATGCGCCGAAGCCGAGCCGCAACGACGGCGGCTATTATTCTCGCAGTTTCATGCCGCTTTTTGCAGAAACTGAGGCGCAGATCATAACGAATTTCGAAGTCGTGCAGGCTGTCTCTTCTTCCAACGAGACGTCTTTCGATCTGACGTCGCCATCGACTCCAGGTAAGATATGGGCGCTTGTGCATCTCCCTGGCGGAGATTGGAAGGCGACGTTTTCCGACCATGACAACAAAAATGTTCCGGTCTACGGTCGGCAGTTGTTTGCGCTTGCCCACGCGATCGACAATAGCATGCGCCGCCGATTCGGAATCGAACCGATCAGGAACGCAGACCGCATGCAACCGATCACGATCGGGAACGGTTTAACGATGTCGCATCCTGCAATACCCGATGTCGCCGCCAATTCTGGCTACGAGTGGACGGCGGAAGATTCCGAGGCGGCCAGCGCCGAGGGGTGGGATGTGTTCGAGCAAGCGGACGAGACCATGTTGATCGAACGCGACGATGAGGCCAAGGTTTTTTCGACCGATCGCGATGCGGTCTCCCATGTGCTGTCGCGCGCCGAGACCTCGCCGCTGCACATCAAGGCGATGAGCATCCACCTGGCGTCGCGCAAGAAGGACAACGCCTTGTACCTGCTGCGCTTGAGGCACGAATCCAAGCGTGACGAATATTTGATGCAGCGCGGGCACACGTTTACGACGGAAAATCTGGAAAGAGCCGGTAAGTTCTTCGCGTTCGAGATCGACATGATGCAAGACCTGTTCAGGTTTCATACGCCCATGCCGGTCTCTCTTGCATATGTCGGCGCACGATCGTTCGACGTTGTCGAGGACGAATCGACAGGCGAGAAGCTGTGGTGGTGTTTGTATGGCGACGGCGTTACATCATCCATCAGCCGAGCGCATCGCTATCCCGACACGCATATTCTACGTTTTGTAAGTTCTGGCCGTATTCCCATCGACGAAGTCAAGGATGCTATCTTTGACGATTTCGTGCCGCTGAAGTTCCGACAGCCGGTCAAGTCGGCGATGAAGGAGGTCGTGTTCAGCTTCGATATGGGGAAGGAATCGTTCGACAGTCTGTTCAACATACGTTTCGGCAAACCGACTCTCCTGGCTCATCCGGATGTGATGAAGAGTGTCGATCTTTCCGATATTCGCCCGTCGGGGCCGCTCATCGTTGGTACGTCTGCTGACGTGATTATCAAAGACGATGTCGTGACGCCGGAGGAGCCTCAGGCGATGTGCGAGGAATTCGAGCTGACGGCGCCAGACAGCTTGACGCACGACGAGGCGCTCGACGCGATGATCGTGTGGGAGGCTGTGCTCGCATACAGACAAGGAAACGCCAACATCGAGTCGCTCAATCAATGCTTCGAGGATATCGGCGCCGGGCAGATGCGTCACAACACGATCGCGCTCACCCGACAGTTCGTTCTGCCGGTCTGGCGTGCGATGCCGGAAGACTACACGGACTTCATCGACTTCGACTGGGGGTTCGTGCCGGACGTACTTCAGCATATCCCATGGCGCGAGACAGCCGACTTCGCCTATGGCCGGCCCGTAACGGTCACCAGCGCGCAGATCGCCCAGGCCCGTGATGCTCTTGTAACGGACTGGCATGCGCGCAAAAGCGAACGCGAAGCTAACGCTTGATCGTGTGCAATCGCCTGTGGAACAATATGCGCGGAAGCAGTGTTTGGAAATTCAAGCGCACATGAGCTTGGAGGTCGCATGCCGCAGCGCACCCGCATCGTATTCACAGCAACGATCAAGGTGAATTTGCAAGGTCAACAACAAGAACGAACTTACAGGTTCGCTGATCAGGCAGACTTTGATGTCTTTCTGCGCGAGATCGACGCGGCGCCGTATACGGCACTCGTGTCGACCTCGATCGATCCGGTGTCGGATCTTCAGGAGGCAGTCTCCGATCTCAAATTCTGCTTAGATCGGATGAAGGGGCGGAAGGAATTCGAGCCGGAAATCCGCGAACGGCTCGATCGTCTCGATTACAGACTGGGTAATCACCGGCGCGCCCGGTGATCATACGCATAATCATGCGCTTGAATGCAAAGGAGAAAGTGATGAAAACGCTGCACGTCAAGTTCTGGGGGCCGACCTCGGCCTACCAGCACAACAAGACCTACTGCTACTTCTACGAAGGCGACGACGCCGCAGTCGGGAAATTCGCCGTCGTCGACTCGCCGTCGTCCGGCTACGCACTGGTCCAGATCGAGCGCATCAGCGACGGCGTCGAGAGCGCCGCGACCAAACGCATTGTCTCGCTTGTAGACGACACGAAGTACAAGACAATCCTCGACGCGCAGAAAGAGCGCCAGAAGTTGCTCAGCTCGCTGACTGCCAAGGACAAGCGCCGCCTGGAAATCGAACGATTCGCCTATCTGGCGGCGAACGACGACGAAGCCAGGATCGCGATCGATCGCCTCAAGGAAATCGACAAGCTACTGGCGTCGTAGGAGGCGGTACATGGCGCGAATGACCTTCGAAGACTGGCTGAAGCTCGCCCGCGAGTACGGCCAGGTGATGTACGTCTGGGATGATTTCTCGGACGAGCAGGCCAAGGAACACGGCTACGACAACCAGTTGAGCCCGCGCGAATATGTCGACGGCGAAGCCGAGCGCTTCAACCTCGACAGCTGGCCTGAACTCAACTGGGGTCACAACCCGCCGGGCTTCGACCCGACGCGGTTCCAGTGACCTGGGAACAGGCCGCTCGCAAATACTACCAGTACTGCGAGCGGCACGACAAAGCGAGGTCTGTCGCGCTCCGGCAGCTCCTCGCCGACAAGCGAGAAAGATACGAGTCGCTCACATTCCGCCTGTTTCGCGAAGCGTGGGCAGCCGCGCGCTTGAATTGCAATGGAGAACCACATGAGCCAGCTCGATGAGCAGGAGATGAACCGTCTCAAGCGGTTCCTCGACGAGATAGAAAGCAATGCCAAGCCAGCGACACGAGGTCGATGGCGCATGGATCATGGGCATGTCATCGCGTCGCGAGAGCGCACGCAGGAAGACGGGACCATCAAGAACGAAGTGTTCGACGTCGCCTGCAGGCCGTGGGACGCGAAGATGTGCGTGCGCCTCCCCAACCCATACATGTCGGCGCTGCAGGATATGCGTCACGTCGCGACCTGCTACCCGGAGAAAATGCTCGAACTTGTCAAGTTCGTGCGACGCCTGCTGTCGGAACAAGAAGGATCACAGCCATGAGCAAACAGCTCAGTCTCGATGAAATGCTCGAAGTCCTGATCGACATCGAAAGCCCTCGGGCGTCGTTCTTCCGCTCGATGCTGGAGTCGGTCGGCGGCGCCATGGCCGACGAGATCGCCACGACGCTCGATGTTCGCCATGGCCTATGCTCGTTCCAGGGCGTCGCCTTCGCTGGCACATGCACACCGTTCGGCCCGAGCAAAGCCGGGCAGCCATGCCCGCCTGCGCTCACGCCATACGACGAAGGTGAATGGGACACGGATGTCGTGACATGGAGCCGCCGTCGGCCGCCGCTCGATCGTCTCAGGACCGACAGGTCTGGTGCTTCATGATCGGATACGACATTCCCAAGGGCATCGACGACGAGACCGTCGAGCGAATTTGGGAGGAAGCGCGAGAGGCGGCCCTCCATACATCGGCGCTTTCCCCTGCGAAGAACCCCTATCCACCAGGATCCGACGAGGCGGACGTCTGGGCGCATGCCTACGGCCATCATCTGGCTCAGGATTGGCACTGATGCGCCCATGCGTTTGCATGAATTACAACATCACGGAGAAATGAAAATGCAAGAACCCTGTTCTCACTGCAGCGGACGCGGGCGTCTCGCCAAGCGGATGCCCTTCCCCAACCAGCACAAGCACACCGGCCAGTTCATCGACTGCGCCATGTGCGGCGGCGCTGGCTTCACGTCCGAGGTCGCCTTCGCGGCTGACCGGCCCGCCGGCTACCGGCCGCAGATCGAGGACATCAACGACTACGAGCGCCTCGCGAGCTGCGCGCCCGAGCGTTTCGCCGAACTGCGTTTCTGAGGGGTCATCATGGATCAGACAAACGGCATCATTCTGTATCGCGGCCCCTCGGTGATCGACGGCGCCCCGATCGTGGTTATCGCCACCGGACTCGAGGACGGAGGCTCCAACTCCAAGACCGGGCCGATGGCTCAGATCTACATCATGCGCGACGACATCAATCCCATGATCGCCGTCCACACCGGCGATGATGTCTCGATCTGCGGATCGTGCCGTCACCGGGGCAAGATCGAGACCAAACCCGACGGCGCGACCCGCAATGTCGGGCGGACATGCTACGTCGTGCTCATGCATGGCCCGCGCGTTGTCTGGGACGCCTATCAGCGCGGCTCCTACCCTCAGGTTCCGCCGAAGATCGCCGCCCGTCGTCTGGCCGGTAAGCGGCTGCGTGTCGGCGCCTACGGAGATCCAGGCGCAGTGCCTCTGGAGATCTGGGATGAGGTGCTTGCGCGCGTTCGAGAACTCAATTCCTATACCCATCTGTGGCGTGAAAATCCTGCCCTGTCGGCGTTTTGCATGGCATCATGCGACAACGAAGAGGAACATCGGGCCGCCAAGGCCCTGGGCTTTCGCGTCTACCGGGTCAGACCCGAAGGTGCGCCAGTCCTGAAGGGCGAAGGGCGCTGTCCGGCGTCGAAGGAAATGGGCAAGACCGTGCAATGTTCGGCGTGCATGCTGTGCGGGGGCCAGCGCACCGGAGCCAAGGCCGACATCACGATCGTGGCGCATGGCCGTGGCGCCAAACAGTTCAGCAGGGAGATGGCAGCGTGAAGGTCAAGAACTACATCGTCTCTGCGTTGAAGGACGAGGGGTGGCGCGACGTGTCCATCCCCGTCGAACGGGAAGAATCAGCAACCCTGGTCCAGGCACATTGGCGCCTGGGCCGCCTGGCGCGACGCAGGATCGCCGTCGCCAAGAAGCCGGGGCGGCCAAACAAATCGGTTTCGACCTGAGGAGGCGGCATGCCCAGAACCCAAGCAAACGAACCAGCAGACCTGCTGCCGGCCGGCGCCTTGAACCCGCTGTTCGACAGCAAGTTCGACGAGCTGATCAACGAAATCTGCAGCTGCCACACGAAGGCGGTGGAAGCGGCGCGCACGACGAGCGTGGTGGTCGGCGACTTCTACGACCATCTGCGATTCGAGAACGAGAAAATGAAGCTCGCGCTCGGCAAGCTGCAGTGGAAGGACCGGCTGAAGCCGGCAGAGAAGCGCGAGGAAGATCGGCTGAAGCAGGCGATCGGCCAGATCGACGCGCTCATGCAGAACCTGCCGCCGTCCGGCGCCTCTGCGTCGGCGGACTTTCTGGATCAGCTGATCACCGCGATCACTTTGCTGTTTCCGGAGCGCGCAGCCGACCTGGCTGTGCCGGAGGTCAAGACGCCGGCTATGGCGCCAACAGACTGATGCGGCGCTCACGTTCGGCCAGGACGCTGGCGAGCATATCTTCGTGCGAGAGCAGCTTGATGCCTGCCTTTCGCGCGCAGATGGCGATCGATTGATCGATCATGATGGTAGGGATGTCGAACCAGTCGCCGCGCACGCGGCGGCATTCGATCAGTTCGCACACCATGCGCTGCAGACGCTCGGCGAACAGATAGCCAGGCGTCCACTGGATCGCCTTGACGACCAGCTTCGCCCAGTGCGCATTTTGAATGGAGACCAGACGGGCGGGCAGCTGCATGCCCTGCCCGATCTTGGCCTTGTCGGATGTGGTCGGTCCTACGGCGTAAACTGCGCAATAGCCGATGTCGTCGAAAATCTTGGCTGCAGCCTTGTCGGCAAACCAGCGCAAATCGCAAGCCTTGGTGGTGATCGCATCCATGCGTATGGATGTATGGCAAATTTGCACAAATGCAAAACGGGCCAATTTACCAGCAAATGCTAGGTTATCAAACCGACGCTCACGAAATGTCAGAAAGGATAGCGCGTAAGGTCAACGAACGATCGCCACCACCGTGGCGATCGTTGCAATGTCGTCGTAGCCGATCACAGCCTCTGTGGACGCTGGCACCGTCTTGGAGACAGAGACGCCATCGGAGTCGAGGTCGACCACGTTGCGCACCAGGGAGCGCCCATCCTTTTTGACGATGACGACCAGGTCATCCGGCTTCGGATCGCGGCTGCGGGTGCAGTAGAGCAGCGCTCCGGCCGGCACGATCGGCGCAAACACGCTGTCAGGCGCGAAATACGCGGTCGCCGTGGTGTCGCCCGCCAGCTGCGGCAGGACAGGCACAGCGCGATCCGGCGCATCCTTGGCCTGCAGCGAGGCTGGCAGACCGGAGATGTAGGTCACCTTCATCAGGCTCTCTTGACGCGGTCCGTCGTCGCCGCCGGCAAAGCGCATGGGCGGCTCGGGTCGAGCCACGAAGCTTCGCGGCGTCTGACTGAATGGATCGTCAGATACGATGCCGGGGCTGGCGAACGCGCTGACGATCTCGCTCGGGATCGCATAGCCGGAGCCTTCCGCGATCTTGCGCAGCGTCTTGAGCGAGGGAACGAAATTGTGGTGCGGATCGTTCATCAGCCGCAGAATCGTGGACGGCGCCAGCTCGGACTTGCGCGCCAGATCGGTGCCAGTCCAGTTCTTGCGCTTCAGGATGTGCTCGATCCAGTCGATCACGGCAGCGCGCGTGGCGTTGGGCGCGGTGTTGTCAGCGGTCATCATTCAAACAATCTCCCCTTTTCGTACCTGCAACGCGACACGGCGATTGACACATCATGCGCATTCGCCGTATTCGCATTTGCACGACTTCAAATGCGTCGTGGGTTGATTTGGTTCCAACGATTCTGAAAAAGATGCGTTATCGAGCGCATTGATATTCGCTGCATTTTCAATTTGCAATCGCAAATGCGAAGTTGCGGTGGATGTTCCGTTTTTGTTCTACTCATTCTCAGGGAGATCGGTTAAAAGGACATTCGTCCTATTTTTGGGAACTTAATCGTAGCATGGAGCGAAAAATGAGCGGCACGGATCAATCTTTCAAATGCGCGCACGACACCACGATGGCTCTGGTGAGCGAGATCGAGGCCTCGATCGGCGGCGACGCGGCGCGCGCGGCGATCGTCGGGTTCTCTGCGCTTGCGGCGGCCAACATCGTACTGAGCCGGCACGGGGTCAGCGTCGCAGCGCACGGCGACATGTTCAATCGCCTGTGGGGCAAGGTTATGGCGCAGGCCCTCGAAGGCCAGGACAACGGGGTGCAGTCGGTCTGATGCCTTCCAAGAAAGTTGCAATCGAAATTCCAGAGCACACCTACAGGGGGTCGATCACGATCGACCTCCCGCTGCCGACGTCGACCAACCGCATCTGGCGCCAGCCCTCGCGGTTCTCGAAGTCGCCGAGACCATACCTCAATCCCACCTACGAGAAGTGGAAACGCGAGGCCGATGGCGAACTGATGCGCCAGCGGCCGGGCAAAGGCTGGCGCACGATCACCGGACCGTTCGATGTCGGCCTCGTCGTCACCCTGAAAAAGCGTTTCAAGTTCGACCTGGATAACAGGATCAAGGCGGTTCTGGACTGGTGCAAGGACGTCGGCCTGATCGTCGACGATAAGTTTTCCAACCGCGTCGTGATCGAGTGGGGCGAGGTTCCTCTGGGCGTTCGCCTGACCTTGAGCCCTGCTGAAGATTTGTCTTGATATTTGCTTGAATGCAAATTATGCAAACAGGCAACGGAGGACGAATGACCCGCAGCAAC
Organism: Methylobacteriaceae bacterium; assembly: GCA_020638195.1. GTDB lineage: Bacteria > Pseudomonadota > Alphaproteobacteria > Rhizobiales > Beijerinckiaceae > JAJXWB01. Next base: position 147,729 of record JACKJC010000005.1, on the reverse strand, counting down.
GACTTCATGAAGTTGAGATACGATCTGTGGGAAGAAGGCACCGACGACCTCACCCTGGAGCAGGAAGCCGCGCTGTTGCGCATCGTGCTCCTGATCTACCGGCGCGGCGGGCCATTTCCTAACAAGCCAGAAACGATCGCCCGGTCGCTGCGCAAGTCCGCGCGTTTCACCGAGCGGATCATCGGGCAGCTCGTCGAACTCGGAAAGCTCAAGATCGAGGATGGCATGATCCACAACACTCGCGCGATCAACGAGGTCGCCGAACGCGAAGCCCGCTCGCGCCAGATGGCGCAGCTGGGATCAGCGGGCGGAACGACCCGCGCCCGCCGGCAGAAGCAGGCCGCAGAAGCGGCGTCCGTCCCCGTCGAACCCGATCATCAGGACGATATCGTGTTTCGCGCCGGATCGAAAATGCTGACGCGCGCCGAGATCGAGGAGTTGAAAGACACGTTCCCGCACATCAATGTGCGCGGCGAACTCGCCGCCATCCAGGGCGCGATCGTCAAGAAGGACGACTGGCGCGGCTTTATCCGGTCAGTGCTGAAGAACGCGGACACGAAGGCGCGCGAGGCGAAGCTGAAGATCGAGGCGCAGGCGCGCGCGCCCATCGCCCAGCGGCCGGCCTACCGCCCTCCCCTTGTCTGAGGGCTGAATGGACATCGCCGCCATCGCCGCAGAGCTGGGCATCAGGCTGCGCAGCTTTGCCCCAGGCAACCAGTACGCGATCTGCCCTTGGTGTTCCCATACGCGCAAGGGCTCCAACAAAAAGATCAGGTGTCTGAGCGTCAAGATCGACGACCGGGGCCTCGTTTACAACTGCCAGCATTGCGGCGAGACAGGAGCAAGGAATGCTAAATCCGGCGCACGTTCAAGCGCTCGAAGCCAGGAAGATCAGCGGGACGCTCGCGACCGCTATGGGTCTTTACAGCGCCAAGCGCTGCGACGATGGGTCCATCGTCCCGTATGATACCGGCAAGATCCTGTGCTTCCCCTACGTCGAGGGTTTCGACGAGGTCAACACCAAGTTCCGCTGGACGCAGGACGGCAAGAAGCGCTTCCAGCAGCGCCCCGACAGCCCGAAGACATTCTTCAACGCCAACGTCCTCCTCGATGACGACATGATGCTTCGTCTGGAGACGGGCTCGGAATCCCTGATCATCACCGAGGGCGAGCCTGACTGCCTGAGCGCGATCGAGTGCGGCTTCGACGCAACGGTCTCCGTTCCCGACGGCGCGCCGCCTGCGCGCGACAAGAACGGAAACCTGATCGAGGTGCCCGAAGATTCGCGCGACCTCGATCCCGAAAACGACATCAAATACGCCTATTTGACGCGCCACATCGACCGGCTCGCCAAGGTCAAGCAGTTTGTGATTGCGACCGACGACGACGAGCCGGGCCATCGCCTGGCCAAGGAACTCGTGCGCCGCCTCGGTCCGGCGCGCTGCTTCCGCGTCATCTATCCCGATGACAAGTGCGTGCCAGATCCCGAGACAGGCGAGTTGCGTCGCGCAAAGGATCTCAACGAGGTCCACATATACCTCGGCGAGGCGCGCGTCCGCGAGATTGTCGAGACCGCGCAGCCGTGGCCGATCAAGGGCATCTTCCGGTTTTCGGAATATCCCGACGTCGGCGAGCCCGTCACGTTCGTCACCGGCGTTTCGCCAGACCTCGACGAGGTCATGCGCCTTTACCCTGGCGCCTTCGTGGTTGCGACCGGCGTACCAGGCATGGGAAAATCGACGCTGATCAAGCAGATCTGCGTCAACATGGGCAAGCTGCACGGCTGGAAGACCGTGATGTTTCCAGGCGAAGAGCCGATCAAGCCGTATCTGTGGAACTCGCTGCGCACCTGTTATATCGGTAAGCACCGCAGGACATGGTCGGCAGAAGAACGTGAGGCCGCTGACAGTTTCATCGACGATCACTTCCGCATCATCACGTCGGACCCGCGATCCGACGAGGAAGAGATCGACGTCGACTACATTATCGAGAAGGCTGAGCAGGCCGTGTTTCGTGACGGCATCAACCTGCTCGTCGTCGATCCGTGGAACGAACTCGAACACAAGCGCGACAAGCACTGGTCGCTGACCGAATACGTCGGCGACTCGATCCGCAAGTTCAAGCGCTTCGCCAAGGGCTTCAACTGCTGCGTCGTCATCGTCGCCCATCCAAAGAAGGTGGACGGCCAACCCGGCCTCTATGACATTTCAGACTCTGCCCATTGGGCGAACAAGGCTGATATCGGTCTCGTCGTGCATTCCGACGAGCCGATGGGAACGCGACGCGATGCCATCGTGTCGAAGGTCCGCTTCTCGGCGGCGGGCCGCAAGGCTCGTGTGCCGATGGAGTTCGATCGCGAAACCGAACTTTACGTTCCCGCCGAGCAGGAAGAACCGATCGCAGCGTGACGATCTGTTTGCTTGAATGCAAATTTGTGGTATCACGCAAATCAGGAGAAGGCGCATGAGTGGTTCTGTTAACAAGGTCATATTGTTGGGTCGGTTGGGCCGCGACCCGGAATCGCGGACGATGAACAGCGGCGACAAGGTCGTCTCGTTCTCTCTCGCCACCAGCGAGACCTGGCGCGATAAGGCGTCCGGCGAGCGCAAGGAAAAGACCGAGTGGCACAACGTCGTGATCTGGAACGAGAACATCGGCAAGGTCGCCGAGCAATACCTCAAGAAGGGCTCCGAGGTTTACCTCGAAGGTCAGCTCCAGACCCGCGAGTTCACTGACAAGGACGGCAATCAGCGCAAGTCCACCGAGATCGTGCTGCAGCGCTTCCGTGGCGAGCTGACGATGATCGGCAACCGCAACGACGGCGACGGCGAGCGCGGCGGCGGATCGCGTGGCGGTGGCGGATCGCGCTCGTCTGGTTCGCGCCAAAGCACGCGCGACGCCGACCTCGACGACGATATCCCGTTCTAGTTTCCAATCGTGACGGCCGGCATCATGTGTGCTGCGTTCCGGCTGTCATGACACGAGGGGGCGCTCTTTATGGGGTGCCCCCTCCTCCGCAGCCACACATTTGCTTGAATGCAAACGAGGACAGATGCGCAACTTCTGCGACGAGCCGACCAAACTAATCCCCGCCCCGTTTTCGGACTACGTCCCGAATTTCCTCCTGGTGCCGAGCGACGAGGAAATCGCGGAACAGATCCGTGAGGAGCGTCTCGAAACGCTGCTCGTGCTTGCGGTCGACCTCGCCGCTATGGCCGCCCGCGTCTCCGAGGTGATCGCCAACGTCACAGAGATGGTGCGCGACCGCGACGTGCAGGACGACTGATGACCGAGACCTCGCTGTTGGCGGGGCAAGGCGCCCTGTCGGAATATTACGATTGGTTCGCGGCGTCGCGGCCAGGAGATATCCTGGTCTACTGGCGCGGCGACCTCAACGCGGATCGTGAATTCGCACCCGACAGCAGCGTCGTCGACAACGACGAGCGCATCAAGCGCTTGTCGCTTCACGCCGTGGCGACGGCGATCAGGCGCGACGCCCAGCGCGGCTCGCTCAACCTGACGCAGATCCGTCACGGCGACAGCGATTACACCTACAGGGCAACCCGCAAGGCGACGCAGATTGAAGCAGCATCCCGTCTCTTGTCCGTCTGATCAGGCGGTGTCCGTGGCTGAGCGCGAGCGCACGATGAAGTGCCTTCGCGCAGGCGTGGAGATGGCGCGTGGCGCGTTCGGAGAGCGCGCGCGTCATCTCCATGTCGTCTGGAAGCTGCTGGAGCACGCCGTCGACGTCATCGACCGACTGCCCGATCAGGAAAAGGGTTGGCTCATTGCCGGCAACCGCTCCGGGGGGTGGAACCATATCGGCATGACGGCCGGCGAAGCCAATATCATCGAGAAGATCCGACTGATGTCGGCGATGAAGCCAGGCGACGGATCATCCCGTGTGGCGCCGCAGCGCGACGACATCGACAATGCGATGGAAGTCCTGTCGTGGTTGCGTCTGATCGACGACGATCGCCTGCGCCGCGCAGCGGTTGTGCTGGCGCGCAAGGGCGACACGGAGGCTGTGCGCCGCATCTATTGCCCGAACCGCAAGCCCTCGCGCCACGTCGCCTTCGACGTGAGGACGCGTGCTGCCGGTCGCATCATCACGGCGCTTCGCCACACCATGGGGATCGCGCCTGCGCCTGGTCTGCAATTCGTGGAGAACGCCAAATGAGCCTCGATCCGAGCGAACCTGCTCGCGCCAACCAGCTCATCGTCGCCGCCGGAATCTTCAAGGACGCCAAGGTCGAGGAATACAAGGCCCTGCTCCTCAACGGCACACAGCAGGATATCGCCTCTGCGCACCTGTCCGCCTGCGCCGCTTTCGAATCCTGGCTCGACGCCATGCACACCAACACCCGCATCATGAAGCGCGGGTGGGGATTGGATCCGGACGCCACAGCGGGGCTTTGACATGCGCGAGATCGTCTTCGACGTCGAAACCACGGGCCTCGATCCGAAGACTGCCCGCATCGTCGAACTGGGCGCGGTCGAGCTGATCAACCACGTCCGTACCGGCCGGACGTTCCACGCCTACGTCAACCCGCAGCAGCCGGTCGAGCGCGGCGCCGAAAAGGTCCACGGGCTCACCTACGACTTTCTCAAGAAACATCCGACATTCTGGCGGACGGCAGGCCAGCTGCTGGCGTTCATCGGCGACGATCCGATCGTCGCGCACAACGCCAAGTTCGACATGGCCTTCCTGGAGGCCGAACTCGACCGGCTCGGCATCGGTGGCCTGGGCAATCGCGTCGTCGACACGCTGGAGTTGGCGCGCAAGGTGCGACCCTCCGGTCGCAACACGCTCGATGCGCTGTGTGCTCATTACAAGATCGACACGACCAAGCGCGTAAAGCACGGAGCCCTGCTCGACTGCGAGTTGCTGGCGGACGTCTACCTGCAGCTCGTCGGCGGCGCTCAGTTTGCGATCGACCTGGTCGTCGAGAAAAAGAAGGCGAACGCCGAAGACGAGAAGATCGTCCAGCGGCCCTACGACATAATTCTGACCGCGCAGGAATACGCTGATCACGACGCCTTTGTCGACGGTCTCGGCAAGGCTCCGATCTGGAAGAAGTTCACCATCACCCCGGCAACCAAGGCCGCGTGAACACGTTTGTGTGTCTGCAAAATCTCGTTGCATTGCGCGTCGAGATTTGCTTTATTTGGAATGGAGGCAAAAATGCAAAGGTTAAGACGGACTGCCGGCAAAGGAATGTCGGAGGAAGTGCGGCAGGCTCGCCGCTCGTGCATCGGCGGCTCTGACGCCCGCATCATCATGTCCGGCGACCAGCCGGCGATCGAGCGGCTGTGGGGCGAGAAGCGCGGCGATCTGGCGCCGGAGGATCTCTCCGACGTTCTGATCGTTCAGATGGGCAACATCACCGAGGATCTGAATCTCGACTGGTTCGAGTTGAACCATCCCGACCTGATCGTCACCGACGAGCAGACGCGCCCGGCATACGAGGCCTGGCCGGTGGCAATGTCGACGCTCGATGGCATCGTGCGCAAGAACGCCTGCATGACCGCCCAGGGCGTGCTCGAAGCCAAGTGGATGATGCCATTCAACTGGTCGCTGGAGAAGGCGGTCGAGAAGTATTACGCCCAGTGTCAGCACAACATGATGGTCACCGGCCACAAGCTGTGCTGGCTCTCGATCATCACCGGCGGCGGCCAATACGTCGTGCAGAAGATCGAGGCCGACGAATTCTGGCAGGCCGGCTTGCTCGATGCCGAGCGCGCCTTCTGGGATTGCGTCCAGACCGGCAAGTTGCCGGGCAACCCGGTGCTCGACACGCCCGATCTCGGACCCCCGGTCAAGAAGGTCGACATGACCGGCAACAACCAGTGGGCCGACTTCGCCGCCACGCTGATCGAGACGGTCGAGGCCGCCAAGAAGCACGACACGGCGAAGGAAGGCATCAAGAAGCTGGTCGCCAAGGACGTCGCGGAGGCGACCGGCCATGACCTTCGCCTCTACCGCAACACCAAGGGCTCGCTGCTGATCGAGTTCCCGAAGGCGCAGAAGGCTGCGGTCAAGCAAGCGCGCAAGGCTGCCTGATCGTTTGCTTGAATTGGAATGACATGGAGGATCACATGACGAATGAAAATCTGAAGCTGTGGGACTCGGTCCAGATGACCGATCCCAAATACACCAAGCAGTTCACGCGCGGCGGCGGCTTCAAGGGTACCGCCACAAACGCCACCTGGCTGCACAAGCGCGCGACCGAAGTTTTCGGTCCGATCGGCATCGGCTGGGGCGTCACCGTCGTCGACGAGAAGTATGCCGAGGCGCAGCCGGGCGTGAAGGTCCATGTCGTGCGCATCAAGCTCTGGTATCTTCTCGACGGCAAGCGCGGCGAGATCGAAGCTTTCGGCCAGACCGAGTTCTGCGGCAAGCGCAGCAACGGCAATGCCTATGTCGACGAAGAGGCGCCGAAGAAATCCCTGACGGACGCGACCTCGAAGGCGCTGTCGCTGCTCGGCTTCGCCGCCGACATCCATCTCGGCCTGTTCGACGACAACAAATACGTCAACGAGGCCAAGAAGGAATGGCGCGACGATGATCTCGGCGCCGCGCGCAACGACAACGAGCCGGCGAAGCAGTCGGCTGGCAAGTCGACCGAAGCCGGCAAGGCCGACAATCAGACCGTCGACGACTATTCTGATCAAGGCGGCGTGTCGGGTGGCAATGCGTCGCATGACGGCTCATCGTCCTATGACGACAAGGTCGCGCTCGAACAGCGCCTCAAGACCGCGATCGACAAGTGCGAGACGTCGAAGGCTGTCATCAACCTGATGACCAACGCCAAGACTAAGAAAGCACTGTCGGACCTCGATAAGAAGGTCGAGGAAGGCGTGCGCGAATATGGCCGCAAGCGCATGGCCAAGCTCGCCGAGCCGGCTGAAGCCGCAGCCTCGTGATCGAGGGCGAAATCCTGGGCCGCACACAGGCGCAAGACTATGTGCGACTCGCTCTCTTCGCCATTCGCATCAAGGGCGTGAAGGCGGACGACCTGCGTGACTGGTGGCGCGACGAGAAGCCACATCGCGAAAAGTACGGACTCGACGAGGCGCAGATCAAGCAGCTCGTCGATGCCTGTCAGGCTCGGATCGATGAGATCCGTTTCGATCCAACGCCGCCGGCGCGCAAGGGCCGGCGCAATCCCCATCAACCACCGCTGATCTGAGGACACGCCATGTCGGAAATGCCGTGGGCCCTGTTTGAAGTGCAGGAAGACTTCTCGCTCAAGCCCAAGCGGGCTCTCGATCTCGAACTCGTGCAGGCGCGTTTCAAGCCGGGCGCGACTGTGATCGGAAAATACAAGCGTTCGCGTTCCAAGCCGCAGCACGATCTGTACTGGGAGATCCTGCGCCGCGTGGTCAAGGGAACCGGACGCTGGCATGCGCCCGAAGACCTGCACGAGGCGATCAAGCTCGACCTGCGCATGGTCACCGGCCTGTCGATGATGAACGGCGAAGTGCGCTTCATCGCGCGCTCGACTTCATTCACGGCGATGGACGACGACGAGTTTCAGGAATTTTTCCAATCCGCAATGCAGTCGATCGCCGAGGCAACCGGCATCGATACGGACGACCTGATCGCAGAGATCAAGGGCGACGAAAGGAGAGCAGCATGAAGGACCACCCCGACCGGCTTCAGGATATCATCGACCTCGATCATGTCCTGGACAACTCCTTCAAGAACTTCCACGTCAAGGGCTTCGACTACCTGTGCGTGCGGCGCTCCGCGCGCATCACCGACAAGCTCTATTTCTTCGACGGCGACATCTCGAAGCTGCCTGAGGTCGTGAACCCGCACGATCATCGCTACGCCTTCAATACGAAGGTGTTGGCCGGCAGGTCGAAGAATACGGTCTATCAGCCGAGCCTGACCGGCCAGGTTTACAACCGTTTCGACTACCTGACGCCGCTCAACGGCGGCGACGGCTTCCACTGGTCGGGTTACGAGCATCTGGATGTCGCATCCGACCACGCCTATGCCAAGGGCGAAGGCTACAGCTCCGGCCCGAACGACATCCACACGATCAGCATCCTCGAAGATCGCACGATCCTGTGGCTGCGCCAGTTCGAGGACGTGGTGCCTCTCGGCAAGCCGACCTCGACATATTCGGTATCCGATAAGGCGCCGGCGCTCGATGGGCTCTATGCTCGCATGACTCCGGACGACGTGATCGCCAAGATGCGCATTCTCAGCGACATCGGCTATCCCCTCAAGCTGATCGTGTGAGGCTCAATGCTGCAGGATTCGAAGCTCGATGTCGTTCGCAATAACCCCAAGCACGTCAAGGCGGCGCTGGAGGCGGCGTCGTGGGTCATCTACCAGGACGACAGAATGCGCGGGTTGCCACAGCACCGTGACGCACTCATTCAGATGGCGACGCTGAAGGCTCTCGGCCATGGGTCGGAAGCGCCGCTTCTCTGGATCGATCACGCCGAGAACAAGCCCATCATCAGCGCCGCATTCGACAAGGCGCACGAGGCGGCGAAGGCGGCGATATTCAAGCACGGCCCGTTGAAAAGAAAACTGATCTGATGCGCATTTTTCCGGTTGACGATTTGCATAAAAGCAAATAGAAGCGGGGCATGCAAATTGAACAGGCGCTGGCGCCACCGGTCGGCTTCCGAAAGGCGATCCCGCTCCTGGTCAAACTCAAGGTGGTGTTACGCCAGAACGGCAAATGCACCCACTGCAATGCCCAGCTCGGCGAGCTGGACGGGCTCGAGTTCGACCATGTGCCTGCTCTTCAGCTCAGGATCTGGTGCGAGGAGACGAAAGACACCATTCCGCCGGCCAACAGCGTCGAACACATCGAGGCGAAGCACTCGGATTGCCATGACGTCAAGACCTACGGGTCGAAGGCCACGGGTCGCGGATCGGACATCACCGAGATCGCAAGGACGAAACGCCTCAATCGAGAGACCGAGGAGTTTCGTCGGCGCATCCTCGCCAAGACAGAGGGAGATGATCTTCCCCCTTCGTCCAAGAAGAAACACAGATGGCCCAAACGCAAGTTTGCATCGAGGGGGCGTCGTGCAGAAGAGCCTGAGAGAAATCAACCAGTCAGCGAGCCGGGTGATGAATGACCTTGGCATCGAGGACTACGACATTCAGCGGGGCGGAAAGCATTTCAAGCTGACCTTCACCTATCGGGGCATGAAAAAACTCGTCGTGTTGTCGGGTTCGCCACGCACCGAGCATGCCGCAGAACGCATCAGCCGCGACGTCAGGAACGTCATATTGAGGAGCGCATAGTGGAACTTCATCCGATCACGGCTTCCATGGTGAAGGCGTTGGGGTACCTGGCCGCAGCGCAGAAGCGCCCTGTAAAGCCGAAGGTCTCCTATGCCGACGACGGCGCCTACCTAATCCTGCGCACATCGCGCTCCTGCATGACGTCCGAACAGGTCAAGCTCGCTGACGCTGGCCTGGTCAACATGCTGCCGAGAAAGATGGTCGCCGTATTCCCGGCGCGCCGCGAGGTCGCGATCGACAGCTCGAAATATTCCGGCGCAGCCCTGCGTGAAATCCGTAAGTCCGGCCAGAAGCGCGAGTGCGCGCGCCGTCTTATGCGCATGAATGCAAACGCAGCGGGGGCTGCAAATGGCTGAGTGCCGCGCCTACCCCCTGCCCGGCCAGTTGTGGCGCCACTTCAAGGGCTGCACCTACAAGATCGTCGGGATCGGCGAACACACGGAGAGCGGCGACCGACTGGTCGCCTACACCCGCCCAGGCAGCAAGAAGCTGTGGCTGCGCCCGCTCAGCATGTTCATGGGCAAGGTCAAGGGCGGGCGTGAGTACCGCTTCCAGATGGTGTGGATGCGCCTGCCATCGCTGCTCTCCACGCTGCATGCCGACCTGTCCGTCGAACAGCCGGACGAGCCTGAGACCGATTTCATCGTCGACCGCGATACCGGCGACGAGACGGATCACGACGTCGGCTGCTGAGCGCGACATCACCCCTCCCCACCCGCAAACCGGAGAATACCCCTGATGGGCGTCGGACCTCAGTCCACTTTTGCTGACCAGTTGCATGCCGAGAAATACCGCCAGAAGGGCGAGGACTTTCGCGGCGCCATGAACCGCGTGGCCTTCGCCATGGCGGATGGCCACGACCACTACCACGACTTCCGGGAAGTCCTGCTCGACATGCGCTTCATGCCGGGTGGACGCATCCAGGCCGCCATGGGCGCCGCCAAGAAGGTGACGCCGTATAATTGTTTCGTGGCCTCCAAGATCGACGACTCCTTCGTCGAAGGCGACAACTCGATCATGGGCGTCGCCACACAGGCCGCGCAGACCATGCGCATGGGCGGCGGCATCGGTTACGACTTCTCGACCCTGCGTCCGTCCGGCGCCCTCATCAAGAAGCTCGGCTCCCGTTCGTCCGGCCCGATGGCCTTCATGAACATTTTCAACGAGGTCTGCAAGGCGACGTCGTCAGCCGGCAATCGTCGCGGCGCACAGATGGGCGTGCTGCGCGTCGACCATCCCGACATCGTCGCTTTCGTCCACGCCAAGAACAATCTCGACAAGCTGAACGGCTTCAACATTTCCGTCGCCGTCACCGACGAGTTCATGGAAGCCGTCGACAAGCAGTCGTCGTTCGAACTCAAGTTCGGCGGTCGCGTCTACGACGAGATCGATGCGCTCGAACTCTACGAGATGATGATGCGATCGACCTGGGACTGGGCCGAGCCCGGCATCCTGTTCATCGATACCATCAATCGCATGAACAACCTGTGGTATTGCGAAGAGATCGCGGCCACCAACCCGTGCGGCGAGCAGCCGCTGGCGCCGAATGCGGCCTGCCTGCTCGGCTCGTTCAATCTCGTGCGCTACATCCGCAAGGACAAGCAGACCGGCCTCTACTACTTCGATTTCGATCAGCTCAAGGCCGACATTCCACACGTCGTTCGCGCCATGAACATGGTGATCGACAGAGCGATCTATCCGCTGCAGGCCCAGATGGACGCGGCTCACGCCAAGCGCCGCATGGGGCTCGGCGTCACCGGCGTCGCCAACGCGATCGAGACGCTGGGCTTTCCTTATGGGACGCCCGACTACATCGCGATGCAAGGCACGATCCTGAAGGTGATCGAACATGGCGCATACATGGCGTCAATCGATCTCGCCAAGGAGAAGGGGCCTTTCCCGCTGTTCGATGCGGAGAAGTACCTTGCCGGCGAATACATCAAGACGCTGCCGGAGGATGTTCGCGCCGGCATCGCCAAGCACGGCATCCTGAACTCCCATCTTCTGTCGATCGCTCCGACAGGAACGATCTCGCAGACGGCTGACAACGTCTCGTCGTCCATCGAGCCGGTGTTCGAGGAAGTGACGCAGCGACCAGTGTTTATGGCGGAAGGGAAGATCATCGTCAGCGAGCCGGACTATGCATTCGCCCAGTTCGGCACGAAGCCGAAGATCAGCGACCATGTCTCGCTCGACGAGCATCTGGGTGTCCTTCTGAACGCCACCAAGCATGTGGATTCGGCGGTGTCGAAGACCTGCAATACGGCCGGCGACTTCACGCCATGGGACGATTTCAAGGCTCTCTACCGCCGTGCATGGGAGGGTGGCGCCAAGGGCGTCACGACCTTCAACAAGGACGGCAAACGTCTCGCGCTTCTGACGAAGGGCACGATCAAATCCGTCGCCAAGGTCGAGGAAGAGGTCGACCAGACAGAGAAGCAGGTCGAGGCCTGCGAATTCGATGCGGCGACTGGTCGCCGTAGCTGCGAATGATCGACGCTCTTCTCTTCTGGATCTGGATGGTGCGCATGCGCGCCATCCTTCCCGTCTGGCTCCGAGATGGGCCAGGCGGTTTCTACACCCTGCCCGAAACATGGCGCGAGGCCTACGAACACGGCCTGTCTCCGCGCGAAGCTCTGGATGAGGAGTTGAGCATTGCAGACTGAACCGAAGGGTGCGCCAGCGCGCGCAATCATGGATTCTCCGATCAAAGCCACTGCATTGCGCGCCGGCTTCGATCTCTATCAGGAAGGCGCTGTTTCGTTTGCCAAGTACAAGCCGTTCATGCGGACTTGGTATCCAGCGCTCAAGCTCAACGGCGAAGCCGGCGAAGTCGCTGAGAAGGTCGGAAAGGCCTTCAGAGACAATGACGGTATCTTCGACATGCAGCGTCGCCAGGATATCGCCAAGGAAATTGGCGATGTCCTGTGGTATTGCGCAGCCGTTGCGCGAGATCTCGGCCTTAGTCTCGGTGACTGCGCTATTGGCAATTTCACGAAGCTTATCGATCGCGCTGATCGCGACGTTCTCGGCGGCTCCGGGGATAATCGCTGATGGGAACGGTCGACGCGATCGAGAAGGCTCGTGGGATGCGTCGAGCCGGCGCCGGGACGATGAAGATCGCCCGAGAGACCGGTCTCAAGCCGCATCAGGTCACGCGCGCCGTCAAGAACATCCCCTATGACAGGATGGCGTGGGTGACGACGGCCCGCGCCATGAGGATGGCAGGAAAGTCATACGCCGAAATCTCGGCAGAGGTCGATCGCAGCCACACGCAGATTTTGCCGCACTGCAAGGACATCGTTTGCCCGATCGATCATCGTCGGGAGGCTTCGAAGAAAAACGTGCGCGTCGCCAACGACGAGCGTCTCGGACGTTTGCGCGCCGCTATAGCTCTGCGACCGCCCAAGCCGGAGCCCAAGAGGCGTGAAGATCCTGTATGGCGCATCGAAGCCAAGCGCATGCGTCTGGAGGAGCGCAAGACCCTGAAAGAAATCTCCGAGCGGTTCGGGAAGAATATCGCCTACGTCAGCCGCGTGGTGGCGCCTGAGACGGCTCAGCTGCCCAAGCCGCCGCCGAAGATCAAGGTTGTCAAGGAGAAGCGCGTCAGGGTCGCCAAGGAAAAACGCGCCCTTTATCCGAAGCCCAAGGGCAAGAGGCCGATTTTCTTTGCATTCATCCCAGGCCAGAAAACGATAGGCAACAGGTTGAAGAACGTCGAGAAATACATGACCGCCGCCGGCATCGAACTGACGCCGGAGAATATCGCCTTCGAGAAGAAGCGCATGAAGCTGCGATCGGCGCTCGACATCGACAAGTCCAATCGAACGCCGCCGCCCGTCACGCTGCCGACGTTCTCTATCCAGCAGAAGCCGACGCCGATCAATCGTTGATTTGCGCTTGCATTTGCTGGAATGCGCATATAGGAGGGATGCAAATGACCACGATTTCCGCCCAGATCATCAAGGACAGCGTCTCGCAGGACGGCATCCGTCTGACGACAATGCATCTGCGCTACCCGCGCTTCATCCACGCGGAGCTGATGACGCACCGCGATTTCTCCCGCAATGCTCGTTCGTCCCGCGCCGTGCCGGTCGCCAAGATGATCCAGGAGATCATCGACAACCCGGTCGTCCCGCTGTTCTGGGGCAAGAACCAGAAGGGCATGCAGGCGTCGCAGGAATGCAATGAGCCGATCATGCATCCGATCACCAAGTCTCCGTGGCCGCGTGAGGATGCATGGCTGCTGGCGCGATACCGTGCAGTCGAGATCGCTCGCGCCTTTATGAGCGCCGGCTACCACAAGCAGGTCGTCAACCGCCTGCTGGAGCCTTTCATGCATATCGACGTCCTCGTGTCGTCGACGAACTGGTCGAACTTCTTCGCACTGCGCGATCATGACGACGCCGAGCCGCACATCCAGGTTCTGGCGCGCGAGATGCGCAAGGCGATGGATGTCTCGAAGCCGAACGATCTGCTTCCCGGCATGTGGCATCTGCCATATACGGATGATCGCGATCTTGACATCCTTGGTCGTGAGACGGCGATCAAACTGTCTGTCGCCCGCTGCGCCCGCATCTCATACGCCCCGTTCGATGGCGATGCATCGATCGAGAGCGAGCTTCGCCGCTACGACACGCTTGTCGGCTCACAGCCGCTGCACGCTTCGCCCGCCGAACATCAGGCGACCCCTGACGTAAACGACGGCAAGGTCAAGCTGCACGGCAAGACCTACACCGCCTGGAGCCAGTCCTATCTGCACGGCAACTTCACCGGCTGGTGTCAGTACCGCAAGCTTTTGCCGAACGAATGCGTCAAGGAGGCAGCATGACATTCTACGCCATACGCCAGATCTCGACCGGCTGGTTCCTTCCGCAAACCAGGTGCGGGCGAGGCTACACGCAGACGTCGCCAGAAAGGGATTGCATCCCGCGCCTGCATCATTCACTCGCCGGCGCACGGCAGGCGCTCTCATGGTGGCTCGACGGCAAATGGGTGAGCGACGGAGACGGTTCGCCCTATCGTGTTCGTGATCAAGATCAGCCGTTTCGCGACGCCAATGATATGGAGATCGTCGAGGTCGACGTGCAGATCATCAGGCCTTTCACGGTTCATGTCCATGTCACCCCCACGCTGGGCGGCGGGGAGATCGACCTGAGCAATCTTGTCAATCATCCAATCACGAAGGAGTTTCAGCTTTGAAGCTCATCCAGAAGCAAGTCGTGTATGGCAAGGAAGGCGAGCACGAGACGCCATATCTGACGCGCTGGAAGATCGGGCGCCTGCGCTTCCATATCTTTCATCGCGGCGATGCAGATCCAGATCTGCACGATCATCCGTGGAGGTTCTGGACCTTCCCGCTGACGCCGTATGTCGAACAGACGCAGAAGGGTTATCAGGTCGTCGACGCATTCAGACTGCATTTCCGTCCGGCGTCGCATGCGCATCGTGTCGTCGCCCGCGTGACGACTGATGGCGGGCCTTGTTCGAAGTACGTCACACCGGTGCTGTCCGATAAACCGATCTACACCATCGTGTGGGTGGGAAAGAAAGAACGCGATTGGGGATTCCATGTCGAGGGCCGTCGAGGCACGCGATGGATTCCATGGCGCGAATACATCTTCGGCGCGCGCTGAAGTTTGCTTGACTGCAAACGCAAATGAAGGAGCAAATGTGAAGCTATCAATTATCGCACTCACCGCCGGCCTCTCTCTGACGCCCGCCGTCGCCTCGGCCGACTCCCTCGACTTCCTCGGGATCGGTCAAAACCGGGCCATGGCCCGCGTCAGCGTTGCGTTCGGCGGAGCCAGCCGCGTAGTCACTGCCGCCGAGAACCTCCTCGGCCGCAATCCAACTCATCGCAGGCGCAACTGGTGCGCGGACGGAGCTTCCGTGGCGCTGATGCGCGCCGGCAAGCACCCTATCCCCGGCAGCCGCGCGCGTGACGCCTTACGCGCCGGGCCGCACATCGCTGGACCCGTGCCAGGAGCCCTCGCCGTGTGGCGGGGCGCGACGCACGTCGGGATCGTCCGAAAGCGTCGCCCCGACGGCATGGTCGAGGTCATTTCGTTCAACTGGGGTCATTCGACCCGCAAGCACACCGTCTCGCCTCGCCAGATCATGGCGTGGGTGATGCCGCGCTGATTTTCACCAAGGAGAGAAGCATGAAAATGACAAGCATAAAGGTCAGTGCGGTCCTGTTCGGGTTGTTGGTGGCCGTCACCATCTTCACGGCTCTGGGTTCCTGGTACACGATCGACCAAGGACAACGCGGCGTCATCCTGCGCAATGGCGCCATTGTCGGCGTCGCTCAGCCCGGCCTCAACTTCAAGGTGCCGTGGATCGACTCGGTCCAGAAGATCTCGGTCCAGACGCACACCGTCACATACGAAAAGCTGAATTCGTATTCGTTCGACCAGCAGCCAGCCGATCTGAAGGTGTCTGTGACCTACCACGTCGACCCCGCCCGCGTGAGCGACATCTACTCGCGCTTCGGCTCGGTCGACCAGGCGGTCTCGCGCGTCCTCAACCCGATCATGTTCCGCGACATCAAGATCGTCTTCGGCCGCTTCTCGGCGGTGACCGCGATCCAAAAGCGCGACCAGCTCAACAACGACGCCAAGGATGTAGTGCTGGGAGCACTCGGCAGCGACGGCATCGTCGTGGAGAGCGTCAACGTCGAGGACATCGGCTATTCGCCGGGCTACATCCACAACATCGAGCAGCGCATGAAGGCCGAAGTCGAGGTCCAGCAGCTGCGTCAGAACGCGCTCCGCGAGAAGGTGCAAGCCGAGATCACGCAGACCCGCGCCGAAGCCGAGGCGAACGCCGTGAAGTCGCGCGCCAACGCCGAAGCCTCTGCGATCCAGATGCGCGGCGACGCGGAAGCCAAGGCGATCACCGCCAAGGGTGCGGCCCTACGCGATAATCCGCAACTGGTCGAACTGGTCAAAGCCGAGCGCTGGAACGGCGCAATGCCAACAACGATGGTGCCCGGCGGCGCCACCCCGATGCTGAGCATCGGATCGTCGAAATGACCCCGCAGAAGCAGCTCTATCTCCATGACCCGGAGAACGGCGTGTGGGGCGATTGCCAGCGCGCAGCGATCGCGAGCATCCTCGACCGACCAGTCGAGGATGTGCCCCATTTCTTCTTCGATGGCTGTGATGGCGACACCGCCGACAAACGCATCGACGACTGGCTGTCGATGCTCAACCTCAAGATGATTTTTGTTCCCTTCGAGGGATCGGAGCTGCAGAACATCCTAAACCTGCAGGCCATGTTCCAACCCGGCATTCACTACATGTTGGTCGGCAAGAGCCGCACCGGCGTGAACCACTGCGTCGTCTGCAAGGACAGCGAGATCGTCCACGATCCATCGCTGACGGACGCCGGCATCGTTGGCCCGACTGACGAGGGCCTGTTCTGGATCCAGTACCTGGGCGTGCGTGTCTGAGTTCAACAAGGAGAACCATAATGGTTGAGAGCACCGGAAAGAGAAAGCACATCGGCGTGCAGGAAAAGGCCGACGTCCTGGCCATGATCAAGGCGAATTGTGACCTGGTCCAGGTTCGCGACCAGACGTGTGTGCTCTACCACGACGAGTGGAGCGACCTGCGCGTCTATTACGCATTGAAGGATTCGATCCCGAACCTGTCCAAGGGGCACGTCAACGGCATCCGTCAGAGGGAATGCGGCGAGATCGAGCGCATCGTCCTGCTGCGCATCTCTCGCGAGGCGGGCGCCCAGAAGCCGCAGCTGGAAATGCAGATGATCTCGCCGTCGCCGTCTAACGACAACGAAGAGGTCGTTGCGTTGAAGGCGCGCCTTGTCGCTTTGGAAGAGAAGGTCGCCCAGATCGCCGACGATCTGTACAGCCCGCCGCTGTCGCAGCGGTCGGCATGAACCATTTCAATCCCCTCGTCTGGGGCGCGCGCGTGGCGGTTTTCTGGCACGCGTTCAACTTCGTGACCGTTCGGGACGCGCTCGCAGAGATCGAGCGCGCCGCAGCCATCTGGGACAGCCATGGGACGCGCGCAAGCGACATTCAAGGAATCAACCGTGGTCCGCGCGGTGAAGGCCGCCAGGAAGGCGGGCCTGAGCGTAGCCGGTATCAGCGTGTACCCTGACGGCCGGATCGACGTGCGCCACGGCGCACCGCTCGACGGCGCCGATCAGCCGGGCCAGAATAACGACGATCTCCTGCGTCTCTTGGAGGGTTCGGGCAATGGCACGGGCAAGCGTTGATTACCCCTACGTCAATTCGTTTCGCACGAAGGGGCGGCTCTACCATTACTATCGGCGCGACGGGCGCAGCGTCCGGCTCAAGGAGATGCCGGGAACCAAGGCGTTCGCCGCCGAAATCAAGACGATCGAGGACAACTGGCACCAGCAGTTCATCCCGGAGAAGGGAACTCTCGGCTATGTGATCTACCGCTACCGCTCCGGCCACCGCTGGCAGGAACTGAAGCCGGCGACACGAGCCTCCTACGACCGCGTCATCAACCTGATCGCAAACCTGCACGCTACGCCCGCCTCCCGCTTCACCCGCCCGACGATCATCCAGATCAGGGACGAGGCGATCCTACCCAAGAACGGGGTGTGGATGGCCAACATGTTCGCGACGATGATGCAAATCCTGCTCGGCTTTGCCTTCGACATCGGAGAGGTAAAGATCAATCCGCTGGCCGACCGTCTGCGGCGGGTCAAGCCGAAGGTCGAAGACAGGCGCGAGGCAAACCGCCCGTGGACGGCCTTGGAGCGCGATGTGGTAATCGCCGAAGCAAAGCCTTATGTGCGCCTCGTGCTGGCGCTGGCGATGACGACAGGGCTCAGGAAAGGCGATCTGTTCGACGTCACCTTTGCGCAGATCGACGATGGCAAGATTTCGGTCAGGACCAACAAGCGCGACCGGCTGGTGCAGCTGCCAATCCATCCGCTGCTGGCCGAGGCGCTTACCCAGCGGCCGGAATCCTCCGCGCCTGAAATCTGCGTGACAAAGCGCGGTTCGCGGTGGACGGCCGACGGGTTCGATTCGACCTGGCACAAGTTCAAGCTGAAGCTGGAGGAGGAAGGCAAGGTGAAGCCCGGTCTGACCTTGCACGGTCTGCGCCATACGCTCGGCACGTTGCTGAAGGAGATGGGGGTCGACGACGGCGACATCGCGGACGTACTCGGCCAGGCCGGAACGTCGATGGCCAGGCACTATTCGCGGGGCGCGGATTTGCCGGAAGCGGTGGCCGAAAAGGTCAGGACCGTGCGTCTCGTGGGGGGAACGAAAGAGGAAAGGTGAGGGAGAACATCTGCGAACGAGTCACAAACTCGTCGGAAAAATCCTACAAACTTTTCCGACACTGTCTCGTAAGTATTTGATTTTATGGTGCCCAGGGGCGGAATCGAACCACCGACACTGCGATTTTCAGTCGCATGCTCTACCAACTGAGCTACCTGGGCGTGTCCGGCGAACCGGACGCGTCGGGCTTATAGGAAGACGGGCGGCGCTTGGCAAGCGATAATCCGCCTTGGCGCTTCAATCGTCCTCGTGGTCTTGCCGCGAGGTGGCCGGCTCGCCATCTTCCTCCGCGTCGGGCGCGCCGGGAATGGCGTAGCCGCCCTTCAGCCAGCGATTGAGGTCGATATCGGCGCAACGCTTCGAACAGAATGGCCGGTAGCGTTCGACTGCGGGCTTGCCGCAGATCGGGCAGGCGCGCGCTGGCGCTACCTTCTCTTTCTGGCTCATGCGGGCCTCCTCAGGCCCTGTTCGCCCAGTTCAGGCGCGCGGGGTAACCGTCGCCCAACAGCAGCGATTGCGTCTCGTAGAGCGGCAGGCCGACGACCGATGAATAGGACCCGACGAGCTTGACCACGAAAGCGCCGGCCAGCCCCTGGATCGCATAGCCGCCGGCCTTGCCGCGCCATTCGCCAGAGGCCAGATAGGATTCGATCTCGGAGGAGGACAGCCGCTTGAAGCGCACGCGCGATTCGATGATCCGCTTGCGCTCGGCGCCGCGCGGCGTGATCAGCGCGAGCCCCGTATAGACCCGGTGCTGACGGCCGGACAGCAGACGCAGGCAATCGCCCGCCTCCTCCAGCAGTTCGCATTTCGGCAGGATGCGGCGGCCCACGGCGACCACCGTATCGGCGGCGACGATGAAGGACTCGCCGATTTCCGGCCGCGCCTCGGCAATGCGGCGCGCGGCTTCCGCCTTCTCGACAGCCAGTCGCTGCGCGAGCACGCGCGGCAATTCGTTCTTCTTCGGAACTTCGTCGACGTCGGCCGGCAGAAGCGCATCCGGCGTCACGCCGATCTGCTGCAGCAGCTCGAGACGGCGCGGCGAGGCCGAGGCCAGCACGAGCTTGGGACGCCAGGCGGAACCCTTGTCTGTCACGTCGGCGCGCCCCGTGCCAAGCGATTACTTGAAGCGGTAGGTGATACGGCCCTTGGTCAGGTCGTAGGGCGTCATCTCGACCAGGACGCGGTCGCCGGTCAGCACGCGAATGCGGTTCTTGCGCATCTTGCCAGCGGTATGCGCGATGATCTCGTGATCGTTCTCGAGCTGAACGCGAAAGGTCGCGTTGGGCAGGAGTTCGGTCACCACGCCGGGAAATTCGAGCAGTTCTTCCTTCGCCATCTGGATCCTTTTCGCGTCGCCTCCGGACGCAGAAAAGCCGGGTCACGTCGAAGCCCGGCAAGTCGCGGCGGACCCTAATCGAGAACGACGGATTTGTGAACCGGGGCGGCGACGCTTTCCCCGGTCAGGACGCCGGCTCGCCCGCAGTCGACTTCGTGGCCGCCTCGTCGGCGGCCACGTAGCGGTTGTGCCGACGGATGGAGAAGGGAAGCGCCGCGAGATAGACGAGGCAGAGTACGGCCAGCATTTCCATGGGATAGGTGGCGAGAAGCAGCAGCACCGCAGCCACGCCGAACAGCACGAAGACAACGTATTCGCGCGGCACCCGACCGATATTCTTGCCGGAGAAATGTGGAATCCGGCTCGCCATCAGGAAGGCGACGAACAGCAGGAAGGCGATGTGCCACGGCGCGTAGGCCTTGCCGGCGGGTATGCCGAGTTCGGACAGGTTGAGATAGAGCGGCAGGAGCGCGAGGCAGGCGCCGGCCGGCGCGGGCATGCCGACAAAGAAATTGGCGGTCCAGGCGGGACGGTCGGGATCGTCGATCATGACGTTGAAGCGCGCGAGACGAAGCGCCGCCGCCGTAGCGAAGACTAGCGCTGCAAACCAGCCCAAGCTTTTGATTTCGTGCAAATTCCACATATAGAGGACGAGCGCCGGCGCAACACCGAAATCCACGAAATCGGCCAGCGAATCGAGCTCCGCGCCGAAACGCGACGTGCCCTTGAGGGCGCGCGCGATACGGCCGTCGAGCCCGTCCAGGATGGCGGCGGCGATAATCGCCAGGACAGCGGTGCGGAACCGGCCCTCGATCGCGAAGCGGATGGCGGTCAGGCCCATGCACAGCGCGAGCAGCGTCACGAGGTTCGGCAGGATGATGCGAACCGGCACCGCGCGAAAACGACGGCGGGGCCTGGGCTGCTCGACCGCGTCGCGCGGTCCGTCGTCGGGCGAATATTGATCCATCGGCGCGGACAATAGGCGGCGACGGATCGCCGGACAAGGCGGCGACGCTTCCGTCCGTCCTAAGCGCCGCGCAGCAGGCGCGCGACGCCGCTCCATGCGCCCGCAACCAGCGCCACCCCGAAACTCGCCGCCAGCCAGGGCAGCGGCGGCGCCTGGAAGCGGAAGAGCGGCGCGAGGACCGGAAAGGCCACGACAACGGCAAGCAGCGCGGCCGCCGCCGCCGCGATGATCCAGAAAATCCGGCGTCGCGCATCGAAGAACGGGGTTCCGGGTTCGGCGGCGGTTGCGAAAGCGAGCGCGAGATTGCCGCAGACGAGCGCGATATATGCCGTCGCGCGCGCCTGCTCGGCTGGCAGTTCGTGCCGCAGCGCCAGCAGATAGAGCGCGTAGACGGCGACCAGCAGGACGAGCCCGTCCAAAAGCCCCATGCCGATATGGCGCAGGCCGAACAATGGTTCGGCGCGCGGTCGCGGCGGCCGGCGCATCGCGTCGCCGGCGCCGGGTTCGCCCTCGAACACGAGCGCGCAAACGGGATCGATGACCATTTCAAGCATCATCACATGCGCGGGAAAGAGGATCGGCGGCAGCCCCATTACGATCGGCAGGAGGGCGAGGCCCGCGACCGGCACATGGATCGCCGATATGTAGACCAGCGCCTTGCGCAGATTTGCGAAGATCCGGCGACCGAGACGCACGCCGCCGACGATCGAGGCGAAGTTGTCGTCGAGCAGGACGATGTCGGCAGCCTCGCGCGCGACGTCGGACCCGCGCTTGCCCATGGCGACGCCCGCGTCCGCGGCCTTCAACGCGGGCGCATCGTTGACGCCGTCGCCGGTCATCGCGACGACATGGCCGAGCGCCTTGAAGCCCTCGACCAGCGCCAGCTTCTGTTCGGGCCGGACGCGGGCGAAGATCCGCGTTTCCTGCAATCGGCAGCGCAATTCCTCCGGAGTCATCGCCGCGAGTTCGGCTCCGGTCAGCACGCCTTTCGCGCAATCGATTCCGGCTTCGCGCGCGATCGCCACCGCCGTCGCGGGGTGATCGCCAGTGATCATCGCCACTGCAACCCCTGCCCCGCGCGCCTCGGCGATAGCCGCGCCGACGTCGGGGCGCAGCGGATCGCGGAAGGCGACGAGCCCTTCGAAGCGAAAGCCTTGATTCTCCGGCTCACGCGCGACATCGAAGTTTTCGCGCGAGGCTACGGCGAGAACGCGAAGCCCCTCCTCCGCGAAACCGGCGAGCGCCTCCAGGATTGCGGCGCGTTCGGCTTCGGGCATGCGGCAGAGGTGAAAAATCGCCTCGGGCGCGCCCTTGGCGGCGGCCATCGCGCCAGCGTCCGCGCGCCATGCGTGGATGAAGGCCAGAAGATCGGGCCGCAGCGGATAGGTCTTGATCGACTGCGATGCGTTGAACGAAATGCCGGAACTCTCCGCCAGCCGGTGCAAGGCGCGGTCCATCGGATCGGACGGCTCGACGGCGCAGGCGCGTAACGCAGCGTCGAGCAAGGCTCCTTGAGCGGCCGGCGCCCCAGCCTCGGGGCGCCACACTGTCCGGTCGGCAGCGAGGGCGGCGACTTCCATGCTGTTTTGCGTCAAGGTTCCCGTCTTGTCGACACAGAGCATGCTGACCGCGCCCAGCGTCTCGATGACAGCGGAACGGCGCGCGAGAACGTTGTGGCGCGCAAGCCGCCAGGAGCCGAGCGCCAGAAAGACGACCAGCACCATCGGAAATTCTTCGGGCGTCAGCGATATGGCCAGCGTCAGACCCGCCAGCCCCGCCTCGATCCAGTCGCCGCGAAAATACCAGTAGGCGACCGCGACGAGGACGCAGAAGCCGAGCGCCGCCGCCCCGAGCCAGCCGACGACACGGCGCATGGCGATCTGCAGCGGCGTCTGGCCCTGCTCGATCGCAGACAGCGAGCGGCCGATCCGCCCGAGCCGGGTCGCGCGGCCCGTGCGCAGGGCGAGCAACGTCGCCTGACCGCGCGTCGTCATCGTGCCCGAGAACACGACAGACGAGGGGTCGCCGGGCTCCGGGTCCATCTCCATATCCGGCGCGCCCGAACAGGGCGCTTTCAGGACCGGCGCGGATTCGCCGGTCAGGATGGATTCGTCGACCGCCAGCACGTCGCCGCGCAGCACGACGGCGTCGGCGGGCACGCGTTCCCCCTCGCCGATCAGGATGAAATCGCGCGGCGCGATTTCACGCGCGGGAATGCGTCGTTCGCCCTCCGCCCGAAGCACGCGTGCGGTCGGCGCGGCAAGCGCGCGCAACGCAGCGATCGCGCGCTCGTTGCGCGTCTCCTGCATGACCACGAGGCCGATGGACAGGATGGCGCCGCCGACCAGCAAGGCGCCCTCCCCGATATCGCCGAGCAACAGGTAGAGCGCGGCGGCGGCCAGCAGCATCGCGAACATCGGCTCGGACAGGGTGGAACGCAAGATGCGCCCGACGCCTCGCTGCGGCAGGGCCTCGAGTTCGTTCGATCCGGCGCGCGCGAGACTTTCGCGGGCCTCGGCTTCGGTGAGCGGCGCGGGCGCGCCGGGCTGCTGACTCATCGATGCATCCTATCTATGCAGCACGTCATCGCAGCGACGCAGCGACGCCGCGCGGGCCCAGATCAAATCCGGCTAGCGCCGCCGGCCCGCCATCCCATTGATCAGCCACAAAGACCTCGGAAAAGCGCTATTGTCGACTAAGGGAAAGGAACGCCGCATGGACTTGAAGACCATTTGCCTCGCGATGATCGCCGACCGGGAGACGGTCGCGGACAGCGCCATCGCCTACGCCGTATCGATGGCGGAACAGGCGGGCGCCCATCTCTCGTGCCGTCTGGCGCCCGCAGAGCTGGATCTGCCGAGCGCGCGCGTGCTGCCCATGGTGCAAGCGCTGGTCGACGAGGTGAACGCCGAGCGGCTGGCCGCCGCCAGGGATCTTCAGGCAAGGATCGAGACGGCGGCGCGACTGGCCGGCGTCACCTGCGACTGCGACATTCTCGCGGGCCGCTACCTGGAGGCGCGAGAGAAGGCGGTCGCTGGAGCAAGAGCGAGCGACCTGGTCGTTCTGCCGCAGGCGCGCGGCGCCCTGTCCTCCGAAACGGGCCTGATCGAGGCGATCCTCTTCGGGTGCGGCAGACCCGCGATCGTCGTGCCGGACGGCTGGGCGAAAGGCGCGGCGCCCAAGCGCGTCGTGGTGGCTTGGGATGGCGGCGGACGCGCCGCGCGCGCCGTCGGCGACGCCCTCCCCCTGCTTGCGCGGGCGGATTCGGTGGAGATCGTCTGCGTGACCGAGGGCGGCGCGAGCGACCTCGCCGGTTCCGACATCGCGCGGCATCTCTCACGTCATTGCCGCGAGCTCAACCTATTGGAACTGCAGGTCACGCACGACGACGCCGGACGCACCTTGCTCGACCATCTCGCGGGAAGCGGCCAGACCGACCTGCTGGTGATGGGCGCCTTCGCGCATTCGCGGTTGTTCCAGCTAGTGCTCGGCGGCGTGACCAGCGCCATGCTGGAGCAGGCTCGGTTGCCGGTCCTGTATTCCTTCTGAGGCGACCTCACCGGATCGGCGGCGCGTATTGAATGCCGCCGCGCGACCACAGCTGGTTCAGCCCGCGAGGAATGCCGAGATTGGAAAAGGTCCCGACGTTACGTTCGAAACTCTCGCCGTAATTGCCAACGGCGCGCACGATGCGGGCGACCCAGTCCTTCGTCAGGCCGATCTGCTCGCCGTAATTTCCGTCCGTCCCAATCAGACGCTTTACGTCCGGCTTGGCGGAACCGAGCGCCGCCGACAGGGTCTTGGTCGACACGCCGAGTTCTTCCGCGCCGAGCATGGCGAAATGCGTCCATTTGACGATCTCGAACCATTGCGGATCGTCCTGCCGCACCACCGGCCCGAGCGGCTCCTTGGAAATGACGTCCGGCAGGATGACCGAGGCGCCGGGCTTGGCGAGCCTGATCTGCAGCGCATGCAGCTGCGACGTGTCGGCCGTCATGACATTGCAGCGCCCATCCTGATAGGCCTTGATCATGTCATCGGGACTTCCGACTTCGACAATCGCATGCCTGACGTTGTTGGTGGTGAGAAAGTCGATGGCATTGTCGCGATTGGTCGTGCCGGTCTGCGCGCAGATCTTCACATCGGAAAAATCGAGCGGCGACATGATCGCCGGCTCGCGCGCGACGAGAAAACCCTGACCGTCGTAGTAGGTGACGCCCGTGAACTTGAGGCCGAGCGCGGCCTCGCGCCCCATCGTCCAGGTCGAGTTGCGCGAGAGCACATCGATCTCGCTCTTCTTCAGCGCGTCGAAACGCGCCTCGGCCGACAGGGGCTTGAAGGACACCTTGTTGGGGTCGTCGAAAATGGCGGCGGCTATCGCGCGGCAGAAGTCGACGTCGAAACCGCTCCACCTGCCGGATGCGTCGGACTGCGAAAAGCCGGCCAGCCCCTGGCTGACGCCACAGGCGAGCGAGCCGCGCGCCTTGACGGCGGCAAGCGTGGATTGCGCCTGCGCGACGCCGAGCTGTCCGAGGAGGCCGATCGAGACAATGGCCGCGAGGCGAAACAGACGAGAAGGCGACAAGGAGGGATAAGTCGACTTGGGAGAAGACATGGCCGGTCTTTCCAAAAGGAGAAAACGAGCAGGCGAGATCAAAGCGAAGCGGGCTGCCGCACGACGACCTTCGTGCCGACGGCGACGCGATTGAAGAGATCGGTCACGTCGCCGTTGACGAGCCGGAAGCAACCCGACGACACAGCCGAGCCGATGGTCTGCGGCTGATTTGTGCCGTGGATGCGATAGACAGTGGCGCCGAGGTACATGGCGCGCGCGCCCATCGGGTTGCCGGGTCCGCCCGCCATGAAGCGCGGCAGGTAGGGCTGGCGCTGGATCATCTCCGGCGGCGGGCGCCAGTCCGGCCATTCCTGTTTGCGCGAGATCCTGAGCACGCCCGACCAACGGAAGCCGTCGCGGCCGACGCCGATGCCGTAGCGGATCGCGCGATTATCCGGCTGCACGAGATAGAGAAATCGCTGATTGGAATCGACGACGATCGTGCCAGGCGCCTCGGTCGTGCGGAAGAAGACGAGCTGGCGCTGGTATTGCGGCGGCAGCTGCTCTTCCTCCGCGGTCGGCACCTTGCCCGGCTCGTCGAGCACGTCGAGCTGCTCCGCCGCGCGATGCTGGGCGATCGCCTGCGACGCCAGCACGGCGAGCGCGACGCTTGCCGCTCCGGCGATCGCGAGGATGCTCGATTTCGCGAAAAATCTGCTCATGGCCAGCTCCTGCGGAAGTCAGGCGCCGCAGCGCACATAGATCGATGTGCCGTAGCGCTTGATCACGTCGGGATCCATGAATTTCATGATCATGACGCGGCCGTCGTTCGACGCCATCTCGCGGTCCTCGGCCATTGGAGCGGGCCCCGGAGGCCCGAGATAGGTCTTGCCGCCAGACGTTTTCAGGAACAGCTCCTCAGGCTCCTTTTCATCGGCGACATGCATGATCACGCCACCCTTCGAACCCTTGGCGATGACATAGGGGTTCGAGCACTGGGCGCGCGCCTCCTTCTCGGTGCGCGCGCGATCGCTGTCGCGGTGATAGGCGCCGAGTCCCCATTTACCGACGAGCTGATCTGCCGGGACGGTTGGGGCGGGAGGACCGAGCGCGGCGGTTCCGCCGGAAGTCGGCGCCACGGCGGGGGTGAGCGTTCGTTCGGTCGCGCCGCAGCCAGCGAGCATCGTCGCAGAGACAGCCACGACAACGATACGCGCGCGACCAAGCAAAGCTGAACTCATGCACTCGCCCCTTCGACGCCCGGATGAGCGCCTTGCGCGCTCCTCCGCAATTTCAGGAGCGTTCGATATCGGGGGCGGCGAGTCAAGCCGGCGTCGGCGGCGAAACAGCCGGAGCGCCGCCTGGACGATGCCTCAATAGGCGTTCTTGGTCGTCACGAGCGAGAGTGGCGTCATGAACAGAATTTTCAAGTCGAGCCAGGTCGACCAGTTCTCGATGTAGTAGATGTCGTGCGCGACGCGCTGCTCGATCTTCTCGAGCGTGTCGGTTTCGCCGCGCCAACCATTGACCTGCGCCCAGCCGGTGATGCCCGGCTTGACCTTGTGGCGCGCGAAATAGCCTTCGACCACCTCATCGTAGATGCGGCCATCCGCCTTGGCCTGCATCGCGTGCGGACGGGGGCCAACGAGCGACAGTTCGCCCTTGAGCACATTGATGAGCTGCGGCAGTTCGTCGAGCGAGGTCTTGCGGATGAAGGCGCCGACCCTGGTGACGCGCGGATCGCCCTTGGTGACGAGTTTGGTCGCGGTCGCGTCGCATTGGTCGACATACATGGAGCGGAATTTGTAGACGCCGATCGGCTCGTTGTTGAAGCCGTAGCGCTTCTGGCGGAAAAAGATCGGGCCTTTCGAATCCAGCTTCACGGCGAGCGCGACCAGCGCCAGCAGAGGCGACAGAACGAGAAGACCGAGCGCGGCGAGTACACGGTCCTCGATCGACTTCACCGCCACGGACCAGTCCGACATCGGCTTGTCGAAAACAGGCAGGAAGGGCACGTCGCCGATGTAATTGTAGGCGCGCGCCCGCAACTTGAGCTTCGAGCCCAAAGCCGCGATGCGCACGTCGATCGGCAAAACCCACAGCATCTTGAGGATGTGCAAAATGCGCTCCTCGGCCACGGTCGGCAGGGCGATGATCAGTAGATCGACGCGCTGGTCGCGGCAAAACGCCTCGAGATCCTCGAACTTGCCGAGCTTGGCGTAGCGCCCGACCTGCTCGGGCGAACGATATTTGTCGCGATCGTCGAAGATGCCGAGAATCTGGATTGCGCTCGAGCCGGTGCGGTCGAGACGCTCGATGAGATCGAAGGTCGGCTTGCCGCCGCCAACGATCACGGTGCGCCGAGCCATACGACCGGCCTTAGACCAGTTCGCCAGCAAATTCACGAGCACGAGTCGCTGTGTCATGCAGCCGGCCAGCGCGAACAGGAACCAGTGCAGCGCCCAGCCGCGCATCGGCCCGACGGCGACGCCCGCCACGACTTCGACGACGATCATTGCGCTGATCGCGACAAACAGGGCGAGCGCCAGCTCCGCAAGTTGTTGTGCGACCGATGACAGCGCTGGGATCGTGTAGGCCCAGCGCGACTTCAGGACTGCGGGAACGGCCGCCGCCACCGCGACCACAGCGAAGACAGCGCCCAGGCCCACGCCCCCCTCATACCAAAGGGCGAAGCTGAGCGAGCCGGTCGCGATCACGGTCGCGACATCCAACGCAAGCGTCGCCGCGATGACCGTGGGCTGCGAAATGAGGCGGCCTGGTTTCTCAGAGCCAACCGGGCGCGACTGCGCATTTTCGCGCGAGGCGGCGGTCTGCTGGTTGGAAAAAGTCGCTGCGGGCATGAATTCCCCGGAATGGTTCAGGCCGCGTCATGGACGCAGGCTCCCAGACCATGCCGCAATCGCGTAAACGCCGGTTTACGGGAACCCCGCCTCCGACGTCGGGAACGCCGCTTCGCCCAACAGGATTAACGATCTCTGGACAGAGCCGGCTCAACGGTCGAGTGCGGCGTGAATCTCCGCATAGAGCGGCTGCAGGCGCTCGTACATCTTGCGGTAGACGCCGCTGTAGAGGCGCTCGTAGAGCGCGGCGCGGCTGGTGTCCGGCTCGAAAACCCGGCCGACGCGCGTCATGGCGGCCGTCGCCGTATCGAAGCTGTCGTGGAGGCCGAGACCAACCGCGCAGGCGATCGCTGCTCCGAGCCCCGATGTCTCGTAGGTGTGCGGGCGGGCAGCGGGCATAGCGAAAATGTCGGCCGTCGCCTGCATGGCGGCGTCGGATTGCGAGCCGCCGCCGGATACGCGCAGGCTCGTGACAGAGACCTTCGCCCGTTTCTCGATCCGTTCCTTGCCCTCGCGCAGGCTGTAGGCGATGCCTTCGAGAATGGCGCGATAGAGATGGGCGCGCGTGTGGGCGTCGGTAAATCCGATGACGGCGCCGCGCGCGTCCGGACCCGGGCTGCGCACCCCGGGCGTCCAGTATGGCTGAAGCATGAGCCCCTGACTGCCGGGCGGTATTTCAGAGATCAGCCGATCGAACAGCGGCTCGACGGGCACGCGTTCGGCGAGCGCGGCGGCGACCTCGGGATGGCCGAATTCCCGCCGGAACCAATTGACCATCCAGAAGCCGCGAAAAATCTGGACCTCGGGATTGAACCGGCCGGGCGCAAGCGCGGGATACGGCGGAATGAATGGCGTGGCCTCGACGTAACGCGGCGAGGTAATGGCGACCGTGGCCGACGTGCCATAGGAGAGCGCGCCGATTTCCGGCGAATTGGCGCCGCAGCCGGCGACTTCGCAGGCCTTGTCTGCGGCTGCGGCGATCACGGGTAGCCCCTCGTTCAGTCCGAGCGCGGCCGCCGCCTGCGCTGTCAGGCCCCCGAGCGTCGCGCCTGTGGGGCGTATGTCGGGCATCTGTTCGCGGCGCGCCGACAGCGCCTTCCATCGCCAGTCGAGCCGCCCGGCCCAGTCCTGCTTCTTGAAGTCGAAGGGGATGTAGCCGACCTGCGAGCCGATCGCATCGACGAACTCGCCTGTCAGTTTGTAGTTGAGCCAGCCGGATACGAGCAGAATCTTGTGTGCGCGCTTCAGCGCGTCGGGCTCGTTCTCGGCAATCCAGTTCAGCTCGGCCTGGCGGCTGAGATAGTCGATCGTGTCCGACACCCGCGCCAACGCGAAGGCCGCGCGCCACGCCAGCGGCGCCTTGGGCGGGCGCGACGCGCGACGCTGATCGAGCCAGATGATGAAGGGCCGGATCGCCACGCCCTGCTCGTCCACGAGCACAAGCGAGCCGCGTTGCGTCGTGACCGCCACGCCCTTGATGCGGGCCTGAAGATCGGGCCTTTCCTCGAACAGAGCTCGACAAACCGCCCCCGTCGCGCGCCAAAATTCCTCCGCGTCGTGCTCCAGCCAATTGTCGCGCGGCGTGACATAGGTGTCGAATACGTGCTGGCGACGGCCGACGAGTTCGCCCTGAAGATCGAAAACCAGCGCACGCACGCTCTGCGTGCCGCAGTCGATCGAGAGCAAAAGTTCGGTCGAGGCGTTGGTCATGCGTCCGCCGGAAGCGAATAGCAGCGCGCGATCAGCGCGCGATAGCGCTCCGTCTCCGAGCGCCAGCGCGCATCATTCCAGCCCGTTTCCGCACATGCAATGGCGCCGACTCTTTCGAGCGTCTCCCCGGCGCCGTTCCGAATGAGGAGGCCGAGCCGGGTACGGCGCAGCATCGCATCTTCAAGATGCAACACGTCCTCGGCCCGGAACGCCCAGCGTAGTTCCGCCCAGACGGTCCGCGTCGGGCCGATTGTCTCGAGTTCGCCCGGCTGCGCCGCCTTCATCACGTCTGGCGCGCCTGCGCCGTAGCGCGCGATCAATCGCCGCGCGATGTCCGGCGGCGCGCCCTCCAGACGTTGCGCGACGGGCGCGAAAACGCATGACGTTTCGCTCGCTCGCGCAAGCGCCGGCACGCGCGCCGCGGCCTTGCGCAAGGCGGCGACGGCGGTCGAACGGAAGGTCGTGAGCTTGCCGCCGGTGACGGTCAGGAGGCCGCCCTCCCCCACGATCAGATGATCGCGCGTCTCCCTGGAAGGATCGACGTGCGCGCCCGACGCGACGACCGGACGGACGCCCGCCCAGGTCGAAACAATGTCGGATTCGCGCAGGCCGAGCGTCGGGAACTCCCGCTGCGCCGATGTCAGGAGATAGTCGAATTCTTCGCGCGAGATGCGTGGCTCATCGTCGAGATCGGCGTGATGATCGACGTCCGTCGTGCCGACGAGAACAGCGCCCTCCCATGGCACGGCGAAGATCGGCCGACCGTCGCCTTGCGCGAAGAAGCCCAGAGCCTGCGAGAGCGGAATGCGGTCGGCGGCGAACAGAAGATGACTGCCGCGCAGGGGGCGCAATTTTGGCGCAGCGCCGATCTTGTCGCGCAGTCGGTCGGACCAGACGCCGGCGGCGTTGACGACGAGGCGCGCGGCGACTTCGAATGTCTCGCCGGTTTCGGCATCGCGCAGCCGCGCGCCTTCCACGCCCCCCGCGCCACGCAGGAGATCTTCGACCGCCAGATAGTTGACGGCTATGGCGCCATGCGCTTGCGCTTCCTGAAGGACACGCAACACAAGGCGGGCGTCGTCCGTCTCCGCGTCGGCGTAGGACCAGCCGCCCTGCAAATCGTCGGGCGCGACGACGGGAACTTCCGTTAGCAGGGCTTGCGCATCCCGCCACCGCCTGCTTCGCGCGCCGGCGAAAAAATCATAGACCGCGAGCGCGACGCCGATCCTGATCCGTCCGTTTTTCGCGCCCGCACGCACCGGCACGAGAAATTCCCTGGGCGTCACGAGATCGGGCGCATCTCGCAACAGAGCGTTGCGCTCGCGCACGGATTCGCGCGTCAATCCGAACTTGCCCTGTGCGAGGTAGCGCAGGCCGCCATGGACGAGCTTGGATGAGCGCGATGAGGTTCCGCTCGCGAAATCGCGCGCTTCGACGAGCGCGGTGCGCGCGCCGACGCGGGCGGCCTCAAGCGCAATTCCGGCGCCTGCAATGCCGCCGCCTATAACCAGCACGTCGAACGGCCCGTCCTTCAGCCGTGCGATCTTTTCGGCTCGCGTCACGATGTCTTGTCCGCGACGAGATTGCCTGACGCCATCACGCCATCAGGATCGAAGCCGGAAATCATGTCGGCGATCGCCTGAAGGCCGCGCGCGCCTTTCTCCGCCTCGAGCCAGGGCGCGTGATCCTTGCCGACGCCGTGTTGATGCGAGATCGTTCCGCCGCTGCGAACGATGGCGTCGCTGACCGCCGATTTCAGCGCGCGCCAGCGCGTCCAGGCCCATTCGAAGTCCGGCCCTATACGGAACACAAAGGTCGAATAGACACTCGAGCCTTGCGGATAGACGTGCGAGAGATGCGTGTACGCGTGACAACGTTCGCCGAGCGCCGAAAGCGCGCCTTGTCCCGCCTCCTCCATCGCGCGCATCGTGGACTCGACGCGCGGCCAGTCGACCGCGGTCTCCATCGTATCGACCGCGTAGCCGGCATCCCACAGCGCGTTTCGCAGATAGACTGACTTGAAGCGATTGGCGCGCCACTTTTCGCCGAGAAGCGCGCCTGTCGAGACCGCGCTGTAGCGGCGCAGGATCGCTTGCGCCTGCCTGCGTACGGCGCGGACCTGCGCCACCCCGCCAGTGAAGCCAGCAAGCAATAGAACTTTTTTCTCACCGCAACCGCGTGCGCGCAGATAGCGTTCGAGCCAGCGCACGGCGCCGCTGCCGCCAGCAAGACGCAGCGTCGTCTCGGTTTCCGTCTGGTTGGCGAGCCGCAGCATGGAGAGGCCGAGCTTGGCCTGCGCGAGTTCGCGCGCCGCCTGTTGGCCGCGCGGCCATTCCGGCAGGAAATAAGCGACGAATGTCTCGCGCTCCGGCGCCGGCGTGATACGCACTGTCGCCTGCGTGATCACGCCGATACGACCTTCCGAGCCCAACGCCCATTCGCGCAAATCGGGCCCGGCGGCCGACGCCGGGAATGTCGGGATATCCAGACGGCCGGTCGGCGTCTCGACGCGCGCGCCGGCGAACATGCCTTCGATGCGCCCATAGCGCGCGGATTGCTGGCCGGAGGAACGCGTCGCGATCCAGCCGCCGAGCGTCGAATAGTCGAAGCTCTGCGGAAAATGACCGAGCGTGAAGCATTTTTCGCGCAACGTCGCTTCGATCTGCGGGCCGGCGGCGCCCGCCTCGAAAGTCGCAAGCTGCGCCTGCGGATCGAAGTGGACGAGGCGGTCGAGATGCGCGAGCGACAGCGCAAGGACCGGCCGGTCGCCGGCAGGCGGCGTGAGATGGCCGACGACGCTGGTCGCGCCGCCCTGCGGGATGATGCGCGCGCCGACCTGTTGCGCCCAATCCAGCAGGACGCGAACGTCCGCTTCATCCTTCGGCGCCGCGACGCCATCGACAACGACGTCGATCCGGCCGAACCGCAATCGCAGCCAGTCGCCAAGGCTCTGGCCGAAGCTGGCGGTCAGGCGGGCTTCGGCGCTCGTGTCGACAAGCGGATGAGCAGGCAGGCGCGAGCCGCCGATATAGGCCAGCGCCTGCTCTTTCGTCGCGTCGACCGGCCGTTGCGCCGCGCCGATGCGCGCGCGGAGAAAATCGAGCGCGCCTTCGGGCAGATGCGCCTCGATTGCGTCGTCGCCCCAGCCGTTCCAACGC
The DNA here is from genome assembly GCA_020638195.1 of Methylobacteriaceae bacterium. Classification (GTDB taxonomy): domain Bacteria; phylum Pseudomonadota; class Alphaproteobacteria; order Rhizobiales; family Beijerinckiaceae; genus JAJXWB01. Next base: position 114,567 of record JACKJC010000005.1, on the reverse strand, counting down.
CGCATCGCGTCTCCTTGCGCGCCCGCCCTGCGCCTCAGGCGGTCTTGCTTTCCTCGAGTCCCAGTTCCTGCTTCATCTGGTCGCGGATCAGGAATTTCTGGATCTTGCCGGTGACCGTCATCGGGAAACCGTCGACGAACTTGATGTAGCGCGGCACCTTGTAATGCGCGATCTGTCCCTTGCAGAAATCGCGCACTTCGTCTTCCGTGATCGTCTCGCCCTCGCGCGGCACGATCCAGGCGCAGAGCTCCTCGCCAAATTTCTTGTCTGGCAGGCCGACCACCTGCACATCCCTGATTTTCGGATGGCGATAGAGAAATTCCTCGATCTCGCGCGGATAGACGTTCTCGCCGCCGCGAATGACCATGTCCTTGATGCGGCCGACGATGTTACAATAGCCGTTGTCGTCCATGGTCGCGAGGTCGCCGGTGTGCATCCAGCCTTCGCCATCGACCGCCTCGGCCGTCTTGGCGATGTCGCCCCAATAGCCCCGCATGATCGAATAGCCGCGCGTGCAAAATTCGCCGGTCATGCCGCGCGGCACGGTCTTGCCGTCGGCGTCGATGATCTTGATCTCCACATGCGGCTGGACACGACCGACCGTGGACACGCGCAGCTCGATGGAATCGTCGACCGCGCTCTGGGTCGAAACCGGCGATGTCTCCGTCATGCCATAGGCGATCGTCACTTCGCTCATGTGCATCTGGTTGATGACGCGCTTCATCACCTCGATCGGGCACGGACTGCCGGCCATGATGCCGGTGCGCAGCGACGAAAGGTCGAATTTCGCAAAATCGGGATGGTCGAGCGCGCCGATGAACATGGTCGGCACGCCGTAGAGGGTCGTGCAGCGCTCTTCAGACACGGCCTGCAGCACGGCGAGCGGATCGAAGGCCTCTGCAGGATAGACCAGCGTCGCGCCATGCGTCAGCGCGCCGAGATTGGCCATCACCATGCCGAAGCAATGGTAGAGCGGAACCGGCACGCAGATCTTGTCCTTGTCGGTGAGCCGGATCGCCTCGCCGACGAAGAATCCGTTATTTAGAATGTTGCGGTGGGTGAGCGTGGCGCCTTTGGGGTTGCCCGTCGTACCCGAAGTGAACTGGATATTGATGGGCTCGTCAGCCTTGAGCGTCGCGCCGAGCGCGGCCAGCGCATCCATCTCCGCATCCGTGGGCTGCGTCAGCAACTCGTCGAAATTGTACATGCCGGGAGTCTTGTCCGAGCCGAGGCGGATGACGAATTGCAGCGAGGGCAGTTTGGCCGCCTTCAGCGCGCCGGGCTGGGCCGAAGTCAGTTCCGGCGCGAGGTCGCCGAGCATTTCGATGTAATTCGATGTCTTGAACGCGGGCGAGAGGACGATGGCGCGGCAACCGACCTTGTTGATCGCATATTCGAGCTCGGCGCGACGATAGGCGGGGTTGATATTGACCAGAACGAGACCTGCCTTGGCGGTCGCGTGCTGCGTCAGCAGCCATTCGACATTGTTCTGCGACCAGATGGCGACACGGTCGCCCTTCTCGAGCCCCAGGCGCCTCAGCGAACAGGCGACTGCGTCGACGCGGCGCTTGAGTTCGGCGTAGGTGAGACGGTCGTTCTGATGGCGCGACACGAGCGCTTCGCGAGACGCGTGTTTTGCGCAGGCCGCGTCGAAATAGGCGCCGATCGTCTGTTCGATCAGCGGAACGCCGGTCGCGCCCTTGTCGTGACTGAGCTTGGTCATGGCCGTTTCCTCGAGATGTTTTTTTATCCTACGCTTTCGCCGGCTCGAATTCGACCAGCTCGGCGCCATCGCTGACCTGATCGCCGACGGCGAAGCGATGAGCCTTCAGCACGCCGTCCGATGGCGCGGCGATCGTGTGCTCCATCTTCATGGCTTCGAGGATCAGCAGCGGCGCGCCCTTGTCGACCTTGGCGCCGGCCTCGGCTATGATGGCGATGATCTTCCCCGGCATGGGCGCGAGGAGGCCGCCGTGGCCGCCGGCGCTGTCTGTTGCGACGTGCAGCGGATCGACCGCCGCGAGCCGCCACGCGCGACCGTCGAGGAATACATGGCGCATGTGCCCGGCTGCGATCACGGCGGCGTCCTTGCGGACGCCGTCGATCTCAACGCGCAGTGCGCCGCGTTCGTCGATCTTTCCACGCACATCATGCGTCTTGTCCGCGAGCGACAGCGCATAGCCGTCATTGCGCGCGAGAACGCTGACGCCTGTCTGCGCATCGCCGAAACGATAGAGCTGCGAACGCTTGGCGGCGCCGTTCAGCCGCCATCCATCTCGCGCATGCCAGGGCGAGGCCGCGTCGGAACCGCGCTGCGCGCGCGTTTGCGCAAAGCTGCGTTCGCGCAGGAGGTCGGCCAGCGTGGCGATCAGGAAGGCCTCGTCAGGCGGCGTCTCGGCGCCCGGAAAGAGAAAGCCGCGCTCGCGCTCGATCAGGCCGGTGTCGAGATCGGCAGAGGCGAAGGCAGGACAGGCGACGAGGCGCGAGAGGAAATCGATGTTGTTGTTGACGCCGACGACGCGATAGTCGGCCAACGCCTGCAACATTCTCGCACGCGCACGATCGCGATCGTCGTCCCAGACGATCAGCTTTGCGATCATCGGATCGTAGAAGGGGCTGATGCTGTCGCCCTCCTCCACGCCGGTGTCGACGCGCACATTGAGACTTTCCGGCGGCGGCGCGAGATGAGCGAGCCTCCCGGTCGAGGGCAGGAAGTTCTTGTTGGGGTCCTCGGCGTAGATACGCGCTTCGAGCGCATGGCCGTTGATGTGCAATTGCTCCTGCGCCAGCGGTAGCGGCTCCCCGGCGGCGACGCGCAATTGCCATTCGACGAGGTCTAGCCCTGTGATCATTTCCGTCACGGGATGCTCGACCTGCAGGCGCGTGTTCATTTCCATGAAATAGAATTGGCCGTCCTGCGTAGCGATGAACTCGACCGTGCCGGCGCCGACATAGCCGACCGCCTTGGCGGCAGCGACCGCCGCCTCGCCCATCTGGCGACGGCGCTCCGGCGTCATGCCGGGCGCGGGCGCTTCTTCCAGAACCTTCTGGTGGCGGCGCTGCACCGAGCAGTCGCGCTCGAAGAGATAGACGCATTCCCCTTGGCTATCGCCGAACACCTGAATTTCGATGTGGCGGGGCCGGACGATGTACTTTTCGACCAGAACGTGGTTGGAGCCGAAGCTCGCCGCCGCCTCGCGCTTGCAGGAGGCGAGCGCGGCGTCGAAATCTTCCGTCTTGATCACCTGCCGCATGCCCTTGCCGCCGCCGCCGGCCGCCGCCTTGATCATGACGGGATAGCCAATGGCGTCGGCCTTGGACTTCAACAGCGCGGCATCCTGATCGTCGCCATGATAGCCCGGCGTCAACGGCACATTCGCCGCCTCCATCAACTTCTTGGCCTCGGACTTCGAGCCCATGGCGCGAATGGCGCCGACGGGCGGGCCGATGAAGACGATGCCCGCCGCCTCGCAGGCATGACAGAAGGCTTCGTTTTCCGACAGGAAGCCATAACCGGGATGGATCGCCTGCGCGCCGGTGCGCTTGGCGGCATCGATGATCTTGTCGATGACCAGATAGCTTTCGCGCGCGGGCGACGGGCCGATGAAGATCGCTTCGTCAGCCATGCGCACGTGGCGCGCGCCGGCGTCGGCCTCGGAATAGACGGCGACCGTGGCGACGCCCATGCGACGCGCGGTCTTCATGATGCGGCAGGCGATTTCGCCGCGATTGGCGATGAGGATCTTGTCGAACATGGCGTTTCCTTGCCGCATTACGAATCTGGTTCCCTCCCCCCCCTTGTGGGGGAGGGGTTGCGTCCCATCACATCCTGAACAATCCGAACTTCGTCGGCTGGATCGGCGCATTCAGCGAGGCGGACAGCGAGAGGCCGAGCACGCGGCGCGTGTCCGCGGGGTCAAAGACGCCATCGTCCCACAGCCGCGCGGTCGCGTAATAGGGATGACCCTGCACTTCGTACTGTTCGCGGATCGGCGCCTTGAACCTGTCTTCCTCATCCTTGCTCCACTCACCGCCCTTGGCTTCGATGCCGTCGCGGCGCACGGTGGCGAGAACGCTGGCGGCCTGTTCGCCGCCCATGACGGAGACGCGGGCGTTGGGCCACATCCACAGGAAGCGCGGCGAATAGGCGCGGCCGCACATGCCGTAATTGCCGGCGCCGAAGGAGCCGCCGAGGATGAGGGTCAGTTTCGGCACCTGCGCGGTCGCGACCGCAGTCACCATTTTCGCGCCGTCGCGCGCGATGCCGGCGTTCTCGTATTTGCGGCCGACCATGAAGCCGGTGATGTTCTGCAGGAAGATGAGCGGAATGCCGCGCTGCGCGCAGAGTTCGATGAAATGCGCTCCCTTCTGCGCGCTCTCCGAGAAGAGAATGCCATTGTTGGCAATGATGCCGACGGGATAGCCATAGAGTTCGGCAAAGCCCGTGACCAATGTCGACCCGTAGCGCGCCTTGAATTCGTCAAAGCGCGACCCGTCGACCACGCGCGCGATGACTTCGCGCACGTCATAGGGTTTTCGCGTATCGGTCGGGATGACGCCGTAGAGTTCGCTCGGGTCGTAGAGTGGCTCGTCGGCCGCGCCGATCCTGAGGCCGACGGGCTTTGTGCGATTGAGATTGGAGACGATGCGCCTTGCGATGAACAAGGCATGCGCGTCGTTCTCCGCGAAATGGTCGCAGACGCCCGAAATGCGTGTATGCACGTCGGCGCCGCCAAGGTCTTCCGCGCTCACCACTTCGCCGGTCGCCGCCTTCACCAACGGCGGGCCGCCCAAGAAGATCGTGCCCTGGTTGCGCACGATCACGCTCTCGTCGGACATGGCCGGCACATAGGCGCCGCCCGCGGTGCACGAGCCCATGACGACCGCGATCTGCGGAATGCCCTTGGCGGACATGTTGGCCTGGTTGAAGAAGATGCGGCCGAAATGCTCGCGGTCGGGAAAAACCTCGTCCTGTCGCGGCAGGAAGGCGCCGCCGGAATCCACGAGATAGATGCAAGGAAGATTGTTCTGCTCGGCAATCTCCTGCGCGCGCAGATGCTTCTTGACCGTCATCGGGTAATAGGTGCCGCCCTTCACCGTCGCGTCATTGGCGACGATCATGCACTCCACCCCCTGCACAAGGCCGACGCCGGTGATGACGCCTGCCGAGGGCGCATCATTGTCGTACATGCCATAGGCGGCGAGCTGGCCGACCTCGAGAAAGGGCGCGCCAGGATCGACGAGGTGATCGACGCGTTCGCGCGGCAGCAGCTTCCCGCGGGAGACGTGGCGCTTGCACGCCTCCGCGCCGCCGCCGGCCGCGACGGTCGAAAACTTGTCCCGCAGATCATCGACCAGGCCGCGCATGGCGGCGGCGTTTGCCTTGAATTCGTCGGACCGCGTGTTGACGTTGGATTTCAGGGCTTGCATCGGGCGTTTCCATAGTTGGACCGCGAGCCTTCAGGCTCGCTTGCGGCGCCGCGAGCCTTGGGGCTCGCGGTCCGATATCACTTCGTCTCAGCCATCAATTCGCGGCCAATCAGCATGCGGCGGATTTCGCTGGTGCCGGCGCCGATCTCGTACAGTTTCGCATCGCGCCACAGGCGACCGGCAGGAAATTCGTTGGTGTAGCCGACGCCGCCGAGCGCCTGGATCGTTTCGCCCGCCATCCATGTCGCCTTTTCCGCGGAGTAGAGGATGGCGCCAGCTGCATCCTTGCGCAGCGTGCGGGCGTGGTCCGCCGTGTCGCAGGCGCGGCCTACCGCATAGACATAGGCGCGCGTCGCCTGCCAGGTCGAATACATGTCGGCGATCTTGCCCTGCATCAGCTGGAAATCGCCGATCGGCTGACCGAACTGCTTGCGCTCGTGCATGTAGGGGATGGCGACATCCATGCAGGCGGCCATGATTCCGAGCGGGCCGCCCGACAGAACCGCGCGCTCGTAGTCGAGGCCGGACATCAGAACCTTCACGCCCTCGCCGACCTTGCCGAGGACGTTTTCCTCCGGCACTTCGCAATTGTCGAAGAAGAGCGGAAACGTATTGGAGCCGCGCATGCCGAGCTTGTCGAGATGCTGGCCGTGGCTGAAACCCGCAAAACCCTTCTCGATGATGAAGGCCGTCATGCCGCGCGGGCCGGCTTCGAGATCGGTCTTGGCGTAGACGACCAGCGTGTCGGCGTCGCCGCCGTTGGTGATCCACATTTTCGAGCCGTTGAGGACGTAGCGGTCGCCTTTCTTGTCCGCGCGCAGCCTCATCGAGACGACGTCTGAGCCAGCGCCCGGTTCGGACATGGCTAGCGCGCCAACGTGCTCGCCGGAGATGAGCTTGGGCAGGTATTTCTTGCGCTGCGCCTCCGTGCCATTGCGGCGGATCTGATTGACGCAAAGGTTCGAGTGGGCGCCATAGGAAAGGCCGACCGAGGCGGAGGCGCGTGAAATCTCTTCCATGGCGACGATGTGGGCGAGATAGCCCATGTTCGAGCCGCCATAATCCTCGTGCGCGGTCATGCCGAGCAGTCCGAGGTCGCCGAACTTCTTCCAGAGGTCGGCGGGAAATTCGTTGTCCTTGTCGATTTGCGCCGCGCGTGGCGCGATCTCGGCGGCGGCGAAAGCCTGCACCGTGTCGCGCAGCATGCGGATGTCCTCGGACAGGCCGAGGTCGATACCTGGAATATTCATGTTCGTCCTCCCGACGTTCGAAGATGATCCTAATCGCCTGCCGGCGCCAGCGCCGCCCAAGAGGTTGCATTTTCAGCCACATTTTTGCACAATTGACCGGCGATGAGCGTGCGCCAACCCCTTCCGTTTCTCGCGGCGTCCGGCCGCGCCGTCACACCGATTGCATTCGTCAATGCGGCCATTCGCGCCTATCTCGATCGCGGTCTCGATCCGGGCGACGCGCTCCAGAGGGCGCATATTTCGCCAGCCGATCTCGGCCGCCGCAATGCGCGCGTGACCGCCGCGCAGTTCGAGATTTTCGCGGAAGCCGCCATGCGCGAGCTCGACGACGAGGCGCTCGGATGGTTTTCCCGCCGCCTGCCCTGGGGCGCCTATGGCATGCTCTGCCGCGCCTCGCTAACGCGCGGCCCGCTCGAACTCGCGCTGCGGCGCTGGCGGCGACACCACCTCATCCTGACCGAAGATGTCGCGTTTTCTCTCCAGGTGGACGGCGGCCTCGCGATCTGGTCGATCGAGGAGCGGCGGGATCTCGGGCGCTATCGCGAATTCTGCCTCGTCACACTCATGCGCTACGTGCTCGGCTTTGCCTGCTGGTCGATAGATTCGAAGATTGCACTTGCGCGCGCCGAATTCCCTTTTACGGAGCCGGCGCATGTGTCGGTCTATCCGACCATCTTCTGCAAGAACCTCGCCTTCGACGCGCCGCGTGCGGCAATCGCTTTCGATGCACGCTATCTCGCACTGCCGCTGAAGCGGGACGAGGTCGATCTCGACCATATGCTGCAACGGGCGCTGCCTCTCACGGTCCTGCCCTATCGCCGCGACCGGCTGCTGGTGGAGCGCGTGCGCAAGCTGCTGCGCGACGCACGTACGCCGCACGCAACCGCCGAAGACATTGCCGATGCGCTTGCGCTGTCGACCCGCACGCTGCATCGCCAGCTCGCCCGCGAAGACGCTTCGCTGCGCGAATTGAAGGAAGAAGCGCGCGTCGAGATCGCGCGGCATGCGCTCGCGCGCGGCCGTGCGCCGATCAAGCGCGTGGCGCAGGCCGCCGGTTTTCGCAACGAGAAGAGTTTTTCCCGCGCCTTCCGAAACTGGACCGGGCTGACGCCACGCGACTTTCGCCGTCAGGCGTCGCTCACACCAGACGCGTCCGCTTGAAATTTGTCGCACACCAGCTAGCTGCATCTTCTGGAAGCGAGGTTCGGGGAGGCCCCATGGCGGCGGCGCCGGCATCCAGCGGCAACACCAAACTGAGTGGGATCGAGGGCCTTCTGATCGATCTCGACGGCGTCGTCTCGATCGGCGGCGCGTTGGTTCAGGGCTCGGCAGAGGCGCTTCGTCGCCTCGAGCGTTCGCACATGCCGTATCGCTTCATCACCAACACGACGCGCCGACCGCGTCGCCAGGTCGCGGCTGATCTCGCGGCGCTCGGCCTTGCCGTCGACATGGCGCACATCTTCACACCAGCGGCGCTCGTGCGCGCCTATTGTCTTGAGCGCAACCTGTCACCGTTCCTGGTGACTCATCCCGATCTGCGAGAAGATTTCGAGGGCCTGTCGACCGGCGGCCGCGAGGCGGTGATCGTGGGCGACGCCGGCCCGTTTTTCACCTACGCGCAAATGAACACCGCATTCCGAAAGCTGATGCACGGCGCGGACTTTCTCGCGCTCGCGACCAATCGAGCCTTTCAGGATCAGGATGGCGACCTCAGCCTCGACGCTGGTCCCTTTGTAGCCGCACTCGAATTTGCGAGCCGTCGCAAGGCGAGCGTATACGGAAAGCCGGCGCGCGATTTCTTCGACGCAGCGGTCGCGGCCCTGCGTCTCGCACCGCACCGGATAGCGATGATCGGCGACGACGTCGAAGCCGACGTCGGCGGCGCCATGGCGGCCGGGCTCGCCGGCATTCTCGTGCGCACGGGCAAATATCGGACCGGACAGGAAGCCGCGCTCGCTATCGCGCCGAGCTTTGTCGCCGACGATCTTTCGGCGGCGGTCGTTGCGGTCCTGGGCGACACGCGCCAGCCCGGCCTTTGAACTGCGCCGACAGGACGCTCCCAATAAATTAATCGGCTGCTTAAATTTCCGCTTGCCTAGCTGCCCGGCCTGCGTCAGACTTTAGTCTGCGTCGGGCAAGATTGTACGACATAACGTCGAGACTGCGTCGGGCCCGTCGCGCGAGAAGCCGCAAAAGCGGCCGGTGGGGAGGAATATGATCGACTTCGTCCAGCAGACGATAAGCGGGATTGCCGTTGGCTGCGTGTATGGCCTGATCGCGCTCGGCTTCGTCCTGATCTACAAGGCGACGGAGGTCGTCAATTTCGCCCAGGGCGAATTGATGATGCTCGGCGCCTTTCTCTCCTACACGTTCATCGCCTCGCTCGGGCTCAACTACTGGCTGGGTTTCGCCGCCTGCGTCATCTGCATGGCGGTGCTTGGCATGGCGATGGAGCGCCTCGTGGTGCGGCCGATCCTCGGCTATCCCCAGTTTTCGATCGTCATGGCGACCATCGGCCTCGGCATGGTGCTGCGCGCGCTTGCCGGCATGTTCTGGGGCACCGACGACCTGCGCATCGAGACCCCCTTCTCCAAGGGCGTCGTGCATATGGGGCCGCTGGTGATCTCGGCGGACAATCTCTCGATCATCGTGGCGACCGCGCTGCTTTGCGTGATCCTCTATTCCTTCTTCCGGTTCACCCGCATGGGCGTGGCGATGCAGGCGGTCTCGCAGAACATGCTCGCCGCCTATTACATGGGCATACCGGTCAAGAAGATGTTCGCGGCGATCTGGGCGATCTCGGCCATGGTGGCGACGACCGCCGGTATTCTGCTGGCGCCCATTACCTTCATCCACGCCAACCTCGGCTTCCTGGGCCTCAAGGCGTTTCCCGCGGCCGTGCTCGGCGGCTTCACCTCCATTCCCGGCGCACTCGCTGGCGGCGTGATCATCGGCATCGTCGAGACGCTTTCGGGCTTCTACCTGCCGGAAGGTTTCAAGGACATCGCCGCCTATGTCGTCCTGCTCGCTGTTCTCCTCCTGCGTCCGCAAGGCCTGTTCGGCGGCGCGGCCCTGAAGAAGGTCTGACACGATGGCCTTCAAGATCCGCACCGGTTACGAGGGCGACCTCAACCTGTTCAAGACGCCGCAGTCCGTCGCCTCCTACGGCGTGCTGCTGCTGCTGCTGTGCGCGGCGCCCTTCGTCCTCGGCTCCTATTTTCTGAGCCAGATCGTCTTCGTGCTGATCTACACGATCGTCGGCATCGGCCTGGTTCTGCTGTCGGGTTATGCCGGCCAGACGTCGATCGGCCATGCCGCCTTCCTGGCGATCGGCGCCTATACGGCCGCGAATGCCGCGAAATTCGGGGTGCCGATCTACATCTACCTGCCGGCGGCGGGGTTGTTGACCGGGCTAGTGGGATGGCTGGTCGGCCTGCCGGCGCTGCGCCTGCATGGCATCTATCTCGCCATCGCGACTTTCGCGTTTGCCTTGATCGTCGAGGAAATCCTCGCGCGCTGGGAGACTGTGACGAACGGCAACGAAGGCATGATGGTCAAGCCGGCGTCCGTATTCGGCGAGAGGCTCGGCGAATGGGGTCTCTATTATCTCTGCATCGGCGTGACGGTCTTCGTCATCGTGATCGCGGTCAACGTCATTCGGTCGCCGACCGGACGCGCCTTCCTGGCGCTGCGCGACAGCGAGACGGCGGCGCGCAGCATGGGCGTCGATTCCGCGCGCTACAAGACTTTCGCCTTCGCGCTTTCGGCCGGCATGACAGGGCTCGCGGGCGTGCTCTACGCACACAAACTGTCGTTCATCAGCCCGGAAATGTTCACGCTCGCGCTGTCGATCGAGTTCGTGATGATCATCATCATCGGCGGCATCGCCTCGCTGCGCGGCGCGGCGCTGGGCGCGGTCTTCATGATTATGGTCGATCCGCTGCTCGTCTTCGTGAAGGACAAGCTTCCGGCGCTGATCGGCGCGATCACGGGCTCGGCGATGGCGCAGGACAAGGCGAGCGTCCTGCTGGCTGCGCCCGGCGTAAAAAGCCTGATCTTCGGTCTCATCATCATTTTCTTCATCATCTACGAGCCGATGGGGCTCGACGGACGGTGGATGAAGATCAAGACCTGGTTCAAGGCGTTCCCATTCTACAAGCCGGCGACCTTCCGTCGCCAGAAGATGTATCTCAAGTCGGAGCGCGGCCGGTGACCTATTTCGCGCTCGAAGACGTCTCGATCCAGTTCGGCGGCCTCAAGGCGGTCGACGGCGTCTCTTTCGACGTCGCCAAGGGCGAGATCTTCACGATCATCGGCCCGAACGGCGCCGGCAAGACCACTCTCTTCAATCTTATCAGCCGTCTCTACAACGTGACGACCGGGCGCATCGTCTTCAAGGACGAGGAGATCACGCAGCTCAACGCTCAGCAGATCGCCGGGCGCGGCATCGCGCGCACCTTCCAGAACATCGAGCTGTTCGACAACGCCTCGATGCTGCAAAATCTGCTGGTCGGTCGCCACCGCCATTCCACCACCCGCTTCTGGGAGGACCTGTTCTTCCTGCCGAGGGTGCGGCGCGAAGAGGTCGGCCATCGCCACGCGGTCGAGGAGGTCATGGAATTCCTGCGCCTGCAGCGCTACCGCGATACGCTGATCGCCGGCCTGCCCTATGGCGTGCGCAAGGTGGTGGAAGTCGGCCGCGCCCTGTCGATCGGCCCGGAGGTCTTGCTGCTCGACGAGCCTTCGTCCGGGCTCAATGTCGAGGAAACCTCGCGCATGGCCGAGTGGATTCTCGAGATCAACCGTCGCCTCGGCATCACCATTCTGATGGTCGAACACGACATGTCTCTGGTCAGCCGCGTTTCGGACCGCGTGCTCGCGCTGAACTACGGGCGCATCATGGCGATGGGGACCGCGCAGGAAGTGCAGAGCCATCCCGATGTCGTCGCGGCCTATCTGGGAGCGTAAGGGATGAGCGAACCGATCCTGCGTCTCTCCAATGTCGAAGCCGCTTACGGGCCGATCACCGCCATCCGCGGCGTGAGCCTGGAGGTTCCGCGTGGAAAAATCGTCACCGTGCTCGGCGCCAATGGCGCGGGCAAGACGACGATCCTCAAGACAACATCGGGCGTACTCGATCCCGTGACCGGCGTGGTCGAGCTCGAGGGCCGCCGCATTCAGGGCATGGCGCCGGATGCGATCGTCGCGCTCGGCATGAGCCACGTGCCGGAAGGGCGCGAAGTGTTTCCCTTCCTGTCGGTGCGCGACAATCTGCGGATGGGCGCCTATCTGCGCAAGGACAAGAGCGGCGTCGCCGCCGATCTTGAGAAGGTCTACGATTATTTCCCGGTGCTGCGCGAGCGGCGCGATCAGCCGGCCGGCCTCCTGTCGGGCGGCCAGCAGCAGATGCTCGCCATTTCCCGCGCCTTGATGAGCCGTCCGAAAGTGCTCCTGCTCGACGAGCCCTCTCTCGGCCTCTCGCCGCTACTGGTGAAAGAAATCTTCGAGATCGTCCGCCGCCTCAACAAGGAGGAAGGCGTCTCGATCCTGCTCGTCGAACAGAACGCGAAGGTGGCGCTGGAGACGGCGGACTATGGCTACGTCCTCGAAGTCGGCCGCGTCGTGATGCACGACACGAGCGAGGCGCTGATGAATTCGAACGAGATTCGCGAATCCTATCTCGGCGTTCATGCCGAGGATTCGCGCGGCCGCAATCGGCGCGAACGCGCGAGGGCGACATCATGAACGCGGCTGTGAAGATGCCTGAGATCGCACCGGACAGCGCAAGCCTTCCGGGTCTCGTCCTTGCCCGCGCGCTCGCAGAGCCCGCGCGCACCGTGGTTCGCGCCAAGCGTCTCGGCATCTGGAACGAGAAGGACGGCGCAACGCTCGCGCGCGAAGTCGCCGATTGCGCGGCGGGCCTCGCCACCCTCGGCCTGAAACCCGGCGAGACCGCCGGCATTCTCGCCGCGCCTTGCCCGGAATGGCTGATCTGTGATCTCGCGATCCAGTCGACTGGCGCGATATCGGCGGGCTTTCATGCGGAAGCAGCGCCCGGCGAACTCGCGGCGCTCGTCGCGCGCTGCAACGTTCGCGTCCTGATCGTCGATACGCTGGAAGCGCTCGATGCGGCGCTGGATCTCCGCGACGTACTGCCGAGCATCGAGACCGTCGTCTGCTTCGACGCTATCGCCGCCGCGGAAGTTGGCGACAAGCATGTCATTGCATTCGACACGCTTCTGAAGGCCGGCGCGGACGCCAGCGCCCGGGTGGACGCGCCCTGGCGCGCGCCATTGGGCGAAACGCTTGCCGCCATCATCCCGACATCGGGTCTGTCCGCTCCGTCGAAGGCGGCGCAATTCACCCATGCCGCGCTGCGCGCGGCGGTCGACAGCGCCCTCTCGCTCGTCGAATTGCGGGCCGGCGACGAACGCCTCGCACTGATGCCGTCGAGCCACGCCTTCGAGCGTGTGTTCGGCTTCTATGCCTGCCTTTCAGCCGGCGTGATCGTGAACTTTCCGGAGAGCGTCGAGACCGTCGCCGACAACCTGCGCGAATTGCAGCCGCAGATCGTCACCGGATCGCCTGCGCTGTGGAGCGGCTTCTCACGAAATCTTTCGCGCGCGAGCTCCGCCGCGACACGGATGCAGCAGCGGATGTTCGACAGCGCGATGCGCGGGTCCGGGGTCTTCGGATCGCTGGTCCTGCGCAAGGTGCGACGCGATTTCGGCCTGTCGCGCGCGCGCGTTGCGCTGTCGGCCGGCGCTCCTCTGGCGCCGGACGTGGCGCGAAAGCTCGCGGCGCTCGGCGTTCCCGTGCAGGACGTATATGCCGTGACGGAGGCCGCGGGCGCGGTCGGCATCGCAGCTGAGCGGTCGCGCGAATTCGCTCTGGCGCGCGGCGCCTCCTATGAAATCTCTGCGCACGGCTCGCTCCAGCTCCGTTCGGCCGCGCTCTGCGCATCTTTCGCGGGCGAAGCGCGGCGGACGAGCGAAGCTTTCGAGGCGGGCGATCTCGCCGAGGCGCGCGGCGCCGGATTTGCCCTGCGCGGCGCGCGCGACGCGGCGATCGGCGAGCATTCGGCCTGGCCGATAGAGGATGCGCTGGCGACGTCTCCTTACATTCTCGCCGCCATCGTCAGCGGCGACAAGCGTGATCGACTGTCGGCGATCGTCTTCGCCGACTACGACAGTGTCGTTCAGCATGCGCAAACGAAGGCCATTCCCTTCACGCACTACAAGAGCCTGATGGAGGCGGACGAGATCCGTGCGCTGATCGCCGAGGAAGTCTCGCGAACGGTCGGGACGCTTGGCGAAGCGCGCATCACGGAGATTACGATCGCCGACCGGCCGTTCGGTCCCGGTGATCTGCTGCTCGGTCCGGCCATGAACTTGCGTCGTCGCCTTGTTCACGAGATGTTTTCGGTACGGAGAAGCTGACAGGCTTCGAAAAGGGAGGGAACAGTAAATGAAAAGACTTGCTCTAGCGCTCGGTGTGGGCGTCGCGGCAGGCGCGCTCGCCGCGTCGCCGGCTTTCGCGGCCGGTTTCAAGACCCAGGGCGTCAGCGACACGGAGATCGTGGTCGGCACGCATATGGACCTTTCGGGGCCCATCAAGTCGTGGGGCATTCCCGCCTCCAATGGCGCGAAGCTGGCGGTGGCGCAGATCAACGCGGCCGGCGGCATCAATGGCCGCAAGATTCGCTATGTCCTCGAGGATGATGGCTACGACCCCAAGAAGGCCGTGCTCGCCACGCAGAAGCTGATCGAACTCGACAAGGTGTTCTCGATCGTTTCGCCGATGGGTTCGGCGACCACGCTCGCGCCTCTGCCGATCGTGCAGGCGGCCGGCATCACTAACCTCTTCTCGATCACGGCCGCGGAATTCACCTATTCCATGGATCCGAAGAAGCCGGAGGACCGGCTGAAGTTCAACATCTTCTCGCCCTATTACGATCAGGCGCGCGTCGGCATCAAATATCTGGTCGAGACCAAGAAGCCGAAGAAGGCCTGCATCATCTACCAGGATGACGAAATGGGCAAAAACTTCACTGACGCCTACAAGGATCAGCTGAAGGCCATGAACATCCCGCAGGGCACGATGGTGTCATTCAAGCGTGGCGCAACCGACTTCTCGTCGCAGGTGGCGCGCCTGAAGGCCGATGGCTGCGACCTGGTCTCGCTGGGTTCGGTGACGCGCGAATCCGTCGGCATTCTGACCGTGGCCTCCAAGACGGACTACAAGCCGATCTGGGTCGCCTTCTCGCCGACCTACGTTCCTGACGTCGTCGATCTCGGCAAGGAAATGGCCGAGGGGCTCTACGGCGTCGGCCAGCTCGAAATCTTCTACGAGGATACCGCGACGGGCAAGGTCAAGCAGTATATCGAAGACTACAAGAAGATGTTCGGCGTCGCGCCGAACCTGCAGACCACGACCGGCTATAACGGCATGCAGGCCTTCGCGCATTATGCCGCGCAGTGCGGCAAGGCGCTGACGACCGAGTGCCTGATCGACAAGATGGAAACCGGCACGCCCTTCCAGGACATTTTCGGTCAGGCGCCGGTGAAGTTCTCGAAAACCAACCATCTCGGCTCCGAGGAACTGCTCATCGCGCAGGTGCAGAAGGGTCGCTGGAAGCCGATCGCGCGGAACCAGAAATACAAGTAATCAACAAACGTAGGGAGATGGCGACGCGCCATCTCCCTGCGGTCTTCCACGCCTTGCGCGGCTCGCTCAGCGCCCCACGAATCTGGGTGCGCGCTTCTCGACGAAGGCCGCCGCCCCCTCGCGCAAATCCGCCGTCTTGAAGACCTCGGCCTGATCGACCGCCTCACGTTCCAGCGTCGAGGCGAGATCGGCGATCCAGGCGGATTCGAGTTGCGCCTTGATTGCGGCAATGGCGATGGGTGGACCGGCCGCGAGCTTCTGCGCCGCAGCCATCGCCTCCTCCATCAGATCCGCATCGTCGACGCATTTCCACACCAGCCCCCATTCCGCCGCTTGCTCGCCCGTCAGCGGCTGGCCCGTCAGCGCCAGCGCGCGGGCGCGCGCGACGCCGATCGCGCGCTGCAGGAAGAGCGATGTGCCGCCGTCGAGCGTCGCGCCGAGACGAACAAAACTGAGGATGAAGCGCGCCGAGCGCGCCGCGATGACCATGTCGCCAGCGAGCGCCACGCCGACGCCAGCGCCCGCCGACGGACCGTTGATCGCTGTCACGACCGGCTTGGGCGAATTGCGCATTTTCTCGATCACCGGATTGACGAGATCGCGCATGGCATCCGCGATCCTCTCGCCCTGCGCGAACGTGTCGCCGCCGAATTGCGCCCCCGAACAGAAGCCCTTGCCGGCGCCCGTAAGCAGGATGGCGCGAATGTCGTCATCGGCAAGCGCTGCATCGAACGCCGCATTGAGATCGCGCAGCAGGTCCCAGGCGAGCGCATTGTATTGCGTGGGATTGTCGAGCGTCAGAACGGCGACTGCGCCTTGTCTTTCGGAGATCACCATCGCCAAGCGCCTTCCTCCATCGCTTCCGCGTCGATTGCATAAACCGGACGCTCGGTTTAATTATCAGCAACAATAAGGGCCTCGTCCAGTGCGGCCTGCCGGAGGAGACATGAACGTTCAGGCGCGCGGCTCGTCGGCCGTCGAATTTCGCTTTCCCGACCCGCCGTCCCTGCCCGAACATCTCGTGCAGATGCGAGATCAGGTGCGACGCTTCGTCGATGAGAACGTGCTGCCGAACGGCGAGGACTGGGAGCGCGCCGGCAAGATTCCTCGCGAAATCTTTCGACAGATGGGCGAGCTCGGCCTGCTCGGCATGCGCTATCCGACAGAATATGGCGGCACGGACCTCGGCCCGCTCGCCTCCATGGTGTTTTCCGAGGAACTCGCCCGCTGCACTTTCGGCGGATTCACTTCCTCCGTTCTCGTGCATACCGACATGTCGGCGGGCCATATCACGCTGCGCGGCACGCCCGAGCAAAAAGCAAGATATCTGCCGGCGATCGTGCGCGGCGAGATGATCTGTTCGATCGCCGTGACGGAGGCGCATGCGGGCTCGGACGTCGCGGGCCTCAAGACCCGCGCCCGCCGCCGCGGCGACGACTGGGTGATCGACGGATCGAAAATGTTCATCACCAATGCGGTCTATGGAAATCTCCTGATCGTCGCCGCGCGCACCGACCCGGACGCCAAGGGCAGCCGCGGCATTTCGCTCTTCATCGTCGAGCGCGACACGCCAGGCGTTTCCGCGACAAAGCTCGACAAGCACGGCTGGCTCTGCTCGGACACGGCCGCGCTCACCTTCGAGAATGTGCGCGTCTCGAAAGACGCGCTGCTCGGCGAGGTCAACAAGGGCTTCTACGGCATCATGGAGACGTTCCAGAACGAGCGCATCTGCATCGGCGGCATTTGCGCAGGCGAGAGCGCGAAGGCGCTCGAACTGACCGTCGACTATGTGAAGACGCGCCGCGCCTTCGGCGGTTCGCTCTGGGATCAGCAGGGCGTACGCCAGAAGCTAGCGATGCTCGCGAGCAAGGCGGCGGCGGCGCGCGCGCTGGCCTATCAGGCCGCCGAACTGGCCGCGGAAGGTCGCGACTGCGTGCGCGAGGTCTCTATGGTGAAGGCGTTGTCGCCGGAAGTCCTGCACGAAGTGGTGCACGGCTGCCTGCAATTGCACGGCGGAACAGGCTTCATGCGCGGTACGCCGATCGAGCGCATGGCGCGCGATGCGCGTGTCCTGCCGATCGGCGGCGGCGCGACCGAGGTTATGCTCGAGGAAGTCGCAAAGCGGATGTAGAGTAGCTGGATGTGATGAAGTCGACCGAGCGCCTCAGGCTTCAGCAGCTTTCATTATGCGGCGCGCGGCCTTCGCTCCGTCAGGCGCAAACCCGTTGAAGAAAAGGTCGGTCGCTATTTCCGCGAGTTCGCGCGGCTTCACGGGCCCCTTCGCATCATACCAAGTGTATGTGTAGTTGATCATGCCGAACAGCATCATCGTATAGGTTTTTCGGGTGCCCGGCGTGACCAGGCCACGGGTGTCCGCCGCAACGATAGCGTCGGCGACGAGTTCGACGACTTGCTTTTCGATCGCATGAATCTGCTTCTGTTCGACGCGACTCAATGCGCCAAGATCGTTCAGCAGGATCTTCTGCTCATCAGGCGAGCGTGCATTCGTTTCCACAAAGGCTGCAATGATCCGTTGCAACCGCTCAATCGGCTCGCCGTCTTCCGCTGCGGCTTCGCTCAATGTCTCCAGCAAGCCACGCACCAGCGAATCCATCATGGCGAACAGGATCGCCTCCTTGGATTCGAAATAGTGATAGATCGCGCCGCGCGAAAGATCGCAGGCGCGCACGAGATCGCCGATTGACGTGCGCTCGTAGCCATGGCTTGCAAAAAGCCGCGCGGCCTTCTTCAATATGCCCAGTTGAATGTCTTCGAATTTGGGCGATCTCGTGCGCGCCATGGCCAGTCCGTTCATCCGCCGCGAAATGCTCGGGGGCCGTCGCTTATAAATCGACCGCGGACAATAATCAAAATAGTTGAACGGTCGTCCGGTTTATATTAGACATCGAATTCTGGCCACAAGAGCGATAACGCCGCGATCGGTCAGGAGGGAACGCATGAAAGAGGTTCATGCCGACGCCGTCGTGATCGGCGCCGGCGCTGGCGGCTTGTGCGCGGCTGCGCGCCTGGTCCATCAAGGCTTTCATCCCATTCTCGTCGAGGCGCGCGACAAGGTCGGCGGTCGCGCGACTACGAACGTCATCGACGGCTTCATCGTAAACGAAGGCGCGATCGCTCTCGAAGTCGGCGGCGTTTTCGAGGAAACGTTCCATCTCGTCGGCGCGCCGCTCGATCTTCGCTTTCCCGAGCCGGCTTCGGCCTTCTATCTCGACCACAAGGTCGTCGACGTCGGCAAGGGCGGATGGGGATTCCTGCTGGGACAGATGACCAAGCAGGCCGCGCGCATTCTCGAGAAATTCGCCGAGGCTCGCACCGGCGCCCTGCCCGATGGCCGCCAGTCCACCGCCGAATGGCTCTCGACCTTCACCAGCAACGAGAGCGTCCACGCCATCTTCCGCAACCTTTGCGCGGCGATCTTCGCCTGCAATGCGGACGAATTGCCGGCGCGCGCCTTCCTCACCTATTTCGTCAGCAAGGGCGCCTTCAAACGCTTCGGCTTCTGCCCACAGGGCACGATTGGCGTCTGGCAGGCGCTAGCCGACGCTGTCGCCAGACACGGCGAGGTCTGGCTGTCGTCACCGGCCCAATCGTTGCAGATCGAAAACGGCGCCGTGCGCGGGGTGATTGTCCAGCACGATGGCGAGACAGTTCGAATTGCAAGCGACATCGTCATCAGCAACGCGGGACCGAAAGGCACGCTCGCCCTGGCTGGCGCCGACGCCTTTCCCGCCGACTATGTTCAGCGCGTGGCGGACCTGCGATCCGCCGCCAACATCGTCTACAATTTCGCGAGCCGCGAGCCGCTGCATACGGCGCCGGGCATCGTGACCTTCGGCAAGACCCGGCGCCTCTGCAACATGGCGACGATGACGGCCGCCTGCCCCGAGCTCGCCCCGCCCGGCTGGCATCTGTACGTCGCCTATGCGGTCCCGAAGCCCGCGCTCGACGACTTCGACAGCGAGGCGGAGACGGCGCTCGGCCTCGAGGATCTGCGCGAGCAATTCCCTGATTTCGACAGGAAGGCCAAGATGCTGTCGATCCGGGTGATGCGCGACGATTGGCCCGCGCAGCGCGCCTGCGCCGGCTTCGATCTGCCGCGCGACAGCGCCGTGCGCGGCTTGTGGCAGGTCGGAGACGCAGTCAAGGACTATGGCAACGGCGGCACCCAGGCCTGTGCCGAAACTGCAAAGCTCGTCGTCGACGCCATCGTCGCCGAACGCACGACCAAGATCCGACAGCCGGCGCTCTGACCGCATGACGACGCAACCTCAATCCCCTGCTGGACCCGCAGAACGCGCGCCCGACGCGCTGCCGCCGATGATCGAATTCCGCAATCTGCAAGTCGTCTACGACGATGCGATCGAGGCGGTGCGCGACGTCAGCCTGCAGGCCGACAAGGGCGCGCTCGTCGCCCTGCTCGGCTCCAACGGCGCCGGCAAGAGCACGATGCTCAAGGCCATGTCGGGCATCCTCTATGCGGAGGAAGGCAAGATCAACAATGGCTCGATCCATCTGGAAGGCGCCGACATAAGCGCCTTCGCGCCAGACGAAATCGTGCGGCGCGGCGTCGTTCATGTGCCCGAAGGCCGGCGCGTGTTTCCCGCGCTGACCGTGGAAGAAAACCTGCAGGTCGGCGGCTTCACGACGTCTGCCGCCGTCTGGCGCGAGCGACGCGACCAGGCGTTCGAGCTCTTTCCGCGCCTCGCCGAACGGCGCGACCAGATCGCCGGCTATATGTCCGGCGGCGAACAGCAGATGCTGGCCATCGCGCGCGGGCTGATGAGCGGTCCCCGCCTGCTGGCGCTGGACGAGCCCTCGCTCGGCCTTGCGCCGATGATCATCGATCGCATCTACGAAGTCATTCTCGACCTCAAGAAAAAGCTCGATCTCACCGTATTGCTTGTCGAGCAGAACGCGGCGCGCGCGCTCGAAATCGCTGACTACGGATACATTCTCGAGAACGGGCGCATCGTGCTCGACGGCCCCGCGGACAAGCTCGCGAAGAACGAGGACGTGCAGGAATTCTACCTCGGCGCGGGGCAATCAGGGGCGCACAAATCGATGCGCGACGTCAAGCATTACAAGCGGCGCAAGAGGTGGCTGTCGTGACCGCGCCGCTTCTCCAGCTCGACTCTCTGACGCGCACCTTCGGTGGCCTGCGCGCCGTCTCCGAGGTCAGTTTCGACGTGACGCGCGGCGAGATCTGCAGCGTCATCGGCCCGAACGGCGCGGGCAAGACCTCGCTGTTCAACCTGATCAGCGGCGTGCTGCGCCCGACGAGCGGGCGCATCCTGTTCGACGGCGCCGACATCACGCGCGAGCGGCCGGCGCGCTTCGCCTCGCTCGGCATCGGCCGCACCTTCCAGAACCTCGCGCTCTTCAAGCACGGCACCGTGGTCGAGAATATTCTCGTCGGCCGTCATATCCATACGAAGTCGAGCGTGCTCGAAGCCGCCTTCTTCTTCGGTCGCACGCGCGCGGAGGAGGTCGCGGCGCGCGAAAAGGTCGAGGAGATCGTCGAATTCCTGGAGATCGAGCAGATCCGCAATTCCGTCGTCGGCCAGCTGTCCTATGGCCAGCAGAAGCGCGTCGAGCTGGCGCGCGCGCTTGCCTGCGAGCCTAAGCTGCTGCTGCTCGACGAGATGGTGTCGGGCATGAACCAGGAAGAGACCGAGGATATCGCGCGCTTCGTTCTCGATATACGCGACGAACTCGGGATCACCGTGTTGATGATCGAGCACGACATGCGCGTCGTCATGGACATATCGGACCGGGTGCAGGTGCTGAATTTCGGGCAGAAGATCGCGGGCGGCACGCCCGACGAAGTGCGCAACGATCCGGCCGTTCTCGACGCCTATCTCGGTCGGCGCGGACGTCCTTCGGAACCGGCAGGGAGCGCCGCCAATGCGCTCTGATGGGCTCGGAAACCTCGCGGCGCGTCGGGCGGCCGCCGACATCACGCTGCCCCAGCTGCTGCGCCTGCGCGCGACCGCGCATCCGGACGCGCTCGCGATCCGCGAAAAAGAGCACGGGATCTGGAAACGCTTCACCTGGGCGCATTACTACGAGACCGCGCGGCTCGTCGCTTTCGGCCTGCAGTCGCTCGGCCTGAAGCGTGGCGACCGCGTCGCCGTCGCCAGCGAGAACACGCCCGAATGGTATTACGCCGACCTCGGCGCCGAGATGCTGGGCGCGCCGGTCACCGGCATCTATCCCACCAATCCCTGGCCAGAGCTGCAATATATCGTGCGCCATTGCGGCGCCCGCGTCGTCTTCACAGGCGATCAGGAGCAGACCGACAAGGTCATGGACGCCATGGCGAATGGCGACGGCCTGCCCGACGTCCGGGCGATCGTGTGCGTCGACACCAAGGGCATGCGCAACTACCGCGACGACAGGCTCATGTCGTTCGACGCGCTGGTCGAGCGCGGTCGCGTGTGGCGCAAGGACCATCCGGGCGCGGACGAGGCGCTCGACGCCGAGATCGATCTCGCTAAGCCCGACGATGTCGCGATCATGGTCTATACGTCGGGCACGACGGGCCCGCCGAAGGGCGCGATGCTGAGCCATCGCAATCTCGTCTATGCCGCCGACCGCTACGCCAAGGCGACCGATCTCGAGCGGCCGCGCTTCGAGACGATCTGCTACCTGCCGCTCTGCCACGTCGCCGAGCGCTGCTATTCCATGGTCACGCAGCTCGTCATCGGCGGCATCGTGAATTTCGCGGAATCGATCGACACGGTCGCGGCCAATGTGCGCGAGATCGCGCCGTTGTCCTTCGTCGGCGTGCCGCGTATCTACGAGAAGATGCAACAGAACTTCATGTTCCGGCTCGGCGACAGCAACTGGCTGCAGCGCAAGGCGGCCGACTGGTCGCTGAAGCGCGGGCGCGTACTGTCGGACCGGCGGCAGCGCGGCAAGGCGGGTCTCTTTGATCGCGCTGAATATGGCCTGCACTGGCTCCTGCTGTTCCGCAACATGCAGAAGCACATGGGCCTCGACCGCAGCCGCGTGCGGCTATGCGCCGGCGCTGCCGTGTCGCCGGAGACGATCCGTTTCTTCGACATCATCGGCATTCCCGTAGCGCAGGGTTACGGCCTGACCGAATGCGGCGGCGTCGGCTTCATGCAGGCGCCCGGCGCCATGCGCATCGGCGCGGCCGGCGTCGCGCTCGAAGGCACGGAATGGAAGCTGCTCGACGATGGTGAGATCGTGCTGCGCAGCCCCGGCGTGTTCAAGGGCTATTTCCTCGACGATTCCGCGTCCAAGTCGACGGTCGACGACGAGGGATGGCTGCATTCCGGCGACATCGTCGAGGTGCTCGACAATGGCGAGATCGCGGTGGTCGATCGCAAGAAAGCGATCATCATCACGTCGGGCGGCAAGAATATCGCGCCCTCGGAGATCGAGAACTCTCTGAAGGACACGGGCCTCATCAAGGAGGCGATCGTGGTCGGCGAGGGCCGGAAATTCTTGGGCGCGCTCATCCAGATCGACTACGATTCCGTTGGACGCTGGGCGCGCGACAAGGGGCTGGCGTACACCAACTACAAGTCGCTGTCGCAACTGCCGGAAACGATCGACCTGGTCGATGGCCTCGTGCGCGAGACCAACAAGAAATTCGCGCGCGTTGAGAACATTCGCAAATTCGTCATCCTCGACAAGGAACTCGATCACGACGACGGCGAACTGACCGCGACCCAAAAAGTGCGGCGCAGCATCATCAACAAGAAGTTCCAACGCGAGCTGCAGATCATCTACGGGGGCGAAGCGTGAGACTTTTCGCGGACCTTGTCGCTTCCGGCATCGCCATCGGCGCCATTTACGGACTGATCGCGATGGGCTTTGCGGTCATCTACAAAGCGACCGGCCTCGCCAATTTCGCGCAGGGCGAGATGTCGATGATCGTGGCCTATATCGCATGGACGATTTCGACCACGCTCACCGGAAACGTGTTCGTCGTCGTCGCCGGCTCGATCGTCGTTGCGATCCTGCTCGGGCTCGCGGTAGAGCGCTTCATCATGCGACCGATGCTCGGCGAGCCGATCTTCTCGACCGTGCTTGTCACCATCGGCGTCGCGGTGGTCCTGCGCTCGCTGATCACGCTGGTCTGGGACGCCTATCCGCATGCGCTCAATCTCGGCGTCGGCCGCGATGTCGTGAAAATGGCGGGCGTCAGCCTGCGCGGCGCACAGATCGCCTCAATCCTGACGCTGCTCGCCGTCATGGGCGCCTTCTATCTGTTCTTCCGCTTCAGCAAGATCGGCGTCGCCATGCGCGCGGTCGCGGCGGATGACCGCACGGCGCTTCTGATGGGAGTGTCGGCAGCGCGCATTCACGCGATCGCCTGGGGCTGCTCCGCGGCAATTTCTGGCATCGCGGGCGTGCTCTTCGCGCTGGTCTACGACCTCTCGCCCGCCATGTTCCAGATCGGTCTCAAGTCCTTTCCAGCTTCCATTCTGGGCGGACTGGACTCCGTCATCGGCTCCGGCTTCGCCGGCATATTGATCGGTGTCGCGGAAAATCTCGCCGGCGGCTATGTCGGCTCGGGCCTCAAGGATGTTGCGGGCTTCCTGATGATCATCGTCATCCTCATGGTGCAACCGTTCGGCCTGTTTGGCGAACGCGAGATAGTGAGGGTGTGATGCGCAGCGGCGATTTCAAGGAAACCTATGCCGATCTCATCGTCCTCTCGGACTCGCGTCTCGTGTGGGCGTGGGCGGGCGTTCTGGTCGTCGCGCTCATTGCCGCGCCCTTCGTCGTCAATGCCTATGTTCTGTCCCTGCTCACACTCGTCCTGATCACGGTGACCGGGGCGCTCGGTCTGAACCTTCTGACCGGGCTCACCGGTCTCATATCGCTCGGCCATGCCGGCTTCCTGCTGCTCGGGGCCTACGGCTATGCGATCGTCGTCGCCAAGCACAACATGCATCCGCTGCTCGGCTTCCTGGCGGCCGGCATTGCGCCCGCGTTGTTCGCCATCGTGGTCGGCCTGCCGTCGCTGCGGTTACGCGGCCTGTATCTTGCCATCACGACACTCGCGTTTTCCTACATTATCGCGGACCTCATTCTCGAAGCGAAATCGATCACTGACGGCGCGCGCGGGATCACGGTGCAACGTCCCGAGTTCTTCGGGCTCGATTTCTCGAGCGACACCTCCTTCGCCCTGCTCTGCGCCCTCGTGGCGGCGATCGCCCTGTTCGCTTGCCTCAACATCCAGCGCAGCCGCATCGGGCGCGCCTTCATGGCGATCCGCGACAACGACATCGCGGCGCGCACGATGGGCGTCAACCTGCAGGCTTTCAAGCTCTATGCCTTCATGACCAGCGCCTTCATCACCGGCATAGCCGGCGCCTTGATGGGCATCTATCTCAGCTTCGTGAGCGTGGAAGGCTTCCCCTTCCTGTTCAGTATCGAGGCGCTGGCGATCCTGATCGTCGGCGGCCTCGGGTCGGCGCTTGGCGCCGTTCTCGGCACGGTGTTCATCGTCCTCTTGCCGGAAGCCATCCGCATTCTCTTCAGCTGGTTCGGCGGCGCGCTGGAGAGCCTGCTGTCGACGGGGGTGCACGAGGTCAAGAGCATCGCCTATGGTGTGGCGATCATCCTGTTCCTGAGGTTCGAGCCGCGCGGCCTCGTCGGCGTGTGGCGCGACGCCAAGCGGCTCTGGACGCATTGGCCGCTAAAGTACTGAGTCATAATGAAGGGGAGGAAACCATGCGATACATGTTTGCGACCGCGCTCGCCGCTCTCGCACTGCACGGCGCGCCGGCGCTTGCCGCAGAACAAGGCGTGACGGACACCGAAATCCTGATCGGCGAGGTCGATCCCTTCACCGGCCCGCCGGCCCTGCTCGGCAAGGCGCATTCGAGCGGCCTGAAGCTCGCTTTCGCCGAGGCCAACGAGGCCGGCGTCAACGGCCGCAAAATCAAGATGATCTCGGAAGACGACGGCTATGTCACCGCGCGCACGCTGCAAGGCCTGCGCAAGGTGATCGACGTCGACAAGGTCTTTTCCGTCGTCGGTATTTCCGGCTCCGGCCAGTCGATCGCCGCCATGCCGGTGCTGGAGAAATCCGGCGTGCCGACCATCATCTCGTCGGCGCCCGTGTCGCAAATCTTCGAGCCCGCGCGCAAGAACGTGTTCGCGCTCGGACAGGTCTATACGCAAGGCATCAAGGAGCTGACCGCCTTCCTCGCCGACAAGTTTCCGGGGAAGAAATGGGGCATCGTCACTCAAGACGACGATTACGGCCTGCTGGTGCGCGAGGGCTTCGACACGATCGTGAAGGCGAAGAAGCTCAATGTCGTCTATTCCGGCAGCTACAAGAAGGGGCAGACGGACTTCGCGTCAGACATGCTGCGCCTGAAGGAATCCGGCGCTGAAGTGTTTCTCGCGGGCGGCATCATCTCCGAGAATGTGGCGATGATCAAAGAGCTCGAAAAACTCGCCTACAAGCCGGCGGTCGGAATCTTCTGGCCCGGTCGCATCGAGGTCGTGCTGAAGCTCGCCGGGCCCGCCAGCGACGGCCTCTACGCGGTCGACTATGTCGAACCGCTCGCCGGCCCCGCCGGTAAAGCCTTCATCGAGAAGGCCAAGAAGCATCTGACCGAGGCCGAGGTGAAGGGCATCAATCGCTACACCGAGGCCGGCTATGCCGCTGGGCGCGTTCTCGTCGAGGCCTTTCGCAAATGCGGCAAGGCGCTGACGCGGGCCTGCGCCATTTCGGAGATCGAAAAGACCAAGGACCTGCAGACCGGCGTGATGGCGCCGATCAGCTTCGGCGTCGGCAAGCGCTTCTCGGACCAGAAGGTCCAGATCATGCAGGCCGATTTCGCGACTCTCAGCTACAAGCCTGTGAAATAAACGAAACCCGAGGGGCGCGCCGGCCGCGGTATTCTGTGCGCCCCTCCCTTGACCCGCACACATCCAGCCTTAATAATAGAACGACTGGTCGGATTATTTTAAATCGGAGAAAGCCGATGAACATGATGGCCCCCACGCCCGCCTGGGGCGACATGATCCTGCCCGACCGCGTGCGCGGCACGCTCTATCGCGATCCCGCGATCTTCGAACTGGAGCTGGAAAAGATCTGGTACCGCACCTGGGTCTATGTCGGTCACGAGAGCGAGATCCCCAACGCGCACGACTACGTGCTGAAATCGATCGGCTTGCAGCCGATCATCATGAGCCGTGGCGGCGATGGCCAGGTGCATCTGCTGCTCAACCGCTGCACGCATCGCGGCAACCAGGTCTGCCCGAAGGAAAAGGGCAATTCGCCGATGCACACTTGCCCGTTCCACGCCTGGAATTTCGGCTCGGACGGCAAGCTTTTAGGCTATGCCTTCCCCGAGGGCTACGAAGGCCTCGACAAATCCAAGCACGGCCTTGGCCGCGTGCCACGCATCGCCTCCTATCGCGGTTTCGTCTTCGGCTCTTTCGCGACCGAGGGCCCAAGCCTCGAGGAACATCTCGGCGGCGCGGCCGAAACGATTGATCGGCTGTGCGATAATGCGCCGCAAGGCGAGATCGAGATCACCGCCGGTTTCTTGAAACATCGCGTGAAGGCGAACTGGAAGTTCATTCTCGAGAACGAGACCGACGGCTATCACCCGGCCTTCGTGCATTCCTCGATCTTCAGCGTCGCCGACAGCGCCATCGGCGGCCTTTATGGCGCGAAGTCGACAGCGCTGACGCGCGACTATGGCAATGGCCATACCGAACTCGACCTGCGCCCGGAATTCCGCAAGCGCGACGCGCTGCTCAGCTGGTTCGGGACGACGCCCGAAAAACTGCCGGATTATGTATCGCGCATGAACGCGGCCTATGGCGAAAAGAAAGCGCGCGAAATCATGATCGACGGCACGCCGCACGTCATGATCTTCCCGAACCTCTTCATCGCCGAGATCCAGATGTTCGTCATCCAGCCGCTCGGCGTGAACGACAGCGTCCAGCATGTCACCGCGCTGCAATTCAAGGGCGCGCCGGACCTGAACCGCCGCATGCGCCAGCAGACCATGGGTTCTGTCGGCCCTGCCGGCTTCCTGCTGGCGGACGATTCCGAAATGTACGAGCGTACGCAGCGCGGCATGGAGGCGCATGACACGGACTGGGTCTTCCTCGGCCGCGGCGAACATCGCGAGCGCCGCGACGACGATGGCTTCCTCGTCGCACACGCCACCGACGAAGTTCCTTCGCGCGGCATCTGGAAACATTATCGTTCATTGATGGAGCAGCCCTGATGCTCGCGACCCGCGCCGACAGCGAACTCATGCACGACGTGGAGCAGTTCCTGTTCCATGAGGCCCGCCTCGCCGATGAACATCGCTACGAGGAATGGGAGGAGCTCTGGACCGACGACGCCATCTACTGGGTTCCAGCCAATGGCGCGGACATCGATCCCGAGAAGGAAATGTCGATCATCTACGACAATCGCTCGCGCATCGGCCTGCGCGTGCGCCAACTCCTGTCAGGAAAGCGCTACACGCAGGATCCGCGCTCGAGTCTGCGACGCATCATTGGCAATATCGAACTGCTGGGACGCGAGGGCGACGACATCCGCGTCGGCGCAAACTCGCT
This sequence comes from Methylobacteriaceae bacterium, assembly GCA_020638195.1. Taxonomy (GTDB): domain Bacteria; phylum Pseudomonadota; class Alphaproteobacteria; order Rhizobiales; family Beijerinckiaceae; genus JAJXWB01. Next base: position 86,623 of record JACKJC010000005.1, on the reverse strand, counting down.
TGTGTTCGAATCGAGCGCGCGCGGCGAGACCCTCTGGGGCTCGCGCAACGAATATACGTTGCGTCGCGCGGGCGACGGTTTCAAACTCGCCCGCAAGAAGGTCGCGCTCGTCAACAACGACCGCGCCATCTACACAATGTCCTTCATCATCTAAAGGTTGCCGCGAAGCATGTCGGAAAATCTCGTGCTCACCGACGTCGCCGGCGGCGTCGCGACCATCACGCTCAACCGCCCCGAATTTTCCAACGGCATGAACGTGGATTTCCTGAAGGCGCTTTGCGAAGCGGTGATGGGATTGCACGGAAGGCCCGACGTGCGCGTCGCGCTCATCAAGGGCGCCGGCAAGAATTTCTGCGCCGGCGGCGACGTGCATACGTTCGCCTCCAAGGGCGAACACATGCCCGATTATTTGCGCGTCGCCACCGCCTGGCTGCAGAACGCCGTGACGGGCCTGATGCGGCTGGAAGCCCCCGTCATCTCCGCCGTGCACGGCTTTGCGGCGGGCGGCGGCGGTTTCGGCCTCGTCTGCGCCTCCGATCTCGTCATAGCCGCGGATACGGCGAAATTCCTCGCGGGCGCGACGCGCGTCGGCATGGCGCCGGACGCCGGCGTCTCCGTCACATTGCCCCGTATCGTCGGCCTGCGCCGCGCTGCCGAAATCGTGCTCACCAATCCGATCCTGACCGCCGCGCAGGCGAAGGAGCTCGGCATCATCAATCGCATCGTGCCGGAAGCCGAACTGGAAAAGGCGGCAACCGCCTGGGCGCACGAACTCGCCGCCGGCGCGCCGAAGGCGATGGCCGCCGCCAAGCGGCTTCTGTGGTCTGGCGTCGGCACGGGCGTCGACGCCTGCCTGTCGGAAGAAGCGCGCACTGTGTCCGAACTGTCCGGCACGGCCGACGCGCGCGAAGGCCTCGCCGCCGTCATCGAGCGCCGCAAGCCCGTCTTCACCGGCAAATGAGCGGCGCCTTCGCCGGGCGCGCGGCGCTGGTCACGGGCGGCGCGAAGGGGATCGGCGCGGCGATCGTACGTGCATTCGCGCGTGACGGCGCGCGTGTCGTCTTCATCGACCGCGACGCGACGGCGGGCGACGGGCTTTCCCGCGCGACCGGTGCGGCATTCGCGGAAGCCGACGTCACCGATTATCCGGCGCTGCAACGCATCGTCAATGCGCACGGTCCCTTCGACACGCTCGTCAATAATGCGGGCGTCGACCAGCACGCCTTCTTCACCGAAACGAAGCCCGAGGACTGGGGTCGCCTGGTCGGAATCAACCTCGGCTCCGTCTTCGGCACGACGCATCTTGTGCTGCCGGCCATGCAGAAGGCGAAATTCGGCCGGATCATCAATATTGCCTCCGAGGCGGCGCGTCTCGGGTCGCGCGGCGGTTCCGTCTATGCGGCGGCGAAGGCGGGCGTCATCGGCTTCACCAAGTCGATCGCGCGCGAAAATGCGCGCTACGCCATCACCGCAAACGTCGTAGCGCCGGGCCCGATCGACACGCCGATGCTGCAAGGCGCGGTGCAGGATGGCGGTGAAAAGCTGCTCGACGCCATGCGCGGCATGACGCTTCTGCGGCGCCTCGGCACGCCGGAGGAAGTGGCGGCGGCCATTCTGTTTCTCGCCTCGCGCGAGGCGGGCTTCATCACCGGCGAGACGCTGGGCGTCTCCGGCGGCATGGGCGTCGGCGGGGCATGAGCGCGGACGATCCGGTCGATGCGGTCGTCGCCGGCCTGCGCAATATCTACGCGCGCTGGACGCGCGACACGACCGTCCAGCACATGCGCGACGATTGGGACGCCGCCTTCGTGGCGCGCGCTCGCGTCTGGCCTGTCGAGCGTTTCACGATCGGCGCCATCGACGCCGAATGGATCGCCGCGCCCGGCGCCGATCCCACCCGCATCATTCTCTATCTGCACGGTGGCGGCTTCCGCATCGGCTCGATTCGCTCGCACCGCGATATCATCCAGCGCCTGTCGGAAGCCGCGGAGGCGCGCGTTCTTGCCATCGACTATCGGCTCACGCCCGAACATCTCTTTCCCGCGCCTGTCGAAGACGCCCTCGCCGCGTACCGCTGGCTGCTCGAGAGCGGCCATGCGCCCGGGCGGATCGCGATTGCCGGCGACAGCGCCGGCGGCGGGCTGGCGCTCGCCTGCATGCTGGCCGCGCGCGAGGCCCGGCTCCCCCTGCCCTGCGCCGCCTATCTCATGTCGCCATGGACGGACATGACCGCCAGCGGCGCATCCTACGACACGCGCGACACGCGCGATCCCATGCACCAACGGGCGATGATCCTCGGCATGGCGAAAGGCTATCTCGGAAAGACGGGCGATGCGCGCGCGCCGCTGGCCTCGCCGCTGTTCGCCGATTTGCGCGGGCTGCCTCCCATGCTCGTGCAATGCGGCGGCCGCGAAGTCATTCTCGACGATTCAACCGCTCTGGTCGGACGGGCGCGTGAAGCCGGCGTCGATTGCGAACTGGATATCCATGAACCGATGATCCACGTGTTCCAGATGTTCGCGGAACTGCCGGAGGCGCAAAAGGCGCTCGCGCGCGCCGGAGATTTCCTGGCCGCCAAGCTTTCCTCTTGATGACCCGACCATCCGAAACGACCGGCAATGTCTTGTTTTCGCTTCGGTTAATGGTGAGCGCGCTGGGACTCGAACCCAGGACCCTCTGATTAAAAGTCAGATGCTCTACCGACTGAGCTACGCGCTCCCTTGCGGGCGCTCCGGGAGTAGCCGCAGGCGCCCTCAGGGTCAACCCTGCCAGGCGATATAGACCATCAGCAGGACGAAGAGGATGGCCGAAACCAACGTCGTCAGGCCCGCCTTCATCAGCAATTTCGGCGCGACGGGCGCGCCCGGGTCGGTGCCGAGCAGCCGGCCCTCCTCGTTCTCGTGCTGCGAGCGCACGCCGAGCGGCAGGATGGCGAAGAGCACGATCCACCACGTAGTGAAATAGATCGCGATCGCCATGGGAATTGGAACGGGAAGGGTCATGTCCAGCGCGCCGCCTGCCCTCAGACCTGCTCGATCTCGACCAGCGTGCCGTTGAAGTCCTTGGGGTGCAGGAACAGCACGGGCTTGCCGTGGGCGCCGATCTTCGGATTGCCGTCGCCGAGCACGCGCGCGCCCTTGGCCTTCAGATGATCGCGGGCAACGAGAATATCGTCGACCTCGTAGCAGACGTGGTGCATGCCGCCGTCCGGGTTCTTTTCCAGGAATTTCGCGATCGGCGAATCCGCGCCAAGCGGCTGCAGCAGCTCGATCTTGGTGTTGGGCAGTTCGATAAAGACCACGGTGACGCCGTGATTGGGCTCGGGCTGCGGCGCCGACACTTTGGCGCCCAGCGTGTCGCGATAGAGCGCGGCCGACTTTTCGAGATCCTTGACCGCGATGGCGACGTGGTTGAGGCGACCGATCATGGCTTTCTCCGGTTTCAGACTTCGAGAATGAGGACATGCACCTGGGGCCGCTTGCCCCAGGCCTGGCCGAGCGCGCTTCTAACCGCGCGCTCGACGGCGTTTGCGACCGCGTCGGCGTCGCGGCGCTTGGCGCGCGACAGACCGTCGATGGTCGAAAATATAGTTTCGTCGACGACAGCGTCGAGCATGGCGCCGTTGCGGTCGCGCTCGGGGACGCCCGACATGACGACATCGGGATCGCCGGCAAGCTCGCCCTTGGCGGTCAGCGCGATCGCGATCGAGACGACGCCCGCAAACGCGAGCCGCGCACGCTGGGCGATGGCCTCGTCATTGGCCGGGATCATCACCGCGCCGTCCTCGACCATGCGGCCGACCGGCGCCTGGCCGATGACGGCTGGCGCGCCCGGGGCGAGCACGACGATATCGCCGTCGCGCGGCGAGAGAACATGCTCGATGCCCTCGGCCTTTGCGAAGGCGGCATGTTCGGAGAGATGCAGCGGCTCGCCGTGCGCGGGAATGAGCGCCTTGGGCTTGAGCAATTGATAGAGCCGGCCGACCTCGCCGCGACGCGGATGGCCGGAGCAATGGACGAGCGCCAGCCGGTCGGTGATGACCTCCAGCCCCTGATCAATCAGGCCGTTGATGATGGCGTTCACCTCGCGCTCGTTGCCGGGGATGGTGCGCGAGGAAAAGATCACGGTATCGCCGCTGGCGAGCTTGATCGAGGGGTGTTCGCGCGTACCGATGCGCGCCATCGCCGCTCGCTGCTCGCCCTGGCTGCCGGTCGCGATCACGACCACCTTGTTCCGCGCCAGATCCGAAAAACTCTGCGGCCCCAGGAACGGCTTGACGCCATCGAGATAGCCGCAGTCGCGGCCGACTTCGATCACGCGCTCGAGCGAACGGCCGACGACGATGACGGAGCGCCCCGCGGCCTCCGCCGCCAGCGCCACGGCTTTCACGCGCGCAAGATTGGAGGCGAAGGTGGTGACCACAACGCGTCCCGACGCATTGCCGATGATTTCGCGCAGGGTGCGCGCGACTTCGCCTTCCGACGGACTCTGGCCCTCGCGCACGATATTGGTGGAATCGCAGATGAGGACGTCGACGCCCTCCTCGCCGACCGCCAGCAACCGCGCTTCGTCGGTCGGCTGGCCGACGCCGGGCTCGGGATCGAGCTTCCAGTCGCCGGTATGCACGGCCGTTCCTCCCGGGGTCCGCAGCACGAGCGCGCAGCTTTCGGGGATGGAATGCGACATGGCCACGGGCTCGATGTCGAACGGGCCGAGCGTGAAGCGGCCGCCCTGCCGGATTTCCTCGATCTCGACCTTGGGCGCGCCGGGCTCGCCGAGGCGGCGGGCTTCGAGCAGGCCGATGGCGAAGCGCGTCGCATAGACCTTGCAACCGAGCTTCGGCCAGAGCGCCGCGATAGCGCCGATATGGTCCTCGTGCGCGTGGGTGATGACGAGGCCGAGCAGGTCCTTGCGGATCTTTTCGATGTAGGAGACGTCGGGAAACACGAGGTCGATGCCGGGAAGATCGGGGCCGGCGAAGGACAGGCCGCAATCCACCATGATCCACTTGCGGCGGCCGGGCGCGCCGAAACCGTAGAGCGCCGCATTGCGGCCGATTTCGCCAAGGCCGCCAAGCGCGACAAAAACCAGTTCTTCCCGGGAATGCGTCATTCAGGCCTTTCCGCGCAATTTGGCCTGTGCGGCGGGGCCGAGCAGGACATCGCCTGCGTCAATGGCCGCCCGCCCGTCCGGCGTCAAGACAATCAGGCGACCGTGCGGGTCGATCGTGTCGAAAACGCCCTCTATCGTCCTTTCGCCGAGCGCGACCTTGACCGACCCGCCGCGTCCCAGACAGGCGGCAAGCCATTTTTCTCGAATGGCGGCGAATTTCTCGCCCCGCGCCCATATCTCCAGCGCGCGCGCCATTGCGTCCGAAAGCGCGGCGAAAAACGCTCCGGGATCGCCCGCTCCGGGCAGGATGGTTTCGAGGTCGGTCGTGGCATAGTTCGGCAGATCGGGATGCGAGCGGCAATTGACGCCGATGCCGATGACGGTCGCGAGCACGCCGTCGGCCAGGCGCGTCGCCTCCAGCAGCATGCCTGAGAGCTTCGCGCCGTCGCAGAGAAGGTCGTTCGGCCATTTGAGCCCGAGTTGCTCACGCGCTCCCAGGGCGGCGCTGGCGGCTTCGGCCAGCGCGACGCCGGCGACAAAACCGAGTTCTGGCGCCTTTTCGATCGGACAAGGGTCCGTCAGCAGCAGACTGGAATAGAGATTTCCGGGCGGCGATGTCCATTGCCGGCCCATGCGACCGCGTCCGGAGGTCTGCTCGCCGCCGACGATCCAGACGGGGCCGCGCTCGCCCTGCTCGCGCGCGCGCATGAGAGCAACGGCGTTGGTTGAGCCGACGCTGTCGAGATAATCGAGACGGTAGCCACGCGCGACGGATTCGGCTCCAAGGCGCATCACCGCGAAACTGGACCGCGAGCCCCAAGGCTCGCGATTCCCGAAGCGAGCCTTGGGGCTCGCAGTCCGTTTGTTCGCGCGGTCAGAACGCGAAGGCCTTGGCCGCATTGGCGGCCGCCGTCACGAAGGGCGCGGGATAGACCCAGAACAGGAAGACGAGAGCGGTCGAGACCGCCATGACTACGCGCACCGAGAGCGGCGCGACATCGAAAGCCGGCGCGGGGTCGTCGAAATACATGATCTTGACGATACGCAGGTAGTAGAAGGCCGCAACCGTCGAGAGCAGCACGCCGATGACGGCCAGCGGGGTCAGGCCCGCCTGCACGGCCGCGAGGAAGGCGTAGTATTTCGCGAAGAAGCCCGCGAGCGGCGGGATGCCCGACAGCGAGAACATCAGCATGGCCATAAAGAAGGCCATCCAGCCGTTGGTGCGCGCGAGACCCGACAGATCGGAAATCGTCTCGACCGCCTTGCCCTGGACCCGCATGGCGAGGATGACGGCAAAGACGCCGAGCGTTGTGACGAGGTAGATCGCCATGTAGAGCGCGACGCCCTGCACGCCGGCCGCCGTGTTGGCGGCGAGACCGACCAGCGCGAAGCCCATGTGGCCGATCGAGGAATAGGCCATCAGGCGCTTGATGCTGGTCTGGCCGATCGCCGCGAACGAGCCGAGCGCCATGGAGGCGATCGAGATGAACATCACGATCTGGCGCCATTCGTGCGCGAGGCCGGGCAGCGCATCGGTGACGACGCGCAGCGTGATGGCGACGGCCGCCATCTTGGGCGCCGAGGCGAAGAAGGCGGTGACCGGCGTCGGCGCGCCCTCGTAGACGTCGGGCGTCCACATGTGGAAGGGCACCGTCGACATCTTGAAGGCGAGGCCCGCCAGCAGGAAGACGAGACCGAAGACGACGCCGATCTGCGGTCCCGCCGTCAGCGCCTTGGCGATGCCGTCGAACTGCACCGTGCCGGCGTAGCCGTAGATCAGCGAGGCGCCGTAGAGCAGCATGCCGGACGACAGCGCGCCGAGAACGAAATATTTCAGGCCCGCTTCCGACGCCTTGAGATTGTCGCGGTGGAAGGCGGCGACGACATAGAGCGCCAGCGACATCAGCTCGAGGCCGAGATAGAGCGAGATGAGGCTGTTGGCGGACGTCAGCAGCAGCATGCCGAGCGTCGACAGCAGGATGAGGATCGGGAATTCGAAGAGGTCGATCCCCTCGCGTTGCAGGAAGTCGCGCGACAGGACGAGCGACACCAGCGAACCGATCAGCACCAACACCTTCATGAAGCGCGCGAATTGATCGTCGACGAAGGCGCCTTCGAACACATCGGCGGAGGATTTCGCGCCGACGAAGATGACGACCAACGCGAGCGCCAAGACGCCAATGGCGAGTTCGGCGACGAGGCCGGCCGATTTCTCGCCGCGGATCGCGCCGACGAGAACCAGCGCCAGCGCGCCGATCGCCAGAACCGTCTCCGGCAGGGCGTGAGCGATGGAGAAGCTGAGCGGATGCATCGGTCTGCCTTCAGTGGCCGGCAAGCGCAGCCGATTTCACGGCGGCGGCGACGGATTGCGTTGACTTGACGAGTTCGGCGACGGAGGCGGCCGAGGCGTCGAGGATCGGGCCGGGATGCACGCCATAGTAGATGACGAGCACGACGAGCGGGCCGAGCAGCGCGATCTCGCGTCCGCTCAGATCCTTGATGTTGGCGAGCTCGGGCTTGTCGAGCACGCCGAAGATCGCGCGGCGGTAGAGGTAGAGCGCATAGGCCGCCGACAGGATCACGCCGAAGGTGGCGAAGAAAGCGACCTTGCTGTTGGCCGCAAACGTGCCGAGCAGCGTCAGGAATTCGCCAACGAAGCCGGAGGTGCCGGGCAGGCCGACATTCGCCATCGTGAAGACCATGAAGGCCACGGCGTAGAGCGGCATGTTGCGCACGAGGCCGCCATAGGCTGCGATCTCGCGCGTATGCATGCGATCGTAGACGACACCGACGCAGAGGAAGAGCGCGCCCGAGACGAGGCCGTGCGAGACCATCTGGTAGACCGCGCCCTGCACGCCCTGCTGATTCATCGCGAACAGGCCCATGGTGACGAAGCCCATGTGCGCGACGGAGGAATAGGCGATCAGCTTCTTCATGTCCTCCTGCACCAGCGCGACGAGCGAGGTGTAGATGATCGCGATCACGGACATGGCGAAGACGAGCGGCGCGAAATAGTGCGACGCGTCCGGGAACATGGGCAGCGAGAACCGGATGAAACCGTAACCGCCCATCTTCAGCAGGATGCCCGCCAGAATGACCGAGCCCGCCGTCGGCGCCTCGACGTGCGCGTCAGGCAACCAGGTGTGGACCGGCCACATCGGCATCTTCACCGCGAAGGAGGCGAAGAAGGCGAGCCAGAGGTACTTCTGCGCATCGGCGGGGAACTGCGTCTTCAGGAGGACCGTGATGTCGGTCGTATGCGCGAAGCTCGCCATCCACATGATCGCGATCAGCATCAGCAGCGAACCGACGAGCGTGTAGAGGAAGAACTTGAAGGCCGCGTAGATGCGACGCTTGCCGCCCCAGACGCCGATGATGAGGAACATCGGGATCAGGCCGCCCTCGAAGAAGAGATAGAAGAGGACGAGATCGAGCGCGCAGAAGACGCCGAGCATCAGCGTTTCCAGCACGAGGAAGGCGATCATGTATTCCTTGACGCGGACATTGATCGCTTCCCACGAAGCCAGGATGCAGAACGGCATGAGGAAGGCCGTCAGCACCACGAAGGGGAAGGACATGCCATCCACGCCCATCTTGTAGACGAGGCCGCCGCCGGCCCAAGCTTGGCTCTCCACCATCTGGAAGCCAGCGAGCGCGGGATCGAAGCGGCTCCAGGCGAGCAGCGTGACGAGGAAGGTCGCGAGCGTCGTCCACAGCGCGACGTGGCGGATCGAGCGCACGGTCGCGGCGTCGTCTCCGCGATGGAACATGAGGATCACCACGCCGACGAGCGGCAGGAAGGTGATCGCCGAGAGTATGCCGAAGCCGGTCATTTCAGCGCACTCCGCCGATCAGATACCAGGTGATGAAGGCGGCGACCCCGATCAGCATCGCGAAGGCGTAGTGATAGAGATAGCCGGTCTGCAGGCGCACGGCGCCCTTGGCGATATCGACGACGCGCGCCGAAATGCCGTCCGGGCCGAGGCCGTCAATGATCTTGCCGTCGCCCTGCTTCCAGAACACGCGGCCGATCCAGAAGGCCGGACGCACGAAGATCGCGTCGTAGAGCTCGTCGAAGTACCACTTGTTGAGCAGGAAGCGGTAGAGCACCGGATTGGCCTCTGCCAGGCGACGCGCAGTGCCGGGCTTGAGGATGTAGAACCAGAGCGCGACGAGGAAGCCGCCGATCATCATGAAGGACGGCGCGAGACCGACGCCGAGCGCGACATCATGCATGTCGTGCATGATGTGGTTGTCCGGCCCCTGGCCGATCGTGCCCTTCCAGAATTCCTCGAAGTGATGGCCGATGAAATTCTGCGAGAAGGCGAGGCCTGCAAACAGCGCGCCGATGGCGAGCACGCCGAGCGGAACCAGCATGACCAGCGGACTCTCGTGCGGCGTGTGATCGCCGTGCCCATGGCCATGATCGTCATGCGCATGCGCGTGGTCGTCGTGGCCGTGCGCTTCCACGTGCACGGCGTTGGCGCCGCGTTCGCCGTAGAAGGTCATGAAGACGAGGCGCCATGAATAGAAGGATGTCAGGCCGGCCGCGATCGTCGTCGCCAGGAAGGCGTAGACCGCGGCCGAGGAATGCGCGCCCGCCGCATAAGCCGCCTCGATGATCGCATCCTTCGAATAATAGCCCGCCGTGAAGGGGAAGCCGGTCAGCGCCAGCGTGCCGATCGTCATCATCCAGAAGGTGAAGGGGATTTCCTTGCGCAGGCCGCCCATGTTGCGCATGTCCTGCTCGTGGTGCATCGCGTGGATGACCGAGCCCGCGCCGAGGAACAACAGCGCCTTGAAGAAGGCGTGCGTGAAGAGGTGGAACACGCCGATCGCGTAGCCGCCGACGCCGAGCGCGACAAACATGTAGCCGAGCTGCGAACAGGTTGAATAGGCGATGACGCGCTTGATGTCGTTCTGCACGAGGCCGACTGTCGCCGCGAAGATCGCCGTCGTCGCGCCGATCACGGTCACGAAGGTCAGCGCCGTGTGCGAGAGTTCGAACAGCGGCGAGAGGCGCGCGACCATGAAGACGCCGGCCGTGACCATGGTCGCGGCATGGATGAGCGCGGAGACCGGCGTCGGGCCTTCCATCGCATCCGGCAGCCAGGTGTGCAGCAGGAACTGCGCGGACTTGCCCATGGCGCCCATGAAGAGCAGTAGGCAGGTGATCGTCCAGGCGTCCCAGGTATAGCCGAACACTTCGATGTTCTTGTGCGCTAGGCCCGGCGCGGCGGCGAAGATCGCGTCGAAGGCGACCGAGCCCGTCAGAACGAACACTAGGAAGATGCCGAGCGCGAAGCCGAAATCGCCGACGCGGTTGACCACGAAGGCCTTGATGGCGGCGGCGCAGGCCGACGGCTTTTCGTACCAGAAGCCGATCAGCAGGTAGGAGGCGAGACCGACGCCTTCCCAGCCGAAGAACATCTGCACGAGATTGTCAGCCGTCACCAGCATGAGCATGGCGAAGGTGAAGAGCGAGAGATAGCCGAAGAAGCGCGGCCGGCTCGGGTCCTCGTGCATGTAGCCGATCGAGTAGAGGTGCACGAGGCTCGACACGGTGGTGACGACGACGAGCATGACGGCCGTCAGCGAGTCGATGCGCAAGGCCCAGTCGACCTTGAGGCCGCCCGAGGTGATCCAGTTGGCGACGACCGGCGTGACCGCGTGGCCGTGGCCGAGCGCGATCTGCGAGAAGACGACCCACGACAGCAGAGCCGAGACCATCAGCAGGCCGGTCGTGATGATTTCGGTCGCGCGCGCGCCGATGCGATTGCCGACGAAGCCGGCGATCAGGAAGCCCAGAAGGGGGAGAAAGACGATCGCGGTATACATCTCAGCCCTTCATCGCGTTGATGTCTTCGACCGCGATCGAGCCGCGGTTGCGATAGTAGGTGACAAGAATGGCGAGGCCGATCGCGGCCTCGGCCGCAGCCACCGTGAGGATCAGCAGCGCGAACACCTGTCCCGTCAAATCGCCGCGCGCCGAGGAGAAGGCGACGAGGTTGATGTTGACCGAGAGCAGGATCAGCTCGACCGACATCAGGATGACGATGATGTTCTTGCGGTTGAGGATGATGCCCGCCACGCCGATCGTGAACAGGATCGCGGCCACGACCAGGTAATGGGTGAGTGAAATCGCCATGACTGCCCCTGCCCCTTACACGCCGGCTCGCGACGCGACTTTCTTCAGCTCGACCGCCGTTTCCGGCGTACGGGCGTTCTGCTCTTCGATCGACTGGCGCTTGACCACCTTGTGGCGCAGCGTGAGCACGATCGCGCCGATCATCGCCGTCAGCAGGACGAGGCCCGACGCCTGGAAGAACAGCAGATACTTGGTGTAGAGCACCTGGCCGAGCGCTTGGGTGTTCGTGATGCCCGCCGGCGCCTTGGCGTCGATGGCGATCAGATTGGCGGGCGCCGTCGTCCAGGCGCCGACGACCATGATCAGCTCGATCGCCACGATCGCGCCGATGACGGCGCCGATGGGCAGAACCTGCAGGAAACCCCGCTTCAGTTCCGCGAAATCGACGTCGAGCATCATGACGACGAAGAGGAAAAGCACCGCGACCGCGCCGACATAGACGACGATCAGGATCATCCCCAGGAATTCCGCGCCCGCGAGCAGGAACAGGCCGGCCGCGTTCACGAAGGCGAGGATGAGGAAGAGAACGGAGTGAACCGGGTTACGCGCGGCGATCACCATGAAGGCGGACGCCAGCATGATGGCCGAGAAGATGTAGAAGAAGACGGCTGCGGCGGTCATTCGGTCGGCCCTCAGCGATACGGCGCGTCGAGCGCGATGTTGCGCGCCAGCTCGCGCTCCCAGCGCGCGCCGTTGTCGAGCAGCCGCTGCTTGTCGTACTGCAGCTCCTCACGCGTCTCGGTAGCGAATTCGGCGTTCGGGCCTTCCACGATCGCGTCGACCGGGCAGGCCTCCTGGCAGAAGCCGCAATAGATGCACTTCATCATGTCGATGTCGTAGCGCGTCGTGCGGCGCGTGCCGTCGTTGCGACGGGGGCCGGCCTCGATGGTGATCGCCTGCGCCGGGCAAATCGCCTCGCAGAGCTTGCAGGCGATGCAACGCTCCTCGCCGTTGGGATAGCGGCGCAGCGCGTGCTCGCCGCGATAACGGGGCGAGGTCGGGTTCTTCTCGTGCGGATAGTTCAGCGTCAACTTCGGCTTGAAGAAGTAACGCATCGCCAACGCGAAGGCCTTGACGAATTCGGTGAGGAAGAGCGAGCGGACCGCTGCGTCGAGTTTCATGGTTCGACCCTCAATGTCCTGACAATTTCAGCACGGCGGCGACGATGACGACGCAGGCGAGCGAAATCGGAAGAAAGACTTTCCAGCCGAGACGCATCAGCTGGTCGTAGCGATAGCGCGGCACGATGGCCTTGGTCATGGAGAACATGAAGACCACGCCCCACGCCTTGATCAGGAACCAGAAGACGCTCGGCGCGCCGATGATCGGTATCCACGGGAACGGCGACAGCCAGCCACCGAGGAACAGGATCGCGGTCAACGACGACATGGTCAGGACCGCGACGAGCTCGGTCAGGAACTGCAGCAGGAACAGCGAGGCGCCGTATTCGACGGTGTAGCCTGCCACGAGTTCGGATTCGGCTTCGGCGAGATCGAAGGGCGGACGGTTCGTTTCCGCCAGGGCGGAGACGAAGAAAATGATGAACATCGGGAACAGCGGCAGCCAGTACCAGCCCAGAAGCCCGTATTTCGTATCCTGCGCGCGAACGATGTCGGACATGTTGAGCGAGCCGGCGCAGAGCAGCACGGTGACAATGACGAAGCCGATCGAGACTTCGTAGGACACCATCTGCGCGGCGGCGCGCAGCGCAGACAGGAACGGATATTTCGAGTTCGACGCCCAGCCGGCCATGATGATCGAATAGACGCCGAGCGAGGAAACCGCGAAAATGTAGAGAATGCCGACGTTGATGTCGGCGACGACCCAGCCTTCGTTCACTGGAATGACGGCCCAGGCCATCATGGCGAGCACGACGCCGACGAGCGGCGCCAAAATGAACACGACCTTGTTGGCGCCGGCCGGGAAGATCGGCTCCTTGAGGATGAATTTGGCGAAGTCGGCGAAGGGCTGGAGCACGCCCCACGGGCCGACGACGTTCGGGCCGCGACGCAGGTGCACCGCGCCCCACACCTTGCGTTCGCCATAGATGAGCACGGCGGTCGAGATCAGCACGCAGCCGAGCAGGATCAGGCTTTTCAGCAGGTCCCAGAGAACGGACCAGAGCCAGGCGTGTTCGGTCATCGGGCTCACTCCGCCGCTTGCTTGTAGCCGCCCGCGGCGACAGACGAACATTCGGCCATGACGGCCGAGGCGCGCGCGATCGGGTTGGTCAGGTAGAAGTCGTCGACGGCCGAGCCGAAGGGCGTCTTGTCCATCGCGCCGCCGAGACCCGCGAGCGCCGTGATGGCGCCGGCCTCGGCGGGGACGACCTCGTCGACCGCGCCGTATTGCGGATGCGCCGCGACCAGCGCCAAGCGCAGGGCGCCGAGCGAATCGTAAGGCAGCTTCTTGCCGAGCACATCCGACAGCGCACGCAGGATCGCCCAGCCCTCGCGGGCGTCGCCCGGCGGGAAGCAGGCGCGGTCGGAACGCTGCACGCGGCCTTCGGTGTTGGCATAGAGGCCGGACATTTCCGTATAGGCGGCGCAGGGCAGGATGACATCGGCGCGATGCGCGCCGCGGTCGCCGTGCGTGCCGATGTAGACGACGAAGGCGCCGGGCGCGATGTCGATCTCGTCGGCGCCGAGATTAAAGATGAGATCGGCGCCGCCCGGGTTGGTCATGGCGATCGCGTCAAGGCCGCCCTCGCCCGGCGTGAAGCCGACATCGAGGCCGCCGACGCGGGACGCGGCGGTGTGCAGCACGTTGAAGCCGTTCCAGCCGTCCTTGACCATGCCCATGTCGAGCGCGGCCTTGGCGAGCGCCGCGAGAACCGCCTTTCCGTCGGGACGCGCGAGCGCAGCCTGGCCGACGATCATCATCGGCTTGGCCACATCCTTCGGCGCCTTCGAGACGAAATCGGCGATGCTTTCGGGGCCCGCGCCGAAATGCTCGTAGGCGTAGGTGAGATCCGCGCGCTCGCCGATCACGCCGGTCATGAACTTGCCGGCGCGCTTGCGCTTGAGAATGCGCGCGTTGAGGACCGGCGCTTCCTTGCGCGGGTTGGAGCCGACGATGACAAGCGCATCGGCCTCCTCGATACCGGCGATCGTGGTGTTGAAAATGTAGGAGGCGCGTCCGAGCGCCGGGTCGAGCTTCGAACCATCCTGGCGGCAGTCGAGGTTCTTCGAGCCGAGGCTCTCGACGAGCTGCTTCAGCGCGAACATTTCCTCGACGCTGACGAGATCGCCGGCAAGCGCGCCGATTTTCTCAGACGCAGTCGCCTTCGTCCTGGCGGCGATGACGCCAAAGGCCTCGCCCCAGGACGCGACGCGCAGCTTGCCGTTTTCGCGCACATAGGGCCGGTCGAGGCGCTGACGTCTCAGACCGTCGACGATCTGGCGCGTCTTGTCGGAAATCCATTCCTCGTTCACCGCCTCGTTCACGCGCGGCAGGATACGCATGACCTCGCGGCCGCGTGTGTCGACGCGGATCGCCGATCCGACGGCGTCCATCACGTCGACAGCGGGCGTCTTGTTCAACTCCCACGGGCGAGCCTTGAAATTCTGCGGCTTGGGCAGAAGCGCTCCGACGGGGCAGATATCGGCGATATTGCCCGACAGTTCCGACTTCATCGCGGTCTGGAGATAGGTGGTGATCTCCATGTCCTCGCCGCGACCGATCGCGCCCATGTCCGACGTGCCGGCGACTTCCGCGGTGAAGCGGACACAGCGCGTGCAATGGATGCAGCGGTTCATCGAGGTCTTGACGAGCGGACCGATATACTTGTCGGTCACCGCATGCTTGTTCTCGGCAAAACGCGAGGAATCCACGCCATAGGCCATGGCCTGGTCCTGCAGGTCGCATTCGCCGCCCTGATCGCAGATCGGGCAGTCCAGCGGATGGTTGATCAGCAGGAACTCCATCACGCCTTCGCGCGCCTTCTTCACCATCGGCGAATTGGTCAGCACGACCGGCGGCTCGCCGTTGGGGCCCGGGCGCAGGTCCTTCACGGCCATGGCGCAGGAGGCGGTCGGCTTGGGCGGCCCGCCCTTCACTTCCACCAGACACATGCGGCAATTGCCGGCGATCGACAGCCGCTCGTGGTAGCAGAAGCGCGGAATTTCCTTGCCCGCCTCCTCGCACGCTTGAAGCAGCGTGAATTCGGCGGGAACGTCGATCTCGATGCCGTCGACGATGAGCTTCGCCATGATCTTACTCCGCCGCCGTCCGAATGGGCTCGACCGGCTGATGCGGGGCGAGCGCCGAATAGGCGTCGATCTTCTTTTCGATCTCGTGCCGGAAATGCGTGATGAGGCCCTGGATCGGCCAGGCCGCGGCGTCGCCGAGCGCGCAGATCGTGTGGCCCTCGACCTGCTTGGTCACTTCCAGAAGCATGTCGATTTCTCGTCTGTGGGCCCTGCCCTCGGCCATGCGGTTCATGACGCGCCACATCCAGCCCGTGCCTTCGCGGCATGGCGTGCACTGGCCGCAGCTCTCGTGCTTGTAGAAATAGGACAGGCGCGCGATGGCGCGGACGATGTCGGTCGACTTGTCCATGACGATGACCGCCGCCGTGCCGAGGCCGGAGCGCAACTTCGACAGCGAGTCGAAATCCATCGGGCAGTCGATGATCTGCTCGGCCGGCACGCAGCGCACCGAGGAGCCGCCGGGAATGACCGCGAGCAGATTGTCCCAGCCGCCACGCACGCCGCCGCAATGCTTGTCGATCAGTTCGCGGAAGGGGATCGACATCGCCTCTTCGACGTTGCAGCGCTTGTTGACGTGGCCTGAGACGCAGAACAGCTTCGTGCCCGCATTGTTCTTGGCGCCAAAACCCGAAAACCAGGCCGCGCCACGGCGCAGGATGGTCGGGGCGACGGCGATCGACTCGACGTTGTTCACGGTCGTCGGGCAGCCGTAGAGGCCCATGTTGGCCGGGAACGGCGGCTTCAGCCGCGGCATGCCCTTCTTGCCCTCGAGGCTTTCGATCAGCGCCGTCTCTTCGCCGCAGATATAGGCGCCGGCGCCGTGGTGGACGTAGAGGTCGAACGGCCAGCCGTTGACGTTGTTCTTGCCAATCAGATTGGCGGCATAGGCCTCGTCGACGGCGCGCTGCAGCGCCTCGCGCTCGTAGATGTATTCGCCGCGCACGTAGATGTAGGCGGCGTTGGCGCCCATCGCGAAGGAGGCGATGAGGCAGCCCTCGATCAGCAGGTGCGGATCATTGCGCATGATCTCGCGGTCCTTGCAGGTGCCGGGCTCGGATTCGTCGGCGTTGACGACGAGATAGTGCGGGCGCGCTGGATCGGGCTTCTGCGG
The DNA here is from genome assembly GCA_020638195.1 of Methylobacteriaceae bacterium. GTDB lineage: Bacteria > Pseudomonadota > Alphaproteobacteria > Rhizobiales > Beijerinckiaceae > JAJXWB01. The sequence continues at coordinate 70,041 of JACKJC010000005.1, read as the reverse complement.
CATGAAGGACCATTTGAGGCCGGTCGGGAAGCCCGCGCCGCCGCGACCGCGCAGGCCCGACGCCTTCATCTCGCTGATGATCCAGTCCTTGCCCTTCTCGATCAGGCCCTTGGTATTGTCCCAGGCGCCGCGCGCGCGGGCGCCAGCCAAGCCTGCGTCGCCGTAGCCGTAGAGATTCTGGAAGATGCGGTCCTTGTCTTCGAGCATGGCGGCCGTCACTTCTTCAGGGATTGCGGGCCGGACTTGCCGTCGGCGCCATAGAAGGTCGTCAGCGTGGTGAGGCCGCCGTCCGGTTCGGAAGTCATGCGGCCGGTCTGCGAGCCGACGCGCACGGGGCGGCCGGCGGCGAGATCATCGAGCAGCTTGCCGAAATTCTCGACCGTCAGATCCTCGTAATAGTCGTCATTGATCTGCACCATCGGCGCATTGCAACAGGCGCCGAGGCACTCGACCTCGAGCCATGAGAAATTGCCGTCCGCCGTCACCTTGCGCTGCGGGCCGACGCGCTGTTCGAGATAGGCCTTGATGCCATCGGAGCCGGCGAGCAGGCACGGCGTCGTGCCGCACATCTGGATGAAATATCTGCCGACCGGCTCGAGGTTGAACATCGTGTAGAAGGTCGCGACCTCCATCACGCGGATGTAGGGCATGCCGAGCGTCTCGGCGACCTTCTCGATGGCGGCGCGCGGCAGCCAGTAGTCGTTCTGCTTCTGCGCGAGCCAGAGCGCCGAAATGACCGCGGAGGCCTGCTTGCCCTGCGGATATTTGGCGATGATGCGGTCGAGCTTGGCCTGCGTCTCCGGCGTCATCTCGAAGCTTGCAGGCTGGTCTGCGGCGAGGCGGCGAGCGGACATCAGTTCAGGCCTTTCGGCGCATCGGAGTTTCCGCCGTTGCGCGTGTCGGTGATGACGAAATAGAGCGCGACCAGCGCGAGGCCGATCAGCACCCCGAAATCGGATTGCGGCTGGACGAGCTTTTCGCCCGCGCTCCAACGCATGACGAACAGCACGAGCGCGAAGGACACGCCGCCTGCGATCAGGATGTGCGCGCGCTTCTTGAGGGATTCGAGAACGGTCACCGGTCGACCTCCCCGAACACGATGTCGAGCGAACCGAGGATGGCCGAGACGTCGGCCAGCATGTGCTTCTGGCACATGACGTCCATTGCCTGCAGATGCGCAAAACCCGGTGCGCGAATCTTGCAGCGATACGGCTTGTCGCCGCCATCGGACACGAGATAGACGCCGAACTCGCCCTTGGGCGCCTCGACCGCCGCATAGACCTCGCCCTCGGGCGTCTTGAAGCCTTCGGTGAAGAGCTTGAAATGGTGGATCAGCGCTTCCATCGAGCGCTTCATATCCTTGCGCGAGGGCTGCGCGATCTTGTGATTGGGCGTCTGCACCGGGCCGCGGCCGGTTTCGGCGAGCAGCTTGTTGACGCATTGCTTCATGATCGCCGTCGACTGCCGCATCTCTTCCATGCGGATGACGGCGCGATCGTAGCAATCGCCGTTCTTGCCGACGGGAATGTCGAATTCCATCTCCTCGTAGCACTCGTAGGGCTGCGACTTGCGCAAGTCCCATGCGGCGCCGGAGCCGCGCACCATCACGCCCGAGAAGCCGTAGTTCCAGCAATCCTCGAGCGTGACGACGCCGATGTCGACGTTGCGCTGCTTGAAGATACGGTTGCCGATGAAGAGGTCCTCGAGATCGTCGACGACCTTGAGGAAGGGATCGCAAAACTTGCCGATGTCCTCGACGAGCTGGTCCGGCAGGTCCTTCGCGACGCCGCCGAAGCGGAAGTAATTGGCGTGCAGGCGCGCGCCGCAGGCGCGCTCGTAGAACACCATCAGCTTCTCGCGCTCCTCGAAGCCCCAAAGCGGCGGGGTGAGCGCGCCGACGTCCATGGCCTGCGTGGTGACGTTGAGAAGATGCGAGAGAAGGCGGCCGATCTCGGAATAGAGCACGCGAACGAGCTGGCCGCGGCGCGGCACTTCCATGCCCAGCATGCGCTCGACCGCCATGCAGAAAGCGTGCTCCTGATTCATCGGCGCGCAATAGTCGAGCCGGTCGAAGTAAGGCACGTTCTGCAGATAGGTGCGCGCCTCCATCAGCTTCTCGGTGCCGCGATGCAGCAGGCCGATATGCGGATCGACGCGCTCGACGACCTCGCCATCGAGCTCGAGCACCAGGCGCAGCACGCCGTGCGCGGCCGGATGCTGCGGACCAAAGTTGATGGTGAAATTGCGAAGGGTCTGCTGTTCGGTCATGACGCTCACGCCTTCGTCGCTTTTTCATCGCCGGGCAGCGGCGGATAGTCCGGCCCTTCCCAAGGCGAGAGGAAATCGAAGGTGCGGAATTCCTGGCTGAGGCTGACGGGCTTGTAGACGCAGCGCTTCTGCTCGTCGTCGTACCAGAGCTCGACATAGCCGGTCATCGGGAAGTCCTTGCGCAGCGGATGACCGTCGAAACCATAGTCCGTCAGCATCCGGCGCAGATCCGGGTGGCCGGAGAACAGCACGCCGACGAGATCGTAGGCTTCGCGCTCGTACCAGTTGGCGCTCTTGAAGACGCCGGTCAGCGAGGGAACCGGATTTGTTTCGTTCGTGCGCGTCTTCACGCGGATGCGACGGTTGTGGCGCGGCGACAGGAGATGAAGGACGACGTCGAAACGATCCGGGCGCTGTGGATAGTCGACGCCGCAGAGGTCGATGAAATTCACGAACAGGCAATCGGGCGCATCGTGCAGATATTTCACCGTTTCGACCCAGTGGTCGCGCGCGACGTCCAGCGTCAGTTCGCCGAATTCGACGGCGACCTTCGCAATCGCTCCCGGCAGAGCCGTCGCGATCGCATCGCCGAGGGTTTTGAGTTCGCTGTCCATACTCATCGAACCTTCTTGGCCGAACCTTTTTCAGCACGACGCCGGACGCTTGTCCGGCGCCGCCGTCGCGCTTATCGCTCGATCGTGCCCGTGCGGCGGATCTTGCGCTGGAGCAGAAGCACGCCGTAGAGCAGCGCTTCCGCCGAGGGCGGGCAGCCCGGCACGTAGATGTCCACCGGCACGACGCGGTCACAGCCGCGCACCACTGAATAGCTGTAGTGGTAGTAACCGCCGCCGTTCGCGCAGGAACCCATCGAGATCACATAGCGCGGCTCGGGCATCTGGTCGTAGACCTTGCGCAAGGCGGGGGCCATCTTGTTGGTCAGCGTGCCCGCGACGATCATCACGTCGGACTGGCGAGGCGAGGCGCGGGGCGCGAAACCGTAGCGCTCGACGTCGTAGCGCGGCATTGAAAGCTGCATCATCTCGACCGCGCAGCAGGCGAGACCGAAGGTCATCCACATCAGCGAGCCGGTGCGCGCCCACGCGATCAGCTCGTCGGTCGAGGTGACCAGAAAGCCCTTGTCGGCGAGCTGGTCGTTGACGCCGAGAAAATACGGATCGTTCGCGCCGATCGGCTTGCCGGTCGCGGGATCGATGATGCCCTTCGGCGCGGCCGCGACGAGCGTGGGGCGGCTGTCGGTCAATCCCATTCCAGCGCTCCCTTTTTCCATTCGTAGACGAAGCCGATCGTGAGGACGCCGAGGAAGACCATCATCGACCAGAAGCCGAGCATGCCGACGTCCTTGAAGGCGATGGTCCACGGGAACAGAAAGGCGACCTCGAGATCGAAGATGATGAAGAGCAGCGACACCAGATAGAAGCGCACGTCGAATTTCATGCGCGCATCGTCGAAGGCGTCGAAGCCGCATTCATAGGCCGACAGCTTTTCTGGATCCGGCGACTTGTAGGCCAGCAGGAAGGGCGCGATCAGCAAGGCCATCGAGATGACAGCCGACAGGCCGGCGAAAATCACCAGGGCGAGGTATTGGTCCAAGAAACCGGGCATAGGCATTCCGGGGCTGGCTCGGGGCGCCGGGATGAGGAAGGCCCCGCCCCGGGCGGCGCGGCTGGCGCGATCCGTATCGCAGCGCACACTGTGGCGCAAGCCGAAACGGGCCCAGAAATCATTCCCTTCACATAAGGTCGTATTGATTTCGGACAAGGCGCCGGACGGGCTGGACGCGGCAGCCGGCGGCGCCCATGATCGCGACCGGGAGGATTACATGGCCAATCAATATGATCTCGAAGGCCGCGTCGCTGTCGTCACCGGCGGCGCGCAGGGAATCGGGCGCGCGGTCGCGAGCCGCCTGATCGCGTCCGGGGCGAAGGTTGCGATCTGGGACCGGGACATGGCGCTCGCCGAAAAAACCGCCGCAGAAATCGGAGCGGGCGGAAAGGCCTTCGCGGTCGGCTGCGACATGAGCGATTTCGCGAGCGTTTCCGCTGCGGCGGCGGCAACCGCCAAGCAGGCCGGCCGGATCGACATTCTCGTCAACAACGCCGGTATTTCCGGCCCGAACGCGACGGTTGCCGACTATCCGGTCGAGGACTGGCGACGGGTGATCGACCTTGATCTCAACGGCGTCTTCTACGGTTGCAAAGCCGTGGTTCCGACCATGATCGCCCAGGGCTACGGACGCATCGTCAACGTCGCCTCGATCGCCGGCAAGGAGGGCAATCCGAACGCGGCCGCCTATTCCGCGGCCAAGGCGGGCGTGATCGCGCTTACAAAGTCGCTCGGCAAGGAGCTCGCCGCCCAGGACATAGCTGTCAATTGCATAACGCCGGCCGCCGCGCGCACCGCAATCTTCGACCAGATGAGCCAGCAGCACATCGACTACATGCTGTCGAAAATTCCGCGCGCGCGATTCGTTCTGGTCGAGGAGATCGCGGCCATGGTCGCGTTTCTCGTCTCGGCGGAAAATTCGTTCACGACCGGCGCGGTCTTCGATCTGTCGGGTGGGCGCGCGACGTACTGATTGCGCTCGCTGCCATCCCGGACGGCCGAAGGCCGATCCGGGAGCCAGCCCCCAAGCGAACGAACGCTGGATTTCGGCTCGTCGGCCGGAATGACAACCGTGCCGGTCGTCGCGAATTCCGGGGATTGATTACGGGGAATGGCGAGAGAGACGGGGCTCGAACCCGCGACCTCCGGCGTGACAGGCCGGCGCTCTAACCAACTGAGCTACTCCCCCGCGAAAGGCGCGCTTGCGCGGACGGGTGCGGAATATGACGACGCCGCTCCCAAGTCAAGCGACTGACATCAGAAACGCGTCGATCCCAGACGCCAGCGCGCCACTTCGCTCGGCGAAAGCAGGTGAAGCGTCTCGGTCGGCGTGCGCTCGGCGGTCGCAATCAATTCGCGGCTGACGCCCATGGCCTGGGAATAGCGCGAGAGCGTGCTGCGCATGTCGCCATTGTCGAATCGCCGGCGCGTCCCGCCGCCGCCGCCCGCCGGATCCGCGCCGGCCTCCAGCGCGAACATGCGGTGGACGCCCACGAGGCTCTGCGCCGGCACGACGCGCTTGCGGCCGCCCATCAGCGCATAGACACAAGCCGAAAAGCAGCGGCCAGCCGCCAGATGGCTGCGGCCGTCGCTGTCGGCGACAGCGCGCGCGACGACGGTCGCCGCCCCGACCTTGCGGAAGACGCGGCCGAGCTCCATCGACGCCACCACCTTGCCGCCTGGCGAATTGAGCAGCACGACGCTGCGCACATTGCGCGAGCGCGCATTGGCGCGGACGAAGGCGATGAATTCGTTCGGCGTGGAATCGGTGATTTCGCCGTCGGCGACGATGGCGAGCGGGCAATGCGATCCGCAGGAACCGCCGATCGTCGTCAGGCTGAACTGCATTTCCGCGCGCGCCGATGCGCTGGCAAAGAGCGAGAAAAGCACGGCGGCCGCGCCGATGGTCAATTTCTTGAACGCCATGAGTCACCCTCGCGCCACGCAGGTTCGCAACAGCTAAAATTGTAACCGCGCGGCAGGGGCGCACAAGCCGTTTCTCCGCCCGCGCTCGAATCGTCGGCAACGAAAATGGTTAACGCGGGCGGATCGGCGGCCGCGATTCGCTGGTCGACGATGCGCAAGGATGGTGGGCGGTGACGGGCTCGAACCGCCGACCCTCTCGGTGTAAACGAGATGCTCTACCAACTGAGCTAACCGCCCCGGGATCGGCTCAGGCCGATCCGGCATTTGGATCGCGAGCGCGCTTGCGCGCTCGCGCCCTCTGTTTACGCAAGAGGGCGGCAGGCGCCAAGCGGGCCGTCGATGCGCGCCGACGGCAGACGTGCGCGGCGGGTTGCGTCAGGATGGACGCCGAGTTTCATCCGATTCGGCGCCTGCCCCTTGGAAACCGCCCTCTACGCCCCCGTCAAAGCCTTCCTGGAAGATCTCGGCTTTTCCGCCAAGGGCGAGATTTGCGGGTGCGACGTCGTCGCGATCCGCGAGGGCGAGGAAGTGCGCGTCGTCGTCGCAGAGCTGAAGACCAGCTTCAACCTCGAACTGGTCCTGCAGGGCGTGGAACGTGCGGCGGCCTGCGACGAAGTGTGGCTTGCTGTCTCGGCTTCCACCAAGGGGCGCGACCGTGACCGGCGTGTGAAGAAATTGTGCCGGTTGATCGGCGTCGGCCTGTTGAGCGTGCTGCCGGGCGGGCGCGTCGAGATCGTGGTCGCGCCGGAGGACTGGAAGCCGCGGCCCGACCGCAAACGGCGCTCGCGGCTCGTGGCCGAGCACCGCCGCCGTCGAGGCGACCCGACCGCGGGCGGCTCGACGCGCCGGCCGATCATGACCGCCTATCGCCAGCAGGCGCTCGCCTGCGCCGTCGCGCTGTCGCAGGCCCCTGCCCGACCGCGCGACCTCAAGGCCGTGACGCCCGACGCGCCGAAAATCCTGCAAGGCAACGTCTACGGCTGGTTCGAGCGGATCGAGCGCGGCGTTTACGGGCTCAGCGACGGCGGCCGCGCCGCGCTGGTCCATTGGGCAGATGCGCTGCCCGCGCCGACGCCCTGATCTGAGCCGCAAAAGAAAAGAGGGCGCGAAACGCGCCCTCTCTCCTTTTTCTGCGGCGGGCAGAAATTACGTCGGGCAGGAATTACTTGCCCTTGTTGACCGCGGCCTTGAGAGCGGCGCCGGCCTTGAAGCGGACGCTCTTGGACGCCGGGATCTTGATCTCCGCGCCGGTCGCCGGGTTGCGGCCCTTGCCGGCGGCGCGCTTCTTCACCGAGAACGTGCCGAAGCCGACGAGGCGCACTTCGTCGCCCTTCTTGACGGCCTTGGTGATCCCGTCGAGCACGGCGTCGATGGCGTCCGCGGCCTTGGCCTTCGACAGATCGAGTTCGCCGGCGACGTGTTCGACGAGTTCCTGCTTGTTCATGGCTTGCTCCTTGAAGGCGCGGTGCTCTAACCGCGCACAATGACCTTGCTGCGCCCCGCGCTGTAACGCGTGTCTGGCGGACGAATCGCGTTATCGAGGCCCCAAACTGTTGTTCCCGAATCGCCTGAAAAGCAAGGCGTCCCGCGCAACCCCCTCAGAAAATCCCCCGAATCGTGGGCGACTTGACGCAGTGCAAACAAAAAAAGGCAGCAACCCCTTGGGATTGCCGCCTGTTTTTGATCGTGCACGAGCGCGCTGGCGCTCAGTGCGCGACAACGCCCGCCGCGTCGTCGTCGCCCTTGGCGGCGACAGGCGCCGTGGTCTCGTCCCACACGATCGGCGTCGGCTGACGCACGAGCGCATGCTTGAGAACCTCATCCATCCGTGAGACCGGCACGATTTCGAGCGCGTTCTTCACGGAGGCCGGAAGCTCCGCCAGATCCTTGGCGTTCTCTTCCGGGATCAGCACCTTCTTGAGGCCGCCGCGCATGGCCGCGAGCAGCTTCTCCTTCAGGCCGCCGATCGGCAGGACGCGGCCGCGCAGCGTGATTTCGCCGGTCATGGCGATGTCGCGGCGCACCGGAATGCCCGTCATGATCGAGACAATGGCGGTCGCCATGGCGACGCCCGCCGACGGACCGTCCTTCGGCGTCGCGCCTTCCGGCACGTGCACGTGGATGTCGCGCTTGTCGAACATCGGCGGCTCGATGCCGAAATCCACCGCGCGCGAGCGAACGTAGGACGCCGCCGCCGAGATCGATTCCTTCATCACGTCCTTCAGGTTGCCGGTGACCGTCATGCGGCCCTTACCGGGCATCATGACGCCTTCGATCGTCAGAAGCTCGCCGCCGACTTCCGTCCAGGCGAGGCCGGTGACGACGCCGATCTGGTCTTCCAGTTCGGCCTGGCCGTAGCGGAAGCGCTGCGGGCCGAGATAGTCCGCGATGTTCTTGTCCGTGACCGTGACGCGCTTCTTGCCCTTCTTGGAGAGCAGGATCTCCTTCACCGCCTTGCGGGCGAGGTTGGAGATTTCGCGTTCGAGGTTGCGGACGCCGGCTTCTCGCGTGTAACGGCGCACGAGTTCGCGCAACGCGCTCTCGTCGAGCGACCATTCCTTCGGCTGCAATCCGTGCTTCTTGATCGCGTTGGGAAGCAGATGCTTGCGCGCGATCTCGATCTTCTCGTCCTCGGTGTAGCCGGCGATGCGGATGATCTCCATGCGATCCATCAGGGGCGCAGGGATGTTCAGCGTATTGGCCGTCGTCACGAACATCACGTTCGACAGGTCGTAGTCGACCTCGAGGTAATGGTCGTTGAAGGTCGAGTTCTGCTCGGGGTCGAGAACCTCGAGCAGGGCCGACGACGGATCGCCGCGGAAATCCATGCCCATCTTGTCGATCTCGTCGAGCAGGAAGAGGGGATTCGCGGTCTTGGCCTTGCGCATCGACTGGATGATCTTGCCGGGCATCGAGCCGATATAGGTGCGCCTGTGGCCGCGGATCTCGGCCTCGTCGCGCACGCCGCCGAGCGACATGCGGACGTATTCACGTCCCGTCGCCTTGGCGATCGAACGCGCGAGCGAGGTCTTGCCGACGCCGGGCGGGCCGACGAGGCACAGGATCGGGCCAGTCAACTTGTTGGCGCGGCTCTGCACGGCGAGATATTCGACGATGCGGTCCTTGACCTTGTCGAGGCCGAAGTGATCGGCGTCGAGCACTTCCTGCGCGGCGGCGAGGTCGCGCTTGACCTTCGACTTCTTGCCCCACGGGATCGAGAGCATCCAGTCGAGGTAATTGCGCACGACGGTGGCTTCCGCCGACATGGGCGACATCTGACGCAGCTTCTTGAGTTCGGCCTGCGCCTTGTCGCGGGCTTCCTTCGAGAGCTTGGTGGTCTTGATGCGCTCCTCGATCTCGGCGAGATCGTCCTTGCCGTCCTCGTCGCCCAGCTCCTTCTGGATCGCCTTCATCTGCTCGTTGAGGTAGTACTCGCGCTGCGTCTTCTCCATCTGGCGCTTCACGCGCGTGCGGATGCGCTTCTCGACCTGAAGGACCGAGATTTCGCTTTCCATCAGCTGCAGGCACTTCTCCAGCCGCTTCGAGACGAGCGGCATTTCGAGCACCGCCTGCTTGTCGGCGATCTTGACGGCGAGATGCGAGGCGACGGTGTCGGCGAGCTTGGAATAATCCTCGATCTGCGTGACCGCGGCGACGACTTCCGGCGACACCTTCTTGTTCAGCTTCACGTAGTTCTCGAACTCGGACACGACGGAGCGGCCGAGCGCCTCGACCTCGACCTGGTCCTCCGCGCCATCGGCGACAGCCTCGGCGTCCGCCTCGTAATATTCGTCAGTGCGTGTGTACTTGCGGACTTCGGCGCGCGACACGCCCTCGACCAGCACCTTCACGGTGTTGTCGGGCAGCTTGAGGAGTTGCAGCACGGTCGCCAGCGTGCCGGTCTTGTAGATGGCGTCGGCGGCCGGATCGTCCTCGGACGCGTTCTTCTGCGTGGCGAGCAGGATGTAGCGGTCGGATCGCATCACCTCTTCCAGCGCGCGAATCGATTTGTCGCGACCGACGAAGAGCGGCACGATCATGTGCGGGAAGACGACAATGTCCCTCAGCGGCAGAACCGGATAGCTCTCGATGGAGCCGGGCTTGGGGAGGGCGCGCTTCTGTTCGGTCATTTTTGTCCTGTCCTTTCTGTCCCTCGTCCGCCCTGTCGGCGCGGGCGAAGGCTGAACGCACGGATTCTCCCAAGCACGAATCGCGCCGGTTTATCCTACGTTCCCGCGGCAGGGCCCGAAAGCGCCCCCCGCAACTCAGGGGAAATGGGCGCCGCAGCGTGTCTTTTCAACTCTGGAACTCGCGCCGCCTACTCATCCGGAATTCAGCCGCTTGGGCGAAATCTAACCGGCTCCCGAGCCTGGACGCTATACTCGGCAAGCTGGCGGGAAGCTGCGCAATCCCGTCACCTTTCCGCATAATTGCTGACAAATCCTTGCCGGCGACCGGCTGAGGGCGCTTTTCCTGGCTTAACGGCGCCTCAACCCCGGGCGCATAGCTTGTCGCGGTTTCCCGGATAAGCCGATGATTTCACGCGCCCTGTTTCTCCTGATCGCGCTGCTCGCCGCGCCGACGCTGGCCTTCTGCCTGTTCTGCATGCAACCGGGGCCGGGCGGGATTGCAGCCCTTGCATTTGCGGCAGCGACGCTTGGCGCATTCGCCGGCAGGATGGATTGGCGGGCGCCGGTCGAGGCGGGACGGACCGCGGCCTGTCTACTGATCGGTCTTGCGCTCGCGTTGATCGCGGGCGGCGGCCACTTCTTCTACCAGACCGACGACTGGACCATGCGGGACGCGGTCCTGCTCGACTTGATCCGCAACCCCTGGCCCGTGCCGTACGCGTGGGATGGGCATGCGCCGCTCACCATGCTGCGCGCGCCGCTCGGCATGTATCTGACGCCGGCCCTGGTCGGCAAAGCTCTCGGCGAGCGCGCCGGCGATCTGGCGATGCTCGTGCAGAACGGCCTGATGTTCGGTCTCATCCTGCGCGTCTTCATGGGCCAAGCGGACAGCCGTCGCGCCGGATGGATCACGGCCGCTTTCTTCGTGCTGTTCAGCGGCGTCGACATCATCCCCTGGGCCCTGCTGCGGATGCAGGGCGCCTCGATCGCGATGATGCCGCACATCGAAGTCTGGACCGGGCGGTTCCAGTATTCGTCGCATGTCACGGAAATGCTGTGGTCCCCCAACCACGCCCTGCCCGGCTGGTGCTTTGTCGCCGCCTACGAGGCGTGGCGGCGCGGCAAGGCGCCGGCGACCGCGCTCGCCGTCGTGTTCGCGGCCTGCCTGCTGTGGTCGCCGCTGGCGGCGCTCGGCGCCTTGCCGTTCCTCATTCTGGCGGGCCTGCGCGATCTTGGCGAGCGCAGGCTGACCGCGCGCGGCGTCGTCGAAGCCGCTCTCGCGGCGATTTCGGTCGTGCCCGTGGCGATCTACCTGACACGGGACGCCGGCGCCGTCTCGCAACGCTGGCTGTTCCGCGAGGATGGCTTCGTCCTGTCCTACCTCATGTTCCTCGCCTTCGAGCTCGGCCCGTTCGTCGCGCTTCTGGCGCGCGACCCGGCAACGCGTGCGACGAAAGGGTGGGAGCGCGCGGAGATCGTTCTGATATTGGCCGTGCTCGCCCTGATCCCGTTCTACCTGATCGGCGACGCCAACGATTTCGCGATGCGCGTGTCCATTCCCGCCCTCGCCCTGCTCGCGCTGCGCGCAGCGGGCGCTTTCGACCGGGCGTGGCGTTTCGACCGTCTGGCGAACCAACGCTGGGTTCTGGCGGCGCTCGCGCTGGCGTCCATCACGCCCCTGTCCGAGATCGGACGCAATCTCGTGTTCGCGCAGTCGGCGATGAGCGCGTGCAATGTCGTCGAAGCGTTCAAGGCGGGACCGGCGACAACGCTCGGGGCGGATGGACAGGCCGTGCTCTATGTCGCGGACGCGGACGCGTTCGAGAAAATGTCGTGGCTGTTCCGCCTGCCGTCCAGCGCGCCCGAAAGGCGGGTACGGCCGACCTGCTATCCGCCGGCGCGCCGCTTCGTGTTCAGCGATCCGTGACGACGGCCATCGTTAACGAAAGCTAAATCAGCCGCCGACTAGACTGCGGCCATGCACGAGAGCGCCGATCGACGCTTCCGCTGGAACTGAAATTCATGAGCGAGCCCGCCTACGACCTTCGGCCGCGCCTGTCGGTCGTCGCGCCCTGCTATAACGAGGAAGCGGCGCTTCCACTCTTCGTCGAGCGGATGTTGGACGCCTGCCAACGTTTCGCGGACGGCGCGTTCGAAATCATTCTCGTGAACGACGGCTCCGCGGACAACACATGGGCCTGCATGCGCGCGCTGGCGACGACGCGACCCGGCGTGGTCGCGATCGATCTCGCGCGCAATCACGGGCATCAGCTCGCGGTCTCGGCGGGGCTTTCCGTCGCGCGCGGCGAGCGCGTGCTGGTAATCGACGCCGATCTGCAGGATCCGCCGGAATTGCTCGGCGAGATGATGACGCGCATGGACGAGGGCTTCGACGTAGTCTTCGGCCGCCGTCGCGCACGTGCTGGAGAAAGCGCCTTCAAACGCGCGACCGCCCATGGTTTCTATCGTCTGCTCAGCCGCATTTCCGAAGTGGACATACCCGTCGACGTCGGTGATTTCCGGCTGATGACGCGCGACATCGTCGACAAGCTGAACGCCATGCCGGAGCAGGACCGGTTCCTGCGCGGCATGGTCGCCTGGCTCGGCGGCCGGCAAACAGACGTGCTGTACGATCGCGACACGCGCAGCGCCGGCGAAACCGGCTACAGTCTGGCGAAAATGTTGCGTCTGGCGGCGGCGGGCATCACGAGCTTCTCGACGGCCCCGCTGCAACTCGCGGCGCTCGCCACGGGCCTCGGCGTGCTCGTCGGCGTGGGGATTGCAGCCTACGTCCTGCGCGCGGCGATCGCCGGGGAAACCGTGCCGGGCTGGACCAGCCTCGCGCTGGTGCTGGTGTTCTTTTCGTGTGCACAGCTGGCCTGCCTGGCGATAATGAGCCTCTACATCAGCCGCATCTTCAAACAGGTGAAGCAGAGGCCGCTGTTCCTGATCCAGGAGCGCGTGGCGAGCCCCGTGCGCGTCGGGCTCGCGCCCGCAAGCATGCCTGCAAGCGAAGAAGCGACGGCAGATAAACAAACGGCGGCCTGAAGGCCGCCTTCAACAAACAAACGGCGGCCCGAGGCCGCCGTCGGATCGCGCGGGTCTCGCCCGCGCGGCCATGGTTCCGAAATCAGGCGGTCGCGCCCGCCGACTTGGCCTCCGCATAGATGTAAAGCGGACGCGCCTTGCCATCCACGACCTCTGGCCCGATGACCACCTGCTCGACGCCGTCGAGGCCAGGCAGGTCGAACATGGTGTCAAGCAGGATGCCTTCCATGATCGAGCGGAGGCCGCGCGCGCCGGTGCGGCGTTCGATCGCCTTACGCGCGATGACGTTGAGCGCTTCGTCCTGGAAGGTAAGCTCGGTATTCTCCATCTCGAACAGCCGCTGATACTGCTTGACCAGAGCGTTCTTCGGCTCGGTGAGGATCTTCTTCAGCGCGTCCTCGTCGAGATCCTCGAGCGTCGCGATGACCGGCAGGCGGCCGACGAATTCCGGGATCAGGCCGAACTTCAGCAGATCCTCGGGCTCGACCTTGCGGAAGACTTCGCCCGTGCGCCGTTCGTCGGGACCCTGCACTTCGGCCGCGAAGCCGATGGACGTGCCCTTGCCCCGGCCCGAAATGATCTTCTCGAGGCCGGCGAAGGCGCCGCCGCAGATGAACAGGATGTTGGTCGTGTCGACCTGCAGGAATTCCTGCTGCGGATGCTTGCGGCCGCCCTGCGGAGGCACGGAGGCGACGGTGCCTTCCATGATCTTCAGCAGGGCCTGCTGCACGCCCTCGCCCGAGACGTCCCGCGTGATCGAGGGATTGTCGGACTTGCGCGAAATCTTGTCGATCTCGTCGATATAGACGATACCGCGCTGGGCGCGCTCGACATTGTAGTCGGAGGCCTGGAGCAACTTGAGAATGATGTTCTCCACGTCCTCGCCGACGTAACCGGCTTCGGTCAGCGTCGTGGCGTCGGCCATGGTGAAGGGCACGTCGAGGATGCGCGCGAGCGTCTGGGCGAGCAGCGTCTTGCCGGAGCCGGTCGGGCCGATCAGAAGGATGTTGGACTTGGCCAGTTCGACGTCGTTGTGCTTGGTCGCATGATTGAGGCGCTTGTAGTGGTTGTGGACCGCCACCGACAGCACGCGCTTCGCCTGGAACTGGCCGATCACGTAATCGTCCAGGACCTTGCAGATTTCCTTCGGCGTCGGAATGCCGTCGCGCGTCTTGACCAGCGCGGACTTGTTCTCCTCGCGGATGATGTCCATGCAAAGTTCGACGCATTCGTCGCAGATGAACACCGTCGGGCCCGCGATCAGCTTGCGGACTTCGTGCTGGCTCTTGCCGCAGAACGAGCAGTAGAGCGTGTTCTTGGAGTCGCTGCCGCCGACCTTGCTCATTTCATTCTCCTCGGGCCGACGCGCGCGGGCGAATCGGTCGCAATCACTATCGATACCTTCGACGACCTAACAAAAGGTAGAGCCGTCGGATGACATCCGGGACGCCGCGCCCGGCCCAGCCGTCGCCTCCCTGCGCTTGTCTCGCCTGAGCCTGTCTCGTGCGGACAGTGGCCAATGCAAACACGCTGGGCCTGCGCGATCAAGCGCGGGCTTGGCGCGCGGACGCCAAGGGCCCGCGCCGTCGCAAATTCGCAACAATCGGCTCGTGCGCCGTCAGCTCGCGGCCGCCGGCGTCGCCGGCGCATCGTCAGGCCGCTTCGAGTAGACCTGGTCCACGATGCCAAATTCCTTCGCCTCATCGGCGGACATGAAGTGATCGCGATCGAGCGTGCGCTCGATCGTATCGTAATCGCGGCCGGTGTGCTTCACGTAGACTTCGTTCAGCCGCTTCTTGATCTTCATGATGTCCTCGGCATGGCGCAGGATATCCGACGCCTGCCCCTGGAACCCGCCGGAGGGCTGATGAACCATGATGCGGGAATTGGGCAGCGCGAAGCGCATGCCCGGGTCGCCCGCGCACAGCAGCAGCGACCCCATGGACGCCGCCTGACCGACGCAGAGCGTCGACACTTTCGGCTTGATGAACTGCATCGTGTCGTAGATCGCCATGCCGGCAGTCACCACGCCGCCCGGCGAATTGATGTACATCGCCACTTCTTTCTTGGGATTTTCGGATTCCAGGAAGAGCAACTGGGCGATGATGACCGAGGCCATATGGTCCTCGACCGGGCCGGTCAGGAAGATGATGCGCTCGCGCAAGAGACGGGAATAGATGTCAAAGCCGCGTTCGCCACGGCTCGTATTCTCGATGACCTGCGGAATAAGATATTGATTATAAACCTCGATCGGGTCGCGCATCACTGCCTCTGAATTCGTCGATTCGGGGCAGGATAGCATGCGTCCCGCCGGTTTCCGATCTTACATAGGCGCAGCAGGCGTTAAGAAAAAGGGCGCCGCAGCGCAATGCGGCGGCGCAGGCCCCGAAACGAAAACGCCCCGCGCGAGGCGGGGCGTCGGTTCCGAGGCCGAAGCGCGAATTACGCAGCTTCGTCCGGGGCTTCCATCTTCATCAGCTCGTCGCGAGTCACGTGCTTGTCGGTGACCTTGGCCTGGCCGAGGATGTGGTCGATGACCTTCTCCTCGAACAGCGGCGCGCGGATTTCGCCCAGCGCCTGCGGGTTCTTGCGGTAATAGTCCCAGAGCTGCTGCTCCTGGCCGGGGAAGGCGCGGATGCGCTCGATCAGCGCCTTGGTGACTTCCTCATCCTCGACCTTCACGGCCGCCTTCTCGCCGACTTCGGCGAGCAGCAGCCCGAGCCGCACGCGGCGCTCGGCGATGCGGCGATATTCCTCGCGCGCCTTCTCTTCCGTGGTGCCTTCCTGCTCGAAGGTCTTGCCGCTGGCGGACTGCTCGTTGACGATCGAGCGCCAGATGCCATCGAACTCCGTCTCCACCAGACCCTGCGGCAGCTCGAAGCTATAGCGGCCGTCGAGCGCGTCCAGCAGCGCGCGCTTGGTGTGAACGCGCGCGCCGCGGCCGAGATCGGCCTCGATGTTCGTGCGGACGGCGGCGCGGAAGCCCTCGAGGTTCTCGAAGCCGAACTTCTTGGCGAATTCGTCGTCGATCGCCAGCTCGCCGGGAGCGGCGACATTCTTGACCGACACATCGAACTCGGCGGCCTGGCCGGCCAGGCGCGCGGCGGCGTAATTTTCGGGGAAAGTCACGGAAATCGTGCGGCTTTCACCCTTCTTCATGCCCTCGATCTGCTCCTCGAAGCCGGGGATGAAGCTGCCGGAGCCGATGATCAGGTCAATGCCCTCGCCGGCGCCGCCCTCGAAGGGCTCGCCGCCGATCTTGCCGACGAAGTCGAGCGAGACCTTGTCGCCCTTGGCGACGACGGGCGCGTCGCCCTCCTTGTCGCTGAAGGGACGCTGCTGGTCGGCCATGCGCTGGATGGCCTCGTCCACGTCGGCGTCGGCGACATCGACCACGAGACGCTCGACGGCGACGTCATCGAAGGAGCCGACGTCGATCGCCGGCAGGGTCTCGACCGCGACGGTGAAGGTGAAATCGCCCTTGGCTTCCAGGACCTTTTCCATCTCCTCCTGGCCGCCGAGGATGTCGAGCTTCGGCTCGCCGGCGAGGCGGAGCTGGTTGTCCTCGACGATCTTGCGGTTGGCCTCGTTCACGGCCTCCTGCACGACGTCGCCCATGATCGACTTGCCGTAGAGGCGGCGGATATGGCCCGTCGGCACCTTGCCGGGGCGAAAGCCGTTGATCTTGACCTTGCCCTTGAGGTCCTCGAGCTGGCTCTCGAGCTTCGCGGCGAGATCGGCCGCCGGCATCACCACCTTGTATTCGCGCTTCAGGCCTTCAGCGCTCGTTTCCGTCACCTGCATCGGATGCAACCTTTTCAAAATCTCTCGCGCGGGCTCGAAAAGCCGGCGCGCCGAGGACTGGTGCGGGCGGAGGGACTCGAACCCCCATGCCTTTCAGCGGTGGAACCTAAATCCACTGCGTCTACCAGTTCCGCCACGCCCGCGTTCCGCGACCTCCAGGCCGTCGGCGCGCAAAACGGCGCCGTCGGCCGGTCGCCCCGCCGCTTCGGGTGCGGCTCTATAGCAATGTGAAACCGCCCGCGCAGCAAAAAAATGTCACGCCCGGCCGGCTAACCTATATCTTCGGGCGGAATCGTCCCCGACAAGCCGGAAGTCGTCCTCCCCCATGAATTCACCTGCCCGCCAAAACCCGTTTTTCGAGCCTTGGACCGGCCCGTTCGAGCTGCCGCCGTTCGAGCGCATCCGCACGGAGGATTTCAAGCCCGCCTACGAGCGCGCCATGGCCGAGCACGATGCCGAGATCGCGGCCATCGTGGCCGATTCCACGCCGCCCAACTTCGACAATACGATTGCCGCGCTGGAACGTGCGGGCGCGGCCATGAACCGGGTCGGCGCCGTATTCTGGAACCTGACAGGCACCGAATCGACCGCCGAGCTGCAGGCAATCGAGCGCGAACTGGCGCCCATGCTCGCCGACCATTTTTCGGCGATCGGCCTGAACGAGCCTCTGTTCCGTCGCGTGGAAGCCGTCTGGAAGCAGCGCGACTCGCTCGCGCTCACGCCCGAGCAGAAGCGCGTGCTGGAACTGACCTACGACAGTTTCGTGCGCTCGGGCGTGCTGCTGCCGCCGGAACAGAAGAAGCGCTATGCCGAGATCGCCAGCCGGCTGGCCACCCTCGGCGCCAATTTCGCGCAGAACATCCTCAAGGACGAAGCCGACTGGATGATGCTGCTGGAGGAAGGCGACCTCGACGGCCTGCCACAGACGCTGCGCGACGCCGCCGCGCGCGCGGCCGCCGACCGTGGCCACCCCTGCAAATATGCGATCACATTGGCGCGTTCGAGCGTCGAACAGTTCTTGACCTATTCGTCACGCAGGGATTTGCGTGAGAGAGCATTTGCCGCGTGGATCGCGCGCGGCGAGAACGAAGGCGCGAGCGACAATCGCCCGATCGCCGCCGAAACGCTTCGCCTGCGCGACGAAAGCGCGCGCATGCTCGGCTATCCCTCTTACGCGCATTTCAAGCTCGCCGACCAGATGGCGAAGACGCCCGAAAACGTCCGTGCGCTGCTCGAAAAAGTCTGGACGCCGGCCAAGGCCGCGGCGCAGCGCGATCGCGGCGAGTTGCAGAAACTGATCACGGCCGAGGGCGGCAATTTCGAGATCGCCGCGCACGACTGGCGCTACTATGCCGAGAAGCTGCGCAAGGCGAATTACGATATCGACGAGAACGAAATCCGCCCCTATCTCGACCTCGACGCCGTGATTGGCGCCGCCTTCGACGTTGCGCACGACTTGTTCGGACTGACCTTTACCGAGCGCGCCGATCTCGCGCTCTACAATTCGGAAGCGCGCGCCTTCGATGTCACCGACGCGAGGGGCGAGCATGTCGCTCTGTTCATCGGCGACTATTTCGCGCGACCGACCAAGCGCGGCGGCGCATGGATGTCGGGTTTTCGCACGCAATCGAAGCTCGACGGCAAGAATGTGCGGCCGATCGTCGTCAACGTGCTCAATTGCTCCAAGGGCGCCGAGGGCCAGAAGACGCTGATCACGCTCGGCGACGCCAAGACCTTGTTCCACGAATTCGGCCATGCGCTGCACGGTATGCTGACCGACGTCACCTATCCCTCGATATCAGGCACCAATGTGCCGCGCGACTTCGTGGAGTTTCCCTCGCAGGTCTACGAGCACTGGCTGCTGCAACCGCGAGTGCTCGCGCGGTTCGCGCGCCATGCCGAGACCGGCGCGTCGATCCCCGACGATCTCGTGCAGCGCATCCGTGCTTCGGAAAAATTCAACGTCGGCTGGGGGCAAGTCGAATATTGCTCCTCCGCGCTTGTGGATCTCGACCTGCACCTGATGTCTCCGCCGGAAGATTTCGACATCGTCGCTTTCGAGCGCGCCGAACTCGAGAAGATCGGCATGCCCAAGGAGATCGTCATGCGCCATCGTACGCCGCACTTTGCGCATGTGTTTTCGGGTTCGGGCTATTCGGCGGGCTATTACTCGTATCTCTGGTCGGCGGTGCTGGACCGAGATGGTTTCGCTGCCTTCGAGGAGACCGGCAACGTGTTCGATCCCGCCGTCGCGCAGCGGCTGAAAGACGCCTTTGCCGCCGGCAACAGCGCCGCGCCGGAGGAGACCTATCGTGCGTTCCGCGGGCGCGATCCGGATACGCGCGCGCTCCTGAAGGCGCAGGGTTTCGCGTGAGGCCGATTGCGCCGAGCCGGCGCACCGTTCTCGGCTCGCTCGCCGCGAGCCTCATCGCCCTGCCCGCGCGTGCGCAGACTGGCGGCGACGGCTTCAAGATTCTCGAAGCGCGCAAGACGAGCCTGAAGCTTTCGTCCGCCGGCGCGACGGCGGGCTTCGGCTACGATGGCGCCGTTCCCGGACCGCTGTTGCGAGTAAAACAGGGCGAGGAAGTCAAGGTCCGGCTCGTCAACAAGCTGGAACAGCCGACAAGCCTGCATTGGCAAGGATTGATCGGCGACAATGCCAATGACGGCGTCGCGGGCCTGACACAAAAGGCTGTCGCACCGGGCGCGAGATTCGACTATCGATTCAAGGCGACGGCGCCTGGAGCCTATTTCTACAAGCCCGCGATCCAGCCGCACAATGTCGAGCAGATTTCGCGGGGGCTCGCTGGCGTTCTGATCGTGGACGAGGCCGAACCGCCTGAGGTCGACCGCGATCTCGTGATCGTTCTGCAGGACTGGAAGCTCGACGCAAAGGGCGCGCTGAGCGAACCTTTCGGCGAGCCGGGCGCCGGGCGCGTCGGATCGCTGCTGACCGCAAACCTTGCGCCCGCGCCGCTCACCGAGACCGCGCCGCCCGGCGGGCGCGTGCGCCTTCGGATCATCAATGCATGCACTGCCCGCATGGCGGTCGCGATTTTCGACGGCGGCGCGCCGCGCTGCATCGCGATCGACGGTCAGGCCTGCGACCCCTTCCAGCTCGTGCGCAACACAGCCCCCATGGCGCCGGGCGCCCGGTTCGAATTCATCTACGACCTGCCGGCCGGCGATGGGCCGGACCTCACGCTCGGCCTGTGGGCCGGGCAGGGCAAGCCGCGCCTACCGGTCTTCGCGCTCAAGGCCAAGGGCGAGAAAGCGAAGCCGCGAGCCGCCTTCACGACCCTGCCCGCCAATCCGCGCCTGCCGCCGGAAATCCGCCTGGGTCAGGCCAGGAAACTCGAACTGGCGCTCCAGCCGCCCAAGACGCCTGGCGGGCAATGGACCTTCAACGGCGCGCCGCAGTCCTACGCGGGCAAGCCGCTGTTTTCGGTCAAGCGCGGCACGCCCGTGTCGATCGGCTTCGCCAACAAGTCGGACGTCGCGATCTCCATGCATGTGCACGGCCATTGCGTGCGGCTGCTGCACGATCTCGACGATGGCTGGGAGCCCTATTGGCGCAACTCGGTCATCGTCGCGAAGGGCGCGCGCAAGCATGTCGCCTTTCTGGCGGATACGCCGGGCAAATGGGCGTTGCGCTCGGACGTCGCCGATCAGGAGGCCGCGGGCCTCGCCGCCTGGTTCGAGGTGACTTGAGGAAAAAGTAACCGAATGGCGACGCTTGCGCCGTCTAATGGCGGCGCTCAACCTTCCGGCGCCGCCGCATGTCCCGCCTTTTCGTCCGCCTGCTCCTGTCGCCGGTCGCGGTCGTCCTGATCGCGCTCGCCACGCGCGCGAGCCTCGACAAGATGCTGGCGCTGCAGCCCGACATGTCGCTGGTCGCCTATCTCGCGCAGGCGCAGTCGCTCTTCGAGCTGACGGCCGCCGTGGCGCTCGCCGGCATCGGGCCAGGCGTGGTCGTCTTTGCCGCGCGTCGCGACACGGATGAGCGCATTCTCATGCGGGACGCCCTCCTCTGGGGCATAGCGGTTTCCGCCGGCGCGGCGGTCGCGCTGATCGCGCTGACGCCGGCATTGAACGCACTGCTCGGGCGCGAGATCGCGCCAGCCGGCGCCGTCGGCGCGCTGGCGGTCGCGGGCGGGTTGATGTTCACTGTTCTCGGCCTTTTCAACAGCCTGTGGCAGGGCCGGCTCGAACGCGGCAAGATGATCGCGCTCGGGCTCGTAAGCTGGGCGCCGCTCGCGGTCGCGGTCTCCGGCCATTTTCACGCGGTCGAGGCGCGGTTCTACCTCTCGGTCCAGTTCGCATCGATCAGCCTGCTGGCGATCTGGCTTGCGGCGCCCGTCCTGCGTCGCGCATGGCGGCAGGCGGCGGACGCGCCCTCGTGGCGGGCTTCGCCACTCAAACGCTACCTGCTCGCCGGGCTTTCCATCGGCATCATGAGTCCGGCCTCGATCATGTGGAGCCGAGCACAACTGGCGCACGGGCTTTCGTGGGACGAGGTCTCGCAATTGCAGGCCCTGTGGCGGTCGAGCGAATGGGTGACCGGCCTTGCCGGCAGCCTGATCGGCCTCGTCTACCTGCCGCGCATGGCGGCGGCCGCCGACAGGCCGGCCTTTCTGCGAGAGGTCGAGCGCACCTGGAAATTTCTGTGCATTCCCGGCGCGCTGGCGATCGGGCTCCTGTGGGCGGCGCAGGGTTTGGTGATCCCGCTGCTCTATTCCGAAAAATTCGTCATGCCAGCAGCCGCCAGCGCACTGTTCCTGTTCGGCGACGCGCTGCGTCTCGCGTCATGGGCTCCGCTGCACGGATTGTTCGCCACGGAGCGGACGAAGGCGGTCGCGATCGGCGAATGGCTGTCGCTGCCGCTATTCGCCGCTCTGCTGACCGTGCTGGACGTGAAATCGCTTGTTGTCGCCGGCGCATGTTACGCGGCGACCTATGTCGTCTATCTCGCCTTCAACGTCTGGTGCATTTATCGCACGCCCGGGCGGTATCGCGAGGCGGACATGAAATTGGACCGCGAGCCTTCAGGCTCCCCGTCATCTGCATGAATGCGAGCTTGAAGGTTCACGGTCCGCGTCAACCCGCCCGCAGCAGTCGAACCGCCTCGTCACGCCCGAATATGTAGAGCAACAGCCGCAGCGCCCTGCCCCGTTCGCTAGTAAGCGCCTCGTCCTGTTCGAGAATCGCCTCGGCATCGTCTCGCGCCAACTTGAGAAGCACACTGTGCGCGGAAAGGTCGGCGAGCCTGAAGCCTGGCAAGCCTGACTGCCGGGTACCAAGAATCTCGCCCTCCCCGCGCAGGCGCAAATCTTCCTCCGCCAGGCGAAAACCGTCGTCGCTCTCGCGCAGGATCGAGAGCCGCGCCTTGGCCGTCTCGCCGAGCGGGCCCTTGTAGAGCAGGATGCAGGACGACTTCTGCGACCCGCGCCCCACGCGGCCGCGCAATTGATGCAATTGCGCGAGGCCGAAGCGCTCTGCGTGTTCGATGACGATGATTGTGGCTTCGGGCACATCAACGCCGACCTCGATGACGGTGGTCGCCACCAGCACCTGCGTTTCGCCGCGCTGGAAAGCGAGCATGGCGGCGTCCTTGTCCTTGCCCTTCATCTGGCCGTGCACGAGGCCGACGCACGCGCCGAAGTGCTTTTGCAGATCCTCGAACCGCTCCTGCGCGGCGGCGACTTCCAATTCCTCGTTTTCGGCGACCAGCGGACAGACCCAATAGGCGCGGGCGCCGCCCACCATCGCGCGCTGGATGCCGGCGATCACGTCGTCGATGCGCTCGATCGGCATGGCGCGCGTGTCGATCGCCTGCCGCCCGGCCGGCTTCTCGGTGAAGTTCGAGACGTCCATGTCGCCGAAATAGGTGAGCACGAGCGTGCGCGGGATCGGCGTCGCGGTCATGACGAGCACGTCCACCGCCTCGCCCTTTTCGCCCAGCGCAAGACGCTGATGCACGCCGAAGCGATGCTGTTCGTCGACGATGGCCAGGCTGAGATCGCGGAAGGCGACATTGTCCTGCACCAGCGCATGCGTGCCGACGACGATGTCGATGGCGCCGCTCGCCAGTCCCTCAAGCGTCGCCCTGCGCTCGGCCGCTTTGTCGCGTCCCGTCAGAAGCGCCAAGCGAATTCCGGCGGCGCGCGCCATTGGTTCGATGCGCTCGAAATGCTGGCGCGCGAGAATTTCGGTCGGCGCCATCATCGCCGCCTGCCGTCCCGCCTCCACGGCGGTCGCCATCGCCAGAAGCGCGACGATAGTCTTACCGGAGCCGACGTCGCCTTGCAGCAGGCGCAGCATGCGCTTGTCGCTCGCCATATCCGCGCGAATGTCGGCCAAAGCCGCGCGCTGCGCATTGGTGAGCGAATAAGGCAGCCCGCTTTCTATAGCGCCGGAAATGCGTCCGTCGCCGGTCACGCCGCGTCCGCGCAGCCGCCGCATTTTCGCGCGCACGAGGCGCAGCGCGAGCTGCTGCGACAGCAATTCGTCATAGGCGAGCCTTTTTCGCGCGAGCGTGTCGGGCGAAAGGTCCATTGGGCTTGTCGGGGAATGCAATGCGCGCATCGCCGGCGCAAAGGCCGGCCATTGCTCGCGGCGCAGGAGCGTAGCATGGAGCCATTCCGGCATGTCGGGCAGTTTCATCAGCGCGGCTTCGATTGCCTTGGCGACATTGCGCTGATGCAGGCCTTCCGTGAGGCCATAGGTGGGCTCGTGCTCCTTCAACGCCTTGAGCGCCGCGGCGTCGAGCACGCGCGGGTGGACGATCTGGCGATAGCCGTTCCACAGTTTCAGATCGCCGGAGAACCAGCGGATCTCACCGATTGGCAGCGCGCGAAGAACCCAGTCGAAATTGTTACGGAAGAAGACGAGCAGCACGTCGTCGCCGTTGTCGTCCTCGACCAGCACATTCAACGGCGCGTTGGAGTATTTTCGCGGGATTCGATGCTCGGCGACGCGGGCCGCGATCACCACGTGCGTGTCCAGCGGCGCCTCGCGGATGGTCGGGGCGAGCCGGTTGTCGACCACGCCGGTCGGCAAGTGGAACAGGAGATCGAGAACGCGCGCCTCGTCCTGACCCAGCAGGCGGTCGAACAGTTTGGCCGTCTTCGGCCCCACGCCCGGCAGGGCGGCGAGGCCGGAAAAGAGCGGATCGAGCAGCGAGGGGCGCATACCGTGTCATACAAGCGAATGCGGGTATCCAGCAAAGGCCGCGCGACGGCTCTGGATTCCGGGTCGGCCGCTTCGCGCCCGTCTGGAATGACAACCGTGGCTCGCGCCGCTATATAGCCGGCCTCAGCCGGCCAGCCGCCCCGGAGCCCTCCATGACCGCCGACGACCTCGACACCCGCCGCCGCGCCATCAAAATCCGCGCCTGGCGTCGCGGCATGCGCGAGATGGACATTCTGATCGGCGGTTTCGTCGATGCGCGGCTGGGCGAGCTGAGCCCCGAGGAAATATTCGACCTCGAACGTCTCATGGACGTCGAGGACCAAAAGGCCTTTTCCTGGCTATGCGGGACGGAGGAGCCGGAACCCGGCTACGACACGCCGCTTTTCCGGCAGATCAAGCAGTTCCACAGCCATTCCGGGCCGGTGAACGTCTAGGCGTCGAAGTCACATGGCGAACGATCTCCAACGCGCGCTCAAGGAATTGGAGCGCGGCGGCAAAGTGCTCCTGTCGCGCACGCCCGACGGTTTCGACGCCTTCGTCGCCGCCGATTTTGCACGCGCGCTCGCGGGCAAGGCGGAGGGCCGCTCCGTGGCGCTCGTGCATGTGGCGCGCGACGGTCAGCGCTCGCGCGCGTTTCAGGACGCGTTCGCCTTCGCCGCGCCCAAGATCGAAGTTCTCGATTTTCCCTCCTGGGACTGCCAGCCCTACGACCGCGTCTCGCCCAACGCCGGGATTACCGCGCGAAGAATGACGGCGCTGTCGCGGCTTGCGCGCTCGGCCGGATCGGAAGAGCGTCCGCGCATTCTCTGCACGACGGTCAACGCGCTCGTGCAACGTGTCGCGCCGCTGAAAACGATCGCGACCGACACGTTTTCGGCCGCGCCCGGAAACGTCGTCAAGACCGACGATCTGGTCCGCTGGCTCGAGGTCAACGGATTCCTGCGGTCGAGCACGGTGCGCGAGACCGGCGAATACGCCATGCGCGGCGGCATCGTCGACCTGTTCGCGCCGGGCATGCCCGCGCCGATCCGCCTCGATTTTTTTGGCGATACGCTGGAGACGATCCGTCCCTTCGATCCTGAGACGCAGCGCTCGACCGGCCAATTGCGCGCGCTCGATCTCGTGCCGATGAGCGAGGTGCAGCTCACCACGGACACGATGCGCCGTTTCCGACAGGCCTATCTCGCGCAATTCGGCGCGGAGACGCGCGGCGACACGCTTTACGAAGCGGTCAGCGAAGGTCGTCGTCATCCCGGCATGGAGCATTGGCTGCCGCTGTTCCACGAGCAGATGGACACGCTGTTCGATTATGTCGCAGGCGCGCCACTCGTGCTCGATCCGTTGGCGGAGGACGCCGCCGCCGAGCGACTGTCGCAGGCGCAGGATTATTACGACGCGCGCAAGGAGGCCTACGATTCCGATCCGGCCAATGCGAACTACAAACCGCTGAAGCCCGAGGCGCTGTACCTGAAGCCTGACGAGCTTCGCGCGCGGCTGGACGCGGCGCCGCTCGCGCGAGTCTCGCCCTTCGCCGTTCCTGATTCGCCGCATGGTATGAGCGTCGATCTCGGAGCGGGCGTCGGGCGCTCCTTCGCGCCTGAGCGCGCGGACGAGAACGCCAACGTGTTCGAAGCCGCGGTCAGGCATATCGAGACTTTGCGCGAGAGCGGCAAGCGCGTGATCCTCGCCGGCTGGTCGGATGGTTCGCGCGAGCGGCTCGGCCACGTCATGGCGGAGCACGGCTTGAAGAAGATCGAGCCCGTCTCCTCGCTGGCGCAGACGATCGGGCTCAAGGCCGTCGCGCTCGCCGTCATCGGCCTCGAACAGGGCTTCGTCGCGGGCGATCTCGCCGTCATCGGCGAACAGGACATTCTGGGCGATCGACTGGTGCGCGCGCGCAAGCGCCAGAAGCGCGAGAATGTGCTGCACGAGGTCGGCGCGCTGACGGCCGGCGATCTCGTTGTGCATGTCGATCACGGCATCGGCCGCTTCGTCGGGCTCACGCAGATCCAGGCGATCGGCGTGCCGCACGATTGCCTCGAACTGCATTACGCTGGCGGCGACAAGCTCTATCTGCCGGTCGAAAACCTCGAGCTTCTGTCGCGCTACGGTTCGGAAGACGAGGACGCGCAGCTCGACCGGCTCGGCGGCGTCGGCTGGCAGAACCGCAAGGCGCGGATGAAGAAGCGCATCCGCGAGATTGCGCATGGCCTGATCAAGCTCGCGGCGCAGCGCATGCTGCGCAAGGCGCCGGCGATGACGCCGCCATCGGGCCTCTACGACGAATTCTGCGCCAAGTTTCCGTACGACGAGACCGAAGATC
This sequence comes from Methylobacteriaceae bacterium, assembly GCA_020638195.1. GTDB lineage: Bacteria > Pseudomonadota > Alphaproteobacteria > Rhizobiales > Beijerinckiaceae > JAJXWB01. The sequence continues at coordinate 43,728 of JACKJC010000005.1, read as the reverse complement.
AGGACGCCGCGATCGAGGCTGTCCTGGACGACATGGCGGCCGGCCGCCCGATGGATCGCCTGATCTGCGGCGACGTCGGCTTCGGCAAGACAGAAGTCGCGCTGCGCGCTGCGTTTACGGGCGTGATGGCCGGCAAGCAGGTCGCTGTCGTCGTGCCGACGACGCTGCTCGCGCGCCAGCATTTCAAGACGTTCTCGCAGCGCTTCGCGGGCCTGCCGGTGAAAGTCGCGCAGATGTCGCGCATGGTGTCTTCGGGCGATCTGAAGCTGGCGAAAACCGGCGCGGCGTCGGGCGAGGTCGACATTGTCGTCGGCACGCATGCCGTTCTAGGCAAGACCGTGTCGTTCAAGGATCTTGGCCTCGTCGTGATCGACGAGGAACAGCATTTCGGCGTCGGCCACAAGGAGCGGCTGAAGGAACTGCGTGCGGAAGTGCATGTGCTGACGCTGTCGGCCACGCCCATTCCGCGCACGCTGCAACTGGCGCTGACCGGCGTACGCGAACTCTCGATCATCGCGACGCCGCCGGTCGATCGCCTCGCGGTGCGCACCTTCGTCACGCCGTTCGACGAGCTGATCGTGCGCGAGGCATTGTTGCGCGAGCGCTATCGCGGCGGACAGAGCTTCTACGTCTGCCCTCGCATCGAGGATCTGGATGAAGCTGCCGCTTTCCTGCGACAAAACATTCCGGAAGCGAAGTTCACCATCGCGCATGGCCAGATGAGCGCGACGGAACTCGAAGAGAAGATGAGCGCCTTCTACGACGGCAAGTACGACATTCTCGTCTCGACCGCGATCGTGGAATCCGGCCTCGATATTCCCACCGCCAATACGATGATCGTGCATCGCGCCGACATGTTCGGTCTCGGCCAGCTCTATCAGCTGCGTGGCCGCGTCGGCCGCTCGAAGACGCGGGCCTATGCCCTGTTTACCGTGCCGGCGAAGCGCCAGATGACGCCGCAGGCCGAAAAGCGGCTGAAGGTGCTGCAATCGCTCGACACGCTCGGCGCCGGCTTCCAGCTCGCCAGCCACGATCTCGACATTCGCGGCGCCGGCAACCTCTTGGGCGACGAACAGTCCGGTCATATCAAGGAAGTCGGCTACGAGCTCTACCAGCAGATGCTGACGGACGCGATCGAGGCCTTGAAGGCCGGCGAAGAGGAGCCGGCGGAGGAATTGTGGTCGCCCACGATCACTGTGGGCGCGCCGGTCACGATCCCCGAAACTTACGTCGAGGACCTACAGCTGCGCCTGCAGCTCTACCGGCGTCTGTCGGGCATCATCGACGAGGCGGAAATCGAATCCTTCGCCGCCGAGATGATCGACCGTTTCGGTCCGCTGCCGCCTGAAGTCGAGCAGCTCATGGAGATCGTCGCCATCAAGGCGCTCGCGCGACAGGCGCATGTGGAGAAGGTGGAAGCGGGGCCGAAGGGCATTATCGTTTCCTTCCGCGACAATTCCTTCGCCAATCCGACGGGCCTCGTGCGCTTCGTCGCGGAGCAAGGCAATCGCGCCAAGGTGCGGCCGGACATGAGAATCGTCTTCACCGGCGATTTCGACGAGACGCACGAGCGGCTGGAGGGCGCGCGGCGCCTGCTGCGCACGCTGGTGGCTCTGGCGCAGAAGAAGGCGGCGTGAATGGACCGCGAGCCTTCAGGCTCGCTCACCCCGACCCTCATGCTGAGGAGGCGACGAAGCCGCCGTCTCGAAGCATGGGCCGGGTCGCGGGCTTGGCCGCCCTTCGAGACGCGCCTTGCAGGCGCTCCTCAGGACGAGGATTCGGGTTCGGGTAGACGTTGTTTTGCGAGCCTTGGGGCACGCGGTCCCGCCTTGCAAAAGCCCACGCTGGCGGCCACATTGCGCCGCGAAAAGGAAATCCAGTCCGTGACCGAGCTGCCGCCCCTGCCTCCGCCCCACCCGCCGCGTCCGCGCGGCATCGGCGCGCGCATTCGCGCCTATTTTCTCACGGGGCTGGTGATCGCGGGCCCGCTCGCGGTCACGGCCTGGCTCGTCTTCTGGTTCATCGACACGGTCGACCACTGGATCCGGCCGCTGCTGCCGGTCACGCTGTGGCCCGACATTTATCTGGTCAAGGACATCCCGGGCGTCGGCGTCGTCATTGCCTTCGTCGGCCTGACGCTGCTCGGTTTTCTCGCGGCCAATTTGCTCGGGCGCACGCTCATCCGGCTCAGCGAAACGATCCTCGACCGCATGCCGGTCGTGCGCGGCATCTACAAGAGCGTGAAGCAGCTGTTCGAGACCGTTTTCTCGCAGCAGGGCACGGGCTTCCGCAAGGTCGGGCTCGTGCAATATCCGTTGAAAGGGCAGTGGTCGCTGGTCTTCATCTCGACGCCGCCCGGCGAGACGATCAAGACCGCGATCGGCGCGGGCGAGACGCCCTACATTTCGGTCTTTCTGCCCTGCACGCCCAATCCGACGACGGGCTTTTATTTCTACCTGCCGGCTTCGGACGTGATCGAGATCGACATGTCGCCGGATGCTGCGGCCAAGCTCATCATGTCGGCAGGCTTGATCCAGCCCGACGTGAAGACGCTGACGAAAAACGGCAAGCCACTGGCGCCGGCGCCGGTGGAGTAAGTCGACGCGCGATAGTCGACGCCGTCATTGCGAGGAGCGCCGCGACGCGGCAATCCAATCCCCGCATATTTATCGGCGCCCGGGGATGGATTGCTTCGCTTTCAGGTGAAGTCGCCAACAGGCGATTTCTGCCGGGCTCGCAATGACGGCAATATCTATTTCGGCTTCAATTTCTCGAACGAGGCGATGATCGCGCGGATCTTCGCGATCAGTTCGGGATTGCGCTTTTCCCAGATCGCCACCTGCGCCTCGTCGGCGCTGAGGCGCGCATCGCTCGTCGTTTCTGATAGCGGCGCGCCGAAGGGCGGGATTGAAGCCGGCCACGGGCGATCGAGCACGCGCGACACGATCATGTCGCCGACACTGGGCCGGAAGTGCAGCACTTCGAAGAAGTAGGGCGAACGGTCGAGCGGGCCGCCACGCTTGAACGTTTCGAGCGCGACCGCGCCGACCTCGCTGAAATCGAAAGCGCGTACGCGCGCGCCCTCGCCCCTGCCCGCTTCCTCGACCGCGCCGGCCAGCGCCTTTTTCCAGTCGCGAAAGCGCGCCTGATAACCCAGGAGATCGAACATGGCGCGGCGCGAAACGTGGACCGGCGGCAGGACGACGTCGACCGCGATCCCCTTTGCGCGCGCCGCTTTCAGCGCATCGACGATGCGTTTCAGGCGAGTCGACAACTGGTCCGCGTAGGAATCGCGAGGCAGGAACATGTAGGAGGGGAACCACGCGCGCATGCTCGGCAGCTCCCAGAAATCCTCGCCGCCGATCAGGTTCTTCCTGTCCTGGAGCGCGTAGTGATAGAAGCCGTCGGTGTCGATGTAGAAGGCCTGCTTGCCCAGTACGCCGCCGATCGTCTTGCGCAAGGCCTCCCATGACAGCGCGTGCATCATCCGCCCGCGCCACGGCGAAGCGCCGCCGAAAACACTCTCGTTGAGATCGGCGGGCGCGGCCTCCTCGCGGAAGAATTCCTCGAAGTCGATCGCCCAGATCACATGTGCGACCTTCGGCTCTCGCGCAGCGATGGCGGTCAGGATCGTCGCCGCCTCGTTGGAATGCGAGCCGTTGAGGCCCGCATTGTAGGCGTTGAGGCTGCTCATCGTCTGCGTGTGCGGATCGAAGCCGAAGACGGCGCGCGAAGAGCCGAGGAAGACGACGTCGAGCGGTTTCGTGCGGCGGAAATATTCGAGCCCCTTGAGAACGCGATCGCCATTGGTCGTCAGCCGCAATTCCAGCGGCCCGAGATTGTGCGGCACGAGCCGCGTGCCGAAGATCGCGAAGACATCGCCGGCCATGGCGATGGCGGCGATGGCGCCGAAGAGCGCGAGCGTGACGCCGAAGGCGGTGGCGAGCCAGCGACGCATCGTCAGAACCGGAAGTAGAGGAATTCGGACGTCTGCCAGGAGAAGAGCTCCACGGCGACGATGCCGACTGCGAGAAAGACGGCCCACGCAGGCGAGGGCCAGGCGAACAGTTTTGGCGCAAAGCGCGGCGCCGGCGCGGGCGCGCCGAGGGTGGGATGATAGGCGCGCAGAATCTGGAGCGCATTCGGCAGGAGGACGCAGGCGACAAGCAGCGCGACGCCTGCCGCAAGGCCGCCCGGCGCAAATCCGATCTGGTCCAACCGCAGACCTTTGAGGCCGATCATACCCGCCATCATCCGTCCCGCTTCCGTCGCGCTGTCCGCGCGGAACGGCGCCCAGGCGATCAGTACGACGGCGAGCGTCAGGATGCGCGCCAGGAATGACGGCAGGCGCCAGGGCGCGCGCTTCTCCCAGACATGCGCGATCAGAAGATAGAGGCCGTGCATGCCGCCCCAGATGATGAATGTGTAATTGGCGCCGTGCCAGAGGCCGCCGAGCAGCATCGTGGCCATGAGATTGATGGAGCGCTGCGTTTCGCCGCCGCGATTGCCGCCGAGCGGAATGTAGACGTAGTCGCGCAGGAAGCGCGACAACGTCATGTGCCAGCGCCGCCAGAATTCGACGATGGACAACGACGCATAGGGCGAGTCGAAATTGGCTGGCAAACGCACGCCGAACAGGCGCGCGAGGCCGATCGCCATGTCGCTGTAGCCCGAGAAATCGAAGTAGAGCTGGACGCCGTAGCAGAGCGCGCCCTGCCAGGCGAGCGCGACGCCGACATCGCCGACGCGCGCGGTGGCGAAGGCCGGCTCGACGAAGGGCGAGATATTGTCGGCGACCACCACTTTCTTGATGAGGCCGATAGCGAGCAGTGCGAAACCGACGGCGTAATTCGTCCAGCGCGCGTCCTCGTCGACATGTCCCGGCGCCGTCAGCTTGCGGAACTGCGGCATCACCTCGGCGTGATGGACGATGGGCCCGGCGATGAGCTGCGGGAAGAAGAAGACGAAGAGCGCGAAGTCGAGAAAGCGCCCGCTCTTCGCCTTTCCGACGTAGATGTCGGAAATGTAGGCGATCTTCTGGAAGGTGAAGAATGAAATGCCGAGCGGCAGGAAAACCTTGAGCAGCGCGACGCGAATGCCCGTGACGTCCGCGAAGGTCGAGATGAAGAAGTCGGCATATTTGTAATAGCCGAGCAGCGCGAGATTCCCGCAGATCGCTGCGATGAACAGCAGTCTTCGCGCCCGACCGTGAGCTTGGTCAATGAGGCGGCCGGCCAGAAAATTGGCGGTCATGGCGGCCGCCAGCAGCCAGAAATAGGCGACGCTCCAATAGGAATAGAACACGCACGAGGCCGCCAGCAGCCAGGCCACGCACAATTCGTTCGATCCCCGGCGCTGCAGCAGCACGAAGCCGCCGAGCGTGACGGGCAGGAAGACCAACAGGAACTGCCAGGAGGTGAAAAGCATGCGGGCCCGCTCTAGCGCGGGCCCGGAGCGGCGTGGCTCTCCTCCCCGTTGTGAGGAAGAAAACTACACCCGCGCTGGACCAGCGTCGGAATTGGAGGCGCCCCGTCTACACGAATTTGGCCGACAGCTAAAATCCGGTCAGGAGATGGCCGGCGCGCCCGCGAGCGCCCGCCAGACCTTCGGCAGCGTTTCCGGCAAATCCTCCGCGATCAGGCCCGGGCCGAACAGGCTCGCCGCCTCGCCATGCATCCACACGCCGGCGCAGGCGGCCTCGAAGGCGGGCATGGCCTGCGCCAGAAGGCCGCAGATCACGCCCGCCAAGACATCGCCAGAGCCGGCGGTGGCCAGCCAGGCCGGCGCATTGGAGGCGATCGCCGCGCGGCCGTCAGGATGGGCGACGACCGTATCCGGCCCCTTGAAGACGACGATGGCGCCGGATTTTTCCGCGGCATGCCGGGCGCGAGAAAGTTTGTCGGCGTCGTCGCGGCCGAACAGGCGCGCGAATTCGCCGGCATGCGGGGTGAGCACGACCGGGCCGTTCGCGGTCCCGATCGCAGCGAACAGGCGTTCGGGCGCGCCGGCGAAGGAAATCAGCGCATCGGCGTCGAGGACGGTCGCCCGCGATGACGCACCGGGCGCCAGCGCCATCTCGACCAGCGCGCAGGTCGCCTCGCCGACGCCGAGGCCCGGGCCGAGCGCTATGGAATTCTTTCGGGGATCGGCGAGCAAATCCGCAAGGCCTTTCGGTCCGTCGCTCTTGCGCACCATGATAGCCGTCAGCGCGGCGGCATTGACGAGGAGCGCATCCGAGGGGGAGGCGACCGTCACGAGGCCCGCGCCCGCGCGCAGGGCGCCGCGCGCGGCAAGCCGCGCCGCGCCTGTCGCCGCGAGATGGCCGGATAAGACCACCGCATGCCCGCGTGAATATTTGTGCGCGTCGATGCGCGGGACGGGCAGCTTAGCGCGCCAAAGCGCGGGGATATTGTGGAAGGCTTTGGGCGCGATGGCGCCGAGGGCGTCGCTCGAAATGCCGATATCCGCACAGACGATAGTTCCGCACAAAGCGCGGCCGGGTATCAGGAGATGCGCGGGCTTCAGGCGAAAAAAGGTGACGGTCTCGTCCGCCCCGATCGCCGCGCCGCGCAATGCGCCCGTCGTGCCGTCCAGACCCGAGGGAACATCGACCGCGAGCACGCAGCCGCCACGGCTGCGGCGCCAGACATTCACGCGCTCGACGAGCTGGCGCGCCGCGCCGTCCAGATCGCGCGCGAGGCCGGCGCCGAAGAGCGCGTCGATCACGAGATCGGCCTGCTCGATATCGAAGAGATCGATCGGCGGCGCATCGCGGTTCCAGAGCTCGTAGGCCCAGGCGGCGTGGCCCTTCAGCGCACGCGGATCGCCCAACGTGTGCGCCTCGACGTCGAAACCCATTTCGAGCAGCGCATGCGCGGCGACATAGCCGTCGCCGCCGTTGTTGCCGGGGCCGCACAGGACTTCGATCTTCGTACCGCCGCGCCTGCGGATGAGATGCGCGGCGCGATCGGCGACCGCACGGCCGGCCGCCTCCATCAGCGCGACGCCCGCGACGCCCGAGTCCATGGTCAGGCGATCGGCCTCCGCCATTTCGGCCGTGGTGAGGATTTCGATCTTCATGCGCATCTCTCGCGAGGCGACGTTTCATTCGACGTCGCGCCGATCCGCCATACCGTCGGCGGTCGCGCGCCGCCGGTCAATTAATGTCTCTGTAACTCTATCGACACGGCGCGTCGACTTTGAAGCGACGCAATCTGTTTCCGCTTGACAGAAATGAAGTCGAGGCGGACCATCATCCCAATGCAATCGTTGATTTCGCGAGTGCGCAGGCCTCGGGAAGCGGCGGTATCGGCGGGCTTTCGAGAGAGCTTGGCCGTGCAGGAGAGTGGGAACGACAAGTTCTCGTTCAACAGCGAAAGCAGGAGATGACTCCACCGGACAAGGATACGTGACTCCTTGGCAATGGGAGTCGCAAGTGGTGTGTGCGGGAATGGATATCGGCCCCTGCACATTGCACAACATGACTTCGACATAGCGGGATGGCGTCGCAACGGCCATGTGAAGGCTGTCTCGAATCTTGACTGGTCAATCCAGACAATTTCGCAACATGGCGAAACAGAGGGTCCCGCGACGCCCCAGGCGCCGGGACCCGTTTCGTTTTCGGCGGCGCTAGCCCCACACCTTGCGCGCCGTCTCCATCATCAAGTCGATCTTGCGCCATTGCGCATCCATGCTCAGCGCATTGCCGCCGATGCCCGAAGCAAAGCCGCATTGCGGCGACAGGGCGAGCTGATCGAGAGGACAGAAACGCGCGGCCTCGTCGATGCGGCGACGCAGGCCGTCGACCGTCTCCATCTCGCCGCTCTTGGTGGTGACGAGGCCGAGCACGACGATCGTCCCCTCGCGCACGAAGCGGAGGGGATCGAAAGAGCCGGCGCGTGCCGTATCGTATTCGAGCAGCAGCCGGTCGTAATTCAAGCCGCCGAAGACGGCTTCCGCGATGGCGTCGTAATGGCCTTCGCGGTGCCACATGCTCGCGCGATTGCCGCGGCAGATGTGCAGACCGAATACGGCCCTCCCCTGCAGGTCCGAGATCACGGCATTGTCCGCATCAATCGCGGCTTTCAGGCTCTTCAGCGGGTCCTCGCCGCGCGCCTCCATGCGCTGCAGCGTGGCTGGATCGACGTAGCCGGTGAAGCTCGGTTCGTCGATCTGCACGTAGTCGCAGCCGGCCTTGACGAGCTGCTCGACCATGCGCCGCTGGATGGCGACCACGTCGGCGAGGAAGGACTCGCTGTCCGCATAATGCGGCGCCGACTTGCCGATGTCGCACATCTGGCGCACGCGGTCGGGGCCCATGAGCGTGATCTTCGCCGGCGCCTTCGCAACGCCGCGCAGGAAATCATATTCACGCTTCGGGAAGCTCTCCTCGAGCGCAATCTTGCCCATGGCCGGAACCTTGAAGGATTCGACGGCGTCGGCGCCCTTGTGCAGCGGCTTTTCGCCCGCGCCGACATTGTCGGGAAACTGCAGGAAATTGCGCCATGCCCCCTCCCACAGGTCCCAGCCCGAGACGCGCGAAAAACTCACTTGCCAGTTGAGGCGGCGATATTCGCCGTCGGTGACGATGGGCAGGCCATGCGCTTCCTGCTCGGCGACGATGGCGCGAATCGCCTCGTCCTGCGCGGCGACGAGCGCGGAATCGTCGATCTGGCCGCGCGCGCGACGCAGGAAGGCGGCCTTCAGTTCCTCCGGCCGCAGCAGGCTGCCGACGTGATCGACGCGCGTATCCCGCGCAAACCCCTGCGCCTTGCTCATGCCGCCCTCCCCTGCGCCGGCCTTCCCCCTCTCGAAGGGATGGGGTTAGATTGTCCGACCGGACCATCCGACAACAATAATTCAGACGGAAACGCCAATGGCAATTCTCGCGGACAAGACGGACCTCGGCTTCGACCCGGAGGTCTTGCGCGAAAAATACCGGCAGGAACGCGACCGGCGCCTGCGCGACGACGGCAACGCGCAATATGTCGAGATCGCCGGCGACTATGCGCGCTATCTCGAGGACCCGTTCGCGCCCAGTGATTTTTCGCGCGACCCGATCGAGCGCGATGTCGATCTCGTCTGCTTCGGCGGCGGCTTTTCCGGCCTGCTGACCGGCGCGCGGTTGCGCGAGAAAGGCGTCGACGATTTTCTCATCATCGAGAAGGGCGCGGATTTCGGCGGCACCTGGTACTGGAACCGCTATCCGGGCGCGGCCTGCGACACCGAGAGTTACATCTACATGCCGCTGCTCGAGGAGACCGGCTACCTGCCCGCCGCAAAATACGCGAAGGCGCCGGAACTGTTCGAACATTCGCGCCGCATCGGCCGCCATTTCCGGCTTTACGAAAACGCGCTGTTCCAGACCGAGGCGAAGGATGCGCGCTGGGACGAAAATTCATCGCGCTGGATCGTCACCACCAATCGCGGCGACGTTCTTCGCGCACGTTTCATCGTGGTCGCCGGCGGACTGCTGCACCGGCCGAAACTGCCGGGCATACCGGGCGTCGACACGTTCAAGGGCCACAGCTTTCACACCAGCCGCTGGGACTATGGCTATACGGGCGGCGATTCCTCAGGGAATATGACGGGCCTCGCCGACAAGGTCGTCGGGATCATCGGCACGGGCGCCACTGCCGTGCAATGCGTGCCGCATCTCGGCGCGAGCGCGAAAGACCTGTTCGTCTTCCAGCGCACGCCCTCTTCCGTCGACGTGCGCAACGATCGGCCGACCGATCCCGCCTGGGCGTCGAGCCTCAGGCCCGGCTGGCAGAAGGCGCGCATCGACAATTTCTCCGCCGTCGTCTCCGGCGAGGAATTCGACGAGGACATGGTCAACGACGGCTGGACAGATCTGATCGGCAACATCCTGCTGCTGGCGCGCCGCAAGGAGCGCGCGGGCGAGAAGGTCGAGGACCCGCAGACGTTGATCCAGTTCGCCGACTATCAGAAGATGGAGCGGGTTCGCGCGCGCGTCGACGAGATCGTGCAGGACAAGATGACAGCCGACGCGCTGAAGCCCTGGTACGACCAGTTCTGCAAGCGGCCGTGCTTCCACGATCAATATCTGCAGACCTTCAACCGGCCGAACGTTCATCTGATCGACACGGCCGGCAAGGGCGTCGAGCGCATCACCGAGAACGGAGTCGTCGTCGCGGGCAAGGAATACAAGCTCGATTGCCTGATCTATTCGACAGGCTTCGAGGTCGGCACCGATTATTCGCGGCGCATCGGCATGGAGATCACGGGCCGTGACGGAATTACGCTGACGAAGAAATTCGAAGGCGGCGCCGAGACGTTGCACGGCATTTTTTCGCGCGGCTTTCCCAATATGCTGCTGATCCAGACGGCGCAAGGCGGCTATAGCGCGAACTTCCAGCACATGCTGGCGGAGACCGCCAAGCACATCGCCTTCGTCGCGAGCGAGGCGCTCAAGAACGACCTGCGCACGCTGGAGCCGGAAGCGCAGGCCGAGGCCGACTGGGTGAAGAGCATCGTGCGCATGAGCAATTTTCGCGCGCCCTTCCTGAAGGAGTGCACGCCCGGCTATTACAACAACGAAGGTCAGCCGGACGAGGTTACGGCCAAGAACGGGTCCTATCTGAAAGGCCCGAACGCCTTCGTGCGACTGCTGGAAGGCTGGCGCGCGGAAGGGACGATGCGCGGGCTGGAGGTCTCGCGTTGATGGACGACGCCGCACTTAGCCAAGCGTCTGACCTGCTTTACGAAGCCTGGATGAAGGGCGAGGTCATCGAGGACCTGCCCTATTCCATCCGCCCGCAGTCGCGCGCGGAAGGCTATGCGGTGCAGGCGCTGCTGGAAAAGCGTTTCGCCGCGCCGCTGTGGGGCTGGAAGATCGCGGCGACCAGCATCGCGGGCCAGAAGCACATCGGCGTCGACGGTCCGCTCGCCGGCCGCATCTTTTCCGAGCGTGTGCTTCAGCCCGGCGCCACCGTGCCTGAGAGCGCCAATCGCATGAAGGTGGCGGAGGTCGAATTCGCCTTTCGTTTTGCGCGCGACCTGCCGCCGCGCGACAAGGCCTATTCGGTCGAGGAAACGCTCGCCGCCGTCGGCTCGCTGCATGTCGGCATCGAAATCCCGGATTCCCGCTACACGGATTTCGTCACGGCCGGCGGGCCGCAGCTCATCGCCGACAACGCCTGCGCGCACTGGTTCGTGTGTGGCCATGCGACGACCGCAGACTGGCGCTCGATCGATCTCGCCGCCCACAAGGTGCGCGGCATCGTGGAGGGTCGCTACGAGCGCGACGGCGTCGGCTCGAACTGCCTCGGCGATCCACGCGTCGCGCTCGCCTGGATCGCCAACGAACTTTCGGGCATCGGGGTGACGCTGGCGGCCGGGCAGACGGTGACGACGGGCACCTGCGTCGTGCCGCTCGAAATCGAACCCGGCGACGTCGTGACCGGCGATCTCGGCGAGATCGGGGTAGTCACGGTCCGTTTTCCGCATTGAGCGCCAGACTGTTGCCTTGCCGTCGATTTCGGCTAATTTCGCGGCGCAACATGGATCGGAGCCGCAGATGAAAACCCCGCGCAAATTCTACGAGCCGCTCGCCATCGGGGCGCCTGCTCCCTATCGCGACCTGCCCGTGCGGGTCGAGCGCATGATCCATTTCGTGCCGGCGCATCTGGAGAAAGTCCGCGCCAAGGCCGGCGACATGGCCAAGACGGTCGACGTGATTTTGGGCAATCTCGAGGACGCCATTCCCGCCGACGCCAAGGAAGCGGCGCGCAAGGGCTTCATCGAGATGGGCCAGAAATTCGACTTCGGCGACACCGGCCTGTGGACCCGCGTGAATTGCCTGAACTCGCCCTGGGCGCTCGACGATATTTCCGAGATCGTTGCGGCCATTGGCGACAAGCTCGACGTCATCATGCTGCCGAAGGTCGAGGGGCCCTGGGACATCCACTATCTCGACCAGTTGCTGGCGCAGCTGGAAGCCCGCCACGGCGTCAAGAAGCCGATCATGATCCACGCCATTCTCGAAACGGCGGAAGGCGTGAAGAACGTCGAGCAGATCGCGCTCGCTTCGCCGCGCATGCACGGCATGAGCCTCGGCCCCGCCGATCTCGCGGCCTCGCGCGCGATGAAGACGACGCGCGTCGGCGGCGGGCACCCGGAATACAAGGTGATTTCCGATCCGGCGGAAGGGCAGGCGCGCGTCAGCGTCCAGCAGGATCTCTGGCACTATACGATCGCCAAGATGGTCGACGCCTGCCAGTCGGCGGGCATCAAGAGCTTCTACGGCCCGTTCGGCGACATCGCCGACGAGGCGGCCTGCGAGGTGCAGTTCCGCAACGCCTTCCTCATGGGCTGCGCCGGCGCCTGGTCTCTGCACCCCTCGCAGGTGGCGATCGCCAAGCGGGTCTTCTCGCCGGACGCCAAGGAAGTCGCTTTCGCCAAGCGCATTCTGGAGGCCATGCCAGACGGTTCGGGCGTGGTGATGATCGACGGCAAGATGCAGGACGACGCGACCTGGAAGCAGGCGAAGGTGATCGTGGATCTGGCGAAGCAGGTCGCGGCCAAGGATGCCGAATACAAGGCGCTGTACGGGTTCTGAAAACCGGGACCGTGAGCCTTCAGGCTCGCTGGCCCGGCACGTTACGCCTCAGATTTGACACGGCTATGGACGAGCACTAGCTCAGACGGCCAAAGGCACGGAGAGGCAAGGGCCTGCGTTCATGGGCGACGACCGGGAGAGAATGGCGAAATTCGGGATCGGCCAGGTGGTCAAGCATCGCCGGTATCCGTTTCGCGGCGTCATCTACGACGTCGACCCTGTCTTCGGAAACACCGAGGAATGGTGGCTCGCGATCCCCGAGGAGGTCCGGCCACGCAAGGACCAGCCCTTCTATCATCTGTTCGCGGAGAACGCGGAGACGGAATACGTCGCCTATGTCTCCGAGCAGAACCTGCTGCCCGACAATTCCGGCGAGCCGGTGCGCCATCCGCAGGTCGACGAGATCTTCACGCGCACGGACGCCGGCGATTATCGGCTGAAGCCCGGTCGTCAACACTGATCGGTAAAAGCGATCATTGCCGCAGCGTTCGGCCTTCTGCCGATCGGCGCGCCGGTCCTCGCGTTGCGGCCCGAATGCCGCACCCTGTCCGATGAAGATCTGAAATCGTTCACCACGCCGATCGAGCAGCGGACGGACAAGGATTTCTGGGTCAAGATCTTCCAGAAGCGTGGCGACCGCTGGTTCCAAAGCAAGACCTGGATTTCGCGCCAGTTCTTCTTCCGAGGCGCAAAAGAAAAAGGCGCGGGAACCGCCCGCGCCTTTTCCTTGTCTGAAGCCGATGCTTACTGCTTCGGCGCCGCCGGAGCCGGGGCCGGCGCCGCGCCGCCCGGAGCGGCCGCGCCCTTCTGGGCCTCGAGCTTCTTGCGCTCTTCCTCGGCCTTCTTCTGCAGCTGCTCCTGCAGCTTCTTCTGCTGCTCCTCGAGCACCTTCGGGTCGATCGCTGGGCCGTCGTAGGCCTTGCCGAAGCCGTCGAGCGGCACGTTGAAGGCGACTTCGGCGCCGACGCCGTTGCGCACCTGAACGTGCAGGGCCGTGCCCTTCTTCATCGAGTCGACGGTGTTCTGCTTGACCTTGGCCTCGGCGAAGCAGCCGTTGGGGAAGCAGATTTCGAACGAACCCTCGATGGTCGCGCCCTTGTCGACGGTGAACCGGAAGCCCGGACGCAGCATCAGGCCGATCGGCATGAGGAAGCGGACAATCTTCGTTTCTTCGCCCTTGACGTCATAGACGGCGACGGCGAGCACCGGCGGCTGGTCGGCCTGGGTGCCGAAGTCGCGGGTGGTGTAGCAGACTTCCTTGTTGGCGGACTGGTCCTTGCCGCAAACCTTGGTCCACTCGGCCTGGGCCGACTTGAGGTCGACGACCATCGGACCCTTCTGGGGCTGGCCGGCGGGCGCCGCAGGCTGCGCCTGCGCGGGCGCCGCGGGCTTGTGCGCGGGCTTCTTGGCCTGCGCGAACGCGCTTCCGGCGAGGGCGATAGCCCCGGCGACGACGGCCGCGCCGAACAGCTTCGTTTTGGACGGCATGAAACTTCCCTTTCAGTGAATTCCGTTCGGGCGACGGCGCTCTCGAGACGTCGAGCGCGAGGAGCCCCGGTCAGACGCGGGCGCGGCCCGCTTTCCCCGCTTCGAAGCGCCCCCGCGCTCATCACCCTCTATTGCGGCGACATAGTGACGGCGACCTCTTACTCGCTTTGCAGCTGCAAGGCCAGCGCCTATTCTTGAGCAAGAGCGCGCCCTGACGCCGCCGCAAGCCTCGCCTAGACTGGCGGAATGACGACTCAGACGATTCGGCCCGGCTGGAGCCTGACGCGGCGCGCCGCGATAGGCGCACTCGCGGCCGCGCCCGTGCTGGCGTCGCGGGCTGCGCGCGGACAGGCGCAGGGCGCGGCTTCGCAGGGCATCGTGTCGCACGGCATCGCCATGCACGGCGCGCCCGCGCTGCCGCCCGATTTCGCGCATCTACCCTACGCCAGGCCCGACGCGCCCAAGGGCGGTCGGCTGTCGATCGCCTTCCAGGGCACGTTCGACGGGCTCAATCCCTTCAACCTGCGCGCGGGATCGGCGGCGCAGGGCCTGTCCGGCAATGTCTTCCAGACACTGATGACCCGCTCGCTCGACGAGCCATTCACGCTCTACGGCCTGATCGCGCAGTCGATCGAGACGAACGACGAGCGCAGCCATGTCGTCTTTCGCCTCGACAAGCGCGCCAAATTCTCTGACGGAACGCCGATCACGGCGGCCGACATTCTCTTCACCTTCGATCTCCTGAAGACGCGTGGACGGCCGCAGCAGCGCATTGCCTACGGCCTCGTGCGGTCGATTGTCGCGGTCGACGACTGGACCGTGCGCTACGATCTGACCGGCGCCAACGATCGCGAATTGCCGCTGACGCTCGCCCTCATGCCGGTGCTGCCGAAACACAGGACCGACCTCGAACGCTTCTCCGATTCCTCGATCGAGATTCCCGTCGCCTCCGGGCCTTATGCCATCGCGTCGATCAAGCCCGGCGAGGAGCTCGTCCTGAAGCGCAACCCCGACTACTGGGGCCGCGACCTTCCCGTTTCGCGCGGGCTCTACAATTTCGACGAGATCGTCATCAGCTATTACCGCGACGCCAATTCCATGTTCGAGAGTTTCAAGGCCGGGCTCATCGACTATCGCTACGAGGGCAATCCGACTCGCTGGAAGACCGGTTACGATTTTCCGGCCGCGCGCGACGGCCGCGTGAAGAAAGAAGAGCTGCGCGTCGGCACGCCGCGCGGTATGGAAGGCTTCGCTTTCAATACCCGGCGGCCGCTGTTCAAGGACGTGCGCGTGCGCGAGGCGCTGGCGATCATGTTCGACTTCGAATGGATCAACCACAATCTGTTCGACGATCTCTATACACGCACGATTTCCTTCTTCGACAATTCCGACCTCTCATCGAGCGGAAAACCGGCGAGTCCGGAAGAGCGCGCCCTGCTCGCGCCCTATGCGGGCGCGGTGCGCGCCGACATTCTGGAGGGGCGCTGGCGCCCCTATGTCGCGGACGGATCGGGGCGCGACCGCAAGCAGGCGCGCACCGCGCTCGACCTGATGGCGCAAGCCGGCTGGAAGCTGAAGAATGGCGAGCTCTCGAAGGGAGACGACATTTTCGAGTTCGAGATCATGGTCGTCGATCGCAACCAGGAACGGCTGGCGCTCAACTATGTGTCGTCGCTGAAACGCATCGGCGTCATCGCGCGCGTGCGCACGGTCGACGAGGTGCAATATCAGCGCCGCCGGCAGCGTTTCGATTTCGACATGATGCTCGGCACGTGGGTCGCATCCGCCTCGCCCGGCAACGAGCAGCGCATGCGCTGGGGATCGGCGAGCGCGTCGCAGGAAGCTTCGTTCAATCTCGCGGGCGCCTCCTCGCCCGCGATCGACGCGCTGATCGCGGCCATGCTCGCCGCTCATACGCGCGAGGAATTCGTGACCGCCGTGCGCGCCTATGACCGCGTGCTGCTGTCGGGCTTCTACATCGTGCCGCTGTTCCACACGGTCTTTCAATGGGACGCGCACTGGACGAGGATCGCGCGACCGGAACAGCTGCCGCATTGGGCCGCGCCGCTGTTCGCGGCCACGCTCGACACCTGGTGGAGCGCCACGCCATGACATCAGCGCCCGACACGGCGGCCCGCGCCGCCGATCATCCGCTGGCCGCCTTCGGGCTGGACACGGTCGCCAGAGGCGCGGCGCGTCTGCGATCGGAGCGGATCGCAATTTCGGAAGGCGGGCCTGGAGCGGCGGTCGATCCCGTGACCTACGGCGAATTCGACCGGCTCGCGCTTGCCTTCAGCGCGCATGCGCGGGCCTGTGGGCTGTTGCCCGGCGAGCGCGTGCTGATAGTCGGCGCGGCGCGTATCAGTGTCGCCGTCGCGATCCTCGGCGCGATCGGCGCGGGCCTCGAACCCGTCATAGCGCCCGCGCATCTGACGCCCGCCGCGCTTGCCTTCCTCGCGCAATCCACCGGCGCGGTCGCCGTCATCGGGCCGACGCGCTACGGCGCATTCGACGCCGAGACGGCCATGCTCGAAATCGCCGCCACCGCGCCCGGCGTGCGGCTACTGGGCTCTCTCGGGCCTGGCGCCAGCGACGGCGCGGTCGATTTTTCGCCCGGCGGATTGCGCGACCCCGTCGATGCGCAGGCGCTGTCCGGCAAGACGAGCGCGCCGGCGCGCATCGGCCTGGTGTTCGCGCCGGAGCAGAAGGCGCCACGGGTCGTCTTCGTGTCGCAATCCGAAGTTGTCGCCGTCGCGCTCGAATTCGCCTCGCGGCTCCATCTGAACGGCGAACGGCCGATCCTGTCGACACTGTCGCCCGCCAGTCTCGCTGGCCTCGCCACGGGGCCGGTCGCCGCGTTGCTCGTCGGCGCGCCGCTTGCCTGGTTCGGCCCGTTCGAGGCGCAGAGTTTCATCGAGACGCTGGACAAGGCGGGGCCCTGCCATCTCGTCGCGCCCGAAGCCATCGCCGCCGATCTCGCCGCAGCCGGCCTGATCGCGCCGGGCCGGCTGGAGAGCCTGTCGCTGACCACGCGGGACTTTGTCGCGACGCCGCCCACGCTCGGCGCAGCCTGCCCGGTCGCCCTGCTGACGAGCGACGGCGAGGGCCGCATGACGATTTCGTTGGCGGGCGCTTGAAACGGTCAGCGCGGCGCGACATCCTCTGAGCGTGTCGTCGGCGTTCGCCGCGAGGGCAAGAATCCGAGGCAGATCATGACCGAACCACAGCGCCGCAGCATCGCCATCGACGTCGTTTCCGACGCTGTCTGTCCGTGGTGCTACATCGGCAAGCGCAATCTCGAGGCGGCGCTCGCCGATCTGCCAGAACTCGACGTCGAGGTGCGCTGGCGGCCCTATCAGCTCGACGCCACCATCCCGCCGGAAGGCATCGACCGAAAGGCTTATCTGCAGCGCAAATTCGGCGCGCGTGTCGACGAAATCTACAATCGCGTGAAGGAGGCAGGCGCCACCGCCGGCATTCCCTTCGCCTTCGAGGATATCGAACGCTCGCCAAACACGCTCGACGCGCATCGCCTGATCCGCTGGGCGGCCTCGGCCGGCGCGCAGGATGCGATCGTCGAACGCCTGTTCCGCGACTTTTTCATCGAGGGCAAGGACATAGGCGATCGAGAGGTCCTGCTCGCGGCCGCGCGCGATTGCGGACTGGACCCGGCAATCGTCGCCGATCTGCTCGCGGGCGAAGCCGACAAGGAGAGCGTGCGCGAAGAGATCGCTTCGGCGCAGCACATCGGCGTGACCGGCGTGCCTTTTTTCATCCTCGACGGCAAGTTCGCCCTGCCCGGCGCGCAGCCGCCCGACGTGCTCAAGCGGGCGATCGCCAAGGTTCTCGAGAAATCGGGCGAGGCGCGGGCCTAGGCGAAAGCCGGTCTTGCTCTGTCGAGGCCGGGCTGCGTCGAGGCCGAGGTCGCGCGGCGCATGACGATCCAGAAGAGCAGGCCGACCGCCAGCGGCGCCAGCGGGACGCCGAGCGCAAAGGCGAGCACGCGCGAGAAAGCCGGCAGCGTGAAGGCGAGGACGAGGATCGATTTTTCCCACGGCAGGAAGCCGCTCTTGACGCCTTGCGCGGTCGCCCAGGCAAGCGGGATCGCGAGCAGCGCGAGATCGTAATCGAGGAAATAAGGGCTCGTCAGCGCGGCGGCCGACGCAACCAGAGCGCCGATGGCTTCGCCCGACAGGGATTTGCGCGCGACGAACAGCAGGATGCCGAGAACCGGCAGAGCGACCACGATCTGCGCGACGTAGGCCATGTCCGCTCCGCCGCCGAGCAGGCGCACGGCGCCGAAGACGCTCTGCAATTTCTCGACGTCCATCAGCTTGTCGTCGAGCACGGCCTTGGCGGCGGGCGCCGACGCGATGAACGCCTTCCAGGAGTCGAGACCGAACACGCCAAGCGACAGCAGCGCGAGCGCACAGGCCGTGAACGCCGAAGCGGCGAAGGCGCGCCAGCGACCGGAGGCCAGCAGCATCAAAGGCGCGACGACAGCCAGATGCGGTTTGAAAGCGAGGAGGCCGAGCAGAACGCCAGCGACAATCGGCCGCCGGTCGAGACAAAGCGCGGCGGCGCCGAGAATGGCCGTTGTCAGCAGCGCGTTCTGGCCATGGCCGATTGTCACGAATACCGCTGGGAAGGCGAGCACAGGCACGAAGCCGACGACGCCGTCGCCGATGCGCCGGATGACGGCCTGATAGGCCCAGGCCGTCGTCGCGATCCAGATGGCGAGCGCGGTGAGATAGGGCAGCGCGGCGAGCGGATAGCAGATCAGCAGATAGATCGGGGGATAGAAGAACGGATAGAATCCGGTCTGCGGGCCGAATTCCTGTTTCTGGACCGCATATTGCCGCGCCATGTCGTAGACTGCGGCAGGCTCGCCCATCAGCGCGAGCTTCGAGGCCGACCAGAAATTGGAGAAATCCGTCCCGATCGGCTCGCCGCGGCTGTCGACGACGCCATGCGCGGTCAGCACGAGCCCGAGCAACGCGAGAAACACGACGCCAGCGATGATTCGCGGATAGGCGCGCGCGCGCGAGGCGTCGAGCCAGTCGGCGTCGCGAATGCGGCTGAGAAAGGTCGACGTCACACAAGCCTCCGGAAAGCAGAGGATTTTCCGGCATGCGGGTGAATTGCGCGTAAATCGGGCTCGACCTCGCTTGAAAAGCACCCTACAAACGCCATGTTGCATTGCACAATTTCATTATCGAATTGACCTGAAAGGACGTTCATGCGGCTCCTCGATCAGGCGCTCAACGTGCTGACCGGACGCGGCGACACGCCGCCCGCCCCCCATCTGTCGCTGGCGCTGCAGGGCGGCGGCTCCTACGGCGCCTTCACCTGGGGCGTGCTCGACCGCCTGCTGGAGGCGCCGGACCTGAAATTCGACGCGATCAGCGGCGCGAGCGCCGGCGCGGTCAATGCGGCGTTGATGGCGGCCGGCATGGCGGAAGGCGGCCGCGAGGGCGCGCGGAAGAAGCTCGAGAGCTTCTGGCGACGGATGAGCGTCGCCTCGTCGTTCCTGCCGCTGAACGTGATTCCGCCCGGCGTCGAGGCGCTCGCGCAGGCGCTTTCGCCGTTCCAGTTCAATCCGTTCGATCTCAACCCGCTGCGTCGCGCGCTGGAGAGCGAAATCGATTTCGACTCTTTGCGCGCAGCGGATGGTCCGCGTCTGTTGATCGCGACGACGCGCGTTTCGGACGGCGCGCTGCGCATATTCCGCAACGAGGAATTGACCGTCGACACGATCCTGGCTTCGGCCTGCCTGCCGCTGATCCATCGCACGGTCGAGATCGAGGGCGAGGGCTATTGGGACGGCGGGTACTCGGCCAACCCGCCGCTGGTGCAGCTCGTCCACGAATCCGACGCGCTCGACGTGCTGATCGTGCAGGTGACGCCGGCGCGCGGCCAGGGCATTCCGACCAACCGCAGCGACATCGTCAAACGGCTCGAACACATATCGTTCAATGCGACGCTCAATGCGGAGCTCGAAGCGCTACGCCTCGCCGCAAAACTGCGCGCGACTCCGAAAATGCGCGGATTGCGCGTGGACCGACTCGCAGCGGAGGACGAAATCGCCGATCTCGCGAGCCGCAGCGCCGCCGATCTCGACTGGCGCTTTCTCACGCGTCTGCGCGACGCCGGCCGGGGAGCCGCGGAAGGCTGGCTCGCCCAACGCGCGCGACTCGCCGCCTGAACGGCTGGCCGGGGCGCTCGAGCGCCCTATCTCACGTGATGCTGGGAGGCGGGAGGCCCGCCATGGCGATGATCGATCATTCGCCCGAGAGCACGAGCGAGTACGAATACGGCGTTCATCTCGACAATTATCACGGATTTCTGCATGTGCTGTGGAGCGTGGTCGCGCTCATTGCGTTCACGCTGATCATGCTCGCGATCTTCTTCGGCTGACGCGCGTCACTCGACCGTGACGCGCTCTTCTTGCAACGCGTCACTCGACCGTGACGCTTTTCGCGAGGTTGCGCGGCTGATCGACGTCTTTGCCCATGAAGACGGCGGCGTGATAGGCGAGCAATTGCACGGGGATCGCGTAGACGATCGCCGAAAAGTCCGAGGCCATGGGCTTGAGCAGCGCGGCGCCGTCGAGGTCCGTCGCCAGTTCGTTTCGCGCTTCCTCGTCGCCGATCAGAATGATGCGACCGCCGCGCGCGGCGACTTCCTGCACGTTGGACACCGTCTTTTCGAGCCAGGGATCCTTGGGCGCGATGACGATGACGGGCATGTCCTCGTCGATCAGCGCGATCGGGCCGTGTTTCAGTTCGCCGGCCGCGTAGCCCTCGGCGTGGATGTAGGAAATCTCCTTGAGCTTCAGCGCGCCTTCGAGCGCCAGCGGGAACGAGCCGCCGCGCCCGAGGTAGAGAGCGCTCTTCGCATTGGCGAGCCCGTGCGCGATCTTTTCGATCTCGCCTTCCTGCTTCAGCGCATCCGCGATGAGGCCCGGCACGGCGATCAATTCGTTGACCAGGCGCGCCTCGTCCTCGGCGCCCAGCACGCCGCGCGCGCGCCCGAGCGCGATGGCGAGGCACGCGAGCACCGACAATTGACAGGTGAAAGCCTTGGTGGAGGCGACGCCGATTTCGGGACCCGCCAGCGTCGGCGCGACCAGTTCGCTTTCGCGCGCGATGGTCGAGGTCGGCACGTTGACGACCGAAAGAATGTGCTGGCGTTCGCCCTTGGCATAGCGCAGCGAGGCCAGCGTGTCCGCCGTCTCGCCGGATTGCGAGATGACGATGGCGAGCCCGTCGCCCTGCATCGGCGCTTCGCGATAGCGGAATTCGGAGGCGACATCGATATCGACGGGCAGGCGCGCGAAACGCTCGAACCAGTAACGCGCGATCAGCCCCGCATAGTAGGCGGTGCCGCAGGCCGTCAGCGTCACACGGTTCAGCGCCTTGGCGTCGAACGGCAATTCGAAGGGCAACGCGACCTTGCCGCCGGACATGTCGAGGTAATGGGCGAGCGTGCGGCCGACGACCTCGGGCTGCTCGTGAATTTCCTTCGCCATGAAATGGCGGTGCTCGCCCTTGTCGACGAGAAAGGCGGAAGCCTGTGTGCGAATACGCGCGCGTTCGACAATTGCGCCGGAGGCGTCATGAAATTCGGCGCCGCTGCGATGAAGGACGACCCAGTCGCCTTCGTCGAGATAGGTGATGTCCTGCGTGAAGGGCGCGAGCGCCAGCGCATCGGAGCCGAGATACATCTGCCCCTCGCCCCAGCCGACGGCCAGCGGCGAGCCGCGCCGGGCGCCGATCAACAGATCGGTCTCTCCCTCGAACAGAAAGGCGAGCGCGAAGGCGCCACGCAGTTTCGGCAGGGCGGCGGCGACGGCCTCCACCGCCGAATTGCGGCCCTTCATCTCCTCGGCGACGAGATGGGCGATGACTTCCGTGTCGGTCTCGGTGTCGAACCTGTGCCCCTTGGCGCGCAATCCGTCGCGCAACTCGCGGAAATTCTCGATGATGCCGTTGTGGACGACCGCGACGCGGTCATTGGCGTGAGGATGCGCGTTGGTCTCGTTCGGGCGCCCGTGCGTCGCCCAGCGGGTATGGCCGATGCCGCTGTGGCCGCCGAGCGGCTCGCGCACGAGGCGTTCGCCGAGGTTGCGCAGTTTGCCCTCGGCGCGACGCCGGGTCAGATGGCCGTTTTCCAGCGTGGCGACGCCGGCCGAATCATAGCCGCGATATTCGAGGCGGCGCAGCGCCTCGACAATGTCGCCGGCAACGGGTTCGACGCCGAGAATTCCGACTATTCCGCACATGTCCCAGCCGTCTCTTTCCGTATTGTCCGGCCATTCCAGAGCTAGAAGGCCGCTTGCGTCGACGCAAGCGCAAATGACGCGCAGGCATCGGCTATCGTCGGCCAGCGTAAACAGCGCTCCGGAAACCCTGCCATCTTTTGGGCCAAGGTTTATGGCCTTTGCGAGGCCTGCGCCGGGAATCGGCTCCGGCGCCGGATATTTCGGAGCACCCCATGATGACTGCGTCACGCCTGATCATTCTCGCCCTGGCAATTTTCGCGGCGAGCGGCGTTGCGCAGGCTCAGGAGAAGAAAAAGCCGTCCTGCCGCAGCATATTCAACATCTGCATGAAGCGCGCCGGCTCCGGCCATGCCGCGATCTGCGAGGACATGTACGCCATGGCCCGCTCCAAGGGCGAATGGCAGGAGACGCAGGACGAGAATGGCGTGCGTTACCCCAAGGTGCCTTGCACGCCGTGAGGCTCAAGCCTTCTTCTTCGAGGCCCTGAATTCGGCCGCCCAGCCGGCCTTCTGGACCTGCCGGCCGCGCCCCAGCGCCAGCGCGTCGGCCTCGACGTCGTCGGTGATGACCGAGCCGGAGCCGATATAGGCGCCAGCGCCGATCCGGACCGGCGCGACCAGCGAGGAATTGGTGCCGACGAAGGCGGCCTCCCCGATCTCGGTGCGATATTTGCCGAAGCCGTCGTAATTGCAGGTGATCACGCCCGCGCCGATATTCGACTTCGCGCCGACCGAGGCGTCGCCGATATAGGCGAGATGGTTGACCTTGGCGCCCTTGCCGATCGTCGAAGCCTTGATCTCCACGAAATTGCCAATGTGCGCGTCGGCCTCGAGTTTTGCGCCGGGGCGCAGGCGCGCGAAGGGGCCGATGGTCGCGCCGCTGTCGACCCGCGCGCCCTCGAGATGCGAAAAGGCGCGGATGGTTACATTGTCGGCGATCTCGACGCCCGGCCCGAAGACGACATTGGGCTCGACCGTCACGTCGCGGCCGAGCTTCGTGTCCGCGCTGAAATGAACCGTGTCCGGCGCGACCAGCGTCGCGCCCGCGCGCATCGCGGCTTCCCTGAGCCGGCGCTGCGCCACGGCTTCGACGGCGGCGAGCTGGACGCGGTCGTTGACGCCCTGCACCTCGTCCTCGGGGGCGGTGCGATGCACGGCCTTGAGACCACGCTCGCGGGCGCCGGCGACGACGTCGGTCAGGTAATATTCCTTCTGGGCGTTCTGATTGCCGACCGCGTCGAGCAATTCGAGCGCACGCGCGCCGTCGAGCGCCATCAGGCCGGCGTTGCAGAGCGTCGTGGCGCGCTCGGCCTCGCTGGCGTCCTTGTGCTCGCGGATCGCCACGAGCTCGCCGCCGGCGCCGGCGAGGAGCCGGCCGTAGCCGTGCGGATCGGCGGCCTCGAAGCCCAAGGCCGCCACCGCCGCGCCATCCGCGATGGCGGCGCGCAGGCCCGCGAAGGTCTCGGACCGGATCAACGGCGTATCGGCGAAGGCGATCAGGACATCGTCGTAGCCGCGCTCGATCGCCGCACGTGCGGCGAGCACGGCGTGAGCGGTGCCGAGGCGATCGGTCTGCACGAACACTTCGGCAGATGGCGCGAGCTCACGTGCAACAGCGGCCACATCGTCCCGCCCAGGCCCGACGACCAGCGCGATGGCGTCGGCGCCGGCGGCCTGAACGGCGGCGACGACATGCGCGACCATGGCGCGGCCTGCGACCTGATGCAGCACCTTCGGCCTCGCCGAACGCATCCGCGTGCCCTCGCCTGCGGCCAAAACGACAGCGATGCAGCGGCGGGCACACGACATTTCAATCTCCGGGAGGGGCGCGCAGACGGCGGACGCCGTTGCCAAAAGCTTTGAACAGTATAAACACGAGGCACATGAGCGCGGAAGGATCGCGGTCGCGGCCGATCCGCAGGCAGCCCCTGTTAAACCACGTTCGCGCAATGGTCACGTCTGCGTCATTCGGAAAGTCAGTTTGTCCATGATCGTGCGTCGAGACGTGCTGAAGGGCGTAGCGAGCGGGGCGAGTTTGCTTCTTTCGTCTTCCGCTTTCGCGCAGATGCAGGCGCAGCCCGAACAACCCACGCCGTTTCAGCAGAACATGGTGCTGGACCTTGCGCGCAGCTTCGCCAAGTCGCCGTTCAAGTCGTCGCCTACCGATATGCCGGAGGGCCTCGGCAATCTCAATTACGACCAGTACGTTGGCCTGCGCTACCGCAGAGAGAAACTGATCTGGGCCGACGACAAGGTCGGCTTCGTGATCGAGCCGCTTCATCGTGGGTTCATCTTCAATTCCCACATGGTCATCCATCTCGTCGAGAGCGGCCTGTCGCGCCGGCTCGCGTACAATGCGGCCGATTTCGAGTTCGGATCGGTCAAGCCGCCCCAGAACGTGCCGGATATGGGGTTTTCGGGCTTTCGCGTGCTGGTTCCGCGCGAGGGCAAGCTCGCGGAGGTCGCCATTTTCCAGGGCGCCAGCTTCTTCAAGGCGCATGCGCCCGGTCAGGCCTATGGCGTGCAGGCGCGCGGCCTGTCGCTGAAGACCGCCGACCCGCGCGGCGAGGAGTTTCCGCAGTTCAAGGCGGTCTGGATCGAAAAGCCGACGCTGGCCAGCAATGCCCTGGTCGTGCACGCGCTGCTCGATTCCGAAAGCGTCGCCGGCGCCTATCGCTTCACGATCCGACCGGGCGAAGCCGTTATCATCGACACTGAATTCACGCTCGCGCCGCGCGCGAGCGTCGAGAATGTCGGAATAGCCTCGATGAGCGCCACCAGCATATCCTCGCCGCTGGACCGACGCAGGCCAGACGACGTGCGGCCGACGATCGCCGACGTCAATGGCCTGCAGATGAACACGGGCAAGGACGAGTGGATCTGGCGGCCGGTCACCAACCGGCAGACGCTGCAGATTTCCTCCTTCGTCGACGACAAGCCCAAAGGCTTCGGCTTTCTCGTGCGCAATCGCGATCCCGAGGCCTACGAGGACGACGAGCAGAAGTGGGAGACGCGGCCCTCTTTGTGGATCGAGCCGTTGAGCGAATTCGGCGCCGGCGTCGTCAACCTGACCGAAATCCCCGCGGAATCGGACACGAACAGCAATTGCATCGCCTATTGGCGGCCCAAGGGCGGCTTGACGGCGGGGGTTGAAACCTCCTGGGCCTATCGTCAGTTCTGGTGTTGGGATCCGCCGTCGCAACCTCCCCTGCTGCGTGTGACGGAATCGCGCGGCGGGCGCGGCGGCGCCAAGAGACGGCGGTTCATCGTCGCTTTTTCCGGCGACGCTCTCGCCGACCCCCAGGGTCTGCGCGACATAAAGCCGGCGCTGACCGCGGGACCGGGTTCGATCGCCTCGGTGCGGACATATTTGTATCGTGATCGCAAGACCTATCGCGTCGTCTTCGAACTCGATCCCGGCGCGGAAACCCAGTCCGAAATCCGTCTCGTCCTGCAGGCGGACGGCAAACCCGTGAGCGAGACCTGGCTCTACAGATGGACGCCCTGACCGAAAGCCGCCCGGGCGCCTTGCCGACGACGGCGCCGGCCATGCCCCCGGAATCGCATCTCGCGATGCCGGTGCAGAGCCTGTCGCGCTTCGACAAGAAGGCGCGCCGGAAATGGCTGCTGCCGGCCAATATGCGCAGCCCCTGGCTGGCGCGGCTCGCCGTGTTCGGCGGCGGTTTCGCGCTGACCGCCTATGGCGCGCATGAAATGTACAAGGTCGTGGAGGTCGGCGGCGTCACGCTCCTGAAATGGGCGCTGCTGCTGCTGTTCGTCGCGAACTTCTCCTGGATCGCCCTTGCTTTCACGAGCGGCGTCGTCGGCCTGATCTGGATGCTGGTCCACGGCCGCATGCGCTTCGACATGCCGAAATCACTCGGCGCCAGGACCGCCGTCGTGATGCCGATCTACAACGAGGAGCCAAGCCGCGTATTCGGCTCCCTGCAGGCGATCTGGGAGGATGTCGAGGCTACGGGGCTCGGCGCGCATTTCGACTGGTTCTTCCTGTCCGACACGACGGACCCCGACGTCTGGATCGCCGAGGAGCGCGCGCTGATCGCGTTGCGTGAGCGGCTGGGACCGGATTGTCGCGTCTATTACCGGCACCGCCAGAAGAACACGGCGCGCAAGGCCGGCAATATCGCCGATTTCGTCATGCGCTGGGGCGGCGCCTATCCGCACATGGTGGTGCTGGACGCCGACAGCCTGATGACGGGACACGCCATCGTGACGCTCGCGCAGCGCATGGAGGCCGACCCCGATTCCGGCATCATCCAGACGCTGCCGCTGATCATCAACCGCAACACGCTGTTTGCCCGCGTGCAGCAATTCGCCGCGCGCATCTACGGGCCTGTCATCGCCGCCGGGCTGTCGGCCTGGATGGGCCGAGACGGCAATTACTGGGGCCACAACGCCATCATCCGTACCGCCGCCTTCGCGGCGCACTGTGGATTGCCGGACCTGCGCGGAAAGCCGCCATTCGGCGGGCACATTCTCAGTCACGATTTCGTCGAGGCGGCGCTGATCCGGCGCGCGGGCTACGCTGTCTACATGCTGCCCACGCTCAAGGGCTCCTACGAGGAAAGCCCGCCGTCGCTGATCGATGTCTCCTCGCGCGACCGGCGCTGGTGCCAGGGCAACCTGCAACACACGCGCCTGTTGCCGACCAAGGGCCTGCACTGGGCCTCGCGGCAGCACTTTTTGACCGGCATTTTCGGCTATCTCGCCTCGCCGCTGTGGCTGATGCAGCTCGTCATCGGCATTCTGATCGTGCTGCAGGCAACCTATATTCGTCCTGAGTATTTCACCAGCGACTTCACGCTGTTTCCCGCCTGGCCGCGGTTCGACGCGGAACGGTCGCTGGCGCTGTTCGGTCTGACCATGGGCATCCTGCTCGCGCCCAAATTCTTCGGCCTTCTGCTCGCCCTGATCGACGGCGAGACGCGACGCGGCGGCGGCGGCATGTTCCGACTCGTCTTTTCCTCGCTGATCGAGATCGTCATGTCCGCGCTGCTCGCGCCGATCATGATGCTCGTTCAGACCGGGCACGTGATGAACATCCTGTTCGGCTTCGACACCGGCTGGAACCCGCAGCGGCGCGACGACGGCTCGATCCCGTTCAAGGCGATCGTGCGCAAGCATCGCTCGCACATGGCGCTCGGCGTCGTGAGCCTGATCGCCGGCCTTTTGATCTCGACGTCGCTGGTCGCCTGGATGTCGCCGACGATCGCCGGCCTCATCTTCGCGATCCCGATCTCATGGGCGAGCGGGCAGCTCGCGATCGGGTTGGCGCTGCGCAAGATGGGTTTCCTGACGACGCCGGAGGAGCGCAACGTTCCGCAGATCGCGACGCGCGCGAATGCGCTGGCGCAGGAACTGTCGGCCGAGCACGACGATCACATCGACTGCATCCGCATCGTCCACGCCGACCCCGCGTTCCGCGCCGCGCACGAGGTCTTCCTGCCGCCCTACCAGCGGCGCGCGAAGGGCGACATCTCGCCGGAACGGGCGCTCGCCGAGGCCAAGCTCAACGAGGCCGAGACGATCGACGACGCCATCGCCTGGCTGCATCCGAAAGAGCGCATGGTCGCGCTGCACGATCGCGCCCTGATATCGTTGATCGCGCGCCTGCCGGATACATCGCCCGCGCTGGCGACGACGCCGGGCGAGGAAGCCGCCGCGTAACGCGCGCGCGGCTCTCTCCACAACAGTCAAGATTGCAGGCCGCCGGTCGTCGCGGCGGGCCCGCTTGGCATCGAGCGGCTAGACTGACACCTGAACCGGCATTTTCGTGATGCCGTGTACGAAATTCGACGGCGTCCGCTCCACGGCGCCGACGATCCTGACGTCCATCTTGCGGGCGAGAATCTCCTCCCACAGGATGCTCAATTGCAGTTCGGCAAGACGGTTGCCGACGCAGCGGTGAATGCCGAAGCCGAACGAAATGTGATGGCGCGGCCGCTCGCGATCGATGATGAATTCATTCGGGCGATCGATCGTCTCATCATCGCGGTTGCCGGAAATGTACCACATGACGACCTTGTCGCCCTTGCGGATCTGCTTGCCACCGAACTCGAAGTCCTGCAGCGCCGTGCGCCGCATGTGGGCCAGCGGCGTCTGGTAGCGGATGATCTCCGACACGGCGCTGGGAACAAGCGCTGGGTTCTCACGCAACTTCTTCAGCTCGGCGGGATTCTCGTTCATGAAGAGAATGCCGCCGCTTATCGAATTGCGCGTCGTGTCGTTGCCGCCGACGATGAGCAGGAGAAGATTTCCGAGATATTCGGCGGGCGTCATGTTCTGCGTCGCCGGCGAATGCGCGAGCATGGAGATGAGGTCGGACGCGGGTTCCTTGCCGATGCGCTCGTTCCACAGCCGCGTGAAATATTCGAGGCATTTCATGAGGATTTCGCGCTTCTGCTCAGGCGTCTCGACGAGCGCGCCTTTCTCCGGGAAGGTCGCCGCGACATCCGACCAATAGGTCAGAAGCTTGCGATCCTCGAAGGGGAAGTCGAACAGCGTCGCCAGCATCTGCGTCGTCAGGTTGATCGACACGCGCTCGACCCAGTCGAAGGTTTCGCCGCGCGGCAGATTGTCGAGAATGTCGCAGACGCGCGAGCGAATGAGCCCCTGCAAGCGAGCGAGATTGGCGGGCGCCACGATCGGGCTTACCGCCAGTCGCTGGCCCGAATGCTTCGGCGGGTCCATCGCGATAAACATCGGGAAATGCAGTTGCGGCGGCCGGTCGAAAATCGAAATGCCCGACTCCGACGAGAAGACAGCATGGTTGGTGTCGATCGCCATGATGTCCTTGAAGCGGGTGATCGACCAGAAGGCCCCGTAGCGACCGTCCTTGCAGTAGTGGACGGGCGCCTCCTTGCGGAGGCGCTCGAAATAGGGCCAGCACGTGTCGGTCTCGAACAGCGTGGGATCGCTCATGTCGATCTGGTCGAGCGGCATGGCGTAGGCTTTTTCACGCGCTTGCTGCATCAAAAGTGCGTCCATGTCCGATCCTCCCGAAAGCCCGCGCGCAGCGCGAGACTGCGGCGCGTCAGCGCGCCAGCTTCATTTCCATCGCCGGCCCGATCGGCGCGTATTTGACGCCGTCGAACTGGTCGAGCCTGAGATCGCGCACAACCAGGTAATCCTTGGGCGACGGCTCGATCCGCACGCCTGGAATCAGAAGCGGCGGCGAGAAGACGCCGAGATTGGTCGCCGTCTTGATCACGTTCGCGCGCGTGAGATCGTCGCCGCACTTGCGCAGAACCTGTTCGAGCGTCTGAGCCAGCACATAGGCGATGACGTTGATGTTGTTCGTCTGATCGCCGCCCGGATAATACTTGGTCATGAAGTCGCGCCATTCCTTCACGCCGGCGTCGTCGGCCATGGCGGGATCATTGGGATCCTTCACCCAGTGGCCCGTGATGACGCCCTTGGAATTGTCGAAGCCCGCTGGCTTGAGCACGCTGCCGACATGCGAGCCGACGGATGCGACGAATTGCAGCGGGTTCCATTTCATTTCGGCGATCTTGCGAATGGCCTGCGTCGAGAATTTCGGCGTGGTGAAATCCATCATGACGTCGGCGCCGGCCGACTTGATCTGCACGACCTGCGAATCCACGGTCGGCGTGCGCGTGTCGTAGGAGACTTTCGCGACGATCATCGAGGCGGCCTTGTCGCCGAGGCCGTCGGTCAGCCCCTGCAAGAGGTCCTTGCCGAAATCGTCGTCCTGATAGAGCACGCCGATCTTGCCCTGCGGCTTGTGCGCGAGAATGTAGCTCGCATAGAGCCGCCCCTCGGCTCGATAGTTCGGCTGGAATCCGAGACTCCAGGGAAAGTGCAGGGGATCGGCCAGCGCGGACGAACCGGTGCCGGAGAATATCTGCGGCACCTTCTTCGCGTTCATGTATTTTTCAATGGCGACATTGGTCGGCGTGCCAACGACGCCGAACAGAAAGAACACATTGTCGCTCTCGACGAGACGACGCGCCTGCTCGACCGTCTTCGGCGGCGAATAGGCGTCGTCGTACGAGATCATCCGGATTTTCCGGCCGTTGATCCCGCCCTTGTCGTTCAGGCGCTTGAAATAGCCTTCAAAGACCTTGGCGTAGACGGAATAGACGGAAGCCGGGCCGCTGTAGGGCACGATATTGCCGAGCAGGATTTCCGTGTCGGTGACGCCGGGATCGTATTTGTCTTTCGCAAACGCGCACTGGGACACGGCGGCCAGAGAGAGCGCGACAAGCATTCGCACAATCGCTTTCATCGGCATATCCTCCGGTCTTCTGCGACGCTCGCCCCTCCCGAGCGTCCGCGCCTATTGCCAGACGAGCAACCTGCGCTCGAGCCAGTTCATGATGAATGTGATGGACAGGCCGAGCAATGCGAGAAGGAAGAGTAGAGCCATCACGCCGTCCATGTCGAAGGTCGACTGGAGATAGGCGAGCACCTGGCCAAGCCCATGCTCGGCCGCCAGCAGTTCGGCGCCGACGACGCCGAGCAATGCATAGACAAGGCCGAGCCTGAGGCCGGAGAAGATGATCGGCACGGCAGAGGGCAGCGTAACCTTGAAGAAGATCTGGCCGGGCGTCGCGCCCAGCGCGCGCGAGAGCACAAGATGATCCGAGTTCACGCCCCTGATGCCGGCGACCGTCGACGACAGCACGATGAAGAAGGTGAGGCTGACGGCGACCGCGATCTTTGAGCCGATGCCGAGGCCGAACCACAGCAGGAAGAGCGGCGCGAGCGCGATGCGGGGCATGGCGTTCAACAGGGTCAGATAGGGCTCGCAGGCCTTGTGCAGTTTCGGCACCATCGCGAACAGGAGCCCGACCAGAACGGCGGCGATACTGCCGGCCCAGAAGGCGATGGTGGCCGCCAGCACCGTGTAGAACAGGTCGTTCCAGAGTGTCCGTTCGGTCACGAAACCGCGCCAGATATAGGCCGCTATGCCCGAGGGACGCCCGAAGAAGGTGGGATCGAGCAGGCGGTTGGCGCTGGCGAATTCCCAGATCGCGATGAAGGCCACGATGAAGACGACATGGCCGAGCGACAGCCGCAGCACTTTATTCATCGCCGGTCGTTCCCTGTTCGAGCAGGCCCCACAATTGCGCGTAGAGATCGTGGAAGCGGTGGTCGGACTGCAGCTTGCGCACGGAGCGCGGGCGCGGCAGGTCGATCGGCACATCGGCGATGATGCGGCCGGGGCGCGCGCTCATCACGACCACGCGATCGGACAGCGCGATCGCCTCGGCAAGATCGTGCGTGACGAAGACGACGGTCTTGCGATGCGCCGACCAGAGGTTCATCAGCACGTCCTCGAGCGTCAGCTTGGTCTGCGCATCGAGCGCGCCGAAGGGCTCGTCCATCAGCAGAACGGGACTGTCGAGCGCGAAGGTGCGCGCGAGCGCGCAGCGCTGGCGCATGCCGTGCGAGAGGGCCTTGGGATATTTGTCGGCGAAATCGCCGAGCCCGACCTGCTTGAGGAGATCGAGCGCGCGGGTCTCGCGCTCCTGTTTCGGCACGCCGCGGATTTCCATGCCGTAGGCGGCATTTTCGAGCGCGGTTCGCCACGGCAGCAGGCTGTCGCGCGCCAGCATGTAGGCGATGTCGGGATTGCCCTCGCGCGGCGGCTTGCCGAGCACTTCCAGTTTGCCTTCCGGCGTTTCATGCAGCAGGCCGGTCAGCAGGTTGAGGATCGTGGTCTTGCCGCAGCCCGACGGGCCGATCAGCGAGACGAACTCACCGGGCGCGAGCGAGAAGGACACGCGGTCGACCGCGAGCACGGGCGAGGGGCCGTCCGCGCCGAAGCGCATCGTGAGATCCTTCAGCTCGATCGCGGGCGCCGCAGCAGCGACGGGCGCGCCGCTCGGGCGCGCCGCAGCCATGTCGTTCATCGCGGCCTCCCGCTATTGCGGCGCCTTGTCGTAGACGATCTTGCTCGTGTCGAACGCCGCCGGGATCTGTTTCATTTCGAGCATGTTGGCGGCGATCTGCTTCAGCGCGGCGCGCGATACGCCCGCTTTGTAGGACGGAATGGCGCCCTTGAGCGAAACCTCCATCACCTCATCGCCCTTCGGCATCTTGAATTCGAAATAGGTCTTGGCGATCTTCAGCGCCTCCGGGAAATTCGCGGGGTTCTGAATGAAGGCTTCGGCTTCGTTCGCCGCCGCAATCAGACCGTCGACGATCTTCGGCGACTTTTCGATCATCTCCTGCGTGACGAACATGTCCGACGACGCGCCGTTCGTGCCAGCGATTTCCTTCGGCTCTGTCGCAAGGGCGCCGCGATAGAGCCGTCGCAGGCCCTTCGTGACGTCGCAGATCGAGGCCGAGGGTCTGAATGTCACGCTGGCGTCGATTTGCTTGACGATAGCGCGCCGAAGGACGTGTTAGGCGCGCCGACCGCGACATAGGTGTAGTCGGTCGGCTTCAGTCCGGCTTTCTCCGCCATGAGGGAGAATTGCAGTTCAGCGCCGGAGCCACGCGCGGGAACGCCGATCTTCATGCCCTTCAGGGCGACCATCATCGCCTTGAAATCGTTGTCCCCGAGAGGAATTTTCAGATCGTTGCGCGCGACCAGCATAAAGACGTTGCGCTGCGCGCGCTCGCGATCGCCTTGACGATCTGGGTGCCTTGAGCGAGGCGTTGATGGCGACCTCCGGTGGAGCGAAGGCGACGTCGACGCTCTTGGCAAGCAAAGCCTGAACGCCGAGCGGACCCGAGGCGATCATCTGCAACTGGCACTTGATGCCGTGCTTCTCGCAATAGCCCTTCGACGCAGCGATCCGGTACAGCATATTGCCGATGCCGGGATAGTCCTGGATCTTGACCGTCGTCTCCTCGGCGCGCGCTGCGCCGCCGACCAGCCCGGCGGCAAGCGCCAGGGCCACAAAAGTCTTCTGCATGTCATCTCCTCCCAGATGTATCGCGATCTCTGAATGCGGATCGCTTCGAGTATTTCCTGTCTATGGCGCGGATTGCGCGCCGTTTCAGCCGAGCGGTCCTCCCGCGATCGTGATGCGATGCATCAGCCTGCGCTCGCGTGATAGTCGTTACAGCATAGCACCAGGTCGAACGGTTGTCCCAAGAAGGCGATCGAACCTTCTCTACACCAGGTGAAGCGATACTGGAATCTCCGGCGCGCGGCGTGCTGTACAGGTAATTGAGCAGCGGCTCGCTTTCGGCTTTCGACCAGCCCTCGATATGCGTCGTAAGCCGAATTCACGTAGAGGATTTTCTTGCTGCTTTCGGGATGGCGCAACACGATCGGGATGGATGGCGTCCTGCGTAGCGTTTTCTGCATTGTCAAGGCGGCCGTCGCCGGGTCCTTCACATAGGCCGAGGCCGCGCCGAAAACGTGGCGGCTCGAATGCACAGCGCGCAGGCCTTCGAGCGTCTTTTTCATACCGTCCGACAGGGCTTCGTATGCGCGGTTCATGGTGGCGAACAGCGTGTCGCCGCTGCGGTCGGCGTCTCGCGCGCGAGCAGGATCGAGCCCAGCGCGGGCTCCTGGTCGTAGCTGTGGTCGGTATGCCAGCCGCCGCCGATATTGGTCGTCTGCCCCGGCTCTGCGCACTTCGGCGATCTGCGGATAGCCGGGCGCGGCCTGGAAGAAGCGGTTGACGTCGATTCGGACCGAAAGCTTCCGCGCGAAGGCGATGTGCTGCTCAGGCGCAATCTTCTGGTCGCGGAAGAAGATGACGCCGTGTTCGCGCTTGAGCGCTCGCGCATCTGCCGATATCCGAATCCTCGATCGGTGGCTCGGATAGATCGACCCCTCGATGAAGGCGCTGAGCGCGCCGGACGTCGGACTGACGTCGAGCCGATGATTGCGCATTGTTTCCTCGCCTGTTGTGTTTTATCAGAATCATAATTCTGATTTTGAATTACCGGCTGGGCGATCCAGCCTCGCGAAAAAGCGATCGACCGCCACGCTCGAAGGCGGTTCGAGTGCCGGGCAGGGTATGCGGCCGCGCACAGGCGCGCGCAGCCGCGACTGCTTCTGCGCCTCTTCAACGAAGGTCTGGAACCTGCTGCGCGAGGTCGATTTCGACGGCCTGTCGATCGAAACGCTATGCGCGCGATCGGACGCCACCGTCGGCGCCTTCTACAGCCGCTTCGAGAACAAGGAGGCTTTCGTCGGCGCGCTGCAGAGGCTGGTGGTCGCGAAGACACGCCGCGGCGTGATGGCCGACTATGAAGGCGGCGCGTCGCCGGCCGATGATCTGGGCGCGTCTCATGGGCTGGATCGCCAAAGAGCGCGCCTGTTTGGTATCGGCGGCACGAGGGTCTCTGTGCGCGCGTCGCTGCGGCGCGCCAATGGCGAGCGCGATGTGGACGCCGATGCGCGAATTGGGCGAGCTGCAGATTTCCTATGCCCTGCCCCGCATCCAGCGATTCGCGCCGCCTGCTGCCGAGGGGTAGAACAGCGCGTGCGCACTTTGCGTTCCAGATGCTGTTCGGCACGCTCAATAACATGGTGCTCATCAATCCGGGCCCCTATTCGCCGGGGATCCCGCGACGGCGCGCATGCTCGCGGCGGCGATGACGCAGTTCATTCTCGCCGGCCCTCGCGCCGGAGGCGCTGGCCTCGTCCTATAACCGAAAAGGCGCGTTCGGCTGCGAAAAGCCTTACAGGCCTTTCTGCGTTGCCGGGCATGATTTGTAACGCTGTCCATCGCCGTCCATCATCGGTGAAGGTCGCCACATCGCCGAAGACCTCGACCTGATAGCAGGTCTCGTCGTCATCGCCGGAATAAACGATGCAAACCTTCTGGCCGCGCATCGCCCATTTCCCGCCGGTGACCGTATCGCCGTTGAGCTGCTTGAGCGTTCCGTCAGGCTTGTAGAATTCGAATAAGGTTCGCTATCGGAATCCTTACCCGCGACCGTATTGCCGATCAACGCCGACCAGGCTTGAAGTCCTGTCAATTTTGCTGGCGGAGCGAAGGTTGCGCGCCTGCGCCACTCTTGGCGCGGTGGATCATTGCCGCGGGCGCAGCCGACGCCTGCTCCTTCGGTGTAAAGAACGCGTGAAGTCCACCTTCGCAGAGGATCGGCAGGTTTCGGTCCCGCCATAAGATCGACAACCTTCACCGGACCAGCCTTGCCCTTGACGGCGACGGTCAAGCTCTTCGGATTGTCGAGAAACTTGCCATGGCGTCCGCCGCGGCGGCGCTGACGAGATCGCTGCCGGCGAGCGCCGGACGAGGCGCTGAAGCAGCCTTCCATTCCGCCAAAGCTGGGTCGACGTCTTGTTTCGCTCTTTCGCTGCGTGAGTAACGATCTTCTCTGAATGCCGGCGTTGACGAGGCGCAGCTCCAGCGCGTCGATCGAGCTCGCGGCGAGCGTCGCGGCCCGCGCTTCCGCCTTGCCGGTCAGCGCGACTGAAGCGAAATCGCTGAACCTCCTCGCAGACGCAGAGACGCGACGCCCGGCGATTCCACGAGAGTTCATCGAGACTGTAGGCTCGCTGCGCGGGTCGTAGACGCCGGCAAAACGCATATTGGCCTCGACACGCTCGTAGCCTTCGCCGCCAGCGATGCGCCGGCCTTCGACGCCTTCGGCATCTGCAGCGAGAATCCGTTCGCCGACAGAATCGTGCGCGCGGGCGTCTCGCCCTCATAAGTCTGTTCTGCGCTGAAGGACGACAATTTCATCCTGACGAGATTGCCGCCGGGCGCGTCGGACGGCGTGTCCTTGTCGGGCGCCGTGATATCGATCGCATTGAAGGTCACACGCGACGCCTTGAGCAACCCCTCGAGCGGACCGCCGCGATTCAGGGCCGCGAGCAATTGACCCGCCTCGAGCTTGTCGATCGCGACGGAGCCACCCTTCAGCGTCACCGGGCCGCCGGTCTTGTCCCTGCCGTCGCCATCGAAAGAATCGAGGCTGAGCCTCGCGACGACGCCCTTGCGGACGTCGGTCGCCGTGAGATTGTGCAGTTTGATCGCGCCTGAATTGTCGCTCGGCCCGACAGTCGCTTCGGGAATGACGATCTGTTTCGCTTCGAGCTTGGCCAGGATCGCGGCGGCTTCCTCGCGCGTTGCGTTCGTCAGAAGCTTCGTCGCTTCTTCAGCCGTGATGTTGGTTCCGATAAAGTCGACATGCTTGATCGTGAGCTTCGATTTCTCGGTCGTCGTCGTCAGATTGTCGAGCGCGATATTGGTTTGCGCGGCGGCAGGCGCGACAAGCAGCGCGACCGCCGTGGCAAGCGCCGCGGCGAGCGCCCGCGAGCGCGGTGAGGAGAGAGAGGACATGCGACATCCTTCTGGCCGGAAGAGGATGCGCCACTATCGCAGGTTCCTGCGCGGCCGCAATCGACAGCCACGCTCAAGGCAAACGCGCGTTAATCCGCCTTCCAGCTCCGCAGCAGCAGCGCATTGGTGACGACGCTGACGCTGGAGGCCGCCATGGCGGCGCCGGCCGCGACTGGCGAGAGCATGCCGGCAGCAGCAGCCGGGATCATGACGACGTTGTAGGCGAAGGCCAGGAACAGATCCTGGCTGATTTTTCGCGCGGTGGCGTGCGACAGATCGATCAGCGCGACCGTCCTGGAGAGGTCATCGCCGGGCAAGGCGACGCTGGCCGCTTCGAGCGCGGTCTCGCTGCCAGCGCCCATGGCGATGCCAACATCGGCTTCCGCCAGCGGCGGCGCGTCGTTCACGCCGTCGCCGACCATGGCGACGATGCGGCCGCCTTCCCGCAGGCGGCGTATTTCGGCAGCCTTGCCTTCCGGCGGCACGCCGGCGACGACGTCGATATCGCCGAGTCTTGCCGCGAAGGCGCGCGCGACCGCCTCGCTGTCGCCGGTGAGCATGACGGGTTTGACGCCGAGCGCGCGAAGACGTTCGAGCGTTCCGACGGCTTCCGGGCGCAACTCGTCCGACGTCGCGACAAGGCCGACGAGATGAGGCGAGCCGCGATCGGCGACCGCGACGAAGAAGGCCGTGCCGCCCCTGGTTTCGATCTCCTCGGCCTTGGCGACGAGCGGCGCGACATCGACCGTCACGTCGCGCATCAGCGCGCGATTGCCGATGTAGACGAGACGCTCGCCGAGGCGCGCCTCCAGTCCCCGACCGGGCTTCGCCTCGAAGGAATCGAGCGCCAGCAGATCGACGCCGTCCTGCTTCGCGCGGGTTACGATGGCGCGGCCGAGCGCATGTTCTGAACCCTGCTCGGCCGAGGCCGCAAGACGCAGGAGCGCCATTTCGTCGCCATCGAGTGCGACGAGCGCGCTGACGACCGGATGGCCGATCGTCAGGGTGCCGGTCTTGTCGAAGACGATAGTCTGGATCTTTCGCGCGAGATCGAGCGCGCTCGCATCCTTCACCAGAATGCCGGAGCGCGCGCCCGCGCCCATGCCGACTGCGACCGCCGCCGGCGTCGCCAGCCCGAGCGCGCAGGGGCAGGAGACGACGAGCAGGCTGATGGCGTTGACGAGCGCGGTCTCGACATCGCGCCGACAGCAACCGCCAGCCGATGAAGGTCGCAACCGCGAGCGCGACGACCGCCGGCACGAAGATCGAGGCGACTCCTGTCGACGAGATGCTGGATCGGCGCCTTGGAGGATTGCGCGCGCTCGACAAGCCGGATGATGCGCGAAAGCCGCGAGGCCGAGCCGACCGTCGTCGCGCGGATTTCGAGCCGCCCTGCCCCGTTGACGCTGCCGCCCGCGACTTCCTCGCCGGGCCCGCGCGCGACCGGACGCGACTCGCCGGTCAACATGGATTCGTCGATCTCGCTGCGGCCCGATACGATCACGCCGTCGGCGGGAATGCGTTCGCCGGGGCGCACCGCCAGCCTGTCGCCGGCCTTGACCGCGTCGACAGGGGATTCCGTTTCGACGCCGTCCTTCAGAATGCGCGCGACCGGCGGCCGAAGCGAGGCGAGCGCGGCGACGGCGCCACCGGTGGCGCGGCGGGCGCGGGCCTCCAGCCACTTGCCGAACAGGACGAAGGCGATGACGAGCGCCGCCGCTTCGAAGGTCAGGTGATGGGCGTGGCCCTGCGCCATGCGCCACAGCGCGAGCCCGAAAGCGGCGATCGAGCCGAGCGAGACGAGCACGTCCATATTGGCCGCGCCGGCGCGCAAGGCCTTGTAGGCGCCGATGTGGAAACGCGCGCCGGCGACCAGAAAGACCGGCGTCGCCAGCAGAAGTTGCAGCCAAGGCGCGAGCAGCGGCATGCCGGTCGCGATCTCGTAGATCATGTTGACGAGGAAGGGCGCCGACAGGACCATCGCGCCGATCAGCGTCCAGGTCTCGTGCTGATCGCCCGAACGTTGCGCCGCATGGCCGTCATCCGCGCGCGGCTTCGCCTCGAAGCCGGCGTTTTCGATCGTCTCGACCAGGCTTGCGGCGCTCGCGAGGCCGGAAACAATTGTGACGTCCGCCGTCTCCGCCGGCAGCAAACTGACCCGCCGACACGACGCCCTGGCGTCGCCGTGAGCGCCTTTTCGAGGCGGGCGACGCAGGCGGCGCAGGTCATGCCGCTCACGTCCAGCAGGATTTCCTCGCGCGGCGCCTCGTAGCCCGCGGCCTCCACCGCCGCCACGAGGTCGGCCGGGCGGACGTCGCTTGCCGCCTCGACGCGGGCGGTCATGGCGCTGAGGTTGACGGCGGCGGTCTTCACGCCCGGCACGGCCGACAGCGCCTTCTCGACCCGCAGCGAGCAGGAGGCGCAGGTCATGCCATCGACGGGAAAGACGTATTCCGCTGTTTTTTCTGGCCGATCGAGCATCGGAATTCTCCGGGGCGCCGTCTGTCAGGCGCCCGATGTGTCCTTCATGAACCTTCCCATCATAGTAAGGTCAAGACGCAAAGCCGCGGCCCTTTGCTGCGGCGCCATCGCTACCCGCCGAGAGGTCTTCGAGGATCGGGCAGTCCGGGCGCTCATCGCCGTGGCAGGCGCAGGCCAGTTGTTCGAGGGTGCGCTGCATCGCCTGGAGCGCCGCGATCTTGCCCTCCAGCTCCGCGATGTGGTGTTCGGCCAGCCGCTTGACGTCTGCGCTGGAGCGCGCGCCGTCCCGCCAGAGCTCCAGCAGCTTGCCAATATCCTCGACCTGGAAGCCGAGATCTCGGGCGCGGCGGACGAAGCGCAGCGTCTGGACGTCGCGCTCGTCGTAGAAACGATAGCCGGCCGCACTGCGGCGTGGCGCGGCGATCAGGCCGATGCTCTCGTAGTAGCGGATCATCTTGGCGGATACGCCGGAGACTTTGGCCGCCTCGCCGATGGAAACGTTCATGCCGACCTCGGAATCCGCGCGAAACGGGCAGGTTGAGCCGAAGGCGCGGAACGGTCTAGTATTTAAGAAAAAATGGTGCGGAAACAACGAGGGCACGCGATTGGCGCGAGCAATTGCGCGAACATATTCCTGCGGCGCACGATGCAGCATCTGGCCGGACGTCGACGCCGAACAGGCGATCGCGTTCCATGCGCAGCATTGCGCCGACGCGCCGCCGGGGCTGCTTCTGGTGTTCGCGGCGGCAGCGACCGATCCGCACGCGCTTGCGGCCGCGCTCGCGCGACAATTCCCCGAGACGCCGCACATCGCCTGCTCGACGGCCGGCGAGATCGGGCCCGACGGCTACGCAGAGGGATCGATCGTCTGCATTTCGCTGCCGGCCGACGGCTTCAACGTGGCGACGCTCGCCATCGAAAACCTGTCGAGCGTCGAGTTCGCGGATATCGCACAACGCGTCGAGCGCTTCCGGCGCGACGAAGCCGCCGCGCCGGCCGAGGGCTTTGAAACCTGCGAGGCCTTTGCGCTCACCTTCATCGACGGCCTGTCGCGGCGCGAGGAGGTCTTCATCTCCGCCATCCATCGCGCGCTCGACGGCGTGCCCGTGCTCGGCGGCTCGACCGGCGACGATCTCGACTTCCAGCGCACATGGTGCGTATCCGAGGGGCGCGTTCTGACGGACGCGGGCGTGCTCGCGCTGGTGCGCAGCAAGCACCAGTTCAGCGCGTTCCGGCACGACAATTTCGAGCCGACTGACGTTCGGCTCGTCGTGACGGACTGCGACCAGGACGAGCGACGAGTCGTCGAGCTCAACGCCGCGCCAGCTGCGCGCGAATATGCCGCGTGCATCGGCGTCGACGCCTCGGCGCTGGATTCGATGAGCTTCGCCTCGCATCCCGTGGTGGTGAAGGTTGGCGGCGAATATTATTGCCGCTCGATCGGCCACGCGAACGACGATGGCTCGCTCACCTTCTTCTGCGCGATGGACACGGGCGTCGTGCTCACCATGTCGCGCTCGCTGCATCTCGTCGACAGTGCGCGCGATGCGTTCCGCAGCGTCGTCGGCGGGCTCGGCGGCGCGGATTTCGTTCTGGGCTTCGATTGCGCGCTGCGCCGTCTCGACGCCGAAAACCGTCAGATGAAGCGCGAATTGTCCGACGTTTATCGCGAATTCGGCGTCGTGGGATTCAATACATTCGGCGAGCAATACGGCGCCATGCATCTCAACCAGACCTTTACCGGCCTTGCGATCGGCGGTCGCACATGAATGCTGGCGAACCGAGCGGGCTGATCGCCGCCGAGATCATGGGACGCACGGTCTGGGCGTCGCCGCGCGAAATCGTGCAGCGACTGACGAAGATCAACGCCGCGCTGGTCGAGCGCCTGGAAAACCGCGTCGACCAGCAGGCAAGCGCCTATTCGCTGTTCCAGACCGCGATCGGCCTCGAGGCGCAGGTGCGCGAGCGGACCGTCGAACTCAAGCGCGCGCTGCTCGAGCTCGAGAAGTCCAATGTGGCGCTCTCCTCCGCCAAGGAAGCGGCGGAAAAGGCCAATTCGTCGAAGACCCGTTTTCTCGCCGCCGCCGGCCACGACCTGTTGCAGCCGCTTTATGCGGCGCAGCTCTCCATGTCGACGCTGGTCGATCTGCAGCCCGATCCCGCCGCAGCAAAATTGTGTCGCCAGGTCGATCGCGCGCTGGTGACGATCGAGGCCTATCTGCGCTCCATCCTCGATATCTCCAAGCTCGACGCCGGCGTCGTCACGCCAGAATTCCAGTCGGTGCGCCTCTCGGACATGTTCCAGTCGCTCGATTCCGACTTTCGGCCGATCGTCGATCGCAAGCGTTTGAAATTGCGCTTTCGGCCGACCGATATTGCTGTCGCCAGCGATCCGATTCTGCTCCGGCGCGTATTGCAGAACCTCGTGTCCAACGCCACGCGCTACACCAACGACGGCGGCGTGTTCATCGGCGCGCGACGCCGTGGCGATTGCGTGCGGATCGAGGTGACGGATACGGGCGTTGGCGTCGCGCCGCAGGATATCGAGCGGATATTCGAGGAGTTTCATCGCGCGCAACCGAGCGATGTCGCGCAGAGCGGCGAAGGGCTCGGGCTCGGGCTCTCCATCGTGCGCCGCATGTCGCAGGCGCTCGATCATCGCGTCGAAGTCCGCTCCAATCCGGGCCGCGGCTCCCGCTTCACGGTCGTCGCGCCGCTCGCCGAGCCCGATATCCCGCGCGCGGCGGACTTCGTCTTCGTCGAGAACTGGGCGCGCGCCAACGATCTCAGCGGTCGCCGCATCCTGCTCGTCGAGAACGATCCCGATGTGATGGAGGCGACGCGCTGGCTGCTCGCACAATGGGGCGCCAACGTGATCACCGCCGCCGATCTCGACACGGTGCGCGCGCGACTCGGCGACGAGATCGCACCGGACGCGATCGTCGCCGACTACCATCTCGACCGCGATGAAAGCGGATTGCAGGCGATCATACTCGCGCGCAGCATAGCGCAGCACGATATTCCCGCGGTCATCGTGACCGCCGATCAGGGCTCGGAAGCGATCGAACTGACGCGCGCGGCGGGCTGCGAATTGATGCGCAAGCCGGTCAAGCCCGCGCAATTGCGCGCGGTGCTGACGCACCTGCTTCAGGCGTAGATTTTTCGCACGGCCTGCGTGAAATCCACGACCTCGGCGCGATGTTTCGCATCGCCGCCCGCGACATGCGGCGCCTGCGGGAAAGCAGCCAGTGTCACGATGGCGAGCTTGTCGCTTCGAAAGACATCGATGCGTTGGCCGGCGAAACCGAGCGCGGACATGCAGCCGTCGCGTAACCACCACGAATAGCCGTAATGGGTCACGCCCGCCTGTGGCTCCGGCACGACGAAGGCCGGCGCGGCGACCGCATCGACCCATCCCTCCGGCAGAATTCGCTTTCCCGCGATGACTCCATCGTCCAGCACGAATTGCGCGAAGCGACCGAAATCGCGCAGCGCCATGCCGGCGCGGCTGCCGCCGATCTCCTGCCCGCCTTCGGATTCAAGCGTGTAGAAACCGTCGCATTCCATGCCGGCCGGACGCCAGATCTTTGCGCTCATGTAGTCGGCGAGCGGCATTCCGATGGCGCGCGTGAGCGCGGCGCCGAGCAGGAACGTGTCGCCGGAATTGTAGAGAAACGTCGAGCCCGGCGAGTTCGCGCGCGGCAGGCCGGCCATGAGTTTCAAAACGCCGCCGGGAACGCGATCCGCCATCGATTTCGAATAGCGGTTCACGTCCGAATTACGATCCGTGTAATCCTCGTTCCAGCGCACTCCCGAGGACATGGTGAGCAAATGGCGCAGTGTCACGCCGTCATAGGCCGAGCCGCGCAGGTCCGGCAGATAGCGCGTCACATCGTCGTCGATCGAACGAATTGCGCCATCCTGGATTGCGGCGCCGACGAGCATCGCTGTCATCGACTTGATCGTCGACATGGTCGACCAGCGATCATGCTCGCGCAGGCCGAGACCATAGCGTTCGAGAACGATGGCGCCGTCCTTCAGCACCAGCAGACCGGCGATGAAATTGCGGTCCATGAAGGCGGCAACGTCACGCTCGGCGGCATCCGCAACGTAGCGCGGCGCAATCTCGGCATGGCGCGCAAAAGACTTCGCCTCGCCGTGCGCGAAAACGCGATGGGCGAACAGCCGGTCGACGATCCGGTAGCCCCAGGGCTGGATGGTCGGCGGCCAGAGCAGGAAATCCTCGGCGCACGGCAGGTGCGCGC
The DNA here is from genome assembly GCA_020638195.1 of Methylobacteriaceae bacterium. Classification (GTDB taxonomy): domain Bacteria; phylum Pseudomonadota; class Alphaproteobacteria; order Rhizobiales; family Beijerinckiaceae; genus JAJXWB01. Next base: position 367 of record JACKJC010000005.1, on the reverse strand, counting down.
GCGGCTCCGCCTCGCTCACGCGCCCGGCCGCCGCGGCCCGAGAATGGATTCAAAGTCGAGGCCCGTCGTCTCGATCACGGCCTGCGTTCGTGAGGCGACGTTGAGCTTGCGCAGGATCTCCGAGACATGCGCCTTCACGGTGGTCTCGCCGACATCGAGTTCGTAGGCGATCTGCTTGTTGAGCAGGCCCTGGCGGATCATGCCAAGCACGCGCAATTGCTGGGGCGTCAGCGTCGCGAGCCGTTCCGCGAAATCCTGCTTCTTCGGCGCGCCGCCCTTGTCCGCGGCCTGTGGCGCGAGCGATGCGGGAACGAAGACCTCGCCGTTCATCACGCGGCGAATGGCGTCGGTCAGTTCGGCCTTTTTC
>JACKJC010000004.1 GCA_020638195.1 Methylobacteriaceae bacterium | reverse complement strand
ATACTCCCCTCCCCACAAGGGGGGGAGGGGACCAGATGCATGGCTTGCTCCAGATCGGCGCGCGTGTGGTGATCAAGGATGAGCGCCATGTACGACCTCCTCGTCGCCCCCTTCGCCGACTTCGAATTCATGCGCCGCGCTTTGATCGGCTCGGCGGCGCTTGCCGTCGCCGGCTCGCCGCTCGGCATGTTCCTGATCCTGCGCCGCATGGCTTTGTCCGGCGACGCCATGGCGCATGCGATCCTGCCGGGCGCGGCGATCGGCTATCTCGTCGCTGGCGGGCTTTCCGCCACGGCGATGACGCTCGGCGGGCTGGCGGCGGGCGTTGTCGTCGCGCTCGGCTCGGGCCTGGTCGCGCGCGCGACGCTCTTGCGTGAGGACGCCTCGCTCGCCGGCCTCTATCTCGTCTCGCTGGCGCTCGGAGTCACGCTGGTCTCGCTGCGCGGCTCGAACATCGACCTGCTGCACGTACTCTTCGGCAATGTGCTGGCGCTGGACGACCAGACGCTGCTGCTGCTGGCGAGCATCGCCACCGTCACGCTGCTTGGCCTCGCCGTACTGTTCCGGCCGCTCGTGATGGAGACGCTCGATCCGGCCTTCACGCAAGTCGCGACCGGCGCGGGCGCGGTCACGCAACTCGCCTTTCTCGCCTTGCTGGTGCTGAATCTCGTCGCCGGCTTTCAGGCGCTCGGCACTCTGATGTCGGTCGGGCTGATGATGCTGCCGGCGCTCGCCGCGCGACTGTGGACGCAAAAACTCGATGCGGCGATCGCGCTTGCCGCGCTGATCGGCATCGCCTGCGCCTATGCGGGGCTCGTCGCCTCCTATGCGCTGTCGCTGCCGTCGGGGCCGTCGATCGTGCTGGCGGCCGGCTGCGTCTATTTCGTGTCGATGGTGTTCGGGCGGGCGGGCGGCGCCCTGCGCGGCAGGCCGAAGCGGCGGCATCTGGAGGCGTAAAGATGTTCAATAGACGTGGGCTCTTGCTTGCCGGGGGCGCGATTGCGCTCACTGCAGGATTGGCGCGCGCTCAGTCCGCCAGGCTTTTCGTCGTCGCGACCTTCACCATCCTCGCCGACCTCGTCCGCCAGGTCGGCGGCGAAGGGGTCGAGGTTTCCTCCCTCGTCGGCCCCAATGGCGACGTTCACGCCTACGCGCCTTCGCCCGCCGACAGTCGCAAGCTCGCCGCCGCGCGGCTGATCGTCGAGAACGGTCTCAATCTCGAGGGATGGATCAGCCGGCTCGCCAAGGCCTCCGCGTCGAAGGCGCGGATCGTGGTGGCGAGCGCAGGCGTCTCCCCCCGCGAAGAGCATGGCGACCATGATCATGCGCATGGCGGGACTGACCCGCATGCCTGGCAGAATGTCGCGAACGCCAAAATCTACGTGGCCAATATCCGCGACGGACTGATCGCGGCCAATCCCTCGGGCAAAGCTGAATACGCGGCGCGCGCCAGGGCCTATCTCGAAAAGCTCGATGCGCTCGACGCCTACGTGCGCGCGGCCGTGGCGAAAATTCCGGCCGATCGTCGCCGGATCGTCACGACGCACGACGCTTTCGGCTATTTCGGGCAGGCCTACGCTATCGAGCTGGCTGCGCCGGCGGGCGTCTCGACCGAAGCGGCGGTTTCCGCTCGCGATGTCGGGAAGATCATCGCGCAGATCAAAAAAGACAAATTTCCGGCAGTCTTTCTGGAGAATGTCTCCGACCCGCGCCTCATAGATCAGATCGCCCGGGAAACCGGGGCGAAGATCGGGGGGACGCTCTATTCGGACTCGCTTTCGGGGCCCGATGGCGCGGCGGGGACTTACATCGACATGGTCAGACACAATATAAGCGAGCTGACCAAGGCGCTTGCGCCCTAGGCGCGCCCTTCGCGGAGTTTCATATGACCGACAAGATCCCCGTCACCGTGCTCACCGGCTATCTCGGCGCCGGCAAGACGACGCTGCTCAACCGCATCCTCTCCGAGCCGCACGGCAAGAAATACGCGGTCATCGTCAACGAATTCGGCGAGATCGGCATCGACAACGATCTCGTCGTCGGCGCCGACGAGGAAGTGTTCGAGATGAACAACGGCTGCATCTGCTGCACCGTGCGCGGCGATCTCATCCGCATTCTCGAGGGGCTGATGCGCCGCAAGGGCAAGTTCGACGCCATCATCGTCGAGACCACTGGGCTCGCCGATCCCGCGCCGGTGGCGCAGACCTTTTTCGTCGACCAGGACGTGCAGGATGTCGCCAAGCTGGACGCAGTCGTGACGGTGGCCGACGCCAAATGGCTGTCGGCGCGGCTAAAGGACGCGCCGGAAGCCAAGAACCAGATCGCCTTTGCCGACGTCATCATCGTCAACAAGACAGATCTCGTTTCGCCCGAAGAGTTGCGCGAAGTGGAAGCGCGCATTCGCGGCATCAACCCCTACGCCAAGCTGCATCGCGCGGTGAAGTCGAACGTGCCGCTCGACGCGGTGCTCGGCAAGAACGCCTTCGATCTCGACCGCATTCTGGAGATCGAGCCCGCCTTCCTCGAGGCCGATGACCACGACCACCATCACCACGATCACGACCATGAATGCGGGCCGGATTGCGGACACGACCATCATCATCACGATCATGGCCATCATCACCACCATGATCATGATCACGGCGGGCTGAAGCATTACCACGACGAGCACATGCAATCGCTGGCGCTGACCATCGACGGCGAGGTCGATCCCAACAAGTTCATGCCGTGGGTCAACGACCTCGTGCAGCGCGAGGGCCCGAGCATCCTGCGCTCCAAGGGCATTCTGGCGCTCAAGGGCGAGGACAAGCGTTTCGTCTTCCAGGGCGTGCACATGATCCTCGATGGCGACCTGCAGCGCGACTGGCGCCCGGACGAGAAGCGCGTCAGCCGCATCGTCTTCATCGGGCGGGACCTGAAGGAAGACGAGATTCGCGAGGGTTTCATGAAGTGCGCGGCGTAGGTTGAATCCTTCTCCCGCTTGCGGGAGAAGGTGTCATGCGAAGCATGACGGATGAGGGCGCCAGCCGCATCCGCGCTGTAATCGCTATTCCCTCACCCGGCCGCTGCGCGGCCACCCTCTCCCGTTTCACGGGAGAGGGGGAGCACATGGCCCATGTCCGAAACCTCCCTCGCCCAAAACGTCACCACGATCGAAGCCGGCGACAGCGTCGTTGCTGCCGCCTTTCTCGGCCGCACGCCCGTCTATGCGCTCGCAGACGGCGCGCTGCTCTATGCCGGCATCGGCGAGGAGAAGCGCGTGAAGGCGCACGAGGATGGCGCGATTCTCGTCGCGCTTTCCGACGGCAAGCGTTTTTTCACCGCCGGCGACGACGGATTGCTGGTCGCGACCGACGCCGAGGGACGCAGCGAGACCATCGCGGACGAGAAGGGCAAGTGGATCGACGCGCTGACCTTGCGCGACGATGGCGCGATGGCGTGGTCGGCGGGCAAGAGCGTGCGAGCGCGAGACGCCAAGGGCGTGGTCAAGAATTTCGATGCGCCGTCGGCGGTGCGCGGTCTGTGCTTCCTGCCCAAAGGCTACCGGCTCGCGATCGCGCATTACAACGGCGCCTCGCTGTGGTTTCCGAACGCTGGCGATCCCGCCTTCTACGAATGGAAGGGCTCGCATCTCGATGCGACGGTGTCGCCGGACGGCCGCTTCCTGGTGACGTCGATGCAGGAGAACATGCTGCATGGCTGGCGCCTCGCCGACGGCAAGCACATGCGCATGTCCGGCTATCCCGCCAAGACGCGCTCGTTCTCGTGGTCGCCCGACGGCAAGTGGCTGGCGACCTCGGGCGCCGACGCCTGCGTGGTCTGGCCGTTCGAGACCAAGGACGGGCCGATGGGCCGCGGCCCGCGCGAATGCGGCGTGCGGCCGCGTCGCGTGTCGCGCGTCGCGTTTCATCCCACCAACATGGTGCTCGCCATCGGCTACGAAGACGGCTGGGTGCTGCTGGTGCGGCTCAACGACGGCGCGGAAATTTTCGTGCGCGGCGAGCGGGAGTCGAACGATGCGGTCACAGCACTGGCGTGGGATGCGCAGGGCAAGCGGCTGGCGTTCGGCACGAAGGGCGGCAAGGCGGGCGTGCTCGATCTGCCGGCGTAAGGGCATAGCGGCCCACCGCAGAAACCGGGTCGCGGCGCGCGGCTGCCTGCACTAGATTGCGCGCGCAACCGGAGCCCGCATGTCCGCTTCCAAAATGCCCGCCGTCGAAACGTCCATGTCGCTGCGCACATGGGCGATGCTCGGCCTTCTGTCCCTGATGTGGGGCTGCTCCTTCCCGTTCGTGAAAGTGGCGTTGGGCGGCGTGACGCCGCTCACGCTGGTCATGCTGCGCGTCGTGATCGCGGTCGTCGCACTGACGCCGGTGCTGTTCTTCGCACCCGAGGGCTTTCCGCGCGGCCCGAAAATCTGGGCGGCGTTTCTCGTCATCGGCGCGCTCAACAATGTCATCCCGTGGTCGTTATCGGTCTGGGCGCAGCAGAGCATGACCTCGTCGCTGGCGGCGATCATCAATGCGGCGACGCCGTTGTTTTCCGTGCTGCTCGCGCCGTTCTTCCTGGCCGACGAGCGATTGCGCGCCAATAGGCTCGCGGGCGTCATCGTCGGTTTCGCGGGCGTCGCGGTGCTGATCGGGCCCGGCGCGCTCGGCCATGGCGCGAGCGGCGTGCTGCCGGAACTCGCATTGCTTTCGGCCACCGTCGCCTATGCGTTCGGCGGCATCGTGGGGCGCTCCTATGCGCGCCTCGGGCTGACGCCGCTGCAGGCGGCGCACGGGCAGCTCGCCGCCTCCTCCGTCATGATCGCGCCGCTTGCGCTCATCGTCGAAAAGCCGTGGACGCTGCCGATGCCGAGCGCGGTGCAGATCGCCTGTGTGCTGGCGCTCGGCGTGATGTCGACGGCTGTCGCCTTCATCCTGTTCTTTCGCATTCTCGCGCGCGCCGGCGCGACCAATGCGCTGCTCGTTACCTTGCTCGTGCCGGTCACCGCCTTCATCGTCGGCGCGAGTTTCTTGGGCGAGCCTTTGGAGCCGCGCAATTTCGCGGGGCTCGCCTTCATCGCCGCCGGTCTGGGGCTGATCGACGGCCGGCCGCTGCGCTATCTCAGGTCGAAACTGTTCGCGTCGTGAAGAATGATGTGACGATCGTCGTTGCGAGGCAGGCTGCATGATGATGCTGCGTTCGATTGCGCTCCTGTTTGGGATTCTGTGCGGCGTCGCGACGTCGCAGCTGCCGGAATTCGTGCAGCAGTACCGTCAGCGGCTCGGCGGCGCGCTCGACGAACTGACGGCCATGGTCGACCAGTTCAAGTCCGAAGCTGGGGCGGCCGGGCTCGACAGTTCCGGCGCGATCGCCCAGCTCGAGGCCAATGGCGACCGGCTCGTGCGTGATCGCGGCAGGTCGATGGCTGAGGCGATCGCCCGGCGTGACCGGCTTGCCGACCAGCAGCAGAGGATGCGCGGCGCCGGTCCGTTCGCGCGGCTTGTTGTGTTCGCGGAAGCCTACGATCCCGGCATAGCGCGCCGCGCCTGGGGCGATTACGAGCCGGCCGTGCCGACGGCGCCCGAAGGCTTCGCCTCGGCCGGCGTCGGCGCGCTTCTCGGCTATGGTTTTCTGCGTCTCGTGGGCGCGCCGTTTCGCCGTCGCCGGAAGCAGCCGGCGACGGCGTGAGGCGCGGTGAGACGGCAATAGCTCAGGTTCGGCAAGGCAGGACGCCGCGCGCGCGAAGGCTTGAGCGCAAGCTTGCCCCAAGACAATATGCGTGGGCCATGCGACCCGACATCGAACCATGACCCCGGATCGGCTCCGCGCCGTCGCCTTCTGGGCGCGGGAACTGAGCGACGCCGAAATCGAACGCGCCTGCCGCGGCCTCGTCGAGAAGACCTGGGCCCCGGGCGCGACAATCGTGCATCGCGGCGACGCCTTTGATTACTGGACCGGCGTCGTCTCGGGGCTGGTGAAAATCTCGTCGGTGTCGTCTTCCGGCAAGGCGGTGAGCCTTGCCGGCATGCCCGCCGGCATGTGGTTCGGCGAAGGGTCGATGCTGAAGGGCGAACGGCGTCAGTACGATCTGGTGACGCTGCGGGAGTCGAAGCTCGCGCTGATGAACCGCGCCACCTTCTCCTGGCTGTTCGAAAATTCCGTAGGCTTCAACCGCTTTCTCGTGCGGCAGTTCAACGAGCGGCTGGGGCAGTTCATCGCGCTGGTCGAGCACGATCGCATGCTCGACGGCGTGGCGCGCGTTGCGCGCGCCATTGCATGGCTGTTCAATCCCGTGCTCAATCCAAACATCGGCTCGTCGCTCGACATCAGTCAGGAAGAACTCGGGTTGATCGCCGGCGTCTCGCGGCAGGTCGCCAATCGCGCGCTGCAGATTCTGGAAGCGGAAGGCTTGCTGCGGGCGCAACCTTCGGAGCTCACGCCGCTCGACCTGACGGCGCTCAGCCACTATGGCGAATGAATGCGGCCATTGGTCCGATCCCTCGACGAAAGTAGGGGCAGCCGCCAAAGACTCAAAGGCGCACGCTACCTGACAAAATGAGATTGCGCAGTCAAGCGCGCGCTTGCCATCAGCTATGCGCGTTGCGAATGTTGCGCTGCCGGATCGCGGAAGAGCGCCGGCGAGAATCAGAGCGTCGACGACGACGCCGGAGGGGAGCGGGGAGTGGCTGACAGCCGGCAGGATTCTGGTCGTAGCGCGGTGGAGGACACGTTTCCGAAGCTCTTGCGCATGCATGCGCGCGTGCGCGCCGATCGCCCGGCGTTCCGGCACAAGGATCGCGGCATCTGGCAGACCTGGACGTGGCGCGAAGTCTACGACAACGTGCGTGCGATCGCGCTCGGCCTGCACAAATTGGGCGTGGCGGAAGGCGACAAGGTCGCCATCGTGGGCGCCAACCGGCCGCTGCTCTACTGGTCGCTGTGCGCCGCGCAGATGTTGCGCGCGACGCCTGTGCCCGTCTATGCCGACGCGGTCGCCGACGAACTCGTTCATGTGCTTGCAAACGCCGACGTGAAGGTCGCCGCCGCGCAGGATCAAGAGCAGGTCGACAAGCTGTTGTCGATCGCCGATCGCCTGCCGACGCTGGAGCATATCGTCTATGACGAGGATCGCGGCTTGCGCGACTATGTGCAGCCGAACCTGAGCGCGCTCGACGACATTATCGAGGCTTCCGCGAAAGCATTGCATTCGGAAGCTTCACTCGGCCGCTCGCTGGATGAGCTGATCGACGCTGGTCGCGCCGACGACGCCTCGATCATGCTCTACACGTCCGGCACGACCGGCCGCTCCAAGGGCGTGGTGTTGTCCGCGGGACGCTCGGTGCAGGCGGCGCGCGACACGGTCGCCTTCGACGGCCTGACAGACAGGGACGAACAACTCGCCTATCTGCCGCTCGCCTGGGTCGGCGATCATTATCTCAATTACGCGCAAGCCCTCGTTGCGGGCTCGTGCGTCGCATGTCCGGAAAATGCCGACACGGTCGCGCAGGACTTGCGCGAGATCGGGCCGTCCTTCTATTTCGCGCCGCCGCGCGTGTTCGAGGCGCAGCTGACGCGCATCATGATACGCATGGAGGACGCCAGCGGTCTGAAGCGCAAGATGTTCGATCATTTCATCGGCGTCGCGCGCAAATGGGGCGAGAAGATCCTCAACGGCGAGAGCGTGCCGGTTCTCTCGCGCCTGCACTATGCGCTCGGCGAATTCCTGGTCTATGGCCCGCTCAAGAACGTGCTCGGCTATTCCAATATTCGCGCGGCCTATACGGCGGGCGAGGCGATCGGCGGCGAGCTTTTCTCTTTCTATCGTTCGCTCGGCCTCAACCTGAAACAGCTCTATGGCCAGACGGAAGCTTTCCTCTACGTGACCGCGCATGCCAATGGCGCGGTGCGCTCCGATACGGTTGGGCCGCCGGCGCCCAATGTCGATATCCGCATCGCCGACGACGGCGAGGTGCAGTTCAAGTCGCCCGGTCAGTTCGTGGCCTATTACAAGGAGCCGGAAAAGACAGCCGAGACGCTGACGCCCGACGGCTATGTGAAGACGGGCGACGCGGGTTTCTTCGATGCCGACGGCCAGCTGCGCATTCTCGATCGCGCGAAAGACGTGGGCAAGCTGAAGGACGGCACGATCTTCGCGCCGAAATATATCGAGAACAAGCTGAAGTTCTTCCCCAACATCAAGGAAGCCGTGGCTTTCGGCGACGCCTGCGACTTCGTGACGGTCATGCTCAATATCGAGCTGACGGCGGTCGGCAACTGGGCGGAGCGCAACAATATTTCCTATGCCTCCTATCAGGAGCTCGCCGGCCATCGACAAGTCTACGAGATGATCGCCAGGCATGTGGACGAGGTGAACGCCTCGCTCGCGCAGGAGCCGCGCATGGCGGGCGCGCAGATTGCGCGCTTCCTGATCCTGCCGAAGGAACTGGACGCCGACGACGGCGAGCTCACCCGCACGCAGAAGGTGCGGCGCGGCTTTATCGCGGAGCGGTACGAGCCGTTGGTGAAGGGTCTCTACGACGGGTCGAAGATCGCCGACATTTCGACCGAGGTCACGTTCGAGGACGGGCGCAAGGGAACGATCTCGGGGCGCGTGGCCATCGTCGATCTGACGCGCCACGGCGCAAGCCAGGGAAGCAAGGCGGCATGAGCGGCGCGGACGACATTCTCCTCAAGGTCGACAATGTCTCGCTGTCCTTCGGCGGCGTGCGGGCGATCACCGACGTGTCCTTCGATATCCGCAAGGGCGAGATCCGCGCGATCATCGGACCGAACGGCGCTGGCAAGACGTCGATGCTGAACGTCATCAATGGGTTCTATCATCCGCAAAATGGCAGCATCTCCTTCCATGGCCAGACGCGGGCGCGCATGAAGCCCTACGAAGCGGCGAGCCAGGGCATTGCGCGCACCTTCCAGAACGTCGCGCTGTTCAAGGGCATGTCGACGCTCGACAACATCCTCGCAGGACGCGCGCTGAAGATGAAGTCGAGCTTCTTCTGGCAGATGTTCCGGCACGGGCCGGCGCTCGCGGAAGAGATTGAGCATCGCAAGTTCTGCGAGGAGATCATCGATTTCCTCGAGATCGAACATATCCGCAAAGCGCCGGTCGGCACGCTGCCCTACGGCCTGCAGAAGCGCGTCGAGCTCGGCCGCGCGCTCGCCATGGAGCCGACCCTGCTGCTGCTGGACGAGCCGATGGCGGGCATGAACCTCGAAGAAAAGCAGGACATGAGCCGCTTCATCATCGACGTGAATCAGCATTTCGGCACGACGATCGCGCTGATCGAGCATGATATCGGCGTGGTGATGGACCTGTCCGACCGCATCGTCGTGCTTGAATACGGCCACAAGATCGCGGACGGCAATCCCGAGGAAGTGAAGAGCGACCAGAAGGTGATCGACGCATATCTGGGAGTGGCGCACTGATGGGCCTCCTCTACCAAATCTTCATCGATCCCTTCATGCAGATGGGGCAGGCGCCCGACCTGCTTGTGCAGACGCTGTGGGAGGGGCTCGTCGGCGGCGTGCTCTACGCGCTGATCGCGCTCGGCTTCGTACTCATCTTCAAGGCGTCCGGCGTGTTCAATTTCGCTCAGGGCATCATGATGGTGTTCGCGGCGCTGACGCTGGTCGGCCTCTACGAGAAGGGCGTGCCGGCGCCGCTGGCGCTGCTGCTCGCCATCGGCGTCATGTATCTGCTCGCGCTCGGCGTCGAGCGCGTCGTGCTGCGGCCGCTCGTCAACCAGCCCGACATCATGCTGTTCATGGCGACTTTCGGTTTGACCTACATTCTGATCGGCGCGGGCCAGCTCGTGTTCGGCGGCGATCCCAAGGAAATGCCGGTCACGGCTCTCGGTCTGCCCAAGGGCGCGATCGACCTGAAAATTCTCGGCGGGCTGGTGTCGTTGCAGAAGATCGACATAGCGGCGGCGATCATCGCTTCCATCATGGTGGCCGGGCTCGCGGTCTTCTTCCAGAAGACCCGTATTGGCCGCGCTCTTCGCGCGGTCGCCGACGATCATCAGGCAGCGCTGTCGGTCGGCATCTCGCTCAACCAGATCTGGGTCATCGTCTGGTTCACAGCCGGCATCGTGGCGCTGGCGACGGGCATCATGTGGGGCGCGCGCTCGGACGTGTCGTTCGCGCTGCAGGTGATTTCGCTCAAGGCGCTGCCTGTGCTGATCCTCGGCGGCTTCACCTCGGTGCCGGGCGCAATCGTGGGCGGCCTCATCATCGGCATCGGCGAGAAGCTCGGCGAATTCTACTGGGGGCCGCTGGTCGGCGGCGGCATCGAGAGCTGGCTCGCCTATGCGATCGCTCTCGCCTTCCTGCTGTTCAAGCCCGAGGGCCTGTTCGGCGAGAAGATCATCGAACGCATCTGATCGGGGCGAAACGTGTTCTATCGCGAAGTCGGACAATTCAAGACGAGCTACGCAGCCGATCAGGCGATCTTTCCGATCCGTCAGGACCGGATCGGCCTGGCGCTGATCCTGGCCGTCGCCTTCATCGGCATACCGCTGATCGGCGGGGAATTCATGATCGCCTCGGTCATGATCCCGTTCCTCGTGCTCGCGCTGGCGGCGATCGGACTCAACATCCTGATCGGCTACACCGGGCTAATCTCGCTCGGCACGGGCGCCTTCATGGGTGTGGGCGCCTATGCCTGCTACAAGCTTTCGACGCTGTTCCCGCAGGTCAATATCATCGTCTGGATCATCTCGTCGGGTCTCGTGTCCTGCGCGGTCGGCGTGTTGTTCGGCCTGCCGAGCCTGCGCATCAAGGGTTTCTATCTCGCCATCGCGACGCTGGCCGCGCAGTTCTTCCTGCAATGGTGCTTCGTGCGCGTGGGCTGGCTGTACAACAACAATCCCTCGGGCGCGATCGAGGTGCCGCTGCACACGCTGTTCGGCATTCCGATCACCGGCGCGACCGCCAAGCCGCTGACGCGCTATTACGTCGTGCTCACCATCGTCGTCGTCATGACGTGGTTCGCCTCCAATCTCGTGCACGGCCGCATCGGCCGCAACTGGATGGCGGTGCGCGACATGGATATCGCCGCGCAGCTGATGGGCATTCGCCTTCTGCCGGCCAAGCTGCTCGCCTTCGCGGTTTCGTCTTTCTACGCGGGCGTCGCCGGCGCGCTGATGGTGTTCCTGTGGCTCGGCGCCGCGGAGCCGGAAGCCTTCAACATCAACGAATCCTTCGTGCTGCTGTTCATGGTCATCATCGGCGGGCTGGGCTCGCTGATCGGCTCGTTTCTCGGCGCGGCGCTGATCCACATCCTGCCGATCATCGTGCGCACGACGCCGGGCGCGCTCGGCCTGTCGATCGGCTCGGCGACCGCCGAACATCTGACCTACATCATCACCGGCGGACTGATCCTGTTCTTTCTGATCGTCGAGCCGCACGGACTTGCGCGGCTCTGGCAGATCGCCAAACAGAAACTACGGGTTTGGCCGTTTCCATACTAGTTTTCGATCATCTGGAGTGAGGGAGGATAAAATGAGGAAACTGAAGAAAGCCGTTCTGGCCCTGATCGCGACGACGGCTCTCGCCGCGCCGGCGCTGCCCGCTGCGGCCGAGGACATTTTCGTGCCGCTGTTCACCTATCGCACGGGTCCGTTCGCGGGCTCCGGCACGTATATCGCCAACGGCATGCACGATTATCTCGAGATGCTGAACCAGCGCGACGGCGGCATCGGCGGCGTGAAGATAGCCATCGAGGAATGCGAGACCGGCTACAACACGACCAAGGGCCTGGAATGCTACGAGGCGGTGAAGCCGAAGCATCCGGTGATCGTCAATCCCTGGTCGACCGGCATCACGCTGCCGATCATCCCGAAGGCGGCGGTCGACAAGATCCCCGTGCTGTCGATGGCCTATGGCCTGTCGGCATCGTCGGAAGGCGAGACGTTCCCGTGGATCTTCAACCCGCCGGACACCTATTGGGACGGCATGTCGATGATCATCAAGTACATCGCCGCGCAGGAAGGCGGGCTCGCCAAGCTCAAGGGCAAGAAGATCGGCTATCTCTATCTCGACGCCGGCTATGGCAAGGAGCCGCTGCCCTTCCTCGCCGATCTTTCGAAGGAGCTCGGCTTCCAGACCAAGCTCTATCCGGTCGCGGCCGCCGAAATGCAGAACCAGTCGGCGCAATGGCTCAACGTGCGCCGTGACCGGCCCGACTACATGATCATGTACGGCTGGGGCGCGATGCAGCCGACGGCGGTGAAAGAAGCGGTGAAGACGAACTATCCGATGGAGAAGTTCATCTCGATCTGGTGGCCGAGCGAGGAAGACGCCAAGGGCGCCGGCAAGGAAGCCGCGGGTTTCAAGACGCTCAACTGGCATGCCGCCACGCCCGACTTCCCTGTCATCAAGGACATCGAGAAGCATGTGGTGGGCGCGGGCAAGAGCCAGACGCCGAAGGATCAGCTCGGCACCGTGCTGTACAATCGTGGCGTCTACAATTCGATGCTGATCGCCGAAGGCATTCGCACGGCGCAGAAGCTCACGGGCAAGAAGGTCGTGACCGGCGAGGACGTGCGTCGCGGCATGGAAAGCCTCAACATCGACGCCGCCCGCCTCAAGGAGCTCGGGATGGATGGCTTCGCCGGTCCGATCAAGCTCACCTGCGCCGATCACAACGGCCACCGTCCGACTTTCGTGCAACGCTTCGACGGCGCGAAATACGTGAAAGTGTCCGACTGGATCGAGCCGATGCACGACAAGGTCGGTCCGCTGCTGAAGGCTGACGCGAAGGCCTATGCGGAGAAGAACGCGGGCTGGCCGAAGCGCACCGAGCCCTGCGACGCCAAGTAACGCGAAAATCGTCCCCGAGGCCCGCGTCAGCAGGCGCTCGGGGATCACGATCATTTCGCGGAACGCTGGATTCCGGATCGGGCTTCGCAGTCAAGTTTACGCAGGCTGCGTCAACTTGCCTGCGTCGCCGTCCGGGATGACATTCGAGATACAGCCGAAGACGCAACGCCAATGACGCAATCGACGCACGCGCCCAACGCGCCTCAACCTGCAACCGACGCCATCCTCTCGGTCAACAACGTCGAGGTGATCTACAATCACGTCGTGCTGGTGCTGAAGGGCGTTTCGCTGACGGTTCCGCGCGGCGGCATTGTCGCGCTGCTCGGCGCCAATGGCGCGGGCAAGACCACGACGCTGAAAGCGATCTCCAATCTCATTCGCGCCGAGCGCGGCGAAGTGACGAAAGGATCGATCGAATTTTCCGGCGAGCGCGTCGATCGCCTGCGGCCGGACGACCTCGTGCGGCGCGGCTGCATCCAGGTGATGGAGGGGCGGCACTGTTTCGGTCATCTCTCGATCGAGGAAAATCTGATGACCGGCGCCTTCACTCGCCGCGACGGGCGCCGCGCGATCGCCGACGCGCTCGAGGAAGTCTATGCATTCTTTCCTCGGTTGAAGGAACGTCGCCAGTCGCTCGCCGGCTACACGTCGGGTGGCGAGCAGCAGATGTGCGCGATCGGCCGCGCCATGATGTCGAAGCCAAAAATGATCCTGCTCGACGAGCCGTCGATGGGTCTCGCGCCGCAGGTGGTCGAAGAAATCTTCGAGATCGTTCGCGATCTGAATTCAAGGAGCGGCGTCTCGTTCCTGCTCGCCGAGCAGAACACCAATATCGCGCTGCGTTACGCGAATTACGGTTACATCCTCGAGAACGGACGCATCGTGCTCGATGGCGAAGCGCGGGCTTTGCGCGAAAATCAGGACGTGAAGGAATTTTATCTCGGCGTATCCGGCGGCGACAGAAAGAGTTTCCGTGACGTAAAACACTACAAGCGTCGTAAACGCTGGCTTGCTTGATCTATCGCGTTGACGCCTTTTTGTCCCCGTGCCACTAGAATGACCGGTGGCTGGGAATGCCGCGCCGAAATAACGAAAATTGGAAACGACGCTTCCGGGCGCGTTCGGCACGATAGGCGGACATCATGTCGGAGTATTTCGATCGCTACGAGACGCGACCTTCGAAGGCGCGCGAAACGGCCTTCTTTCGTGATCTCCGCGCCGTTCTCAAGATTTCCCGCGCGCGTGCGCCGGCGCTGCGCGCGCAGCTGAAGGGCGTCGATATCGACGCGATCAAGAGCCGCGCCGATCTCGCCGCAATTTCTGTCGTGCGCAAGAGCGATCTCAAGGCCATGCAGGCCGACAATCCGCCGTTCGGCGGCCTCGCCGCCGTGCGCGCCATGCAGCTCAAACGCATTCTGGTTTCGCCCGGTCCGATCTTCGAGCCGGAAGGAGTCGGCAAGGACTGGTGGGGCGCGGCGCGTGCGCTGTACGCCGCCGGTCTGCGCAAGGGCGACCTGGTGCTCAACGCCTTTTCGTATCATCTGACGCCAGGCGGACACATCATGGAGAGCGGCGCGCATGCGCTCTCGTGCACCGTCATTCCAGCTGGCGTCGGCAATACCGAACAGCAGATCGAGGCGATCCAGTATCTCAAGCCGACCGCTTATTGCGGCACGCCTGATTTTCTCAAGGTGCTGCTCGACAAGTCGCGCGCGGCGGGCGTCGACGCGTCCTCGATCAAGCGCGCGCTCGTTTCCGGCGCGGCGCTGCCCAACAGTCTGCGCGAGGAGCTCGAGATGGCCGGCGTCGCCACGCGCCAGTGCTATGCGACCGCCGATCTCGGTGTGATCGCCTATGAGAGCGATGCGCGCGAGGGCATGATCGTCAACGAGGGATGTCTCGTCGAGATCGTGAAGCCGGGTACGGGCGATCCTGTCGCCGAGGGCGAGGTCGGCGAAGTCGTCGTCACGCGGCTCAATGCCGACTATCCGCTGTTGCGTTTCGCGACCGGAGATCTCTCCGCCGTGCTGCCCGGCAAGTCGTCATGCGGGCGCACCAACATGCGTATTCGCGGCTGGCTCGGCCGCGCCGACCAGACGACGAAGGTTAAGGGCATGTTCGTCCATCCCTCGCAGGTCGCCGAGATCGCCAAGCGCCATCCCGAACTCGGGCGCCTGCGCCTCGTCGTGCGTCGCGAGAAGGAGCAGGACGTCATGGTGCTGCACGCCGAAGGCAATGGCGCATGCAAGGCCGATCCGGTCGCCGAGACGTTGCAGGCGATCACCAAGCTGCGTGGCAAGGTCGAGATCGTGAAGGCGGGCAGCCTGCCGAACGACGGCAAGATCATCGCCGACGAACGTCCGGTGGGATGAGGCGCACACCCAACGTCCTGTCGATCGCCGGCTCCGACCCGAGCGGCGGCGCGGGCATCCAGGCCGATCTCAAGACATTTTCGGCCTTCCGCTGTTACGGCATGGCTGTCGTCACCGCGCTGACCGCGCAGAACACGGTCGGCGTGCGCGCGGTTCACACGCCGCCGACTGATTTCATCGCAGCGCAAATCGACGCGATCTTTGAGGATGTCGAGGTCGACGCCGTCAAGATCGGCATGCTGGGCGCGGGCGAGATCGTCGGCATCGTCGCCGAGCGGCTGGCGCATCACGGCGCGCGCAATATCGTGCTCGATCCCGTTCTGGTCGCGACCTCCGGCGATAGTCTTGGCGCGCCCGATGTGGTGGATGCGCTGATCGCGCAGCTTCTGCCGCTCGCGGCTGTCGTGACCCCGAACCTGCCGGAGATCGCACGGCTCCTCGGGCGCGATGTCACCCCAGATCCCGAGGACATGACGCGCGCTGGCTCGCAGCTGCTCGGGCGAGGCGCGCGGGCCGTGCTCGTCAAGGGCGGACACGGCGATGGCGCCGAGGCGACCGATGTTCTTGTGACGGATGCGGGCGCCGAACGGTTTTCCTCGCCGCGCATCGCCACGCGCAACACGCATGGCACGGGGTGTACGCTGTCCTCGGCGATTGCCGCCGGTCTGGCGCGCGGCGCCCCGCTCGTGCGCGCCGTGGCGGAGGCCAAGGACTGGCTGACCGGCGCGCTGGCCGCCGCGGACGATCTTGCGGTGGGGCGCGGGCACGGGTCGGTGCATCATTTTCACACGCTGTGGCGGCGATAGGCGACAACCACCCGTATGGCCTTCGCTCGCGCGGGCCCCTATGTTCGCCGCATGAATATTGCCGCTTCGAACGCGCTTCCCGCCAACCATCCACGGCTCGCGCCGCGCGCGACCGGCGTGCTGATCGTCAATCTCGGCACGCCCGAGGCAACCGACTATTGGTCGATGCGGCGCTATCTCAAGGAGTTTCTGTCCGACCGTCGCGTGATCGAGACGCCGCGGCTGATCTGGTGGCCCGTGCTCAATCTCATCATCCTGACGACGCGGCCGGGGAGGAAGGGCAAGGACTACGAGACGATCTGGAATCGCGAACGCAATGAAGGGCCGCTGAAGACGATCACGCGCTCGCAGAGCGAGCAGCTGGCGGCGCGCCTGTCCGATGCGGCAGCCATGAGCGGTCAGCGGCTCGTGATCGACTGGGCGATGCGCTATGGCCAGCCGTCGATCGCCAGTCGCGTGCAGGCGCTTCAGGATCAGGGTTGCGACCGCATCCTCATCGTGCCGCTCTATCCGCAATATTCGGCGGCGACGACGGCGACGGTCGGCGACAAGACCTTCGATGCGCTCAGGGCCATGCGCTGGCAACCGGCCGTGCGCATCGCGCCGCCCTGGCACGACGATCCCGTCTATATCGACGCGCTCGCACGTTCGATCGAGGACGGCCTGTCGAAGCTCGACTTCGCGCCGGATCTCATTCTGGCGTCGTTCCACGGCGTGCCGCAAGCCTATCTCGACAAGGGCGATCCTTATTATTGCCATTGCGCCAAGACGACGCGCTTGCTGCGTGCGCGGTTGGGCATGGACGAGAGCAGGTTGCGCTTGACCTTTCAGTCGCGTTTCGGCCCGGCCGAATGGATCAAGCCCTATACCGACGAGACCGTGAAACAACTCGCGCGCGAGGGCGTGAAGAAGCTCGCGATCGTGACGCCGGGTTTCGTCGCCGATTGCCTCGAGACGATCGAGGAGATCGGCGTCGAAAACCGCGACTTCTTTCTGGAGAACGGCGGCGAGAAATTCGCGCGCATCGATTGTCTCAATGACAGCGCCGCTGGCATGGACGTGATCGAAGCGGTGGTGCGGCGCGAATTGCGAGGATGGGCGGAGTTCTGAATTTCGCGCGGCGTGTCTCATACGAGGACTGGAACGGGGGCTCCATGACTTCGGCGGTACGATGACCTGGTCGCTCTTTCTGCATCCCGCGCAATGGCGGCTCGTCGACATATGGCCGTATCTGTTCGGCTTTGCCGGCGTGCTGCTGGTGATCGCCAGCTACTGGATGCAATCCATCCTGCGGCTGCGTGGTTTCGCGATCCTCGCGAACATCTTCGGCATGGTCTACGGCTTATTCGCGCCATCGCCGGTCAGCGCGCTGCAACACGTTGTCTCCCTGCCGCTCAACGTGCTGCGCTTGCGCGAGATGCGGCGGCTGACGTCGCGGCTCGGGCGCGCCGCGTCGGGCGATTTGTCGATGCATTGGCTCAGGCCCTTCATGCGGCGGCGCGCGTTCGATGCGGGCGAAGTGGTTTTCCGCAAGGGCGACGAAGCCGATTGCGTTTTCGTGGTCGCTGACGGCGTCTACCGGTTGATCGAGACGGGTATAGAGATCGGCGTCGGTCAGATGGTCGGCGAGATGGGGCTCGTCAGCGACGATCAGACGCGCACGCAGGGGCTCGAATGCGTGGAGCCCGGCGAGCTGCTGGTTGCGACCTATATCGAGATCAAGGAATTGTTCTTTCAGAATCCGGAGTTCGGATTCTACTTCCTCAAGCTCGTGTCGCGACGCTTCCTGCAGAATATCGCGCGACTGGAGGCCGAGCTGGCGAAGCGGCCGCCGACCGGTCAGTAATGGTTGCAGGTTTCCCTCTCCCCGCTCGCGGGGAGAGGGGGGCGCACACTCATCATCCGATCTTCATATTGTGTAGCCGCCGTTCCCAGTCGAGCGCCTGTCGGACGATCTCCTCAAGATTGTCGTGTCGCGGGGTCCAGCCCAGATTCTTGCGGATGCGTTCGTTGGAGGCGACGATCGCCGCGGGATCGCCCGGGCGACGACCGACGATCGTCACGGGGAAGTCGACGCCCGAGACTTTTTTCACGATGTCGATGACTTCGAGCACGGAATAGCCGCGCTGATAGCCGGCGTTGCAGACGAGGCTTTCGCCGCCGCCGCGCAGATGGCGCAACGCGTCGAGATGGGCGCGCGCGAGGTCGGTGACTTGAATGTAGTCGCGCAGGCAAGAGCCGTCGGGCGTCGGGTAATCCACGCCATACACGTCCATGCCCTTGCGCATGCCCAGCGCTGCCTGCACGGCGACCTTGATGAGATGGGTGGCGTTGGGCGTCGACTGGCCGGAACGGCCCTGAGGATCGGCGCCGGCGACGTTGAAGTAGCGCAGCGCGACATAAGAGAGTGGCGTCGCCTTGGCGGTATCCTCCAGCATCCACTCGACCATCAGCTTGGAACGGCCGTAGGGCGAAATGGGCTTCAGGCGCTCGTCCTCCGTGACCGGGTTCTGCTCGGGGTCGCCGTAGACAGCGGCGGTGGAGGAGAAGATGAAATGCTTCACGCCGGAGTCGACGGCGCATTCGAGAAGACCGCGCGCCTTGGCGGTGTTGTTGAGATAATAGCCGAGCGGATCGCTCACCGATTCCGGCACGACGATCTTGGCCGCGAAATGGATGATCTCCTCAATGTCGAAACGCGCGAGTGTTTCCGTCACGAGGTCGGTGTCGCCGAAATCGCCGGTCACAAGCGTCGCCTTGTCCGGCACGGCCCAGCGGAAGCCGGTCGAGAGATTGTCGAGTACGACGACTTTTTCGCCGGCGTCGAGCAATTCGAGCGCCATGTGGCTGCCGATATAGCCGGCGCCGCCCGTTACGAGTATGGCCATGTGTCTTCCATCAAAGCGATCAATGTAATTCGAGTGATTCTAGCAGCGTTTGGTTAAGTTTCACTGGATTTCGCGAAGTCCGGGTCGCCCGGGCAGTGGGCGTTCGATCTTCCTTAAACTGTTCCGGTTAATCTCAAAAAAGGGCCGCATTCCCGAGCGAATGCGGCTTTGTCGCATCCTTTTGGCAACGCGTTTTCTGCACGCGAACCGGTAGCCACGTCGCTCGAAAACGCATCTACGGACGAAATCATGACCAAACGCATTCGTAAGGCCGTATTCCCCGTCGCCGGTCTCGGCACGCGCTTCCTGCCCGCCACCAAATCCGTGCCGAAGGAAATGCTGACGATCGTCGATCGGCCCGTGCTGCAGCATGTCGTCGACGAGGCGAAAGAAGCCGGCATCGAACATTTCATCTTCGTCACCGGCCGCGGCAAGCAGGTGATCGAGGACCATTTCGACATGTCCTACGAACTCGAGGACACGCTGCAGAAGCGTGGCAAGAAGAAGGAATACGATGCGCTGATGGCCGATCTGCCGGCGGCCGGCGCGACCTCCTTCACCCGCCAGCAGGCCCCGCTCGGCCTCGGCCACGCGGTCTGGTGCGCGCGCGACATCGTCGGCGATGAGCCATTTGCCGTCATGCTGCCCGACATGGTCACCAAGGCGACGGGAAAGCTGAAGTCGCGCTGCCTCTCGCAATGCGTCGCGGCTTACGAGAAGCACGGCGGCAATATCATCGCGGTCGAGGAAGTGGCTCCGGAAGAAACGCATCAGTATGGCGTGGTCTCGATCGGCAAGGACGAGGGCCATACGTTCGAGATCACCGGCATGGTCGAAAAGCCGCCGAAGGGCACGGCGCCCTCGACCTCGATCATCTCCGGTCGCTACATCCTGGGCCCGGAAATCTTCAAGATTCTGGAGACACAGGAGCGCGGCGCAGGCGGCGAGATCCAGCTGACAGACGGTATGAAGACGCTGGCGAAAAGTCAGGGTTTTCACGGTGTGCGCTTCGATGGCGTCACCTATGACACGGGCGCCAAGATCGGCTTCCTGATGGCGAACGCGGCTTTTGCGCTCGACAATCCGGACCTCGCCGAAGCCTACAAAGCTGGCCTGAAGAAACTGATGGGTTAGACTGCGCCCTCGACATGGGGGAGCGGATGGCGATCAATTCCGATATCCGGCGGGCGCTCGCGCCCGTTTTGCGCGCAGGGCTCGCCCCTGCGCTTTTATTTTGCGTCTCGGCCAATGCGGTCGCCGCCGAACGCATCGTCGCCATGGCGAAGCCGGCGCTTGCCGGCAAGGACATCGACGCCTATCCGCGCATCGCGCAGCCCGCCGACGAGGCCGAGAAGAAGATCAATGCCGCGGTGTCTAAGCTCGACGAGCGCGTGAAGAAGGCCATTGCCGAGTGCCGGCGCGAAGCGGGCAAGAACTCGGACTGGTCGCGCACGATCGCGGTCACGATGCGCGGGCCGCGCTATCTGAGCTACACGATCGCCGACAGTTTCAACTGCGGCGGCGCGCATCCGAATATCGGAACGACCGCGATCGTCTACGATCTCGCCACCGGCGCGCCGGTCGACTGGGCCAAGCTCCTCCCGGCGAAGCTGCTCGGCAAGGTCTCGCTCAACGAAACGAGCGACGGCGTGAAGATGATCTCGCTGAATTCAAAGCGTCTGTACCAGCTTTATATGGCGCGCTATCGCGCGGGCGAGCGCAAGACCGACAAGGAATGCCTCGAAGCGATGGGACAGGTCGGCGGCGACGACATGTCGCCTTCGCTGACGCCCTATCTTGACGCCAGGGAGGGCGGGCTCGGCCTCATGGTCGACACGCCGCATGTCATCCAGGCCTGCGCCGATCAGATGGTCATTCCGCTCGCGACGCTCCGCAAGGAAGGCGTGAGCGAGGCGATGCTGAAGGCGATCGAAGCGGCGAAAGCGGCCAAATAGCCGGCTGCTTCAGCGTTGCAGGCGCAACCCGAGCAGGAAGATGTTGGCCGTGTAATCGGCGCCCGTCACGGTCGTCTTCAGTCGTTCGTAGGCGTAGCTCGCCTTCACCACCACCGTGCGCGTCAGGCTGTATTCGGCCTTGATGCCCGCATTGATCGTGCGCTCGTTGAGGCCCGTTGAACTGCCGGTGAAGGACGAGGCGATGTTTTCGCCCTGGTACGAGGTGACCTGATAGGAGGCCTGGCCGGTGATCTT
This sequence comes from Methylobacteriaceae bacterium, assembly GCA_020638195.1. Taxonomy (GTDB): domain Bacteria; phylum Pseudomonadota; class Alphaproteobacteria; order Rhizobiales; family Beijerinckiaceae; genus JAJXWB01. The sequence goes on along the minus strand of JACKJC010000004.1, from coordinate 546,265 downwards.
GAGATTGCGCAACAGATCGTGCGCGATTTCGACCTGCGCTTTGCGCGTGATGGCGCCGGAGGCGTTCGGCACGGTGGTTTCGTTGGTCGTGGTCGAGCCGCGCAGGGTAACGGTCGTCAGCGGCGTCGCCGTATAGATCAGCGCGGCGTCGAAGGTCGGGCCGCGCAGCCGGACGAGGCGCGGGTCCTTGTATTCGCGCTCGACGTAGCCGCCCGAGACTTCGCCCTTCAGCTTGCCGTCGATTTCGAAACTCGCGCCGCCACGTAGCGCGTAGCCATGCGAGTTGCGCTGGAATCCATTGACGTCCGACACGTGGTCGTAGGCGCGCTGGTCGATCGTCGCCTCGACGAAGGGCTTGAACAGCGGCGAGACTTCGTAGCTCACGCGGGGACGTACGCCGACCGTCGTGTAGTCGTTGAGGTGGAGTTGCTGGATCGAACCGTCGGAGAAAGTTGCGTCGCCGGTCTGGGCGCGTTCGATCGTCCCGCGCAGCGACAATTCGAGACGGTTGAACCGGTGCGTGCCGCCGACATAGCCCGATGTGTTCCAGCTGATCGGCTGGTTGGTGGAGGTGATATTGGTCGACCCCGGCTGGATTTCCGGCGAGCCCGAGCGGATCGTCGTGACATTGGCCGCGCCGCCGTAATCGAACGACGTGTCGCGGGTGACGTCGATGCGGCCGTCGATCTTGGCTGTCGCATCCGGGCGATTGACGTTCTTGACCTGAAGATAGTCGGCATAGCCGGCGCGCAACTCGCCCTTGAGCGAATGGACCGACCAGAGGGATTCGACGGCGACGCCAGCGTCGACCCGACCGAGCGTCGAGCCTTTGCTCGGCTTTTCGACGCGGCCTGGATTGGTGTCGTAGCCAAAGGCGCCCTCGATATAGGGCTTCAACCGCAACGAGCCGACGTCGATGCCCGTCGGTTCGTAGGGATTGGGCTCCGGCGGCCTGGCGCGCTTGACTGGAATTGTCGGCACGACGGCGACGCCGGTCGGCGGCGGCTGCAGCGACTGTCGATCGTCGATCGCGCGCTGGCGGCTCTGTCGCCGCTGGATGTAGGAGTTCCTGTAGGGCTCGAGTTGCGGCAGCGGCGGCTTGCCCGTGCGCACGGCCGGGTTGGGCTTGGGCAGCTTTATGGGCTTGCGCGGTTTGCCATAGTTGATCGCGGAGCCCGGCGGCGGATCGCCTACGCCGGCGGAATAGGATGCGGGCAGGGGCGGGGCGGTCTGCCCTTTCCTGGCGGCCGCGAGCGCGGAATCGCGTTCGGCGAGCGGCCGCAATTGCGGGGCTACGGCGCCGCGCAGCCCTGTCGGGCCCGCGTCGGGATCGGCCTGCTGGGCCCGCGCGGGGCTAAGCGCGAACGACAGCGCAAGCGCGGCGGCGCTCGTCGCGAGTCTCGCGAAATCCTTCCCTTGCCTCGGCCCTGACCGCGCCACGTCGTCCCCGGATGGCGCGTTCCTGACCGCGCCTGCGGTCGGAGATTGCGCGAAATATGGTTAATACCGGCTTAAATCGCCTGATCGACGCGCGGACGCGTAACCGAAAGTTAACCCTGACGGGGACTTAAGTATGGGGAGATATTCCCGCTTCGGGTCTGCCGTCTGCGGAGCCCAACAATTGACGGATTCGGCAGGCATGGACCGCGCCTGCCGTTTCGAGACCGCAGTGACGCGAAGTCGAATTCTTGCGACTTCGAGATGAAGGAAAGACGATGAATCCTGCCGAACTGGCCGCGCCGGTCGCCGAAGTGTCGATCTGGAGCATGTTCCTGCACGCCTCCATCGTCGTGCAGGCCGTGATGATCGGCCTGCTCGCCGCTTCCGTATGGTGCTGGACGATCATCGTCGACAAGACTCTGCTGTTCCGCCGCACGCGCAAGGCGATGGACCAGTTCGAGGAGACCTTCTGGTCCGGCCGTTCGCTCGAGGAGCTCTACACGACGCTGAGCGAGCGTCCGACCTCGGGCATGGCCTCGCTTTTCGTCGCCGCGATGCGCGAGTGGAAGCGCTCGTTCCAGGCGGCGGGGGCCTCTTTCGTCGGCCTGCAGGCGCGCATCGAGAAAGTGCTCGACGTCTCCATCGCGCGCGAGGTCGAGAAGCTGGAATCCAATCTGCTGGTGCTCGCCACCGTTGCCTCCGCCGGCCCGTTCGTCGGCCTGTTCGGCACGGTGTGGGGCATCATGACCTCGTTCCGCTCGATCGCGGCCTCCAAGAACACGTCGCTCGCCGTCGTCGCGCCGGGCATCGCGGAGGCGCTGTTTGCGACCGCGATCGGCCTGTTCGCGGCCATCCCGGCGCTGATCGCCTACAACAAGATGCAGGGCGACGTCGCCAAGACACAGGCGCGGCTTGAGAGCTTCGCCGACGAATTTTCCGCCATCCTGTCGCGCCAGATCGACCAGCACGCCGGCGACCGCGCGGCGTAAGGAGCACGTTCCATGGGCATGTCGATGGCCGCAGGCCGCAAGGGCGGGCGCAGGCGCCGGGGCGTACCGCGCTATGGCGCGATGGCCGACATCAACATGACGCCGTTCATCGACGTCATGCTCGTGTTGCTCATCATCTTCATGGTGGCGGCGCCGCTGCTGGCCACCGGCGTCGCGGTCGACCTGCCGCAGACCAAGTCCGCGCCGCTCAATATCGAGCAGAAGCCGGTGTCGATCTCTATCGACGAGAAGGGCCAGATCTTCCTGATGGACCAGCCGGTCGCGATCGAGCAGCTCGTCGAGAAGCTGAAGGCGGCGGTTAAGTCCGGCGCGGACGAGCGCGTCTATGTGCGCGGCTCGAAGGCAGTGAATTACGGCCGCGTCGCGGAAGTCATGTCGCTCGTGACGGGCGCCGGCTTCAAGAAGGTGGCGCTCGTCACCGAGCCGGAGAGGAAGTGAGGCGCGCTTGACGGTCTCGCGGAAAGAACCCGGTCTGGTCGTCTCGGCGGCGGCGCATACAACGCTGCTCGCCGCGACGCTGATCGCGTTTAATTCGCCCGCGAAATACGACGACGCCAAGGAGGCCATCCCGGTCGAGATGATCACCGACCAGGCCTTCAGCCAGATTTCCAAGGGCGAGAAGCACGCCAAGGAGGCCAAGCCCGTCCAGAAGGCCGATAGGCTCGCCGATGTGCAGGAGCTGAAGCCCACGCCGCCGATCGCGGAAGCGAAGAAGGACGTGCCGCTGCCGCCGCCGCCCTTGAAGCGCCAGCGCGATCCAGGCGAGGACGACGCGCAGAAGCCCGAGCCGCAGAAGACGGCCGCCCTGCCGCCGCCGCGACCGCCTCTGGAAGAGACAAAGCCCGCGCCCGAACCGCCGAAGCGGCCGGAGCCGCCGAAGGCGCAGGCCAAGCCCGAGCCCAAGCACGAACCGAAGCCCGAGCCGGAAGAGGCCGAGACCGTCGCGCCGAAGCCGCCGCAGCGGCCGAAGATCGAGCCCAAACATGAGGCCAAACACGAGACCAAACCGCCGCCGAAACCGCCGGAAAAGCCGCGCCTGAAGACCGACGAGGTCGCCAGGTTGCTGGCGAGGACGAAGAATGACGACAAGCACGCGAAGCCCGCCGTCAAACCGAAGTCCGGCGAGGAGAGCGAGGAGAAGCGCTCGAAATTCGACACGAACGCGATCTCGCGCCTGCTCGACCACGACAAGCCGCAGGCGACGGGTTCGCGCGGCCGCGAAGTCGTACGCACGGCTTCACTCGGTACGGCGACCGGGACGTCGCATCGCATGGCGCCCAATATGATGGACGCGCTCAACAGCCTGATGATGGAGCAGTGGATGCGCTGCTGGCATTATTTCGGCACGAGCGGCGGTTCGAAATATTATCCGATGATCACGCTGCGGTTCCGCCCCGACGGCAGCCTCGCCGCCGAGCCCGTGCTGCGCAATCCAACCTCCGATCCGGCGCTCGCCTCGCTCGCCGCTGCCGCGATGAATGCGGTGCGCGAGTGCAATCCGATGAAGATACCGTCGCAATTCTCGCCCTATTTCGATCAGTGGAAGAATCGCACGGTCGAATTCCGGCCCGACGAAATGCGTTGATCGACGCCCAGGAACCTTCAGGACCAGCAGACATGCCCGCAATTTTCGACCGTCGCGCCTTCCTCGCCAGCGTCGCGGCCCTGACCAGCGCTCCGGCGATCACGCCGGTGTTCGCGCAGAGCGACGTCATCACGGTGCGGCCGGGCGGCGCATTCCGGCCCGTGCGCGTCGCCGTCGTGCCATTCGCCGGCGATCCCGACGCGGCGCGGCTGTTCACGTCAGTCATCTCGAATAATTTCAAGCGCTCGGTCTTCCTGCAGCCGGTCGAGCCCGGCAGCTTCCCCGAGCCCGCGCTCGGTCCGGACCAGCCGCCGAACATCGAGGCCTGGAAGACGGTCAACGCGCAATATGTGCTCGTGGGTCGCGCGCAACGCTCCGGCGGCGGGCGCCAGCAGGCCGAGTTCCGCCTTTGGGACGTCGCGAGCGGCAAGCAGGCCAGCGGCCAGCAATACGCCACCGACGCAAATGTCTCGCGTCGCGTCGCGCATATCATGTCGGACCAGGTTTTCTCGCGCATCACCGGCGAGAAGGGATTTTTCGACACGCGCGTCGTCTTTGTCGACGAGACGGGGCCGGCGAACCGCCGCCGCAAGCGGCTGGCCGTGATGGATCAGGACGGCGCGGGCGTTCAATATCTGACGGCCGGCAATGATCTCGCCGTCACGCCGCGTTTCTCGCCCTCGTCGCAGGACGTCGCCTATATGGCCTTCGGCGGCGACGAGCCGCGCGTGATGATCATGAATCTCGACACCCGGCAGCGCGAGGCGGTCGGCAATTTCCCGGGCATGACCTTTGCCCCGCGCTTCTCGCCCGACGGGCAGAAAATCGTGATGAGCCTGTCGAAGGGCAACAATTCGACGCTCTACGCGATGGACCTGCGCTCGCGCTCGACGACGCGGCTGACCGATTCCGCGGCCATCGACACGTCGCCCTCCTATTCGCCCGACGGCGCGCGCATCGTGTTCGAGAGCGATCGCGGCGGCACGCAGCAGATTTACGTGATGAGCGCGTCGGGCGGCGGCGCGACGCGCATCTCGTTTGGCGACGGGCGCTATTCGACGCCGGTCTGGTCGCCCAAGGGCGACTACATCGCCTTCACGCGCCAGTCAAAGAACGGTTTTGGAATCGGCGTGATGAAGCCCGATGGCTCCGGCGAGCGCATCCTGACCGAGGGCTATCACAACGAGGGCCCGACCTGGGCGCCGAACGGCCTGTTCCTGATGTTCTTCCGCGACCCCGGCGGCGGCGCGCCGAAAATCCACATGACGGACGTCTATGGCCGCTCGGACTTCGTCGTGCCGACGCCCTCGTTCGCGAGCGATCCGGCGTGGGGGCCGTTGCTCAACTGATCAACTGCAGGTCGTGACCTGGTTCGCGCACAGGCCGCGCACCCAGCCGCGCTTGCCGTCTTCGGCTTCCACCTGACCCCATGCGCCCGAGCACGAAAGTACGCGCGCGAAAGGATTGTCGCTTCCGCCAGTGCGCATCTCGTGGCGCGCCTCGACATGCGGCGCCTTATAGAGGCGGCCGAAGGGCAGGCCGGTGAAGGCCGGCGCTGCGCCGATCTTGTTCCCCGCGACCCAGCCGCGACCCTTGTAGGGTTTCGGTAGATTCGCGGGATAGGGCGCGTCGTAGGGGACGCCCGGCGCCTTGATGTCGGCGATCAGGAACCAGCCGTCGCGAAAACCGATAATCTTGAATTCCGCCTTCACCGGTTCCGGGCCGAAGGCGTCGTATTTTTTCGGCATCACGCGCGGCGGCGGCACGATGCCGAGCACTTTCGCTTTCGCGCTCGGTTCCGCGCGCACGTTGAGGCCGGCCGGGTCCTTGTCGTTCGACCATGCGGTCATTGAGCAGGGCTCGACGCCCGCCGGCAGTTTCGGCGCATCAACGCGGAGCTCGTCCTCGAATGTTTTCGCATCGTCGACGATCGTGTCGTCGCCCGCCCTGCGTTTGACGACCTCGCTCGAGGCTACTTCGAACCGGCGGTCGGCGAGTTTCAGTTTCGCGACGCCGATGTCGGTCTGCTCGAAGGCGCTCGCGGGTTTGTCGCTTGTGTCGCGCATGATCGCGATGCGGCCTTCCATGCGTACGAGATCGATGGAGAGATTTTCGCCGGCATTGCGCAAGTCGGGATCGACCTTGATCTGCTCGCGCCAGCCGAATGCAGAGAGGCCGGCGAGGCCCCTGTCGCTCAGGGCGTAGATCGCGCCATGGCGCGGCGACAGACGCACGAGAATCGTATTGCCCTGTTTGACCACTTGCGGTTCGAACCGCATGGCGTTGTCGAGCGGATCGGGCGGCAGAACGATGCGGCCGAGCGAGCGCGGGCCGGAAGGTTCGACGCGCAGGATCTCGACCATCTGCACGTTCATTTTGATCTGGCTTTCCGCATCGGAGAAAAAGTCCGAGAGGATCAGCCGCAGCGTCGCGCCATCCACCTGATGGTCCGATTGCGAAACGGACTTGCAGGCGCGCGCCATGTTGGCGCCCGCCGTTTCACCCGGCGGCGTCACGGCCTTCACGAAATCAGGATCGGCGCCGAGGTTCATGCCGGCGATCGTGCAGGGGCGCTCGGCGGATTGTTCGGCCGCTTGCGTCTGGGCCGTCAACGCGGCGAGGGCGAAGGAAACGAGACAGGCGGAGAGGCGCATTCGGGATCCACGGGTTCGGCGGCTCGGGGCCACATCAGAACCCGTGTCTCAGGCGCGTGCAAAACCTTCTGTGAGAGAATGCACAGGCCGGATCATTCCGCCGGCGCGGTGACCGGCGCCGCAGCGCGGCGGTTGCGGCTCACCGCCAGCGCGCCGACGAGCGCGGCCAACACGACAACGCCTTGCGCGGCGAGGGCCTCGATGCTCGGATTGAAGCCGAGCGCGGCAATCTTGTCGTCGAAGGGCGCTGCCGTGTAGCTCAGCAGCGTCTGCTCCTGCAATTCCTGCATGGCGGCCCCGATGAAGCGCAGGCCCATGACGAACAGCATGGCGGAGGTGGCAAGGAAGACCGGGCGCAGCGGCAGGCGCAGCGCCAGCCATTGCATAGCGTAGAAGAAGGCGACGAGCAGCGCGGCGGCGCTGGCGAGGCCGCCGAGCAGGCCGGCGCTCCAGCCGCCACTGGTGGAAGCCAGCGCGTGCACGAACAGAATTGTCTCGGCGCCCTCGCGGAACACGGCGAGGAAGGCGACGCCGGCCAGCGATAGCGACCCGGGCGAGGCGAGCGAGCGGTCGGCGATGCGCTTGAGTTCGGCGGTCCAGGCGGCAGGGTCCTGCTTCAGGAACAGCCAGCCGCTCATATAGAGCATCAGCACGGCGGCGACGCCCATCACGATCGCCTCGACGCGGTCGTCGTGCGCGCCATTGAAGAATGTCGCGAAGACGACGGCCGCCGCGATGGAGGCGACAATGGCTGCGACAGCGCCCGTGTAGAGAGCGGAGACCTGCGCGCGAGCGCCCGCACGGGTCAGAAATGCGGCGAGACCGCCGATGACCAGCATGGCCTCGACGCCTTCGCGCAGAAGGATCGATCCGGATTGCAGGGCGATGGCGAGGCCGTTCATGTCCGTTTCCTGACAGAAGTCTAGCGATGTCGACCCTACATGCAGCGAACGGGCCGTCGCGCCAATGGAAAATCTTGATCGAGGCGCAATTCAGAACCGTTCTAACGCCAGGCCGCGTCAGGGCGTCGCAGTTAGCGCCGCGTTTGCCGCATTCTGGCCATTAACGAGCGTTTAACCACGCGGGCGATTTGCTCGAATGCAACGCATTCGGCAAACCCCGGATCAAGGTTGACAGAACCTTCGCTTAACCATCGGTCGCTAGGACTGGGCTCGATTTCTCCGGAAACGAGTTCGAGGAGTACCGGAATGCTGATCTCCGAAGGCGCGCGCGCCCTGAAATTCGCTGCGGCCATCGCCCTCGCGCTCGGCGCGACCGCCTGCGCCAAGAACCCGGCCGACGAGGCGAGCATCGCCGGCGGCGTCGGCGGCGCGGGCTACGGACGCGGCGGCGCGGCGACGCCTGGCAGCCAGCAGGATTTCGTGGTCAATGTCGGCGACCGCGTGTTCTTCGAATCGGATTCGAGCGAACTCTCCTCGACCGCGCAGGCGACGCTCGACAAGCAGGCGCGCTGGCTGCAGCAGTATGCGCGCTACAGCTTCACAATCGAGGGCCATGCCGACGAACGCGGCACGCGCGAATACAATTTCGCGCTCGGCGCCCGCCGCGCGGAAGTCACCAAGGACTATCTGGTCGCGCGCGGCATTCCGGCTTCGCGGATCAAGACGATCAGCTACGGCAAGGAGCGGCCCGTCGCGGTCTGCAACGACATTTCCTGCTGGTCGCAGAATCGCCGCGCCGTCACGGTGCTGCGCGGCGGCCAGTCGTAAGCTTCCTGATCGCGACATGGCGAAGGTCACGCACGGCGTGTGACCTTCGACTCTGATCGTGCCCGCGCGCCTCTGGCATGTTCGATCCACGGACAATTCGTGGAGAGCGGGCCATGGGCGCGCATTTCATCGCAGCCAGACCGAACCGGCCGACCTACGGCTTCGACAGCGCTGAATTGCGCCATTCGGCGCGCCGGCAGCTCGGCATGTCCACTTTCATCCTCGCCTGTTTCGGGCTCGGCTGCGCCCTGGCGCTGGCCGTCTGAGGCAAAATGCGTCGCAGGTCGCGGGCCTGCCACGCTTCGGACGGATTTTAGCGGCAATCGCAGTGTGATATGCGATGCCGCGAAGCCCGCCGGATTTTCCCGAACATGCGTCTGTCCAATATTGCGATCAGCGCTGCTCTCGCAGCTCTTCTTCTCGCGCCCGTCGCGCCGGCGGCCGCCGGCGATGGATTGGCGCCGAATTTCCGTCTGGCCCAGCTCTTCAACCGGCCGCCGCCGCCGCCGGCCGATATCGACGAGGCGCCCGCCGGTCGCGGTGGGCCGAGCAATGCCGAGCTGGTCGTGCGCATCGACCGGCTGGAGCGGCTCAATCGCGAGCTGACCGGCCAGATCGAACAATTGCAGTTCCAGATCCGCAAGCTCGAGGAACAGCAGCGCGGCCAGGGGCCGGTTGCGGCCTCGAATGCGGCGGCCGCTCCGCAGGTCGCGACCGCGCATCCGCCCGTGTCGACACACGCGGCGACGCCGCCAGGCGGGACGCCCGCGACGCAACATGCGACAACGCCCGCCGAAACCAGCCGGCTGCGTCGCAGCGACGCGTTCGATCCCCAGCAGAACCCGGGCGCGCCCGGCGCGCCGCGCCAGCTCGGCACGACCATGCCGAGCGCGCCGCTGCAGCCGCAGGCGGGGCTCAGCGGTCCGCTCGGGGGGCGTGATCCCGGCGAGGCGCCCAATCCCATGAAGCCGCTCGACCTCGGCGGCCCCCGGCCGACAGCGCCGGGCGCAGGCGGCGCACAGGTCGCGGCGACGCCGATGACCATGAAGGAAGAATACGAGCAGGCGGCCGCCATGCTGAAGCAGGGCCAGTACGACGGCGCGCAGAAGGGCTTCGAAGGCTTCATCGCCAAACATTCCCGCAGCCGCTACACGCCGGACGCCGTGTTCGGGCTCGGCGAGAGCTTCTTCCAGCGCGGCCGGCATCGCGAGGCGGCCGAGCAATATCTGAAGATCTCGACCAATTACGCCAATTCCTCGCGCGGGCCGGAAGCCATGCTGCGCCTCGGCCAGTCGCTGAATGCGCTGGGCGCCAAGGAGCAGGCCTGCGCCTCCTTCGCCGAAATCGGCCGCAAATATCCCGGCGCGTCGAACACGATCCGGGCGGCCGATCGCGAGTCCAAGAAAATCTCGTGCTGAGTATGGCCGGCGCGCCGCTTCCCGCGCTCGCCGAGCTTTTCGCGGGTCTCGAACGGTCGACCGGCCTGCTGCTCGCGGTGTCTGGCGGGCCCGATTCCACGGCGTTGCTCGTTCTGGCCGATCGTTGGCGGAAAGACTCCGGCGTCGCCGTATCCGTGGCGACGGTCGATCACGGTTTGCGGCCGGCATCGCGGCAGGAGGCCGAAGCGGTCGGCGCCCTCTGCGCGGCGCGCGGCTTGCCGCACGCCATTTTGCGGTGGCGGGGCGAAAAGCCCGCGACCGGCGTCCCGGCGGCGGCGCGCGCCGCGCGCTATCGCCTGCTTGGGGCTCAGGCGCGAAAAATCGGCGCGGATATGATCGTCACCGCCCACCATGCCGACGATCAGGCCGAAACGGTGCTGATGCGCCTTTTGCGCGGCAGCGGGCCGGCGGGTCTCGCCGGCATGGCGCGTCGCGCGCTGGCTTTCTGGCCGGACGGCGAAGGGCTCTTTCTGGCGCGGCCACTGCTCGATTGCGCCAAGTCCGATCTGATCGGTTTCTGTCGGGCCGAGGGGCTGACATATGTCGAGGATCCCACCAATGTCGACGAGGCCTACCGGCGGCCGCAGATCCGGCGGCTGGCCGAGCGGCTGGCGCGAGAAGGGTTCGGCAGGGCGGAGCTGACCCGGCTGGCGGCGCGGGCCGCACGGGCCGAGCAGGCGCTGGCGCCCGCGATCGAGACCATGCTCGCGGCGCTGCCGGCGCGACGGGAAGCGGCCGTGTTCGAGACGCCCGCCGAGACGACCCTGGCGCTGCCCGACGAGGCTCTCGTGCGCCTGCTGTCGCGCGAAATCGCCCGAATCAGCGGGGCGGCGACGCGGCTCGAACAGATCGAAAAAGTCGCCATGGGCCTGCGGCAAAAGAGCCGGCTTTCCGCGACGCTCGGCGGCGTCGCCATCAGGCTCGACGCCAAGCGGCTGATTTTGCAGCCGCAAAAGCCGCGCAAGCGACGAGCCGAGTCATAGCGAAAATCGCGTCAATCACGTTTCCGCGCTGTCCTTGGCAAGGGGGGATGGCGCGCCTAAATTACAGTGCAGCACGGTCCGCGGCCCGAAAATCCTGAGCCGCGCCAAGATAGGCCCCTGATGAACCCCAATTTCCGGAACTTCGCCCTCTGGGTGATCATCTTCTTTCTCGTTGTCGCGCTGGTCATGCTGTTCCAGAACCCGGCGCAGCGCCAGCAAACCTCGGCCATCTCGTTCAGCGAGCTGCTGACGCAGGTCGACCAGGGCCGCGTGCGCGACGTGACGATCGCGGGCAACGACATTTCCGGCCATTACACCGACGGCCGCGACTTCTCGACCTATGCGCCGAGCGATCCCACCCTCGTTCAGACGCTCTACAAGAAGAACGTCGCCATCACCGCCAAGCCGCCGTCCGAAGGCAATAACTGGCTGGTGACGCTGCTGGTCAACGGCCTGCCGCTGATCGCCTTCCTGGGCGTGTGGATATTCCTGTCGCGCCAGATGCAGGGGGCCGGCGGGAAAGCCATGGGCTTCGGCAAGTCGAAGGCCAAGCTTCTCACGGAGACGCGCGGGCGCGTGACCTTCGAGGACGTCGCCGGCGTCGACGAGGCCAAGGAAGATCTGCAGGAAATCGTCGAATTCCTGCGCGATCCCCAGAAATTCCAGCGACTCGGCGGACGGATTCCGCGCGGCGTGCTGCTGGTGGGACCGCCGGGCACGGGTAAGACCCTTCTGGCGCGCGCCATCGCGGGCGAAGCCAACGTTCCCTTCTTCACGATCTCTGGTTCGGACTTCGTCGAAATGTTCGTCGGCGTCGGCGCGAGCCGTGTGCGCGACATGTTCGAGCAGGCGAAGAAGAATGCGCCCTGCATCATCTTCATCGACGAAATCGACGCGGTCGGCCGCCATCGCGGCGCGGGCCTCGGCGGCGGCAATGACGAGCGCGAGCAGACGCTCAACCAGTTGCTGGTCGAGATGGACGGCTTCGAGGCGAACGAGGGCATCATCCTCATCGCCGCGACCAACCGTCCTGACGTTCTCGACCCCGCGCTGCTGCGTCCGGGCCGTTTCGACCGCCAGATCGTTGTCCCCAACCCTGACGTCATCGGCCGCGAGAAGATTCTTCGCGTCCACGTCCGCAAGGTGCCGCTCGCGCCCGACGTCGATCTCAAGACGGTCGCCCGCGGCACGCCGGGCTTCTCCGGCGCCGATCTGATGAACCTCGTCAACGAGGCCGCCCTGATGGCGGCGCGGCGCGGCAAGCGCATCGTCACCATGGCGGAATTCGAGGACGCCAAGGACAAGATCATGATGGGCGCGGAACGCCGCACGCTGGTCATGACTGAGCAGGAGAAGCTGCTGACGGCCTATCACGAAGGCGGCCACGCCATCGTGGCGCTCAACGTTCCGGCGACCGATCCCGTCCACAAGGCGACGATCATTCCGCGCGGTCGCGCGCTCGGCATGGTCATGCAGCTGCCCGAGCGCGACAAGCTCTCGATGAGCTACGAGCAGATGATGTCGCGCCTTGCGGTGCTGATGGGCGGCCGCGTATCGGAAGAGATCATCTTCGGCGACGACAAGGTGACGTCCGGCGCGCAGTCGGACATCGAGCAGGCGACCAAGCTCGCCCGCGCGATGGTCACGCGCTGGGGCTTTTCCAAGGAACTCGGCACCGTCATGTACGGCGAGAACCAGGAAGAGGTTTTCCTGGGCTATTCGATGGGCCAGCGGCAGACGCTGTCCGAGAATACGTCGCAGAAAATCGACGCCGAAGTGCGCCGTCTCGTCGAGACCGGCCTCTCCGAAGCGCGCCGCATCCTCACCGAGAAGCGCGACGATCTCGAAGCGCTCGCCAAGGGCCTGATCGAATACGAGACGCTGTCCGGCGACGAGATTCTCGGCCTCTTGAAGGGTGTGCCGCCGGTCCGCGACACCGGCGACAGTTCGCCGCCGCGCACGGCCGCCGTGCCGACCACAGGCCGCAACCGCCCGGCGCCGCCGGAGCCGGACGCCGGCGGGCTCGAGCCGCAGCCGACGGGCTAAGGCAAGAGAACAAGATATTCCGAAGGCCCGGCTCGCGCCGGGCCTTTTCATTTGCCACGCGGAGGCCGCTTCACCCCAACAAGTCCCGCACGGTTTCCGCCGGCCGACACAGCGCGGCCTTCTTGTCCAAAACCACGATCGGTCGCTCGATCAGCACCGGGTGTTTGGCGATGGCCACGAAAATCTCGTCGTCGGTCACGGCGGGATCGCCGAGGCCCAATTCCTCGTAGGGCGTTCCGCGCTTGCGGAGGATATCGCGGACGGATTTACCCATTGTCTTCAGGAGGGTTTCGAGCGTCGCGCGGTCGGGCGGCGTCTTGAGGTATTCGACGATTGTCGGCTCTATCCCGGCCTCGCGGAGCGCCGCCAGCACATTGCGGGAGGTGCCGCAGGCGGGATTGTGGTAGATGGTCGCCTGTCGGGCCATGGGCGGATACTTTCGCGCGTTAAGGAACAGGTAAGGTTGTGCGGCGCCTCGCGCCCCGCCTGTTCTACAATACGGGCGAATATTTCCAACGCAGGCCGAGCGCCAGAGGACAGAGATGAGCCGCACCTATTTCGGCACGGATGGCATACGCGGCGTCGCCAATCGCGTCATCACGCCGGAACTCGCCCTCAAGGTGGGGCAGGCGGCGGGACTGGTGTTCCAGCGCGGCGACTATCGCCATCGCGTCGTCATCGGCAAGGACACGCGCCTGTCGGGTTACATGATCGAATATGCGCTGGTGGCGGGCTTCGCGTCGGTCGGCATGGACCCGCTGATCCTCGGGCCGATCCCGACGCCGGCGGTGGGCATGCTCACCCGCTCGATGCGCGCCGACCTCGGGGTGATGATCTCGGCCTCGCACAATCCTTACGAGGACAACGGCATCAAATTGTTCGGTCCGGACGGCTACAAGCTGTCCGACGACGTCGAGCACGAGATCGAGACGTTGCTCGACCAGGACCTGTCCGACAGGCTCGCCAAATCGCCGGCGCTCGGGCGGGCGCGGCGCGTCGACGACGTGCGCGCGCGCTACATCGAATTCGCCAAGCGCACGCTGCCGCGCAACGTCTCGCTCGACGGGCTGCGCATCGTGGTCGATTGCGCGAATGGCGCCGCCTACAAGACCGCGCCGGAAGCCCTGTGGGAACTGGGCGCCGAAGTGTTCTCGATCGGCTGCGAGCCGAACGGCCTCAACATCAACCGCGACGTCGGCTCGACCGCGCCGGCGGCGCTCTCGGCCAAGGTGCGCGAGATGCGCGCCGACATCGGCATCGCGCTCGACGGCGACGCCGACCGCGTGCTGATCGTCGACGAGCGCGGCCATCTGGTGGATGGCGACCAGCTGATGGCGGTCGTGGCCACCAACTGGCAGGAAGACCATATGCTCTCGAAGCCCGGAATCGTTGCGACGGTCATGTCCAATCTGGGTCTGGAACGCTATCTGGCGGGGCAGGGCCTGAAGCTGGAGCGCACATCCGTCGGCGACCGCTACGTGCTCGAGCGCATGCGTTCGGAAGGCTACAATGTCGGCGGCGAGCAATCTGGCCACATCATCCTGTCCGACTATTCCACGACCGGCGACGGCCTCGTCGCGGCTATGCAGGTTCTCGCGGTGGTCAAGAAGAAGAGCCGGCCGGTCAGCGAGGTCTGCCATCTCTTCGAGCCGCTGCCGCAGATCCTGAAGAACGTGCGGGTGCGCAAGACCGTCCTCGACCGGCCGCCGGTGGCGCGCTCGATCGACGAGGCGCGCGAGCGGCTGGGCGCAGGCGGGCGTCTGCTGATCCGTCCGTCCGGTACAGAGCCGGTCATTCGCGTGATGGGGGAGGGCGATGATCGCGCGCTCGTCGAGAAGGTGGTCGACGACGTCTGCGATCTTCTGTCGGGCGCCGCCGAGGCCGCCTGAGGCCCGGTTTTCAAGGTTTTCGAGCCGATGTTACCGAGCTTGCGTGGTTAAGAGTTAGGGTTAAGTCGAAATTAAGAAACGTCTGCGAAATTCCATCCGTCTGTAACGGATTCGGGCGCTTGCCCGTCATTGAAAGGAATTTCGCATGGGCAAGTATACGGCCCTTTCGTTGGCGGGGATGCTGAGCGCCGCTGCGTTCGGTCCGGCGCTCGCCGCCGATCTCCTTCCGCCCCCGCCGCCGGTCGAAGCCCCGGTGCTCGCGCCCGCCGCCGACATGAGCGGCTGGTATCTGCGCGGCGACGTCGGCGTCGGTATCAACCAGATGTCCAGCCTGCGCTCGACCTTGCAGCCGGCCAATGCGCTGGGCGGCGGCGCTCCGGCTATCTCGACCGCCTATTCCGATCTCGGAGATTCCGGGCTCATCGGCATCGGCGTCGGCTATCAGTTCAACAACTGGTTCCGCGCGGACGTGACCGCCGAATACCGGTCGTCGGCCGCCTATCGCAAGGGCGTGACCTACACGGCCTTCTGCGCCAATCCCTTCTGTCTCGACACCTACTCGGCGAATGTCTCGTCCGCGGCCTTCATGCTGAACGGCTATGTCGATCTCGGCACCTGGGCCGGCGTGACGCCCTATGTCGGCGCTGGCGTCGGCATGGTCAATCACCGTATGAAGAGCCTGACGGACGTCGGCGCTGGCGTCGGCTTCGCCGCCGATTCGACCAAGACGAACTTCGCCTGGGCGCTCATGGCGGGCCTCGGCTACAACGTCACATCGAATCTGAAGATCGACATGGGCTATCGCTATATCGACATGGGCACCGTCTCGAGCAACCCGATCGTCTGCGAAGTGGTCGCCAGCTGCTATTTCGAGGTCCAGTCCTTCAAGCATACGGCGCACGATCTGCGCCTGGGCGTGCGCTACATGCTGGGCGACGCCGGCGCCGGTCCGATGCTCGCGCCGAGCGCGCCGATCTTCGGCGGTCGCCCTGGCCCGCTCGTCCGCAAGTACTGAGCAAGTCTTCTTCGAGAAGAACGGCGCGGCTCGTCCGCGCCGTTTTCTTTTGTGGAGTAGCGAAAGGCAGTGAAAAAGTTTTCGCGACAAAGCATTAGGGTTAAGCGCATTTTAAGCATGTTCGCTCATTTTTGATTCATCGAAAGCCCGGCTGACGCCTCGGGCAAGTTGGGGATGAGCGAAATGAGTTTCCTTGCTCGCGGACTGGGAATTGCGACCGTCGCGACCGCCGCCGCACTCGGCGGGCTATCCGGCGCCATGGCGGCTGATCCCGCGGTCGCCTCGATGTTCGGAGCGGCCCCGCCCATCACGCCCGGCTCCGGCTATGCGCCGGCCGACGAGCCTCGGGTGACCTTCGCCTCAAACTGGTACCTGCGCGGCGATATCGGCGTCGCCAAGGACATCCAGATCGGCATCGGCAGCTCGACCCTGCCGCGTGGCGGCAGCTTTCCGAACTCGTGGAGCTTCGGCCTCGGCGCCGGTTACAAGTTCAACGACTGGATGCGCGCGGACCTGACGCTCGACTGGCGCGCCCCGCGATCCTTCAACGACAATACGACGTCGATCGCCTGTATCGTCGGCTGGGCGCCGATCAGGGACGCCGGCGGCAATATCATCGGCGAGACGCCGATCCGCGACACCTGTCGGGATTTGTATCGGGCGCGCGTGAACAACACGACGCTGCTGCTGAACGTCTACGCCGATCTCGGCAACTGGTGGGGGCTCACGCCATACATCGGCGCGGGCGTCGGCGCGAACTACGTCTACCAGAAGGCGTCCCAGAACTGGTTCATGAGCAACGGCGTGCCCTATCAGGTGACGACGCCGGACGCCGTCAATCCGATGCTCAGCTGGTACTACAATTTCGACATGTCGCGCTCGCTGAGCTCCGTCCAGCTCGCCTGGGCGCTGATGGGCGGCGTCTCCTACGCCGTGACGCCCAATCTCTCAATCGACGTCGGAGCGCGCTATCTCAATCTGGGCAAGCTCACATCCTATACCGCGTTCTCCGGCGCCACCCAGAAGACGAACGATGCGCGGGAAATTCGCATCGGCTTGCGCTACTATCCGGACTGAGCCGCGATCGCGACTGCATTGCAACGGCGGGCTTCGGCCCGCCGTTTCATTTTGTCGCTCTTGCTTTCCCGTTCGCCACCCTTTATCGCCGTCCGCGGGACACCTCCCCCCAACGGGAGGCGCCCATCTGAAAGGATGGCTCAATATGGCGAATACGATGCCCGGCTTCCGGCCGGCCAATCCCAATTTTTCTTCCGGCCCCTGCGCCAAGCGCCCCGGCTGGTCCCTCGAAGCCCTGAAAGACGCGCCGCTCGGCCGTTCGCACCGCGCCAAGGTCGGCAAGAGCAAGCTGAAGCTCGCCATCGACCTCACCCGCGAGGTTCTTCAGGTTCCCTCCGACTATCGCATCGGCATCGTGCCGGCGTCCGATACGGGCGCGGTCGAGATGGCGCTGTGGTCGCTGCTCGGCGCCCGCCCGGTCGACCTGCTCGCCTGGGAGAGCTTCGGCGAGGGCTGGGTGACCGATGTCGTCAAGCAGCTGCAGCTGAAGGACACGCGTACGCTCAAGAGCGGCTACGGCGAAATCCCGAATCTGGCGGAAGTGAACTGCGACAATGATGTCGTCTTCACCTGGAACGGCACGACCTCCGGCGTCCGCGTTCCCAACGCCGACTGGATCGCGGCCGACCGCAAGGGCCTGACGATCTGCGACGCGACGTCGGCCGCCTTCGCGCAAAAGCTCGACTTCGCCAAGCTCGATGTCGTCACCTTCTCGTGGCAGAAGGCGCTCGGCGGCGAGGCCGCGCATGGCGTGCTGATCCTGTCGCCGCGCGCTGTGGAGCGTCTCGAAAGCTACAAGCCGGCCTGGCCGCTGCCGAAGATCTTCCGCATGACCAAGGCCGGCAAGTTGATCGAAGGCATCTTCGAGGGCGAGACGATCAACACGCCGTCGATGCTGTGCGTGGAGGATTACATCGACGCGCTGAACTGGGCGAAGTCGATCGGCGGCCTCGATGCGCTGGTCGCGCGCGCGGACGCCAACACCAAGGCGATCGCCGACTGGAAGGCCAAGACCTCCTGGGTGGATTTCCTGGCCAGGAGCGCCGACATCCGCTCGAACACCAGCGTCTGCCTGAAGGTCATCGATCCCGCGATCACCTCGCTGCCCGCCGATCAGCAGGCCGCCTTCGCCAAGCAACTCGCGACGCTGCTCGAGAAGGAAAAGGTCGCCTACGACATCGGCGCCTATCGCGACGCCCCTCCCGGCCTGCGCATCTGGTGCGGCGCGACGGTCGAGAAATCGGACGTCGAGGCGCTGACAGCGTGGCTCGACTGGGCGTTCGCGGAAGCGAAGGCTGGCCTGGCGAAGGCGGCGTAAGACATCCCGAGTCCATTCCCTCCCCCACAAGTCGGCTGTTGCCGACTTGTGCAAAGATGTCGAAGTCGGCAATAGCCGACTTCGATTTGGGGAGGGTTAGGGAGGGGGTCGCGCAATCCTGCGACGCTATTGCCTTGGCGCATGCCGCCAACCTCGCAGCATTCCGCGACCCCCTCCCCCGCCCCTCCCCACAAGGGGGAGGGGAGAACCCCTTTTCATTGAGAGACTCACATGGCTCCTCGCGTACTCATTTCCGACGCCCTGTCGCCCGCCGCCGTCGCCATCTTCAAGGAGCGCGGCGTCGAGGTCGACTTCCAGCCGAACCTCGGCAAGGACAAGGACAAGCTCGCCGCGATCATCGGCGACTATGACGGCCTCGCGATCCGCTCGGCGACCAAGGTCACCGCGAAGATCCTCCAGAACGCCAAGAATCTGAAAGTCATCGGCCGCGCCGGCATCGGCGTCGACAATGTCGACATTCCCGCGGCCACGGGTCGCGGCATCATCGTGATGAACACGCCGTTCGGCAATTCGATCACGACCGCCGAGCACGCCATCGCCATGATGTTCGCGCTGGCGCGCGAAATCCCCGCCGCCGACGCCTCGACGCAGGCCGGCAAGTGGGAGAAGAACCGCTTCATGGGCGTCGAGATCACAGCCAAGACGCTCGGCGTGATCGGCTGCGGCAATATCGGTTCGATTGTCGCCGATCGCGCCATCGGCCTGCGCATGCGCGTCATCGCCTTCGATCCCTTCCTGTCGCCGGAACGCGCCAAGGACATCGGCGTCGAGAAGGTCGAGCTCGACGAACTGCTCGCGCGCGCCGACATCATCACGCTGCATACGCCGATGACGGCGCAGACTAAGAACATCCTGTCGGCTGAAAACATCGCCAAGACGAAGAAGGGCGTGCGCATCGTCAATTGCGCGCGCGGCGGTCTCGTCGACGAGGTCGCGCTCGCGGCCGCGCTCGATTCCGGCCATGTCGCGGGCGCGGCCTTCGACGTGTTCATCGAGGAGCCTGCGACGTCGAACGTGCTGTTCGGCCGGTCCAATGTCGTCTGCACGCCGCATCTCGGCGCCTCCACGTCGGAAGCGCAGGAGAATGTCGCGCTGCAGGTCGCCGAGCAGATGTCCGACTATCTCACGCGGGGCGCCATCTCAAATGCGGTGAACTTCCCGTCGATCACGGCGGAAGAGGCGCCGAAGCTGAAGCCCTTCATCGCGCTTGCCGAGAAGCTCGGCTCGTTCGCCGGCCAGCTCACCGAGACCGGCATCAGCAAGGTCACGATCACCTACGAAGGCAATGTCGCAGAGCTGAAGACCAAGGCGATCACGGCCGCCGCGATCGCCGGCCTGCTGCGCCCGCTGCTGTCGGACGTGAACGTCGTCTCGGCGCCGATCGTCGCCAAGGAGCGCGGCATCGTGATCGACGAGGTCACGCGCGCGGCGGACGGCGACTATGAATCGCTGATCACGCTATCGGTCGTTACCGAGCGGCAGGAGCGTTCGGTCGCCGGCACCGTCTTCCACGACGGCAAGCCGCGCATCGTCGACATCAAGGGCATCAAGGTCGATGCCGAATTCCTGCCCCACATGATCTACGTGACGAACGAGGACAAGCCGGGCTTCATCGGCCGTTTCGCCGGCCTGCTCGGCGACGCCAAGGTCAATATCGCGACCTTCGCGCTCGGTCGCGACGAAGAGGGCGGTTCGGCGATCGCGCTGGTTGCGGTCGACAGCGCGCCGCCGGCCGCGACGCTCGGCGAAATCCAGAAGCTGCCCGGCGTGAAGCAGGCGAAGGTTCTGGCGTTCTGATCGGGTTCCCCTTCTCCCCGTATTACGGGGAGAAGGTGGCCGAGGGTCGGATGAAGGGCCGCGCCGCTACGTCCGTACCAGTCGCTTGGCCCCTCGCCCCAACCCTCTCCCCGCTTGCGGGGAGAGGGAGACCGCCCTTCACCGCGCCCGCTGCTCCGCGAGCCAGATTCCGGTCAGCGCGAAGGCCAGCGCGAGAGCATGGTAGATGTGGAATTCCTCGCCGAGGATCAACACGGCGAAGAGCGCGCCGAAGATCGGCACCAGGTTGGAAAACAGTCCCGCGCGGTTGGGGCCGATGAGTTCGACCGCGCGCATGTAAAGTAGCTGCGACGCCAGGGATGGCCCGAGCGCGACAAAGATCAGCACGAGCCAGCCCGACGGCGTCGGCCAGTGGAAATTACCCGTCGCGACTTCGCCCAGCATGAACGGAAACGATGTGACCAGCGCGGCGAAGGCGAGCGCGGTGAAGAAGACGAGCTGTGGCAGCGCGGGCCGGTTGCGCAGCGAGAATGTGTAGCCGGCGTAGAAGACGCAGGCGATCAGCACGAGAATGTCGCCGAAGTTGAATTTCGTCTGCAATATCTTCAGCGGTTCGCCGTGCGTGGCGATGAGCGCGACGCCGACGAGCGTCACCAGCATGCCGACGATCTGCATGACCGTCGGCCGGACGCCGACGATGACGATGGACATGGCCAGCACCATGGGCGGGATCGAGGATTGCAGCAGCGTGATGTTCACCGCCGTCGTGTAATAGGCGGAGAGGTAGAACAGCACGGTGAAGCCGGTGAAGCCGAAGCCGGACATCAGCAGGATGCGCCAGCGATGACGATAGAGTTCGGCGCGATGCGCGACGATCTGCTCGCGGAAGGCAAGCGCGAGCAGGATGCACACGGCGAGCCAGCGGATGAAGACGAGCGACATGGGCGTGACGCGCCCCACGGCGAGGCGCGAGGCGACGCCATTGCCGCCCCAAAGCATCGTGGTCAGGATCATCAGCAACCAGGCGCGGTCGTAGGTCCAGTGCGCTGCGCGTTTGAACAAGGCGGGAAGTTTCCAGTGGCGCGGGCGCGCACCATGCGCGAGCGTGAGGTTTGCGTAAACCCCGATAGCGTAAGCCTTGCGTCAGCCAAGTATTGGCCGTGAAAATTCCGCAAAGCGGCGACGAGATGGCGCCGTTATCGACAGGGGAGACTTCATGCGCAAGATCATGCTCGCGGCTACCGCCCTCACGCCTCTCGCTGCCGGCGTCGCCGCCGCGGCCGATATTGAGGGGAAATCGCGCATCGATCGCGTCACCGTCTATCCCGACGCGGCGCTGGTGACGCGCGTGATGGACGTTGAACTGCCCGCGGGCGCCTCGAACATCGTGTTGCGCGGCTTGCCCTATGCGCTCGATCCGGCGTCGCTGCGCGTCGCGGGCGAAGGGTCCGCGGCCATCGGCATCGGCGCTGTGGAAGCGCGTCTTGCGCCGGCAGACGTCAAGGGCGAGACGGCTGTCGAGACCCGGCTCAAGGGTCTGCGCGGCGATCGCGAGGGGTGGCAGTCGACGATCGACGCGCTGACGGTCAAGAGCGAGATGATCAAGCGTTTCGCGCAGGCTTCGCCTGAAAAACTGTCCACCGAAGCAAAGCCGCTCGACATCGGCCAGTGGAACAGCGCCTTCGATACGGTGGGCGCTGCGCTCGCCAAGGTCGGCGACGATCTGCGCGCGGCGCGGGCGCGCCTGCGCGACATCGACGAGGAGATCAAGGCGGTCGAGGCGAGCCGGCCGCGCCAGCACGGCAAACCGCCGCTGCGCGACATCACGATCGCGCTCGATGCGGCCGGCGCCACCAAGGCGAAGCTCTCTGTCTCCTATCGCGTCGGCGGCGCGTCGTGGCGACCGGCCTATGACGCCAAGCTCGACACCGGCGGCGCGGGTCGCAAGCCCGCGCTCGATCTCGTGCGCCGCGCGCAGGTCTTCCAGCGCACGGGCGAGGACTGGAGCGACGTGGCGCTGGCCGTCTCGACGACGCGGGCCCTGCGCGGCTCGCAGGCGCCCGACGTGCAACCCGAGCGCATCGCCTTCTGGGAGCCGCCCGTTCCGATGGCGTCCGGCATGGCGCGCCGTGAAGCGGCGCCAATGGCCAAGAGGAAATACGATCCGCAGGACGCGGCAAAGCCGGGGAGCATGGTCGCCGCCGCGCCGCCGCCCGTCCTCGCCGAGGAGCAGAAGTCGGTGCTGCAGGCCGATGCATGGCAGGCGAATTTCGTCGTGCCCGGCCGCATCAGCGTGCCCGCCGACGGCGCCATGAAGAATTTTTCGCTCGGCGCGAAGCGCTACGAGCCGTCGCTGATCGTCAAGACATCGCCGTCGCTCGATCCGACCGCCTATCTCGAGGCGCATCTGGAAAACGCGGAGGAGGCGCCCTTGCTGCCCGGCGCCGTTTCCGTGCAGCGCGACGGCGCCTTTGTCGGGCAGGGCCGGCTCGGCATGGTCGCGCCCGGCGACGGATTCGACCTCGGCTTCGGCGCGGACGATCGGGTGAAGGTCACGCATGTTCCGATCAAGCGGAAGGAAAACGAACCGACCTGGTACAACCAGAGCAAGATCGACCAGCGCGACTTCAAGACGAGCGTGAAGAACCTGCACGACTTCCCGATCAAGGCCGTCGTCGTCGACCGCATTCCCTTCTCGGAGAATTCCGCGATCAGCGTCGAGCAGCTGTCGCAGACCACGCCGCCGACCGACAAGCAGGTCGGCGACAAGCGCGGCGTGATGTCCTGGACCTTCGAGCTCAAGCCGCAGGAACAGAAAGACATCAGGCTGGCGTGGCGGATGAAGTGGCCTGCGGATCGGGACGTGGTGTTCCGGCCGGCGCCGGTGGCGCGCTAGAAGCATCGCAAACCGCTCCGCGGTGAACCGGGGAGAGGCTACGTCTCCAAGGGATGACAGCTTACGCCGCGCAGTCCAAGATGCGCGGTAGCGCACCTCGCGCGTCTCGCCAAGCCATTACGGTCCCGCCTCACGAAAAGTCGATTCCCACCTATGGAGACAGGCATGTTCGCCGGGTTCAGCATGTTCGCCATCGCTGTCGTCGTTCTCGTCATTCTGACGCTGATGATGGGCGTGCGGCAGGTGCCGCAGGGCTACAATTATACGGTCGAGCGGTTCGGCAAATATCATTCGACCTTGACGCCCGGACTTGCGCTGATCCTGCCGTGGATCGACCGCGTCGGGCGGCGCATGAACATGATGGAACAGGTGCTCGACGTGCCCTCGCAGGAGGTCATCACCAAGGATAACGCCACGGTCACAGCCGACGGCGTCGTGTTCTTCCAGGTGCTCGACGCCGCGCGCGCCTCCTACGAGGTCGCCAATCTCGAGATCGCGCTGCTCAACCTCATCATGACGAACATCCGCACAGTCATGGGCTCGATGGATCTCGACCAGCTGTTGTCGCATCGCGACGAGATCAACGTGCGCCTGCTCGGCGTGGTCGATCAGGCGGTCGAGCCCTGGGGCGTGAAGGCGACGCGCATCGAGATCAAGGACATCGTGCCGCCGCGCGATCTCGTGGAATCCATGGGCCGTCAGATGAAGGCGGAACGCGAGAAGCGCGCCAACATTCTCGAGGCCGAAGGCCTCCGGCAGGCCGAAATCCTGCGCGCGGAAGGCCGCAAGCAATCGGTCGTGCTCGACGCCGAGGGCCGCAAGGAAGCCGCCTTCCGCGACGCCGAGGCGCGCGAACGTTCCGCGCAGGCGGAAGCCGAGGCGACGCGCATGGTGTCGGAGGCGATCGCCAGCGGCGATCTGGCCGCGCTCAACTACTTCGTCGCGGAAAAATATGTGCGGGCTCTGGACGGCTTCGCCAAGGCGCCGAACCAGAAGACCTTCATCCTGCCGATGGATCTGGCGGGCATCGCCGGCTCGATCGGCGGCATAGCGGAAATCGCGAAGTCGGCGCTCGGCGAGTCCGCGACCGACGATTCGCGTCGCCAGCGCGCGGTTCCCGGCCAACAGGCGCAGGCCCAGGCCAGGCCGGCGTCGCGGCCTTCCGCGCCGCCACCGTCTGGTCCCTGGGGCGGAAATCCGCCGACGGGGGTCTGATCATGCCCGTGGTCTTCTATGCGCCCTTCGCGTGGATGGTGTTCGGCCTCGCCCTGTGCGGGGCCGAAATCTTCATCCCCGGCGCTTTCCTCCTGTGGATCGGGTTTGCGGCGATCACGCTCGGGCTGATCGAATTGCTCGTCGCCATTCCCTTCGAATGGAGCCTGCTGATCTTCGCCGCGCTCGCGGTCGCCTTCTCGCTGGTCGGCCGCAAGGTTTATGGCGGTCTGACAACGGGCGGCGAGACTGGGCTCAACAGTCGGGCGGCGGCGCTGGTGGGACGCGAATTCACGCTGATCGAGCCGATCGTGTCCGGCGAGGGCAAAGCCAAGGTGCTCGATACGGTGTGGCGCGTCACCGGCGCCGATGCGCCGGCCGGCAGTCGCGTTCGTGTGACCGGGGTCGCCGCGCAAGGCGCGGTGCTCAAGGTCGAGCCGGTCTAGAAATTTACGACGATCAGTCGTCGTCCCTGTCGCGGCGTGGCGCCGCGGTCAGGGCGGCGCGCTGGCGGCCGAGCGGCGCCGCGAAGCGGTCGGTCGGAGGCGCGGCCGGCCGAATTCCGAACCGGCCGGGAGCGCCGACCGCTTCCATTCCGGACTGGCGGGCGCGGGCGGCGGCGCGCGGGGCGACGATCGCGGCGCCGAGAACCGTCTGCGTGGTGACGCGCGACGTCGGCCGGGCGGCGGACATGGCGCCGAAATTCGAGCGATCGAGACGGGCGGGGGCGACGGCCTCCCGGCGCGGCGGCAGCGGCGGAATGGCGGCCGTGCGGTCTGCCGCCTTCGGCGCGGCGAGGCCGCGAAGGAGCGGCGCGTTGTAGGCCGCCACGCGCGCGAATTCGGCAGGCCGAACGGGCGGCAGCGGCGCGAAGGCCAGTACTTCCGGCAGATTTGTCGGCAGGTCGGTCGGCCGGCGTGGCGGCAGCGGCGCCAGCGCTGCGAGCGCGCCTGCGGGCGGCTTGGTCTCGTCTTCGTCCAGCGGCTGCGGCTTGGCGGCCGGCTGCGGCGTCAGCGCTGCTGTCTGGACCTTCGGCTCCGGCGGCGGGGTTGCGGCCGGCTGCTGCTGGGGTTGCGGGACCTGCGCCTGCTGGGTCGGCTGCGGTTGCGCGGCAGGCCCCGGCGACATGTAGGTCTCGCCGCGCGGCAGGTCGCGCTGGGCGCGGGCGACCGGCGCGGGCTGGGCGCGGTTCGCCTCCTGAAGGAAGAAGCTGCGCGACCCGTCGTCGCCGATGCCCGGGCTCGGCGCATAGGCGGCGACTTCCGTGCGGCCACGCGAGGCGCGGGTGGCGAGGCGCGAACCGCGCCCGCCGCGCGAGGCGCCGCCCTCGTCGTCGTCCTCGCCGCCGCCAAACAGGAAGGCGAAGAAGCTCTTGGACGTCGTCGACGGCGGCACGTGGATGTTGCCCTGCGCCTCGAGCTCGGCGCGCGCCTCCTCGTAACGGGCGAGCGGCTGGTTGTTGGAGGGCAGGTGGACCGTCTTGCCGTCCGGGAACAGGCGCACGAGCTGGTCGTAGCTCATGCGCGGCCAGGAACGGACGGAGCCGACGTCGAGATGCACGAAGGGCGAGCGCGGATACCAGCCGACGCCGCCATGCTGCAGCTTCATGCCGACCTCGCGGATCTCGCGCATGTTGAGGCCCGGCATGGTCGTGTCCATGGCCTTGCCGAGCATGTGCTGCGAGTGCTTGGCGACGGCGCGCGAGCGGCGGCGAAGCGCCGCGTTCGTGGTCGGCGAGCGGTAGGCCGACAGGACCGTGATCGGGTTCGAGCCGGCGCCGGCCTCGCGATAGACCTGCCAGACCACGTCGAACAGGCGCGGGTCCATGGTGGTCGTCTCGTCGTTGCGCCAGTCGCGCAGGAACCAGTTCAGCTGCTTGAGCACGTTGGAATCATAGCGGCCATTGACGAGGTAGGTGGCCGCGATCGAGTCCTTGTTGTGCGCGTGATAGAGATAGATCGTGCGAGTATCGCCATTGGCGACCGCCGTCTGGGTGCCGGTCGAAAACAGGCTCACCGTCGCGGCCATGATAGCCGATCCGGCGATCCAGGCGGAGCGCAAGCCTCGCATTTTCGTCGATACCGGCAATTCGCCTCCCGTCCTGCCCCGCGGCCCCGGCTCGCGCCCTGCGCGATAACCTCGTCCAATGCCGACGCCGCCCGCGCCGTGATGCGGCGAGAAGCAAACTTGGTCAACGCAATCTTGCCGAAAAGCGTTAACTTCCGGTAACGCGTTGCGCCGCAAGACGTCTGGTTCAAAGCGGCGATACCGCCAATTCGTGGCGAAAAATAGCCTCAACGCCTCATTCTCGACAAATCACAACGCTTTCGCGGCATCATCTGTACACGATTGCGGCGGCGGGGGCCTTGCGGCGGGGCAAGACCGCCGCAAGGTCAAGATTTTCATTAAACACGATTTCTTACGCGGGTTTAGGGTCTCGCCCCCTACCGTTGCGGCATGATTACGACGTCCAGCCACGCCGATCGAAACGTACGCCTGCCGCTCCTGACGGCCGCGAGCGTCGCCGCCCTTCTTGCCGCAAGCCCGGCTCAAGCGGGTTGCGCGCCCGGCAATGGCGGTCCGCGCGACTATCTCTGCACCGGCGGGATCGGCGCGACCAGCTTCAGCGACGCGCGCACGGTCGCCCTGACGGGTTCGAACGCGACGGGCCAGATCAAGGTGGCGCCGACCGTCGGGGGCAATATCGGCTTTTCGATGGACGCCTCGTCGAGCGTGAAATCCACGGGCTATATCGAAGGCGGCGTCGAGCTTTCGACAACGAACGGAAATATCGACACGACCTCGCCGAGCGGTTCGGGAATCAACGGCGCCATCTCGTCCGATTCCAGTACGGCGCTCAGCGCGCGCACGACCAACGGAAATATCAACATCAAGACGGGGGCGGGCGGCACGCTGACCGCCGGGCGCTACGGAGCGGGTCTCGACGCCGCGACAACGGGCGCCGGTTCGATCAATCTCGATCTCAACGCGAAAGTTTCGGGTTACGGCGGCGTGCGCACCAGCGCCGTCGACGGGGCGACCAACATCAAGGCGCAAGCGGATATCACGGGCAACTACGCCTTGCTGTCTTCCTCGAATTCGGGCGCCATCGCGATCACGACGTCCGGGTCCGTATTGGGCGGCGCCGTGGGGGTTCGCGCAGAAAGCAACACCGGCAATATTTCGATGAACCTCGGCGGCGAGGTCATGGGCTCCGTCGGCGTTTTCGCACAGTCGGCCGGCGACATCACGATCAATACCGTGGGCAAGGTGACGGGCGGCGGCGCCGGCATCGTCGCCAACGCCACCGGCAAAGGCGCTGTCACCGTCACGACAAAAGGGCAGATCAGCGCTTACGACGGCGTCGTGACCTCCACGGAAGACGGCTGGAACACCCTCAACATCGGTTCGGGCGGCATAAAGGCGACGCATAGCGGCGTGATCGCAACCGCGACCGGAACGGGCTCGGTCAAGATCCAGATTCACGGCGACATATCGAGCACCAACGAATTCGGTTCCGATACGTCCTACGGCGTCGCGGCGGCGACCAAGAGCGGTTCGATCCAGATCGATCTCGACGCGGGCAAATTCGTTTCCGGCGGGACCGCCGGCATATTCGTGCAGTCGCAGACCGGCGCCGCGACGATCAACAATTCCGGGACGATAACGGCGAGTGGTTCGGGCGTCGGCGTGTTGATTGACGTCAACGACGGTTCCGCGACGCTCAACAATTCCGGGACGATCAAGGTCGATGCAGGCCAGGTTGCGATCGGCGTCGCGAGCGGCGACGCGCTCATCAAGAATACCGGTATCATCGATGGCGCGATCGTCAGCAACGGTATCGCCACCGTCAACAATTCAGGGACGTGGAACAACGCCGGCGGCTCCTACATCCAGAATCTGAACAATACAGGCGCGCTCAGCCTGGGGGCCGCGGGCGCGGGGACTGGCGTCCTGACGGTGACAGGCGACGCAAGCTTCGGACCCGGCTCCTACTACAATGCGCGCATCACCGCGACGAGCAACGACGTCATTCTCATCGAAGGCAAGGCGACGATCACGGGCGGCCTAGTCAACATCACGTCGGACCAGGATGTCAATTACACGCGTGGGTCGCGTTACATCCTCATGCAGGCGCTGGGCGGGGTCACGGGCCAGTTCGATGGCGTGATCTCGGACATGTCGAAATTCACGGGCCTGCTGACCTACGATGAGAACAACGTCTATATGACGGTTCTGCTGCGCGACTTCCGCTCCTATGCGCTCACCCGCAATCAATGGTCGGTCGCCAACGCCATCTATTGGTCGACAGCACGGCTCGGCTCAGGCCTGGGCGGACAGCTGATGCTCGCGCTCAACCAGAGCGCCGATTCCTCGATCGCTGGCGCGCTCACGCAGCTCTCGGGCGACGGCGTCGTCACCGGCGCCGCGAATGCCGCGCTGCAAACCGGTCACCTGTTCACCTCCGTGCTCGACGACCAGCAGTCGCTGTGGCGCGATTCGCAGCCGCGCGACCGGATCGCGCGTCGTATCGAGCCCTTCGCCTACGCGCCGACCCGCGTGGAAGGAAATAAATGGCCTGTGTCGCGCCAGAACTACGCGCCGCCGCCGGTCCGCCGCGACGACGGCCTCCAGCGCTGGCGCGTTTGGGGCTCGGGCTTCGGCGGACGCTCCAACCTGCGCGGCGACGCGGTCGCCGGTTCGGCCGATCAGAAACTCTCCTCGTATGGCGGCGCGCTCGGCGTCGACTACCAGATGGGATCGAACATGCTGTTCGGCATCGCCCTCGGCGGCTCGTCGAGCGCTTTCAACGCGGGCAATGCGCAGGGCTCGGCGTCCGGTATCCACGTCGGCGCCTATACCGGTTTCCGCGTGAAGGGATTCTACGGAACGGCGAGCGTGGCCTATTCCAATTTCGCCAACAAGACGACGCGCTCGGTCGGCGCGATCGGCGCGGTGGCCGGCGAGCAGGAGACCGGCAGCTTCTCCAGCGAGGAAATTCGTACGCGCCTCGAGATCGGTCGTCGCATCGCCTCGGAGAATTTCGCGGTGACGCCGTTCACGGCGATCGAGATAGCGCATCTCCATACCAAGCCCTTCATCGAACAGGCGGCCGGCGGCGTCGGCATGTTCGCGCTCTCCTTCAACGGGCAGGGGATAGCCTCGACGCCGACGTTCATCGGCCTGAAGGCGGAAGCGCGGCTCGATCTCGGCGGCGCGATCCTCACGCCGTGGGTCTCGCTCGCCTGGCGTCACGAATGGTCGACCAACCGCACGCAGACGGCGACGCTCAACGCCTTGCCGGGCGCAAGCTTCGTCATCATCGGCGCCAGGCCCGCGCGCGATGCGGCGCAGGTGAAGGGCGGCGTCAATCTCGCCATCACGCAGCAGGTCGCGATCTTCGCGACTTTCGAAGGCGAGTTCGGGACGAAGAACCCGGTCTATTCCGGCAGGGGCGGCATGAAGGTGGCGTGGTAGGCCGAATACGCCTGACACGGGAACTCGAAGGCCGGAGCATCGTTGCTCTTTCTCGATGACAAGGGAGAGCGACGATGCGTTTTGTCTCGCTGGCCGTAATGGCCGCAACCGCGACCGTCCTTGCAGCGCCGGGCGCTTCCGCGCAATATCATCCGCGATATCGGATCTACGACGCGCCGCCGCCATACGAGGCCTATACGACGCCGACACGCGGCTTCTATTGCGTCAAATCCTGCGAGCGGGATCTCTCGCCATGCGATCCACCGGAGTTCAAGCGCGCTGACGGCCGTTGTACGTCACCGGCGACGGGCGGTGTCCGCTGAGCCCTGCTGTCCGGTAGCGAATTCAGGTCTCGACCGGAGCCGCTTTCTTCCCGGAGGCTCCATGACGCGCCGCGTGCGACGGGAGATAGTTGCGCGCCAGAGCGTGATAGAGCCCCTCGCGCGCGAGAAACTTCGAGGCGGCGTTGGCGATCAGCGCCGCGGCCATCAGCGGAATGACCATGGCGTGGTCGTTGGTCATCTCGGACACGATGACGAAAGAGGTGATGGGCGCCTGCACGACGCCGGCGAGATAGGACACCATGCCGATCAGGGCGAGCGAGCCGAGCGGCACATTGTTGAACACGACGCTCAGCGCACTGGCGATGCCCGCGCCGACCGAGAGCGATGGCGAGAATATGCCGCCTGGTATGCCGCTGATGGCGGAGAAGGTCGTCGCCAGAAATTTCAGCGGTCCGAACCAGTAGTCGAGCGCCTTCTCGCCGTGGACGATGGCGCGCGCCTGTTCGTAGCCGGTGCCGTAGATCGAATGATCGCCGTTGAGGCCGCAGATCGCGACGCCGAGCCCGCAGAGCATGGCGAAGGCGACCGGATAGTTGTTGATCGCCCTGCCGAGCGCGCCGGGAATGCCGCGTGCGAACAGCGTGACGATTCGAATGAACAGGCCGCCGGCCAGACCGCCGACGACCGCGCAAACGAGAACCGCGATCCACGCCTTGCCGAGCGGCAGCGTGGCGATCGCCGTGCCGAAGTAGGAATAGTCGCCGACGACGGCGAGCGAGGTGAGGCCCGCGGCGATCACGGCGCCAATGATCAGGCCGCTCGTGCGCGCCTCGAAGGAACGGCTCATTTCCTCGATGCCGAAGACGATGCCGGCGAGCGGCGTGTTGAAGGCCGCCGCGACGCCTGCCGCCGCGCCGGCGAGCAGGAAGCCGCCCTGCCGATACGGCGAAAACCGGCCGATGGCGAACATGATCGCCGCGCCGACCTGCACGGTCGGGCCTTCGCGGCCGGTCGAGGCGCCGCAGAGCAGGCCGAGCGTCATGACAATGATCTTGCCGATGCCGACCCGCAGGGAAACGAGCGGCGCGCGCTTGTCCTGATCCTCGATATGCAGCGCGGCGATGGCCTGGGGAATGCCGCTGCCCTGCGAATTCGGGAAGACGTTGCGGGCGAGAATCGTGGCGACGCCGAAGCCGAGCGGCGTGATGACGAAGCCGATCCATGGAAGGCGTTCGATCGCGCGCAGAAAGCCCGCCTGCGCGAGGTCGGCGGCATAGGCCATACCGATCGCAACCGCGCCGACGAGCACGCCGCCGAGCAGGAACGCGCTGCGCCGCGACCAGCGTTTGGCCGCGATCCGAGAGCGCACGGCGAGATGAGACGCATATCGGTTGGCGGAGACGGCCATTTCCTGCGGAACCCGGACGGAAGGGGATAGACCCGGATTACGACCGCAGGCCCGGGGGAACAAGGAAAAAATCTCGGTTTGGCGCCTTCCCTCGAGGCGACGTGCGCCGATCGCGTGCAATCAGGCGCGAGCATGACCGCAAGAAATATCCGGCAGCCGGGGCTAGGCTCGCGCGTATTTCTTCGTGATGGCGTCGGCGGCGTGAAAGGCGAACAGTTTCGCGACGGCCGGATTGCCTTCCCATTCGACCATACGCGGCGTCATGAGCTGCGCGCGCTCATGTTTCGCATAGACGGCGAAGGAGCCTTCGACGAATCCGCGTAAATCGTCGAATTCGCCGACGAAGCGTGCAAGCCGGTAGTTGGAGCGCTTGAACAGATAGCTGCCGCGATGGCCGTATCGCTCGGCGATCTCGGGATAGACCGGGAACACCACGCCGCGCACGATGTCGTCGACCGCGAAATCCCCGAACTCGACG
This sequence comes from Methylobacteriaceae bacterium, assembly GCA_020638195.1. Lineage (GTDB taxonomy): Bacteria > Pseudomonadota > Alphaproteobacteria > Rhizobiales > Beijerinckiaceae > JAJXWB01. The sequence goes on along the minus strand of JACKJC010000004.1, from coordinate 514,526 downwards.
GGATCGGTCTTCATGCCGGCCTTCGCCAGCAGGGCCTTGGCGACGTCGAACAGGACGAAGGCCTTGGGGTGGTTCATGGAATACATGAACGGGCCCGAACGGCTCCAGCGTATCAGTTCGGCGGACAGATCGAGCCCCGACGCGCGGGCGAGCTCCAGGAATTCGCGCGCGGAATCCTCCCAGACGTCGAAATAACCGAGCGCCTCGAACAGGGGCGCGCCGTACAGGGAGACGGTCTGCTCGACGCTCATGCCGCGGAGATAGGCGAAGAGTGCGATCGCCGAGTGATAGGGGCCGGTCGGCCCCTCGATCGGGAAGCCGCTGCGGGTCGGGTCGAGCACGTAGATCGTGTCGGGGTGAAAGCCGGAAAAGACGATGCTGGGAATCGGCGCGACTTTGGGCAGCAGCGTCTTCAGCTCCTCCCAGCCGCCGCCCCGCACGAATCCGGGCTGGAATTCGAGCGAGAAGACATGGTCGTAGTTCGAGAGCGTCTTGCCCAGCATATCGAGCGTCGTCACGCCCTTGCGGACGATGGTGAAGCGGTCGACGTGGGCCTGCGGGACCAGCAGCTTCATGCCATAGGCGATGCCAAAACTCTGGCAATTGCCTACGACGGCGATGCGCGGGGCGCCCTTTTCCCGGCCGAGCAGCCGGCGGCCCCAGACATGCAGCAGCTGATGATCGATTTCGGACAGCATCGGCCGGCAGGGGTAAAGGCTTGGGCGCGGCGTGACAAGCTCCCGATGCGGCGCGAGGGAGCGTCTAGCGTGCCAGCGCCCGCCGCTTGAGCTCTTCCGCCGACAGGAGAGCCAGCGTGCGCTTGATCTCCGCGTCGGCGAGCCATTGGTCGACGCGTTCGTGGACCAGCTGTTCGCGCTTGCGCTCGCCGTAATGGGCGAAGGAACGGGCGATGAAATCCTTCAGCGCCATCATCTCGCCGACGCCCTTGCTGAAGCGGTAATGGGCGAGCTTGAGGACGGTCGAGCCGCGCAGGCCATAATGTTCGGCCAGCGGTGGATAGACCGGCAGGATGTAATCGCGCGAGAGATCGTCGACCGCGTAGTCGTCGGTGTCGAGGGGCTGCGCTTTCAGGCCGGCCTTGTCCATGGCGAGGCGGGCGACGTCGAACAGCACCTGCGGGCGGGGATGGGTCGGCGTGTACATGAAGGCGCGACCGCGCGCCCAGCGGGCGATGGCGCCGTCGAGCTTCATGCCGACCGACTGGCCCACGCGCAAGACCTCGTCGACCGCGCTCGGCCAGACGTCGAGATAGCCGACGAAGTCGAAGGCCTCGTGGGCGAAGAGGGCCTCGGTCTGATCAATCGAAAAGCCAGCGAGATGGCCGAACAGGGCGAAGGCGGAGTGATAGACGCCAGCAGGCCCCAGGATGAACCGATTGCCCTTCGTGGGATCGAGCAGATGGATGGTGTCCGGGTGGAAGCCGTAGAAATTGACGGTCGGTAGCTGGATCACGCCGGGCAGATCGGCGAACAGGGCTTCGGACGTCGCATTGTCGCGCAGGATCAACGGGCCGAAATCTTGGGAAAAGACAAGGTCGTAGTCGGCGAGCGCGGCGCGCAGCGTCTTGAGGTCGGTCAGGCCCGGGGCGACCAGCGGGTAGCGGTCGACCACGAGCGCGGGATCGAAAAGTTTCAGCGCGAAGGCGTAGCCGAAACTCTGGCAATTGCCGACGACCGCGACTTTTCGGGCGGCCTTTGCGCCATTCGAAACGCTGCGCGAGAAAGTCCTTTCCCGCCAATGGCGCGCGATCTGGCGGTCGAGCAGTGAGAACATCGCGTCGGAGCGCTTCCCTTACGCCGTTTCGGCAGGCTCGGCCGGCGCGGGCGCCCGGCGTGACAAGAGAGGGCGGCGCGCCTATTTTGGCGCAGGCTCAGGAGAATGCCCTTGTCCTCCAATCCCTACAGCGACCTACCCGACCATCGGTTCTGGCGCAAGGCCGTGGCCGGCCTGCCGCCTTTCGCCATCGACCCGATCGTCGACCTGCCGTTCAAGATCGCGCCGACCGACAAGGTCGCGACCGGCGGCTCGTGTTTCGCCCAGCATCTGGCCAAGCGGCTGCAGCTCAGCGGCTTCCATTACTACCAGGTGGAGACGCCGCCGGACGGCATGGATGCGGCCCAGGCGGAACATCTGCAATACGGCGTCTATTCCGCGCGCTACGGCAATATCTACACGACGCGCCAGCTGCTCCAGCTGTTCGACCGCGCCTTCGGCCTGTTCAAGCCGGAGCTGGACGTGTGGACCCGCAAGGACGGTCGCTTCGTCGATCCGTTCCGGCCGCGGGTGAATCCGGACGGTTACGCCACGCCCGAGGAGGTGCGCGCCGAGCGCGACAAGCATCTCGCGGCGGTTCGAAAAATGTTCCAGACGCTGGACGTCTTCCTGTTTACTTTCGGGTTGACGGAGGCTTGGGTGCACAAGGCTGACGGCGCGGTGCTGCAGATCGCGCCGGGCGTCGATGGCGGCGAATACGATCCCGAGAAATATGTGTTCTGGAATTCGCGGGTGTCGGAAGTCTCAGGAGACTTTCTGGCCTTCGTGGACAAGCTGCATGCGATCAATCCGAAGGCGCGAATCATCACTTCGGTGTCGCCGGTGCCGATCGCGGCGACGCAGGTTCCCCGCCACGTGCTTGTTTCCAATTCGGCGTCGAAGTCGATCCTGCGCGTCGCGGCCGACGAAGTCTCGGCGGCGCGCCAGAACATCGCATACTTCCCGTCCTACGACGTCGTGACCTTCGGTCCGAACGCGGCGAAGTTCTACGCCGAATCGATGCGGCAGCTGACGCCGGTCGGGGTGAGCGCCGTCATGCGCATCTTCTTCGATCATTTCGCCGAAGGCGGAAAGGCGTCGAGCCCGGTGAAGCATCTCAAGGTCGACGTGGCCCGCGAGAGCGCGGAAGCCGCCAAGATCATCTGCGACGAGGAGGCCATAGAGGCGGCCTGAGCCGCCTCGTTTCGACCAAATTGGCGGCCTGAGCCGCCTCGTTTCGACCAAATTGGCGGCCTGAGCCGCCTCGTCGTTGCACATCTGGCGGCGCAAGCGTCGCCTCCGTTGTCGATGTCGTTCTCTAAAAAGAACATTCTGGTTGACATTCCGAACGGCGCTGTGGCCAATGGCCCGGCGCGAGGCGTTTCGACCGGAGAGTCGCAATGACCGAAATGGTGGCGACGGCCATGGCCCAGGGCGACTGGAATCCCGCCCTCTATCTCAAATTCGAGTGCGAGCGCGCGCGTGCGGCGCGGGACCTGCTGGCGCAGGTTCCACTCGCTGCGCCCTCCTTCGGCTACGACCTCGGCTGTGGGCCGGGCAATTCGACGGAATTGCTGCGGCAGCATTTTTCGGCGATCGAGTTGATCGGCCTCGACACGTCCGAAGCCATGCTGGCGCATGCGCGAACACGTCTGCCGGACGCGCATTTTCTCAATGAGAGCGTCGACGATTTTCAGCCCGATCATACGCCTGACCTGATCTTCGCCAATTCGGTCCTGCAGTTCACGCCCGATCACCAGGATTTGTTTCCGCGTCTCGTATCCTACCTGCCTCAGGGCGGGTGCCTAGCGGTGCAGATGCCGGATTCCGCGCGCGAGGCGGCGCATGCTTTGATGCGCATGATCGCGGTCGACGGCCCCTGGCGCGAGCGGCTGATGCCGGTCGTGAAGTCGCGGGCGGTGATCTCGGATGCTCAGGATTATTATGACTGGCTGAGCCCGCATTGCGCGCGCGTGGAATTGTGGCGCACGACTTACGTGTACAGGCTGGACGGCGCGCAGGGCGTGGTCGACTGGTTCGCGGGCTCGGCGCTCAGGCCTTTCCTCAATCCGCTGACGGACAAGGAACGCGAGGCCTTTCTCGCCGCCTACCGGCGCGAGATCATCAAGGAATATGTCCCGCGCGCCGACGGCATGATCCTCTTGCCCTATCCACGCCTGTTCATCGTCGCCGTCCGGTAAGACCGTGCTGGAAACGCCGGATTTCGGCGCTATTTGCGCTTGTGCATGCGGGGCGCAGCGAGGGAGGAGCCGATGCCGGCCACCAACGCACAGCCTGTCGTCAACAGGCTCGATTTCATCACACTCTTGCTTGGCGCCGCGTTCGTCGCAGCGCCGTGGGTCTTGGGTTATCACGCCAACGAACGTGCGGCGGCCACGAGTATCGTCGCGGGACTCGCGATCGTCGGTTGCGCCGTGGTCGCGCTTGCCGAACTGCCGCATCTCTTCGAGGAAGTGGATGTCGTGCTCGGCGTGCTCGCCGCGGCCGCGCCATGGATCGTCGGTTTCGTCCAGGTTCCGCACGCCGCTGTCGCACATGTCGTGCTCGGTCTCGGCGTTGCCGCGCTGTCGCTCGGCGAATTGTGGTGGGAGCGCAGCCACAGCGGACAGGCCGGCGCGTAACCGGAGCGGATTTGTCGCCAACGTTCAGATTCTGCTCATGCTTTGAGCGCGCATGGCGCTGGACGAAACCCTCGCGCTCTTGCTAGCCTCCCTGCGTCGACGTGACGCGGACCATGAGCCGCACAGAAATGCGCGACCGGAAACTGGGAGGTTCTTGATGGTCGATCACGAGCAGAACGACGGCGGTCTGTGTGCGCGGAACCGGTGCAATTTCGTCATTCTGGCGCTCGGCCTGGCGCTCGTCGCCGCGCCCGCGCCAATGGGCTATTCGTCGCATGCGACGGCGGCGACGGCCAGCATGGCGGCGGGTCTCGCGCTGTGGGTCTGTTCGCTGGCGGCGATGCTCGGCCTCGGGCGCATCGCGCTGGCGGCCTGCGCTTTCTGCGGTCTGGCGACGGCTGCCGCACCCTGGATGCTTGGCTTCGAAAGCGTGCAGAATGCGGCTTTCGTGCACGGTGCGGCAGGCTCCGCGGCGGCGGTAATCGCCCTCGCCGCGCTCATCATGTCGACGGCGCGCGCGAGCGTCCCCGTTCGCGCCTGATGCGGCCTATCCGGACGTTGTTTTCAGTGAGGCGGGGCGTCGCTCCGTCTCAGGCGGCGTGGGAGCCTTCCTCGCCGACCATCTTGTCCTCGGCGCCGTCGTCGAGGCCGTATTCCTTCATTTTCCGATAGAGCGTCGAGCGGCCGATGCCGAGGCGGCGGGCCATTTCCGACATCTGCCCGCGATAGTGGGCGAGCGCGAACTTGATCGCTTCCGCCTCGAGATCCTCGAGTTTGCGCACCTCGCCGTGCTCGTCGAGCATTTTTCGCGTGTTGGGATCGCGCACTTCGACGCGGACGATTTCGCGCTCGACGCGCATGGCGGCGGGCTGCGGCGCCGGAGCGACCGGCACACGCACGTCGAACCCGTCGACCTGGGCCGCGATCTGCGGGAATTCGGCGACGGTCAGTTCATCGCCATCGGCGAGCACGACCGCGCGGAACAGCGCGTTCTCGAGCTGGCGGACATTGCCCGGCCAGTCGTAGGCCGCCAATAGCGACAGCGTCTCGGCGGTGAGGCCGCGTATCTTCTTGCCCTCTTCCGCCGCGAAACGTGCGCAGAAGCGGCGCGACAATTCGCCGATGTCGCCCTTGCGCGCGCGTAGCGGCGGGATGGTGATGGGGAAGACGTTGAGGCGATAGTAGAGGTCCTCACGGAACTTTCCGGCCTTCACGAGTTCGATGAGGTTCTGGTTGGTCGCCGAGATCAGGCGAATGTCGACGCGCACCGGGCGCTTGGCGCCGACGGGGTCGATCTCGCCTTCCTGCAGGGCGCGCAGAAGTTTCACCTGCGCCTCGAGCGGCAGTTCGCCGACCTCATCGAGGAAGAGCGTGCCGCCGTGGGCTTCCTGGAACTTGCCGATATGCTTGTCCGTCGCGCCGGTGAAGGCGCCCTTCTCGTGCCCGAACAGAATGGATTCGATGAGGTTCTCGGGCAGGGCGCCGCAATTGACCGTCACGAAAGGTTTACCTTTGCGATCGGAGCCGCCCTGCACGGCGCGCGCGACCAGTTCCTTGCCGACGCCGGACTCGCCTTCGAGCAGAACGGGGATCGTGGACTTTGCGGCGCGCTCGCCGAGCCGCACGATGCGCGCCATTTCGTCGCCGGAGAAGACGAGATCCTTGAAGGTCAGCGTGCCCGTCGCACGGCGGTTGATGCGGCGGATTTCCTCTTCGAGCGCATCGGCGCGCAAGGCGTTCTTGATCGAGAATTGCAGGCGCTCGGCGCCCACGGGCTTGACCACGAAATCATAGGCGCCGGCGCGCATGGCGGAGATGACCGCCTCGATCGAGCCGTGCGCGGTCTGGACGACAACCGGCGCGCCGATCTTGCGCTCCCGCATTCTGGCGAGCACGCCCATGCCGTCGAGATCGGGCATGACGAGATCGAGAATCAGCAGATCAATCGCCGGACCTTCGGTGCGCTCGAGTCGCGCGAGCGCCTGATCGCCGCTTTCGACCGTCTCGGCCTCGTAGCCGAAGCGCCGGACCATGGCTTCGAGAAGCCGGCGCTGAACGGGATCGTCGTCGGCAATCAGTATGGTCGAAATCATCAAGTCCTCTTGGGGCGCTAGCCGGTCGCCTGTCGGAGGGCAATGCTCGACGAATAGGGTAAATGCCCAATTAATGGCCGTCGTCCGATTGTCGCTTATCGGCACAATCGCCCGTATCGCAGGCGTTTGCAGCGGGTGACGCGGGCGATGGGGGCGCGAAAGCGCGGGCGACGCCCTATATTGATCCGACACTGATTCTTCACGGACCGATCATGACCGCGACCGCCAAACTCGGGCCGCTGCCCGAATGGAACCTCGCCGATCTCTACAGCGGGCTCGACAGTCCGCAATTCGCTGCCGACCTGAAGCGCGCCGAAGCCGAATGCCGCGCCTTCGCGGAGAAATGGCGCGGAAGGCTCGCGGAGGCAGCCCGGGGCGAAAAGGCGAGCGCGCGGCTGGCCGAAGCCGTTCGCGAATTCGAGGCCCTGCAGGACCTGCTGGGACGAATCATGAGCTATGCCGGGCTCGTCTATGCCGGGAACACGACCGACCCGGTCTGCGCGAAATTCTATGGCGACGCGCAGGAGAAGGTGACGGCCTATTCGACCGATCTCCTGTTCTTCCAGCTCGAACTCAATCGGCTCGACGACGACGCGCTCGAAAAGGCGATGGCCTCCGGCCCGCTCGAGCACTGGAAGCCCTGGCTGATCGATATCCGCAAGGAGAAGCCGCACGAACTCGACGACCAGCTCGAAAAGCTGTTCCACGAGAAGTCAGTCACTGGTCATGGCGCGTGGAACCGCCTGTTCGACGAGACGATCGCGAGCCTGCGCTTTGTGGTCGACGGCAATGAGCAGACGCTCGAACCGACGCTTTCGATGATGCAGGATGCGAGCGAAGAGGTTCGCCACACGGCGTCCGATGCAATCGCCGCGACGCTGAAAGCGAACCTGCGCACATTCGCGCTCGTCACCAATACGCTCGCCAAGGACAAGGAAATTTCCGACCGCTGGCGCAAGTTCGGCGATGTCGCGGATTCGCGCCATCTCGCAAATCGCGTCGAACGCGAAGTGGTTGACGCGCTGGTGGCGGCGGTGCGCGCGGCCTATCCGCGCCTGTCGCACCGCTATTACCGCTTGAAGGCCAAATGGTTCGGCAAGGATGCGCTCAACCATTGGGACCGCAATGCGCCGCTGCCGCAGGTTCCCCAGCGCATCTACTCCTGGACCGATGCGCGCGAGACGGTGCTGTCGGCGTACGCCGGTTTTGCGCCCGAGATGGCGGATATCGCGCAGCGCTTTTTCGACGAGCGCTGGATCGACGCGCCGGTGCGCGCCGGCAAGGCGCCAGGCGCCTTCGCGCATCCGACCGTGCCCTCCGCGCATCCCTATGTGCTGCTCAACTACCAGGGCAAACCGCGCGACGTGATGACGCTCGCGCATGAACTCGGCCACGGCGTGCACCAGGTTCTCGCCGCTGGGCAGGGCGCGTTGATGGCGCAGACGCCGCTGACGCTGGCCGAGACCGCGAGCGTGTTCGGCGAGATGCTGACGTTTCGCGCGCTGCTCGCCAAGACGACCGATGTCGCGCAGCGCCGAGCGCTGCTCGCCTCCAAGGTCGAGGACATGATCAACACGGTGGTGCGCCAGATCGCCTTCTACACGTTCGAGCGCGAGGTTCACACACGCCGCCGCGAGGGCGAGCTGACGGCCGACCAGTTGTGCGAGGTGTGGATGGGCGTGCAGGGCGAGAGCCTGGGATCGGCGATCAAGCTGCAGCCGGGCTACGAGACCTTCTGGGCCTACATCCCGCACTTCATCCACTCGCCCTTCTACGTCTACGCCTACGCCTTCGGCGACTGCCTGGTGAATTCGCTCTACGGCGTCTACCGCCGCGCCGAACAAGGGTTCGTCGAGCGCTATTTCGACATGCTGAAGGCCGGCGGCGCCAAGCACCATTCCGAATTGCTGGCGCCGTTCGGGCTCGATGCGACGGATCCCGCGTTCTGGAATATCGGGCTGGGGATGATCGAGGAGCTGATTGTCGAGTTGGAGGGGATGGAGGGGTAAGCCGAGGGGGCGCTCGATCAGAGCCAATTGGCCCAAAGCATGAGCGAGCCCATATTGTCATCATGACCGACCGCGAAGCCAATCGATTTTCCGCCCGCGCCGCCCGCTACGCCAAAGTCGGCGCCAATGTCGGCGGGGTCGCCGCGCGGTTCGCCGCGCAGCAGCTGACGGGCGGGCGCACGTCTGGACGGGACGCCAGCAATGCGGCTGTTCTCGCCAAGGCGCTGGGCGGGCTCAAGGGGCCGCTGATGAAGGTCGCGCAGCTCATGGCGACCATTCCCGACCTGCTGCCGCCCGAATATGCGGATGAATTGTCGAAACTGCAGTCGGACGCGCCGCCCATGGGCGCGGCCTTCGTCAAGCGGCGGATGCAGGCGGAACTCGGGCCGGACTGGCAGAAGAGGTTCAAGTCGTTCGACCTGAAGCCCGCAGCGGCGGCCTCGCTCGGCCAGGTGCATCGCGCCGTCGCGCTCGACGGGGCGCCGCTCGCGTGCAAGCTGCAATATCCCGACATGAAATCGGCGGTCGAAGCCGATCTCGCCCAGCTCGACATTCTCTTCGCCATCCACCGCCGCTTCGAGCCGGTCATCGACACGAGCGAAGCCGCAAAGGAAATCGCCGCGCGGGTGCGCGAGGAACTGGACTATCTGCGGGAAGCCAAGAACGCCGCGCTCTACGGCCATATGCTGGCCGACGCCTCGGATGTGCGCACGCCGAAAGTGCGGGCGGAGCTGTCCACCGAACGCCTGCTGACCATGGACTGGCTCGACGGCGAGAAGTTGCTGAGCTTCAAGACCGCGCCGCTCGAGGTGCGCAATCGCATCGGCGCGGCGATGTTCACGGCGTGGTGGCTGCCGTTCTCGCGTTTCGGCGTCATTCACGGCGATCCGCATCTCGGCAATTACAGCGTCTTCGGGAAGGGCGAAGGCATCAATCTGTTGGACTACGGGTGCGTGAGAATCTTCCCGCCGAAGTTCGTCGGCGGCGTGGTCGACCTCTACCGGGGCCTGCAACAGAACGATCAGGCGCGGATCGTGCACGCCTACGAGAGCTGGGGGTTCGCGGGCCTGACGAAGGACGTGATCGAGACGCTGAACATCTGGGCGCGCTTCGTCTACGGGCCGCTGCTGGAGGATCGCGTGCGCTCGGTCGCCGACGGTGTCGAGCCCGGCAAATATGGGCGGCGCGAGGCCTTCACCGTGCATCAGGCGCTCAAGACCAAGGGGCCGGTGAGGGTGCCGCGCGAATTCGTGTTTCTCGATCGCGCGGCGGTGGGGCTCGGCGCCGTGTTCCTGCACCTCGGCGCGGAACTGAATTACCACCGCATGTTCGAGGCCGCGCTCGGCGATTTCGAACAGGCGCGTCTGGCGGCGGATCAGGCGGCGGCGCTGAAGGTCGCAGGACTGGATTGACGGACGCCGGGGAGCCAGACGCCGGCTGGCGCTGGAATTCTCGAAATCTTACAAAGTGTCGATGTGCGACAACGCGCGACTGGCGCAATTGCGCAAGCCTGTCCGAGTGACCGCGCGGGGGCGAGGTCGGCCCTGCGTGTTCAACAACGGGATGCACGAATGAGAAACGGAAGCCTGGTCTCTGTCACGATAGCCGCGCTGGCCTGCGGCGCGGCGATGAGCGCCACCGTTGGAACGGCATCGGCGCAAGGCGTCGACATCGGCAAGCAGAAGTACGAAACCTATTGAGCGGTCTGCCATGGCAAGGCTGGCAAGGGCGGCGGACCCTTCAGCGGCCTCGTCAACAAGAAGGTGCCTGATCTCACCGGATTGGCGAAAGCCAATGGCGGGGTGTTCCCCTTCGATCGCGCCTACGAGATCATCAGCGGACAACAAGGCGTCGCGGGCCATGGGACAAGCGAAATGCCGATCTGGGGCGATCATTATTCCGAGAAGGCGCCCAGGGAACTCGGGCCTTACTATCAGGGGGCGGACGTCGCCTCCTACGTGCGGGGAAAGATCCTGGCGCTGATCGGCTATATCTCGACGATGCAGGCGAAATAGGCGGTTCGGCTCATCTCCGCCGGGAAATGCCCAAGGCTGCAATCTAGCCGGTTGCAGCCGATACGCCGCTTGGCGGCCTCGGACGCGCCAGTCCGGAGCGCGACGCTCAGTTGCGGCCGGTTTGCGCCTCGGCTATGAGAGGGCGGACCAAGATCAAAACCCCGAGGGGGAGCATGGCGAACGACGGCAACGCGATCCAATCCTATGGCCACCCGGACATGGATTACGTCGAGCACGAGAAGACCTACAATCTTTTCATCAACCTCTTCAAATGGGGCACGGTGTTCTGCATCGGCTGCGTGCTCCTGCTGGCGGTCGTGACGCTCTGATCTGAGGCGCAATTTCCGCAAGAAAAAAGGCCGGTCCGCGAGGACCGGCCTTTTTTGTTGTTTGACGAAGCGCTATCCCGACCGCCCGATGGGCAGGCCGGGGAGAAGACTTGCCGCGTCGGGTCCGCTCTTCGCTGAGCTTCGGACCCGAATGACAGTCTGCGCTACTTCGCCTTCAGCGTGGCCACGACCTCGTCCAGCATCTTCTTGGCGTCGCCGAACAACATCAGATTGTTGTCCTTGTAGAAGAGCGGATTGTCGATGCCGGCGTAGCCGGACGCCATCGAGCGCTTCATTACGATCGAGTGCTTGGCCTTCCACACTTCCAGCACCGGCATGCCGGCGATCGGGCTGCCCGGATCGTCCTGCGCCGCGGGGTTCACGATGTCGTTGGCGCCGATGACCATGGCGACGTCGGTCGCGGGGAAGTCGTCGTTGAGTTCGTCCATCTCGCAGACGATGTCGTAGGGGACTTTCGCTTCCGCCAGCAGCACGTTCATGTGACCGGGCATGCGGCCGGCCACGGGATGGATGCCGAAGCGCACGTTGACGCCCTTGTCGCGCAACAGCTTCGTCATTTCGAAGACCGCGTGCTGGGCTTGCGCGACCGCCATTCCGTAGCCCGGCACGATGATGACGCTCTTGGCCTCCGACAGCATGTCGGCGGTCTCGGCCGCGCTGATCGACTTCACGTCGCCTGCGGGCGCGGCGGCGGCGCTCGACGACGATGTCGCCGTCGTGCCGAAGCCGCCGGCGATGACCGAGATGAAATTGCGGTTCATCGCGCGGCACATGATGTAGCTGAGGATCGCGCCGGACGAACCGACCAGCGCGCCGACGACGATCAGCAGGTCGTTCGAGAGCATGAAGCCCGTCGCCGCCGCCGCCCAGCCGGAATAGGAGTTCAGCATTGAAATCACGACCGGCATGTCCGCGCCGCCGATCGCCATCACCATGTGCACGCCGAAGGCGAGCGAGATCAGCGTCATCACGATGAGCGGGAACATGCCGCCCGCGATCGTCTCGGCGCCGAGGAAGAACTTGCCGAAGATGATGACGAGGATGAGCCCTGCGAGGTTGATCCAGTGGCGCGCCGGCAGCAGCAGCGGCTTGCCGTCGATGCGGCCGGAGAGCTTGCCGAAGGCGATCACCGAGCCGGTGAAGGTGACAGCGCCGATCAATATGCCGACGTAGATTTCGACGAGATGGATCGTGTGCTCGGCATGTGTCGCGAACACCGTGGAGGTGTCGATGTAGCTCGCAAAGCCGATCGCGCAAGCCGCGAAACCGACGAGCGAATGCATGATGGCGACGAGCTCGGGCATCTGTGTCATCTGCACGGTGCGCGCGGCGTAGAGCCCGACCGCGCCGCCGATCACCATGGCGAGCAGGATGAAGACGAAGCCCGCGCCGACGACGATCGGGATTTCGCCGTTGCCGAAGACGCGCCAGCCGAAGACGGTGGCGATCACCGCGATCGCCATGCCGACTATGCCGTACCAGTTGCCGCGCTTGGCGGTCTCCGGGTTCGAGAGGCCGCCGAGCGAGAGGATGAAGAGAATGGTCGCGCCGATATAGGCGACCGTCACGATGCTGGATGACATTTCCCGCCCCTTACTTCTGGAACATCGCCAGCATGCGGCGCGTCACGGCGAAGCCGCCGAACATGTTGATGGTGGTGAGCGTCAGCCCGACGAAGGCGATGATGAGGATCCAGGTGTTTGGCCTGTCGGGCGAACCGGGCGGCCAGATCTGTATCAGCGCGCCGATCGCGATGATCGAGGAGATGGCGTTGGTGACGCTCATCAGCGGCGTATGCAGCGCCGGGGTCACGTTCCACACGACCATGTAGCCGACGAAGATCGCCAGCACGAAGACCGTGAAGTGGCCGAGGAAGGCCGGCGGCGCATAGGCGCCGACGAGCAGGAAAAGCAGCGCGCCGATGCCGAAGGCGATCAGCAGCGTCTTCAGCGCCATCGGCTCGCTCGGCGCGCCGTGGCCATGGCCGGAGGATTTTTTCGGCGCGGGCGCTGCGGCCGCAGGTGTTGCGGCGGCGGGCTTCGCCGCGGGCGGGGCCGGGAGCTTCAACGGCGGCGCCGGCCAGGTGATCTCGCCGTCCTTCACCACCGTGAAGCCGCGGATCGCGTCGTCGTCCATGTTGACGACGATCTGTCCGTCCTTGGCCTTGCACAGTTCTTCCGTAAGGCGCAGCAGGTTGGTTGCGTAGAGCGTCGAGGATTGCTTGGCGAGGCGGCTGTGCAGGTCGGTGTAGCCGACGATGGTGACGCCATGGCGCACCACGGCCTCGCCGGGCACGGTCAGTTCGCAATTGCCGCCCTGTTCGGCCGCGAGATCGACGATCACGCTGCCGGGCTTCATCGACTTCACCATGTCGGCGGTGATGAGTTTCGGCGCGGGCTTTCCGGGGATCAGCGCGGTCGTGATGATGATGTCGGAGTCTTTCGCCTGCTTTGCGTACATTTCGCGCTGCGCGGCCTGGAAGCCTTCGGACATGACCTTGGCGTAGCCGCCGCCGCCCGAGCCTTCCTCGTCATAGTCGACCTTGACGAATTCGCCGCCGAGCGACTTCACCTGATCGGCCACTTCCGCGCGCGTGTCATTGGCGCGCACGATGGCGCCGAGGCCCGCCGCCGTGCCGATGGCGGCCAGGCCCGCGACGCCCGCGCCGGCGATAAAGACCTGCGCCGGCGGAATCTTGCCGGCCGCCGTGATCTGGCCAGCGAAGTAGCGGCCGAAGGCGTTGGCGGCCTCGATGACGGCGCGATAGCCGGTGACGCCCGCCTGCGAGGTCAGCGCATCCATTTTTTGCGCACGTGACAGAAGGCGCGGCACGGCGTCCATCGCCAGCACCGTGACCTTCTTTTCCTTGAGCTTTTCCATCAGCTCCGGGTTCTGCGCCGGCCAGATGAAGGAGATGAGCGCCTGGCCTTCCTTCATCTGCGCGACTTCGCCATCGGTCGGCGCGCGCACCTTGAAGACGATGTCCGAGGTCGACCAGATCGCTGCGGCGCTATCGGCGATGGTCGCGCCTGCCGCCGTCAGGGCGTCGTCGTAAATGTCGGCGGCGTCGCCCGCGCCCTTTTCGACCTGAACCGAAAATCCGAGGCCGACCAGCTTCTGGACGACATCGGGCGCGATCGCCACGCGCTTCTCGCCGGGAAAAATTTCCTTGGGAATTCCAATGACCTGCGGCATCGGCTCGTTTCTCCTCGCATCCGCGGGGCGGCAACCGCCCCGGGGCCCGTCTTTTCGTTCAGAAGCCAAGGGTTGGCTTCATACAGCAATCCCGTGCCGCACCATAGAGCGAGGCTTGCGAGCGAGGAAATCCATTCCTTCGGCGGGCGCGGCGATCCGTCGCGGGCGCCGGGGGAACGCGCGTTTCGAAGCGGTTATCCGGGTGGTTTGAGATGCGACGCCGATCGCATGGGGTCGGCCGAAAACGCAGCCGAAGCCAGGGGTAGGACCGCGCGTGAGGGGAGACAGGACCACGAGCCTTCAGGCTCGCACTGTTGCAGCGAGCCCGAAGGCTCGAGGTCCAGATCGCGCTGGCGATCCGGCTCAGACGCGGACGCGGCTGGCGCCGTCGCGGGCGATGCGGTTGTTGGGATCGAGGACGAGGGCGCGCTGGTAGGATTCGGCCGCCTTCACGCGGTTGCCCTGCTTCTCGTAGGCAACGCCGAGACCGGCCCATCCGTTGGGGTTCTTGTTGTCGACGTTGAGCGTCGCGTTGAAATCCTCGATCGCCTTGTCGTACTTGCCGAGCGCCAGCAGGCTCTCGCCACGCGCCTGATAGGGCGCGGCCGCGAAGGGGTCGCGGTCGATGGCGTTGTCGAAATCGGTGACGGCGCGCTGGCTCTCGCCGCGCTTCTGGTAGATCAGGCCGCGGGCATGGAAGGCCTGCGCGCTCTCCGGATTGAGGCGGATCGCCTGATCGAGGTCCGACATCGCCTGGTCGAGGCTGCCCTGCGCGCGCAGGAGGTTGGCGCGGCCGAGATAGGCCGAGGCGTGGCGCGGATTGACCTCGATGGCGCGGGTGAAATCAGCGAGCGCGGCGTCGTTACGGCCGAGCTGGCGCTGTGCGAGGCCACGATTGGTGTAGGCGGCGGCGTTGTTCGGGTCGATCTTGATCGCCTGGCTGAAATCCGTGATCGCATCGCCCATGCGGCCGTTGCGGGCATAGGCGTTGCCGCGCGTCAGATAGGCCTCGGCGCTGTTGGGGTTGCGGTTGATGACGTCGGTCAGCGAGGCGATGTTGGCGGAGGCTGCGGCCGGATCGTCCGGGGCGACTTCGGCAATGCGGGGCGTCGAGCCGCTCAGGCCACGCGTCGCGCCGACCGTGTCGCAGCCAGCGAGCGCCAGGCACAAGCCGAGCGCTGCGAAGCCGGCGAGCGCGCCGGGCAACTGCGTCGTCGACGCCAGACGGTTGCGAATTCCTGCGACCATGACGGCCCCTTCACGTGTAGTGCCGTTGGAGACTGGCGACCCTATCGGTCCGCATTCGGGCGACTTGCGGGACGATTCGCGCAAAGTCGAAAAAAACGGTCAAGAAACCGTTAACTGATGCAAAAAAGACACGGCGGCCGAACAGGTCGGCCGCCGCAGCAAACGAATCGCGGAAGATGCTTAGCGGGCCGCGCCGAAAGCGGGCTTGGGCTTCGAGGGCAGGAGGCCCTCGCGCTGCATCTTCTTGCGGGCGAGCTTGCGGGCGCGGCGGACGGCTTCGGCCTGCTCGCGGGCGCGCTTCTCGGACGGCTTCTCGTAATGGCCGCGCAGCTTCATTTCACGGAAAATGCCTTCGCGCTGCATCTTCTTCTTGAGCGCCTTGAGCGCCTGGTCGACGTTGTTGTCGCGAACGAGAACTTGCACCGGACCTCCTGTGGCGGGCTTTTGGGCCCGATCGGGCATGCGCCATTTCGGCTCCGCCCATCAATTTCGAAAAAAGGGAACCGCCCGCGCCCGAGGGGCTAAGGCGATAGTGGGGTGGCGATTAACAGAATCCCGGGGGCTTGTCTATTGCCGGCCGGGCAAAAACACCCGCGTGACATGCCCCATCTTGCGGCCGGGACGGGCCTCCGCCTTGCCGTAGAGATGCAGCGCAGCGCCCGCCTCGGCGGCGATCTCGCGCCATTTGTCGGCCTGATCGCCGATCAGATTGCGCATCTCGACCTCGCCGCGGATTTTCGCAGAACCCAGCGGCCAGCCGCAGATGGCGCGAACGTGCTGCGCGAATTGCGAGGTTTCGGCGCCCTCGATCGTCCAGTGGCCGGAATTATGGACGCGCGGCGCGATTTCGTTGACCACGACCTTTTCGCGCCGGGCGCCGTCCGGGCCGGTTTCGGCCACCAGAAACATCTCGACCGCGATCACGCCGACATAATCGAGCGCGTCGAGGATCTTGTGGCAGATGTCCATCGCCTCGGCCGCCGTCTCCGGCGCCATGCGGGCGGGGGCGCGGGTCAGGCTGAGAATGTGGTTCTCGTGCTCGTTCTCGCAGACGTCGAAGGCCGCGAAGGAACCGTCGATCCCGCGCGCGCCGACAACCGAGACCTCACGCTCGAAATTGACGAAGCCCTCGAGAATGCAGGGCGCGCCGCCGAGTGCGCGGAAGGCCGCGCCGACGTCGGAACCCTCGCGCAGCATTATCTGGCCCTTGCCGTCATAGCCGAGCCGGCGGGTCTTGAGGATCGAGGGGCGGCCGATCCTGCCGATATGGCGGATCAGCGCGCCGGCGTCGTCGACCGCCGCATAGGGCGCGGTCGGGATGCCGAGAGAATTGACGAAATCCTTCTCGACCAGCCGGTCCTGCGTCTTTTCGAGCGCCAGCGGGCCCGGCCGCACCGGCTTGCGGGCGGCCAGAAAGGCGGCGGTCGCGGCCGGCACGTTCTCGAATTCGTAGGTCACGACGTCGACCGCGTCGGCAAAGCGCGCGAGCGCGGCCTCGTCGGTCCATTCGCCGGTCGTGACGGTGGCCGCCACATGGCAGGCCGGCTCGTCGGCGTGATGGGCGTAGATGTGGGTCTTGATGCCGAGCGGCGCGGCGGCAAGCGCGATCATGCGGCCGAGCTGGCCGCCGCCTAGCACGCCGATGGTCGAACCCGGCGGGAGGATTTCAGGCGTCATCGGACGGACGCTCGGCGACGGACGCCGTCTGCTTCGCGCGGAAGGCGTCGAGGCGTTCGGCGAGCGCGGGATCGTTCAGCGCGAGGACGGCGGCGGCGAGCAGGGCGGCATTGATCGCGCCGGGCTTGCCGATGGCCAGCGTGCCGACGGGAATGCCGCCGGGCATCTGGACGATCGAAAGGAGCGAGTCCTGCCCTGACAGGGCCTTGGATTCCACGGGCACGCCGAAGACGGGCAGCGGCGTCATGGCGGCGCACATGCCCGGCAGATGGGCCGCGCCGCCGGCGCCGGCGATCACCACCTTGAAACCTTCGGCCTTCGCGCTCTTGGCGAAAGCGACGAGACGGTCGGGCGTGCGGTGCGCCGAAACGATGCGCGCATCGTGCGTCACGCCCAAGGCGTCGAGCGTCTCGGCGGCGTGGCGCATGGTCGCCCAGTCGGACTGGCTGCCCATGATGATGGCGACGGGGACGGTCGTTGTGCGCTGCGGCAATTGCGCCTCGGTTTGTCAGCGAAAAAGCGCGGATAAACGAAGGGGCGGGCGGTGGCAATAGTAGGATCGTTCGGGGAAAAACAATCCTCGTCTTGGGGAGCCCGCGCAGCGGGCGTCTCGAAGGGCGGCAGAGGGCCGGGTTCCGGCCATGCTTCGAGACGCGCCTTGCAGGCGCTCCTCAGCATGAGGATTTCGGTTTCAGGCTATGATGTCGGGAAAGAGCTGGTCTTCCACGAAGGACAGGCGATCGCGCAGGGAGAGCTTCCGCTTCTTGAGACGCTGGATTTGCAGCTGGTCGCTCGCGCCGACGGAGCCCAAGGCGTCGATCGCGGCGTCGAGGTCGCGATGCTCCTGCTTCAATCGCTCCAGTTCCGCTTCAAGCGCTTCGCGTTCGGCGTCGGTAATTTTGGGCGACATGAGGTCCGGGCGATAGGCGCTGACAGAAACGTGCAAGACATCGCGCGCACGCTGCCGCGAAGCAACGGACGCAGAGGCAGTATCGCGCCGCTCATGCCGGACGGCAAGGGCGTCGCGACAGTTTCAAGCGACACGCGACAGTTTGAAGCGAGATTGCGGCGCAAACTTCAGTTCACGTTAAATTTGATCGAGCACGCGCGACGGAAAGGCTTGCGGCCTGTCAAACCTGTGTCATCATCCCGTGTGTGCGATTGAAAAAGGAGAGCATGCATGTCGATGCAAAGCCATCTCGCCGAACTCGAACGCCGTCACAAGACGCTCGAGAACGAAATCGAGAAGGAACTTCTTCACCCCGGAAGCGACGAAAATCACATCCATGAGCTGAAGAAGAAGAAGCTTCGACTGAAGGACGAAATTAGCAAGCTGAAGATTCAGGACAGCGAGACCGTCCACTAGCGACGAGTGAGGGTTTTGCCCCCAAACATCCCCGGCCCCGCGATCGCGCGGCCGGGGATGTTTGTTTGGTCCTGGCGGCCCTCCTCGCCTATCACACCGCCTTCGCGCGCTCGCGCAGCACGAATTTCTGGATTTTCCCTGTCGACGTCTTCGGCAGTTCCGTGAAGACGACATTCTTCGGGCATTTGAAGCGCGCGAGCTTGCCGCGGCACCATTCGATCAGCTCTTCCTCGGTAGCGCTGGCGCCGGGCTTCAGCTCCACGAAGGCACAGGGCGTCTCGCCCCATTTGTCGTCGGGCCGCGCGACGACGGCCGCCTGCGCGACGGCGGGATGTTTGAACAGCGCATCCTCGACTTCGATCGACGAAATGTTCTCGCCGCCGGAGATGATGATGTCCTTCGAACGGTCCTTCAGCTGGATATAGCCATCAGGATATTTCACGCCGAGGTCGCCGGAATGGAACCAGCCGCCGGCGAAGGCCGCATCGGTCGACTTCTTGTTCTTCAGATAGCCCTTCATCACGACATTGCCGCGGAACATGACCTCGCCGAGCGTCGCGCCGTCGGCCGGCACGGGCTGCATCGTATCCGGGTCGAGCACGTCGAGATTTTCCAGCGCGAGATAGCGCACGCCCTGGCGCGCCTTGAGCGCGGCCTGCTCGTCGTCGGGCAGGGCGTCCCACTTGGCGTTCCATTCATTGACGACGGCGGGGCCATAGACCTCGGTCAGGCCGTATACGTGGGTGACGGCGAAGCCCGCCGCCTTCATCTGACCGAGTACGGCGGCCGGCGGCGGCGCGCCGGCGGTGATGAATTCGACTGACTTGGCGAGTGGCTTCTTCTCGGCGTCGCTCGCGGCCAGCATTGTCGACATTACGATGGGCGCGCCGCACATATGGGTGACGCCGTGCGCCGACATGAGTTCGTACATGGCGGAGGCGCGCACCGCGCGCAGGCAGACATGCGTGCCAGCAACCGCGCTCAGCGACCAGGGGAAACACCAGCCGTTGCAGTGGAACATCGGCAGCGTCCAGAGATAGACGGGATGCTTGCCGAGATTGGCGGACAGCACGTTGCCGACGGCCAGCAGATAGGCGCCGCGATGGTGATAGACGACGCCCTTGGGGTCGCCCGTCGTGCCCGAGGTGTAATTGAGCGCGATGGCGTCCCATTCGTCGTCGGGCACATGCCAGGGGTAGGCGGGATCGCCGCCCGCGATGAAGTCTTCATATTCCATCGACCCGATGCGTTCTCCCGGCCCGTCGTAGACGGGATCGTCGTAGTCGATGATGAAGGGCTTGGTCTTGGCGAGTTTGAGCGCCTCGCCCATGACCTTCGAGAATTCGCGATCGACAATCAGAATTTTGGTTTCGGCATGGTCGAGCGTGAAGGCGATGATCGCGGCGTCGAGACGCGTGTTGAGCGCGTTGAGCACGCCCTTGCACATGGGCACGCCGTAATGGGCTTCGACCATGGCGGGCGTGTTGGCCATCATGACCGACACCGTGTCGCCGCGCTTGATCCCATGCTTTTCGAGCGCGCTGGCGAGACGACGCGCGCGCGCAAAGAGATCGCGATATGGCCGGCGTAGGTCGCCGTGGACGACGGCGGTATGGTCGGGGAAGACCGCGGCGGCGCGCTCGAGGAATTGCAGCGGCGTCAGCGGCTGGTGATTTGCTGCGTTGCGGTCGAGATCGATGTCGTAGGCTGTCCGCGTCATTCTGCTCCCCTGAAGCTGGCGTCCTTTCATAGCGCGAATTAAGCCTGTCGAAAATTCGGGCGCCGCAGTTTGCTTTCGGCATGCGGAATGGTTTGCCTTCCCTGGCATGTTTGTGCATGTTCCCCATCCTGAAAAATAATTCGGAGGGAATGATGAAAAACAGGATGATGGTCGCGGTCGCTCTCGGCGCGATGCTGGCGGCGGTCCCCGCGCTGGCGCAGGACAAGAACGTCAAGATCGGCGTGCTGAACGACCAGACCAGCCTTTATGCCGATATCGGCGGCCCGAACTCTGTCGCCGCCGTCAAGCTCGCCATCGAGGACTCGGGCCTGACGAAGAAGGGCTGGAAGGTCGACGTGGTCGTCGCCGACCATCAGAACAAGCCCGACATCGGCGTCAACATCGCGCGCCAATGGGCCGACGTCGACAAGGTCGACATGATCACGGATACGCCGAACTCCGGCGTTGCGCTCGCCGTGTCGAACGTCGTGAAAGAAAAGAACATCGTGCTGGTCAATTCCGGCGCGGCGTCGGCCGACCTGACCGGCAAGGCCTGCTCGCCGAACACGCTGTCGGCGACCTACGACACCTACATGCTCGCCCACGGCACCGGCCAGGCGATGACCAAGGCCGGCGGCGACACCTGGTTCTTCCTGACGTCGGACTACGCCTTCGGCCATGCGTTGGAGCGCGATACGGCTGAAGTTGTGAAAGCCAACGGCGGCAAGATTCTCGGGGGCGTCAAGCATCCGCTCAACACCGCCGACTTCTCGTCCTTCCTGCTGCAGGCGCAGAGCTCCAAGGCCAAGGTCATTGGCCTCGCCAACGCCGGCGGCGACACCACCAACGCGATCAAGCAGTCCGCCGAATTCGGCATCGTCCAGGGTGGCCAGAAGCTGGCCGCGCTCCTGTTCTTCATCAACGACGCGCATGCGCTCGGCGCCAAGACGGCGCAGGGTCTGACCTTCACCAACTCGTTCTACTGGGACGCCAACGACGATACGCGCGCCTGGTCCAAGCGCTTTGCGGCCATGGCCAACAAGCACCAGATGCCGTCGATGGGACAGGCGGGCGTCTACGCCGGCACGCTGCACTATCTGAAGGTGCTGGAAGCCATGGGCGGCAACCCGCACGATGGCGCGAAGGTCGTCGCGAAGATGAAGGAGATCCCGGCCGAGGACAAACTGTTCGGCAAGGCGCCGTTCCGCGCCGACGGCCGTCGTATGGTCAAGGCCTATCTCTACGAAGTGAAGAAGCCCTCGGAATCGAAGGGCGAGTGGGACCTGTTCAAGAAGGTCGCCGACATTTCGCCGGAAGACGCGGCGCGTCCGCTGTCGGAAAGCGCATGCCCGCTGATCAAGAAGTGAGCAGGGTCTCCTGAATGCAGAACCGGCGGGGCATGGCCCCGCCGGTTTTCATTTCAGCCGATCTTCGCTCAGTCGCAGACGCGCATGCGGCGACGGCCGAGATAATTGCCCCAATCGTCGTACACCGGGCGGCGCACGATGTAGCAACGGCCGTATGCCGGCGGCGCCTCCGCCGCGCCAGCAGCCGCCGCTGCGCCCAGAATGCCGAGCGCCGCAGCTCCGACGCCGAGGCCGATCGCAGCGCCGGAACTGATGCCGCGCCCGCCGCCGCGCCAACCGCGCCCGCCGCCGCCGACGAAACGGCCTCCGCCGACACGCCCGCCACCAATGCGGCCTCCGCCGACACGCCCGCCGCCGATACGTCCACCGCCGACGCGACGGCCTTGCGTCTTCACGATCAGGTCGGACGCTTCGCTCGACGCGATTGGTGCGTTCGACAGGGCTTTGCCAGCCACGCTCAGAGGCGCGGCAGAGGCCGCGCTCGTCGCCAAGAGCGATGCGCCAGCCAGCATCGCAGCTCCGAGAATCCAGTTTCTTCCGTTCATATCTGCCCCCTTGTTCATCCTGCGCGATACTCTGCGCGATCCAAACGTATGACCGGAGGCGGGGCGCACAACCTGCGCGAGATCAAACAAAGACGTCTCGAAGTGCGAAAAACTGTCGCAGTTGCAAGCTGCAATGCGGAAAAAATCCTTCGCAGGCGCAACAAAAAACCGGCGAGCATTGGGCCCGCCGGCTTGCATGTTTCGTTCTGTCGCTATTGCGATCAGTCGCAGACGCGCACGCGACGACGACCGATATAATTGCCCCAGTCGTCGTACATTGGACGACGAACCCAGTAGCATTCGCCTGCGTCATAGACCGGCGCTGGCGCGGGATGCGCATTGGCGGCCGCCGCCGCGCCGAGAATGCCGAGCGCCGCCGCGCCGACGCCGAGGCCGATGGCCGCGCCGGAGCTGAGGCCACGACGACGGCCGCCGCCGCCGGGGACGAAGCGGCCTCGTGGCGCGACGCCCACGCGCCCGCCGCCGCCGCGCCGCCGCATCTGCACCTCCGTCACGCCGGCGTCCGGCGAGATCGAGGACAGAGCCGGCATATGCGCCGCTCCGCCGAAGCTCGCGGGCGCCGCGACCGCGCCGTCGAGCGTAAACGCCAGGCCGATGGCCAGAATGGCGCCTGTCTTGAGTATGGTCCGCTTCATGACTACCCCCTCTCGCGCCTGGCGCCGTCCAAGCGAATAAACGCCCCGTCCGTCTTGCCCGCTCGATGCGGGATCGGCGTAAGGGGCTGAAGTCCGCAACTTGCAATCAAATGTGGCCAACATCAACCTCGGCAATCGAATTGGTCTGCGGATTCGTCATGACGGAATGCCCGCCGGAACCGTCCCTTACCAGGCGCCGAGACCCTTCAATCCATCCGAGATCAACTTGAGGCCGATCACGAAGGTCATGGCGTAGACAAATTTGTAGAAGACGCCCGCCTGTACGCGGCGCACCAGCCAGACGCCCGCGAACGTGGCGGCGATGGCGATCGGAAACAGACTCGCCGAGACCGCGAAATTGTCGAACGAGACCTGGCCGAGCGCGAAGAAAGCGGCGAGCTTGATGAGATTGACGGCCGCGAAAACCATGGTCTGGACGCCAGCGTAGGTCTGCGGCTTGAGGCGCTGCGGCAGGACGTAGACCTGGAAGGGCGGCGAACCGGCGTTGGCGATGAAGCTGGTGAAGCCGAGGCAGGCGCCCCAGAAAATTCCCGGCGCGATCTTCGCCGGTTGTGGCTCGTCGGCGCGCGAAGATCTGCGCAGCCAGGTATAGAGCACGAAGCTGCTCGCGATCAGCCCGACGATCAGCAGGACGGCCGCGTTCGAGACATGCGCGGCGAACAGTGCGCCGCCGGCGATGCCGATGAGCGAACCGCCGAGCAGGATCGCGACGACGCGAGGGTCGAATTCGTGGCGGTAGAACCAGACGCTGACCATGTCCTGCACGATCAGGATCGGCAGCATGATGGCGGCCGCCCGGATCGGCGCGCTCACCAGCGCCAGCAGCGGCAACGAGAGCGTGGCCAGCCCCGCGAAGCCGCCCTTGGACAGGCCGACGAGAATGACCGCCGGGATGGCGGCGGCGTAGAAGATCGGGCTTTCGGGGAGGGCGAACATTGTGGGCGGCGGTCCTTCGTCTCGCCTATAGCCTAAGAGCTAAATCCTCCGCCATTGCATTCGGCCCCCGCCCTCGCCATGAATCCCGCCAGCCAGTTACGGGAGGGACCCATGTCGAGCTACGGCGAAGTCTACGGCGCGTGGAAGAATGATCCGGAGGCTTTCTGGGCCGAGGCGGCGAAGCAGATCGACTGGATCAAGCCGCCGTCGAAAATCTTCGACAGGCAAGCCGGCGTCTATGGCCGCTGGTTCCCGGACGCGACCTGCAACACCTGCCACAACGCGCTCGACCGGCACGTGAAGGGCGGCCGCGCCGATCAGACGGCGCTGGTCTACGATTCTCCCGTCACCGGCCAGAAGAAAACCTACACCTACGCCGAGGCGCTCGACGAAGTCGCGACGCTCGCCGGGGTTCTGACAAATCTCGGCGTCGCCAAGGGCGACCGCGTCATCGTCTACATGCCGATGATCCCGGAAGCTGTCTTCGCCATGCTCGCCTGCGCGCGCATCGGCGCGATCCATTCCGTCGTGTTCGGCGGCTTCGCGGCCAAGGAACTGGCGACGCGCATCGACGACGCCAAGCCAAAAGCGATCATGGCGGCGTCCTGCGGCATCGAGCCCGGCCGGGTCGTGCACTACAAGCCGCTGCTCGACCAGGCGATCGAATTGACCGTCGCCAAGCCCGACGCCGTGCTGATGCTGCAACGTCCGCAATCGCAGGCCGCCATGACCGCCGGCCGCGATCACGATTGGGCCGACGCCGTCACGAAAGCCAAGGCCGCGGGCCAAAAAGCCGATTGCGTCGAACTGGCCGCGACCGATCCGCTCTACATCCTCTACACCTCGGGCACGACCGGCGTGCCGAAGGGCGTGGTGCGCGACAATGGCGGCCACATGGTCGCGCTGAAATGGACGATGAAGAACCTCTACGGCGTCGAGCCGGGCGAGGCCTTCTGGGCGGCCTCGGACGTCGGCTGGGTGGTCGGCCATTCCTACATCGCCTATGCGCCGCTGCTGCATGGCGCGACAACCATCGTCTACGAGGGCAAGCCGGTCGGCACCCCCGATCCCGGCGCCTTCTGGCGCGTGATCGCGGAGAACAGGATCGTCGCTCTGTTCACGGCGCCCACCGCGTTCCGCGCGATCAAGAAGGAAGACCCCAAGGCCGAGCATCTCGGTCGCTACGATCTCTCTCATTTCCGTACGCTGTTCCTGGCCGGCGAGCGCGCCGATCCCGACACGATCCAGTGGGCCGAGCAGATATTGAAGCGGCCCGTGCTCGATCACTGGTGGCAGACGGAAACCGGCTGGTGCATCGTCGGCAATCCCGTCGGTCTCGGCCAGTTGCCGGTGAAATACGGTTCGCCGACCGTGCCGATGCCGGGCTATGACGTGCAGATCGTCGATGAAGGCGCCAAGCCCGTGCCGACGGGCCAGATGGGCTCGATCGTAGTGAAGATGCCGCTGCCGCCCGGCTGCCTGCCGACGCTGTGGCAGAACGACAAGCGCATGGTGGAAAGCTATCTCGAGGAATTCCCCGGCTACTACAAGACGGCGGACGCGGGCTTCGTCGACGAGGACGGCTATCTCTACATCATGGGCCGCACCGACGACATCATCAATGTCGCCGGCCATCGCCTGTCGACGGGCGGCATGGAAGAGGTTCTGTCCTCGCATCCCGATGTCGCGGAATGCGCGGTCATCGGCATCAAGGACGCGCTCAAGGGCGAGCAGCCCTGCGGCTTCGTCGTGCTGAAGGCGGGCGTCAACAAGCCGCACGAGCAGATCGAGAAGGAAATCGTCGCGCTGGTGCGTGAGAAGATCGGCCCCGTGGCGGCCTTCAAGATCGCGGTCTGCGTCGATCGCCTGCCGAAGACGCGCTCGGGCAAAATCCTGCGGGCGACGATGAAGAAGATCGCCGATCACGATCAATGGACAATGCCGGCGACGATCGACGATCCCGCGATTCTGGACGAGATCGCGAGCGCGCTGAAGAGCCACGGGGTGTAATTGAACGACTTCCGGCAGGCGACGCCTGCCGGAAATCCTGTGTCGCTCTGGCCCGGCCATTGCTATCGTCGGCTTGACGATCGCAATGCGGAGGCAGCGCGTTTCATGGCGAAGCCCAATCCTCACAGGCCATTCGCGCCCGATCCAGCGATGGTCGCGTTGCGGCCGCACGTCACGGGCGAGGAGATCAACGGCGTCGGCGAGAACGAGCCACGGCGCCCGGATGTCGTCTTCTGGGCGACCAATCCCGACGACATCCCTTTCGGCGGCGTGCAACGCTGGTTCTTCACGAAGGAGACGCCGGGCACGGAGCTTGCGGCGGAGCGCGCGCGGCGGCGTGTGGTGCTCGAGGCGCCCTTGCCTGAGGTCGCCGTCAGGCAGGTGGAGCGGTCGCCGGACGAATGGACAGCGGCGCTGAACGCCTTCGTCGCCGGCGGGGACTGCGAGCGCGCGGGCGTGACGCCGATGCGCGCGGAATGGCTGTTTGCGGGGCAGACGACGGCGTTTCGCAATGTCATCATTCTCGGCGTGCAGCACGACTACGATGAGTTGAAATCGGCGCCCGGTCTTGCCGCGGGCGTGGACGTGATGCGCCAGTACACACGCGCGGCGACGGTGGCGAAGAAGGTCGCGGGCTGGCTGCGCGAACAGGGCTGGGACGCGGAGCCCGTGACGGGTCCGATGGCGACCAAGCTCGTTCTCATCCCGCCGGCGATCGAAGCGGGCTTCGGCGAACTCGGCAAGCACGGGTCACTCATCAATCCGGAATTCGGCGCGGCCTTCCGGCTCGGCGCGGTGCTCACCGATGCGCCCTTCGCGCCGAGCGGGAAGCGGACTTTCGGCGTGGACGATTTCTGCGCCAGTTGCCGGGTGTGCGAGGAGGCATGCCCTCCCGAAGCCATCGCGCCCGTGAAGAAAATGGTGCGCGGCGAGGAAAGGTGGTCGGTGAATTTCGACAAATGCATACCATTCTTCGCGGAGACGTCGGGCTGCGCCATCTGCATCGCCGTCTGCCCGTGGTCGCGGCCGGGCGTAGGCCTCAACCTCGCGGGCAAGCTCGCGCGCAGACGCCAGCGCGGCGGCGAGGCGGGGTAGCGTGCTTGCGCGCGAATTCTGAAAGCTGACAAATATCGGGAATGAGTCAGGATCAGATCGCGCTCGGCGCCATCCTCTGCGTCGCCATAGGATTGTTCCTGTGGGGCCGGTTGCGTCACGATCTGGTCGCCGTGGCGGCCTTGTTGGCTTGTGTCGCCGCCGGGCTCGTTCCTGCGGAGGCGGCGTTCGCCGGATTTTCGCATCCTGCGGTGATCACCGTCGCCGGCGTGCTGATCCTGAGCAGCGCGCTGCAAGCGACCGGAGCGATCGACGCGCTGGCGCGGGTCGCGCTGCCCAAGACGCGAAGGCCGGCCGTCATGATCGCTGCAATCAGCGCGCTCGCGGCGTTGCTGTCGGGCTTCATAAACAATGTGGGCGCTCTGGCGCTGCTGATGCCGCTGGCGATCCACTCGGCCAGGAAATTGTCGGTTCCGCCCGGACAAGTGCTGATGCCACTGGCTTTTGCATCGATCCTCGGCGGCATGACGACGCTCATCGGCACGCCGCCCAATCTCATCGTGTCGAACTTTCGATCGACCCAGCTCGGCGCCTCCTTCGCAATGTTCGATTTTACGCCCGTCGGTCTTCTGGTCGCGGTCGCCGGCATCGCATTCATCGCGTTCGGCGGCTGGCGCCTCGTGCCGGCGCGACGACGTGTCGACGACGAGGGCTTCGACATCGGGGCATATCTCACCGAAGCGCGGGTGCTCGAAGGCTCGAAAGCGGCGGGCATGACGCTTCGCGACCTGGAGGGCGCGCTCAACGAATCCGATGGGCAAGTCGTCGGGCTCGTCCGCAAGGAAGTCCGCATTCCCGCGCCCAGTCCCTATCGGGAGGTTCGCGTCGGCGACATACTCGCCATCGAAGCCGATCCGACCAAATTGCCTGAACTTCTGTCGAAACTCGACCTGAAGCTCGAAGAATCGATCCGGCCCTCCCGGGCCGAGGATGCGGGCGACGGCGCCCGGGCCGGCTCCAGGGACGCCGGGGACGTCCGCCAGCGCGCGGCCAGTCTACAGTCCGATGAGGTCGCGCTCATGGAGATAGCCGTGCAGCCAAGGGCGGAACTCGTCGGTCTGTCGGCGAGCGCGATCCGACTTCGCACACGGTTCGGAATCAATCTGCTGGCGGTTTCGCGCAAGGGAACGCGGTCCCTGTCGCGCCTTCGCACGATGAGCCTTGCGGCGGGCGATCTGCTGCTGATGCAAGGCCCGCCCGAAAGCATTCTGGCTTTTGCCAAGCAATTCGGCTGCGTCGTCCTGACCGAGCGCGCCCTGCGCGTTCCGCAGAAGCGAAAGGCGGCGCTGGCCAGCCTCGTCATGCTCGCGGCGGTCGCATCGGCGGCCTTTGGGTTGATGCCCGCAGCCATCGCCTTTTCGGCCGGGGCGCTGGCCATCGCCGTTACGGGGGTCGTTCCCGTCAGGCGAATCTACGACGCGATCGACTGGTCGGTCATCGTTCTGTTGGCCGCGCTGATCCCGGTCGCTGGCGCGATGGCGACGACAGGCACCGCGGATCTGATCGCCAAAGCCGTCGTTTCGACGCTCGCCGACGGTCGGCCGGTACTCGCGTTGACGATCATTCTCGTCGTGACGATGTCGCTGTCGGATTTCATGAATAATGCGGCAACCGCAGCGGTGATGTGCCCGGTCGCCTCGGGCGCCGCATCGCAGATGAACGTCGCGCCGGACGCGTTCCTCATGGCCGTGGCGGTCGGGGCGTCTTGCGCGTTTCTCACGCCGATCGGACATCAGAACAATACGCTGATCCTGGGGCCGGGCGGGTTCCGGTTTGGCGATTATTGGCGCCTGGGCCTGCCGATCGAACTGCTCGTCGTTCTGGTCGCCGTGCCTGCGATCACGTTCTTCTGGCCGGTCCACTAGGTCAAATTCACAATCCCTGCGGTCGCGCGACGACAGCTGTGAGGTGGACGAACGCGAGGCGGAGGCCGGCCCGTCTGGGCGACGCGCTTCCGAACCCTATTTCAAGCGCCTCTTGCCAAGGAGCGCCGCCATGACCGCAGCCCTCAAGATTCCGGGCCCCGACCATACGATCTCGATCAAGCCGTCGCACGAGCGTCTTCGCGTGCTATTCAACGGCAAAGTCGTCGCGGAGACGACGCGTGCGCTCGAACTGGACGAGGCCGGCTATCGCACCGTGCGCTATATTCCACGCGGCGATGTCGATATGGCCTTCTTCGAGCGCACGTCGCGCGTGACGCATTGCCCCTACAAGGGCGACGCCAATTATTTTTCGCTCGTCGACGGTGAACATATCGCCGACAATGCGGTCTGGACCTACGAACATCCCGGCGTGGCGGTCTCAGCCATCGCCGGGCATGTCGCGTTCTATCCCGCCAAGGTCGAGTTCGAGACCTTTTAGTCAGCCGCCGGACTGCGCCATATCAGGGCATCCTTGCGCATTCTTCATCGCTTCCTGCGCGGCGGCGGCGATCTCGTCGGGGGTGAGGTCGCGGATATGGGTGGCGATCGACCATTCATGGCCGAAGGGGTCGACGACGACGCCGTAACGGTCGCCCCAGAACATGTCCATGACGGGCATCTTCACCGCCGCGCCGGCGGCGACCGCGCGGGCGAACAGGGCGTCGGCGTCTTCCACCTGGAGGTGGATGCCGACCGGCGTGCCGCCACGCGACTTCGGGCCGAGCGCGCCCATTTCCTTCATCTCGTCGACCAGCATGACCATGGAATCGCCGATCATGATGCTGGCGTGCATCAGGCGGCCGTCGGGGGTCGGCAGTCGGAACATTTCGATCGCGCCGAAAGCATTCTTGTAGAATTCGATCGCATCGGCCGCGCCGGCGCAGATGAGATGCGGCGTTACCGTGCGAAAACCGTCGGGAACGGGCTTGACCTTCGGGGCTGGGCTTTGGACAGGCATGACAATTCCTCCGTGTTGAAATCAGACGATGGGCCGCAGCGCGGCGCGCAGCGCGCCGGCCTTGGCGGGGGTGATTTCCTGCTCGATGCGGGTGTGTTCGGCGCGCCAGATCGGCAGGGCTGCTTCGAGCGCGGCGCGACCGGCGTCGGTCAGCGTCAGACGACGGATGCGGCGGTCGTCCGGATCGCGGCCGCTTTCGACCAGACCGCGCCGCTCGAGCGCCTTGAGCGCTGCAGTGAGCGTCGTGCGATCCATGCCCATGAGGTCGGCCAGTGCGACCATCGGCTGCGGTCCCGGCGCATTCAGCGGCATCAGCAGCGAAAACTGCTGGTTGGTGAGCCCGACCGGCTTGAACGCCCGGTCGAAGCGCCGCGCCAGCCGCCGGGCCGCGCGCTGGGTGGCGAGACACAGACAGGAATCGCGAACTTCGTGGATCGTGGACAGGGCGATGGACGCGGAGCGCATTAAATGTTGATATCAACTTAAATGGCGCTGTCAAACGCGCAAACAAAAAGGGCCGCGAATTCGCGGCCCTGCTGCTACACGAAGAGGCGAGCTTATTCCTTGGTCTTCAGGCCCTTGAGCTTGCCGAAGACGCTCTCGACGTCGATTTCTTCCTCGTCCTCGCGCGGGGCCGGGGGCTTGGGCGCGCCGAACACGTCTTCCGTCGTGCGCGGCTCGCGGGCGGTGGTCGTCTCCGCCGGCAGCAGGGTCTGGCTCGGCTCCTCCGGACGGATCGGCGCATCCTTGGCGGCGCGGGCGACTTCCATGTCGAGATCGATCTGCGAGCACAGGCCGAGCGTCACCGGGTCCATCGGCGCCAGTTGCGCCGAATTCCAGTGGGTGCGCTCGCGGATCGCCTGCAGGGTCGTCTTTGTCGTGCCGACCAGGCGCATGATCTGCGCATCCTTGAGCTCGGGATGGTTGCGCACCAGCCAGAGGATGGCGTTGGGACGATCCTGGCGGCGCGATAGCGGCGTATAGCGCGGACCGCGACGCTTGACGGTCGGCAGCACGACCTTGGACTGGGCGAGCTTGAGCTCGTAGCCGGAATCCTTTTCCGCGCGGGCGATCTCGTCGCGGGTCAACTGGCCCGAGGTGATCGGATCGGCGCCGCGAATGCCAGCGCCCACTTCGCCGTCGGCGATGCCCTTCACCTCGAGCGGATGAAGTTTGCAGAACCGGGCGATCTGGTCGAAGGTCAGCGAGGTATTCTCGACCAGCCAGATCGCGGTCGCCTTGGGCATGAGCGGAGCGTTGCTCATTCGATCCTCCAGAAAGCTCTAGCCTCGGAATCGGGCCCAAGCAGAAAGGCCCGCCGGACCGAGGCCCGGCCGAGGCTACGAGCCTCGTATGAACTGAAATTACGGGATGGCCGGTATATAGTCGGGCGTAGGTGCGAAAGCAATCGAAACGACGCGCCGGGAGACGCCGATGGCCATCGAGGATGACATTTTCGCGCAACCGAAAAAGAAACCCGAGCATGAGATCGGCCAGCCGCTCGATGCGCTGTCGGTCGGAGAGCTGGCCGAACGTATCGAGCTGCTGCGTGTGGAGATCGCGCGGCTGGAGGCGGCCAGGACCGCCAAGGCGGCGTCGGCTGCGGCTGCTGCGGCCTTTTTCAAGACGTAAGGCGTCGCATAACGGAGCGGCTGTTCGCGCCGGCGCAAATTGACGCGTCGGAGGGGTTAATTCCTTAACCGAAAATTAACCTTATCGGCGCAGCCTTTTCCTATTCCGAGCTTTCGGGATCTCGAGTGGCTCTGCCCACTCTGTTTGACGCCTCCCTGTTGAACTTGCAAAGAGCCGCCTTTGGGCGGCTCTCTTTTGTATCGGCCGGGCGCTTTCAGGCGGCTTTTATTGTCGGCGAAAGCGCTGTGGAATCATCGGCGCAGAGGCGCGGCGGGGTCGGCGCCACGGCCCCGGATCCATTAACTTCCGTCGCGAAAGGCCCGGAATCCGGGCCCGACACGTTAACCCTAACCAAAACTGAACAGGACAAGCCCCGGTTCTGGCGGCTATATTGCTCGTGTCGGATCGAAGGCCGCCTGGCGGTGCAGGCGGATCAATTCGAAACGATACGGGTGACGTGATGGTGCGTTTGGTGTCTTCCCTGGGCCAGGAGCCCGTTTCCTTCGTCGAGCGTCTGGCGGGCTCCGACGCGTTCAAGTCCCTGTTCAAGGAAGGCATGAACCTGGTCGAGGAGGCCGCCGCCTATCTCGACGGGCCGGGCCGCGCCGAGGCCAAGGCCCTGCCGCGCATGGAAGCGCTGGCCTATGCCTCGGAGAGCATGCGGCTGACGACGCGGCTGATGCAGCTCGCCTCCTGGCTCCTGCTGCAGCGCGCGGTCAACGAAGGCGAGATGTCCCAGACACAGGCCGCCAGCGAGAAGCACAAGGTCAAGCTCTCCAACCAGGACATGGCGAGCGCGCCCGAGACCTTCCACCGCCTGCCGGCCCGCCTGCGCGACCTCGTCGCCCATTCCGTGCGGCTGCAGGCCAGGATCATTCATCTCGACCAGCTGCTCTACGCGCGAGCCGAGGCGCTCATGCCGCCGGTCGCCTCCAGCCCGGTCGCCGACCAGATCGAGCGGCTGCGCATGGCTTTCGCTTCATAAAACGGCTCAAGACTCCAATCACTGGCTCAACGAAAAAAGCCCCGGACCGCAAGGCCCGGGGCTTCTTCTTTGGATGCGAGCCGAAAGGCTCGAATTACTTCTTCGCAGCGCCGATCGAGCCGTAGCGCGAGGCGAAGCGCGACAGACGGCCGCCGCGGTCGAGCAGCTGCTGCGAGCCGCCGGTCCAGGCCGGATGCGTCTTGGGATCGATGTCGAGGTTCAGCGTGTCGCCGTCCTTGCCGTAGGTCGAACGGGTCATGAACTCGGTGCCGTCGGTCATGACGACCTTGATCATGTGATATTCGGGATGGATGTCGGTCTTCATCTTCAGGTCCTCGCGGCGCGCGGGAGATCGTCGGGCGACCCGCCTGATATCGCGTCGTTGAAACGGAAGGCGGCTCAATAACGGAAACCGGGCCGGCGCGCAAGGGCGCGGCCTGATCCTCAAATGAAATAGAGCAGGGTGGAAATCGTCAGGAACGACAGGGCGACGCCGGAAATGAGCGCGGCCGAGCAGAGTTGCGCCTGGCCGTAGACCTGACCGAGCAGCGGATAGATGGTGATGACGGGCGCGGAGGCGAAGATCAGCGCCGCTTTCGCCAGCGCCGGATCGAGGCCCGGCGCGAGCTTCAGTCCGGCGAAGACGGCGAGTGGATGGGCGATCAGCTTGCCGGCGACCACCAGGCCGACGTCGCCCGCCATGCCGCGTGTTTCCAGACCGATCAAGGCGCCGCCGATGGCGAAGAGGGCGGCGGCGCCGGCGGCGTTGGCCATCATGTCGACGGCGCGGGCGACCGGGGCCGGCAGGGCGAGGCCGGTCGCCGACAGGGCGACGCCGATGACGATGGCTATGATGAGCGGATTGCGCACGAGGCGGCGCCCGGCCCCACGCAGGGTCTCGCCGACGCCCGCGCCGCCGCTGCGGCCGGCCTCGGCGAGCGCCAGCGCCAGCGGGATGAGGATGATGTTCTCGAAGGCCATGTTGAGCGAAAGGGCGACGCCGGCCGGCGCGCCCAGCACCAGCGCCGCGATCGGGTAGCCGAAGAAGCCGCTGTTGGCGGCGGTCGCGCCCAGCGCCTGGATCGCGCTCGCCGACTGGCCGCGCCCGCGAGCCCAGCGGGCGATGGCGAAGACCGCCGCGAAGACGAGGAGCGAGGCCCCGCCATAGACGAGGAAGTAGGAGGCGTCGGCCACCTCGCTCAGCTTGCGCGCGGCGAGAGCGCGGATGATGAGCGCCGGCAGGGCGAAATTGAGCACGAAGCCCGCCATGGTTTTCAGGCCGGCCTGCTCGACGAGGCCGCCGCGCACGGCGAAATAGGCAATGCCGATGATCAGGAAGATCGGGATGGTGATGGCGAGGACCTGGCTCATACGGGCCTCGCGTAGACGAGGCGCGGCTGTCGCGCAATCTGCGCCGCGCGTAACCTTTCCGTATATGCCGCGATTGCGCCAAACCCATTAACCGGATTTTGGGGTTTGGCTCGGGTTTCCCTGCGACATTCGCTATCTTGCGGCCACATGATCGGGACCGACGCCATCACAGTCAGCGCCTTCGCGTCTCAGTCCGCGCGCCCTGTCCGCGCGGAAAGCGCGGTCGTTTCGCTAGGCCCGGTCGCCACGCCCGTCGCCTTCCGCGACGGCTTTGCCTATTTTCACCCGGCAGCCGGCGACATCGGCGTGCTGTTCTGCGCGCCCTGGGGCTACGAGGCTCTGTGCGCGCACAGGTCCTGCGTCGAATTTTCCGCCATGCTGGCCGGCGCCGGCTATCCAACTCTGCGGTTCGATTATCCGGGCGCAGCCAATTCCGCCTCCGACCTGACGGCGCACGATCTCGACGACTGGATCAATGCGGCCATCGAGGCAGCCGCGCTGCTGAAGCGCCTTGCCGGCGCGCGGGAGGTCGTGCTCGCAGGCTTCGGCCTCGGCTGCCTCATCGCCGCAGAGGCCGTCGCGCGCGGTCTTGTCGCCAAAGGCGCGATCCTGCTCGCGCCGCCATTGACCGGACGTCGCTATATCAGGGAAACGCAGGCGCTCGCGGCGATGGTCGCGGCCGACGACGACGGCAGCGAGCAGATCGCGCCGGGCGACGTTGCGATCGCCGGTTTCGTAATGCCCGCGGCCTTCGCCGCGCAGGCGCGGCGCCTCGATCTCGCGCGCCTGCAGCTGGCCGAGGGCGCCTTCTGCATCGTCTCCGACAAGCCCGAGGTCGATGCGAGCGAAGCCGTGTCGCGTCTTGCCGCGAATGGCGCCGATGTGCGCGAATGCCCGCTGCAGGGCTATGCCGAGATCATGGCGGGTCCGACCATGGCGGTGACGCCGACGGCGGCTTTCCAGCGGGTGATCGACATGCTGCGCGACATCGCGCCCGCGCGCCTGACCGAAGCCCCCGCCGCCGAGGTCGCCGAAGGCGCTGCCGTCGTCGCCGGAGATGGTTTCGTCGAGACAGCGGCGCGCTTCGGCGAGGGCGACCGTCTGTTCGGCGTTCTGTGCCGTCCGGCGACCGTCTCGGCCGAGCGTACGCCTGTCGTCGTGATGATCAGCGTCGGCCGCAATTCGCATGTCGGCTGGCGCCGCATGAGCGTCGAGAATGCCCGCGCGCTCGCGCGGATGGGCGTGGCGAGCCTGCGCTTCGATCTCGCGGGAATCGGCGATAGCGCGCCGCGCCCCGGACAGCCCCGGCAGACGCTCTATTCCGACTGGCCAGCGCTCGATGCGACCGAGGCGATCGACTATGTCGCCGAACTCGGCCTCGGACCCGTCGTGCTGCTCGGCGTATGCAGCGGCGCCTATGTCGGCCTGCAGGCGGCGATCAACGACGGCCGCGTCGCCGGCCTCGTCGCGGCTAATATCTATCGACTCGTTTGGGACCCCTCCGAATCCGTCGAGCAGGCGTTGCGCTACGGCAATCGACGCATCGGTCCGGCCGTGTCGCGCCTTCTGACGCGCGAGCGCATGGCCAAGGCGCTGACCGGCAAGGCCGATCTGTGGCCCGGCTTTCTTCACGCGCTCAAGCGCGTCTATCGGCGCATCGGCGTGATGGCCATGCGCTATCTGGGACCGGTCGGTCCACGCGGCGCGCTTTATGCCGAATGCAAGCGCCGGTTCGAAATCCTGCGCGCACGAAACGTGACGACGACACTGTGCTACAGCGACGGCGACGACGGCCTCGGAGAGATCGACGATTATTTCGGCAAGAATCGCGCGGGCCTCGCCGCCTATCCGAATGTACGTCTCGTCGGCATGGCGCGCTGCGATCACAATCTCACGCCGCCACAGGCGAGCGCGACCATGATCGCGGAGACGATGCGCGTCGTGCATGTCGCGCAAAATGCGCGCCGCTGAACTTTCTCAGGCGGGACGCAGGCGCTGGCGTCTGAGCGTCGCGCGCGGGGCCGAATGCGCAAGCGCAAGCGACGGCGCGCGCTTCTTCGCATCGAGCGCGCCGACGAGATACCACAGGAGCGCGGCCGTCTTGATCGAATAGATGGAGTTCGAGATCACCAGCAGCAGCGTGACGTAGATCGCGACGAAGACGCGATAGCGCCAGGAGGTTTCGTCGCGCGCGGGCGCGAGCGCGAACAATATCCACATGCCCGCAAAGCCCGCGAGACCGATCTTCACCAGCGTGTAGGCGTAACCGGAATCCGCTGTGAAGGAGAAGTTCGGGACGAGCGCGAACACATCCGACCAGTCCAGCTTCGACAGGAACTGGCCGCCGAGCAGGATACGGCCGCGCAACGTATTGTCCCAGGCGACGTCGGGCCACGTGTAGCCGATCCACGCGAGCACGATGATGAGCGTGAAGGGCGCGATGGCGACGAGTACGCGGCCCGTGAGCCGGGAGAAGGCAAACGCCAGGATCGAGAGCAGGGAAATCGACAGACCGAAGCGCGCGTCGGCGAAGACGAAGATGGCGACGACCGGCAGAAGCCTGACGATCATACGCAATGGCCGGCCCCATTCGCGCAGAACGATCCAGGAAAAGCAGATCGCGCCGAAATTGCCGACCGAGACGGGTTCGAGGAATACGGAGGACACGCGATGTTCGCCGAGCATCGGCAAGAGTGTGCGGCCCTCGTACCGCATGCCCGAGGCGAAGAGGCGATCGCCCGACATTTCGGCGGCGGCCGCCTGCACCGTGCCGCGCGAAACGTAATAGCCGAGAATGTCGAACAGGCGCACGAATTGTTTCAGGAAGCCGTATTCGAACAGGCCGACGGCGAGCACGATCCAGACGGAGGCCCAGACCAGCCTGTCGCCATCCTCGCGCGAGCCGAGTTCGCGCGCCGCGAAATAGAAGATGACGGGGATCATCAGGTCGCGCGCCGGCTTCGGATCAAACGAGCCCTGCAATGCCGCGAGGAACAGCGTGTAGGCGACATAGACGCCGAGAATGACGAAGATATCGAAGTTGCGGCCCACGAGCAGCGCGAGCGTGACGCCGATCAGCGCGATCTCGCAGCCGATGACGATGCCAGCGCCGGTGCGGAATATGTTGGTGTTGACGAAGCAGAGCGCGAAATTGAACAGGATCGCGCCGAGAATGACGGCCGACAGGATGCGCGGCCGCCAATCAGGCGCGGAAGCCGGTTGCAGCGGGGCCGCGGCGCGCGCGCGCATCTCAGGCCGCCGGTAGATCGCCGACGAGCGTAAGGCCGACGAGCCTGTCGTCATAGTCGGCCAGCGCGTCGAATGTCGCCTGCAGGCGCGCGCGATCGACGCCGTCGGCGCGCAGCACGATGACGATGCGGTCGGCGAGGTCGAGCGCAACCGGGGCGTCGGTATCCTCGACAGGCGAGGGCGCATCGACGAGCACGAAATCGGCGCGCGCCACGACCTGCTGGAAGCGACGAAGCGCGGCGCGGGCGCCGATCGAAATGTCGGAGAGGCGCGCCACCTCGACGTGGCCGCGGCCGAGGACGCGACGCCCCCTGGTTTCGAGCGCGCCGGCGATCTTGTCGGGATCGCCACTGGCGACGACCGCGACGTCGAGTTTTTCCCAGCGCGCGAATTCGGCGAGCGTAACGACGATTTCGGTGGACGTTCGATCTCCCGCGATACCTACGAAGGCGACGGTCTTTTCACCCTCACGGGGGTCCGGACGTATGCGCGCGAGCAGACGGCGGAAGGCGACCTGATCCGGCACGAGATCCTTTTTGCCCTTCGCGACCGGCAGGACGGCGAGCAGCGGCAACCCGGTCAGCGTGGCGAGGTCGCGGCGCGAGCGCACGGCGCCGTCGAGACGCTCGCGGGCATAGGCGAGGCCGGAGCCGAGCACGAGGCCGAACAGCAACGAGCCCGCCAATATGAGCGGCGCCGGCGCGCCGGCCGGCTTCAGCGCGGGCACAGCGGGCGAGATCACGCGCGCATTGGCGGTGTCGATATTCTGGCTTTCGCCGAGTTCCTTCGCGCGGCCGAGGAAGGATTGATAGACTACGCGATTGGCTTCCGCCGCGCGTTCGAGATCGCGCAGTTGAACGAGCGCCGAACCGTCGTTGTCGTTGGCGGTGCGCACCATGCCGCTCTGCTTCAGCAGCGAGGCTTCGCTCGCCTTGGCGCGGGCGAGATCGGTTCTTGCGGCTTCCGCGATCCGGCCGAGTTCCGCCGCTATGAGGCGGCGGACGTCGCGCACCTGTTCCTGCGCCTGCATGAGCGCGGGATGGCGGGGCCCGAGCTGGGTTGCGAGCGAGGCCGCCTGCTGGGCCGCCTGCGCGTATTGCGCACGCAGGCTGACGATGGTGGGCGCGTTCAGCGCCTCGCTCAGCGCTTCCACGTTCTGACCGGATCGACGGAATTTCTCGACGGCATCGACGCGCGCCTGCGCATCGGCGATGCGCCCGCGAACAAGACCGAGTTGCGTCGACAGGTCGGTGATCTGCTGCTCGCCGAGCGGGCGTCCGGTCACGGTCTGCACCAGCCCGTGCTCGGCGCGAAAGCGTTCGACGTCCTTTTCAGCCTTCTGCACTTGGCGGCGCAGGTCCTCAGCCCGCTTGGACAGTTCCTCGCTCGCCCGCTTGGCGGCGTCCGAGCGCGCGTCGATCTGGGCCTCGAGGAAGGTGCGCGCGATGACATTGGCGAGTTTCGCGGAGAGTTCCGCGTCTTTCGAGGTCACGACGACGTCGAGCACATAGGCGCGTTCGCCGCGCACCACTTCCACCATGTCGCTCAGCGTCTGGATCGCGCGCGTACGCCGGTCGACCTGTGGCCGGCCGAGCAGACGGGACATCAGGCCGGGCCGGCCGGCAAAGGCGTCGTTATCAGCGAGTTTCTCGTGATCGACGACGGCGCCGAGGATCGAGCGCGACAGAAGGATGTAGCGCTGGTTCTCGACATCCACGAGATTGCCGTCGGCATTTTCTGGCGTGCGCGTGATGTCATTCTTGAGAATCTGCAGGCCGCGCGGATCGACCAGCAATTGCGCCGATGACTTGTACTTGGCCGGCGACAGCAATGCGAAGGCGAGACCGAACAGAAGGGTGGCGAGCGTGACGGCGAGAATCAGCCGCCAGTTGCGACGCGCGATCGCCTCGGCGTCCAGACGCAGTTCGGCTGCCGTCCTGCGCCCCGGGGCGTGGTCGGCTACTCGATCCGCAATGGCGATCCTCGCGACCGCGTGAGACAAAATTCACCTGTGCACAATGCGCGTTGGCGCCACATTGCCCGTTCGATCTTTACGTTTCGTTTCCCAAACCACGTCTTTGTGGGCCTGCGCGAAGATGCGGAGGTCGGGATGGCGCCGCCCCTGCTGTGAAGGCTGTCGTGCTGTTGCAGTGATCCATTTTGGGACGCCATGTCGAAGTCAGAACAGTCTCGCGCCGACTTTGCCGCCATCGGAACCCTGAATGTGGAGCGGATGACGCGTCGCGATCTCACGCTGCGGGTGCTGGGAGCGCTCGCGCCGGCGGCCGATCCGCTGGCTGTCGCCTTTTGCAACGCGCATACGGCCGAGATCGCGCTTCGGGACAAGACCTGTCGCGAGGCGCTCGAAAAGTTCTGCGTCGTCAACGACGGCATCGGGCTGGAGATCGCCGTGCGCATTCTCGAGCGGCGCGGATTTCCCGAGAATCTGAATGGAACGGACTTCATTCCGGCGTTGTTTGCCGTCCTGCCCAAGGGCACGCGCATCTATCTGCTCGGCGCGGCGCCCGGCGTCGCCGCGGAGGCTGGGCGGCGCTTCGTCGAACGCTTCCCGCATCTGGAGCTGGTGGGCGCGCAACACGGCTATTTCCGCGCGGAAGAAGAAGCCGACGTCGTCCAGGCGGTGGCGGCGGCGAAGCCCGACATTCTTCTGGTCGCTCTTGGAAATCCCGCGCAGGAGCTCTTCATAGCGCGCCATTTCGACGCATTGGGCGCCAAGGCGATGTTCGGCGTCGGCGCGCTTCTCGACTTCGTCGCCGAGCGCGTCGCGCGCGCGCCGGCCTGGATGCGCAAGGCGCGACTGGAATGGGCGTTCCGGGTGGCGCAGGAACCGGGGCGACTGCTGCGGCGCTATACGATCGAGACGGCGGCCTTTCTGATCGCCGTTCTCAGGCTGCGCGTGCTGGAAGAGGCGCGGTAAATCCTCTGAATGTCCCGAGCGCCCACAGGGCCTTGTAGCGCGCCGTCGCCATGTCGCCGGTCGCCAGCGCCAAGGCCGCGCGCGCCGATGTGCGGATCACGCGCATCGCAAGGTAAGCCGCCCCATAATCGTGCAGCCGCAGGACCCGTCCGAACCCGCGTGCGTAATCCTGCGCGCGCGCCACGCCGCCGGCGCCGCCGACAGGGGCCTGATCGTGATGGACGCGCAAATCGCGGCGATAGAGGCCGCGCGCGCCGGTCGCCAGCGCACGCAGCAGGAAATCGGTCTCTTCGCCCGATTTGAACGGCGTGGAAGCGCCGACGCCGAGGGTCTCGTCGAAGCCGCCGATTTTTCGCGCGATTTCCGTGCGGATGAACAGCGAATTGGAATTGCCGGACAGCCAGACGTTGGATTTCGTGATCGTTGCGTCCGCATCCA
The DNA here is from genome assembly GCA_020638195.1 of Methylobacteriaceae bacterium. Taxonomy (GTDB): domain Bacteria; phylum Pseudomonadota; class Alphaproteobacteria; order Rhizobiales; family Beijerinckiaceae; genus JAJXWB01. Next base: position 474,294 of record JACKJC010000004.1, on the reverse strand, counting down.
GAAACAGGCCGAGCGAATCCGCGCCCGCGGCGTCGACCGTGCGGCCGGTGATGACGCCTGCTTGCGCCTCGACGTCGAACATGGACAGGATTTTTTCGACGAGCGCATCCGGATACCAGCAATCGTCGTCGGGAAAGGCCACTATTTTCGCGCGACAATGGCCGAGGCCGACGTTTCTGGCGCGTGAAAGACCCTTCTCCGAGCGCACGTGACGGATGTCGAGAGCTTGCGCGTAGAGCGCCAGGACGGGATCGAGCACGCCCGGCGCGTTCTGGTCGACGACGACGAGTTCAAAGTCACGCACCGTCTGGCGAATGAGCGAGTCGAGCAGGCGACCGAGCTTTTCGGTGCGTCCGACCGTGCAGCACAGGAGGGAGAGGCGCGGGGCGGCAGGGTCGCTCAAGTGTGTCTCGTTTCGCGGGCGGGTGTGGCTGTTCAGACTTTCTTGCGGGGTTGGCGGCATATTGCCGGCTTCGACTTGCGAATGGGTGAACAGCGGCGGATATGCGGATCGTTCATGTCACGCGGCAGTTTCCGCCAGGGCTCGGCGGGATCGAGGAAGTCGTCGCCCAGCTCGTCGAGGCGCAGGTTCGCGCCGGCCACGAAGTGCGCGTGCTGACGCTCGACCGCATCTTCACCGATCCGGACACGCGGCTGGTCGCGCGCGAAGACTGGATGGGCGCGCAGGTGATGCGGTTCCCCTATCGCGGCTCGATGCGCTATCCGTTCGCGCCGGCCGTGCTCGGCCATGTGCGCGACGCCGATGTCGTGCATGTCCACGCCATCGATTTCTTCTTCGACTTCATGAGCTTCACGCGCCCATGGCACCGGCGGCCGATGGTGGCGACGACACATGGCGGGTTCTTCCATACCGAGGCCCATGCCCGTCTGAAGCGCTTGTGGTTTTCGACCATCACGCGGGCGGCGGCGCGGGGCTACGACCGGATCGTCGCCTGCAGCTCGCCCGATTTCGATATGTTCTCGGCTGTCGCCCACGACAATCTCGTGCTGATCGAGAATGGCGTGGACATTTCCAAATTCGCGGATCGCGCCAGCCGCGAGGCGACGAAAAATCTGGTCGCGATCGGGCGTTTCTCATTCAACAAGAAGCCCGATCGACTGCTCGACGCGATGGTCGAGCTCGGCAAGAGCGATCCGGATTTCTCGCTGTATCTGATCGGCGGCGAATTCGACTGGACGCGCGAAAGGCTCACCGCGGAGATTGCCGCGCGCGGCCTCGAAGCCCGGGTGCGACTGCATGTCGGGGCGAGCAATGCGGAGATTGCGGAGATCATCTCTCGTGCGAGCCTGTTCGTCAGCGCGAGCGTGCACGAGGGTTTCGGCATTTCCCTGATCGAGGCGCTGAGCGCGGGCCTGCTGCCGGTGGTGGAAGCGAACGCAGCCTTCATGTCTTTCGCCGAGCGCGTATCCGACGTCGTCCTGACTGACTACGCGCAGCCGGCCATAGCCGCAGGGGCGATCATGGCCGCGCACGCGCGCCTCGCTGCTGATCCCGCCGCCACGCGCGCGCGTCTCGTGGCCGCGGCGCAGCCCTTCGCGTGGCCGGGCGTCGCGGAACGCTACATGCAGGTCTACGCGCAAGCCGCGAATTGACGTCTACTTTTTCTTTTTCGTCTTGTGCGCAACAGGGCAGGCGTTCGGCAGCGCGCCGCCGGTCCATTTGGCGAGAACCTTCATCTGCGGCCGGTCCTCGCCGTTCTTCGGCTCGATGGACAAAGGATAATCTTTCGGCCACCAGGCGCCGGCCGCCCAATAAGTCCAGCCGGTCCACACATCGGCGTTTTCCGCCATGTGCGCGAGCATGGCGTCGAGCCCGTCGCGGCATTGCTCGCCGTCGCCGGCTCCGAATTCGCCCAGAAAGCCCTTGCTCTTGTTCTGCCGCAGCCAATCGGTCGCGACGGAAAGCGCCGCGACGACCTCGTCTTTCTTGCGGCACTGGCCGCTCGTGCCGGACCAGTCGGCGTCGAGATATTGATGGAATTCGAAAACGTGGGCGCCCTTGTCGTGGATCGCGCGCATCGCCTCGCTGTTGACGCCGTGCTTGCCATCCTTCGTCCAGCTGTGTGCGCCGGTCCAGTTGACGCCGGGCACGAGCAGCAGGTTGCAGGCGCCCGTCGCGCGTATCGCGTCGATCGCGGTTTGCGCCGATTTCGCCCAGGTTGCGGCGGGCATATCGTGCGGTTCGTTCATGAGACCGAAGACGACGTCGCCCTGACCGCCGAATTTATGCGCCAGTCGGCGCCAGAGATCGGCGAAGGCGCGATCGGGAACGATGTCGGTGCCGATCGGACCGCCGCGCCAGCGGCCATAATTGTGAACGTCGAGAATGATCGACAGTTTCTGCGCCCGTGCGCGCGCGACGCTCTCTTCGATAAGCGCGAGATGCGCGGCGTCGAAATCCTTTTCGAGCACGGGTTGCAGGCGCTCCCAGAGGAAGGGAAGGCGCACGACCGCAAAGCCCTTTTTCTTCGCCCACGCGAATTCGGCTTCGGACGGGAAATGAAAATCCTTGTCGGCCTTGCCTGGAGGCGCGCCGAATTCCGCGCCGGCGAGATTGACGCCCGCCGCGGGCTTCGGTTTTCGCGCGATCTCGCGGGACGAGGCGGGCTGACCGACGACGAGCGCGCAGGCGATCGTAAAGAGGGTCCATCGAATCCGACAGGGCGTGTTCATTATGATCTTGCTTCCGACTCGCGCGCGATCCGTCTCGCAGGTTAGAGATGATCGACGAGAACGCCAGAAGTCCGGCCAGTTCGGCGTAGAGAAGATTAACGGTTACTTACCATGGCCCTTCCGCGCTTCGCGCGAAATACATTGCATTCCAGCCTCGCTGGCGCGTCGACCGCGCTCGGCAGCCTGCTGAGCGTCGTCATCGTCGCGCGCATGCTGGGTCCCGGCGGCGCCGGCAATGTTGCGCTCGGCATCTGGATCGTCGGCACGCTCGTCACCCTCTGCGATCTCGGCCTTCCGATCACCATCGCGCGCTTCGTGCCCGATCTCGAGGCGCGCGCGCTGCACGAGGACGCCGGCAATTTCGCGCGGGCTTTCTATCCCGCAATTCTAGCCACGACCGCTGCTGGCGGCGCCGCGCTCGTGGCGCTGTGGCAGCTCGCGCCCGCTCTCGAAGCGCATTTGCCCATTTTGCCGTTCGACGACATCGCATCGACGGTGTGGCTGGCGCTCGCCGTACTCTTCACGTTGCAGGCGATCGGCAATTACGGCCTGTCGCAATTGCGCGGCGCGCAGAGATTCGACGAGGCGGCGCGGCTCACGTCGATCTCGCTGGTCATCCAGCTCGCCGGCGTCGCGGCGGGCGGCTATTTCTTCGGACCGGCCGGCGCGCTTGTGGGTTATGGCGGCGGCAGTCTGTTGCTCGCGCTTCATACGTTGACGCATATCCGGCCGGGCGCACGGGTCGACAGCGAATTGAGGCGGCGCGCATGGCGCTTCTCGCTCGCGAGCTGGGGCGTCGGGCTGATCGCGGCAATCGTCTGGTCGCGGACGGAACTGGCCTTCCTCAACCATTATCGCGGCGCGCACGAAGCGGGTCTCTACTCGGCGGCCAATACGCTCGCGACCGTCGCGACCCAGGCGCCGCTGCTGATGACGGGCGGGCTGCTGGCCCTGTTCGCGCAGCTGTTTGCGGTCGGCGACAAGGCGGGGCTCCAGCGCGCCTTCGCCTCGGCGGTGCGGTTCATGTCCTTCCTGATCTTCCCGGCTTGTTTCGGCATGGCGGCGATCGCGCCGGCTCTGGTGCCTGCGCTGTTCGGGGCCGAATTCGCTGAAGCCTCGCATGCCGCCGCCATTCTCGTGGCGGCGCAGGCTTTCGGCGCCGTTTCGACCGTGTCGTCCGCGCTGTTGTTCGCCACCGAGCGCAATTATTTTCTCGTGCGCACCGGCGTCGCCGGCGCGGTGGCGATCGTCGCGGCGGGCGTGCTGGTCGTGCCCACCTACGGTTTGATGGGCGCGGTGATCGCGCGTTCCCTCATCCAGTTCTCGATCGTTGCGGCGAACTTCGTCTACCTGCATCGCGCGCTCGATTGCGCGAGCCCATATGGATCGGTCGCCCGCATCGTCGGTTCGGCCGCCGGATGCGCGATCGCCGCGCGCGCCGTCATTGAAGTCGCGCCTGGTCCTGCAGGAATCGCGCTCGCGATCGTTCTCGGCGCGGCGGTCTATTTCGCGCTGGCGCGGTTGACGCGCGCGCTGCCGGACGAGGATCTCGGACGGCTCGCGGAGCTCGCCGGCAAGGCGCCGGGCTGGCTGTCGCCGCTGCTCTCGCCGGTCGTGCAGTTTTTCGCACGCTAATCACATCGACAGCGCCAGCAGATCCTTGACGATGTAGTGGACCGCGATGGCGCCGAGCGGCGCGTCCGGCGCGGGATCGTCCGCCGCGCCGAGCAATGTCGGGCTGGGAACTTCGATTCCGTCGGGGAAGTGCCACCGCAGAGCGCGGGCCTTCAGGATGAGGTCCGAGGGGCCCGTGGCAGGCTGTGACCAGAGACGGATCGCGGCGACGCGGACCTTCGCGAGGCTTTCGGCAAGCTCGGCCGCTGCCTCGCGCCCCTCGGCTCCTGTCGCTCCGAGAGCGGCGATCTGCGCTGCCCGCATCGACTTCAGGGCTGCTTCGAACGCATCGAAGGCATGGGAGGTTTTCATGGCCGGCGACTCTGCACAAATTCGAATATGCATATGAAACGCTTGCCGAATTTGGCCGACAGTGCCGCGGGTCATCGGCGCGCGTGACGAAGGTCACGCTTCGTGTGCAATTTGAGCTGGCGCAATCCAGATGATTTCCTCGGCAAGCGCGGGGTCGGCGACGACCGGCGCGGCCTGACCGGCCCAGACGCAAATGTCGACATGCGCGACGGCCGACGCGTCGGCGAACAGGACGAGATCGAACGCCGCGTCCACGTCGTATCCGTCACGCGGCGTGGCGAGGGGGCGGGCGACGAGAAGATTGTCGTCGCGCGCCGCGACGGCCGAGACAGCGTAGGCGCGACGCTCAAGGATCGCCACGCTGCGCGCCGCGTGCTGGCGTCCCGATTGTTCGATCACGAGCGGGCGCCAGCCCTCCGCCAGCGAGGCGGCGGCCAGCGCCCGTGCAGTCTGGCGAATTTCGCGGCCGCATTCGCCAGCGATCCAAATCCGGCGCGCGCCATCGCTGGCGGCGATATCGAGCGCGGCGACCACATGCTCTGCGCCTGCCGGGTCGAGCGCGCCTGCCTGCACAATCGCGTCCGGCCGACGGTTCGACGCGCGACGCGGCGGCGCGCGCAGCGGCGTGCGCAGGCCGGCGGCGCCGCCGAACAGGATGAAACCGAGCAACGACGCGGCGGCGACGACGGAGATGGATCGTGGTCGGTCCCGGTCCTTGGGCGCGGCGGCGACCTGTTCGACGCGCGCGCGCCTGTCGGGCGTTGCGAAGCGCCGCGCTTCCCTCTCATAGTCGCGTTCAGCCCGCTCGGCCTCCTCCCGCGCGGCGGCGATTTCACCGGCGCGCGGGTCCGGACCGCCTTCCGCACGCGGCAGTCGCGCGGGCGTCGAGGCCATTTTGGCGCGGGCCGCCGAGAGTGCGGCCTCGGCGCTACGCGCATCCGTTTCGATCTGGATCATTTCAGGATGACGCGGGCCATAGATGCGCGCGGCCTCGGCTCGGCGCGCCTGTGCGCTGGCCAAGGCGCGCTGCGCCGCTGCGAGCGCTGCCGCCGCCTTGTCCGACGGGGCCGGGGCAAACGCGATTGTCGCCGTCGGGACGCGATCACTGGCCTGTAGCGCCGCGAGTCGGGTCCGGGCGAGGTCGCGCAGGCGTTCGGCGCGGGCGAGATTCTCGCCGCGCGCGCGGTCGAGACGACGATCGATCCGGGCGGCGGTTTCGTTGTGACTGGCGACGACTGCCTGCGCGACTGCGTCGGCGGCGACCTTGGCCGCCGCCGCGTCCTGCATGCGCACGCGGATGCGCGCGCTGCGGGGCGTCGGTCCTCGTTCGACGGCGATCCGTCTCGCAAGCAGATCGGCCGCGCGGCTCAGGCTGTCGGTTTGACCGGGTTGCGCGCTGAGCATCGAAAGAAGCGTGTCCGGTACGGCGGGCCGCGCTTCCCGGGCGATCGCGGCCGCGGCCGCCGGCGCGAGCGCTGCTTCCCGCAGGACGACGTCACTGGCCGCAAGCGAGCGCAGGGCGGCTTCGTCGTAGGCGGCGGGGATTTCAGCCGAAGCCTCTACCGCGACCGTGGCGGCGGCGACGTAAGGCGGCGGGGCGAACGCACACCAGACCGCCGCCGCGAGCCCGCAAGCCAAAGCGCCGGCCGCGCCGGCGAGAGCGTGGAATCGCCTCTGCACGTTCGCTTTCGTCTGAAAGAATTGATTAACGATTATTCGAACATGGTTAACGAAAGCTGACCTCGTCGCGAACGGCGCTGGCGGCGTTCTTGCAACACCTGCGCTGAAACGAACTTTCGACCGCGGCATTCCCGAAACGGGACAGCGGCGTTCAACGTGGGTCGAACAAGATGCGTCGACGCGGCGACGACAAGAACGACACTCTTGCTCATCGGATCCGGCCAGCGCCGCTTCCCGACGCGAGTCCGTTGCGGCTCGACTGGTCGGACTGGCTGCCGCGTGGGCGCGCGACCTTGCTGCGGTCTTTCTTCGGGATGCTCGCGGGGTTGGCCGATACGATGGCGATCATCGTCAGCGCGGTCGCGGTCGGCATGCTCTATCACTGGGGCGCGTACGGCGACGAAGGTCCGGTCGGGAATTTCCTTGAGCTCGGATTGTTCGTCTCGCTGATGTTCGTCACCGCCAATACGATGCGCGACGAATATGCGTTGTCCAACTTCCTGCAGGCGGCAGGGCATGGACGGCGCACCTTCCATCTCTGGAACATCGTCTTCGCCTGCGCGCTCGTCTTCGGCTTCGCGACCAAGACGACCGGCGAATTTTCGCGCGCGACGATCGTCGGCTTCTATTTTCTCGGCCTCGGCTGCCTGATCGCGACGCGCGCGGGCGCCGTGCGGCTTGTGCGGGCAAGCGCCTCGGTCGGCGGCATTCCGCTCAAGCGCGTGTTCCTCGTCGGCTACGAGGCCGACGTCGAGGGCTTCGCGGCGCGCTACCAGCCCTGGGAAAGCGGCATGCAGGTCGTGGCCGCCGCGGTGCTGCGCGGGCGCGAAACGCTGGAGGAAGATCTCGCGCTGGCGGCCGCTTCGGCGCGCATGCTGCGACCCGACGACGTCTTCATTCTCGCGCCATGGTCGGAGCGCGAGACGATCGACGCCTGCATCGACGTTTTCCTGCGCGTGCCGGCTTCCATTCACCTGGGACCCGAGCGCGTGCTCGACCGGTTCGGGGAAGCGCGCATTTCGCGTGTAGGCTCCGTCGCGAGCCTTCATCTCGTGCGCCGGCCGCTTTCGTCCAGTGAAGTCGCGCTCAAGCGCGCCTTCGACGTTCTGGTTTCCGCGGCGGCGGTCGCGCTGCTGTCGCCGCTCTTGGCTCTTGTCGCGCTCGCCATCAAGCTCGACAGTCCGGGGCCGGTCTTCTTCCTGCAGCGACGCTACGGCTTCAATCAGGAGCCGTTCCGCATCTTCAAGTTCCGCTCCATGCGGACAATGGAGGATGGTCGGCATGTGCCGCAGGCGCAGGTCGACGATCCGCGCGTCACACGCGTCGGGCGCATTCTGCGCGCCACCAACATCGACGAACTGCCGCAGCTCTTCAACGTGCTTTCGGGCGAAATGTCGCTGGTCGGGCCGCGCCCGCACGCGCTGGCGCACGACCAGATGTACGAGCAGGCGATCGCCTTCTACGCGCGCCGCCACAATGTGAAGCCCGGCATCACCGGTTGGGCGCAGGTCAACGGTCTGCGCGGCGATACGAGCGGCGAAGGCAAGATGCGCAAGCGCGTCGAGCACGACCTCTGGTACATCGACAATTGGTCGCCGCTGCTCGACCTGCGAATCTTGTGGCTTACCGTGTTTTCGCGGAAAGCGTATCGGAACGCGGTCTAGTCCAACCCGTCATTGCGTTGCTGCGCTCGCAATGACGGCCGCTCGCGGTCCAACTATTCGCGGTTGTACACGTCCTCGATGCGGACAATGTCGTCCTCGCCCAGATAGGAACCCGTCTGAACCTCGATCAGCTCGAGGTCGATCTTGCCGGGATTGCCGAGGCGATGGACGCAGCCGATCGGCAGATAGATAGACTCGTTCTCGTGTACGAGATGACGCTCGCCGTCGCGGTCGACTTCCGCCGTGCCCTTCACGACGATCCAGTGTTCGGCGCGATGGAAGTGCTTCTGCAGCGAGAGGCGGTCGCCGGGCTTCACCACGATGCGCTTGACCTGGTGACGGGCGCCATTGTCGATCGACTGGTAATAGCCCCAGGGGCGAAAAATGCGGCGGTGTTCGGCCGCCTCGCGGCGATTGGTCGCCTTGAGGTGATCGACCAGCGCCTTGACCTGATCGGACTTCGAGCGATGCAATACCAGCACCGCGTCCTGCGTGGTGACGACGACCACGTCCTCGACGCCGACGACGGCGGTCAGATGCTCGTCGGAGCGGATGTGGACGTTGCGGCCGCCGAGCACGACGCCATGGCCGCGCACGGAATTGCCGTCGGCATCGCGGTTGGAGAGTTCCCAGACAGCTTCCCAGGTGCCGACATCCGACCAGCCGATATCGGCCGGCACCAGCGCCAGTCTGTCGGAGCGCTCGATCACCGCGTAGTCGATCGACTTTTTCGGCGCCTTGCCGAAGGCCTCGGCGTCGAGCACGATGAACTTGAGGTCGGGCCTGGCGGCCTCGACCGCCGCTGCGGCGGCTTCGCGCATGGCGGGCTCGTACTTATCGAGCTCGCCCTGCATGACGTCGGCGCGGAAGACGAAATAGCCGCAGTTCCAGAAATAGCCTTGCGCCACATATTTCTGAGCGGTGGCGAGGTCGGGCTTTTCGACGAAGGCCTCGACCTTGCGGACGGGCGAGCCCTCTTTCAGCGGCTCGCCAGCGCGGATGTAGCCGTAGCCGGTGGCGGGTCCGGTCGGGCGTATGCCGAGCGTCACGATGGCGCCGGCGGCGGCGGCCTCGGCGGCCTCGCGGCAGTGCTGGATGAGTTTCGGACGGTCCTGCACGACATGATCGGCGGCGAAGACCACGACCACGGCGTCCGGGCTGCGGCGGGCCGCCATTTCGGCGGCGACAGCCACGGCCGGGCCGGAATCGCGGCGCATCGGCTCCAGAACGATGTCTGCCTCGGCGTTGATGGCCTGGAGCTGGTCGACGACGAGAAAGCGGTAGTCGACGTTGGTGAGGACGATCGGCTTTTCGAACAGCGGGTCCTTGAGCATGTCGACCAGCATCTGGAAGGTCGAGCGCTCGGAAACCAGGGGGATGAACTGTTTCGGTAGCGAATCGCGGGATTCTGGCCAGACGCGCGTGCCGGCGCCGCCACACATGATCACCGGAAGAATCTTTGTCATCAAGGATTTCCCGCCCGTCTGAAATCAGGGCGCCAGCGCCCCCGGCCGCCCGCCTGCGGCCTTATTTCGGGTTGGCAGCCTGATAATCCTTCACATCGGAAAAAACAACGTCCGGCCAGCGCTCCTCCTCGTAGCGCAGGTTGAAGGCCGAGGTCGCCATGAAGACCGGCGCGCCGTCGAGGTCTTCGGCGATGGAGGCGGGATAGGCGCGCAGGAACTTGTCCAGTTCGGCCTTGCTGGCCGTGACCCAGCGGCAGATCTCGAAACGGCTTTGTTCGAAAGTCACGTCCAACCCGTATTCGGCCTTCAGCCGCTCGGCCAGCACGTCGAGCTGGAGGGCGCCGACGACGCCGACCATGGAGCCCGAGCCGTCGTTGGGCGTAAAGACCTGCACGACGCCTTCTTCCGCCATCTGCTGCAGGGCCTCCTTCAGCTTTTTGGCCTTCATGGCGTCGCCGATGCGGACGCGGCGCAGGATTTCCGGCGCGAAGCTCGGCACGCCACGGAAAATCAATTCCTCGCCCTCGGTCAGCGTGTCGCCGATGCGTAGAACGCCGTGATTGGGAATGCCGACGACGTCGCCCGCGAAGGCTTCATCGGCAATGGTGCGATCCTGCGCGAAAAAGAATTGCGGCGCGTTGAGCGCCATGTTCTTTCCCGTCCGGATCAGCTTCGCCTTCATGCCGCGCGCCAGCTTGCCCGAGGTGACGCGCAGGAAGGCGATGCGGTCGCGGTGGTTGGGGTCCATGTTCGCCTGGATCTTGAAAACGAAGCCCGTCATCTTCGTTTCGCGCGGATCGACGTGGCGGCTCGCAGTATCCAGCCCGCGCGGCGGCGGGGCGAGTTCGGCCATGGCGTCGATGAGGTCGCGAACGCCGAAATTGCGCAGGGCCGAGCCGAAGAACACCGGCGTCAGATGGCCTTCGAGAAACGCCTGCTTGTCGAACGGCTTCGACGCGCCCATGGCGAGTTCGATCTCGCCGGCCGTGTGTTCCGCGAGCGCCTCGCCCGCGAGCGTAGCGATCTTGGGGTCTTCAGGCCCTTCGACCTTCATCGGCTCGGCGTCAGCTTCGGCATCCAGTTTCCGTACGACATTGTGGCGCAGGTCGTAGGTGCCGCAGAAGGCGCGGCCCGAGCCGATCGGCCAGGTCATCGGGGTGGTGTCGAGCGCCAGCGTCTTCTCGATCTCGTCCAGCGTCTCGAAGGGATCGCGCGCCTCGCGGTCGAGCTTGTTGACGAAAGTGACGATCGGAATGTCGCGCAGCCGGCAAACCTCGAACAGCTTTCGCGTCCGCGCCTCGATGCCCTTGGCTGCGTCAATCACCATGATGGCGGAATCGACCGCGGTCAGCGTGCGATAGGTGTCTTCGGAGAAGTCCTCGTGGCCGGGCGTATCGAGCAGATTGAAGACGCAATCGCCGTACTCGAAGGTCATGACCGAAGTGACGACCGAAATGCCGCGCTCGCGCTCGATGCCCATCCAGTCCGAGCGGGTCTGGCGGCGGTTCTGCTTGGCGCGCACCTCGCCGGCAAGCTGGATCGCGCCGCCGAACAGCAGCAGCTTTTCGGTGAGCGTGGTCTTGCCGGCGTCCGGATGCGAGATGATCGCGAAGGTGCGGCGGCGGGAGACGGGGTCGGCTTTGGCGAGCGGGGCGTTCAAATTTCAGGTCCTCGGGCGCGGCCGCCGCGCCCTCCCTTTCCCTCTCGCACAATAGCGCTGGAGCGAAAGTTTGGGGGCCTGTCGGCGCGACGCGCTCTCTATCACTCCGCGGCGTTATGCGCCAATGGCGCCGCCTTGGCGGGGTCGAGGCCGCGTTCCTCGCGGTCGTGGGAATGGTCCTTGGCGATGAATGTGTAGATCGCGGGCGTGACGAACAGCGTGAACAGCGTGCCGATGCTCATGCCGGCCGCGATCACGATGCCGATGGCGATGCGGCTCTGCGCGCCGGCGCCCGAGGCCGTCACCAGCGGCACGACGCCGACCACCATCGCGGCCGTCGTCATCAGGATCGGGCGCAGGCGTACGCCGGCGGCATGCTCGATCGCCTCGCGGCGGCTCATGTGCTGCTCCTCCTGCATGCGGTTGGCGAATTCCGTCATGAGGATGCCGTGCTTGGAGATGAGTCCGATCAGCGTGACGAGACCGATCTGCGAATAGATGTTGAGGCTCGCCAATCCCATCACGCTCATCAGGTTGAGCGGCAGGAGCGCGCCGAACATCGACGTCGGCAAGGCGATCAGGATGATGAAGGGATCGCGGAAGCTCTCGAATTGCGCGGCGAGCACGAGGAAGATCACGATCAGCGCGAAGACGAAGGTGATGGTGAGCGCGTTCGATTCCTGCACGTATTGCCGCGCGTCGCCCTGGAAGTCGTAGGTATAGCCCTCGGGGAAGATTTCCTTCGACTTGGCGGTGAGGAAGTCGATGGCCTCGCCCAGCGTACGGCCGGGATAGGGCACGCCCGACAGGGTCGCGGAGCTCAGCTGCTGGAACTCGCTGAGGCTGTTGGGCTGCACGGTCTGCTGTACGGTTGCCACCGTCGAGAGTGGCGCCAGTTCGCCGGAGGAGGTGCGAAGCTGATAGCGCGTCAGCCAGTCCTTGGCGTCGCGGAAGTCGCGCGGCGCCTGCGGGATGACCTGGTAGGAGCGGCCGTAGAGATTGAAGCGATTGACGTAATTGCCGCCGAGCATGGTGGCGAGCGCGCCGCCGATCTCCTGCATCGACCAGCCGAGTCGATTGGCCTTGGCGGCGTCGATCTTGAACTCGAGCTGCGGCGTGTCGAACTTCAGGTCGATGTCGGTGAAGATAAACATGCCGCTGGCGGTCGCGGCCTTCTGCATTTCCGCCGCTACCTGCGCGAGACGCTGGTAATCGCCGGTCGTGCGGATGACGAATTGCATCGGCGGGCCGCCGGTGGAGCCCGGTAGCGGCGGCGGCGAGAAGGCGAAGACGGATGCGCTCGGAATAGTCGCGAGCTTGGCCTGCAATTCGTTCTGCAGGATCTGCTTCTGCGTGCGCGAGCGCTGGTCCCAGGGCTTCAGCAGGATGCCCGCGAAGGCCTGATGCACGCCGGCGAAGCCGTTGATGACGAAGAGGTGCGCGCGTTCGGGGATCGTCTCGACGATCTGCCACAATTTTTGCGTGGCCGCTTCCGTATAGTCGAGATTGCCCGATTGCGGCGTCTTGAGGATGGACAGGAGAATGCCCTGATCCTCTTCCGGCGCGAGCTCCTTTGGAGTCGTGACGAACATGACGGCAGTGATCGCGAGCACGCCCACGAGGATCGTCACCGTCAGCGCGCGGAAGTTGAGCGTCTTGTGTAGCCGCCGCTCATAGCGATTGCGCAGCGCGTCGAAGCGCCGGTCGAGCCAGGCGGAGAAGCCGCCGCTCTCGCCCGGCGCGTGGGCCTTGAGCAGCTTCGAGCACATCATCGGCGAGAGCGTGAGCGCGATGACGCCCGAGACGATGACGGAGCCCGCCAGCGTGAAGGCGAATTCGCGGAACAGGGCGCCGGTGAGCCCTGAGACGAAGCCGATCGGCGCATAGACGGCGGCGAGCGTAATCGTCATCGAGATGACGGGGCCGGCGATCTCGCGCGCGCCGGTCAGCGCCGCGTCGCGCGGCGTCATGCCGTCTTCGATGTGGCGCCAGATGTTTTCGACGACCACGATCGCGTCGTCGACCACGAGGCCGATCGCCAGCACGAAAGCGAGCAGCGTGAGCAGATTAATGGAATAGCCCATCGCCAGCAGGAACATCATCACGCCGATCAGCGAGAGCGGGATGGTGACGATGGGGATGAGGGTCGAGCGGAGATTGCCGAGGAAGAGGAAGATAACGACGACGACGATGAGCGCGGCCTCGCCGAGCGTCTTGGCGACCTCCCAGATCGAGGCGCGGATGAATTCGGTCGCGTCATAGGCGATGGCGGCATGGATGCCGGCCGGCAATTCCCGCTGCACGCTCGGGAAGGCCTTGCGGACCTCATCAATCACGGTGAGCGGATTGGCCGTCGGCGTCGCATAGATACCGATGAACACCGCCTTCAGTCCGTCGAAGACGGAGGAGGAATCCGCGCTCTGCGGTCCGAGTTCGACACGGGCGATGTCGCCGAGGCGCACGAGCGCGTCGCCGCGCGCGACGACCACGAGCTGTGCGAAAGCGCTGGCGCTGTCGAGCGAGGTGAGGGCGTTGATCGAAGTCTGCGTGTAGTCCGATTTGATCTGGCCGGCGGCGGCAGTGAAATTGTTGGCCGCGAGCGCCCGGCTGACGTCGCTCGCTGTGACGCCGCGCGCGGCCATCTTGGTCGGGTCGAGCCAGATGCGCATGGCGAAGGTCTGGCCGCCGAGAATCTGGGCTTCCGCGACGCCATCGAGGGTCTGCAACTTCGGCTGTACGACACGATTCAGATAGTCGGTGATCTGCGCGCTGGAGAGCACATCCGAATTGAAGGACATGTAGAGGAGCGCATAGCCTTGACCGGTCTTCTTGACGACGACCGGGTCCTGCGCCTCGCGCGGCAGCTGGCTCTTCACCTGCTGGATCTTGGAAAGAACGTCGGCCACCGCGCGATCGGGGCTCGCGTTCAGGCGCATATTGAGCGTGATGGTTGAGACGTTCTGCTGGGAGCTTGCGACCAGCGTGTCTATGCCCTCGGTGCTCGCCACGGCCTGTTCGAGCGGCGTGGTGATGAAGCCCTTGATGAGGTCGGCGTTGGCGCCGGGATAGGTCGTCGTGATGGTGATCGTGGTCTGCGACAGTTCCGGGTATTGACGGATTTGCAGCTTGAAGCCCGCCTGCGCGCCGACAAGCAGGATCAGCAGGCTGACGACGGTCGCCAGAACCGGGCGGCGGATGAAGAGGTCGGTGAACGAGCCCACGCGTCTGGCCTCACAGCTTCGGCATGGGGTTCATCGGCGGAAGGCCCGCCTTCGGGTCGATGCGCACGCGCATGCCGGGAAATAGCTTGACCTGTCCCTCCGAGACGACGGTCTCTCCCGCCTTCACGCCGTCGGCGATCTCGACGCGGTCGCCATGCGTCTCGCCGACGCGCACGAAACGGCGCTCGACCTCGTAGAGCGTGTCGGACGGCTTCACACCCGCTTGCGGCTGCGCCGCCTGCGCTTCGCCCGGTTTCGGCGCGGGCGTCTTCAGTACGTAAACGCTGTCGCCGTAGAGCGAATAGACGACCGCCGTGCGCGGCAGCGTGACGACTTCGCGCGGCGAGCCTGCGGACACGGAGACATTGGCGAACATGCCGGGCAGTAATTTCTTTTCGTCGTTCTGGATTTCGCCGCGCACAAGGAAATTGCGTGTGTCGGTGGAAATGCGCGCGTCGAGGAACTTGACCTTGCCGTTGAACGTCTTGCCGCCGAAGGCGTCGACAGTCAGCGTGATCGTCTGGCCGACGGCCAGGCGCGCGAAATATTGCTCGGGCGCCTGGAAGTCGACGTAGATCGGATCGAGCTTCTGCAGCGTCACCAGCGGCGTGCCGGGGGAGACGTATTGGCCGATGTCGATGCGGCGGATGCCGAGGCGACCGTCAAAGGGCGCGACGATGCGCTTCTGCGCGATGATCGCCTTGGTGCGTTCGACGGCGGCCGCCGCCTGGTCGCGCGTCGCGGTCGCCTGATCGAGGCTCGCCTGTGTGGTATTGCCGCCCGAAACGAGCTTGGACTGGCGATCGAGGGTCGCCTGCGCATTGCGCAGCGCGGCCTGATTGGCCTTGAGGTCGGCCTGCTCGGTCGAATCGTCGATTTCGACGAGCAGGGCCCCCTTCTGAATGTCCTGCGAGGATTCGAACTTGATGGCGCGCACGACGCCGCCGACCTGCGGGGCGATCTCGACGCCCTGCGTGGCGCGCAGCGAGCCAATGGCGGTGAGCGTCGGCGTCCAGGTTTCGGTCTTGGCCTGTGTGGCGGCGACGGAACTCGTCGGCTGGCCGGCCTTCTGGATGAAGCCTTTGATCATGGCCGGCTTCATGACCATCTGGAAATAACCGAGCCCGCCGGCCGCGCCGAGCAGGATGACCAGAGCCAGGACGATGACAATTGCGCGTTTCATGCGTGATGCGGCCGCCGAAGTCGAGGAAGCGCGACAAAGGGGCCCCTGCGCCGTCAGGCGTAGGCGACCCCATTCAGTCGCGCGAATGTTATGCGGTGCAACATAGACCGCCGCGCTACGAAAACAAGTCGGCAGGCCTCACGCCTTGCCGATGGTCTCCAGCCCCGCTTTCGCCAGCACCGGCACCATCTCGCCCATGGCCAGCCCGCGCTCGGGATTGGAGCCGTTGCCGTCGAGCGCGCGCTTTTTCACGCCCTGGATGATTGCCGCCAGTCGGAAGAAGTTGAAGGCGATGTAGAAATCCCAGTTGGGGATGCCCGACAGCCCCGCGCGCTTGCAGAAGGCTTCGACATATTCTTCCTCGGTCGGTACGCCGATCGCCTTGCGATCGAGGCCGCCGAGGCCGGAGAAGATGCTCTTCGAATCCGTGCGCCACTGCATGCACTGGTAGGAGATATCGGCGAAGGGGTGGCCGAGCGTCGACAATTCCCAGTCGAGCACGGCGAGCAGGCGCGGCTCGGTCGGATGGAAGATCATGTTGTCGAGGCGGTAGTCGCCGTGGACGATGGAGACGCGACCGTCGTCGGCCGGCGTATTGCCGCCGAGCCAGGCGATGAGGTCGTCCATGGCCGCGATCGTTCCGGTTTCGGAGGCCCGGTACTGGTCGGTCCAGCGCTTGAATTGGCGTTCGAAATAGGAGCCGGGTCGGCCGAAGTCGGACAAGCCCACCTTGGCCGGATCGAGCGCGGTGAGCGCGGCGAGCGCCCGGTTCATCTCGTCATAGATTTTCGCACGTTCCTCGCGGGAAACTTCCGGCAGGTCGGGCTTCCAGAAGATGCGGCCGACGAGGCGCTGCATGATGTAGAAGGCCGTGCCGATGACGCTGTCGTCCTCGCAGAGCAGATACATTTTCGCGACCGGCACGCCGGTGTCGGCTAGCGCCTTCTGCACGCGGAATTCGCGGTCGACGGCATGCGCGGATTTCAGCAGCACGCCCGGCGGCTTGCGGCGCAGCACATAGGCGCCGCTCGTGGCCTCGATCAGGAATGTCGGGTTCGATTGGCCGTCGCCAAACTTGGTCGCTTTCAGCGGGCCCTTGAACCCGTCGAGGTTTTTCTCGAGCCAGGCGGCGAGACGGGGTTCGTCGAGGGTTTTGACGTCGAGAGACACTTGCTTCTCCTCACCGTCATTGCGAGGAGCGAAGCGACGAAGCAATCCATCCCTACGGAAAAGCCGATGGATGGATTGCTTCGCTTCGCTCGCAATGACGTCCAATGATGAGCGGCGCGCGAAACGCTCAGCCCTTGTTCAGCGCCACGCCCTTCGCGGCCGCGGCCTTGCCGACATATTTGTTGGTCTGCTGGAAGGCGTTCTGCAATGCTTCCTGCTTCGCGGGATCGCCGATTTCGGCGAAATGCGCGGCGACCTTTTCGGGCGTGGGATCGTCGATGTAGAGGCCGTCGGTCTCGTAGATGATCGTGCGCGCGAAGGCGCCAGCGCCCGCGCCCATGATATAGCGCGTCGGACCTTCCTCACTGACGAGATAGAGCACCCCTGGCGTGATCAGTTCCGGGCGCATGAGGTCGAGCGCCTGCTTGGGCAGAAGCTCCTCCGTCATGCGGGTCGCCGCCGTCGGCGCAAGCGTGTTGACATGGATGTTGTTCTTCGCGCCTTCCTGGCAGAGCACGTTCATCAGGCCGACCATGGCCATCTTGGCCGCGCCGTAATTGGCCTGGCCGAAATTGCCGTAGATGCCCGAAGACGACGCGGTCAGCACGATGCGGCCGTAGTTCTGCGCGCGCATGATGTCCCACACGGCCTTGGTGCAGATGACCGAGCCCATCAGATGCACGTCGAGAACCAGCCGGAAGTCTGCGATCTCCATCTTGGAGAAAGTCTTGTCGCGCAGGATGCCGGCGTTGTTGATGAGGATGTCGATGCGGCCCCACTTTTCCATGGCGCTGCGCACCATGTCGGCGACGCCCTTTTCGTCGGTGACGCTGCAGGGCGCGGCCATGGCTTCGCCGCCGGCCGCCTTGATCTCGACGACGACCTTGTCGGCGGCTTCCGACGAGCCGCCCGAACCGTCGCGCGCGCCGCCGAAATCGTTGACGACGACCTTGGCGCCGCGCGCGGCGAGCGCCAGCGCATGCGAGCGACCGAGGCCATTGCCGGCGCCGGTGACGATGGCGACGCGGTCCTTGAAGGAGATTGTCATTTCTGATGGGTCCTCACGCCCTGATTTCATCAACATACTTCATCCTGAGGAGGCGTCGAAGACGCCGTCTCGAAGGATGTTCGCCGCGGCTATCCTTCGAGGCGCGATCCTGCGGATCGCGCCTCAGGATGAGGGAGCGGGATTATCCGAAAAACGCCACCGTCAGCCATTCGGCGGCGAGCGCTGGCTTCGGCTTGCCCTCGATCTCCACCGAAATGCCGTAGCGCACGACGACCTGCTGCGGCGACTTCTTTTCCACCGCCGAGATTACGAAATGGCCGCGCACCTTCGAGCCGGCCGGTACGGGCGAGAGAAAGCGGATCTTGTCGAAGCCGTAGTTCATGCCCATCGTGCGGCCCTCGACTTCCGGCAGCGCGTCATAGGCCATCGCCGACATCATGGAGAGCGTGAGGAAGCCGTGTGCGATGGAGCCGCCGAAGGGCGTCTCCTTGGCGGCGCGAACCGGGTCCATGTGGATGAAATATTCGTCCTGGGTCAGCTTGCCGAAGGCGGTGATCAGCGCCTGATCGATCGTGAACCACTTCGAAACCCCGACCTCCTTGCCGACGCTCGCCTCGATCTCGGCGAGGCTCGTCTTGGGCCGCGCAGCATTGAATGGGGTCGCCGTCATCCGTTCCTCCCGAATTTTGAATTGTCCGACATAAACATCATATGGCTTTCGGGAAAAGACCCTTTTGTCAGGCGCGTGTGCTCAAACCACAGCGTCCGACTCCAGTGGGCAGACGACTTTCGGATCGGTCTCGATCTGAAGCGTGGCGTGCTGCACGCCGAAGCGCGCGTTCAATTCCTGCGCTGTCTCGTGAAGAAAGGCGTCGCCGGGGTGGCCTTTCGGGATCACCAGATGGCCCGTGAGCGCCACCTCTGTCGTGCTCATCGGCCAGATATGCAGGTCGTGCAGGGCGACGACGCCAGGGCGCGCGCGCAGGAAATCGCGGACGGCCGTGGGGTCGATGTGCTGCGGGACGGCTGCGAGCGACATGCGCGTTCCCTCGCGCAACAGTCCCCAGGCGCCCCAGACGATGACGGCGTTGATCAGGAGGCTCGCGACCGGGTCCAGCCAGAGCCAGTCCGTGTAGCGGATGACGATGGCGGCCAGCACGACGCCGACCGACACGCCGGCGTCGGCCGCCATGTGGAGATAGGCGCCACGGATATTGAGGTCGCTCTTGCGGCCCGAAGCAAAGAGCAGGGCCGTGCCGGCGTTGACGGCGATGCCGATGGCCGCCACCACCATCATCGTTCCGGAGGCCACGGGCTCGGGGCGGCTCAAACGCTGGATCGCCTCCCAGCCCAGGCCGCCAACGGTGACGAGCAGCAGAACCGCGTTGAACAGGGCCGCCAGAATGGTCGAGCCGCGCAGGCCGTAGGTGAAGCGCTCGCTCGGCGGGCGCTTGCCGAGGCTATGGGCGAGCCATGCGACGGCGAGGCCAAGCACGTCGCTGAGATTGTGCCCGGCGTCGGCCAGCAGGGCCATGGAATTGGAGAGGACGCCGTAGAGCGCCTCGACGCCGACGAAGCCGGTGTTGAGCGCGATGCCTATCAGGAAAGCGCGGCCGAAATCGGCTGGCGCGTGTGAATGGCTGTGCGCGTGTCCATGGGTGGAATGGTCGTGATCGTGGTCGTGCGCGTGATCGTGCATGGGCCCTCTGAAAAGCTGGCGCCGGGCTACGCTTGAAGCGGACCGGTGGCAAGTCTATGTTTCCACCAACGCCATGGGGTGCTGCCGGTTCTCGGCGGCTGAGATGAGACCCATAGAACCTGATCCGGGTAATGCCGGCGCAGGGAAGGCTGACCGGGATAATCCCGCCTTCTTCCCCGCATTCGCATTCCCTTCACGTGGAGGAACAGCCGATGAACGTGCACGCCAAGCGTCCGTTGCGCCCGGAAACCGTCACCACCGGCCCGATCCAGGGCTCCCGCAAGGTCTACGCCGAAGTCGCGCCGGGCATTCGCGTGCCGTTCCGCGAGATCGCGCTGTCGAAGGAAAGCGGCGAGCCGCCGGTGCGCGTCTATGACGCCTCCGGCCCCTACACCGATTCCGCCTTCACGCCCGACCTCTCCGCCGGCCTGCCTGCGACGCGCACCTGGCTGGCGAGCCGCGCAAATCTCGAGACCTACGAGGGCCGCGCGCTCAAGCCGGAAGACAACGGCAACGTTTCGGCCGATGGCCTCGTGCCGCCATGCCCGGCCAATCGAGCGCCGCGTCGTGGGACCGGCGCCGGCCCGGTCACGCAATATGAATTCGCGCGCGCCGGGCTGATCACCGAAGAGATGATCTATGTCGCGCACCGCGAGAATCTCGCGCGCGAAAAAGCGGTCGAGAATGCGGCGGCGACCGTCGCCGACGGCGAAAGCTTCGGCGCGTCGATCCCCGAATTCGTGACGCCCGAATTCGTCCGTTCGGAAATCGCGCGCGGACGCGCGATCATCCCCTCCAACATCAACCATCCCGAACTCGAGCCGCAGATCATCGGCCGCAACTTCCTGGTGAAGGTCAACGCCAATATCGGCAATTCCGCTGTCACCTCCTCGGTCGCGGAAGAGGTCGAGAAGATGGTGTGGTCGATCCGCTGGGGCGCGGACACGGTGATGGACCTCTCGACCGGCCGCAACATCCACAACATCCGCGACTGGATCCTGCGCAACAGCCCCGTGCCGATCGGCACCGTGCCGATCTATCAGGCACTGGAGAAGGTGAACGGCGACGCCACCAAGCTCGACTGGGAAGTTTTTAAAGACACGCTGATCGAGCAGGCCGAGCAGGGCGTCGACTATTTCACCATCCACGCCGGTGTGCGCCTCGCCTATGTGCCGCTGACCGCCAATCGCGTCACCGGCATCGTGTCGCGCGGCGGCTCGATCATGGCGCGCTGGTGCCTGTCGCACCACAAGGAGAGCTTCCTCTACGAGCGCTTCGGCGACATCTGCGACATCATGCGCAAATACGACGTGTCCTTCTCGCTGGGCGACGGCCTGCGGCCGGGCTCGGGCGCAGACGCCAACGACCGCGCGCAATTCGCCGAACTCGAGACGCTCGGCGAACTGACCAAGGTCGCCTGGGACAAGGGCTGTCAGGTGATGATCGAAGGGCCTGGCCACGTCGCCATGCACAAGATCAAGGTCAACATGGACAAGCAGCTGCGCGAATGCGGCGAGGCGCCGTTCTACACGCTCGGGCCGCTGACGACCGACATTGCGCCGGGCTACGACCACATTACGTCCGGCATCGGCGCGGCCATGATCGGCTGGTTCGGCACCGCCATGCTTTGCTACGTCACGCCGAAAGAGCATCTCGGCCTGCCCAACCGCGACGACGTGAAGACCGGCGTCATCACCTATCGCATCGCAGCCCACGCCGCCGACCTCGCCAAGGGCCATCCGGCCGCGCATCTGCGCGACGACGCTATCTCTCGAGCGCGGTTCGATTTCCGGTGGGAAGACCAGTTCAATCTCGGCCTGGACCCCGACACGGCGCGCGCCTTCCACGACGAGACGCTGCCGAAGGACGTCCACAAGGTCGCGCATTTCTGCTCGATGTGCGGCCCGAAGTTCTGCTCGATGAAGATCACGCAGGACCTGCGCGCCGAAGTGCAGGCGATGGGCGAGAACGAGAAGCGCGCGCTGGGGTTGACGGCCGAGCAGATCGAGGCCGCCGAGGGCATGGCGGCGAAGTCTGCCGAGTTCATGGCCGGCGGCGGCAAGCTCTACGTGGAGCAGTAGGTCGGAATTATAATCGGCCATCGATTCGCGGATTTGATCGATGGCCGAAGATAGAACAAGGCAGTTGGGGAGACTCGGGGAGAATTTCTTCGAGAGGCAATGCTTAGACTCTCATTTGTCCGCCACCCCTCCTAAGCATGATGAGAGGGGATGGGATTGGTTTGTTGAATTTCCGCGGAATCAGCTTCCCGCAGTGTTCCTCGACTCCCAGCCACCACCATTAAAAATTCTTTGCCAGATCAAGGCGACCGATAATTTCGATGATCGCCGCCTTTCGATGAAATTAAGTAATTTTTTGCATCTGACTCAAACAATCCTTCCTGCATTCGTTGTTATTTATGAATTTGGTGGCTCCAACGCCCCGACGAAAATGTATTTGTGCCACTTTGGACTTGAGTGGATTGCGCAGACGCTGAAGAAAGTCCGGCAGAGTGAAGCGTTGGGGGGCGCTAATCTTCACCGTCAGTCCATGGTCTTTGTCGCCGATGCGGCGGAGGAAGTGCTACTAGGATCGCCGCTCGCAGACGCTGTCAAGAGTATCATAGGCACGGATGCTTCAGCCTATTCTGCGAAGAAAGCGGAATGGCTTCGCACCGTAGGTTATGAAAGCGGTGCATTCCAATTTTCACTGAGTGGTGCCGTACCGGTCTCTGATTTTATAGATGCAACGCTTGGTCTCGGCGATTTAAAAGTAGAGGGGATTGAAATTTCCTCGCTTCGATTTGGAATACCGCTCAGCGTAGAAAAATTCTCGGCGGGGGTTTTGAAAATTACACCGACCTCGTCTCGGATGTGTGATATGCATTGGCATTCCGGCCGAAAAGCGGGTGATCGGCTGCAAATGCATGTTGTTGTTCCGCCGCTTAGCAATCTTCCGTTCGAACTTCGCAAAGCCCGATTGTTCAATCCACTTTTGAATGTCACGATGCGTAACGATAGTGTGGCTTTCACTGCAGAAGTGGAGCCAAACAAAAAATATGAGATTACGGAGCTCGCCAGTTCGCTGAAATTTATTGTCGCTGCTTCAAGAGGCAGTCTAACCGTCAATTTTGCCGTTGACGGGAAAAATTTTGCTCGTGTTAGCGGGGTACGGGTTGGCAGGAATAGGCTCTTTGAAGAGCTGTCAAAGCGTGCTGGTATCGTTTCGACATTTCTATCAGCTATCGGCTGGTCAAAGCCTATCGAGCTTCCATACACGACATTATTCGAACAAGGCGATGAATTGGGCGTGATGTCACTATGCGACTCTAAGCTCAAGACTTCAATCACATACACTTTTGATTCGAACGTCGAGGGAAAAATTGGAAAAAATAAATGTATCTTCGCTTCTCCGATATCGCTGAAGCTTGGGACTTCCGACTACCTAACCGCCTTTGTATATTGGGACGCTCGGGCCTCCGCCATCGGACCCAAGCTAAAGATCAGCGCCGCATCAGGGTGTCGCGTGTGGGATGTGGCGCGCTTTGGTGAAGGCGATGACCAAAAATTTTCCGGACGGGAAGAGCAGTTTGCATTGTTCTGCCGCGACTATGCCTCGCAGAGAAAACTACAAATTCTAAGTAGACAATTCACTGGGGTGTAACCTGCGATCATGAGTCAAGCGTCATCAGTCGGCTCCCCGTTTTCTGCCTTCCCCGACCTACGCACGCTGCTGGCCAAGGCCTCGCCGGCGCGCTCCGGCGACAGGCTCGCCGGCCTCGCCGCCGAAACTGACGCCGAGCGTGTGGCGGCGCGCATGGCGCTGGCTGACGTTCCACTGAAGCGGCTTCTCGGCGAGGAGATCGTGCCAGCCGACACCGATGAGGTGTCGCGCCTGATCTTCGAAAGTCATGACGCCGCGGCCTTCGCGCCGATTGCCTCGCTCACCGTGGGCGAATTCCGCGACTGGCTGCTGTCCGACGCCGCGACAACCGAAGCGCTCTCCGCGCTCGCGCCGGGCGTCACGCCGGAAATGGCTGCCGCGGTGTCGAAGCTGATGCGCAACCAGGACCTGATTCTCGTCGCGCGCAAGATTTCCGTCGTCACGCAATTCCGCGACACGATCGGCCTGCCCGGCCGGCTGTCGGTGCGGTTGCAGCCGAACCATCCGACCGACGATCTGCGCGGCATTGCCGCCAGCGTGATCGACGGCCTGCTGCTCGGCGCGGGCGACGCCGTCATCGGCATCAACCCGGCGACCGACAGCGCCGCGCAGGCGACACTGCTGCTGCAGCGGCTCGACGAGTTGCGGCAGACCTACGACATTCCAACCCAGACCTGCGTGCTCGCGCATGTCACGACCATGATGCAGGCGATGGAGAAGTGCGCGCCAGTCGATCTCGTGTTCCAGTCGATCGCCGGGTCGCAGGCCGCGAACGAATCTTTTGGCGTATCGCTGGCGCTGCTTGATGAAGCGCATGACGCTGCTCAAGCCCTTAACCGAGGCACGCTCGGGTCCAACGTCATGTATTTCGAGACGGGACAAGGTTCCGCGCTGTCGGCCAATGCGCATCACGGCGTCGACCAGCAGACGATGGAGGCGCGCGCCTATGCGGTGGCGCGGCGCTACAGGCCGCTGCTCGTCAACACGGTCGTCGGCTTCATCGGGCCGGAATATCTCTACGACGGCAAGGAAATCATCCGCGCAGGGCTGGAGGATCATTTCTGCGGCAAGCTGATGGGCCTGCCGATGGGCGTGGACGTCTGCTACACCAATCACGCCGAGGCCGACCAGGACGACATGGACAATCTCCTGACGCTGCTCGGCGTCGCCGGCTGCACCTATGTGATGGGCGTGCCGGGCGCCGACGACATCATGCTCAACTATCAGTCGACCTCGTTTCACGATGCGCTCTACGTGCGCGAGGTTCTGGGGCTCAGGCCTGCGCCGGAATTCGAGGCCTGGCTGCAGCGCATGGGACTGATGGATGACGCCGGCTGCATGCTGCCCGAAGCACGGCGCGACGCCTCGCGGCTGCTGTCGTTTGCGGGCGACGCATGAGCGATCCCTTCGCCTATCTGCGCGGGTTGACCGCGGCGCGCATCGGGCTCGGGCGCACGGGCGTCTCGCTGCCGACGCGCCGTATGCTCGAATTCCAGATGGCGCATGCTGAGGCGCGCGATGCGATCCACGCGCCGTTCGATATCGCGCGCATCAGTTCGGAGCTTACCGATCTGGCTCCTATGGTCGTCGAAAGTCGCGCCGCCGACCGCCGCGCCTATCTCGAACGTCCGGACGAGGGGCGCCGCCTGTCCGACGCCTCCCGCGAAAAACTCGCGGGCCGTTTCGACTGCGCGCTCGTTCTCGGCGACGGACTTTCCGCGCGCGCCGCGCAGGCGCATGGGCCCGCGTTGGTGCGCGCGTTGCGCGCGGCGTCGCCGGACTGGCGCTGGTCGCCGCCCGTGATCGCGATGATGGCGCGGGTGGGGCTCGGCGACGACATAGCCGCTGCCTTCGACGCCGATCTCGTCGTCATGTTGATCGGCGAGCGGCCGGGCCTTTCCTCGCCCGACAGTCTCGGCGCCTATATCACTTTCGCGCCAAAGCCGGGCGCGACCAGCGATGCGCAGCGCAATTGCGTCTCGAACATACGTCCTGCCGGTTTGCCGATCGGCGAAGCCGTGCGAAAGATCGTGGCGATCGCTGCGCTTGCGCGCCGTCTGAACAAGACGGGCGTCGCGCTGAAAGAAGACGAGGCGCTCGCGCCTTTCGCGCGCGAGGCGCCGGCAATCGAGGGAAACAAGCGTTGAACAGGGAAGCCATCATCGGCGTCGTCACCGCCTCCGACCGCGCGAGCGCGGGGGTCTACGAGGATATTTCGGGGCCCGCGATCGAAACCTATTTCAAGCGCGTGCTGACGACGCCGTTCCGCATCGAGCGGCGCGTGATCCCCGACGGGTTCGAGAGCGTGCGCGATACGATCATCGATCTCGTGGATGTCGCCGGCTGCGATCTCGTGCTCACGACTGGCGGGACCGGGCCCTCCGCGCGCGATCTCACGCCGGAGGCGACGCTCGCTGCGTGCCCACGCGAATTTCCGGGCTTCGGCGAAAAAATGCGTCAGGCTTCGCTGGCGCAGACGCCGACCGCCATCCTGTCGCGCCAGCTCGCCGCGCAGCGCGGCAAGTGTCTGGTGGTCAACCTGCCGGGTTCGCCGCGTTCGATCGACCTGTGTCTGGATTCGATCATGGCGGCGGTGCCCTATTGTATGGAGCTGATGGGTGGGGCGTGGATCGACACCGATCCCAAGCACATCCAGGCGTTCCGTCCGAAGAAGTAGCTACTCGACCACCGCATGCGCGGGAGCGACCGTGCGGTCCTGCGGCTTGCCGAGCAGCAACACCAGCGGCGCAGCGGCGAGCGTGAGAATGGCGAGGAGTTTGTAGTCGTTCATGTAGGCGATGATTTCCGCCTGCCGCGTGATTTCCATGTTGAGCGCCGCACGACCGGCGAGCGTCTTCAGATTCCAGATTTGATCGGCGGGAAACATGCGCAACGCCGGATTGAGCGGCGAGGCGTTGTGCACGAGTTCGGCGTGCATGGTCTGTATGTTGCGAGCGAGCATGAACATGACGACGGAAACGCCGATCGATGAGCCGAGATTGCGCAGCAAGCTGAACAGGCCCGTCGCTTGGGTGCGCAGGTGCGTCGGCAGCGTCGCGAATGTGACGGTCGACAGCGGCGTGAACAGAAATCCGAGCCCCGTGCCCTGGACGATGCCGTTGATCAGCAGCGTGCCTGATGAAACATCGGGCGTGAAGCCGGTCATCTCATAGAGCGACAGCGACGACAGGCCGAGCCCGATCAGCAGGAAGATGCGCGGATCGATGCGGCCGATCAGTCGCCCGACGATCATCATGGCGACCATGGTGCCGATGCCGCGCGGGCCGAGGATGAGACCTGCGGTGAGGACGGGATAGCCCATCAGCGTCTGCAGATAGGGCGTCAGCAGCGCGACGCTGGCGAGGAGGATCACGCCGACGACAAAGATCAGCATGATGCCGACGCGGAAATTATGGTCGGTGAAGAGATGCGGGTCGATGAAGGGTTTCTCGGCCGTCGCCATGTGGACGAGGAAGAGATAGAGCGCGAGTATGGCGAGCGCGGCCTCGAATATGATCTCGGTCGACGAGAACCAGTCGACGAGCTGGCCGCGGTCGAGCATCATCTGCAGCGCGCCGACGGCGAGGCTCAGCGTAGCGAAGCCGAACCAGTCGAAACGCATCTGCTGGATCTTGCTCTCGGTCAGCACGGCCATGAGGCCGAAAACGACGGCGACGCCAATTGGCACATTGATGTAGAAGACCCAGCGCCAGTTGTAATATTCGGTCAGCCAGCCGCCGAGCATGGGGCCGAGGATCGGGCCGACCATCACGCCGACGCCCCACAGCGCCATCGCCGATCCGTGCTTCTCACGCGGATAGGAATCGAGAAGGATCGCCTGCGACATTGGCACGAGCGCGGCGCCGAACACGCCCTGCAGCAGGCGGAAGATCACCATCTGCCCGAGCGTCTGGGCCGCGCCGCACAGGCCGGATGCGATGGTGAAGCCGGCGACGGCCGTAATCAGCAATTTCTTGCGGCCGAAGCGCGCGGCAAGGAAGCCGGTCGTCGGCATGAAGATGGCGGCCGCGACGATGTAGGAGGTCAGAACCCAGGTGATCTGGTCCTGTGTCGCCGACAGCGAACCCTGCATGTAAGGCAGGGCGACGTTGGCAATGGTGGTGTCGAGCGCCTGCATGATGGTGGCGGCCATCACGCAGATGGTCAGCAATCCGCGATTGGGAACCTGCGGATTGTCCTCGGACATGATTACAGGCCCACCATATGCATGAGGTCGCGCGGCAGTGTCGCGAGCGAGCGCTTCACGCCGGTGTCGATCGAGGTCATCACGCTCATGCCGGCGCGTAGCGGCGGCGCGTCCTTTTCCGGCTCAACCGCTATGCGGACAGTGAGGCGCTGGACGACCTTGACCCAATTGCCGGACGAATTCTGCGCCGGCAGCACAGCGAATTCGGAGCCTGTCGCCGGCGCGATCGAAGCAACATGGGCCTTCCAGACGCGCCCGCCGTAGGCGTCGACCGCGATGGTCGCGGGATCGCCGACCTTCACATGGGCAAGATCGGTTTCCTTGAGCGCCGCATCCACCCACACACGTTCGCGCGAGACGATGTTCATCGCGGTCTGCGCGGCGGCGATGTAATTGCCGGGCTGGACCTGCGCGACATTGGTCGCGACGCCATCGACCGGCGCGATGACGCGCGTGCGGCGCAGATCGCGGTCGGTCTTGTCGAGCGCGGCCTTCGCCTGCTCGTATTGTGCATATTTCTCTACCGGCTGATCGGGCTTGCCGCCGAGCTGGGCGAGCAGCGAATCCACCTGTTTGCGCGCGCCGACAAGTCGCGATTGCGCGCCGAGATAGTCGCGTTGCGCCTGGTCGGCGGCGGCCTGCGTCGTAACCTTGCGGTCGAGAAGATCGGTCTGTCGCGACCGCGTCTTGGCGTAGAAGTCGAGATCGGCCTTCGCCTGTTCGATCTGCGCCCTGGCCTGCGCATAGTTCGCCTTGGCTGCTTGCAGCTGGTTCACGACAATGCCGAGCTGCGCCTCGGCGCCCTCGCGCGCGATGCGATAGGGCTCGTCGTCGAGGCGGAACAGCAGATCACCCTTCCTGATGTCTTGCCCCTCCTTTACGTCCACCTCGACGACGATGCCGGAAATGTCGTTTGCGACATTGACGATGTCGGCCTTCACGTAGGCGTCGTCGGTCGTCGCGAAGCGGCCGCCCGCGAGATAGGCCCAGAGCCCGAGCGCGATGGCGACAAGGGGGCCGGCAATAAGCAGCGGTCCGCGCAGATTGCGCGGCTTCTTGACCTTTGGCTTCGCGTGAAGGTCAGCGTGCTGCTCCTGGCGCGGCGCTTCCGCAGTCACCGGTTGAAGCGTCGGGCGGCCGGGCTCGGACTCCATGCGCCGTGCGGGCTCAGCCATGGGTCGCCCTCCGCGCCGGCGCCGCGCCTTCCACCGGCATGCTGCAGGCCTCCGCGAGATTGGCCTTCATGGTCGTGAGAATGCGGGTCAGCGCCTCACGATCCGCCTCGCTCACGTCGGCGAGCGCTTCAGCGCGTGTGGCGTCGCCGATCTCGAACATGTCCGCCATCAGCGCATGCGCCTTGGGCTTGAGGTGCAACAGCCAGACGCGCCGGTCAGCGGCGTGGCGGCGCCGCTCAATGAGTTCGGCGGCCTCCAGACGGTCGAGGATGCGGCCGAGCGTGATCGGCTCGAGCTCGAGAATTTCGGCGAGCAGGCCCTGCTGAATGCCCTCGTTGCGAGCGAGATAGGCAAGCGCCTGCCATTGCGCGCGTGTGAGGCCGAGATGACGGGCGCGCTGCTCGAAGCGCTTGCGCAGCAGGCGCGCCGTGTCGTTGAGGATGAAGCCCAGCGTCTGCTGGTAGGGCCCGGAGGGCATGATCGAAAGTCCCGGAAATAGCTGCTCCGGCATTCCATAAGCCGGCATTATATATGTGTGCTTATTATCTTGCGGCGCCCCGTCCGTTTCAATGGCTTCGGCATGTTCCATCGCGCGGGCAGCCATGCGGAACGCGCGGGTGGAGCTTTGGAGGCGGGGCGGCGAGGGACTAGGATCGCGCGGTAGGGATCCGACCGAACGGTGGCGGGGAAAGCATGAAGTATCGCAAGCTCGGCCGGTCGGGCCTTGACGTTTCGACCATCTGTCTCGGCACCATGAATTTCGGCGGCGCGACGGACGAGGCGACGTCGGCGCGGATCATCGGGTCGGCGCGCGAGGCGGGGATCAATTTCATCGACTCGGCCGACGTCTATGGCGATGGGCGGTCCGAGGAGATCGTGGGCCGCGCCATAAAGTCGTCGCGCAACGCATGGGTGGTCGCGACCAAGGTCGGCAACGCCATGAGCAAGATCCGCAATCATCGCGGCCTGTCGCGCGTCTGGATGACGCAGGCTTGTGAAGCCTCGCTGCGGCGGCTCGGCGTCGAGGCGATCGACGTCTACTATCTGCATCGCGAGGATCACGGAACCGCGCTCGAGGAGACGGTGCTTGCCATCGCCGATCTGGTGCGCGCGGGAAAAATCCGGCATTTCGGCGTTTCGAATTTTCGCGCGTGGCGGGTCGCGGAAATCTGCAACATCTGCGATCGCCTCGGCATCGGACGGCCGGTCGTCAGCCAGCCTTATTACAATGCGATGAATCGTATGCCTGAGGTCGAGCATCTGCCGGCTTGCGGCAATTACGGGATCGGCGTCGTGCCCTATTCGCCGCTCGCGCGCGGCGTGCTGTCGGGCAAGTACGAGCCCGGCGCGCCGCCGCCCGAAGGCACGCGCGCGGGGCGCGCGGACACGCGCATCATGCAGACGGAATGGCGGCCTGAATCGCTCGTGCTAGCGCAGGAGATCAGGAAACACGCGGAAGCGCGCGGCATGACGACCGGGCAGTTCGCGTTGCTGTGGGTGCTCAACAATCGCTTCGTGACATCGGCGATCGCCGGTCCGCGCACGGAAGAGCAATGGGCCGACTATGTCGGCGCGCTCGCGCATTCCTTCACGGCCGAGGACGAAGCGCTGATCGACCGACTCGTCGTGACCGGACATCCCTCGACGCCCGGCTACAATGATCCGGCCTATCCGATCGAGGGGCGGCCGGTTTTCCGCGGCTGAGCTACTGCGCCTTCACCGCGGCGGCGTTCTGGAGGCACACGATCAGTTCGACGTAGCTCGGCAAGCCGCCCTGCGTCGTTTCCGCCAGGCACATGCGGCGTGAAGCGCCGTCGGCGCCGCGCCACACCGGCGGCAATTGTTTCTTCGCCTGCGCCTCGTCGTCGAGACAGGACTTGATCGTCGCCTTGCGGTCCATGCCGACCCTCGGCGTCTGCTTGCAGGCGTGGCGATAGTCGAGCGTCGGCGGGGTTTGCGCCAGCGACGGCGATGCGCTGACCAGCAGCAGTCCCGTCAGATAGGCGATGCGTCGCACGGGGAACTCCAGTTCGACGTTCCGCCAACTGACCTAGCGCGCGGGTTGCGGGATTCCAGCAGCCGCGGGCCTAGCTCGCGGCCGCTGCGTCCACAGAAGGAATATCGCGCACAGGACCGGCGCGATCGCCGCCCAGGAGCCGAAGGCGGTGAGCGCCAGCGCGACCGCCCAGAGCAAGGACAGCATGTGCTCCATCATGGCGACGAGCTTCGACTGGCTGTGACGGCGCAGTATGTCGCCGCGCCGTCCGGGTACGGGATGCCATAGATTGAGCAGCGCGGCGGCGAGCGCGGCGGCGAGCACATAGACCGTCGTCACGGCGCCCGCCTTGAAGCCGGCCGACCAGACGAAGGCAAGCGGCAGGGCGACAATGAGCATGAGAGGCAGCGCGATGGCCTCGAGCTTGCGACGCTCGATATCGCGACGCGAAACGGGCGCGGTCGCGAGGAATTCCGGCGCGTCCTCGCTGGAGATGGCGAGCCAGGCGAGCGAGGCCGAGACGTTGGAAGCCACGGCGACCAGGGCGGGCGCCGTGGCGAGCGCCAGCGAACCGTTCGGTCCCATGGCGCGCCACAGCACGACCGAGATCGGCATGGTGTAGATGATCTGAAGCAGGATTTGCGAGGCGAGACCCGGATCGCGCGAGATGAGCCGCCATTCCTTGCGGCGCAGCGCCACTCCGACGCCCGGCTGGAAACGCGTCGCCCGTTTCGCGCGTGGCGCCTCGCGACGTTCCGAGCCGATGGCGGCGCCCGCGCCACGCATGAAAAAATCTCCGAGCGACAGGACGGCGACGAGGAACAGGCCGAGCGAGATGGCGCACCACACGATCAGCGCAATGGGCTCGCCTGCGGCGGCGCGCACGGGCAGCCAGATCACGCTGTCGGTATCGAGCAGCCCGCCGGCGCGCGCGCCGTGGAGCCAGTCCGCGATCGCCATGCGATAGGCCGCGGGCGCGATATTGTAGGCCTGCAGGCCGATGGCGAAGGAAGCGCCGATCAGCGTCGCCAGCACATTGGCGACGACGCGCGTGCGGCGGGGGCCGACGAAGCGGAACAGGCCGAGCATCAGCACGAAGCCGATCGCGGTCCCGAACAGGCCGGCGGCCGCCAGCGCGGGATAGACCGCGAGCCAGCGTCCGTCCGCGAGCAGGGCGAGCGCATTGGCGATCGGCAGGATGAAGATCGCGACGGACAGTATGGATTCCAGCGCGATCGCCAGGCTGCGCGCGGCGAAGACGGGGCGCGCGGGCATGGGCGAGGACAGCACAATGTCGAGATCGCCGCGTGTGTAGAGCGCGCGTGTCGCATTCGTCAGCGCCTGCGAGACGATCCACGGCAGGATGAACAGCGCGGCGGACCCGACATAGGGGTAGAGCGCTCGCCGCCCGTCGTCGAAATCCTCGAGCGCCGTGCCCAGAGCGAAAATGGCGAGCATGTGGAAGAAGAGGATCGCGACCCCGAGGATGAGCGCGATCTTGATCGGACCCGAGGAGCCGAAGAAGGCGCGCACGCGCCGGCGCGCCAGCGTGAGATCGTGGGCGGCGAACCAGCGGAAGGTCGCGGGGCGGGCGCTCATCAGGCGGCGCGGTCGGCTGGAGCGCCGGTGAGCGCCAGGAAGACTTCCTCGAGCGTCGCGCCCGCGCCGCCGGCCTGCGCCTGCAATGCGGCCAGCCCGCCCTCGGCGACGAGGCGGCCGTGCTGGATGATGCCGATGCGATCGGCGAGGCGCTCCGCCACTTCGAGAATGTGGGTCGTCAGGACGATCGCACAGCCCCGGCGGGTACGTTCGCGCAGCAGGTCCTTCACGAGGCGGGCGGCCTGCGCGTCGAGGCCGGTCAACGGCTCGTCGAGCATCAGGAGTTTTGGGTCGTGGATCAGCGCGCCGGCCAGCGCCACCTTCTGCTTCATGCCGCGCGAAAAACCCTCGCAGCGGGTGCGGGCGTTGTCGGCGAGGCCGAGCGTCGCCAGAAGCTCGTCGGCGCGCGGCTCGGCGATTTCAGGCGGCACGCCCCAGAGGCCGGCGACGAATTCGAGATATTCGACCGGGGTAAGCTTGTCATAGAGCATGGGCTCGTCCGGCAGCCAGGCGGTCATGCGCTTGGCGGCGATCGGGTCGCGCAGGGCGTCGACCCCGAAGATCGAGATTTCGCCGGAATCGGGAGG
This sequence comes from Methylobacteriaceae bacterium, assembly GCA_020638195.1. GTDB lineage: Bacteria > Pseudomonadota > Alphaproteobacteria > Rhizobiales > Beijerinckiaceae > JAJXWB01. Next base: position 441,635 of record JACKJC010000004.1, on the reverse strand, counting down.
CAGCAGGCCGGCCACCATGCGCAGCGTCGTCGTTTTGCCGGCGCCGTTGGGTCCGAGCAGCGCGTAGAATTCGCCCGCCCGGATCGTCAGGTCGAGGTGGTCGACCGCAGGCTTGCCGAAGGATTTCGACAGGCCTCGCAGGTTGAGGGCGGGTTCTGACGCGTCAGGCATATTGTCGTCGGGCATGGCGGTTCCGATTGGCGCTCGCGACCGAAGGCGGCAGCGCAGCCTAAACGCGGGCTGTTGCCCCGGAGTTAACCGCCCGGGGCCGTAAGACGGCAGATTAACCCGCTGGAGCAATTGCGGACGGCGTCCTGTTTACGTATCGGCGGTTTTGCTTAGCGCAATGGCGCCGGATCGGATAATGTCGGCAGGTCCAACCTAGGCAGCCAGGGACAAAGGAAGTTCTATGCGTAACAACAAGTCAGACGCCGCCAACGGCGCCGCGGAGGTTGCCGCGATGACCGAGACAGGCGCGATCGATCAGGTGCGCGAACTGCTTTTCGGCGCCACCAAGCGCTCGACCGAGGCCCGGCTCGACGATATCGATCGCCAGATCGCGCTGCTGCGCGACGACATGAGCGCCCGTTTCGCCTCGCTGGAAGCGATGCTCGCCCAGCAGGGGCGCGACACCGACAGCAAGCACAACCAGTCCGTCGACAATATCGGGCAGGCGATCGCCGACCTCGGCGCGACCATCCGGGCGATGGGAGCGGGTGGAAAGGCCCGCTGACATGAACCGGCCGGCCGGCCAGTCGGAGTTCGAATTCGATCGCCTCAAGCACTTGCTGCTGGCGCCGGAGACCGACCGGCTGACGGCGAGCGAGGCGCGCATAGACGCGCTCGATCAGCGCGTCGGCACGCCCGACCGGCTGGAAGCGGCGACGTCCGAAATCCTGGTCGAAGCCTTCCGGAAAGCCGAGATCGCGCGCCATCGCGAACTCGCCGGCGCGGTGGCGCCGGTCGTGGTCGCGGCGATCCGCAACGAGATCAAGAATTCCAAGGACATGATGGTGGAGGCGCTCTACCCGATCACGGGTCGCCTCGTGACGGCCGCCGTCGCCAACGCTTTCCGCGATCTCGTCGCCGATCTCAACGAGCGGCTCGATCGCTCGCTGTCGACCCGATACTGGCGGTTGCGCTTTCGCTCGATGATCACGGGGCGACCGCTGAGCGAGCTCGCGCTCGCCGAGGCGCAGCGGCCGGAGCTGCGGCGCCTGCTGCTGCTGGAACGCGGCAGCGGGCGACTCGTCGCTGCCTGGCACGCCGACGACGAGACCGACGACCAGTCGGAACTGGTCAGCGGCCTGATCGCGGCGATCACCGAATTCGCGTCGAGCGTCTACGGGTCGCGCAGCGGCGAGTTGCGGACGCTCGACCTCGGGCAGGCGCGCGTCTTCCTGCGCGGCGCGCCGGTCTATCTCGTGGCGGCGGAATGCGCCGGCGCATTGCGTCCCGAGCACGAGCGCGAAGTGGACGACGCATTTCTGTCGCTGGTGTCGCGCATCGATCATGCGCCCGACGATGCGACGCCCGCGCTCGCGCATATGGCCGAGACGCTGTTCCAGCAGCGGCTGTCGGCGGAGAAGAAGTCGAGCCTGCCCCTCATATTGATCGGCGCGGCTCTGCTTGCGCTTCTCGGTTGGTGGGCAAGCGGGCCAGTCTTGCGCGGGCTGCACGAGCGGCGCGTCGACGCCGCCTTCGCGCAGGCGCGGATCGCGCATCCGGAGCTCGACGCCTTTCCACTGCGCGTTTCCGTCGATCATGTGGCGAAGACCGTCACGCTGGCCGGCCTCGCGTCGTCGGACGCGGCAGCGGATGCGCTCAAGAAGGCGCTCGACGCGTCCGCCGCGCCCTATAAGGTCGTCGCTCATACAGCGAGCATCAACACGGTCCAGCAGGCGCAGGAGACTCGCAAGCGGCAGGAGCAGATCGGCGCGGAACTGGCCGATCTGAACGGACGCCTCGCGACGCTTGCAGCCCGCAGCAAGGACGAGGCCGAGCGTGCGGCGCAGACAGCGGCGCGCGTCGGCGACGCCGATGCGCGGCTTGCGGCGCTCGCGACCGCAACCAAGCAATCGGTCGAAGCGCTGCGCGCGGAAACGCGCGACATTTCGGAGCGCCTGACCATGCTGTCAGCGACCGCAGCGCGCACGCCGCGCGAAAAACTGATTGCGATGCTGGCGGACACGGCGATCTATTTCTCACGCCGGGATACGTTCGTGGATCGGGCGATCGCGGAGACGCGCGCGAGCCAGATCGCGGCGGCCCTCAAGGGCAACGATCTCGCGCTACGCGTCGTCGGCTACACGGATTCGACCGGTGGCGAGCGCCGCAATCTCGTGATCGGGCAGATGCGCGCGACCGCCGTCGCCGATTTGCTCGCCTCTCAGGGCGTGGACAAGGCGCGGCTGCGGATCGTCACCCGCCCCGGCTTCGCCCAGACCGGAGCGGAAAGCGATCCGCGCGACCGCCGCGTGACTTTCGAACTCGCGTCGATGGACGAGCCCCGCCCGTGACGTATTCGGCCAAAGTCATGCTGCTCGGCGAGATCGGCGTCGGCAAGTCGTCGCTCGCGCGGCGCTTCGTCTTCGACAGGTTCGAGGGCGAGTACAAGTCGACGATCGGCGTCGACATTCTCTCGCACGAAATCACGCTCGACGACGGGCGGACGCTGAAACTCATGTTGTGGGACACGGACGGCGATTTCGGCGCGCGCATTTTCGAGACCGTCTACATCAAGGGCGCGTCCGGCGCGTTGATCGTATCGGATGCGACGCGACCGGCGACGCTCGCCAAGGCGGAGCGGTTGGCCACAGGCTTCGCCGAGGCCTTTCCGGGGCGTCCGACGCGCGTGATCGTCAACAAGATCGATCTCGCCGATCTGGACGCGGACGCTTTCTCCGGCGCGGGCCTCGCGGCGGGCGAGGTCGTGCGGACCAGCGCGCGCACGGGCGAGGGCGTGCAGGCGCTGTTCCAGTCTATGGGCGCGGATATCGTCCGGCGCGGGTTCTAGCAATCAGGCGATCGGCAACGACACGAGCAGGCTCGAACCCGATCCGTTCGCGCAATTCGTCTCGACGACCGCGCCGAGCTGGCGCAATTGCGCCAGCGCGCCCGCGAAGCGCTCGTCGGCGGGCCCGGCCGGCCGCACCGGCGTCGGCGCGGGCTGCTCGTCCGCCTCGGCTCCTCGCCGTACAGGCGGACCGCTGACGATCGCAAGGCGGCATTCGTCCATCGAGCGCCACAGCACGATGTCGATGCGGCGGTCGCGCAATTCGCGGTCGAGCGCGCTTTCCGTCAATTGCCGGATCGCGGCGTGCAGGCGACGCGGATCGACGGCGACGACGAGCGGCTCCTGCGGGCTCGAAACCACCACGATGTGGCCGAGCCCGTCGGATTTGCTCCGGAAAAGTGCGACGCAGTTTTCCACGATCGCGCCGAAATCGGCCTGCGTCCCGACTGGCGCGGCGCTGGCGTCCTGGTGTCGCGCGACGAGGCGCAAGAGATCGCGCGTCCAGTTGTGCAACAGGCCGAATTGTGTCGGCGTCAATTCGCCGTTGGCGGCGTTCTCGGCTCCCATGATGTCGAGAAGGCCTTCGAGCGCGTGAGCGATCGGACCGACTTCCTCGACCATGCGTCGATGGTTGTCGCGGGCCGCGATCGCGGAACGTTCCGCAGCCTCCAGCGTGCGGCGGGCGATGGTCAGCGCGCGGCAGTTCTGGAGCGCGGCGCGCACCGCGAGTTCGAGCGCGGCGGGGGAGAGGTTCTCGAACAGGATGGCCGCGTGCGAACGTGCGGCATGATCGACTTCGGCCGACGTCGTCGCGTGTACGAGCGATACGCACGGCGAGGCGGGATAGCGCGCGGGGTCGAGGCGGCGCTCCAGTGCGTTGGCCACATCGACGATCAGCACTTCGTCGGGCAGGGCCCGCAGACCCGCGGGGTCGTCGCGCAAGGCGGCGACGCGCACGCGACAATCGAAGGAGGGCATCAATTCGCAGGCGCTCACCAGAGCCTGCGCGGTCGCGTGATCGTCGGTGACGATGACGATAGCGATGGGCGTCGCGTGTGGCGCGCGAGCGCTTTCGGTTTCGAGGCGAGCATAATCGTGCGCCGAAGCGTTTGGATTGAACATGGCCGGCGTCCTTTCGTGAACGTCGGGCGTTTCAATCTCATATGGTTCATATGTATACATCTAACCTTCGTCATCCGGCGAGGATGACTTTGGTCATTTCGGGCGGGTTTTGACGGCCTTGACGGCGAGCTCCGTGCGCGAACGCACATTGAGCTTGTCCATGATCCGGCTGACGTAGTTCTTGACCGTGCCCTCGGCGAGATTCAGCTCGTTGGCTATTTCCTTGTTGCTGCGCCCGACCGCGACCAGCCGCAGGATCGCATCCTCGCGTGTGGTCAGAGCCTCCTCGGAACCGTCGCCGCCGCCAGCGCTTTCCTCGGTCTTGTGCGTGCGACGGATCGCGCCCAGCACCTTGGAGGCGACGGTGGGCGAAAGCCGGGTTTCGCCGCGGATCGAGGCGAGAATATCGGCCTCGGCGGCGTCCTTGAGCAGGTAGGCGATCGCGCCCGCCGAAATCGCGTCGAGCACGATTTCGTCGGTGTCGAACGTCGTCAGGACGATAATTCGCGTTTCGGGAAGGTCCGCGAGAATCTGCCGTGTCGCCGCCACGCCGCCGAGGCGTGGCATCTGCAGGTCCATGAGGATGACTTCGGGCTTTGTCAGCCTGGCGAGCCGCACGGCTTCCAGTCCGTCGCCGGCCTCCGCCACGACATCAAGGTCTGGCTCGAGCGACAGCATGGTTTTGAACGCACGGCGGATCAGTTGCTGATCCTCCACGATCATGACGCGCGTCGGCGGCTTGCCGGCCGTTGTCCCGGGCATACTAACGCTCCTGATGAACGAGCGGCGCGCGAATGGCGATTAGCGCGCCCTGGCCGGGGCTCGTCTGCACGACAAAATGTCCACCGATCATTTGCGCCTGTTCCGCCATGCCCGCAAGCCCGTAATGCCCGGGATGCGCGGCGTCGGCCTCGAAACCGCGGCCGTCGTCGGCGATCTCGATGCTGATGACGTCCCCGGAGATGTCGGCCGAAATCCGGGCGCCGCTCGCCTGCGCATGGCGCTCGATATTGCGCAGGGCCTCCTCGGCGATGCGGTAGAGCCGTTCCGCCAAGTCGCCGTGAACGCTGGCGATTTTTTCGTCGATATCGACATCCACGGGTAGACCGGTCCGCTCCTGGAACCTGCTGGCAGCACGGTTCAGCGCGAGCGCCAGACCTTCGTCGCCGGCGCGCTGGAACCGAACCTGGCCGAGCGCCTCGCGTCCGCGCGTGAGACCGGCGCTTGCCGCCTCCTCGGCGCGAGCGAGCTCTTCCGGTACGCGTTCCGGCGCCCGGTCGGCCAGTTTTCGCACGAGGCGCAATTGCGCGACGACCGCGACCAGCGCATGGACGATCGTGTCGTGCAGATCATGCGCGATGGTCAGGCGCTCTCGCATGACGAGCGCTTGCCGCGCCTGGGCCTGCGCGCGCTCGACCTCCGCCTGCAGCTGGCGCAGGCGTGTGATATCGCGCCCAACCGCCTGAAACTCGGGCGGCCCCTCGGCGGCGCCGAGCCAGGTGACGCGCCAGAGAATCCAGGCGATGCGGCCATCGGCGGCGGAGAGTTTCTGCTCGAAGGATTCCTCGTTCGCGCGTTGCGCCAGCGCCTGCCAGCCGGCGCCGTCGAGCGGGCGCAGCGCATTGTCGAGACGCGCGCCGACGATTCGATCGAGGCCGCGCCCGCAAAAGGCCTGAGCGTGCGTGTTGGCGAAGGAGATCGTTCCATCGGCCGCGATCCGCAGGACCAGATCGGCCGAGGATTCGACGATGTCGCGATAGAGAGCATCGCTAATGTTTGCGCGACGCCGTGCGGCCTCGGCTTGTTCGTCCGCGAGGCGGCGTTCGCGACGTTCGCGCACCAGCATGGTTTCGGTCTCGCTCGCGCCGAAAGCGCGCGCGGCGGCGATGGAATAGACTTCCTGCGTTTCGTCCCACGAAATCGTGACGCTGATCTTCTCTCCGGAATCGAGCCCGATCGACGGCAGCGCGACTACGTCGCGCGCGCCGGCGCGCAGGGCGGCGAGTTCGTCCGCCATGCCGAACAGCAGGGGCGTCCCGAGGCAGTCGCCGCCGATTTCTGGCAGCCAGTCGAGCGCGGCGCCAGCGCGCGCGAGCAGCGTTCCGTCGACGTCCATGCGCGCAAAGCCGAGACCGTGGCGGGCCAGCGCGCCCGCCAGTTCGGTCTCGATCGCATCGCTCGCGCGCATCCCGCTTCTCCGTTCAGGCGAGCATGTGTGAAACGGCGGCCCGTGTCATCACGGCAGCGTGCGCATCCATTGGTTGCGCACGACGACGTCGAAGATCCGCAAACCGGCTTCGCGCCAGGTCGGGCGCACGACGCGGGCGGGATCTGCGACAGTGCGGCCTTCGAGGAAGTCGCGCGCGAGCCGCGCAAGGGCCGCCGCATCGTTGACGCGGAAATAGAGCGCGCCCTCGCCGCCGATTTCGCGAAACACGGGAATGTCGCTGCACAGCGCCGGCTTGCCGCGCCACGCCGCCTCCGCGATCGGCAGGCCGAACCCTTCCGCATAGGAGGGCGCGAGGGCCGCCGCGCAATGGTCGTAGGCGAAGGCGAGATCGACGTCGCCGGCGGAATCGAACCAGAATAGCCGCCGGCCGAATTCAGGATGCGACGCGAGGTCGTCGATGACGGCGTCGACGTGCCAGCCGCGCCGGCCGATGAAGACGAGCCGCGCATCCACGCCGTCGCGCCACAGCGCATCGAAAGCGGCGAGCGCGACAGCGTGGCCCTTGCGCGGCTCGAGCGTGCCGACCAGCAGGAAGGTTTTCGCGCCCAAGAATGCGGCGCGGATTGCCGTGTTCGGTTCGCCCGCGCCGGCCGGCGCGATGTCCGAGCCGCAGTGAAACCAGCCGATCTCGAGCCCCGGCCGGTGCGGCAGTTTCTCGTCCACGATGAAGGCGCAAAGCTCCTCCGCCACGGTTCTCGAGATTGCAATCATTCCATCGCTTTCCAGAAGCGCGGCTTTCAGCCAGGCGAGGTGCACTTCGGGCACGTCGCCGACGGAGGCGCCCTTGTAGAGCTGCGGAATCAGATCATAGACGCAGGAGACGATCGCGCCCTGCTTCTTGCGCACTTCGGCGAACACGTTCGTAAAAGCCGAAAAATTCTTCCAGCTGTTGTCGAGCATCAGCAGCCGGTCGCCGGTTTCGATTGCGAGCGGACAATCTTCGGCTGATTTCGCGTGGCCGGTTTCGGCCGCGACATAGGCCTCGCAGATCCAGAGTTTGCCGTCCTGCAAGCGCACGGCGACCGGCGTCACGCCGAGGTCGCTCTCCGCATAGAGCGCGCGCACGACCTGACGCACGACGCGTTGAATGCCCGTCCTGTCGTCATGCGCGACAATGGCGGTGACATCGATGAGCAGCCGTTTCGCCGGCGCCGGATCTGTCGCGGGCGTCGAAGGTATCGCAGCGACAGGCTCGGGCTGGCGCGCCGCGGCCGGCTTCGCCAGCGCTTTTCGGATCGCGCGCTCGATTGCGCGGACCGGCGCGCCAAAATGCCAGGCCGCGCTGTAAATCGCCTCGGCGTGGCGCTTTTCGAGGCGTTCGAGTTCGCGACGGAGCTGGTCGACCTGGAATTCGAGAATGCGGAGGCGATCTGCGACGTTCCTGTCGGCGCGTGCGGGATCGTCGCTCATCGCGCTCTCCTCACGCGCCGCCGGCCGCGCGCCAATGCGCGAGCAGCGACTCGACGATCGCGTCTATGCCGATGGTCGGTTTCCAGCCGGTGGCCTCCTGCAGACGCTGCGCGGAACCAACCGCCATCGGCACGTCGCTCGGGCGCAGGCGCTTTGGGTCTACTGTCACTTCGAAAGGCGTCCGCGCATGGGCGCGAAACTTCTCGACGAGATCGGCGATCTTCCAGGAACCGCCGGAAGCGACATTGAAGACGCTGCGTTCGGCCGGCCCTGCAGGGCTTTGCAGCATAGCGATATAGGCGGCGCAGACGTCGCGAACGTCGAGAAAATCGCGGCTCGCCTCGAGATTGCCGAGTTCGAGGCGCGGCGGCCTGCGGCCGGCCTCGACATCGGCGATCTGCTGCGCGAGCGAGGGCAGGACGAAGCGGACGTCCTGGCCGGGGCCGGTGTGGTTGAATGGTCGCGCGATGATGAGACGCGCCTGCGGCAGAACGTCCGGCAGCATGGATTCGGCGGCGGCCTTGGCGCGCGCATAAGCGTTCATCGGACGCAGCCAGGTGTCTTCGTTGGCGACGCCGTCACGGAAACTCCAGCCGTAGACTTCCGATGAACTCACGAAGAAGAAGGTTGTGTCGGGGCAGGCCCGCTGGCAGGCGTGCGCGAGTTCGAGCGTGCCGCCGAAATTCACGCGCCATGTTGCTTCCGCCATTTCGGCGGTCGCGCCGATCGCGGCCTGCGCGGCCAGATGCAGCACGAGATCGGGCTTCAGGTCAGCGACGATGCGGCCGATGGCGGCGCTGTCGGTCACTTCCGCGTCGAGCGGGCGCCAGCCGTCGCGCAGCACCGTTTCGCCGGGGCGACGCAGCAGCACGCGTTCAGCGCCCGGCCAGGCGGCCGCGATCGCAGGCGCGAGATATCCACCGACGAAGCCGGTGCCGCCGGTCAACAGGATGCGTTTGTAGCGAACCGACATCGCCGATGCTCGATCAGAGCGTTTCGGAATTCTTGACGCGCTCGAGATCGGCGTCGACCATTTCCTTGATCATCTGCTCGAGCGTGGTCGTGGCCTGCCAGCCGAGTTTTTCCCTGGCCTTGTCGGGATTGCCGAGCAGCACGTCGACTTCCGCCGGGCGATAGAAGGCCGGGTCGATCACGACATGCTTGTCCATGTCCATGCCGACATATTCGAAGGCGATGCGGCACATGTCGCGCACCGTGGTGGTGACGCCCGTCGCCACGACGTAATCGTCGGGCTTGTCCTGCTGCAGCATCATCCACATGGCCTGCACATAATCGCGCGCATGGCCCCAGTCGCGCTTGGCGTCTATGTTGCCGAGACGCAATTCCTTGGCCTTGCCGAGCTTGATGCGCGCGACGCCGTCGGTGACCTTACGGGTGACGAATTCGATGCCGCGCAGCGGGCTCTCGTGGTTGAAGAGAATGCCGGACGAGGCGTGGAAACCGAAGCTCTCGCGATAATTCACCGTGATCCAGTGGCCGTAGAGTTTCGCGACCGCGTAAGGCGAACGCGGATAGAAGGGCGTCTGTTCGCTTTGGCGTTCCTGCTGGATCAGGCCGAACATTTCGGACGACGAGGCCTGGTAGAAGCGCGCTTCCGGCGCCTCGGAGCGCATGGCCTCCAGCATGTTGGTGACGCCGGTCGCGGTGATGTTGGCGGTGTGGATCGGCTGACGCCATGAGGAGGCGACGAAGGACTGCGCGGCGAGATTGTAGATCTCGTCCGGCTTCGTCTCCTTGACGATACGCACCAGGCTGGACACGTCGTCCATGTCGCCGTCGAGCAGGGTCACCTTGTCGGCGACGCCGAGCCAACGCAGTCGATGGTCCTCGACGCCGCGGTGCGAGGAACGGCGGATCACGCCGAAGACCTCGTAGCCCTTGGACAAAAGGAATTGCGAGAGATAGGCCCCATCCTGTCCCGTGATGCCGGTCAGGAGCGCGCGCTTGGCCATCGAAAATCCTCAAAACCGGGCGTTTCCGCCCTTGGGTCGGCCGCGCGGCGGGAGAGCGCGCGACAAAACGGGTCCGGCCGCCGGAAGGGGGCGGCCGGGAGATGCGCCGCAATAGCAAAAGCGGGCTGAGGTAGGCAAGTTTTGGGGGAAGCCGGGACCGCCGGCTTCCAGCCGGCAAAATGGGCGCGGGCGGCCGGCCGGAGGGCGGCGGTCCCGGCTTTTGTCCTACGGCTCCGCGAAATTCGGGGCGCGCTTCTCCATCTGGGCCTTGACCGCCTCGATCTGGTTGGGGCTGCCGATCAGCGCGAATTGCTCGACGGATTCGGCCGTGAGCCCGGTCTCGACGTCGGTCGTGACCGCCAGATTGAGCAGGCGCTTGGCGGCGCGGATGGCGTGGGGGTTCTTGCCCGCGATCTCGCGGGCGGTCTCCATCGCCGCCGCATAGGGGTCGGCGGTGACGCGGGTGACGAATCCGTAACCGAACGCTTCCTCGCCAGTAAAAATGCGGCCGGTGTAGGTGAGTTCGCGGACCACGTCCTCGCGCGCGAGATGGCGCATGATCTGCGTGCCCGCGACATCCGGCACGAGGCCCCAGCGGATTTCCAGGATCGACATCTTGCAGTCCGGGGTCGCGTAGCGCATGTCGGCTCCGAGCGCGAGCTGGAAGCCGCCGCCGAGCGCGACGCCGTGGACGGCGGCGATGACGGGCACGGGCAGTTCGCGCCAGACCCAGGCGGCCCATTGCGGCTTGTTGGCGGGGCCGTGCGAGCGCGCGCGCAGGTCGCGTGTGCCCTGGAGCGCGGCGCCCTGCGTCTTCATCGCCTCGAACCGGCCCATGTCGAGACCGGCGCAGAAGGCGCGGCCCTCTCCTGATAAAACCACCGCGCGAAGACCCTTCATGTTCATCAGTTTGTCGCCTGCCTCGACGAGGCCGTCGAACATGGCCTCGTCCAGCGCATTCATCTTGTCGGCGCGGATGAGCCTGACGTCGGCGACGCCGTCTTTCAGCTCGATGGAAACGCGGTCTTTCATTGATTTGCTCCCGTGGTTCTTGCTGTCATCCCCGACGCCGCGAAGCGGAGATCGGGGTCCAGAGTTTCGTCATGATCGTAGCGCTGGATCCCTGCTTTTACGGGGATGGCAGCTTTGTCGTGGTCGGCGCCTACAGCACCTTCCCCGGATTGAGAATCCCGTTCGGATCGAGCGTCTGCTTGATCGTGCGCATCAACTCCATCGCAACCTTGTCCTTCACGTGCGGAAGTTCGTCGCGTTTCTGGACGCCGATCCCGTGCTCGGCGGAAATGGAACCGGCGTACTTGCGCACGAGGCCGTGGACGATGTCGTGGACTTCGTCCCATCGCGCCATGAAAGCCTCCTTGTCGGCGCCGACGGGCTGCGAAATGTTGCAGTGGATATTGCCATCGCCGAGATGGCCGAAGGCGACCATGCGCGCGCCGGGGACGGCGGCGGGAACGTCGCGGGCGACATCGGCAAGGAATGCGGGCGCCGCCGAGATCGGCACGGAGACGTCGTGCTTGATCGAGCCGCCCTCGTGCTTCTGCACTTCCGACATCAGTTCGCGCAGGCGCCAAAAGTCGTTGCGCTGGACGAGCGATGCGGCGATGGCTGCGTCGTCGACGAAGCCCTGTTCGATGGCCTCGCCCAGAAGATTTTCCAGCTCTTCATCGAGCGCCGCATCGGTCTGCGAAGCGAGTTCGATCAGCACGTACCAGGGGTGCTTTTCCGTCAGGGGGTCGCGTACGTCGGCCCCGTGCTTCAGCACGAAGTCGATGCCGATCCGGGGTATGAGCTCGAAGCTCTTCACATCGGCGCCGGCGCGCGACAGCGCGACGCCGAGAAGGCCGAGCGCGGCCTCGGGCGAGGCGAGTCCGACGAAGCCGGTGGCGCGCGCGCGCGGCCTCGGAAAGAGTTTCAGAACGGCGCCAGTGATGACGCCCAGCGTGCCTTCGGCGCCGATGAAAAGGTTCTTCAGATCGTAGCCTGTGTTGTTCTTCTTGACCTTGCAGAGGTCGCTCATGACGCGCCCGTCGGCGAGGACGACTTCGAGACCCATGACGAGATCGCGCGCCACGCCATAGGCGAGCGCGGCGACGCCACCTGCGTTGGTCGAAAGATTGCCGCCAATCGTGCATGAGCCTTCCGACGGCAGCGACAGTGGGAACAGGCGATCGACCTTGTCGGCGGTAGCTTGAGCATTCTGCAGGGTTATGCCGGCGTCGACCGTCAGCGTGTTGGCGGTGGCGTCGATCTCGCGCACTGCATTGAGACGTCGCAGCGACAGCACGATTTCGTCGCCTGCCATCGAGGGCACCTGTCCGCCGACGAGGCCGGTATTGCCGCCCTGCGGCACGATCTTCACGCCACGCGCATTGCAGAAGGCGAGCAGACGCGAGATTTCCTCGACGGAGCCGGGACGCACGATGGCTTGCGCCGCGCCGCGATAGAGGCCCCGCTCCTCCACGAGATAGGGCTGCATGGCGAAGGCGTCGGTGACGACGTTGGCGGCGCCGACGATTGCGCCGATTTCGTCGAGCACATCGCCCGCCGACGGATCAGAATGCGCGTTCACTCTCAAACCCCGCTCTTGAACCGCCGCGCAAGCGCTTCCGACTGGCGCGCGAGCAGGCCGAGATCGGAGCCGACGGCGGTGAATGTCGTGCCGGCCTCGATATAGCGCCGCGCGAGGCCCTCGTCAGGCGTGAGAATGCCGGCCGCCTTGCCGCCCCTGCGGATGCGGCCGATCATGTCGACGATCCTTTCGACAACAGCCGGATTGTTCTGGTCGCCCACATAGCCGATGGCGGCGGAAAGATCGCCGGGGCCGATGAAGACGCCGTCGACGCCCTCGGTCGCGACGATCGCGTCGAGATTGTCGAGGCCCTTCTGCGTTTCCACCTGCACGAGCACGCAGATCTCGTCCTCGCAGCGCGTGTGATAATCCTTGACGCGGCCGAAGCGCGACGAGCGCGACGAACCGGAAAAGCCGCGCACGCCGCGCGGCGGGTAGCGCGTCGCCGCCACAGCGGCGGCGGCTTCCTCCGCCGTATTGACCACGGGCAGCAGCAGCGTCTGCACGCCCATGTCGAGGAAACGCTTGATCAGCACCATGTCGTTCCAGGCGGGGCGCACGATCGGATGGACCTTGTGCTCCATCGCCGCCTGCAGCTGACACAGGACCTGCGGAATTTCGTTCGGCGAATGTTCGGTGTCGAGCAGCAACCAGTCGAAGCCGGAGCCCGCGACGATCTCGACCGAAACATGGCTGGCGAGCGAACACCACAGGCCGATCTGCTGGCGGCCGGCGGCGATGGCGTGCTTGAAGGAATTGTGCGGCAGGTCCAAGGCGGGGCTCCGGAAGGGCGAGGATTGGACCACGCGGCGCTGGCGCCCGCAAGACGCCGCCGCACATGCCTGCCAAGCGCCGCCTCGTGCGGATTGGGTTGCGCCGCCCAAAGGGCGCGGATAACGATGCGCCTCCAGAAAAGCGAGGCGCGGCATGGCATTTCCGTTCAGAGACGCGGTCGCGGTGGTCACCGGCGCGGGCGGCGGGCTCGGGCAGGCGCTCGCGCTAGAACTCGCGAAACGCGGCGCGCGGCTCGCGCTGACGGACCGCAATCCCGAGACGCTCGCGAAAAGCTGCGAAGCCTGCCGGGCCGTCGGCGCGGAGGTCAGCGAGCACATGTTCGACATGTCCGACGCGGCGGCCGTCGCCGCGCTGCCGGATGTCGTGATCGAGCGACATGGCAAGGTCGATTTGCTCGTCAACAATGCCGGCGTCGCGCTGGCGGGCACGTTCGAGCAGATCGGGCTCGACGATTTCGAATGGCTGATGAACATCAACTTTTACGGCCCGGTGCGGATGTGCAAGGCGTTCCTGCCGGCGCTGAAGGCGCGCCCGTCAGCGCATATCGTGAATATTTCGAGTCTGTTCGGCCTCGTCGCGCCGCCCGGCCAGACCGCCTATTGCGCCGCCAAATTCGGACTGCGCGGCTTCTCGGAATCACTGCGACATGAATTGTGGGACACGAATATCGGCGTCACGGTCGTCCATCCCGGCGGCATCCGAACCTCGATCGCGTTGTCGGCGCGCATTCCCGCGGGCGTGAATTCGACGGAGTTGCAGGAACAGATGCAGAAATTCAACGCGTTCCTGACGACGGACCCTGCGATCGCGGCGCGAACGATTCTGGATGGCGTCGACCGCAAGACGCCGCGCGTGCTGATCGGGCCGGATGCGAGGCGCGGCGACATCCTGCAGCGTCTGATGCCCGGAACCTACTGGAAGATCATGAAGCGCGGCATCGAACGCGCGATGAAATGAGCACGACATGACCAGCCTGCGCGCCCATCTGATCAATTTCGCACTGCGTCACACCGTCAAACGCGGTCTGGCCAAGTCGAAGACGCCGCACGACGTCCGGCGGGTCTTCAATTCGGCGCGGTCCTTTCCGCCGCGCGGCGTGACCTTCACGCCCGCGACACTGGGCGGTGTCCCTGGCGAATGGGTGGAGGCCGCCGCGACGCCTGCGACGGGAACGCTGCTCTATCTGCACGGCGGCGGCTATGTCGGCATGTCGCCGCGCACGCACCGCGCCATCACCGGAGCGTTCGCGCGACGCGGTTTTCGCGTCTTTGCCGTCGACTATCGGCTTGCGCCCGAGCACGTTTTTCCAGCCGCTCTCGATGACGCCACCGCCGCCTGGACGGCGTTACGCGCAGCGGCGCAAGGCCCCGCCTATGTCGCCGGCGATTCGGCGGGCGGCGGGCTCACGCTCGCGCTCCTGCTTAACCTTCGCGACAGGGGGCTGCCGCTGCCGGACGCGGCGATCGCCTTTTCGCCCTGGACCGATCTCGCAATCACCGGCGGAACGATGCAGAGCAACGCCGAGCGCGATCCGCTGCTGGTGTCCGACGGTATCGAGACGATCGTGCACGCCTATCTCGGCGGAGCCGATGCGCGCAATCCGCTGGCTTCGCCGCTCTATGGCGATTACACAGGCTTGCCGCCGATCCTGTTCTCTGTCGGCGACACGGAAATCCTTCTCGACGATTCCTTGCGCGCGGCGGAGCGGGCGCAGGAAGCGGGCGTCGTGACGAAGACTTGCGTGGCGCATGACATGCCCCACGTCTTCGTCTTCGCCAACAGATGGACGCCCGAAGCGCGCCACGCCATGGACGAGGCGGCGGCGTTCCTGCACGGGGTCGGCGCTTAGCCGACCGACAGGTTCAGGCTGCGCTCAACGCCGGCGCGTCGGCGCGCCAGACGCGCGAGACGGCGCGCACGCAATCGCCGAGCTCTGTGGATTTCATCGCGGCGTTGAGCGCCAGCATGGCGAGACCATGCAATTCGGCCCACCACAGGCGCGCCAGCATGTCCGTCGGCACGTCCTTGCGCAGGGCGCCCGCGGACTGCGCGGCCGCGACCGGGGCGGTCATCATGTCCAGAAGGGCGCGGTATTGCGTGCAGGAGACGCCGCCTTCCTGCGCCATGACGCGATATTCGCCGGGCCGCGACACCGCGAAATCGAGGTAGCTACGGGCGATGGCTTCAAGACGGTCGCCGGGCGAGGCCGCATTCTGCTCCTCGATCCGCGTACGCAGGGACTCGACGCCGAGGCGGGCGATTTCCTCGAGCAGCGCGCTCTTGGACGCGAAATGCCGGTAGACGGCCGCATGGCGGACGCCGGTGATGGCCGCGATCTCGCGCAGCGTGAAATCCGGCCCGCCGCGCTGCACGGTCAGCTCGGTCGCCGCCGCGATCAGCGCGTTGCGCAGATCGCCATGGCGATAGGCGCCGGGCGGCTTGGTCATCCGTCTGGCGGATACGTCCATGCTCGTCGCGGTCGCTGCTTCCATGTGCATCTCCTAAGCCCCCCGGCCTCAATTCGTGGACGCGTTGCGCCTGCATGCCAGCGACCATGTTTTCGGCCTGCCTTTCCTTGATCCGTGTCAAGTTCGCCCCGCGGGCCGCCGCGTTCCTGTCAAGCATCGACAGCGCGACGCGATTCCGGCAGGATTCCACCGGAGACATCGAGGGCCACATGGACGTACTTCCGGCAAACCTGAAATTCGGCGCACATCAATCGGTCACGCGCATCGAGGACGAGCGCCTGCTAACGGGCCAGGGCCGCTATATCGACGACCGGGGCGAGGCCGGCGCGCTTTGGATGGTCCTGCTGCGCTCGCCGCGCCCGCACGCGCGGATCGTCTCGGTCGACACGTCCGAGGCGAAAGTCGCCACCGGCGTCGTGGCCGTCTACACGGGCGCCGACCTCGTCGCCGACGGGGTGGGCGCGCTGCCCGCGCCGCCGCCCCTGTTCAAGCGGCCGGACGGCGCTGACATGACGGCGCCGCCGCGCCGCATCCTCGCCGACGAGACGACGCGCTTCGTCGGCGAGCCGCTCGTCGCCGTGATCGCGGAGACGCGCGAAGCGGCCTATGACGCGATCGAGCTGGTTTCGATCGATTATGACGACCTGCCGGCTGTCACCGACGTGCGCGAGGCCGCCAAGGCCGGCGCGCCGCAGGTCTGGCCCGCCGCCCCCGACAATTTCGTGGCGGCGCATTCCTACGGCGACAAGGCGGCGGTCGACGGGATCTTCTCTTCCGCCGCGCATGTGGTCTCGGTCGAGATCATGAACCAGAGGCTCATTCCCTTCGCGCTGGAGCCGCGCAGCGCGCTCGCGCAGGTCGATGAGGCCACGGGACGCTTGATCCTGCGCACGCAATCGCAGACGCCGACGACGACGCGCGACATTCTCGCCGACGCCGTGCTCAAGCGGCCGAAAGAGAGCATTCATGTTCTCGTCGGCGATATCGGCGGCGGCTTCGGTCAGAAGACCAATCTCTATCCCGAGGAGGCGCTGGTCGCCTATGCCGCGACCAAGCTCGGCAGGCCCGTGCGCTGGCGCGCGGACCGGATCGAGGAATTCCTCGGCGGCACGCATGGGCGCGACCTCCACACCAAGGCCGAGCTGGCGTTCGACAAGGACGGCCGCATCCTGGCGTTCCGGGCGGAATCGCTCGGCAACACGGGCGCGACGCCGATGGGCGTCGGCGTGCTGATCCCGCTCGTGCTCTCGCCCTTCGTCTCGGTCGGCGTCTATCACGTGCCGGCGGTGCGTTTCGAGATCAGCGCGGTCATGACCAATACGGCGCCGATCGGCGCCTATCGTGGCGCGGGGCGTCCCGAGGCGATCTACATCATCGAACGGCTGATGGATTCCGCGGCGCGCCAGCTGAAGATGGACCCGCGCGAAATCCGCAAGATCAATGCGATCAAGCCGGACAGGTTTCCCTATACGACGCCGGTCGGGCAGATTTACGACAGCGGCGCTTTCGCGGACCTGCTCGACAAGGCGTCGGGCGCGGCCGACTGGGATGGGTTTGCCGCGCGCAAGGCCGCAGCTGAGGCCAAAGGGCTGCTCTATGGGCGCGGTCTTGCGAGCTATATCGAATGGACCGGCGGCAATACGCTGCAGGAGACGGTGAGCGTGCATGCGACCGCCGAGGGCGAGATCGTCGTCCATTCGGCGACGCAGGCGATGGGGCAGGGGCTCGAGACGAGCTATGCGCAGATGATCGCGGCCGCCTTCGAGATTCCGATTACGCGGGTCCAGATCGTGCAGGGCGACACCGATCTCGCGCAGGGCATGGGCTCTGTCGGCTCGCGTTCGCTGTTCGTCGGCGGTTCGGCAGTCGCGGTCGGCGCCGCCGATCTCCTGGAAAAGGCGCGTGAAAAAGCGGCCGAACATCTGGAGGCCGCGCATAACGATATCGAATATGCCGCCGGCAAGTTCACGGTCGCGGGCACGGATCGGTCGATCACGCTCGGCGATCTCGCGCGCGGCGAGTTCGAACACAGGCTTTCGGTGCGGTCGACCGCGACCGTTGACGGACCGAGCTGGCCGAATGGAGCGCATATCGCGGAAGTCGCGATCGATCCGGATACCGGAACGCTGAAGATCGAGCGTTATGCGACGCTCGACGACGTCGGCGTCGCCGTCAATCCGATGCTGGTGCGCGGCCAGATCCACGGCGGCATCGCGCAGGGCGTCGGCCAGGCATTGTATGAAGGCGCCGTCTATGACGCCGACGGTCAGCTGCTGACCTCGAGCCTGATGGACTACAAGGTCGCGCGCGCGGAGGATCTGCCGACCTTCGAGGTCGCGCTGTTCGACGGCGCGCCGTGCAAGACCAATCCGCTGGGCGCCAAGGGCTGCGGCGAATCCGGCACGGTCGCGGGCACGCCGACACTGGTCAACGCCGTGATCGACGCGCTGTCTTCGCGCGGCGTGAAGGACATCGAGATGCCGATCACGCCGGAGAAGCTTTGGCGGGCGTGCAACGGCGTCTGACCATGTCTGTCATCCCGGACGGCCGAAGGCCGATCCGGGATCCAGCTTTGGGGCGAGGCCTCTGGGTTCCGGCTCTGCGCAACACAGGCAAGTCTACGCAGGCTGCGTAAACTTGTCTGCGTTGCTTCGGCCGGGATGACAGCGCGCGTCTGTCAACGTCCTGCGGCATCCTTGCGCGAGCCGAGCACCAGCGTGTTCAAATGCCCGCCGCCGGAGATGTCGATCTCGGCGCCGGTGATGTAGCCCGCCTCGTCCCCGCACAGGAAGGCGACGAGCGCGGCGATTTCTTCGGGCTCGCCGAAGCGCCGCACCGGCGTAGCCGCCATTGCTGCCTCGCGGATTTCTGGCGGCATCGCCTTGACGTTCTCTGTCTCCACCATGCCGGGCAAGACCGCGTTGCAGGTGACGCCCTTGCGGGCATATTCGAGCGCGACCGTGTGCGTGAGGCCGAGGAGGCCGGCCTTGGTGGCGGAATAGCCGACCTGGCGGGCGAGCCCGCCACGCGCTGCGACCGACGAAATATTGACGATGCGGCCGAAGCCGCGTTCGGCCATCGAGCCCACGCAGGCGCGCACGAGATTGAAAGCGCCGGTGAGATTGACGCCGATCTCCGCTTCCCATGCCTCGTCAGTCATCTTTTCGACGGCTGCGATATTGTTCACGATGCCGGCGTTATTGACGAGCAGGTCGACGGGGCCGGGTTCGGCCGCAATGCGCGCGACTGCTTCGCGCACGGCGGTCGCGTCGGCGATGTTCGCTTGGACCGCGACGGCCTTGCGCCCGAGCGCGCGTATACGGCGGGCCGTTTCGTCGACCGCTGGATTGGGGTCCAGGAGGGCGAGATCAGCGCCCTCGCGTGCGAGACGCAGCGCGATAGCGCGCCCGATGCCGCGCGCGGCGCCGGAGACGAGGGCGGTTTGACCGGTGAGGGGCATCAGTGTCTCCATGCTTCGCAAATGTCATCCTGGACGGCCGCAGGCCGATCGGGGATGACAGTGGCGCCTAGTGACTCGCGATGCTCGCGCCGCCATCGATCACGAGGCTTGCGCCGGTCGTGAAGGCGCCGGCGGCGGAGCTCAGATACAGAACGGCGAAGCCGATTTCCTCAGGCCGCCCGATGCGGCGCAACGGCGTGCCCTCGAGAATTTTCGTCATCTCCTCGCCCTCGAACGCCTTCGCCAGCTTGGTGTCGATGAGGCCCGGAAGGATCGTGTTCACGCGGATGCCGAATTCCCCATACTCGAGCGCGAATGATCGGCTCATGCCGATCATCGCCGTCTTGAAGGTGGAATAGAGCGCCAGCATCTTGTCGGGATGGAGCGCCGCAACCGAGGATATGTTGACGATCGAGCCGCCGCCGCGCGGCTTCATCAGTTTCGTCGCCTCGACCGACAGATACCAGTTGCCGCGCATGTTCACTTCCATCGCCTTCATGAACAGCGTCTCGTCGGTGTCGTCGATCGAGCGCCAGGGCGAGAGAACGGCATTGTTGACGAGAATGTCGAGGCCGCCGCGCCTTTCCTTCAGATGCGCCGATATGGCGGCGATGTCTTCCATGCGGCCGATGTGACAGGCGCGCCCCTCGGCGCTGAGGCCGTCATTCGTCAGTTCAGCCGCGACGCGCGCGCAATCCTCCGGCTTGCGGCTGGAGATGACGACATGCGCGCCCGCCTGAGCCAGCACACGCGCGACGCCGAGACCGATGCCCATGGTGGAGCCGGTGATCAGCGCGACCTTGCCGGCAAGATCGAACGGGTTCGCTCTGAGGCTCATGCGCTTTTCTCCCTGGGCGGAACGAGGCCGATCTGTTCGAACAGCGCCGGGTCGATCTCTTCGCGCCGCGCGTCCTTCTTGTACACATAGCAGCGGCAGGGCGCGCCGGGCGCGGTCTGCGCATGGCCGTCGATCACGAAGAACAGCGGGGTCGCCGGCGACGATGCGCTTTCGAGCTGCGCGCGATTGGAGGCCGCGCAATGCGTGCAATAGGTCGGCGCATCCGCGCGGTTGAAATTGATGCGATGCGGGCCAGCCATTTTCGGCGCGAGCCTGTCGCCATAGTGAAACATGTCGCGCCAGACCGCGCCGCGTAACAACCTGCCGCCAGAGCCGCAGGGGTCGAGCCGGAAGACAAAGCTGTCATCTTCCTCGACGATCGTGAAATCCGCGCAATGGTAGTTCCACGTGCGCGCGATCTCGCGCACGAGTTCGTCGTTGCTCATCGTCGCATAGCGCGGAAAGCCGGCGTTGAAGGCGGGCGCGTACGTCTGCTCGAGAACCTCGGCGAGATAGTCGGCCCCGCCCTGTTCGAGCGCGATGGCGTAGAAATATTCCAGCAGCACGATTCCGAAATCGTGCCAGGGCTTCCAGTCCTTGCGCTGGCCGTCGATCAGATGGGCGATGTCGGTTTCGCGGGCGTCCAGCTTCGTGATCGCCTGATCGACACGGGTGCGCACGAGCGTTTCGCGTTCGCCCGCCGAAAAGAGTCGGTCGCCTTTTGTCGCCTGCTTCGCGAAAGTCGCGCGGCAGGCGCCATTTTCGTCTTTTTCCGTCGTCCAGAATTCGGCGCCGATCGAGGCGTTGAGCGCCTTCTGGCAGGCCTTGCAGATCTGGCAGAAGGAGCCGACGCCGTCGCTCCAGCCGCCGTACCAGTCCGGATGTTTTTGCGGCAGGCCGGCCTTGTCGAGCTTGCCGCCAGAGCCGCAGAGCGGCATGTGGAGCGTCACGCAATCCTCGTCTTCATGCAGGGCGGCGAGGCGCGCGCCGTGCTGCTCGCGAAAGACTGCGACCAGATCGGCGATCGCGCCGCGCTCGTCGCCTTGCTGAAACTGCCGCGACCATGTGCGCATGAGTTCGGCGCCGATGCGGGCGAGCGCGTCGAGCGCGAAGGCCTCGCCGAAGTCGCGTCGCAGCTTCGCCGCCTTGCGCGCGAGCGCATGTCCGGACAAGGCATCGAGGCCGGCCGGTCCATTCTTCATGTCGTTCAGAAGTGCGCGGAGACGCTGGAGATCGCCGGCGCGCAGCGCGTCGAGCGCATGCGATTCGAAGGGACGTGCGATCTCGGCGAGTTCGCTTTCCGAATAGAGACGAGACATCGGCGCCTCCCTTGGACCGTGAGCCAGAAGGCCCGCGGCCCATTACAACTACGCATATTTCTTCAACAGCGTTCGTCCGAGCTGCGACATATGCACCTGGTCCGGGCCGTCGCCGATGCGGATGAAGCGGGCGTAAGTATAGGATTCCGCCAGGAACGTGTCCTGCGATACGCCCATGCCTCCGTGAATCTGGATGGCGCGATCGATCACGCGCGCCGCCATCGAGGGCACGACGATCTTGGCGGCGGCGATGAGATCGCGCGCGGCCTTGTTGCCTTCGCGATCCATCTTGTCGGCCGCCTTCAGCGTCAGCAGTCGCGCCTGCTCGATCTCGCAATATGAGTTCGCGATATCCTCGCGCACAGACCCCTGCTCGCCGAGCGGCTTGCCGAAAGCGACGCGCTTGTTGGCGCGCTGGCACATGAGTTCGAGCGCGCGTTGCGCGCAGCCGATCAGGCGCATGCAATGATGGATGCGGCCGGGGCCGAGACGTCCTTGCGCGATCTCGAAGCCGCGGCCTTCGCCCAGCAGCATGTTTGAGGCGGGCACGCGCACATTGTCGTAGACGATCTCGGGATGGCCGACTGGCGCGTGATCGTAGCCGTAGACCTTCAGGTCGCGGATGATTTTGACGCAGGGCGTATCTTTCGGCACAAGGATCATCGATTGCTGCTTGTGCTTGTCGGGATTGTCGGGATCGGTCTTGCCCATGACGATGAGGATCTTGCAATCCTCGTTCATAGCGCCCGACGTGAACCACTTCCGGCCGTTGATGACGTAGTGGTCGCCATCGCGCAGGATCGTGCATTGAATGTTTGTCGCGTCGGAGGAGGCGACCTCCGGTTCCGTCATCGAGAAGGCCGAGCGGATCTCGCCGTTGAGTAGCGGTTCGAGCCATTGCTTCTTCTGCGCTTCAGACCCGTAGAGCGTCAGCACTTCCATATTGCCGGTGTCGGGCGCTGAGCAGTTGAAGACCTCGCTCGACCAGTCGACACGGCCCATGAGTTCGGCGAGCGGGGCGTATTCGAGATTGGTGAGCCCGGCGCCGTGATCGCCAGGCAGAAACAGGTTCCACAGTCCTTCGGCTTTCGCCTTCTTCTTCAGGTCCTGCACAATCTGTGGTGTGCGATAGCGGGCGGCGCCTTGCGCTTGCTCGCTGTAGAGATGTTCGTTGGGGTAGACGTGGGCTGCCATGAAGGCGGCGACGCGTGCCTGCAATTCCTTCGCGCGAGAACCGAGTTCGAAATCCATGGCGCAATCCTCCGTGGCCGCTGCCGGGCCTTCCAAGGATTGTCGGACGATTTCAGGTGACGATCAAGGGGCTTCGCCCGCAAGCCGAGAGGCCGGGCGCCTTCAGCCGTTGAACGCCGCGTCCGGCAGCTTGTCGATGGCGTCGCCGAGGCGGCGAATGTGGTTGCGCGCGGCGGTCTCCGCCTTGCGGCTCGCGCCTTCGCTGATCGCTTCGTAGATTGCGCGGTAGTCCTCCATGCGCAGATCGTCGTCGACGGTCGCGTAGGAGCGAAACTGCACGCGAATGAGATCGACGTTTGTGCGTGGCATCAGGCGCGCGAGTTCGTGGTTGGCGCCCATCGCCACCATCGTCTTGTAAAACGTGTTGCGCGCGCGTGCGAAGCGCAGGAAGTCGCGCTGCACTTCGGGGTCGGCGAGACTTGCGTAGGCTTCCGCGATCACCTTGCGATTGTTTGCCTCCTCGACGCGTTCGGCCGCCAGTCGCGCCGCGAAGCCGTTGAGCACTTCGAGCAGCGCGACGAGGTCGCGCGTCTCGCCGCGGCTCAGCGAACGAATGGTCGCCGAGCGATGCAGGTTCATGGACACGAGGCCCTCGGCGGCGAGCCGGCTCAGCGCCTCGCGCACTGAGCCTCGGCCAACCTCGAAATCGCGCGTGAGATCGGCTTCGACGAGGCGTTGGCCCGGCACGTAACGGCCGCGATAGAGACCGTCGACAATTCCGCGGTAGACGACGCCAGGCGACCCGTCACTTTTGGCGGCAAGCGTTTTCGGCATGAAATGTCACCAAGATCGTCCGACACGTATTTCATACGGACGCGCCCGACCTTATGTCAATTAGACGACAGTCGGCTTGTGATCAGTCCTGAGCAAAGCTTCGCGCATCAAGGATCGCGTGCGCCCAGTCAGCCGGACGCTCCTGCGGAAGATTGTGCCCTGCAGCATGAAATATTCGATGTTCGTGCCGGCCTCGAAATTTCTTCGCGTGTTGTGCAGTGCCGAAATTGACGCCGTCCGCATCGCCGTCGATCGAAATCGTGGGAACCAGGATCGGCGGCTGCGCGACGAGCTTCTGTTCGATGTGCGCGACCGCAGGATCGCCCGCCGCGAGACCATAGCGATGGCGGTACGAATGGATCACGACCTCGACGAAGTCGGGATTGTCGAAGGCCGTCGCACTGCGTTCGAACGTCGCCTCGTCGAAGTCCCATGTCGGCGACCACATCTTCCAGAGCAGCCGCGTCACGCCGCGCCGGTCGGCGGCGAGCCCGCGCCGGCCGCGCTCGTTGTGGAAATAATACTGATACCAGAGCGCGGCCTCTTCACGTGGCGACGCGGGCTCCATCGCGCGAGATATGTCCTGGATGTTGTAGGAATTTCCCGAGACCAGAGCCTCGACGCGGTGCGGCCAGAGCGCAGCGACGATGCAGCCCGCGCGTCCGCCCCAGTCGTAACCTGCGAGGGTCGCGCGATCGATGTTCAACGCGTCCATCAGTGCGAGCAGATCGGCGGCCAGCGCCGCCTGCTCGCCGGATCGCGGCGTATCGGTCGACAGGAAACGCGTCGGACCGTAGCCGCGCAAATATGGAACGATCACGCGCGCGCCAGCGTCTGCGAGTAGAGGCGCGGTATGCGCATAGGTATGCACGTCGTAGGGAAAGCCGTGGCTCAGGATGCAGGGCCAGCCGTCACTCTGGCCGTATTCCCGATAAGCTATGTCGAGAACGCCGGCGATTATCCGCTTTTGATGCATGACGCGTTTCTCAGCGCCCCGTGAACTGCGGTCGACGCTTTTCCATGAAGGCGCGTCGACCCTCGGCATAGTCCGCACTGTCGAAACAGGCGGCGACGCATTCGGCGACTTTCTTCGGATCGTGTTCGTCGCGCGCGATCTGGTCGATCGTCTCCTTGGCGGCGCGGATGGTCAGTGGGGCGTTCTCCGCGATGGTCGCGCAGAGGCTGGCGACTTCCGCCTCGAGATGAGCGACCGGCGTGACACGATTGACGAGGCCGGCCGCGAGCGCGGCGCCGGCGTCGAGGCGCATCCCGGTGAACAGGATTTCCTTGCCCTTTGCCGGGCCGACCAGCGCAACGAGATCGCGCACCGAGTGCGTGGGATAAGCGATGCCGAGACGAGCGGCGGGGATGGCGAAGAGGGAATTGTCGGCCGCGATGCGCAGGTCCGCCTTCATCGCGATCGCGACGCCGCCGCCGAAGCAGAAGCCCTGAATCATGGCGATCATCGGCTTTTCGAAATCGCCGAGCGCCTTCCAGGCGCCGTCGGTAGCCCTGGCGTAATCGGCCGCGGCCGCGGCGTCCGAGCGGTGGGCGTCGAATTCCGAGATGTCGGCGCCCGAGACGAAGGCGGTCTCGCCCGCGCCGCGCAGGATGACGGCTCGGATCGCGGGGTCGGCCGCGAAGCGCTCGAGCGCGGCGGTCAGCCCGGTCCACATTCCGAGCGACATCGCATTGCGACGCTTTTGGTTGTCGAAGATCACCCAGCCGATCGGGCCGTCCGCCCGTGCTTCGATCCTGCCCGCGCTCATGTGTGCTCGCTCGTAAGTGCTTCTTGCCTAACGCGCGCAAGAAACGGCATGCTCGGCCGAAACACAAGGCCACGTCGGAAGCCCCGGATTGATGCAGCGCAAGGCAGCGCGCGGCGAAAAGGACGACCGATGCATCGCGCCGCGCCGGCGCCGCAACCCGGAGAAGACCTGATATGCGCAATCTGCTCGTGCATCTCGATTCAAGCGCCCAGACCAAGGGCCGGCTCGAACTGGCGAGCGCGCTTGCACGACGCATGCAGTCGCGGCTGGTCGGCGTATTCGCGCAGATCCAGCGCTCGGTCACCTCGGGCGTCGCCGCTTCCTGGCCGCCCGCCGAATATGTCTCTGCCCGCAACGGGGCCGAGGCGGCTTTCATGGCCGCGACGGAGGGGCTCGCCGACCGCGCCTTCATGGACCTCAACCGTGGCGAGGAATCCGACATCATCGTTCAGGCGATCGACCTCGCCCGTCATTTCGATCTCATCATTTTCGGCCAGCCGGTAGCGGAGGCGCATACCGTTCCCGGAGACCTGATCGAGCGCGTCGTCGTCGACGCAGGCCGTCCCGCTCTGGTCGTGCCTCATGCCGGCCATTTCGCCGATGTCGGCCATCGCCCGATGTTCGCCTGGAATGATTCTCGCGAGGCGGCGCGCGCCTTCGTCGATGGTATCCGGGTCACGACGAAGGGCGCCAAGGCGCTCGTCGTCTCCATCTCCAAGCCCGGCGACCCGACGATCGACTATCGCAAGGGCTCGTTGGAGCTTGCCGTCGCACACCTGAAAGCGCACGGCATCGAGGGCAAGGCCGATCAGGCGCTGGCTTCCGACATCGGCCTGATGGACGCCCTCCTCAACGAAGCCGCCAATTGCGGGGCGGATCTGCTCGTGCTCGGCGCGTTCGGCGGGCAGGGGTATCCGCGCTTTTCGCGCGGCTCCGGCTCGCGATTCATGCTCAAGCACATGACGCTGCCGGTTCTGCTGTCGCACTGATCCAGAGTCGCGATTTCAGGACTATGTCAGGATCGCGGCGGCGGAGTGGTCGCCGCGATCATGGTTAACGGACGATTTCGGCTTGCGCCGAACTGGAACGAAAACGCACCTGGGTCGGGTCTAAACTAAAGATTTTTCACGAATTTTTCGGGTTTTCCGGGACCCTGCGCTTAGGTAAATCTTAAGCGGGCGCATCTAGAGTTGCATTCGAAGTGGTCAGTCGAGTGTGTGAGTAAAATAATGACCGATGCTTACCGCCCAAGGGTCAAGTATGTGATCGGACCGGATGGCAGTCCGTTGACTGTCGCCGATCTGCCGCCGCCCTCGACAAAGCGCTGGGTGATCCGGCGCAAGGCGGAAGTGGTGGCCGCGGTGCGCGGCGGGCTGTTGTCGCTGGAAGACGCCTGCAGCCGCTATACGCTGACCGTCGATGAATTCCTCAGCTGGCAGATGTCGATCGACCAGCACGGCCTCGCAGGGCTTCGCACCACCCGAATCCAGCAATATCGCGCGTAGGCGATTTGTACGCGCCTCGCGCGGATCGGAAGAGAAAGGGCGTCGTCGAGAGACGGCGCTCTTTTTCTTTGGCGCTCCGGTCGGGGGGGTCAGTCGCCGGTCTTGGCCGCGTCCTCTTCGTCAGTTCGCTCGACCAGCCGCTGACGCTCGAACAGGATGACGACAACCAGAGCGATCGCCAGCGGGATCAGTAGGTAGAACAGCCGGAATACGAGCAGCGCCGCCAGAACCTTGCTCTTGGCGAGCGTCGGCAGCGCCTTGATGAAGACGAGCTCGAAGACGCCGAGGCCGCCCGGGGCGTTCGACACCAGTCCCGCTGAGAACGAGGCGAGGAAAACCGCAAGGATCACGAAGAATCCCGGATTTCCTTCAGCCGGCAGGGCGAAATAGATGATGCCGGCGGCGCCGAGCAGTTCCATGGGCGCGGCGATCATCTGGCGCAGCGTGATTTCGGGCCGCGGATATTCAAGCCGGAACTTGCCGATCTGGCGGGCCTTGAAGCGCAGGATCGAGCCGGTGGCATAGAGGGCGACCATGGCGAGCAGGCCCAGGCCGAGAAAGCGCGACGTGTCGACGTTGGTCAGCGCGGCCGGCAGCAGGCCTTCCAGCCGTTGCAGTTGATGCGGCTCGAAAACCAGCACCAGCCCGCCGAGCAGGATCGTGCCCAGAAAGAACGTGAAAGAGCAGAGCGCAACCAGGATCGCGACCTGCGCTGCGTCGAGTCCTTTGCTGGAATAGGCGCGGTAACGCACCATCGCGCCCGAAAAGACCGAGGCGCCGATATTGTGGGACAGAGCGTAGGTCGTGAACGAGCAGACCGAAACGAAGAACCAGGAAATGTGCTTCACGCCGAGGTGGAGCAGGGCGATCCGGTCGTACCAGGCGAGCGCCGCATAGGCGACGAGCGTGGACAGAGCCGCGAGCAGGTAGCGATGCGGGGGGATGGCCTGGAGCGCGGCCACCACGTCATGGCGAACCGACTCGCCGCGGAATTCCCGGGCCAGCAGCCAGAATGCCGCCAGCACGGCAGCCATGCCGAGCGCCGGCCAGAAATAGTCGAGGGCGCGCTTCATACTCATCCTGCGCCCGTGGAGCCGGGCGAGGGCCACCCATGCACGAGGGGCCCGCGCTTCGCAAGCCGACAGCTGCAAAAACAAACGCCGCCCGGAGGCGGCGTTTCGGGGGGCGGCTGTCGGCCCTCAGGCGCGCGCGGCGCGCATGCCCATCAGGCCCATGTCGGCGGGCCGGAGCACGTCGGCCAGACGATCGGAGGTTTTCTCGCGGCCTTCGAGGGTTTCCGCCTTGGACACCTCTGCCAAGGCCTCGTCGAGGCGGGCCTTGGCCTCCTCGAGCTGACCGCGCAATTCGTCGATGGAACTGAGGAGATTGTCGCGTCGGCTGCGCGCGGCGCGCGCATAGGTCGGATAGGCGAAATGCGTCGGATCGGAAATCCGCGCCCGCTGCTCCTCGGTGGCGATTTCACGATCGAGGTCGCCGGCCATCCGGTTGAACTCGGCGATCATGAGCTCGAGCTGGGTTACGCGTCGGCGTTTTTCGTCCGCCTGAAAGCGCTTCAATCTCAGCAAAGTATCCCGCGACTTCATTACACGGCACTCCAGGACGACGGTCCAAACTCGTTGTGGTTACGCATTAGCCATGATCCGCGAGACGTCGTTAGTATGAATCGCGGAGGTTGCTCGTTGGTTACCCGACGAAGTCGCTGGACAAAAAAATCGTCACGGGCGAGTGTCGAAACAGCGATTCGTTCGGCCGCGCGGCGTAGCGCATGCGGCGACCTAACCCTTCGTTAACTCGTTTGCTTAACAGTCCATTGCGTCCGGCGGAAAACCGACCGCGCGCAGGCCGGGACGATTCCGTTGCGTCAACGAGGCGACGTTTCGTCCAGAGCGTTTCGACCGCCGGGAACACGGGTTCAGCCCAAACGGTTTGTTAACCATTCGAGCCGTAGAGTTAACGGAAGATCGATTTGAGTTTGATGATGACATTCCGGGCGTCGTGTGTCGGGGGCAGGGGACGAACCGACCGGCGCCGTGCGGGGAAGGGTGGGGACAGCTGATGCGCGTACTACTGATCGAAGACGACAGCGCTACGGCGCAGAGCATCGAGCTGATGCTGAAGTCCGAGAACTTCAACGTCTACACGACCGATCTGGGCGAAGAGGGCATCGACCTCGGCAAGCTCTACGACTACGACATAATCCTGCTGGATCTGAACCTGCCGGACATGTCGGGATACGAAGTGCTGCGCACGCTGCGCGTCGCCAAGGTCAAGACGCCGATCCTGATCCTCTCGGGACTCGCCGGCATCGAGGACAAGGTGAAGGGCCTCGGCTTCGGCGCCGACGACTATCTCACCAAGCCCTTCCACAAGGACGAACTGGTCGCGCGCATCCATGCGATCGTGCGCCGCTCGAAGGGCCATGCGCAGTCGGTCATCACGACCGGCGATCTCGTCGTCAATCTGGACCAGAAGACGGTGGAGGTGGACGGCGCCCGCGTGCATCTGACCGGCAAGGAATACCAGATGCTCGAGCTGCTCTCGCTGCGCAAGGGCACGACACTCACCAAGGAGATGTTCCTCAATCATCTCTACGGCGGCATGGACGAGCCGGAGCTCAAGATCATCGACGTCTTCATCTGCAAGCTGCGCAAGAAGCTGGCGAACGCCAGCCAGGGCCGCAACTACATCGAGACGGTGTGGGGCCGCGGCTATGTGCTGCGCGAGCCGAACGAGGCGGAAGAGCGCATCACGGCGTGAGGCCATTGCGCCGACTGAACGAAAAACCCCGCGGAGCCATCCGCGGGGTTTTTGTTTGGCGGATACGCTTCAGGAGTTGACGACCAGCCGCATGTTCGCGCGCTTCCGCGGACGATGCGTGAAGAGGCCGGCAAAGCCGGGCGCCGCGACGAAATCGTCGGTCAGGCCGACGATGGTTTCCGTCGCGCCGAGCAGGAGATAGCCGTCGGGCGCGAGCTGCGCGGAAATGCGCCGCAGGATGTCTCGGCGGCGCTCGACGTCCATGTACATGAGAACGTTGCGGCACAGCACGACGTCGAAATGACCGAGGCTCGTGAAATCCGAGACGAGATTGATCTGGCGGAAGTCGATGGCCGCCTGCAGATGTTCCGACACGCGCCAGCCAGCGGATTCCTTGCGGAAATAGCGCAACAGCATGGGCGTCGGCAGACCGCGCTGCACCTCGAACTGCGAATATATGCCGGCGCGCGCGGCGTCGAGCGCCTTCTGCGAGACGTCGGAAGCGACGATGTCGACGCGCCAGCCCGCGAAATCGCGCGACAGGTCGTCGATCACCATGGCGATGGAATAGGGCTCCTGCCCGGTCGCGCAGGCCGCGCTCCAGATGCGCAGGTTGCGGAAATCGCGACGTGTCTCCTTGAGCTTCGGCAGCACGATGCCGCGCATTGCCTCGAAAGGCGCGCGATCACGGAAGAACAGCGTCTCGCAGGTCACCATCGCATCGACGGTCCTGGTCATCAACGCGGGGTCGAGGCCCGAGCGCAAGCGATGCACGAATTCCTCCGGATCGGCGAAGCCGCAATCGGCCATCAGGCCGGCAAGGCGGGCTTCGATCGACGAGCGACGGCGCGGGTCGATCGTCATGCCGATGCGGTCGTCGAGCAGCCGCGCGAGTTCCTCGAAGGCGTTCACGGCGCCTCCGATTTCTGCGAGCCGCCGAGGCGGAAGGCGATGGCGTCGGCGAGCTGGGCGACCGGCGCGATCGCGGACGCCAGTCCCTCGCGCGCGACCGCGCCGGGCATGCCCCAGACCGCGCTCGACGCCTCGTCCTGCACGATGACACTGCCGCCGGCGTCGACGATGCGACGCGATCCCTCGAGTCCGTCGGATCCCATGCCGGTCAGGACCACGCCGAGCGCGCCGGCGCCATAGGCGTCGGCGGCGGAGCGGAAGAGCACGTCGACGGCGGGCTTGCAGAAATTCTCCGGCGGCCCATCGAAATGGGCGAGCGCATAGTAGGGGCCGACACGTACGATTTTCAGATGCATTTCGCCCGGCGCGAAATAGATGTGGCCGGCGCGAAGCTCTTCGCCATTGATCGCGGCGGTCGTCGGCTGGCCGGTCAATTGTGCGATCTGTCCCGTGACGACCTCGGTGAAGTTCGTCGGCATGTGCAGCACGACGACGACCGGGATGTCCTTCAGGCGCGGCCCGATGCGCGGCAGAAGCGCTGCGAGCGCCTGGGGGCCTCCTGTCGAGGCGCCGACGACGAGCGCCCTGGGAGTGAGAACGGAGAAACGGCGCAGATGAAATTGGCCGCGGCCGCCAGAGACGGCGTCGGCGGACGTTGCGCGGGCTGAAACCAATTTATTCATCAATCAACTTTCATCGGAAATGCGGAGGATCAGATCAATCCGATCTCCTCGAACTTGGAGCGCACGATCTGCCGGTCGAACGGCTTCATGATGTATTCGTCGGCGCCGGCGTGCATCGCGCGCGCGATCTGCGAAACGTCGTTCTCGGTCGTGCAGAACACGACCTTGGGCTTGGAGCCGCCGGGCATGCGCCGCAATTGCTGCAGGAATTCGTAGCCGTCCATGACCGGCATGTTCCAGTCGAGCAGGATGCCGTCGGGCATGGTCGCGCCGCATGCGTCGAGCGCTTCACGCCCGTCATTGGCTTCGGCGGTCGAAAAGCGCATCGAATCGAGGATGCGACGCGCAATCTTGCGGATGACGGCCGAATCGTCGACGACCAATATCTGTTTCATGGGTTGGCTCCGGAAAGACCGTTCGCGGATTGCTGGGAAGGGAGGCGCGCGGACAACTTGTCCGTTCGCATGTCGAAGAGCGCATCGACGTCGAGTATCGGCAGGATGCCGCCCGCCGTGCGGTAGTAGGCCGCTGTGAGGCGCGCGCGATCGTCATGGATGTGGCGCGGCGAGGATATGCGCTCGTGCTCCTCGCATTCGATGGCGTCGCCGACGGAATCGACGACGAGCGCGAAGGTCTCGCCGCGCCGTTCGACCGCGACGGCCAGCGCGCTGGCCGCAGCGCCGTTCGACTGAAGATCGAGGCGCTTTTCGAGGCTGAGCGCGACGACGATCTTGCCGCGCAGATTCACGAGGCCGGCCACAACGTCGGGGCCGAGCGGAACCGGCGTGATCGCCTGAAGACGGAAGATGGTCTGCACGGCGTCGACCGGCAGGCCGAACAATTGCCCCGCGGCCTGCACTGTGAAGAAGCCGTGACGGGCGCCGGCGATCGGCGGCGTCGCGGGATCGAGTGCTTGCATCATGCCGGTCATGCAGCGCTCTCCGCCAGAAACCGGTCCTCGAGGCCTTGCGCGCCGAGGGAGACCTTGCCGAGCGCCTCGGACAATGTATCGAGCAGGGCGCGACGGTCGAACTTGCCTGCGATCGCGTCGATGCCGGCCGCGCTTGCCGCCTGCATTGTCTTGTCATTGGCTTGCGCGGCCAGAGCGACGATCGGCATGCGCGCGCATTGCGCCATGGCGCGCAGGCTGCGTGCGAAACTGTAGCCGTCGATGTCGGGCATATCGATGTCGGTGACCACCGCATCGAAATGCGCCCCCTTGTCGAACAGCGCCAGCGATTCGGCGGCGCCGGCGAGCGCGGTGACCTGATAGCCGGCGGCTGAAAGCACGGGCGTCAGCATATCGCGGAAAAACTGCCGGTCGTCGACCAGCAGCAGCTTGAACTTGCGGTTGACGCCGCGCGACGCGGAATCGGGACGCGCGATGCGGATGAAATGCGTGAGGTCGAGGAGTTCGCAAACGACCCCGCCGAACTCGGCCGTGCCGATCACGCCCGGCGCGCCCTGCGCGATCTGGATTTCCAGCGGATCCTCGACGATGTCGATAATCTCGTCGACCAGCAGTCCCATGGTTTCGCCGCCATAGCCGATCACCAGCACGGGTTGGTTGGAGTGGGTCGGCGCAACGCCGTCGGCCGCGGGCAGCAGCGGCATGAGCTGGCCGCGGTGGCGCAGGACGAAGCCTGCGCCGGTCTGTTCGATGGCGGCGGTGTCGACGCTTTCGATGCGAGTGATCAGCGACAGAGGCAGCGCCTTGTGGGCGCCTTCGCCGGCGCGCAGCAGAACGACGCGCGTACGCGACTGGCGCGGCGTGATCGAGAGATCGCCGCGCGCCTCGCGATAGGACGCGGCTCGCTCTATGCCGAGCGTCTCCGCAATGCCGCCGGAGTCGAGAATGAGTACGACCGATCCGTCGCCGAGGATCGTCTGACCGGAATAGACCTTGAGATGGGCGAGCGGCGAGCCGAGCGGCTTGACGACGATTTCCTGAACGTCCTCGACCGCCTGCACGATCAGACCGAAGGTGGCGGCGGCGACGCGCATGACGACGACGAGCCGCTCGCCGTCTTCGTTCGCTTCGTTGGGCGCGACGCCCAGGAGATCATGCAGGTCGGCGATCGGAACGACTTCGTTGCGCAGGCGCAGCATCGGCGCGCCTTGCACGACCTCGATCTTGTGCTCGGATTCCGGTCCAACCGAGACAGCCTCGACCACGCCGGCCTGAGGAAGCGCGAAGCGCTGGCCGCCCGCGGCGACGATGAGGGCCGGCGCGATCGCAAGCGTGAGCGGAATGCGGATGAGAAAGCGTGTGCCGGCGCCGGGGCGCGAGGAGACGGCGACCACGCCGCCGATTGCCTGAATGTTCTCGCGCACGACATCGAGGCCGACGCCGCGTCCCGAGACGCTGGTGACGGCGCGCGCCGTCGAGAAGCCGGGCACGAAGATGAAGCGTGCGATCTCGTCGGTCGTCATCGCCGCCAGTTCCTGCTCGCTGGCGAGTTCGAGCGCGGCGGCCTTGCGGCGGATCGCGTCGTAGTCGAGGCCACGACCGTCGTCGACGACTTCGATCGAAATCTGGCCGGCTTCATGCGAGGCGGAAACGCGGATCGAACCAGTCTCGGGCTTGCCGGACCGGACGCGTTCGACAGGTGTCTCAAGACCGTGATCGGCGCAATTGCGGATCATGTGGGTCAGCGGATCGCGGATCTGTTCGAGAATCTGTCGGTCGAGCTCGGTCTCGCCGCCTTTGACCGCGAGATCTATCTTCTTGCCGAGCTCGACGGCGAGTTCGCGCACCAGTCTCGGCAAGGCGCCGAAGATCCGGCTCATCGGCTGCATGCGCGCGCGCATAACCGCGTCCTGCAGATCGGTCGCCACGGCGGACAGGCGCTGCAAGGCGCCCTTGACCGCCTCGTCGGTGTTCGAGCGCGTCACCTCGGTCAACTGGTTGCGGGTCAGCACCAGCTCCGAGACGAGCAGCATGAGCGATTCGAGCGCGTCGACCGCGACGCGGATCGTGTCGGCGCGCAAGGGGCGTACGATTTCGCCGTGATGGACTTCCGCTCCCTGAACGGTTTTCGGCTCCTGCGCGGCCGGCGGCTGCGCGTCGGCGGCGCCCGCAGGCGCCTGGTCCGCAACCGGTGTCGAGGCGGCCGGCGCGTCCGCCTCAGCGGCGGCGGCCGGCGGCTCGGAGGGCGCGGTCTGCCCGGTCGCCATCGTGGCGGCGTGATTCGCCAGGGCGGCTATGAGTTCGGAATCGTCGCCTTGCGGCTCCTCGCCCTTTTCCTCGATGTCGGCCAGGATCGATTTGATCCGATCAATCGTGCTGAGAATCAGCGTGACGGTTTCGGCGCTGGCTGGCGCGCCCTCGCGTAACCGTCCGATCAGGCTTTCGGCTGCGTGTGTCACGTGGGCGAGGCGCGCGAGACCGAGAAAGCCGCAGGTGCCCTTGATCGTGTGGACGAGGCGGAAAATGCTCGAGATCATTTCCGCGTCGGACGGATCGCGCTCGAGCCGCACGAGCTGTTCGCCCGCGGCGTCGATGTGCTCGGCCGTTTCGACCAGAAAGTCCCGGAGAATGTCGTCCATCAATCCGCCCGCACGCGAAGCCGGACGCCGCCGGCTTCGAACAACGACGCACGCAGGCGTCGCAGGCTGGACTATGAACGGGTTGAGTTAAGGGAGGATTGAAATCCGCCCTTCGCTCACGCTGCGTCGCTGGCTGCTTCGGGCTGTTCCGTCGAGGCGCTTTCGGCCTCGGCGGCGCGCAGGGTCACGCATTCCGGCGCGGTCGCAAGATCGACCGAAAAGCCGATCTCGCGGGCCACGAGGCCGGTATAGTAGGCCTGAATGCCGTGGGCGTCGACCGAGCCGCCCTCGGGCGTTCCGGAGAGCAGAAGCGGGACATGCGCGGCGACGCGCGCGTTCGTCCCCTTCGATTCCACCGACAATGTCGCGCCTTCGCCCTCGATCGTCACCGTGATGAGGCCGCCGCGCGGAATGGCGGCCGCCGCGATCAGGCACATGTTGAGAACCAGCTTGACCTTGTTCTTGGGCAGGAGAATGCGGGGCGCATTCCACTCGAGCCTGGTGCGCTCGTCGGCGATCAGGCCGCGCGCGACATTCTCGGCGTCGCCTGTGTCGATGGCGGCGCCGGCCGAACCGGCCGCGCCGAAGGCGAGACGGCAGAACTGGAGGCGGGCCGAAGCCGTGCGCGCGCTCTTCTTGATGAGATCGAGCGCGAAGGTCCGCATCTCCGGATCCTTCTCGTCCTCCAGCACTTCCAGGCCGTTGACGATCGCGCCGACGGGCGAAATCACGTCATGGCAGACGCGCGAGCACAGGAGAGCGGCGAGATCGAGCGGCGCCAGGGAGAATATGGAGGATTGGTCGGTCATGAGGCGATCCGGAAAAGGTTTGACACGGGGCCGGGCGACGCGACGGGACGCGAATCATTCGCAGGACGCGCGAATCGAGAAATAGCCCGGCCTTGCGCCGCTGCAAAGCGTGGTCAGATTGGAGTTCGCGCGTTAACGCCGCGTTAATTGCGGTAGGATGCATGAAGGAAGCGTCAAGAAATGACCGGCGCTTGATCGCGGCGGCCCTTTTGTGCATGTCAGGGTCATGACCGAACCAAAGCCGCCGACGGACGCCGAACGCGATGCTTGCGCGCAGGAATTCGCGCGCATCGCCCTGCTGGCGGGGCGGGCGGTCATGGAGGTCTATGCCGGCGAATGCGAGGCGCGCCACAAGGTCGACGCGAGCCCGGTCACGGAGGCGGACGAACGCGCCGAGGCCGTCATTCTCGCCGAATTGCGCGCCGCGTTTCCCGACCTGCCCGTGATCGCCGAGGAATCGGTTTCACGCGGCGTGATTCCGACCTGCGGCGCGCGCTTCATTCTCGTCGATCCCCTGGACGGCACCCGCGAATTTCTGGCCCGCAACGGCGAGTTCACCGTCAATATCGCACTGGTCGACTCTGGCGCTCCCGTCGCCGGCGCCGTCTATGCCCCCGCGCTCGGCAAGTTCTGGGTCGGCGGTGCGAGCGCCTGGAGCTGTGCGGCGGCGCCCGACGAGGGGCTTCCGCCGCTCGCATCGCGTCGGCGCATCAAGGCGCGCGCGCCGGGCGCTGCGGGTCTGGTGGCTCTGTGCAGCCGTTCGCACGGCGACGCCGCGACCGAGGCGTTTCTGGCCGGCCTTTCGATCGCCGGTCGGGTCAATGCCGGATCCTCGCTCAAATTCTGCCTGATCGCCGAAGGCGAGGCGGACGTCTATCCGCGGTTCGGGCCGACGATGGAATGGGATGTCGCCGCTGGCGAGGCGGTGCTTCGCGCCGCGGGCGGCCGCGTCGCCACTCCGGACGGCGGGGCCTTCGTCTATGGCAAGGCCGACGCAGGCTTCCGCAACGGCCCGTTCATCGCCTGGGGCAAGGCGGGCTGAGGCCGTCAACAATTCGTTAACCATGCGCGCGCAGTCTGGCGCTTCGAAGCGAGGCGCCGGCAGCGCGGGCGCCGTCGCGCCACGGGTTCACCATTATCCGGCGGCAGGGTCGGCCTTGGGCAGGTCTGCGGCGAGAGGAGCGGGCGATGACGAGGACACGTCGCGAAATTCTGATTCAGTCGATCGGCGCGGCCGCGGCGGCGGCCACGCCTGCGCTCGCCTTCGCGCGCGAGCGCCCGGGTCAATTCTCGTCGAACGAGATCGTCGACAACGGTCATCGCTTCTTCGGTTCGGTCTCGCGCGGTCTGGCGCAGGGCATCGAGAAGGCGACCAAGCGCTGGGGCAGGCCTAACGCCTATATTCTGGGCCAGGAGGGGGCAGGCGCCTTCATCGGCGGCCTGCGTTACGGCGAAGGCCAGATGTACACGCGCAACGCCGGCGACCGGAAGGTCTACTGGCAGGGTCCCTCGATCGGCTTCGACGTGGGCGTCGACGGCGATCGCACCATGATGCTCGTTTACAACCTGCCGGCGGTCGAGGGCATCTATCGGCGCTTCGGCGGCGTCGACGGTTCGGCCTATCTCGTCGGCGGCTTCGGCTTCACGGCGCTGACCGCCGACCAGGTCGTCGTGGTGCCGATCCGCTCCGGCGTCGGCGCGCGGCTCGGCCTCAATCTCGGCTATCTCAAGTTCACGCCGAATTCGACCTGGAATCCGCTCTGAACCCGGGTTCGCGTCGCTGGCGTGCGGCGCGGTCGAACCGTGAGCGGTGACGCTTTACCTGCCCGACGGCCCCGTGGCATGGTCGCGCGAATTCGGTCGGCTGGGACTTTGCCGTTTTGATCGAACAGATCATGATCTTCATGCTCGGCGCGCTGTCGGCCGGGCTGCTGGCGCTCCTGATGCTGCCGGCCTTCTGGCGCCGCGCCCTGCGACTGACCCGTCGGCGCCTCGAAATGTTGATGCCGCTGTCGATGGACGAAGTCGTCGCGGAGCGCGACCTCTTGCGCGCGGAATTCGCGGCGGAGAAACGCCGGCTCGAACAGCGTATGGAGACGCAGGCCGAAACGCAGGCGCGGGAGCTTGTCGAGCTCGGTCGTCGCGCGACGGAGATCGTCGAGCTGCAGAACGATCTGGCTAAACTGCGAGGCGAACATGCCGATCTGAATTTCCGCCATGACACGACCATGCGTGAACTTGCCGAAACCAACGGTGAGCGCGGCGCGCTGATCGTCGAACTGAACGACGCCACCGGCCTGCACCAGGATATTCGCGCGCGACACGATGCGCTGAGCGCGATGCACGAGGAACTGCTTAGTCTCGCGGAAGACCGACGTATCGCCATCGTCGCCCTCGAGACGAAGCAGGAAGGCCTTTCGGCGCAGATTCAGGGCCTGGAAGCCGGAATCGAAGCGCACGCCCGCGCCGCGCGCAACGAAATGGAGCGCGCGCAGGGACTGCTCGAAGAGCGTGAGATGCTGCACAAGGACATGCGGTCCGCCGAGCAGATGACACAGGCCGCGCAAGGCCGGTTCGAGGCCGAACGCGAACGTGTCGCGCAAATGCAGGAAGAAGTCGAGAAAGCGCGCGCGGCGCTCGATGCGGCGCGCGACGCGCAGCGGCAGGCGGAACGCGCGCGCGATGCGGCGGTGCATGGCCTCGGGCAGGCGAGAGGCGAGGCCGACGACTTGCAGCAGCGCCTCGCCGCCGCGCGTGAAGATTCCAAGGCCGCGAGCCGGGCGGCGGCCGATCGAGCCGAGGAATTGCGCGCCGAGATCGCGCGGTTGACCGGCGCGCTTTCGGCGGCGCGCGAGGCCCGCGGCGGCGACGCGGATATGGCGCAATTGCGCGAGGCGATCGTGGATATCGGCGCGCGGGTCGCGCGCATGACGCCCGAAAGCGAGACGCACAAGCCGAATTGACCGGCGCCGCTCTCCTCAGTGGCCGTCGCTGCCCAAGCCCAGATTGGGCGGCCTGCGGACGAATGGCACGAAGACCAACATGACCGCGAAGATGATCGCGATGAGCAGGAAGACATCCGCCATCGCCATGACGAGCGCCTCACGCCGGACGTAGCCCATCATTTTCTTCAAGGCCGCAATATTGGCGTCCGAGCCCATCGGCGCATAGGCGCCGGTCAATGTCGACATCCATTGCTGCGCGCGTTCGGACGACCATGTCACCTGCTCGCGCAGGCGCTGGAGATGCAGGTCCCAGCGGTTGTTGATGAAGGTGTTAATGATCGCGAGCCCGACCGCGCCGCCGAGATTGCGGGTGAGATTGAAGAGGCCGGATGCGTTCTTCATTTCGTGCGGCGCCAGCGTGCCCATGGCGACCGAATTGATCGGGATCATGCAGAGCATGAGCGAGGAGCCGCGGAAAATCTGGGGAATGAACATTTCCCAGAAGTCCCAGTCCTTGGTGACGTAGCTCATCATCCAGCAGGAGATCGCGAAATTGGCGAAGCCGATCGAGAGCAGAACGCGCGCGTCGACGCGCGTCATCACGCGGCCGATCAGCGGCGCCGACAGCATCTGCGTCATGCCGGTGACGAACATGGTCTCGCCGATCTGCAAGGCCGTGTCGCCACGCACGCGGGCGAGATACACCGGATAGATATAGGTGAGGCCGTAGAGGCCGATGCCGAGCACGAAGGAAAACGTGCTGCCGGCCCAGAAGCTCCCGTTACGAATTTTCAGGTCGACAACGGGATTCTTCGAAACCCACGATCGCCAGAAGAAGATGCAGCCGCCCAGCACCGAGGCAAAAGTGGCGTAGACGATCGCGCTTTCCTCGAACCAGTTCTTCGAGGGGCCTTCTTCCAGCACATATTCGAGAGCGCCCAGGAAGACCGCCATCGAGATGAGGCCTGTCCAGTCGAAACCTTCGAGAAGTTTGAGGTTCGGTTCGTCGAAGTCGATCATGAACCACGAGATCAACGTCACGCCGATACCCGGGATGACGTTGACGAGAAACAGCCAGT
Source organism: Methylobacteriaceae bacterium (assembly GCA_020638195.1). Classification (GTDB taxonomy): domain Bacteria; phylum Pseudomonadota; class Alphaproteobacteria; order Rhizobiales; family Beijerinckiaceae; genus JAJXWB01. Next base: position 402,360 of record JACKJC010000004.1, on the reverse strand, counting down.
GCCAGGAGAAGAGATCGGTGAGATAGCCGCCGGCGGTCGGTCCGATGGTCGGCGCGAGCGTGGCGACGAGGCCGATGATCGGCTGGATGATAATGCGCTTGTCGGGCGGAAATACGGTGAACGCGCTGGCGAAGACGGTCGGGATCATGCCGCCGCCGATGAACCCCTGCAGCGTGCGGAAGAAGATCATCTGCTCGATCGACGTCGATTGCGCGCAGAGAAACGAGGTGAGCGTGAAGCCGCCGGCGCAGAAGGTGAAGACGATGCGGGTCGAGAAAGCGCGCGACAGATATCCCGACAGCGGGATCATGATGACTTCTGCGATCAGATAGCTCGTCTGCACCCAGGTGACTTCGTCCGTGCCGGCGGAAAGGCCCGCCTGGATTTCGGCGAGCGACGCCGAGACGATCTGGATGTCGAGGATCGACATGAACATGCCGAAGACCATGCCGACGAAGGCGATGACGCGCTTGGCGTCGAACCGCTGTTCGGGCATGGCGTAGGGCGCCGCCGGACCGCGCAAGACGACGGCGGACATGGCGTCAGTTCTGGGCGGTGCGCGTGTCGACGTCGACGACGACCGACATGCCCGGCCGCAAGATGCCGGATTTCGCGACGTCCGATGGCACGCGGATGCGCACGGGTACGCGCTGCACGATCTTGGTGAAATTGCCGGTCGCGTTCTCGGGCGGCAGCATGGAATATTGCGCTCCGGACGCAGGCGCGACGCTCTCGACGACGCCCTCGATCTCGCGTTTCGCATAGGCGTCGACGACGAGTTTGGCTTTCTGGCCCGGCTTCAGCGCGCCGATCTGCGTTTCCTTGAAATTGGCTTCGACATAGGCCGTGTCGAGCGGGATCAGCGACATCAGGCGCGCGCCAGGCGCAACCAGCGCGCCGGGCTGGGCCGCGCGATTGCCGACGACGCCGTCGAACGGGGCGCGCAGTGTCGCGAAGCCGAGATCGCGCTGGGCTTTGGCTTGCGTCACGCGCAATTCGTCGCGCGCGCGTTCGGCCTCGATTTCCTGCGCGCGCAGGACGGCCAGGGCGGCCTCGGATGCGGCGACTGCGGCCTTGGCGCCCGTCACGGCCGCTACTGTGCGGTCGCGGTCCGCGCGGGCGAGGTCGAGGCGCTGCGGGGTCGCGAACTTCTTCTCGACGAGCGCGGTTGTGCGCTCGAATTCGGATGCGGCGCGCGCCTGGTCGGCTTCCGAGGCTGTCAATTGCGCACGAGCCTGGGCGACAATGGCTTCCTGACCGACCCGCTGCGCGCCGATGCGGGCGATGGTCGCGGTCTGGGTGTCGATGCGGCGGGCGGCTGCGTCCACGGCCAATCTGTAATCGCCGGGATCGATCTCGACGAGAATGTCGCCAGCCTTCACCGTCTGGTTGTCGACGACGGGTACAACGAGGATATTGCCGCCGACCTTGGCCGAAATGGTCGCCATGTTGGCTTTGACGTAGGCGTCGTCGGTCGCGACGATGAAGCGCCCCTCGGTCATGTAGCGATAGCCGTACCATGCGCCTGTCGCGATCGCGACGAAGAGCAGAAGGCCGACGATCCCGCGCCTCTTGCCCGAGGACGCGGCATTTCCGGCGACGGGCGCAGGGGCGGCGGCGACGGGGTCGGCCAGTCGCTCGAACCTTTCCTTCGGGATCTGTTCGGTCATGTGCGGGCGAATACTGACTGAGGAGCGTAAACAAAGCGCCAGCATTTCCTGCCAGCGCGACTGACCGAACGGTTCGGTCAGGCTTGACTTAACATACGCCCGGAGCCTATTTCAAGGCTGACCGAACCGTTCAGTCGGCAATCATGAATTTCGATCGTCGTCACAATCGCGGGCTGGAAGAGGCCCAGATCGACCTTGCGCGGGAGAGCGGGCCGGACACGGGCCCGCTCGACAGCGCCAAGGCGCGACAGATTCTGGACGGGGCGCGAAATGTCTTCCTCGCGAACGGCTTCGACGCCGCCTCGATGAACGATATCGCCCGCGTGGCCGGCGTCTCGAAGGGCACGATCTATTCCTATTTCCCGTCCAAGGACGCCCTGTTCGCCGCGTTGATCCGCGAGGACAAGCGCCAGCAAGCCGAACAGCTCTCGATCTACGACGATCCCGACGGACCCATCGAAAAGGTTCTGCCGCGGATCGGCTTCGCGCTGATGGATGTTATTCTCGAACCCGCCCATATCGCTCAGACACGCACGGTGACGGCGGTCGCGCCGAAATTCCCGGAGATCGGACGCGCTTTCTACGAGGCCGGTCCGCAATACGGCCATCGCCGTTTCGCCGCCTTTCTCGAGCGACGCGCGGAGAAGGGCGAACTCGCGATCGATGATTTCGAGCTCGCGGCCGAGCAGTTTTTCAATCTTGCTCAGGGCGTGCTGTTCAAGAAGATGCTGTTCGCCGCGCAGCCCAAGCCTTCGCGCGAGGAAATCCAGGCGACTGTCGACGCCGCGTCGCGCGTTTTCCTCAAGATGTACGGCGCGGACTGAAGGTCACGCGATCGCGAACGTATCGGGCCGCGCGCGCTTCCATGCGTCCCTGAAGCGCGGATCGTCGGAGCCTTCGAGCAACTCGCGGGACGCGAGCGGTCGATATAATTCCTCAAAGCCGACAATCTCGCGGGGCGAAACGCGGCGAGCGAAATGCGCAGCCGTGAAATCGCCGGGATGCGACAGGCCGGCTGCGGCAGTGAGTTCGGCGAGCGTCATCAGCGTCGAGCGATGGAAGCGGTAGACGCGTTCGGCTTTGTCGGAGACAACGAGCGCGCGCATGCGGTCGGGATCCTGCGTTGCGACCCCGGTCGGGCACTTGTCGTTGTGGCAGGATTGCGACTGGATGCAGCCGAGCGCGAACATGAAGCCGCGCGCAGCGTTGCACCAGTCGGCGCCGAGCGCCATGGCGCGCGCGATATCGAAGGCGCTGACGATCTTGCCCGCGGCGCCGATCCGCACCTTGTCGCGCAGGCCGACGCCGACCAGGGCATTATGCACGAAGCTCAGGCCTTCGCGCAGCGGCATGCCGAGATGGTCCATGAATTCGAGCGGCGCCGCGCCGGTGCCGCCCTCCTTGCCGTCGACGACGATGAAATCGGGAGTCAGGCCGGTCTCCAGTATCGCCTTGCAAATGGCCAGAAATTCGGCGGGTTGGCCGATGCAGAGCTTGAAACCCGCGGGCTTGCCGCCCGAAAGCCGGCGCATCTCGTCGATGAAGCGAACGAGTTCGACGGGCGTCGAAAAGGCGGAGTGGCGCGCCGGCGAGACGCAGTCGACGCCGAGCGGCACGCCACGGATGGCGGCGATCTCCGGCGTTAGTTTCGCGGCGGGCAGCACGCCGCCGTGACCGGGCTTGGCGCCCTGGCTCAATTTCAATTCGACCATCTTGATCTGCGGGTCGCACGCGGCCCGCGCGAAAAGCTCGGGCGAAAAGCGGCCATCGGCGCCGCGACAGCCGAAATAGCCCGAGCCGACCTCCCAGACGAGATCGCCGCCGTTCTCCCGATGATAGGCGCTCACGCCGCCTTCGCCAGTGTCATGCGCGAAATCGCCGCGCTTGGCGCCGGCATTGAGCGCGCGAATGGCGTTGGCGCTGAGCGCGCCGAAGCTCATCGCGGATATGTTGAGGATAGAGGCGGAATAGGGCTGGGCGCTGTCGACGCCGATTTTGACGCGGTGCGGTTCTTCGCTCGGGAGCGTCGGCGCGATGGAATGACGGACGAATTCAAACCCCTCGGCATAGACGTCGTATTCCGTGCCGAACGGACGCTTGTCGAGCTCGCCCTTGGCGCGCTGATAGACAAGGGCGCGCTTGTCGCGCGAGAAAGGCGTCCCGCTCTTTTCATCCTCGAAGAAATATTGCCGGATTTCCGGCCGCACGTCTTCGAGCAGGAACCTCAGATGGCCGGCGATCGGATGGCTTCGCAGAATGGCGTGGCGCGTCTGGAAGAGATCGTGGACGCCAAGAACGGCGAGCGCGATGGAGACGAGCGCCAGAAGCTTGAATAGTCCGCCGAAGATCGGCGCGGCCATCGCCGCCGTGAAGAAGAAGGGCGCGGCGAGGACGGAAAGCGTGAGCGGCAGATAGCGCCACGCGACAGCCAGTTTCAGCCTTTCCATGCGGCGCCTCCCACATCGCGCAATCGTCCGGGGCTTGCGACGCGCGTCGCTCGTGCGTCAATCGTATTGTCCGTCAGCTGTCCGGCTCTGTCAGATGGAACTTCGCGTAGTTGACGCGCACCCGCTCGCTGTCGCTCGGCTCGAGCACGTCGACGTAGCGATGTCCGAAGACGATATCGGACGAGAGGTATGTCTTGCGCGCGCGCACAGTCTGCGCCGAACCCTCGTCAAAACCTTCGATCATGACGAGAACAGAGCCTTCGGCCGCGTGAAAGCCGGCCTCGTCCATTCCATGTAGCGGGCTCGTCTCGTCGATCGGATGAATAATGGTCCAGCTCAGGACGAACAACGGCGATTGCGCGCGCAGGAGAGGCAGTTCGACGAAACGACGGAATGGGGCGCCTTCCGCGGTCCGGGTCGTCGTCGAGAGCCAGACCTTGGCCAGCGGCGCGGAAATGGCGTTCAGCCGCTCGTTGGCGGCGCGCAGCATCAGGCAACGCTTGCCATCGTGCATGGCGATGACCGCACGCTGGGCGAACAGGATTCGCGCGCGCGGGCGCGAGAAGCGGTAGAAGATAAGGCCGGTGAGCAGCGCGGTGATGAACACGCCGGTGTAGAGTTCGACGCTAGCGACGATATTGCCGTAATGCGTCTGCGGAAACATGCCGCCGTAGCCGACCGTCGTCAGCGTCTGAATGCTGAAATAGAGGTAGTGCAGGAAGTCGCCAGGCGCATTCGCGATCGGCTTGTCGCCGATGTAATACAGGGTCGCGAACAGGCAATTGAGCGTCAGGAAGGCGAGGGTCGCACCGCCGAAGAAGAGGGGCCAGCTGACCGTCAAGCTGCGGTGCGCGATATCCGACCAGAAATCCGTGTCGAGGCCAATCGATTCGACCTCGCGCCCCGCGAGATTGAGGCGTCGCGCCTTTGGTCCGGTGTGTGTGCGATTTGACATGTCGATATGTGCGCGCCCCTGCGTTTCATAGCGCAAGGCAGGCCGGCTTGCGAAGCCTCTATTGCCTCGAAGCGTCTATTGTCTCGGGGTGACCAGCATCGGCATGCCGCCCTGTGGGCGCAGGGTGATCCGCTGGATCGGGCGCACCGTATGGCCGGGCGCGAGATCGAAGCGGAAAGCGCGCGTGAGATGCGCGAGTACGATGATCGCCTCCTGCAGCGCGAAGCCCATGCCGATGCAGATCCGGGGGCCGGCGCCGAAGGGGATGTAGGCGAAGCGGTCGATCTTGTCGCGTTTGGCGCCGAGAAAGCGCGTGGGATCGAACTCGTCCGGACGATCCCATAAGGTCTTGTGGCGATGAAGCAGAAAGGGCGAGACCGTCACGATGGCGCCCGCGCGAATCTTCGCGCCGCAGACCTCATCGTCCGCGATGGCTGCGCGGCTGAGGAAGGCCGCAGGCGGATAGAGACGCAAGGATTCCTCGAGAACTGCTTTGGTCATCGGCATGCGCTCGCCGAGTTCCTCGATCGGGCCGGCATTGAGCTGCGTATCGGCTTCCGTTTCGACCTCGGCGCGCCAGTCCGGCGCCTGCGAGAGCAGGTAGAACGTCCAGGTCAGCGCATTGGCGGTGGTTTCGTGGCCCGCGCCGATGAATGTGACGATGTTGGAGCGCAGATCCTCCTCGCGCATGCCGCGTCCGGTTTCGGGGTCCTGCGCCTCGAGCAGCAGCGTGAGAATGTCGCGCGGCGCCGCACCGCCGTCCGCGATCAGCTTGCGACGCGCGGCGATGATGTCGTCGACCGCGCCTGCAAACCATTGCAGTGTCTGCTGACCGCGCAGCCGGCCGAGGCGCGGCAGGAATTGCGGTAGGCCGAGAAGGTCGAACGGGTCCAGCCGGCCGACCGTGTTGAAATAATGGTTCACCGCCTTCTGGAATTCGCCGGTGTCTCGGCCGAGGCCTTCCGAAAAGAGCGTGTGTTCCAGGATTTCCAGAGTCAGGCGCGACATTTCCTCGAGCATGTCGATGCGCTCGCCCGGCCGGCGGCGCGAGAACCGCGCGACGCCCTCGCGGGTCGAGGCCGCCATGGCTTCGGCGAAGGTGGAGACCTGACGTGGCGTGAACAAAGGCGCTAGCGAGCGACGCTGCGCGCGCCAGTTCTCGCCCTCTGCCGTCAGTAGGCCTTCGCCAAGTCCCGGCTTGAGCACCCGCAATTGCAGGTCGTCCTTGCGATAATTGGCGGCATTGTCGAGGAAGATGCGTCGCACGCCCTCGGGATCGCTGATAACGGCGCGATCGCCGAAGATCGTGCGGCCGACGAGCACCGGCTCCTCATAATGACGGCGCGTCCATATCTCGATCGGATTGCGGCGCAGCGTCGCGATCATGCCGAACATGCCGAGCGGCGTCTCGCGCGGCGTCGGCGCCGGCGGGCGAAAGGCGAGCGTTGCGGCGGGCATGCATACTCCTGCGAACGCGAGATTGCGTTCGTTATACTGAGCATGCCCTGTGGCGCCAATTCGGCGAGGCGGGCCCGAAAATCAGGCAGTCGGCCGCATGTCGCGCTGAACGGTGAACACGCAGTCGGGATCGTGGCGGCGCATCAGCGTGATGAGATCGCGCGCGACCTTTTTGGCGTGCATCGTGCTCAGCGCATCGACGCGAGCGAGCGATCTGCTGGCGTCGTCATGTATGCCAACGCTGAATTCGGAGAGCGTGATGTCGCGACGAACCGATATCCGGTAGCTTCCCATGGCGGCCTCCCGAGGCGTGCCGGAGGACGGTAAGGTCGCCGACACGGGCGCCACAGGCAAATCAAATTATCCGCTTTCGCGCGATGCGACGCGGCAAGCGTTCTCGGCAAAGCCGTCTATGTTTCCACGAGTTGATCGGATGCGGCGGCGCAGCGTCGCAATCTGGCGTCGATCACGTTTTCGTGAACGCTCGCGCGGTCAGCGGATTGCGCCGGTAGGCTCGCCGTCATCGCCCGGATCGAAGGCGCCGTCGTCGCGGATGGTCGCAGGCGGACGCGGTCGGGGGCTCAGCGCCAGCGCGCGCTCGATGCTCGCGGGATCGAATGTCTTGGCCCGGCCGATGCGCGGGGGCTGCGGCGGCAGGCCTATGCTCGGGCCCGAATGCATGGCGTAGGTATTGTCGCCCGGCAGCCGCTTGAGCTGCGCGATGTCGGTCTCTTCCTCGACGTCGGGCGCCTCCGGCAGATTGTCGCGATCAGGCGGCGGGGCGAGCGTCGGGATCGCCGGCTTGCAAATGCGGCGCAGGCCCTTGCGACTCGAGCCGTGCATGGCGAGGTCGACGTGGATGTGGTCGTAGTGGAAGGCGTTGGAGCCCGGCGCGAGCACGGTCGTGAAGCGCTCGCAGGCGCCGCCCTGCGCCTCGCGCAGAAAGGCCTTGGTCTGTTCGTCGCCGCGCGTCCAGTCGCGGCGGATCACGATCTTGCGGCCGTCGGCGAGTTCGAAACCGCCGATGTCGAGGGCGTTGCCGAAGGAATGCTCCGACAGGCGCGCTCCGATCTGGTTGTTCATGCCGCGGCAGGCGTAGGCGCCCATGGTGTTGATCTGCACGACGGGCTGGCCGAATCGCGCCTTTGCGGCGGGTTGCAGCGTGTTGGCGACCCAGTCGTCGAGTTCGGCCACCATCGAGCAATCGAGCGTGGAGCGCGAATTGAGTCGTACCGCGCCACCTTGCAGTGCGGTCACGTGCAGGGGTCGCGTGAGGCCGCAGATGCCGGGGCCGGCGATCTCCGAGGCCGGCTGCACGTAGGCCGAAACCTGCACGCGCTTTTCTGCGAAGCAGGCGTTCTCGGCAGCCGCGCGCCAGGCCGGGCGCTTCGGCCGCTCATAGATCGAGCAAGCGGACAGAGCCGACAGGAGCGCCACGAGGGCGAGATATGGCAATACGCGACGCGCCATTCGCGTAGGGATGCGGCAGGCGCGTTAATGGCTTTCAAAAAAAGAAGGTTAATGCGTCGAATTTGCCGGAGTGTTTCGTTTACGCCGCCACATGCGTCGGAAGCGCCTGGGTCGCTCGTGGCGCGGGAGGGTGCGACAGCAGATCCGGCACAAGCGCTTCCGCCGCGTTGGCGCCGGAGATGACGACCGCCTCGACGCCCGCGCCGGCATTGCCGCCGCCGGCGATCACGAGATTCCTCACCGGCGACTTCGAGCCCTTGAGACGGCCGGCGCGCGAGACGCCGTAGATGGAGCCCGCGCTTGCCCAGTCGTAGCGCGCATAGGTCACGGGACTGGCGTCCGTGCGGTAAACGATGTGGTCGCGCAAACCGGGCAGGATTTGTTCGGCCGCCGCGATCATCTCGTCGCCGAGCGCCCGCTTGCGTTGCTCGTAGTCATCCGAACGGCGCCAGGCCTTCCAGTCGTCTGCAACGTCATCGGGCGGGAACCAATGCCGGGCCTCTGCATAGGGCACGAGGCGGATAAGGTTGAGTATGGCGTGGCCTTCCGGCGCGGCCGATGGATCGACCAGCGACATGGCGGCGATGCCGACATGCGCGCCTGGCAGATGCACGTGCGTCGCCGGCCTGATGTCGGGCACATAATCGATGCCGAGCTGCACGGTGAAGCAGGAGGTCGCCGGCTCCGCCTCCGCGAGCGTCTTCCGGAAATCATCCGGCGTATGCGCGGGATCGACCAGTTCCAGAAACGTCCTGCGAATGTCGGCGTTCGAGACAACCGCCCGCGCACGCACGATTCGGCCGTCGCGCAATTCGACGCCCGTCGCTGCGCCGTTCTCGACGAGGATGCGCTTCACCGGCGTTTTGAGATGCACGGCGCCGCCACGCTCCTCAATCGCCTCGACCAGCACGTCGGAGAAGCGACTCGAACCGCCCTTCGGATAGAAGCCGCCCTTGAAGTAATAGCCGAAGATCGGAACCATCTGGCCGCAGGTCAGCTTTTCCGCGCCGTCGCCGAGGTAGCCCACGAGCGCGTTGACGACCTGCACGACCTTCGGGTCCGAGACATGAGCGGCGACGAGATCGTCGAAGGGGCGGCCCATCCATTTGAAGCCAACGGGGTGCTCCTTGGGAAAAGCGAGCATTCTTGCGGGATCGGAGGGTAGGCCCGGAATGCCGCTGCGCCCTTCGCCGGTCGCGTACATGTCCTGGAAGATCGCGTGAATGCTTTCGAACAGCGACATGATGCCCGCGGCGCTGCCGGGGAATTTCTCGCCCAACATGCGCGCATAGTCCCGCCAGTCGCGCGGCGGATCGATCGCGCCGCTTTCGGTGCGATAGGAATGGTCGATGCGCGCCCAGTCGATGCGGTCGGCGACGCCAAGACGGTCGAGCAGGCCCGAAATCGTGCCGCCGTCCCAGACGCCCGAAAAATCGTGGGGGCCAGCGTCGAAGCGGTACAGCACGGACTTGCCGTCATGATGCGCCTTGCGCGGATAGGAATGGCAGTAGCCGCCGGCGAGCACGTGATGATCGAAAACGGCGACGCGCAGGCCGGCGTCCGCGAGCAGCGCCGCGGCCGAGAGGCCGCCGATGCCGGCGCCGACGATGGCGACGTCGCAATCATTGTTCTTGTCGTCGAATTTCGGCGCCGGCCAATGATAGGTTTCGCGCGCGGCGATCATCTTCTTCAGGACGAGACCGATCGCGAGCTTCGGTCCGAAGATCGAGACGAGCGCGCCGAAGATCACGAGGCCGGTCGACATCCAGCGGGGCGCGTGCGCATAGGCGAAGCCCGCGAAGACGAGAAACAAGACGCCCCACAGCGCGGAGATGGCCGCGTTGACGAGGAAGAATTGCGGGCTGCCGGCCGCGTCGGCGTGCGCAACGCGTGAATAATCCGAGGTCCAGGCGCGGCCGAAGGCGAGCAGGCCGAGCGCGACAACGCCCTGTCCGGCGAAGGACAGCCACAGCGCATTGGCGGCGAGCCACTCGGGCGCAATCAGCCACATGAGGCCGAACAGCGCGAAAATCGCGAGCGAGCCGAGTTCGAAGATAAAAATTTCGCGGCGCGACAGGCGCCAGGCTTCCAGCGCCGTCATCAGCGCGAGGCCGGCGGCGATCGCCAAACCCGTCATCCCGCGCGCGAGCAGCCAGTAGAAGGCGATGTAGGGAATGAGCGTGAATTTGACGGTGAGAAAGGTCTTCATGACGCCCCCGCGCCGAAAAACAGGCATGAAAAAAGCGCCGGCCTCTCGGCCGGCGCTCGTGTTCGAAAATCAGATCTGCGCGGCGGGGTCGTTCGGACCCTGGCTCTGCGCCCGGCGCTCGTTCATGAAGCGCTCGAATTCCTCACGGTCGCGGGCGCGGCGCAGCTTGTCGAGATGCTCGGCGAAGTCGCGTTCGGCCTGCACCAGCTTCTGGCGCTCTTCCTCGAGGCGGGCGAGCTCGGCCGACCGCCAGTCGTCGAAGGCGCTGTTGCCTGTCGGGCGCGGGCCCGAGAAGGGCTTCCATTCCGAGCGACCCCAGTCGGCGGCGCCCCATTGCGAGCGCTTGGCCATGCATTGTCCGCGCATTTCAGACCCCCTTTCCCGAACAAAATCGACAAGATCCTGATCCGGACGGCCTTCGCGCTTCTGCCAGATCTTCGCGAAAAGAATGGCGAGGCCGACAGGCCAGAAGACGATGAAGCCGAGGATCATCGCGAAGAGCTCGACGCCCCGCCAGCGCACCCGCCGCGAACGGCGCTCGCCGGCATTGGCCGAACCATCGTAAGTTCCTTGATAGACGCTCATGTTCCTCTCCGTCGGCTGCGCCCCTGTTGGCCGCCGATCTGAATGTAATTTACATTTACATCTCGAAGGCGTCTAGGGGCAGGGGGATGAAATTTTGGTAATGGGCGGCTTCTGCCACAACGCCCGCGCTTGTCGCGGGAACCCACCCCGGGCCGCTGCGTCGCGCCTGGCGGAAGGTTTCGCAATTAGTTGGCGTGGATGGCCGGGACACAGGCGAGCGAGGCGACGCCGCCTTCGACGGCTACGCCCGGCCATGACGCAAGGGCTTTAGTGCCCGTTGACCTTCTCACTCGCCCGCGCCGCGACGATGGCGTCGGCGTGCTTGCCGACGACCTCGGCGAGGTGGTCGAATTTCGACGTATAGGAGCCGACGCCGGAGGTCGCCGAGCGCAGGTCGACGATCAGGCCGCCCATTTCGGCTTCGGGGATCTGCGCCTCCAGAACATCCCAGCCTTCCCAGCCGGGACGGCCGTCGAAGCCGAGGATCTGGCCGCGGCGGCCCGAGACGATCGCGGTCGCGCGCGACATGGCCTCGCTCGGCACGGCGATGGACACCGCGAGGATCGGCTCAAGCAGCGCCGGGCCACATTTCTCGAGCGCCTCCTGCATGCCGATGCGGGCCGCCGTTCGGAAGGCCATGTCTGACGAATCCACCGTATGGTAGGAGCCGTCGACCAGCGTGACGGCGACGTCCACCACGGGGAAGCCGAGCGGCCCCTGTGCGCAGGCGTCGCGGCAGCCGGCCTCGACGGACGAGAAATATTGCCGTGGCACCGAGCCGCCGTGCACCTTTTCCTCGAACAGAAAACCTGAGCCGCGCTCCTGCGGGCGCACGTCGATCACGACGTCGCCGAACTGGCCGTGGCCGCCGGACTGTTTCTTGTGGCGACCGCGCACATGCGCTGTCGTGTGGCGGATCGTCTCGCGATAGGCGACGCCGCCCTTCTTCGCTTCCACCGCCACGCCGAAGCGCGCCGCGAGCCGTTCGAGCGCGACGCGCAGATGCATCTCGCCCTGTCCCGACAGTTTCATCTCGCCGGATTCCTGATCCTGCGTAAAGACGAGCGAGGGATCTTCTTCCGTGAGTTTCGCCATTGCCGCGGCCAGCTTCACTTCGTCCTTGCGATCCTTGATCGCGAGCGACAGCGAATGCACGGGTTGCGGCGTCGGCGGACGACCGGAAATCTGCTGCGGCTTGCCGCCCTTGGCGTCGCCGATCGTTTCACCCGATGCGATATGATCGAGGCGACCGAAGGCGAGCGTGTCGCCTTCCTCGGCCTTGCCGACCTTGGTGGAGGCCGAGCCGATCATGCGCGACAGCGAGGCGATGCGGTCTTCGCCGCCATTGGCGCCGAGCACGGTCGAACCGTCGGCGAAGGCGCCGCGCAGAACGCGCACGATCGACAGCTTGCCGCCATGCGCCGTGTGCACCGTGCGCATCGACTGACCGATCGCCGGACCCGTATCGGCGACGCCGAGGCGCGCGCGCGTCTGCGCGATCGTCGGGGCCTCGTGGCGCAGGGCCTTCAGCAGGCGCGTGACGCCATTGCCGCGCTCGGCCGAGCCGATCAGCATCGGCACGACATGGCCGTCGCGCAATTCGCGCGCGAGATCGTCGAACACCTGATCGCGCGGCGGCTCGATGTCGGAAATCAGTTCCTCCATCAGCGCGTCGTCGTAATCGGCCAGCTTTTCCAGCATCGTGTACCGCGCTTCTTTTTCACGCGGCAGATCGCCGGCGGGCACGTCGATGATGGTCGAGGGCGCATGTTCGCGGTAGACGAAGGCGCGTTCGAGCGCGAGGTCGATGAAGCCGGTGGCGATGCCGTTCTGCCAGATCGGGATCTGGCGCAAGAGCAATGGCGCGCGCGAGGCGGGCTGCAGAACGCCCAGCGTCTCGTGCACGCGCTGCGTGGCGGCGTCGATCTTGTTGAGGAAGATGAGGCGGGGAACGCCTAGCTCCTCGAGTTCGCGCAGGATGAGTTGCAGCGCGGGAATCTTGCGCGGATCGGCCTCGCAAACGACGATCGCCGCATCGCAGAGCGGCAGCACGTCGCGCATCTCGTTGGAGAATTCGATCGAGCCGGGGCAATCGATGAATGTGTAGCGATCGCCGAGATAATCGGCGGTGGCGACATTGGCTTCCACACTCATGGCGTGGGCGCGCGCCTCGGCGCTGGAATCGCCGACCGACGATCCGTCGCGCACTGTCCCCTGGCGCGAAATGGCGCCGGAACGCGCCATGATGCTCTCGAGGAGCGTCGTCTTGCCGCTCTGGAAGGGACCGACCAGCGCAATCAGCCGGGGCCCCATCGCTCTTCTGCCGCCATTGGCCGGCGTGTCGCTCATCATAAACTCCCGTGACCTTGACGGCGCCGGAAGCTGCGGCGCCCGGCGCCGTCGGTCAGGATCGTTTCACCGTCGCAGCGGGTTGGCAAGACTCTGGATCAATTACGTATGCGACGCGCGCATCATCTGCGATGGCGACGCGCGCGGGGCTTTTCGGCCGGCGGCGGCGGCGCGTATTCGAGCGTCATCGCCGTCACGCCGGCGGCGACGTCGACGCCGAGCTGAGCCTGCACCGAGAATGGCTGCAAATTGACGGCGCGGTTGGAGCCGCCGATCAGCGCGTTGGCGCCGAGGCCGACGCCCGCCGTCGCGGACGCGCCGACGCCGCCGTAGTCGCCGCCGAGTTCGCCGGAATGCAGGCCGACCGTCGGCGCGAAGACAGCCCAGTCGAGATGGCCGGGCCCGGTCGCGCCGAGCGCGACGCCGAAGCGCGAGATCGTGCCGATGTAATGTTCGGCGACGCCGTCGTCGCGGAAGAACCAGCAATCGAGCGCCTTGCTCGAGGTGATGACCATGCCGACGCCGGCTGAGACATTGCATTCGAGCGCGCCGATTCGCGTCGTCTGGACGGCGGAGGCAGGCAGGGCGGGCAGCGCGCTGACGACGAGCGCTGCGGCGAAGATGGATTTCGTGACGCGTTTCATGTGGCGCTCCCCAGTGCGCATGGTCGGGCTTGACCGCGACCAAAGAAAACGCCGCCCCGGGGTGGGGGCGGCGCCGAAACGCACAGGGCGAAAGTGGAGCTACGTCAGCTCAGGCTGGCGCAGAAGCGCTGGATGCGGGTGCAGGCGTCTTCCAGCACCTTGTCCGACGTCGCGTAGGAGACGCGAAAATTCGGGCCTGTGCCAAAAGCTGAACCCTGCACGGTGGCGACGCCCTCGGCTTCGAGCAGTTCCGTGACGAAGTCCTGATCGGTCTGCAGGACCTTGCCGCCCGGCGTCTTCTTGCCCATCGCGTCCGCGCAGGACGGGAAGACGTAGAAAGCGCCCTCGGGGCTCGGGCACTTGAGGTGCTTGGCCTGGCCGAGCATCGACACCACCAGATCGCGGCGAGCCTGGAAGGCCTTGCGCGAAGTCGCGATGAAGTCCTGCGGGCCGTTCAGCGCCTCGACGGAGGCCCATTGCGCGATCGTGCAGGCGCCGGACGTCTGCTGGCCCTGGATCATGTCCATGGCCTTGATCAACTGCTCGGGACCTGCCGCATAGCCAATGCGCCAGCCGGTCATTGCATAGGCCTTCGACACGCCGTTCATGGTGAGCGTGCGGTCGTAGAGCGCGGGCTCGATCTCGGCGGGCGTGACAAATTTGAAGTCGCCGTAGGTCAGGTGCTCGTACATGTCGTCGGGCAGGACCCAGACATGCGGATGGCGCACCAGAACGTCGGTGACCTTCTTCAATTCTTCACGCGTATAGGCGGCGCCCGACGGGTTCGACGGCGAGTTGAGCACGACCCATTTGGTGCGCGGCGTGATCGCGCGCTCGAGATCCTCCGGCTGCAGCTTGAAGCCATGCTCCATCTTGGTCTGCACGACCACGGCCGTGCCGCCGCACAGCGCGACCATTTCGGGGTAGCTCACCCAGTAGGGCGCGGTGACGATCACTTCGTCGCCGGGGTTCAACGTCGCCATGAAGGCGTTGAACAGGATGTGCTTGCCGCCGGTGCCGACGATGACCTGGGAGGGCTTGTAGTCGAGATTGTTCTCCCGCTTGAACTTGCCCGCGATCGCCTCGCGCAGCGGGTTGATGCCGGAGACCGGCGGATACTTGGTTTCGCCGCGGCGAATGGCGGCAATGGCCGCTTCCTTGATGTTGTCGGGCGTGTCGAAATCCGGCTCGCCGACCGACAGCGAGATGATGTCGCGACCCTGGCCTTTCAGATCGCGGGCTTTCTGCGTCACCGCGATGGTGGCGGAAGGCTTTACGCGAGAAAGGGCATCGGCGAGGAACGCCATGGGTCTGTCACTCCGGTTCGAGAAAGCCGCGCGCGGAACGCGAGGGCGGCGCACCATAATCCTTCGCAGCGCGAGAGCAAATTATTTCGCGGAATCGCGAAACCAAGGGCGCTTTCAGCCGTTCACATCCCTGTGAGACGGCTCAGCGCCGATTGACTCTCGATGGATCGCACCCATTTAATGGTTTCAGGCGATTATTCGCTTGAGTGTTGTAAATGAGTAACAGATGCGGGTGGTGTCCGAGAGGCGCCAAAACGCACATCGGGATCGGGGTTGGGTCGATAGGGTGATTTTCGAAGCCGGTCGCGGTTTCGAACAACAGAAGCTCTGGGGATGGCTGACATGTCGGTCGTAGATCATTTCGACAAGGCGCCTGAAGCCGGTTTCTCCCGCGGTTGGGATGCGGAAGCGGCTCGCCGCCAGTTCAATGTTTCGCTCGCGCTCCTCGCGGCGCTGGCGTTTGGGATCGGCGTCGTCGCCTTTTCGATGCGCAGCGCGCCGAAACGTCCCGTGTTCGCTGCAATCGAGCATGTGGAGCCCAACACGACAGTTTACGGAGCGCTGGTTAGGCCCTGAGCGGGCCGCCTGCCTTCATCCGGAATCGCCCGACCCGGATCCGCGCTTTCTTGGCCGCGCGGATCCTTCCGAAGCCAGAACTTCGGGGTCGGGCGTTTTCTTTTGCGCGTCGGCACGAGACCGTGCTGCGCCACCAGCCCGGTCTTGGCCCTGATTGCGGAGACCCCCGGGCAATCGAAACACCGTCGAGGCGGCGGGGACCGCGACGGCGCGAAGGATGCGCCATCGCGAACGTCCCATAGATAAAGCCGCTCGGAGCAAGGCGATTCCTGGACGGTTCGCGAACGTGCTGTCTCTCGATCCGCGCAATCGTCTTTTTCCGCGCGCGCATTCGCCCCATATTGCCGCCATGGCAAATCCTCCGAAGAAATCCCAGCGTGCACCCCGCGCGAAGGCCGCACGGCCCGACGTCACGCCGCTCGACGAGCATCTTTCCGCGCTGCTGAATCCGGCGCTGACGGCCGAAAAGCCTCGCGGATTGGGCGAGGCGCCGCAGGCGACCTTCGTCACCGACGGGCCCGCGGGTTTTTCCGGGGCCACGGCCACTGTCGAGTCGCTGAAGGCGCTGCTCGAGCTCGGCGATCCCAACCTGCGCCAGAAGGCGCCGTGGACGCCTCACCGGCCGGAGCGGCCTGAGAAGTCCGAAGGCGGGGTGCCCTTCAAGATTGTTTCCGAATACGAGCCCAAGGGCGACCAGCCCAACGCAATTGCCGAACTGGTCTCCGGGGTGCAGCAGTTCGAGCGCGACCAGGTGCTGCTCGGTGTCACCGGCTCAGGCAAGACCTTTACAATGGCGCAGGTCATAGAAAAGACGCAGCGGCCTGCTTTGATACTTGCGCCGAATAAAACATTGGCGGCGCAGCTCTACGGCGAATTCAAGTCGTTTTTTCCTGATAACGCCGTCGAATATTTCGTATCATATTACGACTATTACCAGCCCGAAGCCTACGTTCCCCGCACCGACACCTACATCGAGAAGGAATCCTCGATCAACGAGCAGATCGACCGCATGCGCCACGCGGCGACGCGGGCGCTGCTGGAGCGGGACGACGTCATCATCGTCGCCTCCGTCTCCTGCATCTACGGCATTGGTTCGGTCGAGACCTATACGGCCATGACCTTCTCGGTGAAGGCGGGCGAGAAGCTCGACCAGCGCCAGCTGATCGCCGATCTCGTGGCGCTGCACTACAAGCGCACCCACGGCGATTTTTCCCGCGGCACGTTTCGCGTTCGCGGCGACACGATCGAGATTTTCCCGGCCCACTACGAGGACCGCGCCTGGCGCGTCGGCTTCTTCGGCGACGAGGTCGAGGCCATCGCGGAATTCGACCCGCTGACCGGCAAGAAATCCGCCGATCTCTCCACCATAAAACTCTATGCGAACTCCCACTACGTCACGCCGCGCCCGACGTTGATCCAGGCGATCGACGGCATCAAGCGCGAGCTGAAACAGCGCCTGCCGGAGCTCTACAACGCCGGCCGCCTGCTGGAGGCGCAGCGGCTCGAGCAGCGCACCATGTTCGATCTCGAAATGCTGGAGGCCACCGGTTCTTGCGCGGGCATTGAAAACTATTCCCGCTATCTCACGGGCCGCAAGCCGGGCGAGCCGCCGCCGACCCTGTTCGAATATCTGCCCGACAACGCGCTCGTCTTCACCGACGAAAGCCATGTCACCGTGCCGCAGATCGGCGGCATGTATCGCGGCGACTTTCGCCGCAAGGCCACGCTGGCCGAATACGGCTTCCGCCTGCCCTCCTGCATGGACAACCGCCCGCTGCGCTTCGAGGAATGGGAGGCGATGCGGCCGCAGACCATCCACGTCTCCGCCACGCCCGGCTCATGGGAAATGGAGAAGACCGGCGGCGTCTTCGTCGAGCAGGTCATTCGCCCGACCGGCCTCATCGACCCGCCCGTCGAAATCCGTCCGGCGCGCAGCCAGGTCGACGATCTCCTCGGCGAAATCCGCGACACCTCGCAAAAGGGCTATCGCACGCTCGTCACCGTGCTCACCAAGCGCATGGCGGAGGACCTCACCGAATATCTGCACGAGAACGGGGTTCGCGTCCGCTACATGCACTCGGACATCGACACGATCGAGCGCATCGAGATCATCCGCGACCTGCGCCTCGGCGCCTTCGACGTGCTCGTCGGCATCAACCTTTTACGCGAGGGACTCGATATTCCCGAATGCGGGCTCGTCGCCATTCTCGACGCCGACAAGGAAGGTTTTTTGCGCTCCGAAACATCTCTCGTTCAGACGATTGGTCGCGCCGCGAGAAACGTGGACGGGCGCGTGATCCTCTATGCCGATCACGAGACCGGCTCGATGCAACGCGCCACCGCCGAAACCAGCCGCCGCCGCGAAAAGCAGATGGCCTTCAACGCGGAGCACGGCATCACGCCGGCCTCGATCAAGCGCGGCATCGCGGATATTCTTGGCTCGGTCTACGAGCAGGACCATGTGACGGTCGACGCCGGCCTCGCGGCGCAGCCGCTGGTCGGGCACAATCTCAAGGTCACCCTGCAGGACCTCGAAAAGCGCATGCGCGAGGCCGCTGCCAATCTCGAATTCGAGGAAGCCGCCCGCCTGCGCGACGAGATCAAGCGGCTTGAGGCGACGGAACTGCTGCTGGCCGAGGACCCGATGGCGCGCCAGACCGATGTGGAGGACGAGGCCGGGCGGTTTGCGGGCAAGCGGAAGTATGGGGCTGCCGCGAATCTTCCGTCGCGATCCCCTTCTCCCCGCGAGCGGGGAGAAGGTCCCCGAAGGGGGGATGAGGGGGCCGAGCCGATCTTCGAGAGCAGGGCCCGAAAACCCACCGACGCCGACATGGGCCCGCACAATTTCGGCGGCGGCGAAGCCCGTCCGCTGCCCCGCTCGATGGCGGGCAAGGGCGGAACGCGGGCGTTCAAGGGGAAGCGGCGGGGGTAGGGCGCGCGCCTCCCCCTCTCCCCGCAGGGCGGGGAGAGGGCAAGTGAGGCCTAACGACTGGGCGCCATGCTGCGGCGCGGGCCCCTCATCCGGCCTTCGGCCACCTTCTCCCCGCGCGCGGGGAGAAGGGGTAACCTCCCCGCATGCGGCTCCCCCAACCCGCCGAAGCCAGCGCGCGCGAAACCTTCGCGCCGCCGCGCTCCTCGGCCGAATCCTGCCTTCTGGTCGCGCTCTGCGCGCCGCGTCTCGGCGGCTTCAAATTGTGCGCCAGGAGCCCATCGGGCTACCGCGGATTGCCGCGAGGCGAAGCTCGTCGTCGAAGTCGACGGCGCCGACCCATATGACCGAGGCGGAACTGGCGCGCGATGCGGCGCGCGAAGCGTTGCTGCTGATTTCGCGCGCTATCGGTGCTGCGTTCCGCAATGCGGAGGTCTGCGAGGAAATGGAGACGGCGTGGATGGAACGGTTCTGGCGGCGCTCGAAGGCGGACGACGTTAACTCCGTCTCCACGGGGGAGAGGCAGGATGAGGCCAGTCCGTTGTGGAGAGATCGCGCCACTACCGACCGGCCTTCAACCAGCGGCAGCGCCACCGCTTCTGCGCGCGGGGAGAAGGTCGACAACTCCAGCAATCCGCCAGCAGCGAGGGCCGCCCGCTGCCCTGCTCGATGGCGGCAAGGGCGGGACGCGGGCGTTCAAGGGGAAGCGGCGGGGTTAAGTTCGGGCGCCGGGCGCGCCTCTCCCTCTCCCCGCAGGGCGGGGAGAGGGCAAGGGTGAGGGGCCAAACGACTGGGACGGGTGCATCGGCGTGGTGCTCATCCGGGCTTCGCCCACCTTCTCCCCGCAGGCGGGGAGAAGGGCGCCCTCCTGCACAATCCCGCCAGCGGCGAACCACCCCTGCTGCCTCGCTCGATGGCTGCAAGGGCGGGACTCCAGCAGGTGAATTCGGCTGTATGGCTTCCGGCAGGTGGGGGACGGCGATTTTGGCCAAAATGCGCGTCGTCTTACACACCTACTTGGGTGTTCCAATCAGCAATGTACATTTCCAGTCGTACAAATTCCGTGGGCAGCAGAACTCGACTGTGAGCGACGAAATTTCTCGCCTTCTCCATTTCGTCGAACCGCTGCTTCAGCCAAACTTGCGAGGGTATTAGATCAGAGAATGCGTCCCAATTCTCAGTGATTATCTGTGCCAAATGCCCGAAGTCGACAAATGAAAGCAAATCAGCCGTGTCTCCTTGAAGCCATGAGTTTTCGACGGCATCCTTCTTTCGGCCCTCTGCAAACGTCCGTATTTTGGTTGGAATACCCTTCTGCCACCAATCGAGTTGGAATTTTTGCTCAAGCCTTTCCCGAACAAGTATTCGAACTGAGTTTTCGAAGCAGTGGAGAAGCGCGTAAAGTCGACTCATTCGCAAGGAGTTGTTTCTGAGAACAAGCGGGAATGGCGCTAGCTCCTCTTCGAAGAGTCTCTGCTCCGTTCCAAATTCATCAACTCCAACTCTAATGCCTGCTTGGCGAAATCGATCGGAATCCGCTTCGAACATCAGCGCTCGAAACATCCAATCACGCAATTTGTTCCGATCACTCATCTAACAGGTTCTCTCTAAGCGACTTAAAAATCGCATTATAGATTTCAATGTCGCGCGTAGGTGGCAGATGAATTTCAACCCGATAGTTAAGTGAGAGACCTCTCTTTGAGCTTATCGCCGCTTCAGATGCGGCTGGTTCTTTCAGTTCGGGCAGAACAATTTCTGAAACGGACTTGGTCGTGGCACTTTGCGAAGTGTCTGCAAGTGCCAACAGGGCAAAGAACGTCATAGCCTGCAATTCAGCAATACGTTCGGACGACCCGTGCACAGATTTGAATTTTCCTATTACAGCATCTCGGTCATTTTTTGAAAGTCCGCTCTCGCGTATCAAGAACAGATCGCTATACGCATTTCGTAACGCATCGCTCATAACCTGTCGGGAGCGCGATCTGTCTCTGTAGTCTCGATACAATTGCGACGGGCGTCCGTCATTGTCGAGAAACCCAATATCCTTCAAGACTGGAATTATCGCTCGGTCGTTGCTGCTGCTGAATCCCAACCCAGTCAAATGCTCAAGATTGAAACGTTCAGGTGGCGCGCCATCGACGATCTTTTCGAAGATTGCCGGAACATTTTTTGTTGAGGCCATATAGCGTTGTGTAAGCATGAAGTACTCCGCTCATGTCAAAATCTCTCACGCCCGTTTGATTTAGACAACCATCGCGAGAACTCCGCGAAGTTATTGCCACAAAGTTGCCAAAATTATAGGATAATAATCCTCATGCCTCCCGCCCCCGACCTCACCCGCCGCCCGCGCGCCAGAATTGCGTTCGGCGATGCCGACATGGTGCGGTTGCGCGATCTCTATTACGACACGGCCGTTCCCATGGTGAAAGTCGCGCAGGCCTTCGGCGTGTCGGCCTCGACGCTTTATCACTGGATCGCGGACATGGACTGGCCGCGCCGCTCGGCGTCGGCGCCGCGCATCGATGCGCGGGTCGATCTTTTCGCCCGCGTGCAGGCCGAGCCGCCGAAACGCCGCCGCAAGGGGCCGGCGCCCGACAAATACGATCTGGCGCGCGACGTCGCCTTTGCCGCGCGGGCCGAACTGGAGGCGCTCGCGGCCGAGCGGGGCCGGGCGACCTTCGAGGACCGGCGGCGGCGGGCCGCCGTCATCGACCAGCTCTCGCGCGCCATTGCGCGGATGGAGCGGGTGGAGGCGAAGCGTTATTCCGTCTACGCGGATCTGGAAAAGAGCGTCGCGGCGCTCGCCCGCGACGTGCGCGCCGAAAAACGCGCCGCCGCGCGCAAGAAGCCGGAGCCGGAATATCGGGTTTTTGGCGCGGGCGGGCGGCCGGAGCGGTGGTGAGGTTGGGTCGCGGCGGGCCATGGGCGGCCCCCTCCCCAACAAGGGGGGAGGGAATTAAGCCCGACGCCGTCCCTAATTCTTCGGCAGGCTCGAATAATACTCGGCGATCGCCTGCATTTCCTCATCCGTCATGTGGCGGCCGAGGTATTGCATTTCCTTGTGCTTGCGCTTGCCGCTCTTGAAGGCCTTGAGCTGGTTGTAGAGGTAGACGTCGTGCTGGCCGGCCAGATCCGGCACGTCGGAGGCGCGGGCTATGCCGTCGGCGCCGTGGCAGGCGGCGCATTGCACCATCAGGTCCTGCGTCTGGGTCTTGTCGATCGCCGCCGCCGGCGTGGCGGCGAGGCTGAGCGCGAGGAGGGGAAAGGCGAGACGCGGCAAGGCCATGGGCGCTCCGGAACGGGACGAATCCCCCGCATTTGGCGCCAGCGCCTTGTCCACCGCAAGGCGCCTGATGTCGCGGGATGAGGGGTTCACACATCAGTCATTGTGGGCTAGGTATCGCCCCGACTTTGTGAGAGGACGCGTTCCGGCGCGAAAGGCCGGCGATGCGGCCTTTTTTTATGGAAGGGACTTCTTCGCATCAAACCGTGAAGTTGCAGACTTTTCGGATGAATTTGATGCGCAAGAGACCGCCGCTGCAGGACGCCATGCCCAAGAGAACAGACATTTCCACCATCATGATCATCGGCGCCGGGCCGATCGTCATCGGCCAGGCCTGCGAATTCGACTATTCCGGCACGCAGGCCTGCAAGACGCTGCGGTCCGAGGGCTATCGCATCGTGCTGGTGAATTCGAACCCGGCCACGATCATGACCGATCCCGACATGGCCGACCGCACCTATGTCGAGCCGATCACGCCGGAAGTCGTCGCCAAGATCATCGAGAAGGAGCGCTATGCGGCGCCCGGCGGCTTCGCGCTGCTGCCGACCATGGGCGGCCAGACCGCGCTCAATTGCGCGCTGTCGCTGAAGAAGATGGGCACGCTGGAAAAATTCGACGTCGAGATGATCGGCGCCACGGCGGAAGCCATCGACAAGGCGGAAGACCGCGAATTGTTCCGCGAGGCGATGACCAAGATCGGGCTCGACACGCCGCGCTCGCATCACATCAAGACGCTGACGCAGGCTCTGGAGGCGCTGGACGACATCGGCCTGCCGGCGATCATCCGGCCGTCCTTCACGCTCGGCGGCACGGGCGGCGGCATCGCCTACAACAAGGCGGAGTTCATCGACATCGTCGAGCGCGGCATCGACGCCTCGCCCACAAACGAAGTGCTGATCGAGGAGAGCGTGCTCGGTTGGAAGGAGTACGAGATGGAGGTCGTCCGCGACAAGGCGGACAATTGCATCATCGTCTGCTCGATCGAGAACATCGACCCGATGGGCGTGCATACCGGCGATTCGATCACCGTGGCGCCGGCGCTGACGCTGACGGACAAAGAGTATCAGATCATGCGCAACGCCTCGCTGGCGGTGCTGCGCGAGATCGGCGTGGAAACGGGCGGGTCGAACGTGCAGTTCGCGATCGATCCGGCGACAGGCCGGATGATCGTGATCGAGATGAACCCGCGCGTGTCGCGCTCGTCCGCGCTCGCCTCGAAGGCGACGGGCTTTCCGATCGCCAAGGTCGCGGCGAAACTCGCCATTGGCTATACATTGGACGAGATCGCCAACGACATCACCGGCGGCGCGACGCCGGCCTCGTTCGAGCCGACGATCGATTACGTCGTCACCAAGATCCCGCGCTTTGCCTTCGAGAAATTCCCCGGCGCCGAGCCGATCCTGACGACGGCGATGAAGTCGGTGGGCGAGGCCATGGCGATCGGCCGCACTTTCGCGGAATCGCTGCAGAAGGCGCTGCGCTCGCTCGAGACGGGCCTGTCGGGCCTCGACGATCACGAGATCGAGGGGCTGGGGCTCGGCGACGACAAGAACGTGCTGCGCGCCGCTTTGGGGACGCCCACGCCCGACCGCATCCTCGTCGTCGCGCAGGCGCTGCGCATGGGCATGAGCGAGGACGAGGTTCATCAGGCCTGCAAGATCGATCCGTGGTTCATCGCCCGCATCGGCGAGATTGTCGCGCTGGAAAACCGCGTGCGCCAGCACGGCCTGCCCGAGGACCCCGACAATCTGCGGATGCTGAAGGCCTACGGCTTCTCGGACCTGCGGCTCGCGACGCTCACGGGCAAGGCGGAGAAGGACGTCACCGGCCTGCGCCAGGCGCTCGGCGTGCGTCCGGTGTTCAAGCGCATCGACACCTGCGCGGCGGAATTCGCGTCGCCCACGGCCTACATGTATTCGACCTACGAGCGGCCGTTCGCGGGCGAGCCCGCCTGCGAGGCGACGCCTTCGGACAAACAGAAAATCGTCATTCTCGGCGGCGGGCCGAACCGCATCGGGCAGGGCATCGAGTTCGACTATTGCTGCTGTCACGCCTGCTTCGCGCTGAGCGAGCAGGGCTACGAGACCATCATGGTCAATTGCAATCCGGAGACGGTGTCGACGGATTACGACACGTCCGACCGTCTCTATTTCGAGCCGCTGACGGGCGAGGACGTGCTCGAGATTCTGGCGACGGAAAAGTCGAATGGAACGCTCAAGGGCGTGATCGTGCAGTTCGGCGGCCAGACGCCGCTGAAGCTCGCCAACGCCCTGCAGCAGGCGGGCATTCCGATCCTCGGCACGTCGGTCGATTCGATCGACCTCGCCGAAGACCGCGACCGCTTCAAGCGCCTGCTCGACAAGCTCGGCCTCAAGCAGCCGAAGAACGGCATCGCCTATTCTGTCGAACAGTCCCGTCTGGTGGCGGCCGAACTCGGGCTGCCGCTGGTGGTGCGTCCATCCTATGTGCTCGGCGGCCGCGCGATGGCGATCATCCACGACGAGCCTGCGCTCAACGATTACCTGCTCGGCGTGCTGCCGAGCCTCGTGCCGTCCGATATCAAGGCGCGCTACCCCAACGACAAGACCGGGCAGATCAACACGGTGCTCGGCAAGAACCCGCTGCTGTTCGACCGCTATCTCGCCGACGCGATCGAGGTGGACGTCGATTGCCTCAGCGACGGCAAGCAGGCCTGGGTCGCCGGCATCATGGAGCATATCGAGGAAGCCGGCATCCATTCCGGCGATTCCGCCTGCTCGCTGCCGCCGCGTTCGCTGACGCGCGACACGATCGCGGAACTCGAGTTCCAGACGGAGAAGCTCGCGCTGGCGCTCGATGTCGGCGGCCTGATGAACGTGCAGTACGCGCTCAAGGACGGCGAGATCTACGTGCTCGAAGTCAATCCGCGCGCCTCGCGCACGGTGCCTTTCGTCGCCAAGGTGATCGGCATGCCGATCGCCAAGATCGCCTCGCGCATCATGGCGGGCGAGCCCCTGTCGAATTTTTCGCTCAAGCCCATGCCGACGGATCATGTCGGCGTGAAGGAAGCCGTCTTCCCGTTCGCGCGCTTCCCCGGCGTCGATACGGTGCTCGGTCCGGAAATGCGCTCGACCGGCGAAGTCATCGGTCTCGACCGCTCTTTCGAGGTCGCTTTCGCCAAGTCGCAGCTCGGCGGCGGCACGAAGGTGCCGACCAAGGGCGCGGTCTTCGTCTCCGTGCGCGACGAGGACAAGGCGCGCATGCTCGAAGCGATCCGCATGCTGGTCGGCATCGGCTTCAAGGTGCGGGCGACCGGCGGCACGGCGCGCTATCTGATCGAGAACGGCGTGCCGGCCGAGCGCATCAACAAGGTGTCGGAAGGTCGTCCGCATGTCGTGGACGCCATCAAGAACGGCTCGATCCAGCTTGTCTTCAACACGACCGCCGGCGCGCAGGCGCTGTCGGATTCGCGTTCGCTGCGCCGGGCCGCCCTCTTGCACAAGGCGCCCTACTACACCACTCTTGCCGGCGCGCTCGCCGCCGCCGAAGGCATCAAGGCCTATGTCGGCGGCGATCTGGAGGTGCGCGCGCTACAGGATTATTTCGCCCCCGACGCCGCCTGAGACTTCTCGGGCGGCTCTCAATTTCACCAATGGTTTCGAAGCCTAGAGACCGGATTCGGACGGAAGCGATAGTATGGAAAAACTGCCGATCACGGCGGCCGGCCACGCCGCCCTCATCGAAGAACTGCGGCGCCGCCAGCAGGAAGACCGCCCGCGCATCATCCAGATGATCGCGGAGGCGCGCGCGCATGGCGATCTCTCCGAGAATGCCGAATATCACTCGGCCAAGGAACAGCAGTCGCTCAACGAGGGCCGCATTGCCGAGCTCGAGGACAAGATCGCGCGCGCCGATGTCATCGATCTCTCGAAACTGTCGGGCAAGGTCATCAAATTCGGCGCGACCGTGACGCTGGTCGACGAAGATACGGACGAAGAGAAGAAGTACCAGATCGTCGGCGAGACCGAGGCGGACGTGAAGAGCGGCCGCGTCTCCATCACCTCGCCGATCGCGCGCGCGTTGATCGGCAAGACGATCGGCGACACGGTGGAAGTGAACACGCCCGGCGGCGGCAAGAGCTATGAGATTCTGAACGTCGCGTTCGGGTGAAAGCCGCTGTGGGCCGCTTGATGCGCCCTCATGCCGAGGAGCCCGCGTAGCGGGCGCCTCGAAGCATTGCCGCTGACGCGTGACCCGGCCATCCTTCGAGACGCGCTGCTGCGCAGCGCTCCTCAGGATGAGGAATCGGGAACTCGGACGGCGTGGATGCCCGGAACGAGGCCGGGCATGACGGCTTCTGCGCCGCCAGGCTCACGCCTCGCCGCGCGTTTCCAGCATCAGCGCGTTGATCGCCTCGCGGGCGTTCTTGCCGGCCCAGACCACGAACTGGAACGCCTGATAGTAGCGCTCGCAGGCGATGAGCGCGTTGGACATCAGGCTTTCGCATTGCGCGGTCGTGGGATGGGCGCCGCCCGTCAGCAGGAGCGCATGGCGGAACATGACCACGCCTTCGCTCGTCCACAGGTCGAAATGGCCGAGCCACAATTGCTCGTTGGCGATGGCGATCAGTTCGAGCGTGTCGGCGCGCCGGCGCAGCGGCACCTTGAGATCGAAGGCGCAGCCGATATGCAGCGTCTCGAGATCCGGCAACCAGGAGAAGGCGACCTGATAATCCGTCCAGGCGCCGGCGACCGTCACCTGCACCTCGTCCCGGTCGTCGCGCTCGAACGCCCATTCGTTAGCGGCGGCCAAGCGCTCGACGACGTCGAGAGGATGTTCGCGGCGGGTCGAGCGAATCTGGGAAGTCTGCATGTTCTGGTCCGAAAGACGACGTGAAACGCGGCTCAACGCTCGATCCGTCCACGCGACAGGCGCGACGGCCGCCCCGTTCGCACGCCCTTCGCGAGAGCGAATCGAACAGGCGCATGCGAATCACTTCGCAAGACGACTATAGCCGGATGCGACTCGAACACTGCAACCCGGCGCGCTTAACCTCTTGGATTCGCGAGATTCGGTCCAGAGTCGTCGGGGCAGTGTCCACAGAATCGGCGAACCCATCCCTCTCCCCGCAGAGCGGGAAGAGGGCCGGGGTGAGCGGGCAGACGACTGGTTTGGCTGTATCGGGTTGGCCCCTCATCTGTCCTTCGGACATCTTCTCCCCGCAGGCGGGGAGAAGAGGGAGCTTCCCGGCATTGGCGGCGCGCCACCTTCTCCCGCTCCGCAGGAGAAGGGACAAACTCACTTCGCCGCGAGCTTGGCCTCGAGCTCCGCGATCCGCTTTTCCAGCTTCTCGTTTTCTTCGCGCGCGAGCGCGGCCATGTCGCGGACGGCCTCGAATTCCTCGCGGCCGACCACGTCCATCTTGGAGAGCATGCGCTCCATCTGTGTGCGCACGACGGTTTCGACCTCGCGGCGGACGCCATTGGCGAGGCCGGCGGCGTCGTTGAACATGCGGGCGAGGTCGTCGGTCAGGCGGGATCGGCTTTCTTGCATGGTCGGTCTCGTAGTTCTCGTGCACGGCGTCGCCGCAAAAGTCTGCGACTTTTGCCCGCCATGCTTTGCCGCCCTCATATCATGAATTTCGGCCAATAAAGGACGCCGCCTTGACGCAGGCGGGCGCCCCGCGCGAGACCAGCCCCTCACAAGCAGGCGAGGCCCGAATCGATGCCGTTGCTGGCGATCCCCTTTCCCGTGATCGACCCGGTCTTCTTCTCGATCGGCCCGCTGCCGGTCCGCTGGTACGGCCTCGCCTACGTTTTCGGCCTGCTGCTCGGCTGGTTGTACGCGCGACGACTGGTGCGCGCCGACGCGCTGTGGGGCGAAACGCGGCGGCCGACGGCCGACAGTCTCGACGACCTCCTGGTCTTTTCCGCGCTCGGCGCCGTCGTCGGCGGGCGGTTGTTCAACGTGCTGTTCTACGGGCTCGATTATTACATCGCCCATCCCGCCGAAATCCTGGCGGTCTGGCACGGCGGCATGGCCTTTCACGGCGGGCTTCTGGGCGTCGCGCTGGGCGCCTGGCTGTTCGCCCGCAAATATGGGATTTCCGCCTTCACCGTAGCCGATATTTGCGGGGCGGTGGCGCCGATCGGCATTTTCTTCGGGCGGGTCGCCAATTTCATCAAACCAGAAATGTGGGGCCGCCCGACCGACGTCCCCTGGGCGGTGATCTTTCCGGGCGTGGAGGGCGCGCGCCATCCGAGCCAGCTCTACGAGGCCGGGCTCGAAGGCCTGCTGCTGCTGCTCGTGACCGCGCTGTTCGTGCGCGCCGGGGGCTTCAAGCGACCGGGGCTGGTCGCGGGCGTGTTCGGCGTCGGCTACGGGCTCGCGCGCATCGTGTCGGAATTCTTCCGTGAGCCCGATCCGCAGCTGGAGGCGCTCGCGCATGGGCTGACCATGGGCATGGTCCTGTCCGCGCCGATGATCGTGGTAGGCTTGTGGCTGATCCTTCACAGCCGCAAAGCAGCGGGGACGAAGCCATGAACGAGATGAATCCCCTCGGCGCCGAAATCGCCGCCATGATCGCGCAGGACGGGCCAATCTCGGTAGAGCGCTACATGGGTCTGTGCCTGTCGCATCCCGTGCACGGCTATTACATGACGCGCGACCCGCTCGGCGCGGACGGCGATTTCGTCACCTCGCCCGAGATCAGCCAGATGTTCGGCGAGCTTCTGGGCCTGTGGTCGGCGGAAACCTGGCGGCTGATGGGCGCGCCGCAGCCGGCGCGGCTGGTCGAGCTCGGGCCGGGGCGCGGCACGCTGATGGCGGATGCGTTGCGCGCGGCGCGCGCGGCGCCGGATTTCTATTCCGATCTCTCGGTCACGATGGTGGAAACGAGCCCCGCGCTTCAGGCGCGCCAGCAACGGATGCTGGAAAACGCCGATCGCACGGTCGAATGGAAAGAGACGGTCGACGAGATCGCGCCGGGGCCCGCGATCATCCTCGCCAATGAATTCTTCGATGCGCTGCCGGCGCGCCATTATCTGAAGACGCCCGATGGCTGGCGCGAGCGGCAGGTGGGCCTCGCCGAGGGAAAACTCGTGTTCGGCGCGGCGGCGCAGACTGAGCCGCATCTCACGATCGACGCGCCCGATGGCGTCGTGCTCGAGGTCGGCGCGGTCGGGCAGCGCATCATGATGACGCTCGCCGCGCGCATCGTGCAACAGGGCGGAGCGCTGCTCGTCGTGGATTACGGCCATTCGCAGACCGCGCTCGGCGAGACGCTGCAGGCGATGCGCGACCATGCCTATGTCGATGCGCTGGAAAGCCCCGGCGAAGCGGATCTGACGACGCATATCGATTTCTCGGGGTTGGCGCGGGCAGCGAAGGCGGCCGGCGCGCGTGTGCATGGGCCGGTGACGCAAGGGTTCTTCCTGCGACAGATCGGTATCGTGCAGCGCGCGCAGGCGCTGATGCGCAATGCGTCCGCCGAGCAGCGCGAGGAAATCGAGAGGAGCCTCGTGCGGCTGATCTCGGAAGTGCAGGACACGGATATGGGACGGCTGTTCAAGGTCATGGCGATCACGCAGCGCTCGGTCGAGGCGCTGCCCGGTTTCATCGAGGAGCCTGTCGCTTGAGCCTGCCTGTCATCCAGTCCCCGACGCTCGCGGCGGCCGGCGTGAAACACGCCTTCTTCACCCGTAACGGCGGCGTCAGCGAAGGCGTCTATGCGTCGCTCAACGGCGGCGTCGGCTCGAGCGATGCGCGCGAGAATGTCGCGGAGAACAAGCGGCGTATGGCCGAGACGCTCGGCGTCTCGGCCGAGCGCTTTCTCGTGCCGTTCCAGATTCATTCGGCGGATTGCCTGGTCGTCGACAAGCCCTGGACAGAGCGCCCGCGCTGCGACGGGCTGGCGACCGCCACGCCCGGGCTTGCGCTCGGCGTGACGGGCGCGGATTGCGGGATGATTTTGTTCGCGGACCCGAAGGCGGCCGTGGTCGGCGCCTGCCATGCCGGCTGGAAGGGCGCGTTGTCGGGCGTGATCGAGGCGACGATATCAGCGATGGAAAAGCTCGGGGCGCGGCGCGCGGAAACGATCGTCGCGCTCGGCCCGACGATCGGGCCGAACAGCTACGAAGTGGGACCGGAATTCTTCGCGCAATTCGTCGCGCAATCGCCGGAGCACGCGCGCTTCTTTTCGCCGTCCGTGAAGGCCGAGCACAAGATGTTCGACCTGCCCGCCTTCATCGGTTTTCGCACGGAACAGGCGCGTGTCGCGAGTTTCGAGAATCTCGCGCTCGACACATATGCCGACGTGACGCGCTTCTATAGCTACCGCCGCACGACGCATCGCAAGGAGCCCGATTACGGGCGGCTGGTGTCGGCGGTGGCGGTGTAGACGCGTCGTGGCGGCCTGTTGCATCCCGGTCGCATCAGTCTAAATCTCAGCCCATGACCAAGCACCCCGTCGACGCGCCGCCCGACGACGTCGACGTTTCCGACGATAGCGAACAGAGCCTGCCGGGAATCGATCTCGACCTTTCGGCCGAGACGGCGGCGGGGCCGCTGGCGCGCGGCGTCGAGGTCATCCGCACATACTGGAAGCATGCGCCTTTCGGGCCCGGCGTCTATCGCATGATCGCGGTCGACGGCGAGGTTCTGTATGTCGGCAAGGCGAAGAGCGTGAAGAAGCGTATCGCCTCCTACATGCGTGGCGAGGGGCACACCAATCGCATCGCGCGCATGATCGCGCTGACCGCGTCGATGGTCTTCGTGTCGACGGAGACCGAGCCGGAAGCGCTGCTGCTCGAGACCAATCTCATCAAGCAATTGAAGCCGCGCTTCAACGTGCTGATGCGCGACGACAAGTCGTTTCCCTATATTCTCCTCACGCGCGACCACGCCGCGCCGCAGATCGCCAAGCATCGCGGCGCGCGCAACCGCAAGGGCGATTATTTCGGGCCGTTCGCGAGCGCACAGGCGGTGGGGCGCACGCTCAACGCGCTGCAACGCGCATTCCTTCTGCGCTCGTGCACCGACAGCTACTACGAGAACCGCACGCGGCCGTGTCTGCTGTTCCAGATCAAGCGCTGCGCGGGTCCGTGCACCGGCGAAATCTCGCACGCGGACTATGGCGAGCTCGTGCGCGAGGCGCATGATTTTCTCTCCGGCAAGAGCCGCGCCGTGCGCGACCTTCTCGCGCACGAAATGGGGGAGGCGGCCGAAAAACTCGATTTCGAACGCGCCGCGCGCCTGCGCGACCGCATCGCCGCTCTGTCGGCGATCCAGGGTTCGCAGGGCGTCAATCCGCGCAGCGTCGAGGAGGCGGATGTCTTCGCCATCGCGGAAGAGGCCGGCCAGTTCTGCGTCGAAATCTTCTTCTTCCGCACCGGCCAGAACTGGGGCAATCGCGCCTATTTTCCGCGCGCCGACAAGTCGCTCTCCAAGGCCGAAGTTCTGGGCGCCTTCGTCGCGCAATTCTACGACGAGCGGCCCGCGCCATCGCTCGTGCTGCTGAATGAGGATGTCGACGAGCGCGTTGTCCTGAGCGCGGCGCTTTCGACGCGCGCGGGGCGGAAGGTGGAGGTCGCCGCGCCGCAGCGGGGCGAGAAGCGCGAGCTTGTCGATCAGGCCGCGGCCAATGCCCGCCAGACGCTGTCGCGCAAGCTCGCGGAAGCCGCGAGCCAGGAGAAGCTGCTCGGCGCGTTGGGACAGGCCTTCGGCATCGACAGGCCGATCCGCCGCGTCGAGGTCTACGACAATTCCCACATCATGGGCACGAACGCGATCGGCGCGATGATCGTCGCCGGCCGCAACGGCTTCATGAAGACGCACTACCGCACGTTCAACATCAAGTCGCAGGAGCTGACGCCCGGCGACGATTTCGGGATGATGCGCGAGGTGCTGCGGCGCAGGTTCGCGCGGCTGGCGAAAGAGGAGGGGGGCATAGTTCCGGCCTCGACGGACCCTCATCCTGAGGAGGCGGCTTCAGCCGCCGTCTCGAAGGATGGCCGCGCCGAAAATGTGGGCGACGCCATCCTTCGAGACGCGCCTGACGGCGCTCCTCAGGATGAGGGCCCGGGTCTAACCCACTCCCCGCTTGCGGGGAGAGGGCAGGGTGAGGGGCTGCCGGGCGTAGAGGGGAATAAAGCCGCAGGATTGCTCCAGTCGCAGGCCCCCTCACCCCAACCCTCTCCCCGCGAGCGGGGAGAGGGAGAGGCCGACCCCGACGCCTTCCCCTCCCGCCCCGATCTCGTGGTCATCGACGGCGGCAAGGGGCAGTTCGAGGCGGCGCGCGCCGCCATGGCCGATGTCGGCGTCACCGACATTCCCGTCGTGTCCATCGCCAAGGGCGCGGACCGGGATTCCGGGCGCGAAATGTTCTTCGTCGCCGGCCGCGAGCCGTTCCGCATGGGCCCACGCGATCCCGCCCTGTATTTTGTGCAGCGGCTGCGCGACGAGGCCCATCGCTTCGCCATCGGCACGCATCGGGCGCGGCGCAAGAAGGAATTCACGAAATCGCCGCTGGACGAGATCGCGGGCGTGGGGCCTGCGCGCAAGCGGGCGCTGCTGGCGGCCTTCGGCACGGCCAAGGCGGTGTCGCAGGCCGCGCTCGCCGATCTCGAAAAGACGCCCGGCGTGAATGCCGCGACCGCCCGGCTCGTTTACGCTCATTTCCATGAAAAGGGCTAAAGCGGGCGCGAGCGGCAGCTTTTGATTGACGCGCCGCACGCGGGCGTGTTCCCTCGCCAAATGTCCGAGACCACAGCGCCGCGCCGCAAGAATCACATGCTGGCGCTGCCCAATATATTGACCTATGGCCGCGTCCTCGCGGTCCCGGTGGTGGTCGCGCTGATGTTCTGGCCGGACGAATTCTGGATGCGCTGGGCGGCGCTCGGCGTTTTCACCGCCGCGGGCGTGACCGATTTCTTCGACGGCTATCTCGCGCGCGCCTGGAAGCTGCAATCGTCCATGGGCCGGATGCTGGACCCGATCGCCGACAAGCTGTTGGTCGCGGCCGTGCTGATGATGGCGGTCGCCAACCATACGATCGAAAGCTGGTGGATCTGGGCGGCGATCGTCATCCTGTGCCGCGAAATTCTTGTTTCCGGCCTGCGCGAATTCCTGGCGGAGTTGAAGGTGCCGCTGCCTGTCAGCGCGGTCGCCAAATGGAAGACGACGGTGCAGATGATAGCGCTCGGCTTCCTGATCGTCGGCGACGCCGGCGAGCCGATCCTGCACGGCACGCGTACGATCGGCCTCTACCTTCTCTGTCTTTCCGCCGCCCTCACGCTCTATACCGGCTGGGACTATATGAAGGCCGGGCTGAAGCACGTGACGGAGGAATGATGTGAAGTGCGTCTATTTCGCCTGGGTGCGCGAGCGCGTCGGCGCGACCGACGAGGAGATCGCCCCGCCGGCCGAGGTGCGCACCGTTGGCGATCTCATCGGCTGGCTGGTTTCGCGCGGCGAGAACTATGCCTATGCCTTCGAAAACGCCAGGGCGATCCGCGCCGCGATCGACCGCAAGCATGTGAAGCATGACGCGCTGATCGCGGGGGCGAAGGAGATCGCCTTCTTTCCGCCGATGACGGGAGGCTGAGGTTTTCGTGGCCGTCCGCGTCCAGTCCGAACCCTTCGACGCCGCCGCCGAAGCCCGCGCGCTGA
This sequence comes from Methylobacteriaceae bacterium, assembly GCA_020638195.1. Lineage (GTDB taxonomy): Bacteria > Pseudomonadota > Alphaproteobacteria > Rhizobiales > Beijerinckiaceae > JAJXWB01. Next base: position 368,832 of record JACKJC010000004.1, on the reverse strand, counting down.
CGGCGGGGCGCGCCGATGTCGGCGCAGTCGTCACTTTTGTCGGCCTGTGCCGCGACGAGGGCGGGACGCTGGCGGCGCTCGAGCTCGAGCATTATCCCGGCATGGCGGAAGAGGAGATTTCGCGCGTTGTGGCGGAAGCGCAGGCGCGCTGGCCGCTGATGGGCGCGACCGCGATCCATCGCTACGGCAAGATCGCGCCGGGCGAGGACATCGTGCTTGTCGTCACGGCCTCGGCGCATCGCGTGGCCGCCTTCGCGGCGGCCGAGTTCCTGATGGATTACCTGAAGACCCGCGCGCCCTTCTGGAAGAAGGAGCATCGCAAGGACGGCACGAGCGGCGACTGGGTCGCGGCGAAAGACGCCGACGACGCAGCCGCCGATCGGTGGAAGGCCTGAAAGGTCAGCTCTTCTTCATCGGGCAGGTGTTCATGCCGAGCAGCGTATAGGCTGGGCAGAAACGGAACAGACCGGTGAAGAGCGGGATCACGCCGATCCAGCCCCACATGGTCTTCGGGCCGACGAAGACGAGCGAAATCAGGACGAGGCCGACGATGACGCGCAGGATGCGGTCGATGCCTCCGACATTGAAGGACATGGGGGAACTCCCTTGTTGGACCCTGTCATGCCTAGAGCATCGCGTCTGGCCCGTCTGTGATCAAGTCACAAAGCGCCGCGCGCCTCGAGCGCGGCGCGGTCGAGGAGCGTGACCTCGCCGCGTGCGGTGCGCACCAGCCCGGCCTTGGCCAGCGCGTCGAGCTGGCGGCTCACCACTTCGCGCGCCGTGCCGACTTCCTCCGCCAGCGCCTGATGGGTCGCCGCCACGCGGCCCGCCGTATCCGCCCGCGCCAGCAGGACCTGCGCGAGGCGGGAATCGATCCGGGCGAAGGCGACGGTTTCGAGCAGCCTGCTGATATCCTGCAGGCGGGCGCCGAAACGCTGGAAGACGAACGTGCGGAAGACCTTCGACATGGCGATCAGCCGGTCGAAGCGCGCGGCGGGGATCATGACGAGCGCAACATTCGTCTCGGTGACGCCTTCCGCCGAATAATCCTGGCCCGCCATCAGGCAGAGCGTTGTCTGCACGCAGACTTCGTCCGCGCCGACGCGGTAGAGGACCAGCGCGCGGCCCGATTCCGAATTGAGGCCGACGCGCACCGAGCCCGCCAGCACGACGGCGAAACCCGAGCAGGCGGCGCCCGGCGAAAACAGCGTGCGCCCGGCCTCGATCTCCATCGGCTGGAGGTCCGCGACCAGCGCGCGCGCCTCCGGCTCGAGCGCGGCGAGACCGGGCAGGCCGTCGATCCAGCTTCTGTTTTCCGCCCCGCGCGGCCCTGCGTTCATGCCTGCTCCCCGCAATCCGACGGGCTGAAGTGTTTGCAGCCGCGCGCCCTTGGGCTAATCGACGGAGAACCCGCCCGCAAGCGCCTGTCAGGACGCCCATGCCCGAATATTACTACGAAGATTTCGTTCCCGGCTCGGTCGCCGAGTTCCATGCGGATAACGCGATCACGAAAGACGAGATCATCCGGTTCGCGGCCGCCTACGATCCGCAGCCCTTCCATCTCGACGAGGAAGCCGCGAAGCATTCGATGCTCGGCGGGCTCTGCGCCTCGGGCTGGCACACCTGCGCCCTGATGATGCGGGTCAATTTCGATCAATGGCTGTCGCGCACCGCCTCGCTCGGCGCGCCGGGGATCGACGAATTGCGCTGGGAAAAGCCGCTGCGTCCAGGCGACCGGCTGACGCTGCGCCGCACGATCCTGCACAAGCGCGTATCGCGCAACCGCCCGGAAATGGGGCTCGTCTCGATGGAGATCGAGGCGCTGAACCAGAAGGGCGAGGTCATTGCGCGCCAGAAGCATACGCAGCTGATCTCGCCGCGCGATCCCGCGCGCGCGCTGGCCGAAGTCGCGGAGGCCGCGCCTCAGCCGAAAGTTCCCCATCCCACCCACGCCCTGCCGCGCGTGGCGGCCGAGGGCCGCGCCCGTCCCTTCGCCGGCTATCTCGAGGATCTGCAGGTCGGCGCCTATATCGAGCTCGGCCGGGAGACCTTCACGAAAGAGAACATCATCGACTTCGCGAGCCAGTTCGATCCGCAGCGCTTTCATCTGGACGAGGCCGAGGCCGCCAAGACGCATTTCGGCCGGCTCGCCGCGTCTGGCTGGCAAACGGCGTGCCTGTGGATGAAGAACGTCGTGGCGACCCGCGATCGCGTGCAGGCGGATTTGCGGGCGCAGCGCATAGAGACGCCGCAGGGCGGGCCATCGCCCGGCTTCATCCATCTGCGCTGGAACAAGCCCGTGTTGGTGGGCGACACGATCACCTACGCGACGCAGATCATCGACAAGCGCGCGACGTCGAAGCCCGGCTGGGGGCTGGTGTTCAATCACAATACGGGCGTCAACCAGAACGGCGAGCTGGTGTTCGAATTCCGCGGCTCCGGCTTCATCCGCATGCGCGGCGAATGAGGCGCGTGCGCCCGCGCACGGCGTCGGGCGCGTGGGCGGAGAAGAGTGCGCGCAGCTGGAGGGGCGCATGCGCGCGACGATTTTACTTGCCTGCCTGATCGGGGTTTTCGCGGCTGACAGCGCCGCGGCGGCCGACAGCGCCTACACGAAATTCGACTGGGAGAAGTGCCGCAAGACGGCCGAGGAAGACGACGTGGTCATGCGTCGCTGCAACGGGCCGGACGGCATTGTCGTCGACATCAACAATGGCGCCGACGCCGCCTTCGTCTCCTTCGGCGAGAAGGGCGCGCGCGGCGAGACGCAACTCGGCGAATTCTATTTCCCGAAGGAGACGGTGGAGTGGCGCAAGGCGGCAGGCAAACCGTTCGCCGCCATCCTGCGCTACGACATCGGCAAGGCGATCGGCGGCCCCTTCCGCAGCGCGCTCGTCGTCTACAAGCTCGAAGGCAAGATGTCCTCTTGCGTCGTCGCGATCGTCGACGGCGGCAAGCCGGGCGCCAACGAGCGGGCGCGTGCGGTCGCCGATGAAGCGACGCCGAGATTCACCTGCGACAAGGACTCGCCGCAGCGTCGATGAACAAGACAGCCGCAAACTCACGGGCCGGCGGCCGCGCCGGGGTGAGCCAGACGCGCAAGGCGCAGGCGATCTTCCTGGGCGCGCTGCTGCTCTTCGCGGCGATGATCGGGATCATCCGCTATCTCAAGAGCCAGCAGGAGGCCGAGCGCGCCAGCGCGCCGCCGAAAATGACCTCCTATGTGATGGACGAGGCGCATCTGATCGATCCCGGCGTGCGTGCGCAATTGAACGAACGCCTGCGCGCGCTCTATCGCGCCGACGGGCCGCAGGTCGTCGTGGCGACCATCGCCGGGGTGACCAAGGGGTCGATCGCGGAAGACGCCATCGCGCGCGCGCGGGCCTGGCGCATCGGCCATGCCGGGCGCAACGACGGCGTGCTGCTGCTGATCGCGGCCAACGAGCGCAAGGCGCGCATCGAGGTCGGCTATGGGCTCGAAGGCGTGCTGACCGACGCCATCAGCCGGCTCATCATCCAGAACCGCATGGAGCGCCACCTGCAGGCGCGCCAATGGACGCAGGCTGCGGCAGCCGGCGTCGATGGCGTTCTCGACGTCGTCGGCAAGACGATCGTCGCGCCCAACGCCGGCCGCGCTCACGAAGATCAGGATTCGCTTTTCTGGAAGATCGTCGTTTTCGCGGGCAAGGCGCTTCTCGTCCTCGTCTTCGTCTCTGTCATGGCGCTGTTCTTCGTCGTGCTCGCGATGGTCGCCCTGTCGATCCTGCAATCGATCCTGCTCGCCATCCCCGGCCTCGGGCCACGCATCAAGGCCTCGCCGCGCTGGAGCTGGCTCGCAAGGCCGCTGCCGGTGAGGCCGGGCGGAGGCGGTTCGTCCAGCTCGGATTCCGGCAGCGACTGGTCGTCCAGTTCGAGCAGCAGTTCCTCGAGCGGGGATTCCGGCGGCGGCGGCGATTTCGGCGGCGGCGGGTCGAACGATTGAGCGCGGTTGATCGCAGGGGCGCGCGCGTCCATCTTCGTGGCATGACCGGCCAGCTGTCATCGATCCGCGCGCGCATGGGTGCGATTCTTTTCGCACTCGCGTGGCTGCTCGCGCCCGGCGTCGTGCGCGCGGCGAGCGATACGCCCGACAATGTCTCCGTCCAGCGCGACATATCCTATGGCGCGGGAGACGACGCCAGGCTCGATCTCTATCTGCCGAAGTCGCTGGCAGGCTCCGGCCGGCCGTTGCCGACGGTGCTGTGGATTCACGGCGGCGGCTGGGCTGGCGGCAGCAAGGATTATGTCGCGAAATACGCCGCGACGCTCGCGGCGGGCGGATTTGCGGTGGCCGCGATGGACTACAGCCTGCCGCCGAAGGCGATCTATCCGACGCCGGTACGGCAGGCCTTCGAGGCCTTCGCCTATCTCAAGCGCGAGGCGGCGCGCCTGCACGTCGATCCTGTGCGCCTTTTCATTGCCGGGGATTCGGCCGGCGCGCAGATCGCGGCGCAGGTTGCGGCCGTCGCGACTTCGCCCGCCTATGCGCGGCGGATGGGCGTGAAGCCGACGATCGCCGCGCGCGAATTGCGGGGCGCGCTTCTCTACAGCGGCGCCTACGATCTCGCGACAATGGGTTTTTCCGGTCCGATCACGTCGAAGCTCGGCGGGCCGCTGGCGCATTACGCAGGCACGCGGACGTTTCGCGCCGACAAGAAATTCGCGACCTTTTCGGTCGCGCGCTATGTGACGCCCGCTTTCCCGCCGACTTTCGTCACCGCCGGCAACGACGACGATTTCGAGGACCAGTCGCGCGCCTTCGCGGCGCGTCTGAGGAAACTCGGGGTGAGGGTGGACGACATGTTCTTCGACGCGGATTTCACGCCGCGCCAGGGCCATGTCTATGTCTTCGCCACCGATCGCTCCATGGCGCGCTACTCGGCGATGCGCTCGGTCGATTTCATGAAGAAGACGCTGGGGTGGAAGTGAAGCGGCGCGGCGCGGTCAGACTTGCGGCGTCGCCAGATCCGGCATCAGGATCGCGGCAAACAGCGTGAACAGAAACAGCAGCGCCCAGAAGGCCACCGCGCTGCGGCTGATGAGACGCGAGCCGTAGGCTTCGACATGCTGTTCCCAGCCGGGCGGATTGCCGGCATAGGTCTGGATGTCGGCGCGCCAGAGGTCGCTCAGCTTGAATTTCTGGTCGAGGATCGAGGGGCGCGGCAGGAGGACCGTGCCGTGTTCGGCGATGCGGCCGAAAGCGGCGATCTCGATCTCGCGCAGATAGGCGGCGATTTCCGCGATGCGCGACAGAGCGACCCAGGCGCGCACGCCCGCCAGCAGCACCATGAGCGGCGCCAGCCAGTAGATCCCGCGGCCGCCGGCGGCGACGCCATGCGTGAGAACCCAGGTGTAGAAGATCGCGAGCGCTCCCAGCGTCAGCGTCTCGAGCCGACGCGTGTCGCGCACCTGCTCGAGAATCTCCTCGCGCAACATGCGGTATTGATCGGCGTGGTCGAGTTCGCTTCCCACCTTGGCGCCTCGCGTGTCGAGCATGTTCAATGGCCGCCGAATGAGACGAGAGTGCGGACGGGAACGCCGAGGTCGCGGATTTTCTGCGCGCCGCCGAGGTCGGGCAGGTCGATCACGAAGCAGGCGGCGACGACATTGGCGCCAATCTTCTGCAACAGCTTGATCGCGCCCTCGGCCGTGCCGCCGGTGGCGATCAGATCGTCGACGAGAATGACGCGCTCGCCCTTGGCCACGGCGTCCTCGTGCATCTCCATCTCGTCGATGCCGTATTCCAAGGAATAGGCGATCGACACCTTGGCGTGCGGCAGCTTGCCCTTCTTGCGGATCGGAACGAAGCCGGCCGAGAGCTGATGGGCCACCGCACCGCCGAGAATGAAGCCGCGGGCCTCCATGCCGGCGACCTTGTCGATGCGCCCGCCCGCCCAGGGGTGGACGAGTTCGTCGACCGCGCGGCGGAAGGCGCGGGCGTCGCCGAGCAGGGTGGTGATGTCGCGGAACATGATGCCGGGCTTGGGATAGTCCGGGATGGTGCGGATCGAGTCGGCCAGGGTCTGCTGGAGCGTCGCGTTCATCTGAAATTCCGGGGCTCGGCTGCGGGTGATAGGATTTGATGATCACAGATCGCCCAGAAAGGAAAGCGCGATGAACGATCAGAGCCAGCGCGTGAGCGTCGTCGACATCGACATACCCTTCACGCGCCTCGTCGGCATTTTCATCAAATGGGGCATCGCCGCCGTGCCGGCGATCATTGCACTGTCGGTGATCTTCAGCCTGGTGTTTTCGGCGCTGTGGGGCCTGTTCGGCTTCGGTATGATGCACGGCCCGACCACGCGGCTGTGAGCGACCGGTTCAGGCGCCCGCGACGACGCAACGGTCCGGCCCCTCGGCGCGGGCGGCGATCAGCGCGCCATTGGCGCGCTCGATCAGCCGCTGATAGTCCGGGTGGCCGTCGTGCATGGCGACGCCCATGCTGGCGGTCGCCTGCACCCTGTTCCCCGGACCGACCGCGATGTGTTCGGCCGCGATGGTCGCGCGAATGACGGCAGCGGCCTCGCGCGCCTCCTCTTCGTTCCGTTCGACGCAGACGACCAGAAATTGCTCGCCGCCATGGCGGAACACGAAATCGCCGGCGCGCACGGCCGCCACCAGGCAGGACGCGACGTACTGCAGGATTCGTTCGCCCGCGTTCTCGCCGTATCGCTCCCTGAGTTCGCGGAACCGATCGACTGACGCCAGCATGACCGCGAAAGGCCGCTCGCCTGTGCGGCTCAATTCGATCTCGCGCGTCAGGATGGTCGACTCGAAGCGTTGGCTGAGAAGCTGGGTCAGGGCGTCGCGTCCCTGCTCGAGCGTGATGAGATGCTCGAACATGGAATCGGTCAGAAACCCGATCCGCTTGACTTCGCCGAGCAAGGGCCGCAGCGCGTCGCGCAACCGGGGCGAGCCGGGGACCGCCGCGACGCGCGCGCATTCAGGCAGCAGGACGCCGTCGATCCGGTCCATCGCGCCGGTGATTTCGTTCAGTGTGTCTCCAACGGCCATCATGGCGGAAGCCTTGTGGCGCACCCGCAGGCCGTAGCCGGATTCGCCGAGATTCTGGAGCGCGCGGTGCTCGTCGCCGATCATCAGCGACTGGAGCGTGTCGCTCTGCCAATCGAGCAGGGCCGCGCGCTGGCGCTCGCGCTCGAGCGACAGATTCATGCTCAGGGCAAAGTTGCGATAGGCCTCGTCGGTGCGCGCCGCCACGCGCTGTGCGGTCGAATATTGCTCCGACATGGCCTCCAGCGAGAGATCGACGATACGCAGCGCGCCCCTGATCGCCTCGAACTGACGCGCGTCCGGCGCAAGGTCGGGCGCGATGGTCCTGATCACCGACCCCTTGATATTGCGCGCGCTACGCAGAAGCACATCGATCTTGACGCCAACGCGCGCGTGCAGATTTCCGAGGTGGCGCTGCAGGGCGAGCATCTGCGTAATCTGCTCGGGTTCGTAATGCGTCAGGCAGGCCTCGATCCAGCGTGTCATGGCCGGCCGCAGGCGTTCGGAAACCTGATGCGCATTCAATATCGCCCCGGCTTCGGGGTCGCGCTGCATGACGTCGTAGAACTCGTCCGAAAACTCGCTGGCGTGCGTCGCCGCGCGCCGCAGGATGTCGCGCGCCTCGCCCGACAGTCCGTCCACGATCTGCCGCCATTGCGTGGCGACCAGATGTTCGGTTTCCTCACTCCGCATGGCGGGACGCCCTTCCTGCGTTGCGCGATCCTCAGCCAGCGTTGACCCGCGCCATGATGGCCTCGAGCTTCTTCAGGAGTTCGGGATCGCGTGCTTCCGGGGCGGTGATCATGGCCGTGTCGAGCGCGCGATCCGAGCCGATCGGGCAGTTTTCGCGGTCGGCGGGCATGTCCTTCAGGAGACGCGCCAAAAGCCTGCTCGCGCGCGCCGCGTTGTCGTGGACGATCTTGATGATCTGCGCGACGTCGACTGCGTCATGGTCGGGGTGCCAGCAGTCGAAATCCGTCACCATGGCGATGGTGGCGTAGGAAATCTCCGCCTCGCGCGCGAGCTTGACCTCGGGGCAGGCGGTCATGCCGATCACGTCGTAGCCCGCCGCGCGATAGCTCAGCGATTCCGCGAGCGACGAGAATTGCGGGCCTTCCATGCAGACGTAGGTTCCGCCCTTCTGGAACATGATGCCCTCGGCCTCGGCGGCGGCTGCGATGCGGTTCTGCAGCGCGGGCGCGACGGGATGGGCCATGGAGACATGGGCCACGCAGCCATTGCCGAAAAAGGAGGACTGTCGGCCGAAGGTGCGGTCGACGAACTGGTCGACCAGAACGAACAGGCCCGGCGGCAGATGCTCGCGAAAGGAGCCGCAGGCCGAGACCGAGACGATGTCGGTGACGCCGACGCGCTTCAGCGCGTCGATATTGGCGCGGTAGTTGATGCCGGACGGCGAGAGCCGATGGCCGCGACCGTGGCGGGGCAGGAAGACCGCCTCCGTCTCGCCCATGCGGCCGAAATGCAGCGTGTCCGAGGGCTCGCCCCAGGGGGTCCAGACCTTTTCCTCGCGAAGATCCTCGAGACCCGGAAGATTGTAGACGCCCGAGCCGCCGATGATGCCGATGATGGGTCTGGCCATAGATGTCGCGCCCCGCAGGTTGATCTGCCGGGTTTTGGCCTCACGGAGGTTTGAGCGCAAGGCCGTGGATGAAAGGGCGGCCGGTCTTGTCCCGGCAGGGGGGCGTTCGTAGATTGTGGCGACGCCCGAAACGTCAGAGTTTCGGCGAGATTTTCGCGCGTCGCGGGACGACGCGCTCTGGGAGTTCCCATGCCGCAATCCAAGACCCGCCACGCCCATCTGCTGATCGTCGGCTCGGGGCCGGCCGGCTACACGACCGCCATCTATGCCGCGCGCGCCATGCTGAAGCCGGTGCTGATCTCGGGCTTCGAGCCTGGCGGGCAGCTGATGATCACGACCGATGTCGAGAATTACCCGGGCTTCGCCGAACCGATCCAGGGCCCATGGCTGATGGAGCAGATGCGGGCGCAGGCCGAGCATGTCGGCGCGGAGCTGGTATCGGACTATGTGACCAAGGCCGAGCTCGGCCAGCGGCCGTTCCGGCTGACCTGCGATTCCGGCGCAGTCTGGACCTGCGACGCGCTGGTGATCGCCACGGGCGCCAAGGCCAAATGGCTGGGCACGCCGAGCGAGGAGAAGTTCAAGGGCTATGGCGTTTCGGCCTGCGCGACCTGCGATGGCTTCTTCTACCGGGGCAAGGAGGTCATCGTCGTCGGCGGCGGCAATTCGGCGGTCGAGGAGGCGCTCTATCTCGCCAATCTCGCCTCGAAGGTGACGGTCGTGCACCGCCGCGATTCCTTCCGGTCCGAGAAGATTCTGCAGGAGCGGCTGTTCGCCCATCCGAAGATCGAGGTCGTCTGGAATTCGGCGATCGACGAGATTCTGGGCGCGGAGAATCCGTTGTCGGTGACGGGCGTCCGGCTGAAGAATGTGCAGACGGGCGCGACGCAAGAGCGGAAGATCGACGGCGTCTTCATCGCCATCGGCCATGCGCCTGCGTCAGAGCTCTTCGTCGGTCAGGTGGACATGAAAGCCAATGGCTACATAAAGACCGTTCCGGGCACGACGCAGACCAATATTCCCGGCGTGTTCGCGGCCGGCGACGTCGCCGACGACATCTACCGGCAGGCCGTGACGGCCGCAGGCCTCGGCTGCATGGCGGCTCTGGAGGCGGAGAAGTTTTTGGCGGCCCAGGCGTCCCGCGCCGCGGCTGAATAAGAGCGCGGGAGAGAAAAACTGGAGGAGCGGGGTAAAAACGTCTGGAATTGTCCGACAAAAACATGTCATGAATTGGCCGACACACGAACGCGGCGCATAAGCCGCGCGACCTGAGCGCATAACGCCCGGCAAACGGGCGATGATCAGGAGGCCGAAGGGGAGGATTGCCGTGGATTGGGACAAGCTCCGCGTTTTTCACGCGGCGGCGGAAGCCGGCTCATTTACGCATGCGGGCGAGAGGCTCGGGCTCAGCCAGTCGGCGGTCAGCCGCCAGGTCGGCGCGCTCGAGCAGGATCTCGACACGCCGCTGTTTCATCGTCACGCTCGCGGGTTGATCCTGACGGAGCAGGGCGACATCCTGCTCCGCACGGTCAAGGACGTGATGAGCAAGCTGGACGCGGCGCGGCTGCGCCTGTCCGAGCAGCGCGAGAAGCCGCAGGGCGAATTGCGCGTCACCACCACGCTCGGCATCGGCGCAAACTGGCTCGCGCCGCAGCTCGGCGAGTTCCTCGAACTCTATCCGGAGATCAAGCTGCGGCTGATCCTGAGCGACGACGAGCTCGATCTCGGCATGCGCGAGGCCGATGTCGGGTTGCGCCTGCGCGCGCCCTCGCAGCCGGATCTCATCCGCCGCCGGCTGTTTACGGTGCACTACCACCTCTACGCGTCGGCCGATTACATCCGCCGGCATGGCCAGCCCAAGACGCTGGCCGATCTCGATCAGCATCGCATCCTCAGCTATGGCGCGACGGGCATGGGCTTTCTCAACAGCCTCAACTCGCTGCTGACGGCGGGACGCGACGCCAAGAACCCGCGCGTGCCGGCGTTGTCGGTCAACAATATCACCGCGCTGCGTCAGGCGGTGGAGGCGGGCGTGGGCATCGCGGTGCTGCCGGAATATCTGCTGGCGGCGGCCGACTCCGGATTGGTGCAGCTCCTGCCCAATGCCGAAATGCCCGAACTCGAGTGCTATCTCGTCTATCCCGAGGAAATGAAGAATGTCGCGCGCGTGCAGGTGTTCCGCGACTTCCTCGTCGCGAATGCGCAGCGTTGGAAATACTAGCGTTTATGTCTGCCATGCGCATGTCGCATGAGGGTCTATAGACCTGCATGTAGAGGTCGCATGCCTACCATGCGGGCGCCCCGATTGCCGGGACTCGTCAACAGGCGCATCCTTCAACTGTCGGTTGCGTCATTCACTGCCTCCCCGGTGATGGGGCATCCGATCATTCCCTCTTGAAGTCCTCCGGTTTTTGCCGGGAGCGGCCGGACGAAAGTCCGGCCTTCTTTTTTTCGCCTGCGTTTCAGGGATGCGCGATGCTCCATTGGCCCCCTTCAAAAAAGGCGCCGTTGGAAGCGCCGGGCTTGTCGTCCCGGTAGAAGCGGTAGAGCGGCCGTCCCTTGTAGGCCCATTGCTTCGAACCGTCGTCGCGGGCGATCACCGTCCAGTCGCCGCCCGACTTTCCGCGCGCCGCCTGCGCCGAAGCCGGCCTGAAGGGAGGCCAGCTATTCACGCAGGTGTCGAAACAATTGGAGATGCCCTTGCCGATCGGATCCTTGTCGTAGACGTAAAGGGTCAGGCCTTCGGGCGTCTGAAGCGCGCGTTGATTGTTGGACAGGATGCCGATCTGCGCGGGCCCGTCCGAACTGGCCGCAACGGCAGCCGAGCCGGCGAGCGCCAGCGCGGCGCCCAGGGAAGCGACCAGAAGCGGGAACTTCATTGTCCCGACGCCGCAAGCTTCTGCGCAGCCTCGAGGTGTTTCTTGAGCGTGGGCAACTGCGCAGCCGCCATCTCCTTGACCTTCGGGTTTTCGCCTTGTTCGGCCTCCCTCTGGAACTCGTCAATGTCCTTCCGATGGTCCTCGACCATGTAGCTCGCAAACTCCTTGTCGAAGTCTGCGCCCTTCAGTTTCCGCAGCTTGGCCTTCTCTTCCTTCGCCGCATCGGGAATGCCGGCCGGGGCCTTCATTTTCATTTGAGTCGCGACCTTGCGCGCCTGCGCCGCGGCCTTCTGGTGATCCCTCGACAGCATCTTGCCGAAGTCGCGCACGTCCTTCGACCCGCCGCGGGCGGCTGCAAGCTGACCCATCTGGATCTCTGCATTGTCGCCCTGTATCGCCTCTTTCAGAAATTCCCTCGAGGCGTCCGATTGGGCGAAAGCAGGCGTGATGACAAGCGCTGCGACCGCGAGCAAAACGTATTTCATTGGATGACTCCCATGCTGATCGAAGCCAACGCTGCGCGGCATTGATTGTTCCTGAAGGGCCCCTGCGAAGAACGCGAGGAGCGAAGGCTTTCTATTGCCGACGATAGCGCGACGCTCGAAGTAAACTCGCCGCCGCCAACCCATGCGCAAATTCCGGCGGCGCGGCGGTCGGCGCTAGCCGCGCTCTGGACCGAGGCGTTCGAACATCCGTTGTAGGCGCTGCTTCTGAAGGCCATTCGCATGGACTGGCCTCACGGTTGAGCGTGCGATGGGTCCCCGCTAGTCTCGTGTGTGATCAAGGAGTGTCGAGATGAGCTATTCGCGCGGGCGTATGGATGCGTTGACAGACGGCGTCTTCGCCATCGCCATGACACTGCTCGTGCTCGAGCTGCGCATTCCCGAGACGGTCACGACGGCGGCGTTTGGACACGCGCTCGTCGAAACCGTTCCGCGTCTGGCCGTCTATGCGCTCAGTTTCTTCACGCTCGGCCTGTCGTGGCTCGGACGTGCGCAGATGCGGGGGGCCGCGGAAGAGATCTCGCGTGGCGAAGCGATGCTGTCGCTCGTCTATCTCTTCTTCGTGACCATCGTGCCATTTTCGTCGATGCTGGTCGGCCGCTACGACGAGGCGCCGCTGGCGCTATGGTTCTATTGCGCCAATCTCGGCGCTATCGGGCTGACCAGCGCGGGGCTGCGATTCATGCTGCCGCGCGCCGATACAGATGATCCGCCGGGCCGTCGCGTCGGGGCGTCTTTACTGCTCGCCGTCTCGGCGCTCGGCGCAGCAGCCCTCGCGCCGATCTTCCGCGACGGGCACGCGCTGTGGGCGCTGGCGATCAATGTGCTCGGGCCCTGGCTCGACCGCATGTTGCGCAAGAAAGCGAGCTGACGCGGCTCAGTCGAACAGGCTCGAGACCGATTCTTCCTTGGCCGTGCGCGCGATCGCCTCGCCGATCAGGCCGGCGATGGTGATGACGCGGATGTTCTTCGACAGGCGCACGGCTTCGGTCGGCGCGATCGTGTCGGTGATCACAAGCTCTTTCAGCTTGGACGCGGAGATGCGCGCCACCGCGCCGCCCGAGAGCACGCCGTGGGTGATGTAAGCGGAGACGTCCTTGGCGCCCTGTTTGAGCAACGCTTCGGCGGCGTTGCAGAGCGTGCCGCCGGAATCGACGATGTCGTCGACGAGGATGCAGCTCTTGCCCTCGACGTCGCCGATGATGTTCATCACTTCCGATTCGCCGGCGCGCTCGCGACGCTTGTCGACGATGGCGAGCTGGGCGTCGATGCGCTTGGCGAGCGCGCGCGCGCGCACCACGCCGCCGACGTCGGGCGAGACGACCATCACGTTCGACAGGTCCTTGTTGCGGTCCTTGATGTCGCGGACCATCACGGGTGCTGCGAACAGGTTATCCGTCGGGATGTCGAAGAAGCCCTGGATCTGGCCGGCGTGCAGATCGACCGTCAGCACGCGGTCGGCGCCGGCGCGCGTGATGAGATTGGCGACGAGCTTGGCGGAGATCGGCGTGCGCGAACCCGACCGGCGATCCTGACGCGCATAGCCAAAATAGGGGATGACCGCCGTGATGCGCCGCGCCGACGAGCGACGCAGCGCGTCGGTCATGATCAGCACTTCCATCAGATGGTCATTCGCCGGAAAAGACGTGGACTGCACGATGAACGTGTCCTGCCCGCGCACGTTGTCCTGGATCTCGACGAAGATTTCCATGTCGGCGAAGCGCCGCACCGAGCATTGCGTCAGCGGCGTGCCGAGATAGGCGGCGATCGCTTCGGTCAACTGGCGATTGGAGTTTCCCGCCAGAATTTTCATACCAGCCATATCAGCGATCCGAGCCTGTCAGAATGCGCGCCTCATAGCAGTCGGTTTGCGTACGAACAATACGACAGCGGCATGACAGACCTTCGAAATCCGTGGAAAGCCGCAAGCGTGTTCTTGCGGCAGCAGTCCGGCTCAGCGGCTGGCGGCGAGACCGAGGCGCGGGCTGGCGGCCGCCGGCTCCTGCCGGGCGACGCTGGAAGAACCGGCGACTGTGGCGCTGCGCGGGGCGGCCGTGGCGCCCGCAGCAGAGGCGACGGCCGCGCCCGCGACCGCCTCAGGCGTATTCGTGAGCGCGTCCGCCAGATCGCTCGCCGAGCGGGCGGCGAGCGCGGCGAGCGCCGAATCGTCGGCGAGGCTCCAGGGATCGGCGGTCGCGCCCTTCACCGGCATGTCGTCCGTCAGGCGGGCGACGCGCTTCTTGGAGCGGTCGAAGAGGTCGACGACATAGGAGAAGCGGGTCACGCCCGCCTCGCCCGCGCCGGCGTCGATATAGACGCGAGCGAGATATTCGGCCTTGCCGGGCGCGACCGTCGTCATGTCCTGCGCGGCGGCGGCCTGCGCGAAGGCTTGCGCGAACCGGTCGTTCACGTCCTGCGGCGCGCCAGCGACGCTGGCCAGGGCCACGGTCGCGCCGCGCGGGCTGACGCCGGGACGGCGCGCGATCTTGGAGGGGGCGGCGGCGGGCTCGACGCGGACCTGGCTGGCGGTGTCGACGCAGGCGGACAAAGGCAGGCAAAGGACGGCGGCGATGATCGCGGCAGGCGCTGTCAGCTTGCGTCCAACTTGCACGTATCCTGCTCCCCACACACTCTCGCCCGGCGCCGTGTGGGCGGCCCGGGCTTTAAGAAAGCGTTAAACTTTTGGGGCCGGCGCGTCTACCCGCCGGGGTCGAGGATGGTTAGCGGGGGGCGCTCCCTTCTCCCGTGAAACGGGAGAAGGTGTCATGCGGAGCATGACGGATGAGGGCGATCGGGTTTCGGGGAACATTTCCGGACGAGTCGTGAAATCGCCGCGGCCCTCATCCGACCGTCGCTGCGCGAGGGCCACCTTCTCCCGCTCCGCGAGAGAAGGGAGACTCGCGCTCAATCCCGCTCCACGACCTTCCGCGCGACGAACGTCATCCGCTTCTGGTTGTGCCCGATGTTCTGCGCCGCGCGTTCGCAGGTGAAATCGTTGTCGGCCAGAATCTCGCGCATGTCGGCCTCGTCGTAGAAGGACAGGCCGTATTGCGTGCGCAGCGTGCGGTAGTCGGACAGCGCCGTGCGCGCGAGGCCGATGACGGCGGCCGTCAGGAAGCCGCCGTGCAGGCCGAAGCCGAGCAAAGCGCGGGCGTCGTCGACCGGGCTGACATCCTTCGGGATGATGTCGGCGAGCACGAGCTTGCCGTCGTCCTTCAGCTTGTCGTGGAAGGTCCCGAGCATGCGCGCGAATTCGGCTTCCGCGACATATTGCAGGACGGAGACGATCACGATCATGTCGAGGGAAGCGTCGGGGATCGCGGCGACGGCGGCTTCGTCGAGCACAGCGACATTCGGGCGCGCGACATTGGCGGCGGCGAGTTTCGCGCGCACGCTCGGCGCGGTGTCGAACAGGAAGAGTTTGGCGCAGCGTTCGGCGAGATAGGGCGCGCCCAGGGCCTCGCCGCAGCCGTAGTCGAGCACCTGTGCTTGTGAATTGGGAATGTGCGCGGCGACGCCCTTGGCGATGAGATCGGCGTGCAGCAGCTTGTGGCGCTCGCTGACGTAGAGCGCATGATCGCGGTCGAAGAAGTCGCGCCAGGTCATCGGCGAGTTCTCCCCTCTCCCGTGAAACGGGAGAGGGTGGCCCGCGCGAAGCGCGGGTCGACACGAAGTCGGCTGTTGCCGACTTCGGTCTGGGCTGAGGGCGCTGCGATTTCTTGAACCATGCGAGTTTCGGCTCGTCCCTCATCCGTCGCGCCTTCGCGCGACACCTTCTCCCGCTCCGCGGGAGAAGGGAAACGCCTTCACCCCTTCGCCTTGTCCATCATCTCGACGAAGCGCGCGAACAAATAGTGCGAATCCTGCGGGCCGGGGGAGGCCTCGGGGTGGTGCTGCACCGAAAAGGCCGGGCGGTCGTCGAGCGCGATGCCGCAGTTCGAGCCGTCGAACAGCGAGCGATGCGTCTCTTTCGCATTCTTTGGCAACGTGTCGACATCCACCGCGAAGCCGTGGTTCATCGAGACGATCTCGACCTTGCCGGTCGTGTAATCCATCACTGGATGGTTCGCGCCGTGATGGCCCTGATGCATCTTTTTCGTCTTCGCGCCAACGGCGAGCGCCATCATCTGGTGGCCGAGACAAATGCCGAAGGTCGGAACCTTCGCGTCGAGCAGCTTCCTGATGGTCGGCACGGAATATTCGCCGGTCGCGGCGGGGTCGCCCGGGCCGTTCGACAGGAAGACGCCATCCGGCTTCATCGCTAGAATGTCTTCGGCGCTCGTCGTCGCCGGCACGACGGTCACGGCGCAGCCGGCGTCGGCCAGCAGGCGCAGAATGTTGCGCTTCACGCCGAAGTCGAGCGCGACGACCTTGCGCGCCGGCGCGGTCTGGCGGCCGTAGCCCTGCCCAAGCGTCCAGGTCGTCTCGTCCCAGTCGTAACGCTGGGCGGCGGTGACGCCCGGTACGAGATCGAGCCCGTCCATCGAGGGGATGGCGGCCGCGCGCTTTTTCAGAGCCTCGACGTCGAACTTGCCGTCTGGCGCATGGGCGATGACGGCGTTGGGCATGCCCTTGTCGCGGATACGGGCGGTCAGCGCGCGCGTGTCGATGCCGCAGATGCCGACAATGCCGCGCGCCTTCAGCCAGGCGTCGAAATGTTTTGTCGCGCGAAAGTTGGAGGGGTCGGTTATCCCTGCCTGCAGTACGAGGCCGCGCACCCCCGACGAGGCCGCCATGTTGACAGTCTCGATATCCTCGTCGTTGACGCCGACATTGCCGATGTGGGGGAAGGTGAAGGTGACGATCTGGCCGGCGTAGGAGGGGTCGGTCAGGATTTCCTGATAGCCGGTCATGGCGGTGTTGAAGCAGACTTCGCCGTCGGCCGCGCCGGTGGCGCCGAGGCCGAAACCTTCGATGATGGTCCCGTCGGCCAGAACCAGCAGGGCGGTCGGGGTGCGAACGGTCCAGGGGGCGTTCAGAGCGGCGGTCTTTTCGGCTTGATCGGCTGTCATCTGCGCTCTACACCCTTGACCCTCTTGGACCCCGGATTTCGTCCTGCGCCGAAGGGCCCGGGCCGCTTCTGACTTGAAGCGGCGGGCGTGAAGGGCGCGCGAAAGGGGTCGAAATCGGCGCGGAAGCTAGGGGAGGGGCGCTTTTGCGTCAACCCCGCGAACGCGCCGTCAACCACGGAATTCCTGATATGAGCCTGCGGGACAAATTCACAGCCGATCTGAAGGACGCGATGAAGGCGGGCGAGAAGGCGAAAGTCGCCGCTATCCGCCTGATCACGGCCGCGCTCAAGGATCGCGACATTCTCGCGCGCGGCGAGGGGAAGACCGTCAGCGAGGACGACATTCTCGCGCTCCTGCAGAAGATGGTGAAGAGCCGCCAGGAATCGCTCGAAATCTACGAGAAGAACAACCGGCCCGAACTGGCCGCGCAGGAGAAGAGCGAGATCGAGGTGATTTCGTCCTATCTGCCCAAGCAGATGGACGAGGCGGCGATGGCTGAGGCCATCAAGACAGCGATCGCCGAGACGGGCGCGGCCTCCATGAAGGACATGGGCAAGGTCGTGGGCGCGCTGAAGGCGAAATACACGGGCCAGATGGACTTTGCGAAGGCCAGCGCGGCGGTGAAGGCGGCCCTGTCGTCGTAAGCTCCGAAAATCCGAATCCTCATCCTGAGGAGCCGCGAAGCGGCGTCTCGAAGGATGGCCAAGCCGATCAACTCTGACTTGGCCACCCTTCGAGACGGCCCTGCGGGCCGTCCTCAGGGTGAGGGCTCTTGAATTTCGAGTCAGCCTCTCAGGATGAGGTGTTGATGCGCCTGCACCTGCAATTCTCCGCCTTCATGCTCGTCGGCGTCGCGGCCATGGTCGTGCATTACGGCCTGCTGATCGGTCTCGTGCAGCTGGCGCAGGTCGCGCCCGTGCCGGCGACGCTGGTCGGCTATGTCGGTGGCGGCCTCGTCTCCTATGCGCTCAACCGCGCGCATGTGTTCGAGACCGAGCGCAATCATGCCGATGCGCTGTGGCGCTTCGTCGGCGTGGCGGGCGTCGGCTTCCTGCTGACCTGGGGATTCATGCACCTCTTCGTCGACCGTTTTGGCGCGCCGTATATTCCCGCGCAGATCGTGACGACCGGTATCGTGATGTTCTGGAGCTTTGTCGGGCACAAGTTCTGGACGTTCGGAGAGAAGACGGGCCGATGAGCGACAACGCCTTATCGCCGGCGGCGGAACTGCTCGGCCGCGAAATTCTGTCGCGCGATCCCGAGACGGGCGAAGTCTTCGTCCGGTTCATGGCGCGACAGGAATTCTTCAATCGCAACGGCATCGTGCACGGCGGCTTCATCGCCGCCATGCTGGATTCGGTGACGGGAATCGCGGCGGCGCCCCGTGTGCCCGCGGATTGCTGGGTGGTCACGACGCGGCTCGACACCCGCTATCTGAAGACGGCGACCGCCGGCCAGATATTCGGCCGCGCGCGCGCCGTCGAAAGCGACGCGCGCAATGTCCGCATCGAGGGCGAACTGACCAACGAGGCGGGCGCCGTGCTGGCGACGGCGAGCGCGGAAATGCGGATATTGAAGCGGCGCCTGTAATCCCATATTTGACACTGTAGCCCGATGCGTTACAGTCGCTTGCAGATGATCAAGAGTTTCCGCAGCCGCGCGCTGAGACGCTTTTGGACGAAGAGCGACGCATCCGGCTTGCGGCATGACTGGGTGCGCAAGGTCGAGCGTCAGTTGACGCTGCTCGACAGCGCGACGAAGCCGGAGGAGATGGATCTCGTCACTTTCGGTTTCCATCGGCTGACCGCCGATCAAACCGGACGCTTCGCCGTCACCGTGCCGCGCAACTGGCGGCTGACTTTTGCCTTCGACGGGCAGGACGCCGTCGATGTCGATCTGGAGGATTATCATGGCCGCTAGGGACAAGAATCGCCCGCCGGTCCATCCCGGCGAAATTTTGCGTGAGGACGTGCTGCCGGGCTTGGGCATGTCGGTCACGAAGGCGGCGGAAGCTCTCGGCGTGACCCGGCAGGCCCTGCATCGCGTGCTGGCGGGCACGGCGGCCATCTCGCCAGAAATGGCGCTGCGGATCGGCAAGTTCTGCGGCAACGGGCCGGAGGTCTGGCTGCGGATGCAGGCGGCCTGCGATCTCTGGCACGCGGAAAGGCGGATGGCGGACGAGATCGCGGGGATCAAGACGCAGCGGGCGGCATGACTGGACCGCGAGCCTTCAGGCTTGCCTCCACAAGGCGAGCCTGAAGGCTCGCGGTCCATTTATGGCCATTTCACCGTCGGCGGCATGGACGACAGGATGGACGCAACATTACCGCCGGTCTTGAGGCCGAAGATCGTGCCGCGGTCGTAGAGCAGGTTGAACTCCACATAGCGCCCGCGCCGCACGCATTGCTCCTCGCGGTCGGCTTCGGTCCACGGTTTTGCAAAATTTTCGCGGACGATTTGCGGATAGACGTTGAGGAAGCTCGTTCCCACGTCCTGCGTGAAGGCGAAGTCAAACTCCCAGCCGCTGCTGGCCGCATCGCCGGCGCTGTTGAGGTAATCGTAGAAAATACCGCCGATGCCGCGCGGTTCGTCGCGGTGTTTCAGGTAAAAATATTCGTCGCACCATGCCTTGTAGCGCGCGTATTCGGCGACCGGATGGCGCTCGCAGGCGGCCCGCATTGCGGCATGGAAGGCGACCGAATCCGCGTCGTCCTGCGTGCGGCGGCGGACGAGCACCGGCGTCAGGTCCGCGCCGCCGCCGAACCACGCTTTCGTGGTCACGACGAAGCGGGTGTTCATGTGCACGGTCGGCACGTTCGGATTCCAGGGATGGGCGATCAGCGAGATGCCGCCGGCCCAGAAGCGCGGATCTTCGGACGCGCCGGGGATTTGCGCGGCGAATTCCGGCGCGAATGTTCCGAAGACGGTGGAGGTGTGGACGCCCGCCTTCTCGAACACGCGGCCTTTCAGGATCGCCATGCGGCCGCCGCCGCCCGGCGCGCCCGTGTGATCGGTGCGCTCCCAGGGCGTGAATTGCGCGCGGCCGGGCGTTTTCGCCTCAGGGAAGAACGGGCCGGGGCATTCGTCCTCCAGCGCCTCGAAGGCGGCGAGGATGCGGTCCTGCAATTCGGCGAACCAGCGGGCGGCTTGCGCCTTGCGGGTTTCGAGGAGGTCTTGGGTCATGTGGCCAGACATCGACCGGCCGTGCGTCCTCGTCAACTCGTCGTCTGCCGCAAGGCCTCGCCCAGAACCATCGCCGCCGCCACGGCCACGTTCAGGGAGCGCAGCTCCGGCCGGATCGGCACGACGATTTTTGCGTCGGCGGCGGCGTGGACCTGCGGCGGGGCGCCGGCCGATTCGCGGCCGACCATCAGCACGTCGTCGGGCCGGTAGACGAAGTCCGTGTAGGGCGTCGCGCCCTGCGTCGTCAGCAGGACGAGCCGGCGCCCGGCCTCGCGCCGCCAGTCCTCGAAGGCGGAAAACGAGACGTGGCGGGCGATATCCACATGTTCGAGATAATCCATGCCGGCGCGGCGGAAATGCCGGTCCGACACCGGAAAGCCGGCGGGTTCGACGATGGCCGCGCCCACGCCCAGGCAGGCGCAGGCCCGCAGCATGGTGCCTGCGTTCTGGGGAATGTCCGGCTGGAAAAGCGCCAGGACGAGCCGTGTCGCCGCTGTCATGGGAGCCCTGATGTTTCTACGGCTTTGGCATGAGGCGGCCTCTATGGACAAGGGCGCGCATCGGTGCGACATAACGCCCCGTTGCGCGCAGCGGGGCAGGGTCTCACGCGACTCGGCATTGCCGCGCGCGGCGCTTGACGCTAGAAGCCGGACCACCGGCCGCAAGCGCGGCTCCTAAAGCTCAGGGATTTGCTGACGTGGCGACGACATCGACTGCCGACCCGACCCGCCGGGACATGCTGTACATCGCGACCGGCGCGGCGAGCGCCGTGGCCATTGGCGCTGTCGCCTGGCCCTTCATCTCGCAGATGAACCCGGACGCCTCGACCCTGGCGCTGTCCTCGACCGAGCTGGACATTTCCGCGATTCCCGAGGGCCAGATCGTCACGATCAAGTGGCGCGGCAAGCCCGTCTTCGTTCGTCACCGCACGAAGAAGGAGATCAAGGAAGCCGAGGACGTGCCGCTGGCGCAGCTTCCCGATCCGCAGACCGATCAGGCGCGCGTGAAGAAGCCGGAATGGCTGGTCGTCGTCGGCGTCTGCACGCATCTTGGCTGCATCCCGCTGGGTCATCAGGGCCCGTTCGACGGCTGGTTCTGCCCGTGCCACGGCTCGGCCTACGACACATCGGGCCGCATCCGTCAGGGGCCGGCGCCGCGCAACCTCGAGGTTCCGGACTACGCGTTCCTCACCGACACCAAGATCAAGATCGGCTGAGCCGGCCACAGCGCCCAGGCAAGCAGACGCCCGAGAAATTCCGAGAGAAGGCGATAAGATGAGCGGACCTTCGACATACGTTCCGAAGAGCGCGATCGGCCGGTGGTTCGAGAGCCGGCTACCCGTGATGGGTCTGGTGCACAGCTCCTTCGTGGCCTATCCGACGCCCAAGAACCTGAACTACTGGTGGACCTTCGGCGCCATCCTGTCGTTCATGCTCGTCGCGCAGATCGTGACCGGCGTCGTGCTGGCGATGCACTACACGCCGCATACGACGATGGCCTTCAATTCCGTCGAGCACATCATGCGCGACGTGAACTGGGGCTGGATGCTTCGCTATCTGCACGCCAACGGCGCGTCGATGTTCTTCCTGGCGGTTTACATCCACATCGCCCGCGGCCTGTACTACGGCTCCTACAAGGCGCCGCGCGAGATCCTGTGGATCCTCGGCGTGATCATCTTCCTGCTGATGATGGCCACGGCCTTCATGGGCTACGTGCTGCCGTGGGGCCAGATGTCCTTCTGGGGCGCGACCGTCATCACCAACCTGTTCTCCGCGATCCCACTGGTCGGCGACGCCATCACCACCTGGCTGTGGGGCGGCTATTCGGTCGACAATCCGACGCTGAACCGCTTCTTCTCGCTGCACTACCTGCTGCCCTTCATGATCGCGGCCGTCGTCGGCCTGCACGTCTGGGCGCTGCATGTGGTCGGCCAGAACAATCCGGCGGGCGTCGACATCAAGGACGTCGAGAAGGATTCGGTGCCCTTCACGCCGCATGCGACGTTGAAGGATGCGACCGGCATCGCCGCCTTCGTGATCCTCTACGCCTGGTTCGTGTTCTTCATCCCGAACTTCCTGGGCGACAGCGACAATTACATCATGGCGAACCCGCTGCAGACGCCGCCGCACATCGTGCCGGAATGGTACTTCCTGCCGTTCTACGCGATCCTGCGCGCGATACCGTCCAAGCTCGGCGGCGTGATCTTCATGTTCGGCGCGATCGTTATGCTGGTGCTTTTGCCCTGGCTCGACACGTCGAAGGTGCGTTCGGCGGTCTATCGCCCGGTCTACAAGATCCTTTTCTGGGTCTTCATCGCCTGCGTGATCGGCCTCGGCTACCTCGGCTCGCAGCCGCCGGAAGGCGGCGCGGTTCTCGCCGCGCGCATTCTCACCGCCTATTACTTCGCCCATTTCCTCGTGATCCTGCCGCTTCTCGGCCTGTTCGAGACGCCGAGGCCGGTTCCCGCTTCGATTGCGGAATCCGTCCTCAAGGGCGACACGACCGAATTGGGCAAGGCCTGAGCGAACTGCCAAGACAGGACAGAACCATGCTCTCCAAGACCTCTCTCGGCATGATCGCAGCGGGCCTGATGGGCGCCGCTCTCCTCGGCGCTCCCGCCTTCGCGGAAGGCAGCGGCCATGACCAGATGAAGCCGACGCGCCTCTCCTGGTCCTTCGCCGGTTTCTTCGGCCATTACGACCAGGCGCAGCTGCAGCGCGGCTTCAAGGTGTTCCGCGAAGTCTGCGCGAACTGCCACGCCGCCGAAAAGCTCGCCTTCCGCAACCTCGCCGAGCCGGGCG
The DNA here is from genome assembly GCA_020638195.1 of Methylobacteriaceae bacterium. Lineage (GTDB taxonomy): Bacteria > Pseudomonadota > Alphaproteobacteria > Rhizobiales > Beijerinckiaceae > JAJXWB01. The sequence continues at coordinate 345,804 of JACKJC010000004.1, read as the reverse complement.
GCCCGGAATTCTCCGAAGCGCAGGTCAAGGCGCTCGCCGCGCAATACAAGGTGAAGGACGGCCCGAACGACGCCGGCGACATGTTCGAGCGTCCGGCGCGGCCTTCCGACACCTGGCCATCCCCGTTCGCGAACGACAATGCCGCGCGCGCCGCGAACGGCGGCGGCCTGCCGCCCGACATGTCGGTGCTGGCCAAGGCGCGCTCCTACAAGCGCGGATTCCCCTGGTTCGTGCTCGACGCCCTGCCGGGCATCCAGTACCAGGAGCATGGCGCCGACTATATCGCCGCGCTGCTGCAGGCCTACAAGGACGAGCCGCCGCACGGCGTGAAGCTCGACGCCGGCCAGTACTGGAACGACATCATGCCGGGCAATCGCATCGCGATGCCCAAGCCGATCAGCGACGGTCAGGTCGACTACACCGACGGCACGCCGGCGACGCTCGAAAACTATTCGAAAGACGTCTCCGCCTTCCTGATGTGGCTGGCCGAGCCGAAACTCGACCAGCGCAAGAAGACCGGCTTCCGCGTGCTGGTGTTCATGGCGATCCTGACGGGCCTTCTGTACGCGACCAAGAAGCGTGTGTGGGCCAATACGCCGCACTGAGCGCGTCGCGTGACGAATTGAAGAAGGCCCCGGCGACGGGGCCTTTTTTGTTGGGCTGTCCTGGCGTCTTGCCGCGTTCTTCCGTCATGGCCGGGCTTGCCCCGTCCATCTACGTAGACCGACACGCGGCGATCTCCCACGATGGGGAAGCTGCCCGGCGCGGATGTACGGGACAGCCGGGGCATGACGCGGCGCGTTTCAGGGTCGCCAAAAACCTTGCCTTTTGCGCCCCCGCCCCGCATACCCGCCGCAACTTCATTTCTCCCGAAAACCGGACCGGATCATGGGCTTCAAATGCGGAATCGTCGGCCTGCCGAATGTCGGCAAGTCGACCCTGTTCAACGCGCTGACGCAGACGGCGGCGGCGCAGGCGGCCAATTATCCGTTCTGCACGATCGAGCCTAATGTCGGCGACGTGGCCGTGCCCGATCCGCGTCTCGATACGCTCTGCAAGATCGCAGGCTCCAAGGAGATCATCCCGACGCGGCTGACCTTCGTCGATATCGCCGGCCTCGTGCGCGGCGCCTCGAAGGGCGAGGGGCTCGGCAACCAGTTTCTCGCCAATATCCGCGAATGCGACGCGATCGCCCATGTCGTGCGTTGCTTCGAGGATGGCGACATCACCCATGTCGACGGGCCCGTCGATCCGATCCGCGACATCGAGACGATCGAGACGGAGCTGATGCTGTCCGATCTCGAGAGCCTCGAGAAGCGCGTCACGAATCTCGAAAAGAAGGCGCGCGGCGGCGACAAGGAATCGAAGGAGACACTGGCGCTGGTCGAGCAATGCCTGGTCCTGCTGCGCGAGGGCAAGCCCGCGCGTGTTGCTGTTGCAGCCTCGCCTGAAGAGCGGAAGGCGTTCGCGGCGCTGGGCCTCCTGTCGTCGAAGCCCGTGCTCTACGTCTGCAATGTCGAAGAGGCGTCAGCCGACGGCGGCAACGAATTTTCCGCCCGCGTTTTTGCGCGCGCGAAAGAGGAGGGCGCAGAGGCGGTCGTGGTCTCGGCAAAGATCGAGAGCGAAATCGCGGTGCTGCCTTCCGACGAGCAGAAGGATTATCTCGAAGCCGTCGGCCTTGCGGAGCCCGGGCTCAACCGCGTCATTCGCGCGGGCTATGAACTGCTGCATCTCGTGACGTACTTCACGGTCGGCCCGAAGGAAGCGCGCGCCTGGACGATCGAGAAGGGCACGCGCGCGCCGCAAGCGGCCGGCGTCATCCATACGGATTTCGAGAAGGGTTTTATCCGCGCCGAGACGATCGCTTACGACGATTACGTCACGAACAAGGGCGAGGCCGGCGCGCGCGAGGCCGGAAAGTTCCGGCTCGAAGGCAAGGAATATATCGTCGCCGACGGCGACGTGCTGCATTTCCGTTTCGCGAACTAGAGCATCCGACCGACAGCGGCCTTTCTGGACGGCCGGCGAGTTCCGCATGTAGTGTCGCGCCGCACGCCGATCCTACGGCGTCAACGCAACGGGAGCGACGCATGGGCCAGGAATTGCCGCGCACGGGATTGCAACTCCGCTCGCTCGTGAAGGCGAGCGGCGAACTCGAAATTTCTCTGGCCGAGGTCGCCATCCCGGTTCCTGCCGCTGACGAGGTCGTCGTGCGGGTCGAGGCTTCGCCGATCAATCCCTCCGACCTCGGACTTCTGATCGGGGCTGCCGACATGACGACGGCGCGCGCGTCCTCGGCAGGCGGACGTCCTGTCGTGACGGCGCAGGTCCCCCAAGCGGGGATGCGCGCAATGGCTGGGCGGCTCGACGAGTCCATGCCCGTCGGCAACGAAGGGGCGGGCGTCGTCGTCGCCGCCGGCGACTCGGCGCAGGCGCTGCTTGGCAAGACCGTCGCGATGATCGGCGGCGCCATGTATTCGCAATATCGCTGCATCAAGGCTGCCGACTGCCTGCCGTTGCCGTCGGGCGCCAGCGCGGCGGACGGCGCCTCGTGCTTCGTCAATCCGTTGACCTCGCTCGGGATGGTCGAGACGATGCGCCGCGAGGGCCATAGCGCGCTCGTACACACGGCCGCCGCCTCCAATCTCGGGCAGATGTTGAACAGGATCTGCATCGCCGACGGCGTCGGGCTCGTGAATATCGTGCGGAGCCAGGAGCAGGAGGACTTGCTGCGCGGCATGGGCGCGACGCATGTCTGCAATTCGACGTCGCCGAGCTTCATGGACGATCTGACGCGCGCCGTGTCGGCGACCGGCGCCACGATCGCCTTCGACGCGATCGGCGGCGGCAAGCTCGCCGGTCAAATCCTGACCTGCATGGAAACGGCGATCAACAGCAACGCGAAGGTCTACAGCCGCTACGGCTCCTCGGTTCACAAGCAGGTCTACATCTACGGTTCGCTCGACACGCGCCCGACCGAGATCGTGCGCAGCTTCGGCATGGCGTGGGGCGTCGGCGGCTGGCTTCTGTTTCCGTTCCTGCAGAAGATCGGGCCTGAGGCGGCGCAAAAGCTGCGCCAAAGGGTCGTCGCGGAATTGAAGACCACCTTCGCCAGCCACTACACGAAAGTCGTCTCGCTGCGGGAGGCGCTGCAATTGCCGCATATCGCCGCCTACGCGAAACGGGCGACGGGCGAAAAATACCTCATCGATCCCAGCAAGGACGAGTGAGGGCGCGCTCGCATCTTGCCGGTCGCGGCGCTACAAATCGCGCAGGGAGAAAAGACCATGCGCGATTATGCCGAAGCCGTCCGCAATTTCTCGTTCGAGGCGCTGGAGCGCCGAACGATTTCGGGTTCGTTGAAGGACGGGCTCAATCCCTGCGTCGAATGCTGCGACCGCTGGGCGAAGGACGGCAGAATCGCGCTCGAATGGTACGGCGCGAACGGCGAGCGCAAGACGGTCACGTTCGAGGAGATGCGCGAGGACGCCGCGCGTTTCGCGAATTACCTGAAGGCGCAGGGGATCGGCGCCGGCGATGTCGTCGCCGGCCTTCTGCCGCGCATTCCCGATCTCTTCACCGTCGTGCTCGGAACCTGGCGCGCGGGCGCCATCTACCAGCCGCTGTTCACGGCCTTCGGACCGGCGGCGATCGAAAGCCGCGTGACGGCCGAGGGCGGCAGCAAGGCCAGGCTCGTCGTCACCGATATCGCCAATCGGCCGAAGCTGAAGGACGTGCCGGACTGCCCGCCGATCCTCACGATCGGCGACGGCTACGCCGAAGCGCTCGCCGCGCAATCGACGGAATTCGCGCCGGTCATGCGCAAGGGGAGCGACGCCTTCATCGTGCTCTTCACCTCGGGCACGACAGGCAAGCCGAAGGGCGTGCGCTATCCGCTTGATCTGCTGCTGCCGGTGGCCTCCTACATGCTCGACGCGGTCGATCTGCGCGATGGCGACAATTACTGGAACGTCGCCGATCCCGGCTGGGCCTACGGCATGCTATACGCCGTGCTCGGGCCGCTGCTGCTCGGCGTCACGACGACGTTCAACGAGGGCGCGTTCGCGGTCGATTCGACCGTGCGGATCATCTCGGAGCGCAAGATCACCAATCTGGCGGCTGCGCCGACCGCCTACCGCCTGCTGATGGCGGCGGGCGACGAGGCGATGGCGCCGATCGCGCATCAGTTACGCGTCGCCTCGAGCGCCGGCGAGCCGCTCAATCCGGAGGTCATCCGCTGGGCGGAGCGCGTGCTGCATTGTCCGCTCGCCGATCATTACGGGCAGACGGAAGTCGCGATGATGATCAACAATCATCACGCGCTGAAACACGAAGTGAAGCCGGGCGCCGCCGGCCTGCCGCTGCCCGGTCTCGAGATGGAGATCCTCGACGATGATCTGAACGTGCAGCCGCCGGAAAAGCCGGGCGTGCTGGCGGTCCGCATATCCACATCGCCGCTCTACACGTTCGGCGGCTACTGGAAAGCCGAAACGCCGAATGTGCGCGGCGACTGGTACATTACCGGCGACACGATGATGCGCGACGCCGACGGGCATTATTTCTTTGTCGGCCGCAACGACGACATAATCACGTCAGCCGGCTATCGCATCGGCCCGTTCGATGTGGAAAGCGTTGTGATGGAACATCCGGCGGTCGCGGAAGTCGCTGTCGTCGGCAAGCCCGATCCGCAGCGCACGGAAATCGTGAAGGCCTTCATCGTGCTGAAGGCCGGGGTCGAAGGGACTGACGCTCTGAAGGAAGAAATCCAGCAGATGGTGCGAAAGCGCCTCTCGACGCACGCCTATCCCCGCGAGATTTCCTTCGTGACGTCTCTGCCGAAGACGCCGAGCGGCAAGATCCAGCGCTTTATTCTGCGTCGCGAAAGCGCGTGAGCGGATATCCGCTCACGCTTGAGACGAGACCGCCTTACCAGCGGCGCCAGCCCCAATGGCCTGCGCGGATGACCCGGCCGCGACCCCAGCCGCCGCCCCAGCCCCAACCGCCGCCACCCCAGCCGTAATAGGCGGGATAGGCCGGATAGGCCGTGTATCCGTAGCCGTAGGCCGGATAGGCGTAGGGGTAATAGTAGCCGGGATCGTAGTAATTGTAGGCGGCGGCGCCCGCGATCGTTCCGAGCACCGTGCCCAGGATCGCCGCGCCAGGGTTGTAGCGATAGCGATAGGGGCGCCCGTAATAGCGGGCGACATAGGCGCGGCGGTGCGAATAATGGCGGTGGCGCAGCGCGCGATGCCGCGTCGCATGATGGCGATGACGCTTGACGTGTCGTCGATAGCGGACATTCTCGATCGGCATATCGGCCTTCACGAGACGCGAAGGCGCGACGCCCATCGGCGCGGCGCCGGCCGTCGTCACGGGCGCCGCAATCAGGAATGCGGACGCCGCAGTCGCGAGCAGTGCGGTCTTGAGGGGAAGCGCCATGAGTTCCTCCTTTTCGTGGACAGAGTCATGAACAGACGACGGGGACGTGAAGTTCCGTCGCCCCATACCTGGGACATGGGGCGCGGGCCGCGCGTGTCGAGCGCTATCGTGAGCGTTGCGGCGCGTCAGCCCGCGCATTCCGCCGAATTCCCGCTCGAAGCTTGACGCGCCGCCGATTGCCTGAAACATGTCAACAGCACTGACTTAATTTCGGGCGCATTCGCGTGGAAACTGCTCTGCAGGGCACGATCAGGGCGCAGGCCGAGGGCCAGGACGCCGAACCGATGTTCGATCTGATCGAGCTTCTGTTCTTCGCCTATCGCGATTTCGTGGGCGACGCCGACCGTTTGCTCGAAAGCTACAAGTTCGGGCGCGCGCATCACCGCGTCCTGCATTTCGTCAGTCGCCACCCCGGCCTCACGATCGCCGAACTGCTCGATATCCTGAAGATAACCAAGCAGAGTTTGAGCCGGGTGCTGAAGGAACTGCTCGACCAGAATTTCGTGGAGGCGCGCGCGGGCGTCGCCGACCGGCGCCAGCGCCACCTGTTCCCGACGGGCAAGGGGCGCAAGCTCGCCCTCGACCTCGCGCATCTTCAATCGCGCCGCTTTTCGCGCGCGCTCGATTCGTTGCCGGCCGGCGCGCGGCAGGATGCGATCGGATTTCTCATGGCCATGATCGATCCATCCGACCAGGAGGAAGTGAAGTCGCTCGTCTGGCCGCAAAGCGCGCGGCCGACGCCATGAGCGCGAGCGCGCCCTCCGCCGTCCTGCCGGACGATGCGCCGCATCTTCTGGTGGTCGACGACGATTCGCGCATCCGGTCGCTGCTGACGCGCTATCTCGCGCAGGCCGGCTATCGGGTGACGGCCGCCGCCGACGCGGCCGAAGCGCGTCAGCGCATGGCTTCGCTGTCTTTCGATCTCGTCGTGCTCGACGTCATGATGCCCGGCGAGAACGGCGTCGAGTTCTCTCGCAGCATGCGCGCCGCCGGCGCCACGACGCCGATCTTGATGCTCACCGCGCGCACGGGCGCCGACGATCGCATTCTCGGGCTCGAGGCGGGCGTCGACGATTATCTGCCCAAACCTTTCGAGCCGCGCGAGCTGGAGTTGCGTATCGCCGCGATCCTGCGACGTGCGACAGCGCCCGCGCCGATCGCGCCCGCGACGGTCGCGCGTTTCGGTCCTTGCGAATTCCTTCCGGCGCGCGGGGAATTGCGGCGCGGTGGCGAGGCGGTGCGTATCACCGATCGTGAACGCGACATTCTTCGCGCGCTCGTTGGCGCGAACGGCGCCGCTGTTTCGAGGGCCGCGCTCGCCGGCGACGACGCGCACGAGCGGACGATCGACGTTCAGGTGACGCGCCTGCGCCGCAAGATCGAAGACGATCCCGCCAATCCACTACTGCTCCAGACCGTGCGCGGCGCGGGCTACCGACTGGCGCTCGACCAGGGCATGCGCGCATGAAGTTCGTCGAACATCCCGCCATCGCCGCGCCGCGGCGCGTCTGGCGCGGCTTCGCGCTCTGGTTGCGCGCGAAAATGCCGAAAGGCCTGTTCGCGCGTTCGCTGTTGATCGTCGTCCTGCCGATGCTGCTGTTGCAGACGGCGGTCGTCTATTTCTTCATGGAGCGGCACTGGCAGGCGATCACCATCCGCCTGTCGCGCATGTTGACGCAGGAGATAGCGGCGCTGATCGACGTCTATGAATCCTATCCGCAGGACAAGGACGCGACGCAACTCACCCGCATCGCCGCGCAGCGGATGAAGCTGCAGATTTTCATCACGCCGCCGGGCGCCCTGCCGCCGCCGCTGCCGAAGCCTTTCTTCGCGCTGCTCGACAACGTGCTGTCGCAACAGATCCGCACGCAGATCAAGCGGCCCTTCTGGATCGACACGGTCGGCGCCTCCAACGTTATCGAGATCCGTGTGCAATTGAAGGACGCGCAATTGCGCGTGTACGCCTCTCGCAATCAGGCTTACGCCACCTATTCGTCGATCTTCATCGGATGGATGGCGGGGACCGCGCTGGTGCTGATCGGCGTGGCGGTGCTGTTCCTGCGTAACCAGATCAAGCCGATCCGGCGCCTCGCCGAAGCATCCGAGGCTTTCGGCAAGGGACGCGAGATCGCGTTCAGGCCATCGGGCGCGCGCGAAGTGCGGCAGGCCGGCCTTGCCTTCGTCGACATGAAGCGGCGCCTCGAACGCGCGATGGAACAGCGTACGGCCATGCTCAACGGCGTGAGCCACGATCTGCGCACGGTCCTGACGCGCTTCAAACTGTCGCTCGCGCTGCTGGGCGAGGGGCCGGAGCAGGAGGCGATCGCGCGCGACATCGCCGAGATGCAGCGGATGCTCGAAGCCTATCTCGCCTTCGCGCGCGGCGACGGCGGCGAGAGCGCGGTGGCGACCGATGCGCGCGCGCTGATCGGCGAACTCGTCGCCGCCGCCGAGCGCCATGGCGCGGCGACGCGCTACGCCTATTCCGGCGAAGCGCAGGCGATCCTGCGGCCCGACGCCTATCGACGGTGCCTCGCCAATCTCATCGGCAATGCGCAGCGCTATGGAAAGAAGATCGAGGTTTCCGCGACGCGCGACGACAAGCGGCTGATCGTGCATGTCGACGACGACGGGCCGGGCATAGCGCCCGAAAATCGCGAGGACGCGTTCCGGCCGTTCTACCGGCTCGACGAGGCGCGCAACCAGGATGCGGGCGGCGCCGGCCTCGGCCTCGCCATCGCCCGCGACATCGCGCGCGCGCACGGCGGCGACGTCACGCTGGAGACGAGCCCGCTCGGCGGATTGCGGGCGAGCGTGAGCGTGCCGGTTTGATCATGCTTCGGACGTTTCCTTATCGCTCGCCTTCGAGCGCCGGTCGCTGACGAAACGAAAACCCGCACTCACTACGCCTCGCGCGAGACTGCGCAGCGGCGAGGTCAGGCGTTCGACGTCCTCGGCCCGCGCCACGAGCATGTCGCCGCGCCGCAGCGTGCGGTCGAGTTCGGCCATGGTCGCGGCCATGCCGGGATCGTCGTCGTCGAGCCACACATTGACGAGACGCGCCCAGGCGATCGTCAGGCCTTGAAGCTTCAACGCGCCGACGGCGCCATCGGATTCGATGCCGGCTGCTTCCAGCATGAAGCGCATGGAATTGACGATCATGCGGTTGAGCGCGGCGGCCGCGAGCGGTTCACGCCGCGCCCAGGTCGTGATGCTCTCGATCGCGAGCCTGTAGGGCGCAAGCGCGTCGAATCGACGCATCAGGACGTCGAACAGCCGTTCCTTCGCGTTTTCATCGACCAGGTCGCCGGTCGCGCCGTCGAGAACGATGCGGTCGATGCGGCGGTTGAAGGCGGCGAGAACCGCGCCTTTCGACGGGAAACAGTCGCGGAAGTCGGCGAGCGAGACGCCGGCGCGCTCGGCGATGGCGGTGATCGTGATTTCGTCGAAGGCCTGCTCGGCGGCAAGCTCCATCAGGGCGTCGACGATCCTGTCGCGATCGGTTCCGGGCGCGGCTTTGGGAGCGGCGGTTTTCTTCGCGGCGCGGGCCATGGCTGAAATCCTCGGGCTGACGGCTGGCTCCCCCGATATCTAGTCCGCCGTCCCGCTCGCACCAAGGCCCGTCAGGCCGGCGGCTACGACATGACGCGGTCCGGGAGCCAGGTCGCGATCTGCGGGAAGAAGCAGAGCAGGAGGATCGCCGCCATCATCAGCAGGACGAAGGGGACCGCGCCCCAGATGACATCGCGCAGCGGAATGTCGGGCGCGATGTTGCGAATGACGAAAATGTTGAGGCCGACAGGGGGATGGATCAGGCCCATTTCCATCACGATCGTCATGACGACGCCGAACCAGATGAGGTCGAAGCCGGCCGCCTTCAGCGGCGGCAGGATGATCGGCGCGGTCATCAGGATGATCGAGACCGGCGGCAGGAAGAAGCCGAGCACGACGACGAGGCCGAGGATCGCGGCGAGCAGGACCCATTTCGAGGGCTGCATGGCGACGATGGATTCGGCGGCTGATTGCGAGATGTGCAGGTAGCTCATCACATAGGAATAGAGGAGCGACATGCCGATGATCATCATCAGCATGGTCGATTCCCGCATGGTCGAGACGAGGATCGGCTTGAGGTCGGTCGGCCGCCAGACGCCATAGATCATGGCGATCAGCGCGAGCGCGAGAATGGCGCCGAGACCGGCGGTTTCGGATGGCGTCGCGAAGCCGCCATAGAGCGCGACCATCACGCCGGTCAGCAGGATGACGAAGGGCAGCACACGCGGCAGCGTGCCGAGTTTTTCGGCCATCGTGTAGGCGTGACGTTCGAGAATGGCCGAATGCTTGCCGTGATCTTCATAGGCCGATTTTGCCGCCGCATATTCCTGGCGGAAACGCACCATGGCGTAGCCGGCGAAAAGCGTGACCAGCAGCAGGCCCGGACCGATGCCTGCGAGAAACAGGCGGCCGAGCGATTGTTCGGCGGCGACCGCATAGAGGATCATGGTGATGGACGGCGGCAGCAGGATGCCGAGCGTGCCGCCGGCCGCGATCACGCCGGCCGCGAAGCCGCCGGAATAGCCGCGCCGCCGCATTTCCGGAATGCCGGCCGAGCCGATCGCCGAACACGTCGCTGGCGAGGAACCGGCCATGGCGGCGAAGATCGCGCAGGCGAAAACGTTGGCGATGCCGAGGCCGCCGGGCACGCGATGCATCCAGGCGTGCAGGGCGGAATAGAGATCCTGGCCCGCGCGCGACTTGCCGATGGCCGCGCCCTTGAGGATGAAGAGCGGAATCGACAGGAGCGTGATCGACGCCATTTCCTCGTAGACGTTCTGCGTGACCGTATCGAGCGCGGCGGCCGGCATGAAGAACAGCATGAAGAGAAGGGCGACGGCGCCGAGCGCGAAGGCGATCGGCATGCCTGAAAACATCACGACGAGCGTGGCCGCGCCGTAGAGCAGGCCGATGGCGAGAACGCTCATGGGCGCTTGCCCGCGAAGGCGACCGCGATCTGAAGGGCGATCTGGAGCGAAAGCAGCGTCATGCCGGCGGCCATCAGCGAATAGGGAATCCAGAGCGGCGGCGCCCAGGTCGACGAGGTCACCTGTCCGTCGACCCAGGCCTCATGAAACAGGGTCCAGCTCTTCCAGGCGAAGAAGGCGCAGAAGGCGAAGGAGGCAATGTCGACCAGCGCGAGCCGGATGCGGTTGGCGGCGGGCGACAGCAATTCCGCGAAGGCCTCGATGCCGACATGACCGCGCCGCTCCTGCACGAAGGCTGCGGTGAGGAAGGTCGCGCCGACGAGCAGGAAGACGGCGGCCTCGTCCTGCCAGTAGGTCGGCGCGTGCAGGATGTAGCGCACGAGCACGCTGTAGGAGAGGACGAGGCTCGCGGCGACGGCGGCAAGCCCCGCCAGCGCCATCAGGAGCGTGTTGAGCGCGGCCAGCGCGCGGGCGGCGCGCGCCAGCAGGCCGTCGCCGGCGGGCAGATCGGCGTTCTCGCGATAGACCGGCGCGCCGGACATCAGGCTACTCTCGACAATAGGCTGGTCTGTACGTCAGACATCTTGGGCGAGCTTGATCAGCCTGGCGCAGCCGGCATTCTTGGCGGCGTAGTCCTTCCAGGCGGTCTCGCGCGCGATCGCCTTCCATTTTTCGAGCGTGGCGTCGTCGAGGGCATGCGTTTGCGCGCCAGCCTTCTTGTAAACCTCGACCACGCGATCGTCGTCGGCCATGGCCGCCTGGCGACCGAAGGCCTCCATCTCGCCGCCGACCGCGAGCAGCAGGTCCTGATGCGCCTTCGGCATCTTGTCGAAGATGGCCTTGGACATGAGCAGCGGCTCGAACATGAACCAGTAGGACTTGCCGCCGCCGGCGGTCAGGTGTTTGGCCAGCTCCTCGAGACGGAAGGAGATGAGGCTGGTCGACGAGGTGAGGCCGGCGTCGCAGGCGCCGGTCTGCATGGCGGCGTAGAGTTCGTTCGACGGCAGCGACAGGACGGCGGCGCCGGCCGCCTTCAGCACCATGTCCATTTCGCGCGAGCCGCCGCGAATCTTCATGCCCTTGGCGTCATCGGGCGACACGAGCGGCTTTGCGCGGCTGGCCACGCCGCCGGCCTGCCAGACCCATGTCAGAATGACCACGCCCTTGTCGGCGAGGTAATTGGCGAGTTCCTTGCCGACCGGCTTGTTCTTCCAGCTCAGGCCCTGATCGTAGGAGCTCACGAGGCTCGGCATCAGGCCGATATTGGCCTCTGGCGCCTCGCCTCCAGCGTAGGGGAGCGGGAAAAGAGAGGCGTCGAGAGCGCCCTTGCGCATGGCGGAGAATTGCGCGTTCGTCTTCATCAGCGAGGAATTGGCGTAGACCTCGACTTTGATATCGCCGTTCGAGCGCTTGCCCACTTCAGCCGCGAATTTCCGGCAGAGCCGGTCGCGGAAATCGCCCTGGTCGATCGTGCCGCCGGGAAACTGGTGCGAAATCTTGATGGTGGTCGCGGCGCGGGCGGCGCCGGCTGACAGAAATGCGGGCGCGGCAAGCGTCCCCGCCACGAAATGGCGACGGTCGATCCTCATGTCAGAATTCCTCCCTCTTGTTGCAGCGATTTAGATCAAGCCGCCGGGAGGTTGTCAAAGCGCCGTCATGCTAGCCGGACAGCGCCCTGGCGCGGGCGTCGGCGGCGGCGACCGCCTTTTCCATCAGGGGCTTCAGTCCGTCCTCGGCCATCAGCACGCCGAGCGCGGCCTCCGTCGTGCCGCCGGGCGAGGTGACGTTGATGCGCAATTGCGCGGGCGGGGTTTCAGGCGAGCGATGCATGAGTTCGCCCGCGCCCTCGACCGTGGCGCGCGCCAAGCGGCCCGCGAGATCAGCGGGCAAACCGGCGGCGGCGCCTGCCTGCGCCAGACATTCGGCCAGCAGAAAGACATAGGCCGGGCCGGAGCCGGAGACAGCCGTTACGGCGTCGATCAGGCTCTCGTCGGCGACCCATTCGACCGAGCCGACTGCGGACAAAAGCTTGTGCGCCAAAGCGCGTTGCGCCTCGCTCACGCCGGCGCTGGCGGCGGCGCCGGTCACGCCGCGGCCGATGGCGGCGGGCGTGTTCGGCATGGCGCGCACGATGGCTCCGGCGCGCGGCGCGCGGGCCGACAGGTCGGCGATGCTCTTGCCGGCGAGGATGGAGACGATCAGCGTGCCGGGGCCCGCCAGCGCGGCGAGACGCGGGGCGGCGGCGTCGAGCGTCTGCGGCTTGATGGCGACGACGAGAATTTCTGGCGCCTCAAGCGAACTTTCGGCGGGATTGAGTCTTATGTCCTTCTGGGCGCACAGCGCGGTCAGTTCGGGGGAGGGTATGGGCTCGAGGACCGCGACATTCGCCCCGGCGAGGCCGAGACCCGCCCAGCCCTGCAACATGGCGAAGCCCATTTTTCCGGCGCCGACCAGAACGATGGAGACCGTCTCAGTGTTCATGCGTTGCGTCCCCATGGTCCGCGCCCCGCTCGACATAGGCGAGCGCTTCGTCCTTCACCGCCTTCATGGCGAGCGAGGAGCGGACGTTGCGCACGTTGCGGGTCGCCGTCAATTCCGTGATGAAACTCTGGAAAGCGTCGAGATCGCGCGCCACGCATTTCAGGATGAAGTCGGTTTCTCCGGAAACCGTCCAGCATTCGCGCACGGGCTTCCACTGCGCGACGCGCGCGCCGAAGGCGGCGAGTTCCGCCTCGGTCTGCTGGTCGAGCTGGACGAAAACGAAGAAAACGACCGACAGGCCGAGCGCGCGCGTGTCGATGAGCGCGCGATAGCCGGCTATCACGCCAGCGTCCTCGAGCGCGCGTACGCGGCGCAGGCAGGGCGGCGCGGAGATGCCGACGCGCCGCGCCAGCTCTACGTTGGTCATGCGGCCGTCCGCCTGCAGCGCCGCCAGAATGGCGAGATCGATCGCGTCGAGGCGCCCAACCAAGTCTTGTCCCCCAATTCGAAAGGAGCAAAGGTCTAGACGTGAACGCCGCCTCCGACAATGCGCAGACTGCGCGAAAATCGCTCTCCGGCGCCTCGTGCTGGGTGCTGACCGACGGCAAGGCTGGCGATGTCGCGCCCTGCCTGGGCCTTGCGCAGGCGCTCGGACTTGCCGTCGAGACGCGCGTCGTGAAGCCGCGCCTGCTGTTCGCCGCTTTCTCGCCACGCGGCCCGGTCGATCCAGCGGAGCGGCCGGATGCGCCCGGCAGCCCGATCGCGCCGCCATTTCCGGAAGTCCTGATCGCGTCGGGCCGGCGCGCCGTGCCTTATCTGCGCCATGTGCGGCGCGCTTCGGGCGGCAAGACCTTCACGATTTTCTTGAAGGATCCGCGCGTCGATCCGCGCGTCGCCGATGTCGTGTGGGTCGCCGAACACGATCGCAAGCGGGGCGATAACGTAATCGCGACGCTGGCGGCCCCGCATCTCGTGACGCACGAAGCCTTGAACGCGGCGCGTGCGAATCCCGATCCCCGCATCGCCGCCTTGCCCGAACCCCGCATGGCCCTGCTGCTCGGCGGCGCCAGCCGACACCACGACTTTCACGACAAGGACGTGATCTCGCTGGTCGGCGTCGTCGAGAGCATGACCCTGACCGGCGGAAGCGCGATGATCACGCCGTCGCGGCGCACGCCGCCGCATCTGCTCGCGAAACTGCGCGGCGTGTGCGCCGATGCGCCCAAGCACACGTTCCTGTGGGATGGGGCCGGCGACAATCCCTACATCCAGATTCTTGCGCATGCGGCGACCATCGTGGTGACGGCCGACAGCACCAACATGGTGGGCGAGGCGATCGCGACCGATGCGCCGGTCATGATCTACGAGCCGACCGGCGGCAATGCGCGGCTCACCCGCTTCATCCGCGCGGTCGTCGCCTCCGGGCGCGCCAAGCGATGGCGGGGACGGTTGGAAAGCTGGCCGTGCCGGGCGCATGACGACACGCAGACGATCGCCGACGAAATCGCGCGCCGATATGCGCTGTTCCGCGTCGAGGGCTGATCGCGATGTCGTGATTTGTTTGTGCGCCGCGTGGCCACTACCTGTTTGGAGGGTGAAACGCACCGAGGCGCGCCATGCTGATCAAGACCGCCAGGCCCTGGGATATTCCGGAATCCGGGGCCACGCCGGAACATTTGTTTTTCAACCGCCGCGCGCTGCTGGCCGGCGCCGGCGCCATCGGCGGCGCCCTGGCGGCGCCAAGGCTGGCGCGCGCGGCAGAGGATCCATCGGCCGCGCTCTATCCAGCGCCGCGCAACGAGGCCTACAAGCTCGACCGTGCCGTGACGCCGGAGAAGGTCAACGCGCATTACAACAATTTCTATGAATTCGGCATGTCGAAGAACATCGCCGACGCCGCCGCCGCGCTGAAGACGCGGCCGTGGAGCGTGAAGATCGATGGGCTGTGCAATGCGCCGCAGGAGATCGCGATCGACGATCTGATCAAGCGCATGCAGATCGAGGAAAGACTCTATCGCCACCGCTGCGTGGAAGCCTGGTCGATGACGATTCCGTGGACGGGCTTTCCGCTATCGAAGATCGTCGCGCTCGCTGATCCCAAGCCCGAGGCGAAATATGTGCGCTTCGAGACGTTCAAGGATCCGAAGGTCGCGCCGGGACAGCGGCAGATCTGGTATCCGTGGCCCTATACGGAAGGCGTGACAGTCGAGGAGGCGAAGAACGATCTCGCCTTCATGGTGACGGGCGCCTACGGCAAGTCGCTGCTCAACCAGTTCGGCGCTCCGATCCGCCTCGCGCTGCCGTGGAAATACGGGTTCAAGTCGATCAAGTCGATCGTGCGCATCTCCTTCGTCGCGGAGAAGCCCAAGAGCTATTGGGAGCAATTGCAGGGCAGCGAATACGGCTTTTGGGCGAATGTGAACCCGCAGGTGCCACATCCCCGCTGGTCGCAAGCGACCGAAGAGGTGATCGGCACCGGCAATCGCGTGCCGACGCAACTGTACAATGGCTACGCCGAGCAGGTGGCGGGGCTCTACAAGGACATGCCGCAGGACCGGGCGTTGTTCTTCTAGGGCGGATCGCGCGACGCCGTCGTTGCGAGCGCAGCGAAGCAATTCTGAACCACGCCACGGCTCTGGATTTCTTCGTCGCTGCGCTCCTAGCAACGAACGTGTTCAGAGAATCGCATCGATCCCCTTGGAATTGGCTAGGGCCAGCAGCTTGAGAGAGGGGCCACTCGGCTTGGCCTCCCCGCGCTCCCATTTGCTGATCAGGAATTTCGAGACGTTGAGCGCCAGCGCGAATGTCGCCTGGCTCATGTTCGCCTTCTCGCGGATTTCACGGATTTCGTTAGGCGCAAGTTCGCTGACCGTCGTCAGGCACGCCAAATCGAAGTCGCGCATCGTCGCCTTCGTGATGGCGCCGATCTCGTGCAGGTCCTGCGCCGCCTCGTGAATGGAGGCAAGGAGGTCGGACTTATGTCCTGCCTTCTGACCCATAGCTGATCTCTCTCCATCCTTTGGTAAGGACCAGTTCGCGCAGCTGATCCAGCGACAGCGCGCGCAACTCGTCGGCAAGTCGACCGAGGGCTTCGCGCTCGGCAGTCGAAACGTTCGCCTTGTCCGACTTGGCGAACATGTGAAGCATGATCGCCAGATCGCCGCGCCGGTAGAAGATGATTGAGCGATAACCGCCGGACTTCCCGTTGCCCTCGCGGGCAATGCGCTGCTTGATCAGACCGCCGCCGAGATCGGCGTCGATCAGGCCCTTCTCCGCATCATCGATCGCTTTCCTGCACGCTTCGTCGCTAACACCTTCCTTGCGCGTCGCGCGGGCGACGCTGCGATTCTGGAATATGTGCATCAATTCGGTCCTCGAGGCGCAAGCCCTGCCTGTTTCTGTTCGACGCCTGTTGAGAACACGAAATTGGCCCTGCGTTGTCTCGCAGGCGCTCAATCCAGCATCAGGAATGTATAGTAACGGTGGCTATAGATCAAGCCTCCTTACTCTGCCTTCAACGTCCGCGAAATAATGTTCCGCTGTATCTCCGACGTGCCTTCGCCCATCAGGTAGACGAGCGCGTCGCGGTGGATGCGGCCGACCGGATATTCGCGCATGAGGCCCGCGCCGCCGAGCACGCGGATCGCGCTCTCGGTCACGCGTACGGCCGTCTCCGAACAGTGCAGCTTGATTTTCGAGGCCAGCGCCATGTCGCATGTGCCCTGATCGACGCGCCAGGCGCCGTGGTAGACCATCCACCGCATCGTCTCGACATCGGTCGCCATGTCGGCGAGGCGGTGGGCGACGGCCTGATGCTCGATGATCGGCTTGCCGCGCACGAGGCGCGTCTTCGCATAGTCGAGCGCGACCTCGTAGGCGTTGCGCGCCATGCCGAGACAATTGGCCGAGACGCCGACGCGGTTTTCGGCGAGCGCCTCCATCACGAGATGGTACGAGCCTTCCTTCCCACCGAGCAGCGCCTCGTCCGGCACGAAAGCGTCGGCGATGTGCACGAGCCCCGTCTCGGAGGCGCGAATGCCTTCCTTGTCGAGCTTGTCGATCACGATGCCGGGATTGGGCAAGTCGACGATGAACAGGCTGATGGCGTCGCTTGTCAGCTCCGGCTTGGTGCGCGCCGCGAGCAGCAGGAAATTCGCGAAGGGCGCATTGGTGATGTAGAGCTTCGCGCCGTTCAGCTTCCAGCCGCCCGGAACCTTTTCGGCCTTCGTCTTCAGCGCGCGCGTATCGGAGCCGCCGTCGGGTTCCGACAGGGCGAAGGCGGCGATCGCTTCGCCGCGCAATGCGGCGGAAAACCAGCGTTCCTTCTGATAGTCCGTGCCGCCGCGCCAGATCGGCCAGATGCCGATATGGGTCGCCGCCGACCATGCCGCCGAGATCGACTGGCAGACGCGACTCATCTCCTCGCGCACGATGCAGTCGGTCACCTTGTCCATGCCGGCGCCGCCGTCCTCTTCGGGATAACGGATGCCCATCAGGCCGACGTCCGCGAATTTCGGGAAGAGATCGACGGGAAACGTTTCCGTCTCCTCGATCTCGCGCACGCGCGGCGCGATATGTTTCTGTGCGAAGCGGATGATCGTTTCGCGCACCTGTTCCTGCGCCGGCGTGAATGCAAAATCCATGTGCGTCCGTCCCGCTTTCTTGTTCGTCGCCACGGCTCGCGATTTCGCGCGGCGAAACGGGCGCATGTCGCGCCAGTTTCTTATTCGGGGCGGATCGGGCGGGGGTCTTTGATCCTGATCAGGGCCGGGTCGTCAGGGCGTGATCGCCATGTCGACTTCCGCGCCGCGGCCGATGGCGCGCAGGCTCTGGGCGTAGGTGGGGAAATTGATCAGCTGGCGGCCGTAGAGGCGCCGCATGCCTTCGAAGAGATCGCCGTCGCGGCCGAGCGCGGCGTCGGCCATGCGGACCATCAGCGAATTCGGCCAGGAACGCTTACGCACCTGCAGGACGCGTTCGAACACCGCGTCGCCGTCGAGATCGGGATTGTCCTGAGCGATCAGCATGCCCATGGCCGCGGTCGAGCGGGACATGCCCATGTGGCAGTGGACGAGCAGGTGCTTGTCTCCAGGATGCGCCGCGACGCCCCGGCCATAGTCGAGTATGGCGGCGACGTCGCGCTCGGTCGGCAGCACGACATTCGGGCCGGGATCGATCTGGTCGCTGAAGCGCAGGACATGGCGGCGATGCGCAGGCCAGACTGAGAAGGCGGCGGGTTCGGGCGTCGTGGGGTCGAGAATGCTCAGCACATCCGTCACGCCGCGCATGTCGTGCTCCGGCAGCTCGGCAATGCCGCACACGGTGAGCAGGGAGAGGCGATGGTCGGCCATGTGGAATTCCATGCGAGGGCGGAGCTGCGATTATAGGGCATGCCAGCCGCCCGCAAACCGGGCGCGCTTGTTCGGCCTGCCGCGAGCGGCCAAAATGGCGCCAACCGAAGCGCGGCCAAGGGCCGGCGCCGCCCGAAGGCAGGACATATGACAGATCATCCGCCCGATACTTTGCGCTATCCCTTCGCCGCGCCGCCGGAGCCCGGAACGATGAGCGAGGTCGCGCCCGGCATTTTCTGGACGCGGATCGCGCTGCCGTTCCAGCTCAATCACGTCAATATCTTTATCCTCGACGACGGCGACGGCTGGGCGATCATCGACACAGGCATCGACAACAAGGCGACGCGCGCGGCCTGGGAGGCGCTGGCGGCCGGGCCGCTCGCGGGACGTCGGATCACGCGGCTGATCGTGACGCATTTCCATCCCGACCATATCGGGCTCGCCGGCTGGCTGTGCGAACGCTTCGACATGCCGCTGATGACGACGCAGACATCGTATCTGGGCTGTCTCAACATCTCGCTCAGCCCGGGCGCCATGGACGCCAAGCCCTATCGCGACTTCTATCTGCGGCACGGGCTCGACG
The DNA here is from genome assembly GCA_020638195.1 of Methylobacteriaceae bacterium. Lineage (GTDB taxonomy): Bacteria > Pseudomonadota > Alphaproteobacteria > Rhizobiales > Beijerinckiaceae > JAJXWB01. The sequence goes on along the minus strand of JACKJC010000004.1, from coordinate 326,971 downwards.
AGAGCATCGCCAATCTCGTCGTCACCAACGGGCATGGCTATCTGCGCATGGTCTCGCCGCTGCCGCCGACCTTCCAGCGGATCGTGGCGGGCGACACGCTCAAGATCGGCGGTCGGACGTTCGAGATCATCACCGGCGACGGCCATGCGCCGGAACAGGCAATGCTGTGGTGCGCGGAGGAAAAGATCTTTCTGGCGGCCGACCAGGTGCTGGCGAAGATTTCGCCCAACGTCAGCGTCTGGGCGGTCGATCCGGACGGCGATCCTCTCGGCCTCTACCTGCGCTCGCTGCGTTCATTGCACGCGCTGCCGGAAGACGCGCTCGTGCTGCCCGGCCATCAGCTGCCGTTCTACGGCCTGCACAAGCGCGCCGACGAACTCGCCGCGCATCATGAATCGCGCTGTCAGCTGATCGCGGAGGCCGCGCACGAGCGGTTGCATTGCTCGGCGGATTTCGTGCCCGTGCTGTTCCAGCGCGCGCTCGACCCGCACCAGATGAGCTTCGCCTTCTCCGAAGCGCTGGCGCATGTGAACTACATGCTGGGGCAGGGGCGTCTCGCGTGGGACGAGCCGAACGGAATCGTGCGGCGCGTGCGGGCGGTGTAGACGAGGCCTGCGTCATCCACTTCCTCATGCTGAGGAGGCGCGAAGCGCCGTCTCGAAGCATGGGCAAATGCGGCCATGCTTCGAGACGCGCCTTTCGGGCGCTCCTCAGCATGAGGATTGCCGGTTGCAGGCGCCGACATCGCAAGGAGCGAAGCGACGTGGCGATCCATCCCGCATTCTGGATGACGCTCCTGGGGATGGATTGCCGCGTCGCCCTGCGGGCTCCTCGCAATGACGGATTCAAGAGGGCGTGAAGATGTTCCGCGCGCCATCGCGCGAAATGGCGCCCGGGCGCCCAAGCCCTTCCTTCTCCTGCAGGTCCATCAGCGTCGCGACATCGCCCGGCGTATTGGCGATGAAGCGCTTGCCGCTCGCTTTCTCGCGGCCGATGACGAGGCCGAGTTCCGGGCCGCTCTTGCCGTGCATGATCGTGTAGGTCTCAATGACGCCCTCGCCCGAGGGCGTCTCGGTGAAAGGCGCCTTCGGCAGCGCGTCGAGTTCGGCTTGCAGGACTTTTGGACTTTCGCGCGTCCACTCGCCGCGCGTCGGCGTCGTCGAATAGACGCCCCAGGAATGCTTGGTGATGTAGTTGCCGTTCGCGGTCACCAGTCCGAATTCGCCGGGCTTCTGGCGCAGCTTCCATACCATCTCGGCGATCGAGAACAGCACGTAGCTGTTGCCGGGGCCGCCGAAATAGGGGAGGCCGCCGGTGATGGTGAGGCCGCGCCTGTCGTCCTCGGCGAGGCCCAGTTCGTTGCAGGCGATTTCGATCGCGCTCGGGAAGCAGGAATAGAGATCGAACAGCGCGATGTCGTCGAGTGACTTGCCGGCCATGGCGAGCGCTTTTCTCGCGCCGCGCTTCATCGCCGGCGAGCGGGCGACGTTTTCGCGCTCGGTGAGATACCAGTGGTCGTGCCCGTCGGCGCAGCCGTGCAGGTAAATCCATTTCGATTCCGGCACGCCGGCGCGGCGCGCCTCGCCGACCGAGGTGATGACGAGCGCGCCGGCCTGATCGATGAAGGCGTTGGCGTTCATCAGGCGCGGATAGGGGAAGCCGATCCAGCGATTGCTCTCGTTCACGGTGGCGATGCGCTCGGCGCTGTAGTTTTCGCGCCGCGTGGCGAGTGGATTGTTTGCAGCGACCGCCGCGAAGCGCGCAAAGAGTTCGCCCATTTCGCGCATGTGCGTGGGGATGTCGTTGCCCTTCTCGCTGCGCACCGCGTTTTCGATCAGCGGGTACATCGCAATCGCCGCGCGAAGTCCGTGGGCGTCCTCGTGATCGCTCCAGCCGCGCCTGGATTCGCCGACGAGTTCGGGCGAGCCGCCGGGATCTTCGTTCCACACGCCCTGGATGCCCGCGCGCTCGGCGCCGTGCTGCGTGCGCAAGGCCTCGCCGCCGCAGATCAACGCCGCGCGCATGCGGCCGCGGGCGATCTCCTCGGAAAACCAGTTCACGAGGTACTGCGGCATGTTCCCGCCGTTCCAGGTGTAGATTTCGCGCGCCGGCGCGATGCCGAGGCGCTTTGTGACGGAGCGCGGCGGATTGCTCGAGGCGCCGAGTTTGGTCGCGAAGCGATGCGAGGTGTCGGCGAAGAAGCGCAGCAGCGCGATCGTGTCGATGGCGTCGGCCATCGCGGGCGCGCCACAATCGGCGAGCGCCTTGCGGCCGGCGTCGGCCACGAGTTCGAAGGGCGAGCGCGCCTGTTCGACCGGCGTCGTCATATCCGTCGTCGCGCCCGCGCCGATCAGGATCGGCGTTCTGTCGTCTGCGCCCGTCATGCGTTCCCCTTGCCTTGTCGTTTGAGCAGGAACGCTATCCGAGCCGCGCATGGCCGCAAAGCTCGCGGCCTGCGCGGGGCGCATGCTAAGATCGCATGAACGGCGAAAGGCCGATGCGGAGGAAAGAATGGCGACGAAGATCGAATCGGATGTCAGCGGCTCGATGTGGAAGCTGATCGCGAGCCCCGGCGATATGGTCGAGGCCGACGCCGAGATCGCCATCATCGAATCCATGAAGATGGAAATCCCCGTCGTTGCGCCGCGCGCCGGCAAGCTCGCGCGCTTTCTGGTCGCCGAAGGCGAGGCGGTGGCCGAGGGCCAGGTGGTCGCCGAGATCGAATAGGGCACAAAAAGCGAAGAGCCGGCCCGCAGTTGTCCTGCGCCCGCCGGCTCGGTCGCTCCTGCCTCCGTCCAACCGAAAGCCGCCGCTGCGACAGGCAGGAGAATGGCGCCTGCGGCTTGCCGTGAGCTTGCCGGCAAGACGAAAAGTTTAACGGTCTTTAGGATTCTGGCGGGGGTGGTGGGCCGGGCAGGACTCGAACCTGCAACCAGACCGTTATGAGCGGCCGGCTCTAACCATTGAGCTACCGGCCCGGCGCTCTGTCGGCGGGATTGGGATTAGCCCGCGCCGTCCGCTCGCGCAATATGCTTCAGCGATCCGTGACGAAGCCGAGCGCCAGGATGATCGGCGTGACGCAGATCGCGGCGAGATAGGCGATGTTGCGGAAATTGGCGAGTTTCATCGGGGGCCCGGCGGCTGTGTGCGGGGCAAGCTAGCCGCCAAAGGTGAAATTCAGGTTGAGCGGATCGCGGACATGGAAGGCCGGCCGGGGCTCGCCCGGCCGGCTTTCGCTCAATTGTCCAAAAAGCTCCTGAGCTTCCGGCTGCGGCTCGGGTGCTTCAGCTTGCGCAAAGCCTTCGCCTCGATCTGACGGATACGCTCGCGCGTCACCGAGAATTGCTGGCCGACCTCTTCGAGAGTGTGGTCGGTGTTCATGCCGATGCCGAAGCGCATGCGCAGCACGCGTTCTTCACGCGGGGTGAGCGAGGCCAGAACGCGCGTCGTCGTCTCGCGGAGGTTCGACTGGATCGCGGCGTCGATCGGCAGGATCGCGTTCTTGTCCTCGATGAAATCGCCGAGATGCGAATCCTCCTCGTCGCCGATCGGCGTTTCGAGCGAGATCGGCTCCTTGGCGATCTTGAGAACCTTGCGGACCTTCTCGAGCGGCATGGCGAGCTTTTCGGCCAGTTCCTCCGGCGTCGGCTCGCGGCCGATCTCGTGCAGCATCTGGCGGCTCGTGCGCACGATCTTGTTGATCGTCTCGATCATGTGCACAGGGATGCGGATGGTCCTCGCCTGATCCGCAATACTGCGGGTGATCGCCTGACGAATCCACCACGTCGCGTAGGTCGAGAACTTGTAGCCGCGGCGGTATTCGAACTTGTCGACCGCCTTCATCAGGCCGATGTTGCCTTCCTGGATGAGGTCGAGGAACTGCAGGCCGCGATTGGTGTATTTCTTGGCGATGGAGATGACGAGACGGAGGTTGGCCTCCACCATTTCCTTCTTCGCCTGACGGGCCTCGCGCTCGCCCTTCTGCACCATCTGCACGATCTTGCGGAATTCCTGGATCTCCAGGCCGGTCTCGGTCGCCAGCGCGTGGATTTCGCCGCGCAGGTCCTTGATCGCTTCCTTTTCCTTCGCGACGAATTCCTTCCAGCCCTTGGCGCCGAGCTTGCCGACGCGCAGCGTCCACTTGGGGTCGAGCTCCGAGCCCTGATAGTTCTTCAGGAAGTCCTCGCGGCCGACGCCATGGCCCTCGGCCGTGCGCAAGAGGCGCGTCTCGTAGCCGATCAGGCGCTTGTTGATGTCATAGAGCTGCTCGACCAGCGCATCGATGCGGTTCTGGTTGAGCGACAGGCTCTTCACATCGGTGACGATCTCTTTCTTGAGCGACTTGTACTTGCGCTCCTGAGCCGGCGTCAGCGCTTCGTTCTTCAGCTTGTTCTCGACGTTCTGGTCCTGCAGGCGACGCAGCTTCTTGTAGGCGTCGGCGATGCGGTCGAAGGTTTCGAGCACCTGCGGCTTGAGTTCGGCTTCCATCGCCGAGAGCGACACGGAATTCTCCATGTCGTCTTCCTCGTCGAAATTGCCTTCGCCTTCCTGCGTCTCACCGTCGAGGCCGGGCGGCGGATTTTCCGGCGCGGTGGCGGGCGCGGCGACGGCGCCCGTTCCGTCGGCCTTGGGCTGGTTCTTGCCGTCGGGACCGGCGTAGGTCGCCTCGAGGTCGATGATGTCGCGCAGCAGGACCTTGCCTTCGTTCAGCTCGTCGCGCCAGATGATGATGGCCTGGAAGGTCAGCGGGCTTTCGCAGAGGCCCGCGATCATCGCCTCGCGGCCGGCCTCGATGCGCTTGGCGATGGCGATTTCGCCCTCGCGCGACAGAAGCTCGACCGAGCCCATTTCGCGCAGATACATGCGCACGGGATCGTCGGTGCGGTCGGCAGGCTCGGTGCGGGTCGCGACGACGGCCGGACGCGGGTTGCTTTCGACGAGTTCGCCGCCCTCGGCCTCGTCGTCGTCGCCGCCTTCTTCCGCCTCGTTGTCGTCGTTGTCCTGATCTTCGGTCACCGTGATGCCCATCTCGGAGAGCATCGCGTAGACGTCCTCGATCTGGTCGGAAGAAACTTCCTCCGACGGCAGGACCGCGTTCAGTTCGGCATAGGTAACAAAGCCGCGCTTCTTGGCGGCCTTGATCATCTTCTTGACCGCGGCGTCGCTCAGGTCGAGCAATGGGCTGTCGGTCGTCTCCGCGACTGCCGCGCCTTCGCCTTCGGGCTTCTCTTCGTCTTTTTTCGCCATCAAGTTCACTCCGAACCCGCTGTGGGGCGCAGCAGGCGGCGTCCGCATCGCGCACGCCTGCAACCGCCCGGGGCGAGGGGCCGCCCGATCGATTCGCTTCCGAGCGAAAATCGCAGGCGAGCGCCTAACCGCCTCTTAACCATGAGCGCCGCCCGGCCAAATTGAGCCGACGCTCGCGAAATAACTTTTCTGGTCAATCTGCGCGGGGCTGGACAAAAGCCTGATGGCGGCAGTCTCACAGTTCTTTCGACGAGCGTCCCGATGGGGTCCCGAAACCTTCGATGACCGCCTCTGCCCCGTCCAGTGTGGAGAGCTGACCCTGTATGTCCTGCAATCGCGCGAGATTGCGGTCGTTCGCATCTTCCGCCAGAGCGGCCTCTGCGGCGACCAATTCCCTATGTAACGCCTTGGTCCTGCGATGCAAGGCCAGAGCCTGATTCAGCGCATGGCGGGCGTCGGACACATCCGCCGAGGGGCGGACCGACCACAGGGTCGAGATGGCGGCCATGGCGTCGAGCCGGTCGAGCGCCGGGCGGAGGCCGGCATGTTCGATCTCGGCGCGCAGGTCGGCCGCCGCCTCGCCGGCGCTGGCGACGGACAGGATGAAATCCCTCAGACGGGAGAGGTCGGGATTGGCGAGCTCCAGCGCCGCCAGCTCCTCCGGGTGCTCGACGGCGAGGTCCGGGTGGTTGCAAATCAATAATAAAATCAATGCTTCGCGTGGGGCGATGGCCTTCGGGCCGCCCGCGAACAGACTGGAGCGAGCGAGCGCGGGGCTGATAGTCAGCGGCGCCGCCTGCTGGCGCCAGCCGGCATTCTGGCCGCCGTTGCCTCCCGCGCCGCCGCGCGGACGCGGCTCCCAGCGCCGGCCTTCGCCCCGGGCGCGGTCGCGGCCGAACAGGGTGGAAACGCGGGCGGAAAATTCCTCGCGATAATGGCGACGCAGGTTTTCGTCGCCGATCGCTTGCAAAGCCTGAAAGGCGCGGGACTCGAACGAAGCGCGGCGCTCGGGCGTATCGAGCGGCTGGGCCTCGAGTTCCCGCTGCCAGAGAACGTCGACCAGGGGTTTTGCCTCGGAGATTACCTCCTCGACCGCGATTGGGCCGGCCGAGCGCACGAGGTCGTCGGGGTCCTGACCGTCGGGCAGGAAAGCGAAGCGCAGCGAGCGACCAGGGCTGATCAGGGGCAGGGCGGTCTCGATCGCTCGGAATGCGGCCTTGCGACCGGCGCGGTCGCCGTCGAAGCAGAGGATCGGTTCTTCCGCCATGCCCCAGAGAAGCTGGACCTGCTCCGGCGTCAGCGCCGTGCCGAGTGGGGCGACCGTGTCCGGGAAGCCCGCCGTATGCATGGCGATGACGTCGACATAGCCCTCGACCGCGATCACCCGGTTCGACTTGTGGGCTGCGGCTCGCGCCCGGTGGTGGTTGTAGAGGCAATGGCCCTTGTGGAAGAGGGGAGTCTCCGGCGAATTCAGGTACTTGGCCTGGACGTCCTTATCCATGGCGCGGCCGCCGAAGGCGATGACGCGGCCGGAGCGATCCGCGATCGGGAATATCACGCGATCGCGAAAACGGTCATAGGGCACGGCGATGTCCTCGCCATGCACCAGCAGGCCCGCTTCGATCATGGTCGGGCCGTCGACATCCTTGCCGGCGAGAAAATCGCGCAGGCCGAATTTTTCGCGCGGCGCATAGCCGAGGCGGAATTCCTTCTGGAGTGCGGGGCCGAGACCGCGGTCGGCCAGATAGCCGCGGGCGCGGGCGCCTTCCGGCGACTGCAGTTGCGTCTCGAACCAGCGGGCGGCGAGTTCGAGGGCCTCGTGGGTCGAGGCGCGGCGGGCCTCGCGGGCCTCCTCTTCGGCCGTCATTTTCGGCAGGGCGAGGCCAGCGTCGGCGGCCAGCCGCTCGACCGCCTCGGGGAAACTCACCCCCTCGGTCTCCATGACGAAATCGAAGATGTTGCCGTTCTTGCCGGCGGAGAAATCGAAGAAGCGGGCCTTCTGGTCGTTGACGTAGAAGGACGGCGTCTTCTCGCTCGTGAAGGGCGAGAGCCCGCGAAACTCGCGGCCCTCCTTCTTCAGGCGCACGCGCTTGCTCGCCACCTGCGACATGGGCAGGCGGGCCTTGATCTCTTCCAGGAAGCTCGGCGGAAAGCGCATGGAACCTTTTCGCGCAACGAAAGCGCAGTCTCTATATAACAGGCGCAACGCGAGGGGCGGCCGCCGTCCCCGCTTTCAACAGGCTGAGGGAACAAATATGCGCAGCGCGGCCCGCTTTTTCGAGATGAAGCGCAAGGGCGAGAAAATCGCCATGCTGACGGCCTATGACGCGCCGACTGCGCGGGCGGAGGCGGCGGGCGGCGTCGATCTCATTCTCGTCGGCGACAGCGTCGGCACCAATATGCTGGGCTATGCGAGCGAGCGCGAGGTGCAGCTCGCCGATATCGCCCATCATACCCGGGCAGTGCGGCGGGGGGCGCCGGACACGTTCATCGTCTCGGACTTGCCTTTCGCGACCTATCAGGGGCCGGAGCAGGCGGTCGCCAATGCGAAGATCCTGGTGGAGGCGGGCGCGGATATGGTCAAGTTCGAGGGACCGCTGCCGGAGATCGTAAGCGCCATCAAGGAGGCCGGGATCGCGGTCTGCTGCCATCTCGGCCTCGAGCCGCAGAACCACGAGGAAAAGCGCCTGAAGGGCAAGACGGCGGCGGAAGCGCGCAAACTCGTCGAGGATTCCCGGGCGCTGGACGAAGCCGGCATGGACATGCTGGTGCTGGAGGTCATCCCCGAGGACGTCGCCGACGTCGTGACCCGCGCCGTCAAGGCGCCGACGATCGGCATTGGCGGCGGGCGCAAGACGGATGGGCAGGTGCTGGTGATCGTCGACGTGCTCGGCTTCACCGACGCCAATTTCAAGCACAACAAGCGCTATGCCGAGGTGGGCGCGGCGATGAAGCAGGCGGCGACCGCCTATGTGGCCGAGGTCAAGTCCGGCGCGTTCCCGGCCGAGACCAACGCGTTCAAGATGCCGAAGGAGGAGCGGGAGGCGTTTCTGGGCTGACGGGACGTCGGCCGGCGGCCATTTGCCACCCGCAACCCTTTCGCCTATAAGCCGCCGCGCGCCCGTTTCCGACACCCCTGGAGGCGTGGGCGTGAAAATCTCTATTGAGGACTGAACCATGGCCGAGAAGAAGACTCTCGCGGCCTCGGTCCGCAGCGGGACTGGCAAGGGGGCCGCCCGCAGCGTACGCCGAGAAGGCCGCATTCCCGCAGTGATCTACGGCGGCGGCGACGCGCCGCAGCCGATTTCGCTGGACCGCAAGACCGCCACGCAGCTGATCTACGCCGGTCACTTCCTGACCACGATCTTCGAGATCGACGTCGACGGCGCCAAGGAGCGCGCCATTCCGCGCGACTACCAGCTCGACCCTGTCAAGGACACCGTGCTGCACGTCGACTTCCTGCGCCTGAAGGCGGGCTCGCGCCTGCGCGTCGACGTGCCCGTGCACTTCGTCAACGTTGAAACGGCGCCCGGCATCAAGCGCGGCGGCACGCTCAATATCGTGCGCCACACGGTCGAGATGTTCGTGCCGGCCGACAATATTCCGGAATCGCTGACCGCCGACCTCGCTGGTTACGATTTCAACGACTCCCTGCACATTTCGGCGATCAAGCTGCCGGAAGGCTGCAAGCCGACGATCACCGACCGCGACTTCACCATCGCGACGATCGCTCCGCCGGCCGTCGAGAAGGAAGTGGCTCCTGCCGCCGCCGCGCCTGCCGCCGCCGCGCCCGCCAAGGACGAAAAGAAGAAGTAGGCCGTATCGGCTTGCCTCGTTTCAGGCCCGGCGCGATCGCGACAGCGGTTTCGCCGGGCTTTTCATTTTGATCGCGCGGCCGAAGCGCCTGCGCTCTGGGGCTATCCATGCTGCTCTTCGTCGGGCTCGGCAATCCCGGTCGCCAGTACGCCCGCAATCGTCACAACATCGGCTTCATGGCGATCGAGCAAATCGCGCGCGCGCATAATTTCGCGCCGTTTCGCGCACGCTTTCAGGGACGTGTGAGCGAGGGCCAGATCGGCGGCGAGAAGGTCATCCTGCTCGAGCCGGAAACCTACATGAACGAATCCGGCCGTGCGGTCGGCGAGGCCGCGCGCTTCTACAAGATCGGTCTCGATGGCATCGCCGTGTTTCATGACGAGCTCGATCTCGCGCCCGGCAAGTGTCGCGTGAAGATCGGCGGAGGCGCTGCCGGCCACAACGGCCTGCGCTCGATCGATGCGCATCTCGGCAAGGACTATCGCCGCATCCGGCTCGGCATCGGGCATCCCGGCGACAAGAATCTCGTTCATTCCTACGTGCTGAACGATTTCGGCAAGTCCGAAGAGGGCTGGGTGGAGACACTGTGCGATGCGGTCGCGCGCAATGCGGCGCTCATCGCCAAGGGCGACGATGCGACCTTCCAGAACCGCGTGCATCTGGCGATGGACGCTGCGGGTTTCACGGACGTGAAGCGGGTGGGCGAGAAGTAGAGACCGGCTGCTCGAACAAGACGCCTCGATTCCCGGCGCTCGGGCGCGGTCGAAAGTCTCGCGCATGGTTAAGCGTTGGTTGGCGCGAATCCGGCGGCCAAGTTGCGCCATTCAAGATTTGTCCACCACGAATAATCTCTGAAATTCCGTAACGAAAGGCTTTTAACGCGACGGTTAGAGTTTGGGCGACTTTCTGGTCTCGCACGGGCGACAATCTGTCGCTCCGCACGCTGGTTGCGACGGTCGAGAGGGGAGCGAAGCGCCAATGATCCGTATTGCGATTTTTGGAAGTTTCTATCGTGGGTTCTATGTGCTCGACGAGCTGATCCACGGTCCCTACAGCGACCAGTTCGAGATCGTCGGCGTCGCGACCGATGACCTCACTCAGAAATTCGTCAACGCCGATCGTCGCGTCTGGCAGTACGACCACAAGTCCGAAGAAGAGACGATGGTCGAGCGCTATGCTCATCGCAACGGCCTCGCCGTTTACAAGGGGCGCGTCAAGGACGATTCGTTCTACGAGCTGTTTTCCAGTTCCTGGCGTCCGGACATGTGCGTGGCGTGCACCTTCGGGCAACGGATCGACGGGCGCCTGTTCGATTATCCGCGATTGGGCTTCTACAACCTGCATCCCTGCATCCAGGGCGAGTGGCCATCCAAATACGCCGGCCCCAACCCCTTCGCGGAACTGATCGCCGATGGGCAGGACCATACGCAGGTCGCGCTGCACCGGGTCGACGCCGGATTCGATACGGGCGAACTCATCGGAATGTCGCCACGCATTGCGATCCCGCCCGCCGCGACAGTCGTCGATATGCACAAGCTGACGTCGCCGGCCGTCGCGCAATACGCAATCGGCGAACTCGCCGCGATCGGGCAACGCGCCGCGCTTCGCGAACTCGCCGCACTGGCCAGCGCCGCGGCATGACGATGACGCCCGCTTCCAGCGCCATATCTTCCGCGCTTGCTCGGCTTCGCCGGTTCGCGCTGACGGCCGTGGCCGCGACGATGGCCTTCGCCGCGCCGCTCCTTCCGCAGGCTGGCTTCAGCCAGACAGCGCCCGCGCCCGGTCTTACGACGCTCGCCGACGGACGCGTCGTTGCGCCGGATATCGGCCGTATCCTTTCACGCGGCGAACTCGTGGTCGCCATGAACCGCGTCAACGCCTATCCGTTCTTCTACGAGCGCGACGGCGTGCCGATGGGCAGCGACGTCGATCTGATGCGCGATCTCGCGAAAGAACTGAAAGTCGGCATCCGCTTCGATCGGTCGCCGAAGACGTTCGACGGGGTCGCCGATCTCGTCGCGGCCGGCGGCGCCGATGTCGGCGTCAGCCGATTGGCGCGCACGCTGGCCCGCTTCCAGAAGGTCTCCTTCTCGAACCCATATTTCAAGCTCAACCACGCGCTGCTGATCAATCGCGTCGCGTTCGCCAAACTGGCCCACGAGCGACCGATCGAAAAGGTCATTCGTGGCTTCGACGGCAGTCTCGGCGTGATGCGCGCCTCGGCCTGGGTCGAGTTCGCCCGTCGCAATTTTCCAAAGGCGCGGATCGTCGAGTTCAAGAGCTGGAAAGACGTAGTCGAGGCCGTCAAGCGCGGCGAGATCGTCGCCGGCTATCGTGACGAGTACGAGACGCGGCTGGTGCTCGCGAAAGACCCGTCTCTGACGCTCACGCTGCGCACCGTCGCTTTCGACGACGCCTATTCCGATCTGGCCGTGGCCGTGGGCATCCGCGACACGGCGCTGCTCGCCTATATCAACGAATTTCTGGCGCAGCGGCGAACGGACATATCCATAGCCAAGCTCCTTGCAGCGGCGAAAGCGGGGAATTGACGTGACATCGACGGTTCAAAAGCCCGAACGAAGCGCTATCGACCGATACTATGCGATCGCGCTGAGCCCGTGGATGGTCCTGACCTGCGTGGCCGCCGGCGCGGCCTTCGCGCAGTTCGCGCCCGACGTCAGCCGGCACTTCGACTTCATCGGCAAGATCTACGTCGATCTGCTCAAGATGATCGTCCTGCCGTTCATGATGGCGACGATCGTCTTCAGCCTGCAGCAGATGTTCCGCGACGGTCATGCGATGGCGATCATTCCGCGCGTGCTCTGGGTTTTCCTGTGCGCCTCGACGATCGCCGTCGGCGTCGCGGCTGTCGTCACGATCACGTTTCATCCGGGCGCGGGACTTTCCGAGGAGACGCGATCCGCGCTCGGCCAGATCGTCGGCGGCGACCTCGATCTCTCGAACACGCGCATGTCGCTGCATTCGGTCGCGCCAGACGCCAAGGCGCCGCACATCTACGATCTTCTGAACACGCTGGTGCCCTCGAACATATTCGCCGCGCTCTCGTCCGGCGAAACGATCAAGGCCCTGATCTTCGCGCTGCTGTTCGGCGCGGCGGTCGGACAGATTCGCGGCGGTCTCGCCAGCAGCCTGTCGCAGACGCTGGAGACGATCTACAAGTCGTGCCAGATCCTGACGCGCTGGATCAATCTTCCGCTGCCGTTCATCCTCTTTTCGATTTCGGCCTCGCAGGTCGCGGCCGTCGGCATGGGGCCGATACGCACGATGGCGCTGTTCGTCGGCGTCGTCCTGATCACGACCGTGGCGCTTCTGGCGCTGTCCCTCATCATCATTCAGGCGCGGGCCGGATGCGGGTTCGGCCACGCGATCCGATCGATGCAGGAGACTTTCGCGCTCGGCGTCGCGACCAACAATGCGACGAGCTGCATGCCTGCGATCATGGATGGATTGATCGAGAAACTCGGGTTCGACAAGGTCCGCGTCGAACTTCTGGCGCCGCTCGTCGTGTCGCTGCTGCGCACGGGCGCTATGGCGTATTTCGTCTGCGCGACGCTATTCGTCGCCCAGTTCTACGGGCGCGATGTGAGCGTCGCTGAACTGGCCGCCGTGCTGATCGTCAGCCAGCTCGCCGGCTACGCGTCAATGGGCATGGCCGGCGTCGTCACCTTGACGCTGGTCGGCACGACGACGGGCATTCTCGGCCTGCCATTCGAAGCCGCCTATTTCCTGTTCGCAGCGATCGATCCGATCTGCGCCATGGCGCGCACCGCGCTCACGGTCGTCGGCGGCGCGGCTGCGGTGTCTGTGATCTGCGAGCGGCCGGCGAAGAAGCCCGCGCTCGCGCCGTCGGCGCAAACGGCGGCCGCAGTCTGATTTCGGAGGGGCTCGTAGGTCATGCTCTACAAGGAACGTCCAGCGCTCGCGCAATATGTCTGGGGCAAGGTCCGGGACGAGGCGACAGCGCTCGCCTATCTCGTGGCGCACGAATGGCGTCTGGCCATTGCTATCGCGATTTTCGCCATCGGCTTCGTCATCTATCTCGATCCGCTGCCGCCGTCGACGATCCGGGTGGCCAAGGGACAGCCGAATTCCGGCCTGGAGATGATCGCTCTGAAGTACCGGGAATATCTCTCGCACTACGGCGTACGGGTGGTATTCGTCGACTCGGATGGAGCGCCGGACGATCAACGGCTTGTCAGCGAGGGGCGCGCGGATGTCGGCTTCGGTCTGAGCGGCCTGCCTCCGGCGGCGAACACGGTCTATCTCGGCAGCGTCCGCTATCAGCCTCTCTGGCTTTTCTACAGAGGTCCCAAGCCCAACCCGGGACATCTGACCGACTTTCTCGCCGGCAAGCGCGTTTCGGTCGGAATTCCCGGCAGCGGTTCGCGTCTGGCGTCGGGCAGGGCGCTCGAGATGCTCTCGAAGGAGGCGCGCTCCAAGATCCAGCTCCTGGAATGGAACAATGCGGATACGCTCGCCGGCCTGAAGAGCGGCGCCATCGATGCGGCTTTCCTGCTTGCGAGCTTCGATTCCGGCAATACGCAGCGCCTGCTGCAGAACCCCGAGATCGGCGTCTATGATTTCACCATGACGCCCGCGCTCGGCGAGCATCTGCGGTTCGTCGAACCAGTGACGCTACCTGCGGGAGCGGTTCGTTTCAGCCCGGCCTGGCCACCCGATGACGTGCACATGGTGGCCGCGACGATGACGCTGATCGCCAGAGCGAAGCTGCATCCCGCGACACAGATGCTGCTGCTCGCCGCCAGCAAGCACATTGCCCAGCATCATCGCGACGTGTTTCCGCGCGACAAGGGCTTTCCGGCTTTCGTCGACGACAAGTTCAAGCGCAGCCCGGTCGCCGAACGCTATTATGAGCATGGCGCGCCAGTTCTGTGGGGCCAGGCGCCCTATTGGCTCGCAAGCCTGTTCGATCGCTTCTGGGCGCCGCTGCTCGCCATTTTCGCGCTGCTCTATCCGGCGTTGCAGGCGATGCCGAGCTACAAGCGGGTCGCTTTCGACGCGGTGCTCGCCAATCATCTACGCGACCTGCGCGCTCTCGAGGCGCGGTTCGGCCGCACGAAGTCAGTTGCGGACCTGCGCCATCACCTCGCCGCGGCGCTGCGTCTGCAAGAAGAGACAGCGTTGATCCGCGCGCCGATCGGCGGCAGTTCGACGCTCAGCGAACTCTTGCAGGCGCAGGCGAAGCTGATCGAGAAAATCGGCGCGGCGATGGCGGAGGGGGAGGGCGAAACCGAGATTGTGAGCGAACTCGAAGAACCCCCGCAAAAGGCCGCCGCCTGACCAGATCGCATCTGGCCCGGCGGAGGCATTGTCTCTGTGGCGCGCGCTTCGCGCGTTGGTGCGCGGTCAGCTGAAATTCAGCTTCAGCCCAGGCCGCGGCCATTCGAACGAGATCAGCCTGCCGCTCGACGACAACGTGACATAGGCCGTGCGCAGGTCACGGCCGCCGAAGCAGATGTTGGTCGTCATGTAGTCGGGCATGGGCACATGCTCGACCGACTTGCCGTCGGGCGACATGACGGTGATGCCGCCGTTCATCAGTGTGGCGACGCAGACATTGCCGGCGCCGTCGACGGCGAGCGAATCGAAGAGCTGGAAGCCCGGCACGCCCGCCAGAAGTTCGCCGCCGGCCGCCGCATGGCCGGTCTTCTTCGGCACGAGCTTGCCTGGGCCCTCGAGGTCCCATTTCCAGACGCGGCCGGTCTGGGTCTCGGCGGCGTAGAGCGTCTTTTCATCCGGCGAGAGGCCACAACCGTTCGGCGTGAGCATCGGATAGATGGCCTCGGTGATGAAGGAGCCGTCGGCCTTGGCGTAATAGAGGCCGCCGCGATCGATGTCGCGTGCGCGCGCCTTGCCGAGATCGGTGAACCAGAAGCCGCCCGTCTTGTCGAAGACGATGTCGTTGGGGCCGCGCAGCTTGCCGTTCTCGGCGCCGTCGTAGAGGCGCTCGACCTTGCCGGTCGACAGATCGACGCGCTCGATGCGGCCGCCCGAATAGTCCTTGGCCTGCGCGACAGGACGCAGGCCGGTCTCGGCCGTCTCGCGCCATTCGAAGCCGCCGTTGTTGCAGACGTACATCTTGCCGTCCGGTCCGAGCGCGAGGCCATTCGGGCCGCCGCCGGTCTCCGCGACCACGTGAACCTTGCCGTCGGGCGTGACGCGCGAAATCGTGCCGCGCGCGATCTCGACCAGAATGATCGAGCCGTCGGGCATGGCGACGGGGCCTTCCGGAAAACGGAGCCCCGTGGCGATTTCCTTGATCTTGACCTGCATGGACGCGTTTCCCCGATGATGTTGTCGTCTGCGCCGATTGTGCCGCCGCTTTGCAAAAAGGGGAACTGCGCGCAAGACGGCGCAGGCATGTCGCTCGCGAAGATGCGGGCTAGCGGGTCTATTTCGCCTTGTCCGCATTAATGGCTGCGCCGCGCTCCTGCGCGTCGGCGACTGCGCGGGCGAGCGACGAATTCACGCTGAGATCGTCGAGCATGTCGGCTGGCCTCGCGCATTTCGGCGGCGCGCGGGCGTATACCTGGTGCGCGCGTTCGGCCATATTGTCTGCGAGCGCGCGCGAAGTCAGTTCCAGGAAACGTGCGTCCAAGACTGGCGAAGACGTCGTTCGCCACGCCCAGGGCGCGCGCCGATCTGCGCGGCGTCGACGATCAGCGCCTCAATGCCCTTGATCGCGATGGACCGCGACAGTTTCGTCGCGGAGCACGCCCGTATTCGCTCGCCACCGGCGTGATGTCCGCATGCCGATCGGATTGAGTAGGGCGGCTGCGTTCCGTTTCCGGCCGCCAGCCGGCGAGGATCGCCGTCGCAATTCCTTCGGCGCGACCGGCGCCATGACGGCGGCCTCGATGTAATGCGCGCCGGCGGCTGCGACTTCGGCGCCGCGCGACGCTGGTTTCCGGCGCGGCGGAATCGACGTCGACGAAGAACTGGCCCTGGCGCAGATAGATCGCGCAGAGACCGGCGACCGGTTCAGCCTGGTCGGCGGTCACGCAGGAGAAGACAACATCGGCGTCGCGCGCCGCGTCGCAGCCGAGGCGCCGGCGCGCGACATTGCCTGCGTGCTTCCGGCGCGCTTCGTCCGCGCCGTGCGAAGGATCTCAGAACAGGAGATCGTATAGGTCACGCGACGCCTGCGACGCCCTTTGTCGCGAAACTGGCGCGCGAACAATTTCCGACTTCGCTGCAGCCGATGAAGGCGAGTTGGGAGGGTTATGGTCACGTGTCGCTCTGCTGGACCGCGAGCCTTCAGGCTCGCATTCCCCGGTCAATGCGAGCCTGAAGGCTCGCGGGTCCCTTCATCCCACCGGCTTGACGTCGACGCTGACCTTCAGCGTCTGCTTGCCGGACATGAGAATGACGCCGTCGAGCGGCGCGACATCGGCGTAGTCGCGGCCGATCGCGATCTCGACGAAATCGTCGTTGACCTGTAGCGCGTTGGTCGGGTCGAGGCCGAGCCAGCCGACGTCCGCGCCACACCAGACGTTGACCCAGGCATGGGAAGCGTCGGCGCCCTCGAGACGCGGCTTTCCTTCCGGCGGAATGGTGCGGATGTAGCCGCTGACATAGGTCGCGGGCAGACCGAGGCCGCGCAGTCCCGCGATCATGATATGCGCGAAATCCTGACACACGCCGCCGCGCGCCTCGAAGGCTTCCGACAGCGGCGTCGAGATCAGCGTCGCTTCCTGATCGTAGCGGAAATCCTTGCGGATGCGGCGCATCAAGTCGATCGCGCCGGCAAGGATCGGCTGGCCGGGCGGAAAGCTCTCGGCCGCATAATCGGTCGCGGGATCGTAGAGCGGCACGAGCTTCGTCGGGAAAATGAAATGGGCCGGCGAGCGGGCGTCGAGCGTCTGTACGTTGGCGACTTCGCGCCGCACTTCTTCCCAGGAGGGAGTGAGATCGGCGTGCGGTTGCGACTCGCGCCTGACTTCGACGCTGGCGAGCGAGGTGACGCGCAATTCCCGATGCGATTCCTCGATGCGCATCGTCGTGACGAGATTGCCGAAGAAATCGGGGCGCGCCATGCGCGAGACCGGAAGCGGCGCGATCTCGATGCCGCTGTCGAGCACGCGCTGCCCGCGACTGTCGCGCGGCGAGAGGCGCAGGGTGCAGAGCGCCGAGGCGACCGGCGAATCGTAGGAATAAGTCGTGATGTGCCTGATGTCGTAGATCACGCGAGTCCTCTCGGCGTCTCTGCGCGCACGGCGTTCGAGCCCTGCAGGAAGTAACGAGCCTCGATCGCGACGGCGAGCGACATCAGGCTCTGCTCGAAACCGAGTATCGTGGCGTTGTCGAGCTTGCCGGCTTCGGCAGTCGAGAGGTCCGCGTCGAGCAGGCGCGCGATGCGTTGCGGGGCTTCGAGCATGCCGTCGTGACGCAGTGTCGGCAGCCCCGCGAGGTGTTCGCTGATGCGCTGGACCTGGAAGGCGACGGAGCGCGGATTGTTGGGGTCGAGCAGCGCCATGTCGCGCACGGGCGCGAGCGCGACGCCGACGAGATAACGCGAGCGATAGGTGATTTGCGAATCGATGAGATCGAGCACGACGTCGAGATTATCGGCGGTTGCGTCCTTGTCGGCGAACATGCGCGCGAGGCGAGCGTCAGAGATGCCGCGTTCGACGCGGCGGCGATATCAAGAGAAGGCCCAGCCGGCGACGCGATTGAAATTTTCCTGGATGAGGCCTGACAGGGCCGACAGCGTGCAGTACCTTCGGCGCGGTCGATGAGTTCGGCTTCCGGCAGCGGCGACGCTGGCAGCGGAACAGCCAGGCCTTCTCGAGGTCGCCGAGGATCTGCCAGATGTCCTGCGACAGTCGCTCGCGGATGATCGATCCGGCGGCGCGCGCGGCATGCGCCAGCGCCGCGCCGGACGAGATGTAGCGCAGGATCGTGCAGCGCGGCCGCCGCGATTTCCGCCGGCGACCTGGCGATGGGGTCGTCGGTCGTCTTCACTCGACGCGGCGCGGCGTCAGCAGGGTCTGCAGGCGCGCGCGCGCTCGATGGCCCGTCAGGCGCGCTTTCGGTCACGCGCGATCAATAACAGCGCACGAGCCGCAGCGTCGCTTCGGCGCGCTCGGAGATAGCGGCCGAACCAGAAAAGATTGTCGGCGGCGCGACTCGGCAGATTGCCGAGCTGACGCATGATGCGCACATTGTCGCCGGTCGCCAGCAGCGTCGTCTGCTCGACCGGCTTGGATCCTCGAGCACCCAGACGTCGGCGGATGTCACGCCCTCGCCCATCGACAGCGCGCGCGTCGATGTTGACGGACATGCGGCAGAAGGCGCCGGGCATGACGCGCCGGCCGTCGGGCGTCGCCGCCGCATAGACGCGCAGCGTGAAGGGGCGCGGCTGGATCGAGCCGTCGATCCAGGCGGGCGTCGTCGACAGGCGAACGATCTCCTGGCCGACATAATCGACGCCGCGCCGCTCGATCGCGCGGCGCAGCCGTTCGCGCCGGGCAGGATCGAGCTCGGAAGGAATGGCGGTGCGGCCATTGTCGAGGCCCGGCGGATTCTCGATGAAGGCGCCGGAAATCGCCTTGTTGTCGAAGTCCGACAGAACCGTCTCGATGGCGTTGGGGCCGCCGCACCACCAGGTGGCGATATGCGGCAGGATAAGATCCTCGCCCATCAAGCGGCGCGACATGGCCTGGAGATAGCCGAGCAGCGCGCGCGATTCGACGAGACCGGAGCCCGGCATGTTGGCGACCACGACCTCGCCGGCGCGAATCGATTCCATCATGCCGGGCACGCCCAGTTGCGAGGCGGCGTTGAGTTCGAGCGGGTCGCACCAGTCGGCGTCGATACGGCGCAGCAGGGCGTCGGCGCGCTTGAGGCCGGCGATCGTGCGCACATGCACCTTGTCGTCGCGCACGACGAGATCGCCGCCCTCGACCAGCAGGAAGCCGAGATAGCGCGCGAGATAGGCCTGCTCGTAATAGGTCTGGCTGTAGGGGCCGGGCGTCAGCAGACAGATGCGCGGCTCGCTGCGGGTCGCCGCGGCGACCAGCCCGGCGCGAAATTCGCGGAAGAAGCCGGCGAGCCGGTCGACGTTGAGATCGCGATAGAGGTTGGCGAAGACGCGCGTGAAGACGAGACGGTTTTCGAGCGCATGGCCCGCGCCCGAGGGCGCCTGCGCGCGGTCGCCCAGCACCCACCAGCGCCCATCGGGGCCGCGACCGATGTCGGCGGCGTAGAAGCGCAACCAGCGTCCGCCGGCGGGACGCACGCCGTGCAAGGGCCTGATGAAATCTGGCGAGCCGAGCACCGCGGAGGCGGGCAGGACGCCTTCCGAGACGAGGCGCCCCTCGCCGTAGATGTCGGCGAGCGCCCGGTCCCACAATTCGGCGCGCTGGGCGACGCCGCGCTCGATGCCGGCCCATTCCGCGCCGTCGATCAGCAGAGGCAGGCGGCCGAGCGGCCATGATCGCTCGCTCGTCTCGCCATAGACGCGATAGGACATGCCGGTTTCGCGAATCAGGCGGTCGGCGGTCTCGAATCGCTGGGCGAGATCCTTCTGGCTGTATTTCGCGAGCGCGACGAAGAATTTGACCCAGTGCTGGCGCGCGACGCCATCGGAATCCATGAATTCGTCGGGCACGCCCTCGATCGGGTGATAGCCGGCGATCCAGTTCTCGATCTGGCGCGCGACGGAGGCCCTGCCGCCGCGGCTCTCGGCCCGGCGCAGGCTTTCCTTCAGGCGTTCGCTCACGTCAGCGCCTCCGCGACGCAGTCGAGCGGGCGATATGCGTCACGCGCGGCGCTCCGGTCCGAAACAGGGGGCCGAATATAGCCAGATCGCGCCCGCTGTCTAACCTTTGGGCGCGAGCGTTCCGTCGGGCGATTTGTTGAGGCCGACGGGGGCGTCCTCGATGTCGACGTCGAAGGTTTCGAGGAAGCGCGACACCATCATGTAGTAGCCGATCGTCAGCGTCAGCTCCTGCATTTCCTTGTGCGAGAAACGGCGCGCGAGGGGCGCGAAGGTCGCATCCGAGGCGCGAACGTTCGCCACGACGTCGTCGGTGAAGCGCATGATCTCCTTTTCCACCTCGGAGAAGGCGGCGGCCTCGGGGCCCTCGTGGATCGCGGCGATCTTTTCATCGCTCATGCCGAGCTGGCGGCCGATGCGCTCGTGCTGGTGCACCTCGTAGCCGGCCTTCGACAGAACGCCGACGCGGATGATGGCGATCTCGCGCAGGATCGGATCGATCTTGGTGAAATAGAGGATCTGGGAGCCGAGCCGGTTGAAGCCGTCCACCAGCTCGCCGGAATGGCCGAGCATGCGGAAGATGTTCAGCTTCGGCAGCTTCTCGTAGGCCTTTTTCGCGCGGCCCTCGGCCTTGGAGATGTCGAAATAGGGGATGCGGGCCATGGGGGCTCCTTCTGGAAAGAATTTGCCGTCATTGCGAGGAGCGCGGCGACGCGGCGATCCACTTCCCGGGCATGGCCGAAGTCAGCGGGATGGATTGCTTCGCTCCGCTCGCAACGACGCGTCGACGATCAACGCAATCCCGCGTTGATCTTCGCCAGCGCCGCAGAGCCCGGGACGAGATCGGCGTCGGTCAGCTCGTTGAGCGGGCGGTCGACCGTGTTGAGGCGATCGTGCATGTCGCCCGGCTCGTCCTCGAGATAGACGAGGCCGGTCGGGATTTCGCCGGCGACGTCGTGCTTCATCAGGTAATTGATGGCGGCGACGCGATCGTGAATGTCGTAGTCCGCGTTCATCTTGCGCAGCAGGATCGAGGTGCCGTCGTGCAGCTTCACCTGTTGGGTCTGGCCGGGATCATAGTCCGCCATAATCGGCGCGCGCTCGGTGATGAAGTCGAGCGAATTCACCGCCTCGTTGTGCGCGCGCACGTAGTCGAAGCTCTTGGTCGAGCCGTCGTGATTGTTGAAGGCGACGCAGGGCGAGATGCAGTCGATGAAGGCCGGGCCCTTGTGGTCGATCGCCGCCTTGATGAGCGGCACGAGCTGCTTCTTGTCGCCGGAGAAGGAACGGGCGACGAAGGTCGCGCCGAGGTGGATCGCCATGGTGACGAGGTCGATCGCGTCGTCGGTGTTGACGGCGCCCTTCTTCAGCTTGGCGCCCTTGTCGGAGGTCGCGGAGAACTGGCCTTTCGTCAGGCCGTACACGCCGTTGTTGGCGACGATGTAGACCATGTTGACGCCGCGCCGGATCGAATGCGCGAACTGGCCGAAGCCGATCGAGGCGCTGTCGCCGTCGCCGGAGACGCCGAGATAGATGAGGTCCTTGTTGGCGAGATTGGCGCCGGTCAGCACCGAGGGCATGCGGCCATGCACGGAATTGAAGCCGTGCGCATTGCCCAGAAAGTAGGTCGGCGTCTTCGACGAGCAGCCGATGCCGGAGAGCTTGGCGATGCGATGCGGCGGCAGGTCGAGCTCGAAACAGGCGTGCATGATCGCCGACGAGATCGAGTCATGGCCGCAGCCGGCGCAGAGCGTGGAGATCGAGCCCTCGTAGTCGCGATGCGTGAGGCCGAGCGCGTTCTTCTCGATCGAGGGATGGCGGAATTTCGGCTTGGGAAGATAAGTCACGAAAGAGCCCCTTCCTTGGCGGGCGTTTCGGCCCTGGCCACGAGTTCGGCGATGGCGCGGGCAATGTAGCGCGCGGTGACGGGCGAGCCGTCGTAATGCAGCACTGAGACGAGCTTGTCGGGCGAGGCGCCGATCTCCGTCATCAGCAGCGTGCGCAGCTGGGCGTCGCGGTTCTGCTCGACGACGAATATCTTCTCGTGGCTCGCGATGAAATCATCCACATCGCGTGAGAAGGGGAAGCCGCGCACGCGCATGACGTCGACCTGCATGCCCTGCCTGCGCAGCATGTCGATGGCTTCGTCCATCGGGGCGGCGGTCGAGCCGTAGTGCAGCACGCCGAAGCGTGCGCCGGCGCCGGCGCTGTCGAGCAGCGGGGCCGGCACGTAGGACTTGGCCGTCTCGAACTTGCGCAGCAAGCGCTGCATGTTCTCGACATAGGGTCCGCCTTCTTCCGTGTAGCGCGCATAGGCATCGCGCGTCGTGCCGCGGGTGAAGAAGGAGCCGCGGCTCGGATGCGTGCCGGGGTAGGTGCGGAAGGGAATGCCGTCGCCATCGACGTCGAGATAGCGGCCGAAGTCGCGGCCCGAATCGAGGTCGGCCCTGCTCATCACCTTGCCGCGATCGAGCTGGCGGCTGTCGTCCCACTCGAACGGCCTGGTCAGATGCGAGTTCATGCCGATCTCGAGATCGAGCATGACGAAGACCGGGGTCTGCAGGCGGTCGGCGAGATCGAAGGCGAGCGCGCCGAATTCGAAGGCTTCGCCGGGATCGCGCGGGAACAGCAGGACGTGCTTGGTGTCGCCGTGCGAGGCATAGGCGCAGGCGAGCACGTCCGACTGCTGCGTGCGCGTCGGCATGCCGGTCGAGGGGCCGCCGCGCTGCACGTTGAACAGAACGGCTGGAATTTCCGCGAAATAGGCGAGGCCGAGAAATTCCTGCATCAGCGAAATGCCCGGCCCCGACGTCGCGGTGAAGGCGCGCGCGCCGTTCCAGCCGGCGCCGATGACGACGCCGATGGAGGCGAGCTCGTCCTCGCATTGCACGATGGCGTATTTGTTCTTGCCGGTTTCAGCCTCGCCGCGCAGGCGCTTGCAATAGGAGGTGAAGCCTTCGGCGAGCGAGGTCGACGGCGTCAGCGGATACCAGGCGCAGACGGTGGCGCCGCCATAGACCGCGCCGAGCGAGGCCGCCGCATTGCCTTCGACATAGATGCGGTCGCCGACGGCGTCGGCCTGTTTCACCCGCAGGCCGATGGGGCATTGCAGATTGGCGAGCGCCCAGTCGCGACCGATCGCCAGCGCCTTGAGGTTGGCGTCGATCAGCTTCTGCTTGCCCTTGAACTGTTCCGCCAGCAGCGCCTCGATGACGCTCACATCCATGTCGAGCACGGCCGAGAGCGCGCCGAGGCCCATGATGTTCTTCATCAGCTGGCGCTGGCGGGCGTCGTTGTATTCACGGTTGCAGATCTCGGTCAGCGGCACGCCGATGACGGTCAGATCCTCGCGGAATTTGGAGGCCGGCACCGGGCGCGAGCAATCATAGAAGAGGTAGCCGCCATATTCGATCGAGGCGACGTCCTTGTCCCAGGTCTGCGGGTTCATCGCGACCACGAGGTCGGCGCCGCCGCGCGCGCCGAGCCAGCCCTGTTCGCAGACGCGCACCTCGAACCAGGTCGGCAGGCCCTGAATGTTGGAGGGGAAGATGTTGCGGGTCGCCACCGGCACGCCCATGCGCATGACGGCGCGGGCGAACAGGAGGTTGGCGGAGGCCGAACCGGAGCCGTTGACGTTGGCGAACCGAACGACGAAATCGTTGACGCTTTCGATGGCCATTACGCCCCCGCACGCGGAAGTTGGATTGAAAATTTCTGCATGTCCCAGGCGCCGGTCGGGCAGCGCTCCGCGCACATGCCGCAGTGGAGGCAAACGTCCTCGTCCTTCACCATCACGCGCTTGGTCTTGAGCGGGCTGGAGACATAGAGGTCCTGCGTGAGGTTGGGCGCGGGCGCGCTGAGCCGCTTGCGCAGGTCGGATTCGGCGCCGTCCTCGGTGAAAGTGATGCAGTCCATCGGGCAGATGTCGACGCAGGCGTCGCATTCGATGCACAGCGGCGTGGTGAAGATCGTGTCGACGTCGCAATTGAGGCAGCGCTGCGCCTCGGCGAGCGCGCGCGCCGTATCGAAGCCGAGCTCCACTTCCACGCGAATGTCGGTCAGCGCCACGGCATTGTCGCGCAGCGGCACCTTCAGGCGGCGCTGCAGCGAAATGTCATTGTCGTATGACCATTCGTGAATGCCCATCTTCTGGCTCACGAAATCGCCCTTGGCCGGCGGCTGGACGTCGACGTCGCGGCCCTGGCAGAGCGCGTCGATCGAGAAGGCCGCGCCATGTCCATGCGCGACGGCCCAGATGATGTTCTTCGGGCCGAAGGCGGCGTCGCCGCCGAAGAAGACATTCGGGATGGTCGAGCGATAGGTGACCGGATCGACCTTGGGCATGTCCCACTTGTCGAATTCGAGACCGATGTCGCGCTCGATCCAGGGAAAGGCGTTCTCCTGGCCGACGGCGACGAGCACTTCGTCGCATTCGATCAGCGTGTCCGGTTCGCCGGTCGGGATCAGCGAGCGGCGGCCCCTGGCGTCATATTCGGCGCGTACCTTCTCGAACACCATGCCGGTCAGGCGGCCGTCGATGTGCTTGACCTCCTTGGGCACGAGATAGTTGAGGATCGGGATGCCCTCGTGCATCGCGTCCTCCTTCTCCCAAGGGCTCGCCTTCATCTCCTCGAAGCCCGAGCGCACGACGACCTTGACGTCCTCGCCGCCGAGGCGGCGGGCGGAGCGGCAGCAGTCCATGGCGGTATTGCCGCCGCCGAGCACGATCACGCGCTTGGAAATCTTCTTCACGTGCCCGAAGGCGACGTTGGCGAGCCAGTCGATGCCGAGATGAATGTGCGCGGCGGCTTCCGCGCGGCCGGGCACGTCGAGATCGCGACCGCGCGGCGCGCCGGTGCCGACGAAGACCGCGTCATAGCCCTCGTCGATCACGCCCTTGAGGCTGTCGATGCGCGTTCCATGGCGGAAGTTCACGCCGAGGTCGAGCACGTAGCTCATCTCCTCGTCGATCACCGATTCCGGCAGGCGGAATTTCGGGATCTGCGTGCGCATGAAGCCGCCGGCTTTCGGTTCGGAATCGAAAACGGTGACATCGTAGCCGAGCGGCGCCAGATCGCGCGCGACGGTGAGGGAGGCCGGTCCCGCGCCGATGCAGGCGACGCGCTTGCCGTTTTTCTTCTCCGCCTTGAGGGGCATGCGCTCGCGCACGTCTTCCTTGAAGTCGGCGGCGACGCGCTTGAGGCGGCAGATGGCGACCGGTTCGTCCTCGACGCGACCGCGCCGGCAGGCGGGTTCGCACGGGCGATCGCACGTGCGGCCGAGAATGCCCGGAAAGACGTTGGACTGCCAATTGATCATGTAGGCGTCGCCGTAGCGGCCGGCTGCGATCAATCGGATGTATTCCGGGACGGGCGTGTGGGCCGGGCAGGCCCATTGGCAATCGACGACCTTGTGGAAATAGTCAGCCGGCGCGACTTGATCTGATCTCACGCATCCTCCCTGACGCCAGTGTCCGGCGCCACATCCGCGACCGCCTATACTTCGCGATCGCAGGCTCTTGCTCTTGGATCGAGAATTGGGCCCGATTGCGTCCATTCGTCAAGACAAAGGCGGAAAATCGTGGGCTATTCCCGCTTCAACCTTAGGTGAGAGGGTTAAGGCGGTCAGCGCGGCCGCTTTGTTGCGTTGCGGCGCCGCCCGCTTGGCCTGAGGCGGCCTCCTGCGCTATGTAAGGGTCGATTGTGCATCGCAGCAGCGATGCCGCAGAGTTTCCGCATGAATATAAATATTCCGCCGCCCGCCGCGGCCTCCATCGACGTGGCAGAGCTCGACGCCGCCATTTCGCGCGCGACGTCGGCGTTGCTCGACCGGCGTCGCGACGACGGCCATTGGTGTTTCGAGCTCGAGGCCGATGCGACAATCCCGGCCGAATATGTGCTGATGCGCCATTTCCGCGGCGAGCCTGTCGACGTGGAGCTCGAGCGCAAGATTGCTGCCTATCTGCGCCGCATCCAGGGCGAGCACGGCGGCTGGCCGCTGTTCCACAAGGGCGCCTTCGACATGAGCGCCAGCGTGAAAGCCTATTTCGCGCTGAAGATGATCGGCGACGATATCGACGCGCCGCATATGAGCCGTGCGCGTGAAGCCATGCTGGCGCGCGGCGGGGCGGCGAAGAGCAATGTATTCACACGCATCCTGCTCGCGCTCTACCGGCAGATGCCGTGGACGGGCGTGCCGGTGGTGCCGGTCGAGGTCATGCTGCTGCCGCGCTGGTTCCCCTTCCATCTGGACAAGGTGAGCTACTGGGCGCGCACGGTGATGGTTCCCCTGATGGCGCTGACCGCGTTGCGGCCGGCGCCCGTGAACGAGAAGAAAATCGGCGTCGCCGAACTCTTCGTCATTCCGCCGGAGCAGGTTAAGGACTGGCCGGGCGGGGCGCACCAGAAGGAGCCATGGACGACGCTGTTCGGCTGGCTCGACAAAATCCTGCATGTCGCCGAGCCCTGGTTTCCAAAGGCGACCCGCAAGCGCGCGATCGAAAAAGCCGAGGCGTTCACGATCGAGCGGCTCAACGGCGTCGACGGGCTCGGCGCGATCTTTCCCGCCATGGTCAACAGCCTGCTGATGTTCGACGCGCTGGGCTATGGCGCCGACGACGAACGCGTGAAAGTCGCGCGGGAGTCAATCGAGCGGTTGCTGGTGATCAAGGACGAGGAAGCCTATTGCCAGCCCTGCGTTTCGCCGGTGTGGGACACGGCCCTGGTCTCGCACGCGCTGCTCGAAGCCGGCGATCCGCAATCGCAGGCGCGCGCCCGCGAGGGGCTGGAATGGCTGAAGCCCTTGCAGGTTCTGGACGTGAAGGGCGACTGGGCCGTGCGACGGCCGGATGTTCGGCCGGGCGGCTGGGCCTTTCAATACAACAACGCGCATTATCCCGATGTCGACGACACGGCCGTCGTCGTAATGGCGATGCAGCGCGCGGGCGGCGATTACGATGCCGCGATGTCGCGCGCGCGCGAATGGGTCGAAGGATTGCAGAGCAAGGACGGCGGCTGGGGCGCCTTCGACGCGGACAACGCCTACCATTATCTCAACAACATCCCCTTCGCCGATCATGGCGCGCTGCTCGACCCGCCGACCTCGGACGTGTCGGCGCGCTGCGTCTCCATGCTGGCGCAGCTCGGCGCGACAGCCGAGTCGAGCCCGGCCCTGGCCCGGGGCGTCGCCTATCTCCTGAAGGAACAGGAAAAAGACGGCTCCTGGTACGGGCGCTGGGGCATGAACTACATCTACGGCACGTGGTCGTCGCTCTGCGCGCTCAATATCGCGGGTCTGGGCGCGGATCATCCGGCGATGCGCAAGGCGGTTGACTGGCTCGTGTCGATCCAGAACGAGGACGGCGGCTGGGGCGAGGACGGCGACAGCTACAAACTCGATTATCGCGGCTATGAAAAAGCGCCCTCCACGGCCTCGCAGACCGCCTGGGCCCTGCTCGCGCTGATGGCGGCCGGCGAACGCGACCATCCCGCCGTTTCACGCGGGATCTCATATCTGACGGCCAATCAGGCCGCAGACGGGTTCTGGGACGAAGAGCTGTTCACCGCGACCGGGTTCCCGCGCGTCTTCTATCTGCGCTACCACGGCTATTCGAAGTTCTTCCCGCTGTGGGCGCTCGCCCGCTTCCGCAATCTGTCGGCCAGCAACAGCCGATCCGTCGCGTTCGGAATGTGAGCATGACGCGCCGTCTGCTGATCGTCGTGGGCATGAAGCGCGAGGCGGCCCTCGCCGCGAGCGGCGCCGTGGCGACGGTTTGCAGCGGCGGCGATGTCGACCTGCTGGAGCAGCGCCTGGCGCGGATCGATCCCGCGAGCTTGTCGGGCGTGGTCAGTTTCGGGCTGGCGGGCGGGTTGGAGCCGGCGCTCGCGCCAGGCGACCTGCTGCTTGCGACCTCCGTCGTCGCGGGGCGGGGCGCTTTCCGCAGCGACGCCGCGCTGACGGACAGACTCGCCGAAGGTGTAAAGTCCGCTGGCGCGAGATTGTCGGACGCCGTTTTCGCCGGCGTCGACGAGGCGATCCTGACGCCGGAGCACAAGGCCGCATTGCGCGCCACGACAGCGGCGGCCGTGGTCGACATGGAGAGCCATGTCGCGGCGCGTTTCGCATCTGCTTGCGGGCTGCCCTTCGCCGCGCTCCGCGCCGTCAGCGATCCGGCGGGCCGGGCGCTGCCGAAGCTCGCGGCGCAGGCCTTGCGGCCCGACGGCGGCGTGCATTACGGGCGCGTGATCGCCGGTCTCGCCCGCAGGCCGGGCGATCTCGGCGCGCTTCTGGAGGCCGGCCGCGATTCCGCGGCAGCCTTCGCGACGCTCAAGCGCGCGGGGCGCGCCTTTGCGCTGGTGTGACTGCCTGGCGCCGGGCTGATTACTGCTGTGAACGCGGGCGCACGCATTCCGGCGGGCGGAAGTAGCCGGTCTCGGCGCCACAGGTCGGCGTCTGCCAGGGATCGCAGTCCAGATTGTGCCGGCGAATGAAGGCGAGGCAGACCTGATGGCGCTGCTCGAGCGATCCTGAGACACGCGCGAGGCCGGTGCGACCGCTAGGCTTGGCGGCGCGGGCCTTGCGACGCTTCTTCTTCACCGCCACTTTCTGCTCCGGCGCGGCCGCGGGCGCAGCAGCGGCGGGCGCTGCGGCCGGCGCGGGCTTGTCTTCAGCAAAGGCAGGCGTCGCGAGGACGCAGGCGAGAGCGCCAGCCAGCGACAGGCGCAATAAATTCTTGCGGACGTGAGAAATGCGCTGAAACATGTTCGGTGTGGCCTCCGTGCAATGCAGCAAATTATCCGGCCCGCCGAAGCCGCACAATCCGCCGTTGTCGTTTCTCTATTCAGCCGCCGTCGCTTTCGCGGCGGCCTCGCGCGCTTCTTCCTCGCGCATCTGGGTAAGCGTCTTCTGCACATTGGCGGAGAAGACGTATTCGGCCGGGCGCGCCCGGTCGATCGGGATATCCGGCGCGAATGCGCCCTCCGTCCGCACGCCTGCCAAGGCGACTTTCGCCGCCTTCCAGGGTTTGTGGACGCTGTCGGCGACTGCCGTCGCCTCGAAGCCGCAATGGACCATGCAGTCCGAACATTTGGCGTATTTGCCGACGCCATAGGCGTCCCAATCCGTGCCTTCCATCAATTCCTTGAAGGTCGAGACCGTGCCCTCGTTGAGGAGGTAGCAGGGCTTCTGCCAGCCGAAGACATTGCGGGTCGGATTGCCCCAGGGCGTGCACTGGTAGGTCTGGTTGCCCGCGAGAAAATCGAGGAACAGGCCCGACTGGTTGAACGCCCATTTGCGGCCGCCGCGCCCCTTGCGGAAGACGTCGCGGAACAGGGTCTTGGTGCGTTGGCGGTTGAGGAAGTGCTGCTGGTCGGGCGCCCGCTCGTAGGCATAGCCCGGCGACACCGTGACGCCATCGACGCCGATTTCGGTCACCGTATCGAAGAAGGCGGCAATACGGTCGGCCTGAGCGCCATCGAAGAAAGTGCAGTTGATGGTGACGCGGAAGCCCTTCGACTTCGCGAGCTTGATCGCTGCCACCGCGCGATCGTAGACGCCTTCCTGGCTCACCGCGTGATCGTGCATCTCGCGGTCGCCGTCGAGGTGGATCGACCAGGTGAAATAGGGGCTCGGCTTGTACTGGCCGATCTTCTTTTCGAGCAGCAGCGCGTTCGTGCACAGGATGACGAACTTCTTGCGTGCGACGATGCCTTCGACGATCTGCGGCATCTCCTTGTGCAGCAGAGGCTCGCCGCCGGCGATCGAGACGACCGGCGCGCCGCATTCGTCGACGGCGCCGAGCGCATCGGCGACCGACAGGCGCTTGTTCAGGATCGCGTCGGGATAATCGATTTTGCCGCAGCCCACGCAGGCGAGATTGCAGCGAAACAGCGGCTCCATCATCAGCACGAGCGGATAGCGCTTGCGACCGGTCAGATGTTGCTTGAGGACATAGCCGCCGATTTTGGCGACGTAACGGAAAGGTATGCTCACGCGGGGCCCCCGAATTCCAAGCGATCCTCTTAGTAAATAGGGCGTTACGGGTCAAATTCGCCCCCGCCCGCAAACTTCGTGTCGACCGTTCCGTTGGCGCGACCGGGAACCGCGTGCTATCGCTCGTGTTGTCGGGAGACGGCGCCTCGAGGCCCAATTGCGGCCCTTGTCCTGGCATACGGGAGACGCATGGCGGGTCTGCTCGAAAAAATCGTCCGTTTCTGCACGTTTCGGCCCTGGCTCGTGGTTGGCCTCACCTTGGTCGTGACGGCGGCCGCCGGCGTCTATTCGGTCAGGAATTTCGCGATCGACACGAATACGGCCAAGCTGATCTCGTCCGATATTCCCTGGCGGCAGGACGAAATCGCCTACGCCCGGGCGTTTCCGCATCTCGATAATCTGATCGTCGCCGTAATCGACGGGCCGAACCCCGAAGCCGTCGATTCGGCGGCCGACCGGCTTGCGGCGGCGCTGTCCGCGCCGGAGGCCAGGGCCGAAATCGAGCGGGTCTGGCGCCCGGACCGCAACGCCTATCTCGATCGCGAGGGGTTGCTGCTGACGAACAAGGCCACGCTCGAAACCACGCTCGCCGATCTCGTCGGCAAGCGGGACTTTCTGGCGGGGCTCGCCGCCGATCCGAGCCTGCGCGGCCTGATGCGGCTGATCAGCGGCGCGATGGAGGCGGCGGAGAAGGATCGCGCGCGGTTCGAGCAGTTTCTCGGGCCGCTCGACCGGCTGGCGACGACGATCGAAAGCGCGCTCGCGGGCAAGCCGAAACCGCTCTCCTGGCGCGCTCTGCTGGAGAAGGGCGAGCCGAATATCAACGAATTGCGCCGGATCGTGCTGATCGAGCCGCATCTCGATTTCAGCGCGCTCGAGCCCGGCGCCAAGGCGACGCAACTGGTGCGCGCGGCCGGCGCCAAGGCCGGCATCGCCGCCGCCGCCGGCCTCAGGTTGCGTCTGACCGGCCAGACGCCGCTCGCCGACGAGGAATTCGGCACGGTCGCGGAAAATTACGAAATCAACCTCGCCGTCACGGTGGCGCTCGTCGCGCTGGTGCTGTTTCTCGCGCTGCGATCGGGCAAAATCATCTTCGCCGTTCTCGTCACCCTTTTCGTCGGCCTCGTCATCACCATGGGCCTCGGGCTGCTGGCGGTGCAACGGCTGAATCTCATTTCGGTCGCCTTCGCGGCGCTGTTCATCGGGCTCGGCGTCGATTTCGGCATCCAGTTCGCCACGCGTTATCGCGAGGAGAGGTACAGAACGGACGATCTCCGCGAGGCGCTCGCGGGCGCGATCCGCAGCATCGGCTATTCGCTGTCGCTTGCCGCACTGTCGCTGGTCGCCGGCTTTTTCAGCTTCCTGCCGACCCAGTTCAAGGGCGTGTCGGAGCTGGGGCTGATCGCGGGGCTCGGCATGATCGTCGCCTTCGTCGCCACCATCGCGTTCATGCCGGCGCTGATGATGACGATCCGGCCGGGGCGCGAGACGAAACCGATCCAGACGGCCTCGCTCGCCACGGTCGATCGCTGGATCGAACATCACCGGACTCTGGTCCTGATCGCGACCGCCGTCGTCGTGCTGGCGGGCGTTCCCGCGCTGATGAAGCTGAAGTTCGATTCCAATCCCATGCATCTGCGCAGCGACAAGGTTGAAAGCGTCTCGACTTTCTACGATCTGGCGCAGGATCCGCAGACCGCGCCCAATACGATTTCTGTTCTCGCGCCCGATCTGAAGTCGGGCGATGCGCTGGCGGCGAGGATCGCCGGCCTGCCGAGCGTCTCGCATGTCGTGACGCTGTCGTCCTTCCTGCCGAAGGACGAAGCGGAAAAGCTCGCGATGGTGGCGAAGGCGCGGGCCGAACTCGCGCCCGTGCTCGACGCGCGCCCTGCGCCCGCGCCGAGCGATGCCGACAATCTGAAGGAGATCCACGACATGATGGATCTGCTCGACGTCGCGGAAGGGCAGGGCGCGCCCGAGCCGATGCTGCATTTCTCACGCGCCGTGACGGCATTGTCGAAGGCGACGCCGCAGGAGCGTAACGCCGCCCAAAAGGCGATCTTCGAGAATTTCGAACCCTTGCTGCAGACATTGCGCACGGCGCTGTCGCCGAAGGCGGTCACGCGCGCAGATTTGCCGACCGAGATTTCCCGCGACTGGATAACGGCCGACGGGCGCGCGCGCGTCGAAGTGTTTCCCAAGGGCGAGACGCGCGACAATGCCGCGCTCGCCGCCTTCGCCGCGGACGTCCGCGCCATCGCGCCCCATGCCACGGGCGCGCCGATCACGGTGGTGGAAGCCGGCAAGACGATTGTGCGCGCCTTCGCGGAAGCGGGCGCGCTCGCCTTCATCGCGATCTTCGCTATCCTCTACATCGCGATGCGCAGCGTGAAGGATGTCGCGCTGGCGCTCGGGCCGCTGGCGCTCGCTGGCGTCATGAGCCTCGAGGCGGCGCAGCTTCTCGGCATGTCGCTCGATTTCGCGAACATCATCGCGTTGCCGCTGATGTTCGCGGTCGGCGTCGCGTTCCACATCTATTATCTGATCGCGTGGCGGAAGGGCGTTGCCGACATGCTGGCGTCGAGCCTGACGCGCGCGATCTTCTTTTCCTCGCTGACGACGGGAATCGCCTTCGGCAGCCTATGCCTGTCCTCGCACCCCGGCACGGCCGGAATGGGCAAGCTGCTCGCCATCTCGCTGTTCTTCACGCTGCTGGCGGCCTTCTTCATCGTGCCGGCTTTCCTCGGCCCGCCGCCTGACCTCGACGAGGTCGCGGACGACAAGAAGGGCCGGGTCTGACTCCCGGGCGATCTCGTGGCGCAGACTGTCGTCGATGCGCGGTCGCCAGGCGAGCCCGAAGACGGTGGCGAGAACGGCGACGCCGACGAAGCGATTGGCGCCGAGACCGCAGGCGAGGCCCAATGCGCAGGCCGCAAGCAGGGCATGCGCGGGTTCCGAGCTTTCGCGCCAGCCGCCGACCCGAACGGTGACGGTCAGATATTTGGCGATGGCGACCGCGCAGGCGGCAAACGTCACCGGCCAGAACCACATGCCATCGACGTGCCCGGACAATTGCAACTCGACGCCAATGATCGCAGAGAGCGTCGCCCAAAAGGCGCAAGGCGCCCAGCCGACCGAAAGATCACGAAGATTGCGGTCGAGGCCCAGACACGCTCCAAGCAAGGCCGCCCATACGATGCTCAACGCCACGCCACGCTCCCAAAGGTTACTAAATTCTTAACATGGAGCGTCGCGTTAAGACATTGTTAAGGTTCGAATTGGTTAACGGGTTTCGGCGTCGCCTTGGTTCTGGCGCGATTCTGGCGCTAGTCTTTCCGCGATCCGATCCATGCGGGGAGCGGTCGATGCTCAGTGCGATGAAAGTTCTTGTATTTGGCGCGGCGCTCGCGGTTGCGACGCCGGCGCTGGCTTTCGAGCCCTGGGGCGTCTGGGTGCGCGAGGAAAGCGGCACCAAGTTCGACTTCTACAATTGCTCCAACAAGCTGTGCGCCAAGGTGATCGATGTCGGCAAGCCCGAGGAGAAAAAGGCGATCGGAACGGTGATCCTGCGTAACGCCACGCTCGACAAGGAAGGCGTCTGGCGCGGCGAAATCTACAACACGCAGGACGGCAAGACCTACAAGGGCGGCGTGACCGTGGAGAAGCCGAACGAGCTGACGCTCGAAGGCTGCCTCATAAGCTTTCTCTGCAAGAGCGAAATCTGGAAGCGCGCAGAAGACCAGAGCAAGGCCTCGACGCCTGGCGGCAAGCCGGCGATGCCCGCGCCTCCGGCAAAACCCGGCCTCGGCCACTGAGCGCGGGGCGCAGGCCGCGAATGCGCGAGGCGCTGTTGTGAATGCAGCAGCCGGCCTGTTCTAATGCTCCCCAAATCAAGGGAGCGAAACATGGCAGATCTTACCGGCAAATTCGCCGTCATCACCGGCGCGGCTTCGGGCATCGGACGCGCGACGGCGCAATTGTTCGCCGAGCGCGGCGCCAAGGTGCTCGCGGTGGACCGGCCGGAATCCGCGATCGCAACCGCACACGAGGGCAATGGCGCGATCAAGGTTCTGGCGAAAAGCGTCGCCGACGATGATGCGCCCGAAACAATCGTGAAGGCTGCGCTCGACGCCTATGGCGCGATCGACATTCTCTTCAACAACGCCGGCGTCTCCGGGCGCTCGCTGACGCATGAGACGAGCGACGCCGAATGGGACCGCCAGTTCGCGGTCAACGTGCGCGCGCCTTTCCGCATCTCTCGCGCGGCGATTCCGCATCTGATCAAGCGCGCGGAAGAGAAGGGCAGGGCGCGCATCATCTGCACGGCCTCGGTGATGGCGTTCGACACGGACATCGGGCTCTGCGCCTATACGTCGTCGAAACACGCTGTCGCGGGCCTGACCAAGACGATGGCGCTGGAGCTCGGCAAGTACAAGGTGACCGCGAATTACATTTTGCCCGGCGCGATCCACACCGGCATGACGCAGGCCTCCTTCGCCGACCCCTTCATCCGCGGCGTGTGGGAGAAGAAGGCCGCGCTGCGGCGGCTGGGCGAGCCGATCGACATGGCGCGCGCTGCGCTGCTGCTGGCGAGCGACGAGGCGGATTTTATTACCGGTCACGGGCTTGTGGCGGATGGCGGGTTGACGTTGCGGACGTGACATGAATCTAGGAGTCTGTTCCCTCTCCCGCGAAGCGGGGGAGGGCTAGGGAGGGGGCGTGACACAGATCAGTGAAACTTCGGTCAGTCTTCGAATCCTTGGAGACGATCTTGAACCAGAGCAGGTTTCATCAGCACTTGGATGCCGGCCCGTTTCCAGCTGGCGTAAGGGCGATATTCGAAAGTTGAGAAACGGCCGAGAGGCAACCGCGCGCACCGGCACCTGGATTAAATCTGTAGATCGAAAGTGCCCCGGCGACCTCAATGCGCAAATCATCGAGCTGATGTCTGCGGTCTCGGGTAGCTTGGAAGTCTGGCAAAGCCTGACGGGGCGATTTCGAGCCGATGTCTTCTGCGGATTATTCTTGAGCGAGGCAAACGAAGGTGGGGAAATCGCAGCGCAAACGTTACTCGCGTTAGGCTCGCGCGGCATTGCATTGAGCTTTGACATCTACGCAATCGGCTCTGATAGCGTCGACAGCATTTGATTCAGCAGCCGTGCCCCCTCCCGGCTCGCTTCGCTCGCCACCCTCCCCCGCTACGCGGGAGAGGGCAGGCGCCCCTCACGCGCTCGCCGCATCCAACTCCGCAATATCCGCCGCGCTCAGCGACAGTTTCACCGCGCCCAGCAATTCCTCCAGCTGTTCGATGTTCGTCGCGCTGGCGATCGGCGCGGTCAGGCCCTTGCGCGCGAGAATCCAGGCGAGCGCGACCTGCGCGCAGGTGGCCTTGTGCGCCGCCGCGACCTTGTCGAGCGCGGCGAGGACCTGCGGGCCATTGGTCTTGAGATATTTGCCGGCGGTGCGCGGCCCGCGCACGCTCTTGCCGAGATCGGCCTCGCTGCGATACTTGCCCGTGAGAAAACCCGCCGCCAGCGAGAAGAAGGGGATGACGCCGATTTCTTCGCGCACGCACAGGTCCTGCAGCTCGCCCTCGTAGACCTTGCGCTCGACGAGATTGTATTCGGGCTGCATGCATTCGTAGCGCGGCAGATTGTTCTTCGCGGAAATGTCGAGCGCTTCCTGCAAACGGGCGGCGGTAAAGTTGGAGGCGCCGATGACGCGCACCTTGCCGGCCTTGATGAGATCGTCGTAGGCGCGCAAGACGTCTTCCTGCGGCGTCTCGGGATCGTCCTTGTGCGACTGGTAGAGATCGATGCGGTCGGTCCGCAGGCGCTTCAGCGACTCCTCGACCGCCTGCTTGATGTAGGCGGGCTTCAGCCCCTTGATGAAGCCGACCTTGGTCGCGAGCACCACCTTGTCGCGCTTGCCGCTCGTCTTGAACCAATTGCCGAGAACCGTCTCGGACTCGCCGCCTGAATGGCCGGGAACCCAGACCGAATAGACGTCGGCCGTGTCGATGAATTCGAAGCCGTGATCGACGAAGGCGTCGAGCAGACGGAAGGACATGGCCTCGTCCGCCGTCCAGCCGAAGACATTGCCGCCGAAGCAAAAGGGGTGGACGTGAAGATCGGAGCGGCCGATGCGGCGCTTGGTCATGGGGTTTCCTCATTTCTTGGACCGCGAGCCTTCAGGCTCGCTTGTTGATGCCACGACTATAACAAGGCTTTCGCGGCGCGGGATAATGCAGAGCGCATGGCATCAATGCGAGCCTGAAGGCTCGCGGTCCGGTCACTCCAGCCCAAAGCCGCGCAAATAGACATCCGCCAAAATTTTCGCGGTCGCCTCCACATCGATCCTGTCGGCGCGCTTCTGGATCATGGCGGTGAAACCGATGTGCTCGGAGCCGCCGAACACCATGTCGCGCATCATGGCGCGGGTCGGGCCGCCCGCCCGCTCTTCGTTGTGGCCGAACTTGTCGAGCAGCGCGGGGAACTGGTTGGCGAAACGCGCGAGCGCATCGCGTCCCGCCGAGCGTCGATAGGATTTCACGCCACGCACCTCGCGTAACCAGATGCGATATTTCTCGTCGTCCTCGATGACGGCGGAGAGATGCAGCGCGATCAGCTTTTCGAGGCCCTCGCGCAAGCTCGTCGCTTCCTTCACCGCCTGCTGCGCGGCTTCGACACGCCGCTCCAGCGCGGCAAGGCCGGCGCGGATCACGAGATCGCTCTTGTTGCGGAAGTAATTGTAGAGTGTGCCTTCCGACAGGCCGGCGGCGGCGGCGACCGCCGCCATGCTCGTGTTCTCGTAGCCATTGCGCAGAAAGAGCTCTTCAGCGACTTTCAGAATGCCGGCCTCGCGCTCGCCCCAGACTCCCACGGCGCCGGCTGCGGCGCGCGTTCTGGCGCCAGGTTTCGCGATCTGCGGTTTGGCCGTGCTGCGCTGCGGTTTTGGCATCGTCCCCCGCCGCGCTTGCGAAGCGGCGATTGACACTAGCAAATTTCTGAGGCAACCTCAAATTTAACTGGAGGATTAAAGGCGCATGGCCGCAAGAGCCATCGCCAGCGTCGAGGAAGGCGTCGCGCGTTTCGAGCGCGGCGTTGAACCTTGTCGCGATCAAGCGCAGGGACGCCATGCCGGTCATCGAGAGCAAGATCGACGTCAATTCCGAAACCTTTCGCGCCAACCGCGAAGAGATGTTGCGGCTGATCGACGAATTCCGCGCGCTGGAAAACAAGATCCGCGAGACGGGCGAGACCAAGCGCGAACTCTTCACCAAGCGCGGGCAAATCATGCCGCGCGAACGCCTCGCGCTGCTGCTAGACCCCGGCGCGCCATGGCTCGAAATCTCGACGCTCGCCGGTCTGCGCATGCATGACGAATTCGGCGGCGGCGGCATCGTCGGCATCGGTTATGTCTCGGGCATCCGCTGCATGGTCACGGCCTCCGACAGCGCTTTCAAAGGCGGCACGTCGACGCCGATGAGCGTGAAGAAAGGGCTGCGATCGCAGCAGATGGCGCTGGAGAACAAGCTGCCGATGGTGCGGCTCGTGGAATCGGGCGGCGCCAACCTGCTCTTTCAGGCCGAAATGTTCGTGGAAGGCGGGCGTGGCTTCGCCAATCAGGCGCGCATGTCGGCGGCGGGCATTCCGCAGGTGACGGTGGTGCATGGCTCGTCGACCGCCGGCGGCGCCTACCTGCCGGGCCTCAGCGACTACAACATTCTCGTGCGCGGCAAGGCGAAAGTGTTTCTGGCGGGACCGCCGCTCCTGCGCGCCGCGACCGGCGAGATCGCGACTGACGAGGAACTCGGCGGCGCGGACATGCATGTCACGAAGTCGGGTCTCGGCGAATATGTCGCCGAGGACGACGCCGACGGCATCCGCATCGCGCGTGAAGTGATGGCCATGCTGCCGTGGAACGACCAGATCCAGCGCGCCGCGCCACGCGACTACAAGGAGCCGCGTTACTCGCCGGACGAACTGGCGGGCGTCGTGCCGGTCGACTATCGCAAGCCGATCGACGTGCGCGAGGTGATCGCTCGCATCGTGGACGACAGCGAATATCTCGATTTCAAGGGCCTCTACGGCGTGCACACGGTGTGCGGCCATGGCGCGATCGAGGGGCATACGGTCGGCTTCATCGGCAATAACGGGCCGATCGACGCCGATGGCGCGACAAAGGCGGCGCAATTCATCCAGCTGTGCTGCCAGTCGAACATTCCGATCATCTATCTGCAGAACACGACCGGCTACATGGTCGGGCGCGAGGCGGAGCAGGCGGGCATCATCAAACACGGCTCGAAGATGATCCAGGCCGTGTCCAACGCCACCGTGCCGCAGATCACGCTGCATATCGGCGCATCTTTCGGCGCCGGAAATTACGGCATGTGCGGGCGCGGCTACGATCCGCGCTTCATTTTTGCCTGGCCCAACAACCGCATCGCCGTCATGGGGCCCGAGCAGGCGGCCAAGGTCATGGCGATCGTGACCGAAGGAAAGCTGAAGCGCGAAGGCAAGCCGATCGACCGCGAGAAGCTCGACGCGATGGAAAAGGGCATCGCCGATCGCATGCAGGGCGAGACGACGGCGCTCTACGCGACCGCGCGCCTCTGGGACGACGGCCTGATCGATCCGCGCGATACCCGAAAGGTTCTGGCCTTCTGCCTGTCGATCTGCCGCGAGGCGGATCAGAGGCCGTTGCGCCACACGACCTTCGGCGTCGCGCGCATGTGAGGATGGAAAGATGAAATTCACGCCTGAACATGACGAGATCCGTCGCAACATCTCGAAATTCATCGCTTCCGACATCAATCCCTTCGTCGACGAATGGGAGAAGGCGGGCATCTTTCCGGCGCACGAATTGTTCGGAAAGATGGGCAAGCTGGGCTTTCTCGGCATCAACAAGCCGGTCGAATTCGGCGGCTCCGGCCTCGACTATTCCTATGCGATGGCGTTTGCCGAGGAGCTCGGCCAGATCAATTGCGGCGGCGTGCCAATGGCGATCGGCGTGCAGACCGACATGGCGACGCCCGCACTCGCACGCTTCGGCAATGATGAAGTGCGCGCGCAGTTTCTCGCGCCGTCGATATCGGGCGAATATGTCGCCTGCCTCGGCGTGTCCGAAGTCGGCGCCGGCTCCGACGTCGCCTCGGTGAAGACGACCGCGAAGAAAGACGGCGGCGACTATGTCATCAACGGCGGCAAAATGTGGACGACCAACGGTACGCAGGCCGACTGGATGTGCCTGCTCGCCAATACGTCCGATGGGCCGGTCCATCGCAACAAGTCGCTGATCTGCGTTCCCATGAAGACCAAGGGCGTCGAGATCGCGCGAAAACTCGACAAGATGGGGATGCATTCTTCCGACACGGCGCAGATCTATTTCGACAATGTGCGCGTGCCGCAGCGCTATCTGATCGGCGAGGAAGGCAAGGGCTTTACCTACCAGATGGTGCAGTTCCAGGAGGAACGCCTGTGGGGCGCGGTCTCCAGCCTCAAGGGCAAGGAGCGCATCATCCAGGCGACGATCGACTATGCGCGCCAGCGGCAGATTTTCGGCAAGCCGGTGCTGCACAATCAGGTCGTGCATTTCAAGCTCGCGGAATTGCAGACCGAAGTCGAGCTGTTGCGCTCGCTCTGCTACCGCGCCTGCGAGTTGATGCTCGAAGGACAGGACGTCACCAAGCTCGCCTCGATGGCGAAGCTGAAGGCCGGCCGTCTCGGCCGTGAGGTGACGGACGGCTGCCTGCAATATTGGGGCGGCATGGGATTTATGAACGAGACGCCGGTCAGCCGCTCCTATCGCGACTCGCGGCTGGCCTCGATCGGCGGCGGCGCCGACGAGGTCATGCTGATGATCCTGTCGAAGATGCTGGGCATTGCGCCGGAAGACGAGCGCAAGAAAGCGAAGGCGTGATGGCTTTCTCCAAAATCCTCATCGCCAATCGTGGCGAAATCGCCTGTCGGGTCATGCGCACGGCGCGCGACTTGGGTTATCGCACCGTCGCCGTCTATTCAGACGCGGACGCTGACGCTCTGCACGTGCGCGAAGCCGACGAAGCCGTGCGGATCGGACCGCCGCCTGTGTCGGAATCCTATCTCGACGCGCAGGCGATCATCGAGGCTGCAAAGCGCGTCGGGGCCGACGCCGTGCATCCGGGCTACGGCTTCCTGTCCGAGAACGACGGCTTCGCCTCGGCCTGTCAGGATGCTGGCCTCGTCTTCATCGGTCCGACGCCGGACGCCATTCGCGCCATGGGCAACAAGGCGGCCGCCAAACGGCTGATGATCGAGGCGGGCGTGCCCTGCGTGCCCGGCTACCAGGGCGCGGACCAGAGCGATGCGACGCTCGCGGCGGAAGCGCAACACATCGGCTGTCCGATCATGGTGAAGGCGGCGGCCGGCGGCGGCGGACGCGGCATGCGGCTCGTGACACGGTTCGAGGATTTCGCCGACGCCGTCTCGACCGCGCGTTCCGAAGCGCAGAACGCCTTCGGCTCGGGCGAACTCATACTCGAAAAAGCCGTCGTCGATGCGCGCCACGTGGAAGTGCAGGTATTCGGCGACGCCCATGGTCACGTTATCCATCTCGGCGAGCGCGACTGCTCGGCGCAGCGTCGCCATCAGAAGGTGATCGAGGAAGCGCCGTCGCCCGCGGTTTCCCCTGCGTTGCGCGAGAAGATGGGCGCTGCCGCGGTGGCCGCGGCCAAGGCGATTTCCTATCGCGGCGCCGGTACTGTCGAATTTTTGCTCGGCGCCGATGGCGAGTTCTACTTCCTCGAAATGAACACGCGCTTGCAGGTCGAGCATCCCGTGACGGAGGAAATCACGGGGCTCGATCTCGTCGAATGGCAATTGCGCGTGGCGGCGGGCGAGCCTTTGCCGCTCAAGCAGGAGGATGTACGTCTCGACGGCCATGCGATCGAGGTGCGGCTCTACGCTGAATCGCCGGAGAAGAATTTCCTGCCGCAGAGCGGGACGGTGTTTGAGTGGACGCCTGCATCCGGCAAAGGCGTGCGCGTCGATCACGGTATACGTTCGGGCCAGGAGATTTCGCCCTTCTACGATCCGATGATCGCCAAGGTGATCGCGCACGGGCGGACGCGCGAGGAGGCGCGGCGGCGTCTCGTGCGGGCCTTGCAGGAATCGGTGTTGTTCGGCCTCCCGAACAACAAGGCTTTTCTGGTTGCCTTGTTGAACCATCAGGTTTTCGCGAACGGCGAGACGACGACGGGCTTCATCCCCACGCATTTCTCGGCGGACAGCGCCGCCATGGCCGAAAGGGCGCCGTCCGCGTGCTTGCTCGCTCTGGCGGCAGCGCTGCTCTACGAGCGCAGCGCGCGTCAGCTCGCGCCGTTGGTGTCGAGCTGGGATTCCTCCGGCATTTTCTCGAAGCCGCTGAAGCTCGCTGTTGGCGAAAAGGAGACGCCAGTCTCGCTGACCGCGCGCGGCGCCTCTTCATACTCTGTTCTGGTGGGCGGCGAGACGGTCGATCTCGACATTGTCGCGCGCGAGACCGGAAAAGTGCGTTTCGCCGTGGGCGGCGTGCAGACGTCGGCAGCCTGCGCTTTCGACGGAGCGACGCTGCATATAGAGACCGGCGGCGAGCAATTGACGACGCGCGAGACCTCGCACGAGATCAAGAGCGCGGCCGAACGCGAAGGCGGCGCGCGGCTGGTCGCGCCGATGAACGGGCGCATCGTGTCGGTGCTCGCGCAGGCTGGCGAAGCGGTCAAGAAGGGCCAGCGCATCGTCATTCTCGAAGCGATGAAGATGCAGCACGAGATCACAGCAGGCCGCGACGGCGTGCTGGAGACGGTGTCGGTGAAGGAAGGCGATCAGGTCGCCACGCGCCACGTGCTGGCGACGCTGGCGGCGGAAGACAACTAAGAAGACGTCATTGCGAGCGAAGCGAAGCAATCCGGAGCCTCATCCCGGCTCTGGATTGCTTCGTCGCATCATTCGACGTCGGATATATCCGACGTCGCGTCATGCTCCTCGCAAAGACGTGGGAGACCAGTGATGACTGCAGGGACCAAAAGCCTCTACTACGACGAAAGCCACGAAGCTTTTCGGGACACGGTGCGCCGCTTCGTCGAAAAGGAGATCTCGCCCTTCGTCGATGAATGGGACGAGGCCGGCGGTTTTCCGCGCGAGCTCTACAAGAAGGCTGCCGATGTCGGCATTCTGGGCTTGGGCTATCCGGAGGAATACGGCGGGTCGCCCTGCGATCAGTTCCATCGCATCGTGCTGTCGCAGGAACTCGCGCGTTCCGGCGCGGGCGGCGTTTCGGCGAGCCTGATGAGCCATACGATCGGTTCGCCGCCCATTCTCGCGGTGGGTCCGCAGGCGATGAAGGAGCGCGTACTGCCGCAGGTGCTCAGCGGCGAGAAGATTTCCGCGCTGGCGATCACGGAACCGTCGGGCGGTTCGGACGTCG
Organism: Methylobacteriaceae bacterium; assembly: GCA_020638195.1. Classification (GTDB taxonomy): domain Bacteria; phylum Pseudomonadota; class Alphaproteobacteria; order Rhizobiales; family Beijerinckiaceae; genus JAJXWB01. The sequence goes on along the minus strand of JACKJC010000004.1, from coordinate 284,712 downwards.
CGCAACTGAAGACGACGGCGCGGCGCGAGGGCGATCATTACATCGTCAACGGCTCGAAGATGTTCATCACCTCGGGCGTGCGCGCGGATTTCTATACGGTGGCCGTGCGCACGGGCGGGCCGGGCGCGTCCGGCGTATCGCTGCTTCTGATCGAACGCGGCATGGAGGGCTTCACGCAGCAGCCCCTGCGCAAGATGGGCTGGTGGGCGAGCGACACAGCGCAATTGTTCTTCGACGATGTGAAGGTTCCGGTCGAGAACCTGATCGGCGAGGAGAACAAGGGTTTTCGCTATGTGATGCTCAACTTCAATTCCGAGCGCCTCGGGATGGCCGCCTCCTGCACGGCCTATTCACGCGTCTGTCTAGAGGAGAGCATCGCCTGGGCGCGTGAGCGCAAAGTGTTCGGCGGTCGTTTGGCCGACCAGCAGGTGGTGCGCCACAAGATCGTCGACATGGCGATGAAGGTGAACGCCACGCAAGCCTGGCTCGAACAGCTCGCCTGGCGCGTGCAGCAGGGCGAGAGCCCGGCCGCCGAGATCGCCATGCTCAAGAACCAGGCGACGCAGACCATGGCCTTCTGCGCTTCCGAAGGCGTGCAGATCCACGGCGGCCAGGGTTTTATGCGCGGGACCAAGGTGGAGAGGATCTATCGCGAGGTGAAGGTCAACGCCATCGGCGGCGGCGCGGAAGAGATCATGAAGGATCTGGCCGCGCGGCAGATGGGGATATAGAGACCGCCCCGGTCTGGCGAACCCGACCGCGCGCGCCTACATCATGGCGATGCGCGGATTGCCGACATGATCCCGGAATGGATCAAGCACCCGAAGTGGAAATGGCTCAGGCCGCCGATCGGCGTCGCGCTGGTCATACTCGGCATGTTCGGTTTCCTGCCGGTGCTCGGGTTCTGGATGATCCCGCTCGGGCTCGCTGTGCTGGCGGTCGATTTCCGCTGGGCCGAGCGCGCGCTCGACTGGCTCATGGAAAAATGGCGTTCGATCGAGGCGGTCTATCGCGCGTGGCGGGCAAAAAAATAGGCCGGGCCGCAAGGCTTCGAGCCCGCTCATAAGATGCGATCCTGAAGGCCGAGGAAGTTTCTCGCGCATCAACTTATCCGAAAAGTCTGCAACTTTTCGGGTCGATGCGCTACTCGATCACCTTCCAGATGCCATTGGCCGCCATAACGGGCCGACCTTTCACCTTGAGCACGCCGCGCAAGAAAATCACCGTTTTGGCGGCGCGCACGATCTCCGTGTCGCATTCCACGAAATCGCCGTGTTTCACGGCGGCCAGAAACTGGTTTTCGAGCTGCATGGTCACGCATTTGCGCCGGCCCGCGGCCTCCCAGGCGACGAAACCAATGGCGTGATCGGCAAAAGTCATGAGCATGCCGCCATGCACCGCGCCCTGGCGGTTCTCGTGCTTTTCCTCCGCCAGGAAGGCATAGCGCCAGCCTTCGCCGTCGCGTTTGGCCCAGATTGGGCCGACCAGCGAGGAAAAGCCCGGTCCCTTCATCGTTTTCCAGCCATGCGCCGCCGGATCGAACGTCGCTGACGCCACAGCCGTCTCGTCGCTCATCTGTTCTGTCCTACAAGAATGTATGTCGCCTGGGTTCTAGCATCAGGTCCCGGTCGGGAGAAAGTCGGCGCGATGGGCGACGATGAATTCCTGCATGGCGCGCACAGCCGGCAGGAGGCGCCGGTCGAGACGACGCATCACATACCAGGTGCGCACCATCGGCAGGCCGCGCACGTCGAGCTTGACGAGGCGGCCATCGGCGAGTTCGGCCGCGACGGTGTGCGCGGAGATGAAGGCGACGCCGAGGCCGGCCATGACGGCCTGCTTGATCGTCTCGTTGGAGTCGATTTCCAGCCCGTAGCGCGGCGCGACGCCGGCCTGCTCGAGGAAACGCTCCATCAGGTTGCGGGTGCCGGAGCCGGGTTCGCGCACCACGAAAGTTTCGTCGGCGAGCAGGGCGGGATCGAAGCTGTGTCGGTGCGCCAGGCGGTGGCCGGGATCGGCGACGATGAGATGCGGATGGTCGCCGATCGGATCGGCCGCGCAGCTCTGGTCCTCCGGCGGGCGGCCCATGATGGCGATGTCGATCGAAAATTCACGCAGGGCGCGCAGCATCTGTTCGCGATTGCCGACGGTGATCGAGACCTTCACGCCCGGATGCGTGCGCGCGAAGGCGCCGACCATTCGCGGCGCGAAATATTTGGCCGTCGACACGAGGCCGACGCTCACATGGCCTGCGACACCTCCGCGCAGCGTTTCGAGCGTCGTCTCGAATTCGTCGATGGCCGCATCGACGGCGCGCGCGGCCCGCAGAGCCTCGCGTCCTGCCGCGGTCAGCACGAATTTCTCGCCAGCGCGCTCGAGCAGCGGCAGGCCGACGAGCTGTTCGAACTGCCTGATCTGCATCGAAATTGCCGGCGCCGTCACGAAGAGTTCGCGCGCCGCCGCCGTCACCGAGCCGGTGTCGGCGATCGCGCGCAAGGCGCGTAGTTGTTTGAGGGTGACGCCGCGCATTCAACCGTGTTTCAGAAAAATTGAATAGTACTTGCAGATATTTCAAATATTCTGCCAGGGCAAGGTCGTCCACACTCGCGATCGTGGGAGCGTCGTCGCGCGCGGAGACATCAGGAGCCACCATGAACCTGCACGCCTATCTGAACGCCTGGGCCGCTGGCCGGCCGGTCGAGACCGCCGTTGCGACGACGATTGGACGCATGGCGGAGGCGGCGTTCACGCTGGGCGAAGCAGTGGGGCGCGGGCCGCTTGCAGACGACATGCACGAACTGGTGGCCCATCACGCCGATGGCGATGCGCAACGCCGGCTCGACATTCTGGCCGAGGAAACGATCGTCGACCGGATGCGCCATTCGCCGGTGCGTTATCTGGCTTCGGAAGAGAGCGAATCAGCTCTCGATGTCGTGCCGGGATCGCCCGTCGCGGTCGCGGTCGATCCGCTCGACGGCTCCACCAATATCGACGCCAACGCTCCGGTCGGCCTGATCTTCTCGATCCTGCCGGCGCTCGATTCGGCGGTCGCGACCTTCCGTCAGCCCGGACGGGCGCAACTCGCCTCGGGCTTCTTCATCTTCGGACCGCATACCAGTCTGATGCTGACGCTGGGCGAGGGCGTCGTCCTCTTCACGCTCGACCGCACGACGCAGCGTTTCACTCTGGCGCGACCGAAAGTGACGACGCCGAAAGCTTCTCGCGAATATGCCGTCAACGGCTCCAATGCGCGCTTCTGGTCCGACAATGTCCGCACCTATGTCGAGGAGCTGATCGCCGGCGCCGACGGGCCGCGCGCGATCGATTTCAACACGCGTTGGGTCGGCGCGCTGTGCGGCGAGGCCTATCGCATCATATCGCGCGGCGGGCTCTACCTTTATCCCGGCGGCACGCGGCGCGGCCAGGTTCGAGGCCGGTTGCGCCTGCTTTACGAGGCCAATCCGATCGCCTTTCTGGTCGAGCAGGCGGGCGGCGAGGCGACGAATGGCGAACGGCCGATCCTCGACATCACGCCCGACAGCCTGCATGTCCATACGCCGCTGATCTTCGGGTCGCGCGACGAGGTCGAGCGCTTCATGAACCACGTCTGCCCGCCCAATATCGCGAATTTCAGCGACGGGGCGCCGCAGTCGGCGATGCGCATGTAGAGACAGTTTCGGCTGCGTCATTGCGTCGACGCGTTGGACGTGTATTCCGGGAGGCGCAACCCGGAGCGCAAATGGACATGTCGCCCAACGCCGGCTGGCTCGCCCTCGGCAAATTTCCCCGCCTCGCGGCGCTGGCGGCGCGCGCGCGCGACCTGCCGGCGATCCGAGCCGCGATCGTGCATCCCTGCGACGCCGCGTCGCTCGCCGGCGCAATCGAGGCGCGCGATCTCGACATGATCGAGCCGATTCTGGTCGGACCGCGCCGCAAGATCGAGGCGGCGGCGGAAGCGGCCGGCCTGTCGCTGACGGGCGTCGTCATCGAGGACGCGCCGCACTCGCATGCGGCGGCGGAGCGGGCGGTCGATCTCGTGCGCGCCGGCGCGGCGCAGGCGATCATGAAGGGCGCGCTGCATACGGACGAGGTGATGGGCGCGATCGTGCGCGATCATGTCGGCCTGAAGACCGAGCGGCGCATATCGCATGTCTTCGTCATCGACGCGCCGCTCTATCCGAAACTGATGCTCGTCAGCGACGCCGCCGTGAATATTTCGCCCGACCTGCTGGCCAAGCGCGACATCGTGCAGAATGCGATCGATCTTGCCCGCGCCATCGGCGTGGAAAGGCCGAAGGTCGCGCTCTTGTCGGCGGTCGAGACCGTGACGCCGAAAATCCCGTCGACGGTCGAGGCCGCCGCGCTCTGCAAGATGGCGGACCGCGGGCAGATTGCCGGCGGCGTGCTCGACGGACCGCTTGCTTTCGACAATGCGATTTCGCGCGATGCGGCGGCGGCCAAGGGCATCGTTTCCGACATAGCCGGCGACGCCGACGTGCTGATCACGCCGGATCTCGAAGCCGGCAATATTCTCGCCAAGCAATTGGTGTTCCTGGCAGGCGCCGAGGATTCCGGCCTCGTGCTCGGCGCGCGTTGCCCCGTGATGCTGACGAGCCGCGCCGATGGGCCTGCGGCGCGCATCGCCTCCGTGGCGCTTGCGCAGCTCTACGTGCATTGGTCGGAAGCGCAGGCCGCGGCGAAGCTCGCGGGGGAGTGAATGGACCGCAAGCGTTCAGGCTCGCAGTGTCGATGAAGAAGAAGCGATCCTGAAGGCTCGCGGTTCCGATGACCCCCGCCCGCTTTCGATCTCTTCCAGCCCCATCTCCGCCTCCGCCGCGCTCTCGTAGATGTGCGGGGCGACGCCGCGTCCCGACAGGGCGTCGCCGAGCTTCATGCGCAGGAAGCCCGAGGTCGTATAGCGCGCGACGTCGGCGTAATAGGTGTCCATCAGGCCGCGCACCATGGCCGAATAGGCGTCGAGCAGCCCCGGCTCGATCGTGAAATTGTCGTAGTTGACGATGGCGTAGACACGTCTGCCGACATCCTTCAGCTTGTCGACGACGATCGCGCGGATGCGTTCGATGTCGTCGTCGCTGCGGACGCTGTAGCGTTCGAGATTGACGAAGAAATGCCCGGTCGCCGGATCGTAGACGAAGCGCTGCTCGAGCGGGATCGTCAGCATTTTCTCACGCAACTTCATCGGATCGGCCGCGAAGACGCGCGCGTCCATCAGTCTTGGCGGGCGCGGTATGAGCGGCTTGAAATCCATCTTGGCGAGAATGTCGCGCTCGATATCGACGCCCGGCGCGACCTCGCTCAGCTCCATGCCGTCTGATATCAGCCGGAAGACACAGCGCTCGGTCACGTAGAGAATTGTCTTGCCCTGCCTGCGTGCGACATCGCCGGAAAAGGTGACGTGTTCGACGCTGTCGACGAATTTCCTGATGTCGCCGTCCTTGGTGATCGCGAGCTTGCCGTCACGACATTCGACGGCGAGATCGCCGGCGACGAATGTGCCGACGAAGACGACCTTCTTGGCGTTCTGGCTGATGTTGATGAAGCCGCCGGCGCCGGCCAGACGTGGGCCGAATTTCGAGACGTTGAGCGAGCCGTTGCGATCGGCCTGCGCGAGGCCGAGAAAGGCGACGTCGAGCCCGCCGCCGTCATAGAAGTCGAACTGATAGGGCTGATCGATGACAGCCTGTGCATTGACGCCGGCGCCGAAATCCATGCCGCTGGCGGGAATGCCGCCGATCAGGCCCGGTTCGGCCGTCAGCGTGATGAGATCGGCGATCTTTTCCTCGTTGGCGATGGCCGCGACGCCCTCGGGCATGCCGATGCCGAGATTGACGACGCTGTTTGGCTCGAGTTCGAGCGCTGCGCGTCGCGCGATGATTTTTCGCGCGCCATCCTCCATCGGCGGAAGCGATCCCGCGCGCGCACGTATCTCCGAGGAATAGGCGGGATTGTATTGCGTGGCGAATGTCTGCCAGTGGTTTTCGGGCTTCGACACGACGACGCAATCGACGAGTATGCCCGGTATCTTCACCTGGCGCGGATTGAGCGAGCCGCTTTCGGCGACACGCTCGACCTGCGCGATGACGATGCCGCCGGAATTGCGCGCGGCCATGGCGATGGCGAGCGCCTCCAGCGTCAGCGCTTCCTTCTCCATTGTGAGATTGCCGTCGGGATCGCCGGTCGTCGCGCGGATGATGCCGACATGGATCGGGAAAGACTTGTAGAAGAGATATTCCGCGCCATCGATTTCCATGACGCGCACGATGTCCTCGGTCGTGCGCGCATTGAGCTTGCCGCCGCCGTTGCGCGGATCGACGAAGGTTCCGAGGCCGACGCGCGTGATATGGCCCGGCCGGTGCGCCGCAATGTCACGGAATAGGTGGGTGATCACGCCTTGCGGCAGATTGTAGGCCTCGATCTGGTTCTCCACCGCGAAGCGCTGGATTTTCGGGACGAGGCCCCAATGACCGCCGATCACGCGCCTGACGAGACCAGCGTGCCCGAGATGATTGAGGCCGCGTTCCTTGCCGTCGCCCTGGCCCGCCGCATAGACGAGCGTGAGATCGCGCGGATGTCCGGCTTTAGAACCTTCGTCGTCGCTGGAGCCGAGAAATCTCCGCTCGATCGCGATTGCGATCTCCTCGGCGAAGCCGATGCCGACGAAGCCGCCGGTCGCGACCGTGTCGCCGTCGCGAACGAGTTTCACCGCATCCGGCGCGGAGACAACCTTTCCCTTTTCGTCGCGTTTGAGAAAGGGGAGGGCGGGATGTTCCATCGGATGCTCCGGTGACTTCTCGTCAGATTGCGCGTAGCGCCTGCTCGACGAAGTCTAGCCGATCCTGCCCGAAATACATGTGATCGCCGACAAAGGTGGTCGGCGCGCCGAAGACGCCGCGCGAAACCGCTTCCTCCGTCGTCGCCTTCAGCCTGTCCTTCGCGTCCTGCGATTCCGCCTTCGCCACGAAGACCTGGGGATCGAAGCCCGCGGCCTTCAGCACGCCGGCTGCGGTCGCCATGTCGTTCATGTTCTTCTGATCGACCCACATGGCCTTGAACATGGCGTCGACATAGGGGCGAAATTCCGGCGTTCCCTCATAGGCGGCGGCGCCGCGCATCATCAGCAGCGTGTTGACGGGAAAGAACGGGTTGCGATTGTAGGCCACGCCGTAGCGCTCCGCGAAACGAGGCAGGTCGGCGTTCATCCACTTGCCCTTGGCCGGCACAATGGCGGGGGAGGCGTTGCCGGTCGCCTTGAACACGCCGCCGAGCAGCATGGGCCGCCAGACGATTTCGGCGCCGGTCCGCTGGGCTATGCCATCCATCTGCGTATAGGCGAGATAGGAGGCGGGCGAGCCGAAGTCGAAAAAGAATTCCGCGCGTTTCACTGGTTTCGCTCCCGATATCTGTAATTGCATCCATCTCATGCTACGCTGAACCAAGCGAGGAAGGAAAGCGGGAGGACGCGATGGGCAAGGGCGCGGTTCTGGTGATCGGGGCGGGCGACGCCACAGGCGGCGCGATCACGCGCCGTTTCGCGCGCGAGGGTCTCGTCGCGTGCCCGGTGCGGCGACATGCCGACAAGCTCGAGCCGCTGGTCGCCGCCATCCGCGACGAGGGTTTCGAGGCCGTGCCTTTCGGCGTCGATGCGCGCGACGAGGAGCAGATGATTGCGCTCGTCGCCCGGATCGAGCGCGAGATCGGGCCGGTCGAGGCGGCGATCTTCAACATCGGCGCGAATGTGCGCTTTCCGATCGGCGACATGACGTCGCGCGTCTATCGCAAGGTCTGGGAAATGGCGGCTTTCTCCGGCTTCCTGATGGGGCGCGAGGTCTCGCGGCCCATGGCTTCGCGCGGGCGCGGTACGATCATCTTTACCGGCGCAACAGCGAGCATGCGCGGCGGGTCGGGTTTCGCGGCTTTCGCCGGCGCGAAATTCGCCCTGCGCGCGCTGGCGCAGAGCATGGCGCGCGAACTCGGGCCGAAGGGCGTGCATGTCGCGCATTCCATCATCGACGGGGCGATCGACACGGCCTTCATCCGCGACAATTTTCCCGATCGTTACAAGCTCAAGGAACAGGACGGCATTCTCGACCCGGATGCGATCGCCGACGCCTATTGGTCCATCCACACGCAGCCGCGTAGCGCCTGGACGCACGAATTTGATCTCAGGCCATGGATGGAGACGTTCTGAGAGCGCGTCACTTGGGGAAGCAGGCCTGCGCCGTCGCTGTCATCGCCGGCGCGCCGATGATCGACAGGAAATTCGCGGTCTGGATGCTGGCGCTGACCTGATTGCCGCAAGCGGGTTGAGAATAGGCGAAGGACGCGGCCGTCACCCGGACCCCGTAGGACTGCGCAACCGCATAATTCGTGATCGAGTTAGCGTCCGCGCAGGCCGTCGGATTGAATGTCGCGCAGCGCGCTGCGAGTTCCGCCCCGTGCTGCAACGCCGTCGACGTCCATACCCAAATGCCGACCTGCGCGATGCCGGCCATGAACAAGCCGAACAGCGGCGCGACGAGAGACAATTCGATCGCGCTCGTGCCGCGCTGATCGCCTAGAAAGTCGAGCGTTCTCATTTGATGCGCACCACCGACGTTACGTTCACGGCGCTGGGATAGTTGAACAGGCTGGAGTTGAAGATCGGCGTGAAAGACGCCGAAGCCTGCACTTTTACGTAGAGGCCGGGCATGAGCGTCGAGCCCGCGCAGGCGGTCGATCCGTCGGAGACGGTCGAGATGCCCGACGATGTCGCGCAACCATAGAATTGCGAGGGGCCGGGCGAGACCGAAATCGAGCCGGCATTGCTCGCCGAAAGAACGGCGGTGCTGATCGCGCTGGCGTCGAACCCGTTGCGGAAGGCGTAACTCGCCCCGGCGGCGACCGCATATTTCGCGCGCATGGACGTCCGAACGAGAGTGCCGACATCGACGACGCCGATCGTGCAGATCGTCAGGATGGCTCCAACGGCGCCGAATTCAGCGGCCGCGAAACCGCTTTCGTCCTTGAGGAAGCGAAGCATGTTCTTCATGGCTCAGTTCATCAGGTTGGGTGATTGATATCCGAAGCCGGCGACGCCGGACGAGCTGCATCCGACATTGTCGACCTGTGAATTGCCGGAGAAGTTGATCCTCCAGGCGATGATCTGCGTGCAGCCGTTCACGTTCAGCGTCGATGCGCCGGTGTAGCTCACGTAGGCCGACGGCATGTAGATCGCCCCGGTGATCGTCTGGTTGGCGCCGCCGGCGATCTGCCCGGAAGCGCCGTTGCCGGCCGGCTGCCACACGGCGAGGCCCTTGTAAGGCGTATAGGGGCTCGAATTGGAGACGGTCGTGGGCGCGACGATGGTGGTCGCGCCGCCGCCGTTCAATGCGACATCCGCGCCATTGATGAAGACGAGCGTCGCGCCGTTCGCGATCAGCGACGATTGGCCCGTAGCCTTCAACGCTCCATTCTGCGCGCCGTCGAATATGTAGGTGCCGGGCCCGAGGTTGAGCACGTCGCTGGCGTTCAGATTCACCGAATAGCAGATGTATGCGGGCCCGTTGCTCGGAGGAACGACCTGCGTCCCGTTGACAGGCATCTTCGAACTGCTCCTGTAGGTGCAGGTGTTGAACGGGTTGGTCGGCGTCGTGAACTTGCCGGCGTAAGGGTCGGCGAGGGCTCCTACGCCGGTATGAAGCACGCCCGCCACGAGAGTTCCGTTGATCCCGCCGACTGCGTAGAGCGAATGCAGCGTAACGCTTGCGCTGCCGCCGATATAAGCGGAATCGGTAGCGGGCGAGTTCGAATAGGCGGCGCAATTCGGCATGTTGACGACCGGGCTGCCGCCAGCGGAAATTCCGGTGTCGGAACTCGAAGTGTCGAGCGCGAGAATGCAGCCATTGCCGGTGGCGCCGGCGACAGCGACAGATCGGCCCGCGATCGTGTAGGCGGTCTTGCGAAACAGCGACATGAGGATCGGCTTCTGTTGCCGCGACACGATGACCTCGACGGAGCCATTGGGATAGGTTCCGGTCGTCGGCGGCGAATTCACCGAGACGGTCACATCGCCGACGTTGTTCACGTAGCCGTTCTGCGCAGCGATGGCGCGCGCCTCGAGTGTGGGATTGGCGGCGTTGCCGTCGCGCGTCCTCGCTTCGGCGGCGCTCAGGGCGGCGAGATCGCTGACGGATTGCATCGCCGCGTGCTGGCTGTAGGCATAGCCGCCTTCGACCGCCAGAGCGGCGAGACCAACGATGGCCGGGGCGGCCAGCGCGACCAGGACCATCGTCGCGCCAGATTGGTCGCGTCGGAAGCGCCGCAACGTTTTCGAGCTTTCTGGCTGATAAAGGGGTCGTAGAGTCATGGCGGGGCGCCTGGCTGTGGCCGTCGGCTTCAGTGCGTCTTGGTAACTATTGAGATAATAGTAACGAAGGGCAAACCCGGGCTGATTTTAACTTTTCCGAAGCGTGTCCGGCATTCTCCAGACTTTATTATCTTTCAATTTGGATTTTTATCTTGTTTTTCCGAACGCGCCGGCTGCGGTCCTGCGATGGCGGCAGTCGATGTGTCGCGACTGAAGATTGTCCCGTATTCGCACAACAATCGAAGCGAATTCGATTACAGGTGTCGCGAGAATTTTGTGCGGCTCGCGCCGTGCGGTTTTCCGGTCGAAGGCCCCGCGTGACGGGTCCCTCAACCGCGTTCGTTGAGCCCCAGCGTGCGCATCGCGCCGGCCGCGCCATTGGCGCCGGGCTTGCCCGCCTGTCCCGCCGCACCCGCTGGACCACGCGGACCGGCCTGCCCGTCGCCCATGCAAAGGCCCGCGGGCGCGCCGCCAGGTCCGCCGGGCCCGCCCTCGCCGCCCGGTCCGCCGGGCCCTGCCGCGCCGCCGCGTCCGCCTTCGGCCGCGAATTCGATGTGGCCTGCAGCCTCGGACGGGGTCTTGGCGAAGATCGTGAACTGCCCGCCGGCGCCGCCGCTGGCGCCCTCGCCGCCGTCGCCGCCCTTGCTGCCCGGCGCGCCCGGCTCGCCCGGCGCGGCGGCTTTCACGCAACGATCGGCGGCCGAGACCGCGTCGGCGCCTTTCGCGCCCGGCGCGCCCTTGGCGCCAGGTCGGCCGGGCACGCCCGCCGCGCCGGGCTGGCCGGCGAGGTCGATGCGCAGAACGCCGGTTATCTTGCCGTGAACGCGCAATCGCACCTTGCCGGCATCGCGACCGGCGCCCTGCGTCGGCGGCTTTTCGTTCGGTCGAAAAGCGCGGATCTCGCCGTTCTCGATCGCCAGAGTCTCGACCTCGATGTCGAGATCGGCGCCATGCGTCAGGAGAGCGGAGTCGCGCAGCGTGAGTTTGGAAGTTACGATCCGCGCCGGCTTGTCGGGGTCGAAGACGAGGGTCGCGCCGTCGATGATCAGCGCGGGGCGCTGACGCAATTCATCGATGCGCATCATCTCGCCCTTCTCCGTCAGCGGGGCCTGAAGAGCGGCCGGGATCTTCGAGGCGCTCTGCGGCCAGTTGGAGCGGTCGACGCGTTCGATCGCGGAGGTCGGCGGCGGCAGGAAGCCGGGCTTGTCGGTCAGGCGCGCGAGAAGGCGCGCGGCGAAGGGCGGATAGCGGTAGTATGCGGCTGACCCGACCAGAAGCGCGGCCCCGGCGACAATCGCGACCAGCGCGGTCGTCGTATCGGCGAAGCGTCTGGAGCGCGCTGCAGCCTCCTGTTCCTGCGAAAACGTCACCTGCTCAACCGATCTACCCGTTGCGCAGGTCCACCCTGCGGAACCGCGCCATACATTGCGAGATGTTCCCTGACCAGTAAATTCAAGCAAAATTGCGCCGGAACGCCCTCATGCCCGATCTGTCCATTCTCGACCTGTCCTTCGTCACCGAAGCGACCCCGCCGTCCGCCTCGCTCGCCAATTCCGTCGATCTCGCGATCCACGCGGATCGGCTCGGATACCGGCGCTACTGGGTCGCCGAGCACCACAGCCTCGCCTCCGTCGCCTCGAGCGCGCCGGAAGTCATCATCGCTCGCATCGCCGCCGCCACGCAGCGCATCCGCGTGGGGGCGGGTGGCGTCATGCTGCCGAACCATGCGCCCTTGATGGTGGCCGAACGTTTCCGCACGCTGGAGGCCTTCTTTCCCGGCCGGATCGATCTCGGGCTAGGACGTGCGCCGGGAACGGACCAGACCACGGCCTATGCTTTGCGCCGCCACCAGATTCAGGAGCGCGACGCGGAGCAGGATTTTCTCGAGCGGCTGCAGGAGTTGGTCCTGTGGGACACGGGGGACTTCCCCGCGACGCATCCGTTCAAGCGGATCGCCGTGATGCCGAACGACGTGCGGCTGCCGCCGATCTTCCTGCTCGGGTCGAGCGACTACAGCGCGGAATTGTCGGCGCAGATCGGCATGAGCTTCGCTTTCGCCCATCATTTCGCGAGCTACGACGCGGCGGCCGCCATGGGCGCCTATCGCGCGCGGTTCCAGCCTTCGGTCTGGCGCGCGACACCGCATGCGATCCTCGCTGTGGCGGTCGTGGCGGCCGACAGCGAGGCGGAAGCGGAACATCTCGCCTCGAGCGCCGATCTCAACTGGCTGCGGCGCACGCGCGGCGAATATCGTCCACTGCCGAGCCCCGAGGAGGCGGCCGCCGCCCCGATGGGCGATCGCGAACGCGAACTCATCCGCAAGCATCGCCGGCAATTGTTCGTAGGAACGCCTCAGCTGGTGAAGGCGCGGCTCGACGAACTCGCGGCGGCCACGCAGGCCGATGAAATCATGATAACATCGCCCATATACCATCACGCGGCGCGCAAGCGTTCCTACGAGCTGGTGGCGAAAGCCTATGACATAGCGCCGGCCGAAAGCGCGGCATGACAGGACGGGGAGACGACATGAGGCCGCAGGCGATCGAGAAATGGCATGCGCTCGCCGAGGCGCGCGATGCGAGCGGGCTCGGCGATCTGCTCGCCGATGACGTCGTGTTCGAATCGCCCGTCGTTCACACCCCGCAAGCCGGCAAGGCGATCACGACCAAATATCTCGCTTCCGCGCTCGTCGTGCTCAACAACGACCATTTCCGCTACGTAGGCGAATGGTTCGGGCCGACGTCAGGCGTACTGGAGTTCGAGACGGCGATCGAGGGAATCGCTATCAACGGCGTCGATATCATCCACTGGAACGCCGAGAACAGAATCACGCGGTTCAAGGTTATGGTGCGCCCGCTGAAAGCGATCAACCTGCTCCACCGGATGATGGCGGCGCAGCTCTCCGCGCCGGCCGGTTGAAGGCGACCACATGGCCGAGCGGCTTCCGACCATTCCCTTCGAATTGCAACCGAAGGCGAGAGATTTGTCCTTCGATCTCGACCGTGCGCTCGCCAGCGTCGTCAGCGTCAAGTCGCTCGCGCCCGAGGATGCCTTTACCGCGAGATCGCTCGGGACCGAGCGATTGGGGCACGGCATCGTCATCCGTCAGTCGGGCCTCGTCCTGACGGTCGGCTATCTCATCATCGAGGCGCAGGAGGTCTGGCTGCGCACGATCGACGGGCGCGTGATCGCCGGCCATGCGCTCGCTTATGATCAGGAGACGGGCTTCGGCCTCGTGCAGGCCATGTCCTCGCTCGACCTGCCGATCCTGCCCTTCGCCACGGGCCGCGAGGTCGCGCCTGGAGATCCGCTGGTGATCGCCGGTTCGGGCGGGCGCGAGGCGACGCTCGCCGCCCAATGCGTCGCGCGCCAGCCTTTCGCGGGCTATTGGGAATATTGGCTGTCGAATGCGATCATGAGCGCGCCCGCGCATCCCTTCTGGGGCGGCGCCGCGGCGATCGACGAGAATGGTCAACTGGCGGGCGTGGCATCGCTGCAAGTGGAGGCGGGCGACGGCAAGACGAGCCAGAGCCTCAACATGGTGATACCGATCGGTCTGCTGCCGCCAATCCTCGACGATCTCGTGAAATTCGGTCGGCCGAACAAGCCGCCGCGACCGTGGCTCGGGCTCTATGCAACCGAGATCGGCGAGCGGATCGTGATCGCCGGCGTCGCCGACGACGGGCCGGCGGAGAAGGCGGGGGTCGAGATCGGCGACATTCTCGTCGCCGTCGCCGGCGAGAAGCCGTCGTCGCTCGGCGAAGTCTGGCGGCTGATCTGGGCGCAGGGAACGGCCGGCGTCGAGATACCGCTGCTGGTCGAGAGGCAGGACCGCATCCTGGAAGTGCGGATCAAGTCCGCCGATCGCCTGCTTTTCACGCGCGCGAGAGTCATTCACTGACTTTGGGCGCGCCCTGTCGCGCGAGCCGCGCCGTGACGTAGAAGCATGTGATCACGGCGGCCGAGCCGAACAGCGCCGCGCCCGCGATGACGCCGGCGTAGCCGCCCTCGGGTCCCCAGCGATGCGCGCCGTAGGTGACGAAGGGGATCGTGCCGAGGGTGGCGCGCCCCCAGTTGAAGACCGTCGCGAGGATCGGGAAACCGAGATTATTGAAGGCGGTGTTGGCGACGAACAGGCCGGCGAGCGCCAGCCACGCGGCCGAGCCGAAGGCGCAGAAGAACAGGACGAGGTCTCGCGTCGCGCCTTCGGCGCCAAAGATCGAAGCTATGTGCGGGCCGACGAGCCACAGCAGGAACCAGACGACCAGTACGTAGATGCCGGAAACCGCGAAGCAATCGAACATGGCGCGGCGGATGCGGTCGTAGAGACCGGCGCCGAAATTCTGGCCGATGATCGGGCCGATGGAGCCGGTGAGCGCGAACAGCACGCCGAAGGCGACCGGCGTGATGCGGTCGATGATGGCGAAGGCGGCGATCGTTTCATCGCCGAAGCTCGCGAACACGCGCAGCGCGTAGGTGTTGCCGACGGGCGTTGCGAGATTGGTGAGTATGGCGGGCGCGGCGATGCCCATCATGGGCCAGAGATCGCGCACGACCCATTTGCGCTGCGGACGGCCGACGATTCCGTGCACATGGATCGCGCCCCATGAGCCCACCAACGTGAAGACCAGCCGCGAGAAGGCCGTCGCGATTGCCGCGCCGTAGACGCCAAAGCCGAGCACGAAGATCAGCAGAGGATCGAGGATGGCGGTGACGATGGCGCCGACCAGCGTGACATACATGGCGCGGCGCGGATCGCCGACAGCGCGCACGAGCCCCTGCAGCGACATGCCGAGCGCCATCAGAATATTCGAGGGCAGCGTGATCGCCAGATAGCGCGCCGCGACGTCATGGGCTTCGCCGCGCGCGCCGACGAGATCGAGGATCTGGCCGCGCAGGGCGAACATGATCGCGGAAACGACGATACTGACTGCCGCCACATGCACGAGGCCGGAACCGGCGAAGCGCTGGGCGCGCGGTCTTTTCCCCGCGCCGAGCGCGCGCGACACCAGCGCCGAGATCGCGATCGACATCGCGATATTGACGGACATGGCGAAGAACAGGACCTGCGAGGCGAAGCCGACGGAGGCCGTGAGCACGGGGTCGCCGAGGCGCGAGACGTACAGTAGCGACAGGAAATCGACGACGAAGATCGCAACGAGGCCGACGGAGCCCGACGCGGTCATCGCCAGCACATGGCGCAGCGTCGAGCCCTGTGTGAAGACAGGGATCGGCTTTCGCGCGACGACTGGCGCGACGTCCGTTTCGGAGCGGGATGGATCGTCGGCTGTGCTCAAGCGCCCTCATATGACGCTTGAGCGCGGGTTTGGGAAGCGTCTTGCGACGCGTCAGCCCTCGTATCGCCCGACGATCGACACGGAACACACATTCTGATGCGGGAAGCCGCCGAGATTGTGCGTAAGGCCGAGGCGCGGCAGCTCCTTGCGCTGGCGCGGGCCGGCCTTGCCCTGCAATTGCAGGTACATTTCGTAGATCATGCGCATGCCGGACGCGCCGATCGGATGGCCGAAGCACTTCAGGCCGCCGTCGATCTGGCAGGGGATCTTGCCGTCCGCATCGTAGAAGCCGTCCATCACGTCGTAGATGGCGCGACCCTCCGCCGAAATGTGGATATCTTCCATCGTGACGAGTTCGGTCACCGAGAAACAGTCGTGCACCTCGATGAGGTCGATCTCTTCCCGCGGATTGGTGACGCCGGCTTCCTGATAGGCCTTTTTCGAGGCGACGCGGGCGGTCGCGAAATAGGAGCCGTCCCAGGAATTGTGCTGCGCCTCGACGCCGTTCGACACGGATAATTGCAGCGCCTTGACGCTGATGATGTCGGTCTTGCCGAGGCTGCGCGCGATTTCCGGCGTCGTGACGATGGCGCAAGCCGACCCGTCCGACACGCCGCAGCAGTCGAAGAGGCCCAGCGGCTCGGCGACGATCGGCGCGCCGAGCACCTGCTCCATCGTCACCTTGTTCTGCAGATGCGCCTTGGGATTGCGCGAGCCGTTGTCGTGGCTCTTGACCGAAATATGCGCGATGGCGCGCTTGAGATCTTCCTTCGAGACGCCGTGCTTGGCGCGATAGGCGGCGGCGAGCTGCGCGAAATTGCCGGGCGCGGACGCGTTCGCCCACCATTGCGAATTGAGTACGCCGCGGCCGCGCTGCGGGAGGCCGCCATAGCCGGTGTCCTTGAGCTTCTCGACGCCGAGCGCCAGCGCGATGTCGGCCGCGCCCGAGGCGACCGCATAGACCGCGCCGCGAAAGGCGTCGGTGCCGGAGGCGCAAAAATTTTCCACGCGCGTGACGGCGATCTGCGGCAGGCGCAACGCGACCGCAAGCGGCGTGCCTGATTTGCCGACATGCTGTTCCTCGATTGCCGTGGAAAACCACGCGGCGTCGATCTGGTTCTTCTCGATGCCGGCGTCCTTCAGCGCTTCCTCGAAGGCCTCGACCATAAGGTCGTCGGCTTCCTTGTCCCAGCGCTCGCCGAATTTCGAACAACCCATGCCGAGGATGGCGACCTTGTCCTTGATGCCGCGGGCCATGTCAGCCTCCCTGTTGCGCAGCGTCCGCCGCCGGCGTCGCTTTCCAGAAGTAGCGCGTGAAGCCGCGCTGCCCATCGTAGTCCTTGATACGGAAGACCATGTCCATCTTCCTGCCGACGTCGATATCGTCGGGCGTGACATCGGTGAAGTCGATCATCACGCGGCCGCCCGCGTCGAACTGCACCATGCCGTAGCAGGCCGGCGGATCGGCGGAGTACGTCAGATTGTCGGCCGTATAGCTCATGATGCGGCCTTCGAGATCGCTGAAGGGCTGCGGCTCCTGCGAGTGAAACGCGTTGCAGTTCGGATTGACGCAGATGTTGGTCTTCGGGAACTGCAGCGTGCCGCAGACATTGCACTTGCCGCCGACGAAACCTGTGATGGTGTTGCGGTTGCGGTAGAGCGAGGACAGCGCGGTCGCCTTGTCGAGCTCGGAGCGCATGCCGCGCTCCATCTCGATCGTGTCGTTGAAGGCCAAAAATTTCTGATAATTCGTTTCCTCGCGGCGGCGCGCGAGAAAGCCGGAGACGCCGCGCGCGGGCGTGACGGCGCCGATCCTGTCGGTCGCGCGGAACAGCAGCGCGTCGCAGCCCTGGCCGAAGGCGACGACGAGAATGAGTTCGCCGGCCTTCGCGCTTTCCAGCGCATGCGCGAACATCACCAGCGCATGGGCCGCGCCCGTGTCGCCGCAGACCATCGCAAGATTGTCGCGCAGCGCCGATTCCGCGATGCCCGCCTTCCTGGCAATGGGGCCCGCGACCTTGGCGAGCGTGCAGGGCATGACGAAATGCGCGATGTCGGCGCCCGTCACCCCTGCCGTGGCAAACAGGTCCTTCAACGTCGCGGGCACGATCTTGTTGTAGCCCTCGTCGCGGATCCAGCGCTCTTCCCAGGTGTAGTCATAGGCGACGCCGTCGCCGCGATAGTGATCGACGAAATCGACCGTGCGCGTGGCGTGCGCGACGAGCTCCGCGATCACGTCGCCCTCGCCGACGAGCAGGGCCGCCGCGCCATCGCCGGAGGACAATTCGAGCGGGCTCGCCGCCTTGGTGCGGCGCTTTTCAGCCGCCGTCACCAGGATAGGTCCGCCGCCAGCGTTCAACGCGTCGGCGAGCGCGGAGAGGCCGGCGCGCTGGCTCGCGGAATGGTCATGGCCGCCGACGCCTTCCGCAAGATTGAGCGCGCCTGCGACAATGCCGGCGTTGAGACGGTCGGCGAAGGGCAGGGTGGTCGAGGCGAGATGCACGGCCGAAAGCTGATCGCGGTCGAAATCGCCGAGGCAGTCACGCGCGGCGGCGACCGCCATGGTGACGGAATCCTCGTCCCAATTGGCCATGGCGCGCTCGCCCTTGCCCTGAGACTTCAGCGAACCGTTGAACCACGAATTGGCCGCCACCATCGCCTTGCGCTGCAGGCGGCGCATCGGCACATAGGCGCCGTATCTCAGAATGCCCTTGGCCATGGCTTTACACCGGGTCCCAGGTGAAGACGTCGGCCGAACGGTCGAGCTTGTAGAAGCTGCCCTTCATGGCGGGCATGCCGTGTTCCGCGATGGTCTGCGGCGTCCAGCCGTCGGAGCGCTGCACCGAACGGATCGGCCGCGACTGGCTCATCAGATAGATTTCATTCATGCGCACCGCGAAAATCTGGCCGGTGACGTCGGCCGAGAGATCCGAGGCCAGATAGGCGCACAGCGGCGCGATCTTCTCCGGGCCCATGGCCTGGATCTTGGCGACCCGCGCCTTCTCGTCCTCGGTCTCGGTCGGGATCGTGCCGATCAGACGACTCCAGGCGAAAGGCGAGACGCAGTTGGAGCGCACATTGAAGCGCTGCATGTCGAGCGCGATCGACTTGGACAGACCGACGATGCCGAGCTTGGCCGCGGCGTAATTCGCCTGGCCGAAATTGCCGACCAGGCCCGAGGTCGAGGTGAAGTGCACGAAGGAGCCGGAATTCTGCTCCTTAAAATAATTGGCGGCGGCGCGCGACGTATAGAACGAGCCGAGCAGATGGACCTTGATGACTGTCTCGAAGTCGACGATCGACATGCGATGGAAGATGCGGTCGCGCAGGATGCCGGCATTGTTGATGACGCAGTCGATGCGGCCAAATGAATCGATCGCGGTCTTGATGATGTTGGCGGCCGGTCCCGCGTCTGCCACCGAATCGAAATTGGCGACAGCCTGGCCGCCGGCCTTGCGGATGGCGTCGACGACCTCTTCGGCCGGGTGCGCGTCACCGCTGCCTTCGCCGTCGGCGGAGCCGCCGAGATCATTGACAACGACCTTGGCGCCCTGCGCCGCGCAAAGCTCCGCAATGGCGC
This sequence comes from Methylobacteriaceae bacterium, assembly GCA_020638195.1. Taxonomy (GTDB): domain Bacteria; phylum Pseudomonadota; class Alphaproteobacteria; order Rhizobiales; family Beijerinckiaceae; genus JAJXWB01. The sequence continues at coordinate 265,469 of JACKJC010000004.1, read as the reverse complement.
GGCCGATGCCGCGCCCCGCGCCAGTGACGACCACGACCTTGTCGGTAAGGCACTTGCCCTCGGACATTCCAGCTCCTTGCGATTTCCCGTTGTCTTGATTGGGCGGGACATTGCACCCGGCCTCCGCAGGGGTCAATCGCGCGATTAAATCGTGTTTCGCATGCCAGAATTGCGGCTTCGCATGGCGGGCGGCGCCCGGAGGCCGGGTTGCGCGTCGTTCACCCCCGGTACAGGTTGAGAGTGGCAACAGGGAACGCTGCGACCACGTCGCAGTTGACTTTCAGCCGTATTCGGCGAGCTTCGGATGGTCCGGGGCCGGGACGACGGCCGGAATTTCAGGGGAGTTTTTCATGCGCACTGCACTTCGCGCGCTCGTTTTGACTGCCGCGCTCGGCCTCGCGCCGGGCCTCGCCTTCGCGCAGGCGACGCAGCCTGCGACGCCCTCCAAGGCCGCGCCGCCGCCAGCCGCCAAAGCGGCCGCGCCCGCCGCCAAGCCCGCGCCTGCGCCGGCGATGAAGATCGAGCTGATGGACATCAACAGCGCGAGCGCCGACCAGCTCGAGACGCTCAAGGGCGTGGGCAAGGTGCGCGCGGCGGCCATCGTCAAGGGCAGGCCCTTCAAAGGCAAGGACGAACTCGTGCAGAAGGGCATCGTGCCGCAGAACGTCTACGACGACATCAAGGACAAGATCATCGCCAAGCAGAAGTAAGGCGATCCATCCAGAGCCGGGAAGCCCTCGCCCTGTGGCGGGGGCTTTTCGCTTCAGAGCTGCGCGTAATCCTCCGTCCGCGCCATGTTCTGCATGACGGCGGCCAATTCCGGCGGCGGCGTGGTCGCCTTGCGCGTGCGCGTGTCGAGCCAGACGATCATCGAGCGGATCTCATAGACGCGCTCGCCTTCGGGCGTGAGGATGCGGTTGACGACAAGGTAGCGTGAGCCCTTGGCGTTGACCCCGCCGCACAGGATCTGCACGCGGAACCTGTCGCCGAGGAACAATTCCCGGGAATAGCTGGTCTGGTCGCTGACGACGACGAAGGCGATGTTCAGTTTCGCGAAGGCGTCTGGCGAGAATCCCAGCGAATTGAAGAAACGCAGCCGGCAGTCGACCGCCTTTTCCATATAGGCGACATTCTTCATGTGGCGGTTGGCGTCGAGGTCGAACCAGCCGACGTCGCTGTCATGTTCGAAGGGTGCGGTCATATCGAGGCCGTCATTGCGAGCGAAGCAATCCATCCAGTTTGCGTCCTGAATTGGAGCAAGTCTTCGCCCTCTGGTTCACCCGGGGATGGATTGCTTCGTCGCCCTTCGGGCTCCTCGCAATGACGGCAGATGGCGATCAAGCCCGCTTCGCCTCGTACTCGTCGCGCAATTCGCGCTTCAAAATCTTGCCGATCGCCGAACGGGGCAGGCTTTCGACGAGCTCGATCTTCGAGATGCGCTGCGTCTTGCCGAGTTTCGAATTGGCGAATTCGCGCAGCTCCTCGGCGGTTGCGCTCATGCCCGGCCGCAGCACGGCGAAGGCCAGCGGCGTCTCGCCCCATTCGACCGACTTGATGCCGACCACCGCGCATTCGAGGATCGCAGGGTGCTTGGCGAGAATGCCCTCGAGGTCGCTCGGATAGATGTTGAAGCCGCCGGAAATGATCATGTCCTTGCGGCGGTCCATCAGCTTCATGAAGCCGTCTTCGTCGAAGCGGCCGACGTCGCCGGTGCGGATGAAGATGCGGCCATCAGGGGCGATCCACTGCGCCTCGCGGGTCTTGCCGGGCTGGTTGTGATAGCCGTTCATGATCGCGCCGGACCAGCCGACGATTTCGCCGATCTCGCCGGGGCCGACCTCCACGCCATTCTCGTCGATCAGACGGACGTCATGGCCCTCGCCGGGCTTGCCAACCGTGTCGACCTTGTCGGGGAATTCGTGCGCGACGAGCACGCAGGAGCCGCCGCCCTCGGTCATGCCGTAATATTCGACGAGGCCGCCCGGCCAGCGCTTGAGAATGTCGGTCTTCAGCGCGCCGGAGAAGGGCGCCGAGGTGCAGAATTTCATGCGGAAGCTCGTGAGATCGTAGGTATCGAAATCCGGCTGCGACATGATGCGGTGATATTGCACGGGCACGAGCATGGCGTGTGTGGCGCGCAGCGAGGAGGCGAGCTCGAGGAACCTGTGCGCGTCGAACTTTTTCATCAGCGCGACCGTGCCGCCGCCGGCGAGCGTCGGGAAGAAGGAGACGAGCGTCGTGTTGGAATAGAGCGGCGTCGACAGAAGCGTCGTCGCGGTGCGGTCGTACTGAAAGGCGTTGGCGCGCTGCACATGCGCCCAGCGCATGCGGTGCGACTGCACGATGCCCTTTGGAATGCCGGTCGTGCCGGAGGAGTAGATGATGTTGAAGGGATCTGAGGGATCGATTTTCGCCGGGGTGACTGCTGCGCCTTCCGGCGCGAGCCATTCCGCGAACGGCTTGCCGCAGTCGGAGCCGTCGAGCGAGATGCGGATTGTGCCGGCGTCGCCGGCGTTTTTCAGGCTGTCGGCGGTCGTGGCGTCGAGAAACAGCAGCTTCGCGCCTGAATCCTTCACCATGCCTTCGAGCTGCTCCGGCGTGGAGGAGGGGGCGAGCGGCGCGGTGACGACGCCGATCGACAAGGCGCCGAGGAAGAGCGTCGCATATTCGATCGAGGTCGAGGCGCAGACCGAAATGGCTTCGCGCTGCTTGACGCCGTCGCGCTGCAGGCTTGCCGCGACGCGGGCCATCAATTTGACGGTTTCGGCATAGGACTGGCGGCGGCCGTCGAGAATGAAGGTCGTGTGGTCGGGCAGGTCGCGCGCGGTCAGTTTCACGAGATCCGCGACGAGCCCGAATTCCTTATCCAGCGCCTCGACATTGTTCATCTTGTCAAATCCTCCCGAAACGACGGTTGCGCCATCGTTGGCGGCGACGTTAGATGAGCCCCGAAAAGCCGGCAAGCGCGGCGCCCGCACAAGAGGAATGCAGGAAATGAGCAAGGATTTCGGGCTGGATCGGGCAAAGCCCGGCAAGGTCGGATTGAACACGGACGCGCTGGACCGGCTGGGCGACGTGCTGAAACGCGAGATCGGCGAAGGCCGGATTCCCGGCGCTGTCGCCATGATCGCGCGTGGCGGCCAGGTCGGCTATCTCAAGTCGTTCGGCAAGCGCGATCCGGCGTCGTCGGATGACATGCAGGACGATTCGATCTTCCGCATTTTCTCGATGACCAAGCCGATCGTCTCGATGGCGATCATGCAACTGGTCGAGCAGGGGCGAATCCTGCTCGCCGATCCCTTGTCGAAATGCATCCCAGCCTTCGCCGACACCAAGGTGGGCGCCGTGCGCGACGGCGAATTGACGCTGGTTACACCGGACCGGCCCATCACAATCCAGGACCTGCTGCGCCATACGTCGGGCCTCACCTATGATTTCGTCGGCGGCGGCGAGCACCCTGTGCAGAAGCTCTACGCGCAGGCCAATCTCGCGCGGCCCGATCAGACGAACGCCGACCAGGTGGATGCGTTGGCCAAGCTGCCGCTGATGAACCAGCCGGGCACGACATGGGATTACAGCCGCTCGACGGATGTGCTCGGCCGTATCGTCGAGATCGTAACCGGCAAGAGTTTGGGCGTCGCGTTGGAGGAACAGATCCTCGGGCCGCTCGGCATGAAGGACACGGCCTTCAGCGTCGCGGAGAAGAATTTCGACCGGATCGCCGAACCGCTGCCGATCGATCCCGATACACAAGCGCCGGTGAAACTGTTCAACGCCAAGCGCGTCGCGCAATTCGAATCCGGCGGCGGCGGCCTGATGTCGACGGCGCTGGACTATGCGCGGTTCTGCGCGATGCTGGCGGGCGGCGGCACGCTCGGCAAGGAGCGGATCATCGGGCCGACGATTCTGGAATTCATGGCGAGCGATCATCTGGGGCCGGAGGTGCGGCGCGGCTCCGATCTGCTGCCGCCGGGCCACGGTTTCGGCCTCGGTTTCGCCGTGCGCACGGCGACGGGGATGGCATCCGTGCCGGGCTCGGAAGGGCTATTCTACTGGGGCGGTATCGCGGGCACGACCTTCTGGATCGATCCGCAGGAAGATCTGTTCGCGCTGATGATGATCCAGGCGCCCGGACAGCGCGATTATTATCGCATGCTGTTCCGCACGCTGGTGTATGCCGCTGTGGAGTGAGCGTTTCCACTTCTCCCCGTGAAGCGGGGAGAAGGTGGCGCGAAGCGCCGACACGAAGTCGGCTGTTGCCGACTTCGGTCCGGGGATGAGGGGATCTGCGGTTCGCATCGATCCCGGTCGCTAGACTCCTCACTCCAGCCCTCTCCCCGAAAGCGGGGAGAGGGGGCTGGATCACGCCAGCTTGCTCTCGCTCTGCGCGCCGACCCACGGCTGGTGATTGACCATCAGGACACGCCAGCCGCTTTCGCTTTCGTTGCGCAGAATGTCGAGCCGCGTCACGGAGCAATTGTCGGTCGTGAACGCCATCATGGCGGACGGCGCGAGGTTCAGCGCGATTCCGATCGCCGCGCGGATCGTGCCGCCATGGGCGACGACCACGACATCGCGCCCGCCATGGCTGGCGGCGAGTTTGTCGATGCCGGAGCGCGTCCGATCGATCAGGTCGACGAAGCTCTCGCCGTTGGGCGCGCGCTCTTCCGGCGCATTGAACCAGTGCCCTGCCGGCGAAGGCTTCACATTGCGGAAGAATTCGGCGCGGTTCAGGCCCTGCCAGTCGCCGAGATTCTGCTCGGCGAATTCCGCCATGGCGAGGGGTTGCAGATGGGCGTCGGGATGGCCGGCGGCGAAAATCGCGGCGGCCGTCTGCTTGGCCCGCCCGAGATTGCTGGTCACCCACAGAGCATCTCTGGGCAGGACGCGGGACAGAGCTTCGAAGACATGGGTTTCGCTGCAATCGCAGGGCAGGTCGCGCTGACCATAGATGCAACCGCCGTCTTCGCGCACCGGCGCATGGCGCACCCACCAGAAGCGCGTCGCGGTAAAATCGTCGAGGCCGAGCGGCTTGTGCGTGGAACTGAAGGCGGTGCCGGTCGGTTGCGTCACGTGTCTCTCCCTCTCGCGTGCATCCGGTCTATGCGCGGCGCGCGACGCGCGCAAGCTTTCGTGGCGCATGGCCGCCCGCTATTCTGCACGAAAATTGGAGGACGAGATGACAGGCAGAATTGCAGGCAAGGCAGCGATCGTGACGGGGGCGGCGAGCGGCATCGGGCGGGCGACCGCGCTGCGTTTCGCCAAAGAGGGGGCGCGGCTGCTGATCGCCGACAGGGCCGAGGAGGGCCTCAACCAGACGCTCGAGATGATCCAGAAGGCGGGCCATGCCGCGAGCGGTCTGGCGATGGACGCGGGCAACGAGGACGACGTGAAGAAGCTCGTCGCGACGGCGGTCAAGGAATTCGGCCGGCTGGACGTCATCTACGCCAATGCCGGCATCACCGGCGGCATGACGACGTTGCTCGACGTCAGTGTCGAGAATTTTGCCGAGATTTTGCGCGTTAACGTGATCGGCGTGTTTCTGGCGATCAAACATGCCGCGCCTGTCATGATCGCGCAGGGCGGCGGCTCGATCATCGCCACGGCGTCGGTCGGCGGCATGCGCGCCAACGCCGGCAATGTGCCCTATAGCGCGAGCAAGGCGGCGGTGATCAGTCTGGCGCAAACTACGGCCAATGCGCTGATCGGCACGGGCGTGCGCGTCAACGCCATCTGTCCGGGTCTGATCGAGACGGGCATGACCAAGCCGCTGTTCGATCATGCGCGTTCGCGCGGGACGGAAGGCAAGATCGGGCAGCTCAATGCGCTGCAACGCGCTGGCCGCCCGGAAGAGATCGCCGCCATGGCGCTGTTCCTGGCGAGCGACGACGCGTCCTATGTCAACGGGCAGGCGTTTCCGGTCGACGGCGGATTGTCATCGACGCATCCGTTCGCGAAGCCGAGGAAGTAGGGACCATCTCCCTCTCCCGGCAGGGCGGGGAGTGGGTTGGGGTGAGGGGGCCTGCGACTGGTATGGATGTACCGGCCCGGCCCCTCATCCGGCCTTCGGCCACCTTCTCCCCGTTTTACGGGGAGAAGGGTTGGGGCTCGTTTCTCAATATCCCCTGATCTTCGCAATCCGGTTCGCGTGAAACCGCGCGTCGCCGAACAATTCCTGGGCGACGCGCGCGCGTTTCATGAACAGACCGATGTCGATGGCGTCGGTCATGCCGTTGCCGCCGTGCATTTGCACGGCTTCGCGCACGGCGAGGTCGGCCGAGGAACAGGCGCGCGCCTTGGCGACCGCCACATAGGCGCGGGCCTTATCCGCGTCGGCGTCAAGCATCTGCAGCGCCTTGAGAACAGCTGCGCGCGTGATCTCGAGTTCGCAATAAAGATGCGAGGCGCGGTGCTGCAGGCCCTGGAATTCGCCGATCAGCTTGCCGAACTGCTTGCGCTCCTTGAGATAGGCGACGGTGCGTTCGAAGGCTTCCTCGCTGAGGCCGAGGAGCTCGCTGGCGACGCAGGCGCGGCCGGCGTCCAGGATAGTCTCGACCAGCGGCGCGCCGGCGTCGATCTCGCCGAGCACGGCGTCGGAATCGACCGCGACATTTTCGAACGTGATGCGCGCGGCATTGTGCGCATCGACCATGATTGTGCGTTCGATGGAAACGCCCTTGGCCTTGGGGTCGACGAGCAGCAGGGTCACGCCGTCCTTGTCATCGTCGCCGCCTGCCGTGCGCGCGGTGACGATCAGGAGATCGGCGACATGGCCGTCGACGACGAAAGTCTTGGCGCCGGAGAGCGTGAAGCCGTTGCCCGAGCGCGTCGCCTTGGTCTCGATGTGCTTCGGCGTGTGCTTCGGTCTTTCATCGAGCGCGAGCGCCAGCAGGAGATCGCCGGCCGAGAGCCTTGCGAGAAGATCGCCAGCGCGCGCGCCGCCCGCGCGCTTCAGCGCGGTCGCGCCGAGAATAGCAGTCGACAGGAACGGCGAGGGCGTGAGATTGCGGCCGATCTCCTCCATGACGACGCCCGCCTCGACATGACCGAGGCCGGAGCCGCCATTGTCTTCCGGCACGATGATTCCGGCGAAGCCCATGGAAGCGAATTCCTTCCAGACTTCGCGCGAGAAACCTTCGTCGTCGCGGCTGTCGCGCAGCTTGCGCAGATGGGCGATGGGCGCGCGATCGGCGACGAGGCCGCGCGCGGAATCGCGGAGCATGGATTGTTCTTCGGTGAGGACGAGGGCCATTTCTAGGTTTCCCTTGAATTTCGTGAGCCCGTCATTGCGAGCGAGGCGAAGCAATCCATACGGCTGACGTTCCGTAGAGTGGATTGCTTCGTCGCTTCGCTCCTCGCAATGACGGCATGCTTGGTGCGCTCAAGCCCCCGGCAATTCCAGGATGCGCTTGGAGATGATGTTGAGCTGCACTTCGCTGGTGCCGCCCTCGATCGAATTCGCCTTGGTGCGCAGCCAGGCGCGCGGGGCGTCGCCCTCCTGCGACCGCTCGCTCTCCCATTCGAGCCCGTCGGAGCCGAGCGAGGACATGACGAGTTCGTGGCGGCGCTTGTTCAGTTCCGTGCCGTAATATTTCAGGAAAGACGAATAGGCGGGATGGGCCTGCTTCGACTTCATCAGGTCGCCGGCGCGTTCCATCGCGAGCGCGAAGGCGAAGGCGTCCACGTCGAATTCGGCTATGTCGGCGCGCAATAGCGGGTCAGCAAGCGAGCCGTTCTCGACGCCGACCGATTGCGCGGCGATCTGGCCGAGCGGTCGGCCACCGCCGAGCCCCATGCCGCCGATCATGTCGCGCTCATGGGTCAGCAGGTATTTGGCGACGTCCCAGCCCTTGTTCTCGGTGTAGACGAGATTTTCCTTCGGCACTTTCACGTCGGTGAAGAAGGTCTCGCAGAACGGCGACTTGCCGGAGATCAGCAGGATCGGCCGCGTCTCGACGCCGGACGAGGCCATGTCGAACAGCAGGAAGGAAATGCCTTCATGCTTCTTGGCCTTGGGATCCGTGCGCACGAGGCAAAAAATCCAGTCGGCGTAGTTGGCGTAGCTCGTCCAGATCTTCTGGCCGTTGACGAGATAATGGTCGCCCTTGTCCTCGGCCTTTGTTTGCAGCGAAGCAAGGTCGGAGCCGGCGCCCGGCTCCGAATAGCCCTGGCACCAGCGGATTTCGCCACGCGCGATCTTGGGCAGGTGTTCCTTCTTCTGCGCCTCATTGCCGTATTTCAGCAGCGCCGGGCCGAGCATCCAGATGCCGAAACTGTCGAGGGGCGAGCGGCATTTCATCGCGCGCATTTCTTCGCGCAAGATTTTCGTTTCGTCCTTGGAGAGGCCGCCGCCGCCGAATTCCTTCGGCCAGTCCGGCACTGTCCAGCCGCGCGCGGCCATGCGCTCCAGCCATTGCTTCTGCGCCTCGTTCTTGAACTTCCAGTTGCGGCCTCCCCAGCAGCGGTCTTCCTCGTCGTCCGGCGGCGTACGCATTTCGGCCGGGCAATTTGCCTCGAGCCAGGCGCGTGTCTCGCGCCGGAAGGTTTCGAGATCGGTCATCAGGTTTCTCCCTTCTGCCCTTCATGCTGAGGAGCGATGCAGGGCATCGCGTCTCGAAGCATGGGCCGGATTGCTGCTCTTGCCATCCTTCGAGACGCGCCTTTCAGGCGCTCCTCAGGATGAGGGCTCCTAGCCCATCGTCACCACGACCTTGCCCATGGCCTTGCGGCTGGACAGCCAGTCGATTGCTGCGCCCGCCTTTTCCAGCGGGAAGCTCTCGGAGACGTAGGGCCGGATCTTGCCGTGCGCGTAGAGGTCCATCATCTCACGCAGGTTCTGCTGATGCCGCTCGGGGAAGCGGCGTACGAAATCGCCCCAGAAGATGCCGAGCACGTCGCAGCCCTTCAGCAGGGTGAGATTGAGCGGCAGCTTCGGAATGCCGGCGGGGAAGCCGACCACGAGGAAGCGGCCTTCCCAGGCGATGGCGCGTAGCGAGGCTTCGGCGTAATCGCCGCCGACGGGATCGTAGATTACGTCCGCGCCGTTCGGCCCGCAGGCCTTCTTGAAGAGGTCGGCCAGCGCCTTGGTCCCGGCCTTGTCGAAGGGGCCGGCGGGATAGACGATCGCCTCGTCGGCACCGTGTTTCTTGCAGAAATCGGCTTTTTCCTGAGACGAGACTGCGGCGATCACCCTGGCGCCCATGGCCTTGCCGAGTTCGACCGCCGCGATGCCGACGCCGCCGGCCGCGCCCAATACCAGAAGCGTCTCGCCGGCCTTCAGCTTGGCGCGGTCTTTCAGCGCGTGGTGCGAGGTGCCGTAGGTCATGAGGAAGGCGGCGGCCTCGTCGTAGGGCATGGAATCCGGAATCTTGACCACGCGTGTCGCGTCGACCGCGACCTTTTCGGACATGCCGCCCCAACCGCAGGAGGAGAGAATGCGGTCGCCGGCCTTGAGGCCGGACACGCCCTCGCCGACCGCCGAAATCACGCCGGAAATCTCGCCGCCCGGCGAAAATGGCCGCTCCGGCTTGAACTGGTACATGTCGCGGATGATCAGCGCGTCGGGATAATTGACGCCGCAGGCCTTCACATCGACCACCACCTGGCCGGGCCGGGCCTGCGGGTCCGGCAGGTCCTCCAGGCGCAATGTCTCGGGACCGCCGACCTCGCGGCTAATGACGGCTTTCATGCGTTGTCCTCCACATCCACTGTTCTTGGCGGTCGCGCCGCCGGATTGTCCGACAAGATAGTGCGAGCGGATGCCGATGGAAAGTCGAATGCGGCGCCTTCCTTCCGCGCTTGGCCAAGCGTCAAAAATCTTCTATCCCGGGCAGCATGGAGCGCTGAGGCGCTCTGCTGAATGAAATGATGGGGGCGCCCCCGCGGTGTCGGCGAGCGATCACACCAGGCCAGGCGCACGCGTTCTCGTGACCGGCGCGAGCGGTTTTCTCGGGTCGGCGGTTGCGCATGTCCTGCGACAGAAGGGGTATCGCGTGCGCACGCTGGCGCGCGCGACTTCGGCGCGCGCCAATCTCGACCCGCTGGACGAGGCCTTCACTGGCGACATCCTCGATTCGAAATCGCTCGATGCGGCCCTGGAAGATGTCGATCATATCGTCCATGCCGCCGCCGACTATCGCCTGTGGGCGCCCGATCCGGCAGAGGTGCTGCGCGCCAATGTCGAGGGCACGCGCCTGGTGATGGAGGCCGCGCGCAAGGCCGGCCTCTCCCGCATCGTCCATGTCAGCTCGACCGCGACGATCCAGCCGTTGGATGGCGGGTCGTCCGACGAGACCATGCCCGCAGCCGTCATTCCGGAGATGGGCTGCTACAAGCGCAGCAAGATCCTGTCCGAGCGCTTCGTGGAACAGATGGCGGCGCGCGACGGGCTGCCAGTGGTGATCGTCAATCCGTCGACGCCGATCGGGCCGCGCGACATAAAGCCGACGCCGACAGGGCGGATCATTGTCGAAGCGGCGTCCGGGCGCATGCCGGCCTATGTCGAGACTGGCCTCAATCTCGCGCATGTCGACGATGTCGCGGCGGGGGTCGTCGCGGCGCTCGAGCGTGGGCGTATCGGCGAGCGTTACATTCTGGGCGGCGAGAATGTCGCCCTGTCTGACATGCTCGCCGTCATCGCGGGATTGGTTGGTCGCCGGCCGCCGCGCGTGCGATTGCCGATTGGATTGATCTATCCCTTCGCACTCGGCGCGGAGGCTGTTGCATATGTCACCGGACGGACGCCATTCGCGACGCTCGAAGGGCTGCGGCTCGCGCGCAAGACGATGTTCTTCAGCGACGCCAAGGCGCGGCGTGAGTTGGGATATGCGACCAGGCCCTATCAGGAGGGGTTGGCCGACGCGATCGGATGGTTCCGGCAGTCGGGATATATCGCATGATCGCGCTCGTGCTGGCTTCACTGACGCTGGCCATATGGCTGACGCTGATTTTCGCACGCGGTTTTTTTTGGCAGGCGCGCGTCAGCGACGAGCGGCTCGAGCCGATTGTCGTCGACGGCGCGCAAGAAATTCGGGTGACGGCAATCGTTCCGGCGCGCGACGAGGCCGAAACAATCGCTCGCTGTGTGGCGAGCCTGTTGCGACAGGATTGCGCGGTCCCCTTCGACGTCGTCGTGGTCGACGACCAGAGCGCCGACGGGACTGGCGAAATCGCGCGCGCGGCGGCGGCAGCGGTCGGCGCCGGCGATCGGCTGACCGTATTGCGCGGCGAGGACCCGCCGCCCGGCTGGACCGGCAAGATCAACGCGATGCGTGCGGGGCTCGCATTTGTGGAGGCGCGCGCAGGCGTGCGGCCCGACTATATCCTGTTCACCGACGCCGATATCGAAACCGCGCCCGATACGCTCGCCCGACTCGTCGGCGGCGCCGAGCGTGGCGGCCTGACGCTCGTCTCGCTGATGGCGAAGCTTGCCTGCGACAGCCGAGCGGAGCGCTGGCTCGTTCCCGCCTTCGTCTATTTTTTCCAGATGCTCTACCCGTTCGCCTGGGTGAACAATCCGCGCCGTCGCATGGCGGCGGCGGCCGGCGGCTGCATGCTCGTGCGGCGCGAGGCGCTGGCGCGCGCCGGCGGGCTCGACGTCATCCGTGACGCGCTGATCGACGATTGTGCGCTCGGCGCGGCGATGAAAAAGACCGGGCCGATCTTCCTCGGCCTCACGCAGCGCGTGAAAAGCCTGCGCCCCTATCCGCATCTTGCCGATATCAGGCGGATGGTGGTGCGATCGGCCTTCGCCGAACTCGATTATTCCCTGTGGAGGCTCGGCGTCGCGACGCTCGGCATGGCGCTGACCTTCGTCGCGCCGGCCGCGCTCGCAGGTCATTGGGATCCGACGACAGGCATGCTGGCGCTCGCCGCCTACATGCTGATGGTCCTGTCCTATCGGCCGATGCTGCGGTTTTATGGCTTCGGCGCCTGGCGCGGCCTGTTCCTGCCTGTCGTGGCCGCCTTCTATATGGCCTTTACGCTCGAGTCGGCGCTCGCGTATCTACGCGGCCGCGGCGGCGCATGGAAAGGCCGTTACCAGGCGGCGGGGAGTGCGTCGCCGTGAGTGAAGTCGCCGCCGCCAGCTCCGGCAAGTCCCACCAGGACGAGAATTTTCCGGTCGCAGCGCTGCTCGGGCGCCGCTATCGCGCGCCGGTGCTGGCATTCTACAATTTCGTGCGCGCGGCCGACGATGTCGCCGATCACGCCACGCTCGCGCCGGAGAGAAAGCTCGCGCTGCTGGATGGTCTTGCGCGGGCGCTGACAGGGCAGGGGCCTTCAGATCCGGTTGCCGAACCCCTGAAACAGGCGCTGTCCCGAACGCGCGTCACCGACCGGCATGCGCTCGATCTGATCGAGGCTTTCAAGCTGGACGTGACCAAGAATCGTTATCGCGATTTCGACGATCTCGTCGACTATTGCCGCCTCTCGGCCATGCCGGTTGGACGCTATGTGCTCGACCTTCATGGCGAGAGCCGCGACACATGGGTCGCATCCGACAAATTGTGCGCGGCTCTGCAGATCATCAATCACCTGCAGGATTGCGGCAAGGATTTTCGCGACCTCGACCGGGTCTACATTCCGGCAGACGCGCTTGATGCGCATGGCGCGCGCATCGACATGCTGGGCGCCGGGCGGGCCGCCCCTGAACTGCGTGCGACAATTGTCGATCTCGCGCGACGCACCGAGAAATTGCTGGCCGAGTCTGCTGTCTTTCCGACGCAGGTGCGCGATCTCAGGCTCGCCATGAATGTCGCCGCCATCCAGAAACTTGCCGAGCGTTTGACCGCAGGCTTGCTCGTGCGCGATCCGCTGTATGAAAAAGTCCATGCCTCCAGGGCCGGATTTGTTACGACCGCGGTTGCCGCAGCCGGGGTTGTGTTGGTTCGTCGCGCATTGTCGCTCGGCGGAAATCGGCGGGAGGGCCGGACTTGAGCGGGCCCGTCGACCGTCCCGCGCAGGCCGCATCCGGCTCTTCTTTCTACGCGGGCATGCGCATCCTGCCGCGCGAAAAACGGCAGGCGATGTTCGATGTCTACGCCTTTTGCCGCGCGGTCGACGACATAGCCGACGGCGATGCGCATCAGGACGATCCGGCTGGCGCGATGCAAGGCTGGCGCGACGACATCGATGCGCTTTATGCGGGCGGCGCGCCCGGCGAGGCCGCGCATCTCGCGCCGCATGTCGCGCATTACGGCCTGAAGCGCGAGGATTTCGTCGCGGTCATCGACGGCATGGACATGGACTTGCGGGGCCCGATCGTCGCGCCGGACGCCGCCTCGCTCGATCTCTATTGTGACCGGGTGGCGAGCGCGGTCGGGCGCCTGTCTGTCCGCATCTTCGGCATGGATGACAGGGCGGGCGTCGAGCTCGCCCATCATCTCGGCCGCGCGCTGCAGCTCACCAATATCCTGCGCGATATCGATGAAGACGCAGAACGCGGCCGCCTCTATCTGCCACGCGAGGCGCTGCTTGCGGCGGGCATGACCGAGCTGACGCCGGCGGCCGTGGTCGCGCATCCGCGCCTCGCGGAGGCCTGCGCGCCGCTGCTGCGCCAAGCGCATGCGCATTTCGAGGCGGCGCAGGCGATCATGGATCGCGCGCCGCGCGCGGCGGTCAAGGCGCCGCGGCTGATGGCGGCTGCCTATTCGGATGTGCTTGCGCGGCTCGAAAGACGCGGCTTCGCCAATCCGCGCATTCGCATCGGCGTCGACAAGGTGAAGATGATCTGGGCCCTGCTGCGCTGGGGCATATGGTGAGCGGCGTCGTTCATGTGATCGGCGCGGGGCTGGCGGGTCTGGCGGCGGCGACGCGGCTTGCCGCCGAGGGGCGACGCGTTGTCATGCACGAGGCCGCGCGCATGGCGGGCGGGCGTTGTCGCTCCTACTACGACGGCCAACTCGGGCTCACGATCGACAATGGCAATCATCTGCTGCTCGCCTGTAATCACGCGGCGATCAGCTATTTGGCGCGAATTGGCTCGAAGGATGCGCTTGCGGGGCCGCAGGATTGCGCGTTCGATTTCGTCGATCTCGCGCAGGACGAACACTGGACACTGCGACCCAACGCCGGCCGCATTCCCTGGTGGATTTTCGCAGCTTCGCGTCGCGTTCCGGGCACCAAAGCGTTCGACTATCTCGGTGGGGCCAGGCTTCTGACCGCGCCTGCGAATGCGACGGTCGCGGACGCCCTGCAAACGCAGGGCGCGCTTTGGGAGCGCATGTGGAGGCCCGTGCTGGTCTCCGCGCTCAACACGCCGCTCGATGTCGCCTCGGCGCGACTGGCGGCGGCAATCGTGCGCGAAAGTCTCGGCGCGGGCGGAGCGGCGGCGCGTCCTCGCGTACCCGCGCATGGGCTCGGGCCGGCCTTCATCGATCCTGCGCTCGCTTTTCTGGCTGCGCGCGGTGCGGAGGTTCGTTTCGGCGCGCGGCTGCGCGGGTTGGAATTCGTCAATGATCGGGTCGCCGCGCTCGATTTCGGCGAAGACACGATCACGCTTGCGGACGAAGATCGCGTCATTTTCGCCGCTCCGGCGTGGAGTGCGCTGGAGCTTGTTCCCGGCCTGCAGGCGCCTACGCAACATTGCGCCATTTTCAATGCGCATTTCGCGGTTCGCCCGCCCACGACCATGCCGCTCCTGACCGGCGTCGTCGGCGGTATGAGCGAGTGGGTGTTCGCTTTTCCCGAACGTCTGTCGGTCACGATCAGCGCTGCCGACGCCTTCATCGAAATGGCGCCCGAGGATATTGGCGAACGCATCTGGCGCGAGGTTGCGCGGATTGCGGGTCTCGACGCCGGGCAGCTTCCGCCGATGCGCATCGTCAAGGAAAAGCGAGCGACCTTCGCGGCGACGCCGGCGCAGGACGCGCTGCGGCCGCAGGCGCAGACGCGGTGGCGCAATCTGTGGCTCGCGGGCGACTGGACGCAGACCGGGCTGCCCGCGACGATCGAGGGCGCGATCCGCTCCGGCGAACGCGCGGCCGATCTGACCTTGCGCCCCTGAAGCTCAGATCGTCCGACCCGCCTTCTCCCAATAGGGATCGCGCAGGCGGCGCTTGAAGATCTTGCCGGAATCCTCGCGCGGCAGATTGTGGCCGATCTCGATGTGGCGCGGCACCTTGTAGTCGGCCAGATGCTGCTTGAGATAGGCGCGCACGTCCTCGATCTTCAGATCGATGCCCGGCTGCGGTTCGACGACCGCCATCAGGCTTTCGCCGAATTCGGCGTCGGGAATGCCAAAGACCGCGCAATCCTTGATGTCGGGCATGTGCAGCGCGACGCTTTCGATCTCGGCGGGATAGATGTTGACGCCACCCGAAATCACCATGTCGCGCTTGCGATCGTTGATGAAGAGATAGCCGTCGTCGTCGATATAGCCGACGTCGCCCGAGGTGATGAGGCCGTTGCGGTCGATCTCGACGCGCTTCTCCGGCTTGTTGAAATAGGTGAAGTCCGGCATGCCGTTGATGCGGGTGAAGATCTCGCCGGTCTGGTTGGGGCCGAGCGCCTCGCCGTTCTCTCCGACGATGACGACTTCCGCGCCCTCGATCGGGCGGCCGACAGTGCCCGGCTTTTTCAGCGCGTCCTCGCTGGTGGCGAGCGTGACCGCGCTCGATTCGGTCGAGCCGTAGAATTCGTGGATGATCGGTCCCCACCATTCGATCATCTGGCGCTTGGCTTCGGGCGGGCAGGGCGCGGCGGCATGGATGATGTAGCGCAGCGACGAGACGTCGTATTTTTCGCGCACGTCCTTCGGCAGTTTGAGCAGGCGCACGAACATGGTCGGCACCATGAACATGTGCGAGATGCGATGCTTTTCGATCAGCTCCAGCAGGCCCTCGGGATCGAAGCGCGGGGTGAGCACGACGCCCTTGCCGGTGAGCGCCGCGCGCAGACCGAAGGAATTGGGCGCGGAATGATAGAGCGGGCCGGGAAGGCCTGCGACCATGTCGGGCGTGAATCCATAGACGGTGCGGCGCACCCAGGCCGCTTTCTCCATCTGCGCGGGCGTTGCGGGGTTGCGGCGCACGGCCTTCGGATTTCCGGTCGTGCCGGACGTGTAGATCATGCTGTCGGTTGCGGGCGGCGGCAGGTTTTCGGCGGGCTGCTGCGCATGGACCCAGACGTTCCAGTTCTGCGCTTCAGCCGGAACGACGCAGTCCTGCGGGCCGAGGCCGTAGGCCGCCCCGAGTTCCGGCGGGGTCGGCGCGATGAAGACATGCACGCCCGCCGGCACGATATGCGCCACGCGCGGCCAGAGGTCGGCATGGACGATGAAGGCGCGCGCGCCGCAATCGTTCAGAATGTATTCGACCTCTTCAGCCTTGAAGTGCCAGTTGATCGGCACCGCATAGGCGCCGATGCGCTGGGCGGCGAGCGAGGCTTCGAAAAAGACGAAATCGTTGCGCAGGAACAGTGCGATGGAATCGCCCGGTTTCACGCCGATGTCACGAAACCCGTGCGCGGCGCGGGCCGCGCGCTCGTCGAGTTCGGCGCGCGTCATGTGGCGGTCGCCGCTGACGAGGCCGTCGTTTTTTCCTCCGGTCATGCTCTTCTCGTTCTCGTGTTCGTTCCGTCGCCTTTCGGCGACGCTTCAGAAATTCGCGCGCAGGTCCTTCCAAGCGGCGGTCAGATCGCTGCGGAATTGCGGCGCGGCGATCATGATCAGGGCTTCGGCGCGCGCGTCGAGATCGAGATCGCGCAGGGCAGCCATGCCATATTCGGTAACGATATAGTCGGCGTCGTTGCGCGGGCCAGTGGCGACGCCTGCCGGCAGACGCGCGACGATGCGACTGGCGCCGCCCGCCGATGACGGAAGCGCGACGATGGAGCGGCCGCCCTTCGATCCCGCAGCGCCACGTTGAAAGTCGTGAAACCCGCCGGCGCCGCTGATCTGGCGACCGCCGAGCATTTCGGCGTTGCACTGGCCGAGCAGATCGACCTCGATCGCGGAATTGATCGCGACGAAATTGTCCTGCGCCGAAATCGCAGCGGCGGCGTGGGTGTAGTCGGCGGAGCGAAACCGCATGTCCGGCCGGGCGGCGCAGGCCCAGCAGGCCGCCGTGCCGATCGCCATGCCGGTGACGCCGACGCCGCGATCCGCCGACTTCGCGGAATTGTCGAGCACGCCCTTATCCATCAGCGCTGCGATGGAATCGTCGATCATGCCGGAATGCAGGCCGAGATTCTTGCGGTCGAAGAGATTGGCGAGCACGGCGGACTGCACCTTGCCGATGCCGATCTGGATCGTGTCGCCGTCGCGGATCAGCCGCGAGGCGTTGATGCCGACCTTTTCCAGCGTTCCCGAAGCCGCCGCGGCGGGAAAGGCGCGCAGCGGCTCGTCGATCTCGACGATGGCGTCGCAATCCTCGGCGCGCAGGCCCGGCTCGCCCGCGATATGCGGCATGCTCTGGTCGACGAAAGCGAGGACGCGCTGCGCCGCGCGCGCGGCGATCGGCGCATAATCCTGATTGAGCCCGAAGGACATGCGTCCGTCCGGGCCCGGCGGAGAAACGCGCAGGACGGCGAGGTCGATCTTCATGCGCGCGAGCGTACCGGCGAAGCCGCTGTAGGCTCTGGGCAGGTAGCGCAGCCGTCCGGACGAAAAAGCGTCGGCGAACGGCGGGGACACGAAGGTCGAGGCGATGCGCGCGTTGGGCGCGAGCACAGAATAATCGGTGGCGTTGAGGCCGGGAATGAAGACGCCGACGAATTCGACGCCGCGCGCACGCTCGGGATCGGCCTTCAGCGCCTCGACAAAGGTCATGCATTCCGAGGGGCCGGCGTGGACGAAGACGCGCATGCCTGGTTCGAGCAGGGCGAGGGCTGAGTCAGGCGAGAGGCGTCGAGGCGTTTTCAAAGTTCTTGTCGTCTGCTGTGAGGAAGAGGAAAGGGGGATGCGCGAACTTCGCATAGCGAAAGCTGGTTTCGCAACTGTTCCACATCGCAAGGCGCTGCTAAGCAGAACGCATGGCTTCGGGGTTGCTGGAATTCGCGCGTGCGCGCTCGGCCGTACTGCTGGCGATCACGCTGGCCGGTGCGACGCTGCACGCTTATACGCGCTGGCCGCTCGCAGGTTATGTCGCGGCGCCGGCGCTCGTCTTCTACATTGCGCTCGAATGGCCGCGCTTGCGCGGCAATGCGCGGTTTCTCGTCGCCGCCTGTGTCGCGCTCGGGCTGTATGCGGGCATCTCGACCGGCGCATGGCGCAAGGTGGGCGACGGGCTCGCCGCGTCCTGTTTCTACCCTGCGTTTCTCGCCGCGCTCAGCTTTCTGCGCGATGCCGCCGCCTCCTCGCCAATGGTGGAACGGGCAGGGCGCTATCTCGTCGCGCAGCCGCCGGGCCGACGTTATGTCGCGCTGACGTTCGGCGGCCATGTCTTCGGCATTCTGCTCAATCTCGGCGGGCTGGCGCTGCTCGCCTCCATGCTGAAGCAGACCAATACGCTGGCTTCCGCCGGCGGCGACCAGGGCCGGTTCGAACTGCGCGAAAAGAGGATGACGCTCGCGGTGTTGCGCGGTTTCCATTCCATGGCCATGTGGTGCCCGCTGTCGATCACCATGGCGCTGCTGTTCTCGCTGACGCCGGGCGTCCATTGGGCCGAATATGCGCCCTATGGGCTCATGCTGACCGTGGTTTTCCTCGCCTTCGGCTGGCTGTTCGACTTCATCCAGTTTCCGCGCGCGAAAACCGCGCCTGTCAATGACGATCCCGGCGGATGGCGGGCGGCGCTCGCCATGCTGGCGCAGGTGACGGCGATCACGCTCATCGCGCTGGCGATGGAAGAGCTGACGGGCGTTCGGTTCACCATTCATATTCTTGTCGTGGTGCCGCTGTTCGCGCTCGGCTGGCTCGCGCTGCAAAATGCCGCGCTCGGACCCCTGGAGGCGTTGAGGCGATCGACCGTCACGCTGATCGAACGCTCGAAACTCGGCTTTCCGGCTTACGCCAACGAGGTCACGCTGTTTGCGACTGCTGGCTTCCTCGGCGCCATGACGCCGCTGGTGCTGCGCGAAGAAACGATGGTCGCGATCATCACCAATCTTCACCTGACGCCGGCCATGCTCAGCGTCGCCATCGTGCTGGTCATTGCAGGGCTCGCCGTGGTCGGCATCAACGCGATGGTGACGGTCACCATGCTCGTCGGCGCGCTGGCGCATGCGCCGGCGACCGGCTTGAGCCCGCTCAAGCTGGTCTTCGTCATCGTCGGCGCCTGGTCGCTCAGCAACGGCATGTCGCCGCTCAACAGCTCGATGGTGCTGCTGGGCGGCGTCATGGGGCGGCCGTCGGAGACGATCACGATCCGCTGGAACGGCGTGTTCGCCCTGATGACGCTCGTCCTGTTCTGCGTCGCGGTCTATTTCCTGCCGCTCTGAGGTCAGCGCAGCGTCACGAGGCCGTTGTCGAGTACGACTATGTCGCGCTCGACGACGCGGGCGCGGAACGAGACCTCCTTGCCGTCGATCCACATTTCGGTGCGGATGGTCTCGCCAGGGTAGACGGGCGAGGAAAAGCGCAATTTCAGCGAGGCGAGCTGCGTCGGATCGTAGTCGCAGACGGTCTTGAGAATGGCGTGGCCAGCCAGACCGAGCGTGCAGAGCCCGTGCAGGATCGGCGCCTTGAAGCCGGCGTGGGTCGCGACTTCGGGATCCGCGTGAAGCGGGTTGTAGTCGCCGCTGAGACGATAGATCAGCGCCTGCTGCGGCAGGGTGGCGAGGTCGCAGGTCTTGTCGGGCGCGCGCTCGGGCAGTTTGTGCGGCGCGGGCGTCGGGCCGGTCGGTCCGCCGAAGCCGCCGTCGCCGCGCAGGAAACTGGTGGATGTGAGCGTCGCGATCGTTTCCCCGGTGGCGGCGTCCGTGATCGTACGTTCGATGAAGGCGAGCGCGCCTTTGCCCGCGCCCTTGTCGACGATCTCGACGATGCGCGAGCGGCCGATAATCTCGCCTTCCGCCGGGATCGGCTTATGCAGGGTGAAGCCTTGCTCGCCGTGCAGGAGCTTCTTCCAGTCGACGCCGACCTCAGGGTCTTTCATCCAGAAGCCGAGCGGCGCGAGCACGACCGCCATGGTCGGCAGCGCGAGCAGATGGTCCTCGTAGACGAAACGCAATTGCTTCGGATCGAGCGGATCCGCGCCGAGGCCGAGGCCGAGCGCATAGAGCATCGTATCCTTGGGCGTGAGCTTCTGCCGGATTTCCGGCAGCGGCCAGTTCATCAACTTTTGGTAGTCCAGCGCCATCGGATGCGTTTCCTCGATCGAATTTGTCGTTGCGTGGCGAGATTACACCGGGGTCGGACGCGGTCAATTTGCGAACGCATCATTTCGCGATGCGAAAGCACTTGATGTTTTCGCGAAATCGCGGCAAACAGGCGAAAACACCGAGGAAACCCATGGACGGCGCCATCGAGAGACCGGAACATGCGCGCGCGAACGATCGGCAATTCGTCACGGCGCTGGCCCGCGGGCTCGACATACTTCGCGTGTTCCGTCCCGAAGACGGTCCGCTTGGCAATCAGGAACTGGCCAAGCGCACCGGCCTGCCGAAGCCGACGGTCTCGCGCCTGACCTACACGCTCACCCAGCTCGGCTATCTCAATTACGACCGCAAGCTGGGCGTCTATTCGCCAGGCGGCGGCGTGCTGGCGCTGGGTTACGTCGCTCTGGCGCAGCTCGACGTGCGTCGCGTTGCGCGGCCCTTCATGCAGGAGCTCGCGGACGAATGCGGCGCGGCCGTCGCGCTGGGCGCGCGCGACCGGCTCAACATGCTCTATATCGAGAATTGCGAGGGGCAGAATGTCGTCGCGCTGCGCGTCACCGTCGGGTCACGGATCCCGCTGGGCGTGTCCGCCATGGGTCGCGCCTATCTGTCCGCGCTGTCCGAGCGCGAACGCGCGCCGCTGATTGATCAGGTTCTGCGCAAATATCCCGACGAGAAGGCAAAGATCCTGCGCGGCATGGAAAAGTCGTTCAAGGATATCGAGAAGCGCGGCTTCTGTACGTCGATCGGCGAGTGGCGCAAGGACGTGAACGGCGCTGGCGCGCCGCTGGTGCTGCCGAACGGCGCCGGTCTTTACGCATTGAACTGTGGCGGGCCGGCCTATCTTCTGAAGACCCGCGATATCGAGGAATCCTACGGTCCACGTCTTGTCGAGATCGCGCGCAAGGTCGCGTCGCTCGTCGGCGTAAAGGGCCGCAAATAAGCAGAGAGAAGAGACGATGAGTTCCGGCGAGGCCGAAGACCTAATGCGCATGCTGCGCGACAGCGCTGCTGACTACGTGAACCGTTCCGATATGGCGCGCGACGTGCGCGCCTGGCGTAACAAGCCGGAAGGCTATGATTCCGCGCGCTGGAACGAGATGGTCCAGCTCGGATGGGTCGGTCTGCGCGCGCCGGAGCGCTGCGGCGGAATGGGTCTCGGCATCGAGGAATGCGCGGCGTTGCTCGCGGAGACCGGTCGTGGAATCGGGCCCGAGCCGCTGTCGGCCGTCGGCGTGCTCGCGATGCGCGCGCTCGCGGGCGGCGAGGGAACGCACAACGACGATTTGATGTCTGGCCTGGTCGAAGGCGGGCGCGTGATCGCGGTCGCGTGGCAGGAAGTCGCCGGCGCACTGCATGCGAGCGATTGCGAGACACGCGCAATTTCCGCAGCGAATGGCTGGCGGCTGACAGGCGTCAAGGACTACGTGCATGGCGCGGCGCAGGCGAACATCTTGATCGTGTCGGCGCGCGCGCCCGAGGGCGTCGGCCTGTTTGCCGTGCAGCCCGGCGACAAGGGCGTGAAGCTCGAAACGCGCTATTTCACCGACGGCGCGACCTGCCATCGTGTTCATCTGCAGGATGTCGAGGCGCCGAACTTTTTCTGCGTCGCACCGCCCGGCAAGGGCGAGGCTGTTCTCGACGCCGCGCTCGACGAGACGCGGATCGCGGCGTCGGCGGAAATGTTCGGCCTGTCGCAGCGCGCGCTCGACATGACGCTCGACTATCTGCGGCAGCGCAAGCAGTTCGGCAAGGCGATCGGCTCGTTTCAGGCGCTCCAGCACCGCGCTGTGGAACTCTATGTGACGACGCAGATGATGCGGGCCGCGATCGACCGCGCGGCGCGCGCTTTCGAAGGCGCCGCCGCGCGCGACAAGGCGCTGATCGCGTCCGCCTGCAAGGCGCGCTGCTCGGACGGCGCTTTGCTGATCGCCAAGGAGGCGATCCAGATGCATGGCGCCATCGGCTATACGGACGAGCACGACATCGGGCTCTTCGTCCGCCGCGCGATCAAGCTTGCCGCATGGCTCGGCAATGGCGCGCAGCATCGCAAACGCTACGCGGCGCTCTCGCCCGCGCTCGAACAGGTTTGAGGCCCGCCATGACCGCTGTCGCCCGAGACGATTACGACGCGATGACCGATGCGGAATTCCGCACCATGGTCCGCGATTTCATTGAGGCCGAGTGCCCGGCCGAAATTCGCCATCTGCCGCGGCGCATTCGCTGGCACGAGGTGAAACCCTGGAGCCAGAAGCTGTCGAAGCGCGGCTGGCTCGCGCCGCAATGGCCGAAGAAATACGGCGGCATGGGCATGTCGGTGTCCAAGCAGATCGCCTATCTCGAGGAGCTCGACCGCGCCGGCGTGCCGCGCGCGCCGGATATGGGCATAGTGATGCTCGGGCCGCTGTTGATCAACTACGGCAGCGAGGAGCAGCGCCAGACCTACCTGCCGCGAATCCTCGCCTGCGAGGACGTGTGGTGCCAGGGCTATTCGGAGCCGAACGCCGGCTCCGACCTCGCCTCGCTGCGGCTCGAGGCCGTGCTCGACGGCGACCATTGGGTCGTCAACGGGCAGAAGACCTGGACGACGCTGGCGCAGGACGCCAACTGGATTTTCCTGCTGGTGCGCACCGACAAGCAGGCGAAGAAGCAGGAGGGAATTTCCTTCCTGCTGGTCGATCTTTCGACCCCTGGCGTGACGCGCCGTCCGATCATGACGCTCGGCGGCCACGAGGAATTCTGCGAGACCTTCTTCGACAATGTCCGCGTGCCGAAGGACAATATCGTCGGCAAGGTCAATGAAGGCTGGACCATGGCCAAGGCGCTGCTCGGCTTCGAGCGGATTTTCCTGGGCTCGCCGAAATTGTCGCAGGTCGCGCTCAACCGGCTCGCGTTGCTGGGACGCTCGACCGGCGCTTTCGAGGACGATCGTTTTCGCGACAAGTTCACGCAATTGCGGCTCGACGTCGCCGACCTCACCGAAGCCTATTCGCGCTTCGCAGACATTCTGCGGCGCGGCGAGGCGCTCGGGCCCGACGTGTCGATCCTCAAGATTTTCGCAACCTCGACCTATCAGAAGATCACGGAGGCGCTGGTCGAAATGTCCGCCGAGAACGGTTCGATCGATGAGCCGGTTACCTACGGCAACGACAGTCTCGACGCGCTCGCGCATTACTGGTTGTCGCGGCCAGCGACAATCTATGGCGGCTCGAGCGAAGTGCAGCGGAACATCGTCGCCAAGCAGGTGCTGGACCTGCCGGGCTAGGCGCAGTCAGGCCACGTCATTGCGGGCGGAGCGAAGCAGTCCAGAAAAGGGGTCGTGACTCTGGATTGCTTCGTCGCTTCGCTCCTCGCAATGACGATGGAGAGAGAAAATGATCTTCACTCAGGAACACGAGGAACTCCGCCGCTCGCTGCGCAAGTTCGTACAGACGGAAATCGATCCCTACGCCGACGCCTGGGAAGAGGCAGGCATCTTTCCCGCGCACGAATTGTTCAGGAAAGCAGGCGCCGCCGGCTTTCTCGGCATCAGCAAGCCGGAGGCTTTCGGCGGGCTCGGGCTCGACTATTCCTATTCGATGATCGCGGCCGAGGAATGGGGCCGCGCGCTCGCCGGCGGCGTGGCGACCGCGCTCGGCGTGCAGACGGACATGGCGACGCCGGCGCTCGCCAAGCACGGTTCGGATGAACTGCGTCGCGAATTTCTGGCGCCCGCGGTCGCGGGCGAAATGGTCGCCTGCGTCGGCGTATCGGAAGAAGGCGCGGGCTCCGACGTCGCCTCGATCCGCACCTGCGCGGTGTGCGACGGCGACGATTACGTCATCACCGGTTCTAAAATGTGGATCACCAATGGCGTGCAGGCGGACTGGATGTGCCTGCTCGCCAATACGTCGGACGGCCAGCCACACCGAAACAAGTCGCTGATCATCGTGCCGATGAAGACGAAGGGCGTGGAAGTCGCGCGCAAGCTGAAGAAGCTCGGCCTGCACGCGTCGGACACGGCGCAGATCTTCTTCGACAACGTGCGTGTGCCGGTGCGCCACCGCATCGGCGAGGAGGGGCGCGGCTTCATTTATCAGATGGAGCAATTCCAGGAGGAACGCCTCTACGCTGCGGCGAAGGCGACGACGATGCTGGAGACGGCGATTGCGATCACCATCGATTATGTGCGCGAGCGCAAGGCCTTCGGCTCTGCGCTGATCGACATGCAGACGATCCAGCACAAGCTGGCCGCCATGCATTCGGAAGTGGAAGCCCTGCGCGCGATTTCGTGGAATGCGGCGGAACTTTACATCGGCGGCGGCGACGTGACGGAGAAGGCGTCGATCGCCAAATACCTTGCGGGCAAACTCGCTCTCGAAATCCCCAACGCCTGCCTGCAGTTCTGGGGCGGGCAGGGCTATATGTGGGAATCGCGCATTTCACGCATCATGCGCGATATCAGGCTCACCGCGATCGGCGGCGGCGCCAACGAGATCATGCTGCAGGTGATCGCCAAGCAGATGGGTCTGTCGAGCGGCAAGGGCCGCAAGGCGCAGGCGGCGCAGTAACCGTTTGATCCCCTCTCCCGTGAAACGGGAGAGGGTGGCCTCGCGAAGCGAGGTCGGGTGAGGGGGCTGCGATCACCCCGATCTTTTCGTTATCGGCTCGACCCTCATCCGTCATGCTGCGCATGACACCTTCTCCCGCTCCGCGGGAGAAGGAAAGCGGATAGCTTACTTGTACCCGCGCTCGTCCCACCACGGGAAATAGGGCGGCATGTCCTTCGACACCTTGTCTGGGAATTTCGCTGGGCGCTTTTCGAGGAAGCTCATCACGCCTTCCTTCACGTCGGCGGAGCGGCCGCGTTCGAAAATGCCGCGCGAGTCGATCTTGTGCGCTTCCATGGGATCGTCGGCGCCGAGCATGCGCCAGACCATCTGGCGCATCAGCGCCACCGAGACAGGCGACGTATTGTCGACGATTTCCTTGGCGAGCTTCCGCGCCTCCGGCAACAGCTGGTCGGGCGGCAGCACGCTGCGCACCAGGCCGCCGCGCAAGGCTTCGTCGGCATTGAAGACGCGGCCGGAATAGACCCATTCCAGCGCCTGCTGCGGGCCGACGAGGCGCGGCAGGAACCAGCTGGAGGCAGCCTCCATCACGATGCCGCGCCGCGAGAAGACGAAGCCGATGCGCGCCTCGGTCGAGGCGAGGCGGATGTCCATCGGCAGCGTCATGGTGGCGCCGATGCCGACCGCCGGTCCGTTGATCGCGCCGATGACGGGCTTGAGCGACTTGAAGATGCGCAGGGTCACGCGGCCGCCGCCGTCGCGGATCGCCTCGTCGGAATAATTGGTCTTGCCGTCGGCGCTTTCCTTCGGCTGGGCGCGATCCTTGCGCGCGGAGAGTTCGAAGGTGCTCGCGCCAGCCGAGAGGTCGGCGCCGGCGCAGAAGGCGCGGCCCTCGCCGGTGACGATGACGACACGGACATCGTCGTTCGCGTCGGCCTCGTCGAAGGCTGCGATCATCTCGTCCATCATCTGCCGGGTGAAGGCGTTGAGCTTGTCCGGACGATGCAAGGTGATCGTCTGGACGTGGTCTTCGACAGAGACGCGGATCGTTTCGTAGGCCATGGCGTTTCCCGATTTTGCTCGTCGCTCAGAATCGGGACGCGGCGTACATTGTCAATTGCCGACAACGCAGACGGGACGGACGCGAATTGCATCCGTCCCGTCGCGGGTCAGGCGTCAGCGGCCCCCACCGCCGCCGCCTCCACCTCCTCCGCCGCCTCCCACAACGTTTCCGCTGCCCTCGGGCTTGATCTGGAATTTGGCGACCTCGGGAACGGGCTGCGGTGGCGGCTGCGGGCGAGCCGTGCTGATGCGGCGACCGCGCTGCGGCGCGATCTGCACGCCGTCCGGCGCGCACTGGCGCGGCTGCCAGCCGTACTGGCATTCATACCAGAGGGCGCGGCCGGGCGCCGCGCTGGCCGTTGTCGACAAGGCGGCGCTCGCACAGGCCGCCGCTATTGCGGTGATCGTGATGGTCCTGATCATGATGCTCTCCCCAATTTGCACGACGCAGATCAGTTGAGCGTCGTCGCAGGGAGACAAGTAGCAAATCGTTAACCATCGCGAGGCGCCATAGAACACATTGCATTCCGCATGGCGTGGATGGTTCGCGTTTGAACATTTTTGGACTGCGCCTAGAATGGCCTCACAACGCAATGCTTCAGGAGGAATTCGTGTCGCTCTTCGATCTCACGGGCCGCGTCGTCGTCGTCACCGGCGGAAATGGCGGCATCGGCCTCGGCATGGCGCAGGGCATGGCGGCGGCGGGCGCGTCGGTCTCGATCTGGGGGCGAAATGCGGAGAAGAATGCGGCCGCGCTCAAGACGCTCGCCAACGGCAAATGCGAGGCGCGTCAGTGCGACGTGTCCGACGCGGCTTCGATCGAACGCGCCTTCAACGAGACGCTCGCCAAATACGGCCGCGTCGACGGTTGCTTCGCCAATGCCGGCATCGGCGGCGGCGGGCGCTCGTCCTTCATCGATCGGCCGCAGAGCGAATGGCGCGAAATGCTGGCGACCAATCTCGACGGCGCGGTGCTGACGCTGCAACACGCCGCGCGCCACATGCGCGATCGCGCCGGCAAAGGCGACGCCTTTGGTCGGCTTGTCGCGACCTCGAGCCTTGCGTCCATCTCGGGCACGGCGCGTAACGAACATTACGCGGCGACCAAGGGCGCGCTGAATTCGATCATCCGCGCACTGGCGGTGGAGCTTGCGCGCTACGGCGTGACCGCGCATTGCGTGCTGCCGGGCTGGATCGAATCCGAGATGACCGGCGGCCTGTTCGCCAACGAGAAATTCGTGTCGAACGTCATGCCACGTATTCCCATGCGCCGTTTCGGCAAGCCGGAGGATTTCGCTGCGGTGGCCGTCTACATCATGAGCAAGGGCTCATCCTATCACACCGCCGAAATGTTCCTCATCGACGGCGCCTATTCGATCTTCTGACCTCGAATGCTTCACGCGCGGACTCGTATTCAGCGCGGGTCTGCGCGACGAGGTCGGCGACGCCGCGCACCTCGTCCACGCCCGAGACGCTATGGCCGGCGCTCCAGATGTCGCGCCAGCGCTCGGGTCTGTTTGCGCGTCCCTCGATGCTGATGTCTTTCGCGATGTCGATCGCGCCGCGCGCCGGGAGGTTGTCCGGATCGAGACCTGCGGCGACGATCGAGGGCCGCAGCATATTGGTCTCAAGGCCGGTGAAGGCGCGCGTCAGCAGAATGTCGTCGGCGCGCGCGCCGACCAGCATGTCCTTGTAGGCGTCCTTCGCCATGCTCTCGCGCGTGGCGATGAATTTCGTGCCCATGTAGGCGAGGCTGCAACCCATCGCCTCGGCAGCGAAGAGAGCGGCGCCGTCCGAAATGCCCCCCGCCAAGACGAGCGGGCCATCGTAGAAGGCGCGCACCGCGCGCACGAAGGCGAGCGGATTGAGCCAGCCTGTCTGTCCGCCCGCGCCCGCCGTGAGCAGTACGAGCCCATCCGCGCCGGCGGCGACCGCGCGCTCGGCGTGGCGGATGGTCGCGACGTCGACGAGAACGCGAGCGCCGACATCGTGCAGCGGGCCGATGACAGGCGCCGGCGAGCCGACCGAGGCGATGACCAGTTCCGGGCGATGACGCACGAGGACTGCGACGTCGTCCATCAGGCGCGCATTGGACTTGTGGACGACGAGATTGGCGCACCACGGCGCCGGCGCACGGCCACTTTGCGCCGCGGTCGCGTCGTTGCGCGTGGAAATGTCCGTCAGCCAGACGTCGAGCTCTTCCGCCGTTCGGCAGTTCACCGTCGGAAAGGCGCCGACGACGCCGGCCGCGCAGGCCGCCGCCACGAAATCGACGCCCGAGACGAGAAACATGGGCGCCGCGATGAGCGGCAGCGTCAACCGCGGGTCGAGTTCGTTTAGCCAGCCTGCCGTCATTTCGCGGGATCGATGCGCACGCTGTCGAGCGCATGCGTAACGGCGTCGACGATCTGCTGCGATTCCTTGCGCTCCAGCACCAGAGGCGGCGACATGATCATATTGTTGCCGGACACGCGCACCAGCGCGCCGGCCTCGTAGGCGGCGTCGGCCAGAGCGCCCATGTAGGTCTTGCCAGCCGGCGTCTTTGCCTTGCGATCGGCGACGAATTCGATCGCCAGCATCAGCCCCTTGCCACGCACGTCGCCGATCGTCTCGTGCTTCTGCGCCAGCGCGTTGAAGGCGTCGAGGATGAAGCCGCCCTCGCGCGCGGAATTGCCGGGCAGGTCGCGGGCGAAGGTCTCGTCGAGGCAGGCGAGCGCGGCGGCGCAGCCGACGGGATGGCCGGAATAGGTGTAGCCGTGGAATATCGCTGCGAGCGGGTCGTCCGACGTCATGAAGGCGCTTTCGATCTTCTCGTTCACCATGCAGGCGCCGAGCGGGAAATAGCCCGAGGTGATCGCCTTGGCGATGCACATCATGTCCGGCGCGAAACCATCGACGCGCACGCCGAACCATTCGCCGGTGCGGCCGAAGCCGGTGATGACTTCATCGGCGATCATGAGAATGTCGTGCCGGTCGAGCAGGGCGCGCATCTTCGTGAAGAACCCCGGCGGCGGCACGATCACGCCGCCCGCGCCGAGCACGGGTTCGGCGATGAAGGCGGCGATCGTGTCGGCGCCCTGGAACTTGATCTCGTCCTCGATCATGGCGACGCAGAGATCGGCCAAACGCTCCGGATCGGTCTCGTTGAAGGGGTTGCGATACGAATAGGGCGAGGGGCCGTGATAGACGCCCGGCAGCAGCGGCTCGTAGGCGCGGCGGAAGTTCGAATTGCCGTTGACGGAGGCGCCGCCGAAATGCGTGCCGTGATAGCCCTTCTTCAGCGCCAGGAACTTGGTCTTGTCGGCTTTGCCGCGGACCTTCCAGTATTGCCGCGCGATGCGCAGGGCGGTCTCGACGGAATCCGAGCCGCCGGAGGTGAACATGGCGCGACGCATGTTCTCGGGCTTCAATATGTCGACCAGACGCGCGCCGAGTTCGATCAGGCGCGGATTGGTGGTGCCGCGAAAGGCGGAATAATAGGGGAGTTCGGCGAGCTGGCGCGCGATCGCGTCCTTGATCGGCTGGTTGGAATAACCGAGGTTGACGTTCCACAATCCGCCAACGGCGTCGACGACTTTCTTGCCTTCGAGATCGACGATATTCACGCCTTCGCCGGAGACGATGATGCGCGGCGGAATGGCCTCCATCTCCGCGGGATGCGCCATCGGATGCCAGACCTGACGGGCGTTGTGCTCACGCAGGAAGTTCGAGGAATGTTCGTTCATGGCTATCGTCCCGTCAGCGCTGTTGGGCGCGCTCCCGGCCGATTATAGACTGAGCGCCGCGAAGCGCGACAGGGGAGGACGAACATGGGCGGCATGACGGGGCGGCGGCCGAAAATTCTCCTGATCGGCACGGCCGACACGAAGTCGCCCGAACTCGCCTTCCTGCGAGATTGCCTCGCGGAGGCTGGCGGGCAGGCCGTGTTCATGGATGTAGGCGTACTCTCCGGCGGCGCCTATGCGCCGGATGTGAGCAATGTCGATGTGGCGGCTGCGGCAGGTGCAACGCTCGACGAGATCAAGGCCTATGGCGACGAGAACATGGCCATGGCGAAGATGGCGGAAGGCGCCTGCGTGATTGCGGCCCGCATGCTGCGTGAAAAGCGGATCGACGGCATGCTGGCGCTCGGCGGGACCATGGGGACCGATCTCGCGCTCGATGTCGCAGCGGCTTTGCCGCTCGGCGCGCCCAAATGCGTCGTCTCGACCATCGCGCATTCGCATCTGGTTCCGCCCGAGCGCGTGACGCCCGATCTGATGACCATCTTGTGGGCGGGCGGACTCTACGGTCTCAATGCCATTTGCCGGTCTGCTCTGGCGCAGGCGGCCGGCGCGGTGGTCGGCGCCTGCCGCGCGGCGCGGCCGCCGGCGGGCGAGCGACCACTGGTCGGCATGACGTCGCTCGGCAAGAGCTGCCTCAGCTACATGGAGACGCTTCTGCCCGCGCTGGAAAGCCGGGGCTACGAGGCCGCCGTCTTCCACACGACTGGCATGGGCGGGCGCGCCTTCGAGGCGCTGGCGGCCGAAGGGGCCTTCGCCGCCGTCATGGATTTCAGTCTGCAGGAACTCGCCAATCATCATGCGGGGTCGATCGTGACGGCTGGGCCCGGTCGCCTCGAGGCGGCGGGGCTTCGGGGCACGCCGCAGATCGTCGCGCCCGGCGCGATCGACATGATCGATTTTCCGGCGTGGCGGCCCGACGGCCGCGCGGACGAAACACGCGGCTTTCATGCGCACAACAGACTGATCGCCTCGATCGCCGCGACGGCGGAGGAAAGACGGGGCGTGGCGCGACTGATCGCGCAGAAGCTTTCGCGCGCAACCGGGCGCGTCGCCTATATATTGCCGCGCGGCGGCGTGGAGGCCTGGGATAGGCCGGGCGAACCGATGCATAATGCGGATGCGCTCGCGGCCTTTCTGGAGGAGGCGCGCGCGTCCGCGCCGGGCAATGTCGACCTCATCGAGATCGACGCGCATATCAACGATGCCGCTTTCGCCGAGGCGGCGTTGAGCATATTCGACGCGTGGGCCGCGGAGGGAGCGATCCAGCGGACGTAATGACCGGCCTGTTCATGAACGGATGTCGCGGCTAGTCTTGCCATCGAGACAATCGCGCCGTCTGACGAAGCGCGAGCTGGAGGACGCCATGAACGATCCCATTCATCACGGGCCGACCGTCGGCGCGCAGGCGCTGCGCGCGCTCGCGCGCTATCCCGAGCGCATCGCCTTCGTCGAGGGCGACAAGCGCACGAGCTATGCAGCGGCGCTCGATCTCGTCGCCCGCATGCAGGCCGTCTATGCGACGCAAGGCCTCGGGCGCGGCGATCGCATCGCGATCCTGACGGCCAACCGTTCGGAATCCTGGTGCGCCAGCGTTGCCGCGCAGGCTTCGGCCATGAGCATCACCTGGCTGCACCCCCTCGGATCGCTCGACGACCAGGTCGACCAGATCGTCGACGGCGAATGCACCGTGCTACTGGTCGACGACGCCAATTTCCTCGCGCGCGGCGCCGATATCGCAACGCGGGCGATAAGCGCGTTGCGTGCGATATTCTCGCTGTCGAAAGTGGACTACGCGATCGATCTGATGGCCGCTTCGAGCGCGATCGGCGCCGCCAATGCGCTGGACATCGCGCGGCCGGACGATGTGGCGATCCTCAACTACACGGGAGGGACGACCGGCAAGTCCAAGGGCGCGTTGCGCAATCACGCGCAGAACGCGAGCTATACGACGGCCATCCTTTCCGATTTCGAGATTCCGGATACACCGCGCTATCTCGTCATCGCGCCGATGAGCCATGTCGCCGGCACAAAGATCCTGCCTTGTCTGATGCTCGGCGGCACGATCCATTTGATGAAGGGGTTCGACCCGCAGGCGGTTCTCGACACGATCGCGCGCGAAAAGATCAACATGACGCTGCTTGTGCCGACCATGATCTACGTGCTGCTCGACCATCCCGCGCTCGAGCGGACTGATCTGTCCTCGCTCGATCTTCTTCTCTACGGCGCCTCGCCCATGTCGCCGGCGCGGCTGGAGGAGGGATTGAAGCGCATCGGTCCGGTCTTCTCCCAGCTCTACGGCCAGACCGAGTGCTATCCGATCTCGGTGCTGCGCAAGGCCGACCACGACGCGGCGCGGCCAGAACTCTTCGCATCCTGCGGCTTTCCGATCACGAGCGTGGACGTGGCCATTCTCGACGATCAGGACCAGCCTGTCGCCCCGGGCGGCGCCGGCGAGATCTGCGTTCGCGCGGCGCATGCCGTGGGCAGCTACTGGAAGCGGCCCGAGCAGACTGCGGAACTGTTCCGCAACGGCTGGCTGCACACGGGCGATATCGCGCGCATGGACGAGCGTGGCTACATGTTCATTCTCGACCGCAAGAAGGACATGATCGTCTCGGGCGGTTTCAACATCTATCCGCGCGACGTCGAAGACGCCCTCTCGACCCACGCCGGCGTCGCCATGGCGAGCGTGATCGGGGCGCCCGATCCGAAATGGGGCGAAACCGTCGTCGCCATGGTCGTCCGCAAGCCCGGCGCCGCTCCGAGCGCGGAGGAACTGATTGCTCTGGTCAAGGATCGCAAGGGCGCCGCGCATGCGCCCAAGCGCGTCGAATTCGTAGACGCGCTGCCGATGACTCCGGTCGGAAAGGTCGACAAGAAGGTGTTGCGCGCCAAGTTCTGGGAGGGGCAAGGGCGGCAGGTTGGTTAACGAAGACCGTCCGGGCGAAACCCTTCGTTTTCCAAGCTTCTCATGGGCGCCGGCCGTACGGGCGCGCTCGCGCGGCGGGCACGGTTAATACCATTTTAGACATATCGATTGATCGGCGATTTGAATTAACTTCGCTCTTACGCGGCGGAACCATGCTGCGACGCAAAGGAAGGAGAGGCGCAGTCGCGTCCTCCCCGGGAGCGTCGGTACATGCGTTGCGGTCCTGTCATTCTGACGGCATTGGCGGCTTTGGCCCCGAGCGGCGCCGCGCGCGCCGCCGAATGGTATACGGGTGCGCCTGGCTCGCAGAGCGTTGCGCCCACCGCCTATATCGCGGCCTTCCCGCCGCAGACGGATCCGGTCTACACGTCATACGCGCCGGTCACCAAGTCGGAATATGCGCCGGCCCCGCTCGCGGACGAAAAGTTCGGCGCGGCGATCGACTTCGCGGTGACGGCTGATTCCAAGGGTTCGAAATTCCTCACCGCCATCGCGACGATCGCGCCGTTCTCGGGGCTCGACCAATCGGGCATCCGCATGCGGCTCGGTGGCGTGATCGGCCAGTACTCCTATACGAATTCGACGCTCGGCACGATCAAGGGCACCCAGTCGGATGTCTCGTTCATGATCGGCTACGAGTGGGTGACGCGTCGCGCATCGTTCGGCGTCTACGGCGGCGCGAACTACGACAACAATACGATCGACAAGCTCGACACAGCCAACAATTCCGTCGGCAAGGGCACGGGCCTGAAGATCGCTGTCGACTTCAACTACCGCCCGACCGACTACACGATGTTCTCCGGCGTCGGATCGTTCTCGACGCTGCACAGCGCCTACTACACGCGCCTGAAGGCGGGTTACGCGATCGCGCCGCAGCTCTACGTCGGCCCCGAGGCGATCTACATGGGCGACGATTTTTTCAAGCAATGGCGCGTGGGTCTCCACATGACAGGCGCCAAGTTCAGCATGCTGCAGGTCGGCGCCTCGGCGGGCGTTCTGGTCGACAAGGTCCGTGGCACCGGCATCTACGGAATTCTCGACGCGCGTCTCGGCTTCTGAGGCGCGGCGGCAAGACAATCTTAACTTGTAGCGGATATCGGCGACGCTGCGTCGCCGCCGCGCCCGAGGGGGAGGGCAGGCGGATTGCGAACGACGACAGTTTCCGGCGTGCGACGCGGATCGCCGCGTCGCGATACAGGGCGTGCCCGCCGCCAATCCTTAACGGATCCTGCATGGTCCGGGCCTCTCCGTTCAACCTCCAGTTACGTTAACCGAAGCGTAAATCGTCGCGGCTAAAGTCATGCCCAAGCGTCAGGGAGTTGCGTTGATGTCGGCGACGATGCGCGCCATAGCGTGGGGGATTTCGGGCCTGATGGCCCTGATTCTGCTTACGCAGCCGGTGAGCGTGCACAGCCAGCTCACGTTGAGCGCGACGGTCATCGTCGGCTTGATCTTCATATGGATTTTCGGTCGCGGCCTCGTCGCGCGCCAGTTCTTTCTCGCTCTGGCGAGCTTCGTGGTCATCCGCTACATGTACTGGCGCTGGACTTCGACGCTTCCGCCGGCGAGCGATCCGCTCGCCTTCGGCATAGGTCTCGTCCTGATCGTCGCCGAAATGTACTGCATGGTGATCCTGTCGATCAGCTTGATCATCAATGCCGATCCGCTGGTTCGCCCGCGTCTGGAACGCGAGGACGACGACAAGCTGCCGGTCGTCGACGTCTTCATCCCCACCTACAACGAAGACGAGTACATTCTCGCCACGACGATCGCGGCGGCGAAGTCGATGGATTATCCGGCCGAGAAGCTGAACGTCTGGCTGCTCGACGACGGCGGCACGGACCAGAAGTGCAACGACAAGGATTCCACCAAGGCCGAGGCCGCCCGCCAGCGGCGCATTTCGTTGCAGGCGCTGTGTGCGCAACTCGGCGCGATCTACCTGACGCGAAAGCGCAACGAGCACGCCAAAGCCGGCAATATGAACAATGCGCTCGGTCACGTGAAGGGCGACATCGTCGTCGTCTTCGACGCCGACCATGCGCCATTCCGCGCCTTCCTGCGCGAAACCGTCGGCTATTTCGCGAAGGATCCCAGGACCTTTCTCGTGCAGACGCCGCACGTGTTCCTCAATCCCGATCCGATCGAGAAGAACCTGCGCACCTTCCACGAGATGCCGTCGGAGAACGAAATGTTCTACGGCGTCACGCAGCGTGGCCTCGACAAGTGGGACGGCTCCTTCTTCTGCGGTTCGGCGGCGCTGCTGCGCCGTTCGGCGCTCGAGACGACAGGCGGATTTTCAGGCATCACCATCACCGAGGATTGCGAGACCGCGTTCGAACTGCATTCCAAGGGCTGGAACAGCGTTTATGTCGACAAGCCGCTGATCGCGGGGCTGCAACCAGAAACCTTCACGTCCTTCATCGGTCAGCGGTCGCGCTGGTGTCAGGGCATGTTCCAGATTCTCATGCTGAAGAACCCGGCCCTGAAGAAGGGCCTTAAGTTCATTCAACGTGTCGCTTATCTGTCGAGCATGACCTTCTGGTTCTTCCCGGTGCCGCGCATGATCTTCATGTTCGCGCCGCTGACGCACATCTTCTTCGACATCAAGATCTTCGTGTCGAACTTCGACGAGGCGATCGCGTACACGCTGACCTACATGATCGTCAACGTTATGCTTCAGAACTACCTCTACGGCCGCGTGCGCTGGCCTTGGGTGTCGGAGCTTTATGAATACGTGCAGGGCGTGTTCCTGGCCAAGGCGATCGTGTCGGTGGTGATGAGCCCGCGCAAGCCGACGTTCAACGTGACCGCCAAGGGCCTGACGCTCGACGAGGACCATCTGTCGGAACTCGCCTGGCCGTTCTTCGCCATCTACGGTCTCTTGTTCAGCGCCGGACTGGTGGCGGCCTATCGCTACATGTTCGAGCCCGGCGTCGACAATCTCATGCTCGTCGTCGGCCTGTGGAACCTGTTCAACATGATGATCGCGGGCGCGGCGCTCGGCGCGGTCGCCGAACGCAAGCAACCAGATCGCCACCCCCGCCTGACCATCACGCGTGAAGGAACGCTGACCGTCGGCGACAAGAATATCCGCGTGCGGATGAAGGACGTCTCCGCGGGCGGCGTTTCGTTGCATGGCTCGAGCGAGTTGTCGGCGCTCTCGCTCGATACGGGAATGACAGGTCGGCTCGCGATCGATCCGCTCGGCGAGATCGTCAAGGACGAAACGTTGCCGCTCACCTTCGTCCATCAATCCGGGACCGGCGATACGGCCGTCTACGGCTTTGAATTCGCAGCGATGGAACCGGACGAATATTACGTGCTGGCCGACCTCATGTACGCCGATTCCGAGGCGCTGCCGTCGTTCCTGCAGACGCGGCGCAAGCACAAGAACGTTTTCGCCGGTTCGGCGCGCTTCATCTGGTGGGGCATCAGCGAACCGGTTCGCGCCGTGTCCTACTTGCTGAAGCGCGAGAAAGAGAAAAAAGAAATCGCGGCGGCCGAAGCGCCGCCCAAGACATCGCTTTCCTGGTTGCGTCGTTTCGCGGCCATGGGCAAGGCCGCGCAGCAGCCCGCTGCCGATGCGGCCGCGCAAGTCAAACAATCCGCCTGACAGGGGTCGTCCGAGCACGCATGCGTAGAAGCGTCCACATTCTCTCGCTGATGACCGCCTTTCTGGCGGCGCAGGCGGACGCGTGTCTCGCGCAAGCGATTTTCACGACCGCGCCGCCGAGCCTGTCGCGGGTCATTCCGTATGGTTCGAGCCCGACGACGGCGCCGGCTGCTCCGTCTCAACCGGTCCATCGCGCGCCTGTCGTCGAGACCGCGCCGCGCGCTCCAGTCGCCGCGCAAACGGCGCCGCGACCGTCCGAACCGACGCGGCCTGTTCCGCCTGCGTCCTCGCCGATCCGGAGCGCGCCGCCGGCTTTGTCGGCTCCGCCGCCAGCCGCATACTCGTTCACGCGTCCGCAGCCGGCCGCGCCCGCGCCTGCGCCCGTCCCAGTCCAAGCCCAACCCGCGCCGCAGTTCGCGGCGCCGGCGGTCGCGGCGAGCGTTGCGCCCGCGACCGGCCTGACGCTGCGCCATCTGACGAACAATATCCAGGGCTTCCGACTTGCCGGCGAAATCGCGTCGTCGGAATGGCCCGTCTACATCACGGCCGAACAGGCGAGGCTGCCGATCAAGTTCCAGGTCGGCTATCTGTCGGCCATTTCCGTCATGCCGGAGGCGTCCTATCTGACGCTGTCCGTCAATGATGTCGTCGTCGGGCGCGCCAACATTCGCGCCACGCATTCGGTCAAGACAATCACCTTCGATATTCCGTTGAATGCGCTGCAGGCGGGCTTCAACTCAATCCGCCTGACCGCCGAGCAGCGCCATCGCGTCGATTGCTCGCTGCAGGCGACCTACGAATTGTGGACGCAGATCGACCCGTCGCAGACCGGTCTGCTGCTGCCGCGCTCGACGCCTGTTTCGCGCCTTTCGGACCTGCCGGCGCTCTCGCCGGACGCGCAGGGCGCTCTGCCGATCCGCGCCGTCGTGCCGGGCCGCACCAATCTTGCCAATGTCGAGCGCATCATGCGCGCCGCGCAGCTCATCTCGCTGCATGGCCGCTTCGAGCAGCCGGTCGTCGACATCGGTCCGCTCGCCGATGGCGAATATGGCGTCAATCTCGTCGTCGGTCCGGCCAGCGACGTGGCGAGCCTCGTCGACCTGCGCGCCGCTGGCCCGATTTCGGGTCCGCGCGTCCTCATCATTCCCGCCAATCCGCGCCTGCGCACGACCATCGTCGTCACCGGCGCGACCGATGCGCAGGTCAGCGAGGCTCTCGCTGAATTCGACGCGAGCCAGAAGCCAATCGGCGCGCCGGCCGGTCTTCGCGCGGCCGCCGCGTTCCCGGGACTGCATATCGAGGGCGGTCAGCGCGTGAAGCTGCGCGATCTCGGCGTCGCCAGCGAGGAGTTCTCCGGCCGCCTGTTCCGCGCCGCTTTCAACGTCATTCTGCCGCCGGACTTCTATCCGGCCGACTATGGCAAGGCGATCGTCGATCTGGCGGGCGGCTACGCGCCCGGCCTCACGACAGAGGCGCATATCGTCGTCAGCGTGAACGGCCGCAACGCGGTCAGCATGAAGTTGCCGAAAGCGGCTGGCGACGTCTTCACGAAAAATCCCATTCCGTTGCCGCTGGGCGCCATGCGTCCGGGTCTCAATCGCGTCGAGATCGAAGCGCTGGTGCCGATGGCGAGCGATTCGGCGTGCGATCCTCTGGCCGCCATTTCCGGCGCCAAGCGTTTCCTGCTGCTCGATTCCACCGAGATAGAATTGCCTCGCATCGCGCGCATCGCGCGCATGCCCGATCTCGCGGTAACGACGACCGGCGCTTTCCCCTTCGCGGCTGAAGGCATGCGGCCGAAAATCGTCGCGCCTTCGCCCGATCGCGAGACGATCGGCGCCGCCGCGACGATCGCCGCGCATATGGCGATCATGGCGGGCCGTCCGATCGACTTCCAGCTCACCGGCGCGCTGCCGCAAAAGGGCTCGGGCTCCGTGCTCGTGGTCGGTGGGGCGAATGTGCTCGATCCCTCGCTCCTTCGCGCGGCGGGCATCGATCCGCAAGCCGTGCAGAAGGCGTGGTCCGGACGATTCGACCGCTCTGCGCGGCCGGTGCGAGACGAGGCTCTGTCGCGCTACGAGTCTCTGGCGCGCAACCGCCTCGTGCTCGAACGAAACTTTCCTTCCGCGTGCCGCATGCCGAAGCCGCCAGGCGGTTTCGAACGCGCGATCAATTCCGCCTTCCGGCGGGTCGATGACGTGTCGACGGCGACGATCCGGCAGTCGCAGTCGCGCGCGATCTTCGTCGGCCCGAACCGTCGCAACAGCTATGATCATTCACCCGTCGGTTCGCTGCAGATCACGGGTCAGGCCTCCGGGGCCCTGTTCGACGAATGGAATTCGAAGGTGCGCAGCACCAATGCGTTTTCCTCGTACGTTCAGCGCACTTACGCGAGCATGCGCGAATGGATGTCGGCGCGGGTCGAGGGCGTCGTCTCGTGGTTCGGCGCGACGCTCGCCTCTGGCCCGGTCGAGCCCGAAATCAACGCGCGCGCCTCTCTGATCGTCGCGCAGAACATGATCGGCGACACGATCGACGACGTATGGACGCTGGTGACGGCGCCGACGTCGGCCGACCTCGCCGAATCCGTCCCGTGCCTGGTGGATCCGCGCGTGTGGCGCCAGATCGCCGGCCGCATGTCGATCCTCGACGCCTCGGAAGGTTCAGTCGTCACGGCGCCGGCGCGCGCGCAGCGCCTGATCGTCACGCAGCCGCTGACGATCGAGAATTCGCGCCTGATCGCCGCCGGCTGGTTGTCGCTCAACAGCCAGATCTACGTCGCGGTCGCGCTCGTGATCGCCATGCTGCTCGCGCTCACGACCAGTCTGTTCGTCCGAAATGTCGGTCGGAGGCAGCCATGAAGCGCCTGTCGATCCTGGCCAGTTTCCTTTCGCTGCTGGCGGCCCCCCTCTCGGCGCAAACCATCGCGCCCGTGATTCCCCTCGGCGCGAATGTACAGGCGCAGATGGGCGGCGCGGCGTCCGCGGTGGCTGGCAAGCCGCCGGAAAAAGCCCCTCTCGCGCTCGACGCGCGCCCGCTTTCGCTCGGCGGCGCGCTGAAGACGCCCGAGATGTGGCAGCAGTACAAGACGAATTACGTGACCGAAAATGGTCGTGTCGTCGACACCGGCAACGGACGCATCAGCCACAGCGAAGGCCAGGGCTATGCGATGCTGCTGGCCGTCGCCGCCAACGATCGCCCGACCTTCGACAAGCTTTGGGGCTGGACGCGCGCCAATCTCGAGGTGCGCGACGATCAGCTGCTCGCCTGGCGTTGGGACCCGGCGCATCGTCCGGCCATCGCCGACATCAACGACGCCTCGGACGGCGACATTCTCGTGGCCTGGGCGCTGACCGAAGCCGCGGAATATTGGGGCGACGTCGCGCTCAAGGTGTCGGCGCGACGCATCGCGGTCGAGATCGGCCGCAAGCTCGTCATTTACAAGACGAAGAACGGCGCCTTGCTTCTGCCGGCAGTCGCTGGCTTTGCGCCTGAAGATCGCGCCGACGGGCCTGTCGTCAACCTTTCCTACTGGGTGTTTCCGGCGTTCGCGCGATTGCCGCTGGTCGCTCCGGAAATCGACTGGCGCGGCATCGTGCAGAGCGGTCTCGACGCGTTGAAGCTCGCCCGCTTCGGTTCGGACGGCCTGCCGACGGAATGGGTGTCGCTGCGCGACGGCAAGGCGCGGCCCGCCGACGGATTTCCCGTGCAGTTCGGCTACAACGCGATCCGCATCCCGCTCTACCTCGCATGGGCCGGCATCGGCGAACGCGAGCATTACGAGCCCTTCCTGGCATGGGCTAACCGCTATCGCGGTCGTGCGATCGTCGATCTCGCGGGAGGACGCAGCGCCGGCAACCTCAGCGAAGGCGGTTATGGGGCGATCGGCGCGCTGACGCAGTGCGTGGTGGAAGGCCGCGCGATCGGTCGCGACCTCTGGTCGTCTCGAACGCCCGAGAATTACTACCCGGCGACGCTTCGCATCATGGCCGTCCTCGCAGCGCAGATGAGGTTCCCGTCATGCGTGCGCTGAGGGGGGTCCCGTTCGCGCTTGCCGGCGCGCTGCTTCTGAGCGCGTCGACGGCCGCGCTCGCGCAGCAGCGTGGCGGCGGATTCATCGTCGACATGCCCGTCGCCGGCGCGCCCGCGGCGGTTCCGGCGCGCGAGACGCCCGCGCCCGTGCAGCCGAGCATTCCGAAGGCTGAAGATCCGAGCGCCAGGATGCTGCGCGCCCAGCCGCTCGCCGTCGATGGCGAAGGGCCCGATGAATCCGCGCTGCGCTATTATGCGCAGCTCGGCCAGATGGATCGCGTCAATACCGAGATCGAGCGTCTCGTCCGTCTCTATCCCGGCTGGACGCCGCCGATCGATCTCTTCAACGGGGCGCCGCCCGGCGATCCGAGCGAGGACGCCTATTGGGAATTGTTCGCCGCCGATCGGATCGACGAATTGCGCGCGGCCGTCAACGCCCGCAAGAAGGAAGAGCCGAACTGGCAACCGTCCAAGGATCTGGCCAGCAAGATGCGGCGCAAGGAACTGCGCATTCGCATCATGGACTTCTGGAAGAAGGGGAAATGGCAGGACCTCGTCGACTATGTGAAGGCCGACGATTACAACGCCGACGACGCCGACGTCGAAATGCTCTGGACGATCGCGGAAGCCTTCGCCAAGACCAAGCAGACGAACGACGCCGTTTCCGTCTATCTCTCGATCCTCAAGTCCGGCGCGGACCAGCCGGCGCGCCTCGCCACCATCCAGAAGGCGATGGCGAACCTGCGCATGGCCGACGTCGAGAAACTCATCGCCGCCGGGCGCTATGACGCGACCGGGCGCAGCGAGTTCGCGCCGATCATGGTCGACATCGTGCGCGCCCGCATCAGCGCCTATCTGCACGACGAACGTTCCGAGAAAATTCCGGATCCGGAGCTCGATGTCTTCAAGGCCTACGCCAAGGAAGAGAAAGACCCGAACCAGCCGGGCC
Source organism: Methylobacteriaceae bacterium (assembly GCA_020638195.1). Classification (GTDB taxonomy): domain Bacteria; phylum Pseudomonadota; class Alphaproteobacteria; order Rhizobiales; family Beijerinckiaceae; genus JAJXWB01. The sequence goes on along the minus strand of JACKJC010000004.1, from coordinate 224,293 downwards.
TCGTCGCCTGGTACTATTACAAGATCAAGTCGTTCCGGGACGCGCTCGACTGGTTCAAGATCGCGCTCGAGCGCGGCGGCGACGCGATGATTGCGCACGGGCTCGCGCATTCGTTGCGCGAGCTCGACATGCGTCGCGAGACGGAAGAGGTGGCCTACGCCTGGCGCGAGCCGCTGGTGAACAATCTCATCCTGTTCATCGACATTCTCGAGCGCGATCTCACGCTCGAATTCCCGCCCTACATCGAGCCGGAGCGTCTTGCGCGCTACGCCAAGGTGACGATGGACGTCGCCTCGGGCGAGGGGGCGCAGGCGCTCGCCTGGTACGCCTACAATTCCTGCCAGTACGACGTCGCGCATCAGTGGTTCCAGCGCGCGGTCGCATGGTTCCCGAAGGAAGCGACCGTCTACGGCTATGCGCTCACGCTCGAGAAGCTGAAGCACACGAAGGAATTCTGGGATCTGATGAACCGGTACGATGGCCTGTTCGGCAAGGTGCTGGAGATCATCTTCCCCGACGGCCGCTACCATCCGCCGACACCGTGCGACGAACTCGCCAATTCGCAGCTACGCCAGCGGCAGCAGGCGGTCGGCGGATATACGGTTCCGGGCTCCTATCCTGTCGCGCCGCCGCAGGGCGTTCCGCTGCAGAACCTGACGGCCGCGCAGGCCGCGGGCTATGTCGCCAACGGGCAATATGGCGCCGGCTGGGGCTATCAGCAGCAACAGCGCGTCGAAATGCCGAAAATAGATCGCAAGCTCTTTCCTGTCGCCGTCGATCCCGAGAATCCGCTGCGTTTCGCCGCGACCGCCGCGCCGAATGCGCACAGCCCCGGCCAGTTCGCGCAGGCCGCCGCGCAGATCGGTTTGCAGGCCGAGCCGTTCCGTGGACCCTATCCGCTGGTGGCCGCGCGCGTGCCGGGCGTCGGCCGCATGCCGTACGAACGTTATGGCTTCTCGCTGCTGCCGGGCTGGAACGGCATCAACGGCCCCACGACGCCGACTTACGCCGCGCAGATTGCGCCAGCGGGCACGCTATGGGCGACGGAGCTCCCGGAGAAGGACCGTCCCAAGACGGCGATCGAGGCCGGCGGCGCAGGTCCTTCGGCGAGCTCTGCGCCGACAATCGCGCCGAATTCGGTCGGCGCGTCGTCCGTGGCCCCGAACAGCGTTGGAACGAGTTCGCCCGCGCCGACGTCGGTCGCGCCGAATGCATCCATCGTCGACCCCGGCGTGCGCGTGGTCGGCGGCGCGATCGGCGTGCAACCGGTCGCGCCGCAGCCAACGCCCGCGCCTGCGCCCGTCATGGCGCCGACGGTATCGCGCGCCGTTTATACGCCAGCGCCGGCGCCTGGTTCGTCGGCGGACGCGCCCGCGCCGCTGCAGCGGTCGGGCTATGCCGCGCAATTGCCCGAGGCGGCCGACGCGGGCACGCTCGCCCAGCGCGCGGCCCAGTACTTCAACGAAAAGAATTATGCGGCGGCTCTGGATGCTCTCGAACGGCGCGCAGCCATGGCGCCCGAGACGACGGAGCTGCGCATGATGCGCGGATGGTCGCTGCTGCATCTCAACCGCAAGGACGAGGCGCGCACCGCATTCGCGACGCTCGGCAAGGCTGCGCCGGGCCAATCCCTGCAAGGGGGCAAGTAAGATGCGTTCTCCAGTTTTCCTCCTCCCCATCCTGGCCGCGCTCGCGGGCTGCGCCTCCGACGCGCCGACCGGTTTCGTTTCGCGGGTCGACACGAGTTCGCCGGAAACCACGCCGGTGAGCGGCGCCGACGCCTCCATGATGCTCGTGCAAATGCCGCAGCCGGGCGGCCTCGTGACCAAGGTGCGCGAAAAATCATACGCCAACGGCATCAGCCAGCAGGCGATTCTGGGCGGCGAAGTGTCGGGCCTCGGCGAAAACCATCTCGAAATCTACGTGCAGACCTCGGCCTCGAACGGCGCGGCAGGCCTTCTGAACATCGGCCCGCCCTCGGAATCCGGCATGAAGCGCGAAATTCTCGCGCGTTATCCCAAGGTGCCGATGCGCATCGTGACCCAGCCGCGCCAGAACTCGCTCGGCGTGTTCGGCCTGGCGATCGGCCGCGCCAGCAACGGCGCGCGCTGCGTCTTCGCCTGGCAGTGGGTGGACGACATCCGTCGCGGCGGGAGCCAGGATTCGGGCTTCTCCATCATGGGGCGGCGCTTCGGCGGATCGTCGAGCGCGGCCGGCGCCACGCCCGCGTCGATCCGCGTGCACCTGTGCCGCAAGGACGCGACCGTCGACGATCTGGCGGCCACCGTGGAAGGTATGACGCTCGCCTCGCCCGCGATCATCCAGAATGCGCTCAATCCGGCGCGTCGGATCGAGGCGACCGCGCCGGTCCGCGACGCCGGGCCCAACCGTGGCTCGACAGTCATCGCCAGCGCCGCGCCGGCCGGCAGCCTGGAAAGCGCGCTCGGTCCGCAAAAGCAGACGCAGGTCGCGTCCGACGAGACGCCCAAGCGCAAGCGCGCTACACACGTGGCCCGGCGCAAGGCCGCTCCCGCGCCGCAGGAGGCCGAAGAGGGGGTCGTCGTCGCGCGGCGGCAGGCGCCCGTGGAACAGCAACCGCAGCCGGTGTATGGGGGCGGGCCGCGCTATCTCGCGCCGGTGGCCGGAATGCCGACCAGTGCGCCGGTCGTCTACGGAACGCCCGCGCCGGTTGCTTCCGCCGCGCCGACCACCGCCGGTCTCGATCCCAGCCTGCCCGCCGCCGCCTACCGGGGTCCAAGTTCCCGCCCGCGCTACTGAGCGCTCGTATTACGCCGCAGGTCAAACGGCGCCGCATCGATCCCGGGATCGATGCGGCGCGCTGTCGCAGCCGAGCCGGACTTGTGGATTTCCGACAATTCTAGGCGTTGGCGCAAAGCATTCTCAGCGCCCTTGCGTCACAATCGCGTCATGGTTCGGGAGAGATCGCGATGACGCCTTCGGATGTCGACACGCTGCTGGAAGCCGCCATTCCGAGTTTTGGGCGCACGACGCTGACATTGGCCGAAGCGCCGGAAGACGCCGGCGAATTGCTGAGGCTGTTCGAGCGGGCGCTGCTTGTCGGCAACAGGCGCGGCGCGCCTCTGGCTGAAATCCAGGCGCCTCTTTCTGTTTTCCCGGATCTCGCGCCGGCCTTCTGGCATGTGCCAATCGAGGATTCGAGCCGCGACGGGGTTGTGCGCCTGTCGTTCGAGCGTCCGGATTTGTCCAGCGCCGCCTGAGACGACGCCCGGAGCTTCCTCTTCCCGAAAATCTGCGTCCGATTCACAATGGAGCCGAATCACCGCGTATGAAGCGGCTTGCCCGGAACTCTCGACGGGGTCCGGAGTTCGAGGCGATTCCCGCGACAGTGTGAGGAGGCGGCCGCATTGGCAGGACGGCGCAAGCGCGTCAGAGGCGACAACCCGCCCGCATTGGCGGCGCGCCAGCAATTCGCAGCGTTGCCGTTTCGAGATGGAAACGGGCTCGAGGTCATGCTCGTGACTTCGCGGGAAACCCGCCGCTGGGTTTTGCCCAAGGGCTGGCCGATCAAGGGGCTGAAGCCGCATTCGGTGGCCGCGCGAGAGGCGATGGAGGAGGCCGGTTTGACCGGCAAGATCGCCAAGGAACCGATCGGCTCCTATCGCTACATCAAGCGGCTGCGCAACGGCGCAGGGATCGCCTGCGAGGTCGGCGTCTTTCCGATGGCGGTGGAGAAACAGCGGCGGAACTGGCCGGAGCGCGACCAGCGCGCGACGAGCTGGTTCGCGCTGCAGGACGCCGCGGCGCTGGTGGACGAACCGGAACTGCGCGACCTGATTCTCGGCTTCGCGCCCGTGCAGCGGGAGTCTTGACGCGATCCGCACTTTTGTGGCGGCGATCCGGACGTCGTTTCGATTCAGACCATGTGAGAAAATGGTCGGAGTGAGAGGATTCGAACCTCCGACCCCCTCGTCCCGAACGAGGTGCGCTACCAGACTGCGCTACACTCCGATGTCCCGCCGCCGCAACGGCGCGAGCCGGGCCCTTATAGTCAAGGCGCTCGCTGGCGGCAAGACCACTTTCCGCCTTTTCGAGCGCGTCGCGGCGGACCCATTTCGGGCCGTCTTTGCAACGGCGGGCGTCGTCTCGACATGCAGCAGCCGGGCGCCGCCTGACTCAGCCGAATTGCGGGCGGAAAGGCAGATGGCCAATGACGGATGGGGTTGCGGGGCAGGGGGCGGCGCTCTATGGTCCGCGCCCGCCGGCTCGCCGGCGCATTGGGGCGTCGCCAAGTGGTAAGGCAGCGGATTTTGATTCCGCCATACGGAGGTTCGAATCCTCCCGCCCCAGCCACGCATTCCTCGGAATCGTAGACTTTGCCGGACGCCCCGCTCAGGCCCGCATTCCGCGGGGCTTTGCGGGCGCGGAGACGGCAGACCGGTCTGTGGTCGAGTTGTGCGACGCTATTCTGCCCCCGGTCTGCAATGCGCAGTTCCGCGTCTCCGGAATTTTGCGGCGGGCGCGGCCGAGACGGGTTCGCGATTCGGGCAGACCGGTTCGAACGGCGGTGAGTTGTGCCGCCGGCGTGAGTTCAGACGCCGAGGGCGGCTTCCTGCTCTGCCCAGGTTAGCGACAGGTCGCGGGCGATGCGACGGACAGCGAGCCCGACCGGCGCGCGACCGTCTGCGATGGCTTCGACGATGCGCGGCGAGAGGTAGGCAAGGGGCGCCAGAAAGCGGACGTGACGCTCGGCGAGGTTTTCACGATGTGCAATGGCAGTGAAGTCGAGCGAGGGGTCGCGCAGGAGTTGGTCGATCCAGGATTTGGATCGGGCGATGGTCGTGAGGAGTGAGATGCGATCGGCGTCGTTCATGGACGCTGTATGGTCGGGCGTGTGCTTCAGACCTTTCAGAGGAAGGGCAGTCGGCGCAAAGGGAACGAGCAAGATTGGATGCGCATCCACCTCCGTTTCGGCGTCGCCTTCTGGCAGCGTGGTCGCCGTCATCGATATCGCGATGCAGTCGCGGCGCAGATCAGCGCGGCCCACATGCTTGTCGATGAGGTCGCGGTCAGTAGAGCCCGGCTCAAAGGCTCGATCGGCTCGCAACGCTTTCAAGATGGCTTGCTCGACTTCTTCAGCTGACACACGTCCAGCTGGGCCAGCATCCGCCTTGCGTCCCTGCAGCAGCGCCTGTGACGTGTAATAGCGATAGCGGACGCCAGCCTTGTTGGCATACGTCGGCGACATCAGGTTGCCCCGGTCATCGAACAGCTTGCCGGTCAGGAGATGCGGGGATTGCCGGCGGGCCAGCTTGCGTGAGACCGCCTGGTCCAGGAGTTTGGCCTGCACGGCCTCGAACAGATTGCGGTCCAGAATAGGTTCATGCTCTCCCTGATGGACCTCGCCGCGATAGACGACTTCGCCGATGTAGAAGCGGTTCTTGAGCAGGTGGGCGAGCGGACCGACGCGCCAGCACTCGGCCTGGACAGTCTTCCCGCTCGCCAGTTGCCGAGGCTTTGGCTTGGGACCGTCCGTGTTGAGCTTTGTCGCGAGCGCACCGATTGATCCAAGCGCCAGATAGTCGGTAAAGATCTGCCGGACGAGGTCGGCCTCCTCGGGCACCACCTCCAGCTTCTTGTCTTTGCTGCGATAGCCAAGCGGCACGGGGCCGCCGACCCAGATGCCCTTGCGCTTCGAGGCCGCGATCTTGTCACGGACACGCTCGCCAATGACCTCCCGTTCGAACTGTGCAAATGACAGCAGAACGTTGAGCGTCAGCCGTCCCATGCTCGATGTGGTGTTAAAGCTCTGTGTCACCGAGACGAAGGGCACATTGTATTCATCGAACTCTTCGACCAGCTTGGCGAAGTCGGCCAAAGACCGGGTCAGCCGGTCGACCTTGTAGACGACGATGATGTCGACCTGTCGAGCCCGCACTCGATTAAGCAGGTCTTGCAGAGCAGGGCGATCCAGGGAAGCTCCGGAGAGGCCACCGTCGTCAAAGTGATCGCGGATCAGCGTCCAGCCTTCGTGCGCCTGGCTCTTGATGTAGGCCTCGCAGGCCTCCCGCTGGGCGTCGAGCGAGTTGAAAGCGAGGTCGAGGTTATGCTCGGTCGACTTGCGCGTGTAGATGGCGCAGCGCTGGCGCTTAGGAGCCGTGTGCTTCATTGGATGGCTCCCGAAGCCCCAGCCAGAGCCCGCAGGCTCGATCGGCGTCCGGGACGACGTCGACCATCGGCAGCAGGCGCACCCGACGCGCCAGCTGCCAGAGGGGCGTCGTCGGCCTCCGGCTTCTTGGAACGAAGCCCAAAGAATCGTGGCCCGTTCCAGGTTACGCCGGTGATCTTCTTTGCGATCGTTGACAGGCTGTCATAGGTCGTGCCCTGCCAACAGAAGCCGCCGGGCACGACGAGCACCTCGTGGACGACGCCCTTGTGCTCGCGGACGATGATCGATCCCACCTTGACCTGCCGGGGCGGCTCAGCGCCCGGCTTCGCAAGCGTTCGCAGCAGGCGCGCGACGGAGGGGCTCAATCCACCCAGCGCCTGCTCCTGAAGCCGGAATGCGATCGTTCGCGCGAGAAGGTCCTTCGAGAAGGCAGGCGGCGGGTCAGAGCCAAACACACGCCGCCATTCTGCGCGCAACGCATCGACGTTCATGGCGCCGATGCGTGCGATATCCTGCTCAAGATCCGCAGCCAGATGCAATGGATCGGTCAATCGCGTGGACGACCGATCACCTGTTGTCCGCGCCGCCATGATCAGGCGCCCGCCGATCCGACGATGCGATAGACCGACGCCTCGCCATCTTCTCGCGAGCGCTCGACAGCGAACCCGCGCTTGCGCAGCCCAGTCAGCGCAGCGCGGGTCGTGTGCGGTAGCCAGCCAGTCGCGTCGATAAGAGCATCGATGGTCGCGCCGCTCTTCTTCGAGAGCATGCTGATGACAAGCGCCTGCTTCGACCCGTCGCGAGGCCGAGACGCTGTGGAGGCGATCGATTCCTTCGTTGCAGATGCCTTCCCGGCGACATCCATCTTCTTCTGCTTCGCAGGCGTAGCCGCCGCCTCGGTCTCACCCTCGACGCCGATCGCATCGCGTCCGGCGCGCGTGATCATCAGGCTGATGCCGCGACCATCCTCATCCTCGCGCCAGACGGGCATGCCTGGCTTCGCTTTCAGCTCGCGCATCAGTTTGCGAGCAACTAGGCTCGATCCAACCTTCGAAGCCGCGGCCTTGTTCATCTTCTGTGGCACAACGGCCAGGCTGTCATCGCGCGCGGCTGCCTTCGACAGCACAACCAGCTGGGTATCAGTAAGCTTTGCCATGATGTTGTCTCCGTGCTTCGACAGCTCCCGCTGTCACCAGCGCGACCCCGCAGTGGCGCTGGGGCCGGCGGGGCAGTGCGCGCCTCATGGCAGGCGCGCACCCACACTACCGCTCTGTTCGCAGCACTAGTCCAGTCGAAAGAACCGGAAAGCCGATCTCATTCGAACGAAAAGCGAAAGTCCGGATTCAGGCTCGGTTCCGAGGGCGACTGTCGACCGATTGCCGACCACTCGCACGAAGGCGATCGAACAAGAATGATTCGCCAGCAACTGGGATCGAGCAGCTGGCCGACTCCAGACAAATCGTATGGCGTCGACGACGCGCGCTTATAGTGATCCCTCAAATTACAAGGCGCCGTCATCGCATAGTGCGGCGGAGGCTTGCCAAAGCAATATTTTGTGCATAATAATGTTTTTATGCATAAATATGGCACGGCATTTTCCCTCGACCCGCCCCTTGTACAGGTTGCGGTCGCGCAACTGCGCGAGGCGATCATGTGGGCGCGATTTGCGCCCGGGATGAAGCTGAAGATCGCCGACCTCCAGGCGCGTTTTGGTCTGTCGAGCTCGCCCCTGCGCGAGGCGCTGGGCAGGCTCGTCGCCGAGGGGCTGGTCGTGGTCGAGGATCGGCGCGGATTTCGGGTCGCCGGCGTCACGCCGGCTGAAGTCGAAGACGTTGCGCGGATGCGCATCCTTCTCGAGCAGGAAGCCATGCGCGCTTCGATCGAACACGGCGGCGACGCCTGGGAGAGTGACATCGTGAGCGCCTTTCACGCGTTGCGTCTCGTGGAAGAGCGCCTGGCCGACGTCGCGCCGTCCCTCGATCCGAACTGGAGCGAGCGCCATCGCGCCTTCCACATGGCGCTTCTGTCGGCATGCAGATCGCCCAATCTGATGCGGCTTTGCGGTGATTTCTTTCAGAGGGCCGAACGGTTCCGCCGTATTTCGGCCGCGACCCGCAAGACCCCTCGTCGCAAGAACGACGAGCACGCCGCGATCATGCGGGCAGCGCTCGCGCGCGACGCCGACGGGGCGGCGGCGCTCATCGCGACGCATATTGGGTCGACGGCGAAGAATGTGATCGCGGCGATCGAGAACGCGCCTGCGGCCGCGCGTGGCAAAACGTCGAAATAGAAGATTGTGAGAGAGGGGAGCGCCATGAGCGAGCACGCGGAACAACGTCCAAATCTCAGCCATGTCGGCGTCTACGTGACCAATATGAATCTGATCGAGGCGTTCTACAGCCGCGCACTCGATCTGATCGTTACGGATCGCGGCGTCGGCAACAGGTTCAAGAACGAACTCGTCTTCATGAGTTCCGATCCGACCAAGCATCATCAACTGGCTTTGGCCTCGGGCCGCCCTGAGGGATCCAAGAGCACGGTGATGCAGTTGTCCTTCCAGGTCGGATCGCTCTCGACGCTCCGATCGGTGCGCGACAAGGCGCTGTCGAACGGCGCCAAGGACCTGTTCGGGCTGAACCACGGCAACGCCTGGTCGATCTATTTCAACGATCCCGAGGACAATCTCGTCGAAGTCTACGTGGATACGCCGTTCTTCGTCTCGCAACCGCACGGCGATCCGCTCGATCTCGGCAAGAGCGACGCGGAGATCCTCTCGGAAACGGAAGCTGTCTGCCGCAACGATCCGAGCTTCATGCCGATCGCCGAATGGGAGCGGCAGATGCGCGAGCGACTGGCGGGGCAAGGCTGATGGCTCTCTCGACAACAGTAGCCGAACTCGTCCGCAAGACGCATGTCGGCGTGGAGGAAACCTGGCATGAGCGTGGTCCGCGCGCGGACCAGCCGCTGCGCGTCGCCGTGGCATACGCCGTGGTCCGCAACCCGTTTGCAGGACGCTATGAGCCGGACTTGATGCAGTTCCAGACCGACCTGCGTGAACTGGGAGCCTATCTCTCGACGCGCCTCGTCGAAGCGCTCGGCGCGGCATCGGATGTCGAAGCCTACGGCAAGGGCGCGATCGTCGGCGAAGACGGCGAGCTCGAACATGGCGCCGTCTGGCATGAAGCCGGCGGATGGGCGATGCGCGCTGTGCTGGGCCAGCCGAAAGCGATCGTGCCCGCGGCAAAGACAGTCGGAACTCTGGGAACGCGCCTGATGATTCCGCTTGGCCATATCCAAGCTGCCTATGTCCGCAGTCATTTCGGAATGGCTGAGATGACCGTGTGGGACGGGCCGCGTCGCGACGAGATCGTCTTCGGTCTCGCGATGGCCAACGGCGGGCGTATCCACGCGCGCATCGGAGGTCTCGCTGCCGAGGACATCAGTGCCCACGACGGACAGCGCTGAAGTCTGCCTGCCTCGGCGAGGCGCGTTCGTCGCCATCGCCGGGCTCATTCGTCATTCACATATCCAGGAGCAAACATGAAACTCATCTCGTATTCGAAGAATGGCAATGAAGGCTTCGGCGCCCTTTCGGGCGAGCATGTCGTTGACCTCACCGGCCTGAAGGGCGCGGCGACGCTGCGCGCGCTCCTGGAAGCAGACGGCCTTAGCGCGGCGCGCGAGAAACTCGCTGCCGGCGCGGCGGCTTTCAAGCTTGCCGACTGCGTGCTGCTGCCGCCCATCACCAACCCGTCCAAGGTCTTGTGCGTCGGCATCAACTACGTGGAACATGCTGCCGAAGCAGGCCGCGCCGTCGGCCAGTATCCGGTAATCTTCCAGCGCTATGCCGATACGTTGATCGGTCACGGCGCGGCCATGCTGAAACCGAAGGTCTCGGAAAAATTCGATTACGAAGGCGAGCTGGCGGTCGTGATCGGCAAGGGCGGCGGCCATATTTCGAAAGACGATGCGATGGCGCATGTCGCAGGCTATTCCTGCTTCAACGATGCATCCGCGCGGGATTGGCAGTTTCATACGCACCAGTACGGCATGGGCAAGAACTTCCGCACCTCGGGGCCCTTCGGTCCGTGGCTGCTGACGGCTGACGAAGTGCCTGATTATCGCAATTTGCGAATCCGCACGCTCGTGAACGGGCACGAACTCCAGAACGACACGCCCGCCAAACTCGCCTTCGATGTCCCGCATCTCATTTCGTACATCTCGCAGGCCCTCGACTGGCGGCCGGGCGACGTGCTGGCGACCGGCACGCCCTCGGGGATCGGCTTCAAGCGCAATCCACCGATCCTGCTGAAGGACGGCGACACGGTCGACATCGTCATCGACGGCTTGGGGACGCTCAGCAATCCGGTGCGCGACGAAGTCTGAATCAAGAATCGGCGGCGATAGTCTCGCCGTGCATAAGCCAAAAAAATCATACGGGAGGGAAAACATGAAAGCGTTCGGAATGCTGACGGCTGCGGCCTTGCTCGTTTCAACCGCCGCATCGGCGCAAGCGCCCATGCGCATCGGCGTGCTCGACGACATGAGCGGGATCTATGCCGAAAGTTCCGGTCCTGGCGTCGTTACTGCGGCCAATATGGCGGTCAGCGATTTCGGCGGAAAGGTGTTGGGACGACCGATCGAAATCGTGACCGGCGATCATCAGAACAAGGCCGATGTCGCGCTCGGCCTCGCGCGCGAATGGTACGACACAAAGGATGTCCAGGCCGTGTTCGGTCTGGCGAATTCCGCAGTCGCGCTGGCGGTGCAGCAATTGTCGCGCGAGAAGAAGCGGATCGACGTCGTCTCCGGCGCTGCTACGACCGTTCTGACCGGCAAGCAGTGTTCGCCCTACGGCTTCCATTGGACCTACGATACCTGGGCGCTCGCGCACGGCACTGTCGGCCCGCTCGTCAAGGCCGGCGGGAAGAAGTGGTTTTTTCTCACAGCCGACTATGCATTCGGCAAGGCGCTCGAAGGCGCGGCCAGCGAGCAGGTGCGCGCGGCTGGCGGCACGGTCATCGGCGATGTCCGCCATCCCATCGGCACGGCTGATTTCTCGTCCTTTCTCCTGACGGCGCAGAATTCCGGCGCGGATGTCATCGGCCTCGCCAACGCCGGCGGCGATTCGATCAACTCGATCAAGCAGGCGATCGAATTCGGCCTGACGTCCGACAAGCACAAGCTCGCAGGCCTGCTGATCACGATCACGAATATCCATGGCCTTGGCCTCAAGCTGTCGCACGGGCTCCTCTTCACCAGCGCGTTCTACTGGGATCTCAATGAGCAGACGCGCGCCTGGTCGAAACGCTTCATGGCATCGCACGGAAAGGCGCCGACGATGCAGCAGGCAGGCGTTTACAGCGCCGTGGCGCACTACCTGAAGGCGGTCCAGGCGGCTGGAACGACCGACGCCGACAAGGTGTCCGCAAAGATGCGCGCGATGCCGATCAACGACTTCATGATCCACAATGGCTCCATCCGTCCCGACGGACGCGTGCTGCACGACATGTACCTCCTGCAGGTCAAGCAGCCGAGCGAATCGCACGGCGAATGGGATCTGATGAAACTCGTGCACACGATCCCGGCTGCCGAGGCGTTCCGTCCTATGGACAAGGGCGGCTGTCCGCTCGCTACAGCCGAGACCGCCGGCGGAAAGTGACGAGGCAGCGGAGCGCCGTCAACTCATGGCTTGCCATCGAGCTGGCGGCGCTTCGCATTTGTTCCGCTTTCATGCGGCTACCGGGTCGGGCCCTTTGGACTCTTCCGCGCGGGCGCGCGATAGCGCAGGGCGTCCACCAGCAACGAGAAGGCGTGCGTCGGCTGGCGGCGGCTTGGATAGTAGAGATGGTAGCCTGAGAACGGCGGGCACCAGTCCGCCAACACGCGCGCCAGCCGACCGGCTTCGAGATCCGCCAGGCATTGCTGCTCAGTGAGATAGGCGAGCCCGAAACCGTCGCGCGCGGCCGTCAGGATCAGTTCCGCGTTGCCGAAGACGAGCTGGCCATCGACGCGAACGTTCACTTCGCGCCCAGCTTTCTCGAATTCCCAGGCGTAGAGGCCCCCATGGGTCGGCAGGCGCAGGTTGATGCAATTGTGGCCCGTCAAATCCTGTGGCGTCTTCGGCGGCTTGCGCGTTGCGAAATAGGCGGGCGCGCCAACGACCGCCATGCGCATGTCGGGCGCGATGCGAACTGCGATCATGCCGCTGGCGACGGTCTCGCCGGGGCGCACGCCGGCGTCGAAGCGGCCGGCGACGATGTCGGTCAATCCATAGTCGATTACAATTTCGACTTTGACCTCGGGGTAATCGGGCAGGAAACGCGCGAGCGCGGGCCACAGAACATGGCTGGCGGCGTTCTCGGTCGCCGTCAGGCGGATCGTGCCAGCAGGTCTTTCCCGCAACTCGCTTACCGCTTCGAGGGCCGCGTCCATTTCAGCGAAATGGGGTCCAAGCGTCTGCAGCAATCGCTCGCCGGCCTCGGTCTGCGACACGCGGCGCGTCGTCCGGGTCAATAGCCTAACGCCCAGGCGCGTTTCGAAATTGCGCAAGGTCTGGCTCAAAGCCGACTGGGAGACACCGAGTTGGGCTGCTGCGCGCGTAAAACTCTGCGCTTCGGCGACTGCCAGAAACGCCACGAGATCGCTTGCCGTGTCCCGCCGCATTCAGAAGTCCAGCTAATGACTCTATGCAAATTATTCTAGCTTATTGCCGCAAACCGCGCACGCTATTTTCATTCTCGAGCCGCGCGGTTCCCGCGTCGCGTTCCGATTGAGGAAAGGACATTCCATGGACATTACCCGCAGCGGCGCGCAGCCGTCCGCCAAGGGCCCCGCGGACTGGTTCACCGGAACCGTGCGGGTCGACCCCTTGTTCGGTCCGCCGGAACCCGCCCGTGTCTCCGGCGCGCTCGTCACCTTCGAGCCGGGCGCGCGAACGGCATGGCATACGCATCCGCTCGGCCAGACCCTGATCGTCACGACGGGACTCGGCTGGGTTCAGACCGAGGGCGGGCCGATCGAGGAAATCCGTCCGGGCGACGTCGTCTGGTTCGCGCCAGGCGAGAAGCATTGGCATGGCGCGAGCCCGACCACGGCGATGAGCCACATCGCCGTTCAGGAGAAGCTGAACGGCAAGAATGTCGACTGGATGGATAAGGTCAGCGACGCGCAATACCGCCGCTGAGCTCACGGCGTTTCACACCCTTTTCGAGGAGAGCCGGAAATGGACCGTCGAACTTTCATGGCTTCCACGACGATGCTCGCTGCATCGTCCGTTACAGGAGACAAGACAATGGCCGATATGCCTTCCAACGCGCGCAAGAATTTCGGCGACGTCGTTCCAGCGCTTGCCGACTATACGGACAAGGTGCTGTTCGGCGATCTCTGGGAGCGCCCGAATCTTTCGCCACGCGACCGCAGCCTCGTCACTATCGCCTGCCTCATCTCGATGTACCGGCACAACGAGCTGCCCTTCCATCTGAAGAAGGGAATCGAGAACGGGCTCACGCGCGACGAGATCGCCGAAACGATCACGCACCTCGCCTTTTATGGCGGCTGGCCGGTCGCCAACACGGCGATCCCCGTTGCGCGCAAGGTGTTCGAAGAGACAGGCAAATGAGCAACGGCGCGCTCCAGGTTCCGAGCATACAATGCAGCCTACAGCCATGAATCCTTCGGCGGCGAACGCGCCCGACAATTCTGTCGCGGCGCAGCTTGCGCCGTTGATGACAGTCGTTCTCGTCGCTTTCGTGGTGATCGGCATGGCGCTGCCGGTGCTGCCGCTCCATGTGCACGATGGCCTCGGCTTCGGCGCCGTCGTGGTCGGGCTCGTCGCCGGCAGTCAGTTCGCCGCATCGCTGTTCTCGCGCGTATGGGCTGGCCGCACCTGCGACGTGCAGGGCGCAAAGCGCGCGGTGACGTTTGGGTTGCTGGCGGCGGCGGCGGCCGGCGCGCTCTATTTGATCTCGACGTGGGTCTCCGGCGCCCCGATCGTCTCGGTCGCCATTCTGCTGGGGGGCCGCGCTGTGCTCGGCGGCGCGGAGAGCTTCATCATCACGGGTGCGACGATCTGGGGGCTGGCTCGCGCGGGCGCCGGAAACGCCGGCAAGGTGATCGCCTGGATGGGCACAGCGATGTTCGCGGCCTTCGCCGCCGGCGCGCCGCTTGGCGTCGCGCTCTACAATCGCTGGGGATTTGCAGCGGTCGCGGCGGCGACTGCTGTTGCGCCGCTGGCAGCGCTTGCAGCTGTACTCCCTGTGCGCCGCGTTGCGCCTATCGGCAAGCCGAGCGCATCGATCGTCACGGTCGTGCGCAAGGTCTGGCTGCCGGGTCTTGGCGCGGCGCTGAGCAGCGTCGGCTTCGGCGCGATGCTTTCTTTCAGCTCGCTCCTGTATGCCGGAAATGACTGGACCCCGGTCTGGCTGCCGTTCACCGCTTACGCCCTTGCGCTCGTTGCCGCGCGCCTTCTCTTTGGCCATCTGCCAGACCGCATCGGCGGGGCGAAAGTCTCGCTCGTCTGCGCACTGATCGAGACTGCGGGACTCCTGCTGATGTGGCTTGCGACATCGGCAATCCCGGCGACGATCGGCGCGGGGCTCGTCGGCTTCGGATACGCTTTGGTATTTCCCGGTCTCGGGGTCGAGGCCGTGCGCCGGGCTCCGCCGGAAAGTCGCGGGCTCGCCATGGGCGCCTATACGGCCTGTCTCGACCTCGCGCTCGGCGCTTCGGGGCCCGCGCTCGGCCTGATCACCGCAAGCGGCTTCGGTTTACGTCCCGTCTTCGTCAGCGCCACTGTCGCTTGTTTCTGACGGGCGTCGCCTTTACCTCGTGCAACGACCGACGCGCGAGAAATGACAGAATTCGGCAGGCTCGAAACGATGGAAACGCGATCAAATCGAATGAGGCGCTTCCGCGAAATGCTCATCGCGATAAGTCCTGGCAGGCCCGCCGGTAGTTGCGCTGCCGCCGAGACGGACTTAAGAGCTGGTTCGATCCCCAATGCCCGTCGCGCAGGCGGACGTAGTGAGGAAACCCTACTATGAAGATCCGCTGACGGATCAATGGACGCGTGGTGACAGCGATCCTGGATGACACGGCCATTGCTCAGATTTTCGTAAGGCGTCGCTACCGCCGCTGGCTCTTACCCTCAAGGATTACGCGTCCACCGAAAAGGTCGCGGATCTGCCGCGGAGTCTTTCTCAAAATGGCGCGCCGGCCGGATACAAACCCTCCGTCGGCGATATCGCTTACTACGCGCCCTGGGGAAATCTCGCGATTTTCTATCGCGACTTCGGCTACGCGAACGGGCTGGTCAGGCTCGGGAGAATCGAGTCCGGGGCCGACGTTCTCGCTCAGACTGGACCATTGAAGACCACGATCGAGATCGAACCTTGAGATTGCGCAAGACGGAGCGCTCAGGCTGACAGCTTCAAGAATGAGTGGAACGGGCGGAATACGCCGCAAGGCGGACCAGACACGCGGCGCGGAAGCGTCGCAGCATCTGAGAAAGATCCGGGAATTGAAGAGGACAAGACCATGATCAAGGACAAGGTTGTGATCATCACCGGCGCTTCGTCAGGTATCGGCGAGGCCACTGCGAAAAAACTCGCGAACAAGGGCGCAAAGGTCGTTCTCGGCGCACGGCGCGAGGACAAGCTGAAGAAAATCGTCGACGAAATCGCGCAAGCCGGCGGGCACGCGATCTATCGGGAGCTGGACGTCACGAGGCAATTGGACAATGACGCCATTGTGAAGCTGGCCAAGGACTCCTTCGGTCGTGTGGACGCGATCTTCCTGAACGCCGGCTTGATGCCGAGCTCTCCGGTTTCGGCGCTCAAGACCGACGAATGGCGCCGGATGGTCGACGTCAACATCACGGGCGTCCTGAACGGCGTCGCGGCCGTGATGCCGACGTTTGTCGCGCAGAAATCAGGACATGTCGTCGCGACCTCTTCAGTCGCCGGTCTCAAGGCCTATCCGAATGCGGCGGTCTATGGCGGCACGAAATGGTTCGTGCGGGAATTCATGGAAGTCCTGCGCATGGAATCCGCCATGGAGGGAACCAACATCCGCACAGCGACCATCTATCCGGCTGCGATCAACACCGAACTGCTCGGCACGATCAGCGACAAGCAAGCGGCTGAGGCGATGAAAGGCCTGTACGCGACCTTCGGCATATCGCCGGATCGGATCGCCGATGTCGTGGCCTATGCTCTCGACCTGCCCGAGGATACGACCGTCAGCGAGTTCACGGTCGGGCCCGCCAGGCAGCCCTGGTAAGACGGGATCAATCGATACGAATGCGGCTTCCTTTCATCGAGGAAGCCGCAATCCTCAATTGTCGCTGGCCGCGAGGGTCGTTGTTTTAGCTTCGGCGCGTGCGCGTCGCTCTGACGAAGCCGGCTTCGGCCTTCTGATTCCTGCGCTCGCAAGGCGGCGGATTTCGTCGCGGCCGAGATGGAGCGTTTGCTGGAAATGGGCCTTCAACAGCCGGACGGCTTCGTCGGCGTCGCGTCGCAAGGCTGCGTCCATGATGTCCTTGTGATTGTCCGGTCGCTTCTGCGGGCTGGCGTGCTGGCGGCGCGACAGGAAACGGTAGCGGTCCGCTGCGTCGAACAATTGCTCGCAGAAGTTCAACAGCCACTTGGAGCCGCATGCGCTGATCAGTGCGTGATGGAAGCCGCGATGCGCCGCCTCGCGCTCGGCGTTCGGCTTGTCGTCGGTGGGAAACGGCATCCGCGCCATGCGGTGTAGTGCTAAAATCAGGCGCTCTTCCCAGGCCTGGTCGCCATTGGCGATCGAGGCGCGCAGCGCTTCTTCGTTCGCCCAGCACCGCACCCGGATGATGTCCTCGAGATCTTCCTCGGTGACCGGCGTGACCGTGAAGCCGCGCTGGTCGCTCTGCCTGACGAGACCGTCGCGCGACAGGCGGTTCAGGGCCTCGCGGACCGGACCGAGGCCGATCCCGTAGCGTTCGCACAATTCGCGGATCAGCAGCTTGGCCCCCGGCGCGTAGACGCCTCGGATGACGTCGAATCTCAGCTTTTCGTAGGCATGACTGGCCAGGGTCTCTGGCCCGGTACGCGTTTCGCCGGTCAGCATCAGGGTTTTCTCCGTGCGTGAGCATACCGGAAAGCCGTCCAGCAAAAAATCGATAAATTTATGTGCATCGCAATAAAATCGATTTTCTATTGACGCCGCCGACGTCATCTGTTCCCTTTGTCCAAAGCGAATGCCGCCGGAGAGCGGCCTCGGGCAGGACACGCAGGCGGCGCCAAAGCGGCGACGCGGACAGGGCGCCATGAACTATTTCCATCGGCTGGAGGACATTCCCGTCCACGCGCATCCGATCGCGCAGATCAAGGTGCTGTCCGGCGCGCAGTCGATGGTCTTTTGGAGCGAGGTGAAGGCCGGCGAGGAAGCGCCGATGCATTCGCATCCGCAGGAACAGATCGTGTGGGTGATGTCGGGGCGCATCGACTACAAGGTCGGCGACGCGCCGATCCAGTCGTGCGGGCCGGGCGCGGTGATCCTCATCCCCGGCGATGCGCCACATCACGCCTGGTATCGCGAGGACTGCCGCGTCGTCGAATTCTTCAGTCCGCCGCGACTCGATCTTTTCCCCGCGGCCGCCAACAGCGTTTACGCGCTCGACTGAAGCGCGCGCCAGAAAATCAAACGAAAGGGAGGGATAAACATGCGCAGAATTGATCGAACGAGGCTCGTTGCCGCTGCATCCGGATTGGCGCTTCTCGGCGTTGTCGGTCCAGTGGCCGCGCAGACAAACGCGAGCGACCCCATCAAGATCGGCGTCATTCTGCCGCTGACCGGCGCGGGCGCTGGTCTCGGCATACCTTCGCGCAACGGCATTCTGCTGGCCGAGAAACAGATCAACGCCGCCGGCGGAATCAAGGGCCGCAAGATCAAGGTCGTCATCGAGGACGATACGACCAATCCCGACGCCGCCTTGAACAAGGCCAACAATCTCATCTTCGGCGAAAAGGTCGTAGCCCTGGTCGGGCCTATCCAGACTGCCAATACGGTCGCTGTCGGCGGCATCACTGCGCCGGTGAAATTCCCACAGGTCGCGCTGGGAGGTCTCGGACCGGCGGTCGAACTCGAGCGCAAATGCGTGTTTCATGCAGCCCCGCCGCAGAACCAGAACGCACGCGCGATGCTGGCCTATGCGAAATCGCTTGGCGTGAAGAATGCCGCGGCTCTCTACGATTCCGGCTATGGCACGGTCGTGTGGAACCAGCTGTCGAAATTCGCGGGCGAATACGGCATCAAGTTCGGCGTCACCGAAAAATTCGAGATCGCAGCGACCGACACGACCCCGCAGGCCGCCAAGATCCGCGCCTCTCAACCGGATGCGATCTTCGTGATCGGCGTCACCGGCGTGCCGGTGCGTGCGATCCGGCAATTGCAGATGAAGCAGCCGATCATCGCGGCGATCGGTCAGGCGACCTACGAAATCGTCAAGAGCATGGGCGATGCGGCCGAAGGCGTCGTATTCCCCGAATTCCTCGTGCCAGAAGATCCGCTGCCGCACCAGAAGGCGTTCGTCGACGCCTACAAGGCGGAATACGGCCGCGCGCCGAAGTCGATCGAGTCGATCGCCTACGACGCCCTGAAGGCCATGTCCCAGGCAATCGGCAAGGCCGGTCCGGAGGCCGGCAACGAGGCGATCTGCGCTGCGATGCGCGGCCCATACTCCGGCAATTCGACGGAATACGACTTCAGCGCGCCTGACATGACCGGAATCAAGCTGAACGGCTTCATCTACTCGAAGCTGGTCGGCGGTCATTTCAATCGCCTGCCGTTCAAGAACGCCGAATAAATATCGAGTTCGATCCGGGGGAGGCTTAGCGCTTCCCCCGGCCTTGAACGGAGACTGTCTTGCTTCTCGGCCTCGTCTCGCAATCGCTGCTGTCAGGCGTCACCAACGGGCTCATCTATGCGCTCGTCGGTTTCGGCATCGCCGCGATCTTCCGTGGCGCGCATATCGCGAACGTGATGCAGGGCGAGTTCAGCGTCGTCGGCGCGGTCGTCGTGGACGTTCTCCTCGTCCAGATCGGCATGCCGTACTGGGCGGCCGCGATCATCGGATGCCTGAGCGGCGCCGCGCTCGGCGCGCTCATCGACGTGGTCTTCATCCGCCGGCTGGTCGCGCAGAAGGCGCCGGATGATTCCTATCTTCTCTTCACGATCGGCGTCAGCATAACCATTTCGGCCGCCGTGCTTTTCCTGTTCGGACGCGAAGGCCATCTCCTGCCGCCGATCGGCAGCGGACAGATTTTCATCGTTCTCGACGCAGTCGTGCAGGAACATGCGCTCTGGCTGATCGGCATCAGCGTCATCCTGATGTTTGCGCTTCGCTACTTCTATCGCCGCACGACGCTCGGCATGCGCATGAGCGCCGCAGCGATAGATCCGGACGGCGCCGCGACGATCGGGATCGACGTACGCGCCATGCGGACACTGACCTTCGTGCTCGGCGGCGTGCTTGGCGCGATCGCGGGCATTCTGATCACGCCGATCATTCCGGTCAGCTACATGGTCGGGCTACCGCTCACGCTCAAGGGATTTTCCGCCGCCATTCTCGGCGGCCTGACCAACCCGCTCGGGGCCGTCGCGGGCGGTCTCGTGATTGGCATTCTGGAGGCGCTCGTCGTGATGCAGATGTCCTCTGCCTACAAGGACGTCGTGACCTTCAGCGGGCTCATCCTCATCATGATCTTCATGCCGCGCGGTCTGCTGGGCCGCGCCGGCCGGGCGGGAGGCTGACATGGCGACCCGTTCGATTGTCATTCTCGTCATAATCGCGGCGATCGCGCTGGCTGTGCCGCCGTTCCTGCCGCGCAGCGTCGTCGATCTCCTCGTCTTCTCCTGCATTTATTCCATTGCGGGACTTGGCGTGGGTCTGCTGCTCGGCCAGTGCGGCATCGCCAATCTCGGCCAGAGCGTGTTCTACGCGCTCGGCGCCTATGCGACGGCCTACATGACGGTCACGCTCGGCGTCGGGGCCGCCTGGGGGTTCCTGACAGGCGTGATCCTCTCTGGTCTCATCGCTCTCGTGATCGGCTGGCCTGTACTGCGGCTGACCGGACATTTCCTGGCGCTGGCGACGCTCGCGCTCGGCATAGTGGCCAACGCGCTTTTCTACGAGTGGGACTGGCTGACCCATGGCTCGCTCGGCTTCGGCGGCATTCCGAAGCTGAACATTTTCGGTCTCGTGATCGATACGCCGCTGCGGTTCTACTATCTCGCCGGCGCCGTGCTCGCTCTGTGCCTCCTTGCCTCGGCCAATCTCATTGGAAGCCGCACCGGCCTGATGTTGCGCGCGATGCGCGATGCGCCGGAGGCCGCCAAGAGCCTCGGCGTCAACGCGCAATGGCTGCGGACGCGGATATTCATCCTCAGCGCGATCTTCGGCAGCATCGCCGGCAGCCTGTTCGCGCACTACGGCTCATTCGTGAACGTGCAGAGTTTTGGAATCGAGAAGGCGATCGCCTTTCTGATCATTCCGGTGCTCGGCGGCGCGACGTCGCTCCCCGGCGTCGTCATAGGGGCCCTGTTCACGACGCTCGTGCCCGAAATGCTGACCCGTTTCGGCGATCTCCACCAGGTTCTCTTCGGCCTCACGCTCATGGCGACCGTCGTTTTGATGCCCTCCGGACTCATGGGCGGTCTCGCCAGCCTTTCCCGCTACATGACGGCGCGAGGCCGGGCATGAGCGCCGTCACTGAGAATGTCGCGGGGCAGCCGCCGCGGGTTCACCGTACTGCGGAAGTCGCGTTAGACGTGCCCAAAGGCGAGATCGCTCGGCCTGATCAGTCTCTAATGGATCGGGCAAGACGACGCTGTTCAACATCATCAGCGGATACGTGCGCCATCGCTCGGGACGGATCGTCTACGACGGCGTCGAAATGCGGAACCAGACGATCCAGCAACGCTCCTACGCGGGCATGGTGCGCACCTTCCAGACGCCCATGGTTTTCGAGAAGATGACCGTGCTCGAAAATGTGATGGTCGGCTGCAACAAGATCACCTCGAGCGGTATGGTCGAGGGGCTGCTTTCCCTTCCTCGCGCGCGAAAAGAGGCGAAAGCCATGCGCGAGCAGGCGGAGATGTATTGCGAGAAATTCTCGCTGTCGTCCGTCGCCCATCAGCTTGCGCACAATCTCTCGGCGGGGCAGCGACGCATTCTGGAGATTGCGCGGGCCGTTGTCGGCAAGCCCAATCTCCTGCTACTCGACGAGCCGTCCTCGGGCCTCAATCCCGATGAAATCGACGAACTCGACCGGTCGATCCGCGCGCTCAACGACGCCGGCCTGACGATCCTCCTGGTTTCGCACGACATGGACCTGATGAGCGTCGCGCGGCGGGTGCATGTTCTGTATTTCGGTCGCATCATCGCAAGCGGGAGCATGGAGGAAATCCAGGCCAATCCCGAAGTGCGCGAAGCTTATTTCGGGAGCTGATCGATGCTGCAGATCGCCTCCCTCGTCTCCGGGTACGACGCGCTCGCCGTACTTCACGACGTTTCGCTGCATGTAAAAGAAAGCGAAGCGGTCGCCATTATCGGCGCGAACGGCGCCGGCAAGACCTCGCTCGTGCGCGCCATTGCCGGCCTCAACCGCGCCATGCGCGGCGCGATCGCCATGCACGGCGCCGACATGACACATCTGCCCGCCCACGCGCGGCCGGCCCACGGCATCGCCTCGCTGCTCGAGAACAGGCGCCTGTTCGGGGAATTCACGATCGAGGAAAATCTCCGGCTTGCCGAAACGGCTGGTCGAAAACTGCGGCCGGGGCGGACGAAATTCGAGTGGAACGACGTGTGCGATCTCTTTCCGATCGTGCGCGAACGCGGCGCCACGCGCGTAGAGCTCCTCAGCGGCGGCCAGCAACAGATGGTCGCCGTCGCACGCTGCCTTCTGCTGCAGCCCGACCTTCTGATCCTCGATGAACCCTCGACCGGGCTCGCGCCCAAGGTCGTAAAGGACATTCTCGAAGTCTTGGGGGCGTTGCGGGACCGTGGCATGGCGATCCTGCTGGTGGAACAGAATGTCGGTATTGCCGCATCGTTGACCGAGCGCGCCTATGTCATGTCGCTCGGCCGCATCGTGCACGAAGTGGCGGGCGAGGAATGGCGTAATTTCGGAACGGATGAACGCCTGGCGAAGGCCTATCTCGGCGGTGGTCGGGAGCCTTAAGGCGGCGCGAGGCGGACAAAAAGACCCGCTCCCGGGAGCGGCGCAGGACAGAGGTCGGTTATGGAGAAGTTCGGAATTGGACAGGCGATTCCCCGGTTCGAGGATTCGCGACTCTTGCGCGGCGGCGGAAAATTCCAGGACGACCGCAACGTGGCGGGTCAGGCCTATGCCTATGTCCTCCGTTCCCCGCACGCCCATGCGCGCATCCTGAGCATCGATCCGAGCGCTGCGCGCGCCGCGCCCGGCGTGCTCGGTGTCTACACCGGCGCCGATTATCAGGCGGACGGGCTCGGCATGCCGAAAGCGGTGATGCCGCGCAAGCGTCCGGACGGTTCGCCAATGTTCGCGCCGCAGCGGCCGGCCATCGTGATCGATCGCGTGCGCTATGTCGGCGACCCCGTCGCCTTCATCGTGGCCGAAAGCCTCGCCGAGGCGAAGGATGCCGCCGAACTGATCGCTGTCGAATACGAGATGCTGCCTTCGGCGACCGCAACGTACGAGTCCGCGCAACCTGGCGCCGCGCCGGTCTGGGACGAGTGCCCCGACAATATCTCCAATTTCGTGGAGCGCGGAAACAAGGCGAAAACCGATGCAGCCTTTGCCTCGGCCGCTCGTATCATTTGCCGGCGCTACGTCATTTCACGCGTCCACGCGCAATATATGGAGCCACGCGGCGCGCTCGGCGTCTATGACGCGACCGAGGACCATTACACGCTCTATGCGGACTGCCAGTATCCGCATCGCGTCCGCCAGATGTTGGCCAATTCCGTGTTTCGCGTGCCCGAGAGCAAGATCAGGATCGTGGCCGGCGATGTCGGCGGCGGCTTCGGCACCAAGGGCTGGCAATATGTCGAGCACCGCCTCGTCCTGTGGGCCTCGAAGAAGCTGGGCCGCCCCGTCAAATGGACCTGCGAACGTTCGGAAGCCGTGCTCGCCGACGAACATGCGCGCGACAGCGTCAGCGATATCGAACTGGCGCTCGACGCCGACAACAAGTTCATCGGTCTGCGCCTGAACCTCATCGCCAACACCGGCGCCTATGTCGGTTCGGACCGCAATCTTCTGGTGCCCGGACTGATGATCGGGACGGTCGCGGGCGTCTATCACATCCCTGCCGCCTATACATACATCACCCATGTCCTCACCAATACGAGCCCGACCGCGCCCTATCGCGGCGCGGGCCGCCCCGAGGCGATCTATCTGATCGAACGGCTCATCGACGACGCCGCGCGCGAGCTGAACGTCGATCGCGTCGAATTGAGGCGGCGGAACATGATCACGCCGGCGCAGATCCCGTATCAGAACCCGCTCGGCTGCTACTACGATTCCGGAGACTTTCCGTCCAATCTGGAAATGGCGCTGAAGGCGGCCGATTTCGACGGGTTCGAGGCGCGGCGTGCGCAATCGGCCGCGCGTGGCAAGCTGCGCGGCATCGGCGTCGTCAATGCAATCGAACAATCCGCAGCGCCTACCCAGTCCGAATATGCGGAAATCCGTTTCGATACGAGCGGCACCGTGCAGCTGCTGATGGGAACCAAGAACCAGGGCCAGGGTCACGAGACGACCTACAAGCAGATCCTGCACGAGAAACTTGGCGTCGATCCGAATGAGGTCGTCTTCACCGACGGCGACACGGATCGCGTCGCCTTCGGCATGGGCACCAACGGGTCGAGATCGACGGTCGTCGGCGGCTCAGCGATCGTTTTTGCCGCCGAGAAGATCGTCGAGAAGGCGAAGCGCATCGCCGCGCATCTGCTGGAAGCGAGCGCCGACGATATCGAATTTTCGAGCGGCGCCCTGACCGTGCGTGGAACAGACAAGTCTGTCACGTTGAAACAGGTCGCGCAGGCCGCCTTCGTGCCGATGCGTCTGCCGCCGGGTTTCGACGGCGGCCTCAACGAATCCTACGTCTATGCCCCGGCCAAGGACACCTATCCGAACGGCTGCCACATCTGCGAGGTGGAGATCGATCCCGAGACCGGCGAGCCGAAACTCGTCAGCTACGTCATCGTCGACGACGTCGGGACGGTCATCAATCCGCTGACGCTGAAAGGGCAGATTCACGGCGGCATCGTTCAGGGCGTCGGCCAAATTCTGATGGAGCAGGTGTTCTATGCCCCGGATTCCGGTCAGCTCCTCACCGCGAGCTTCATGGACTATGCGATGCCGCGCGCGGAATCGATGTGCGACATCGTCGTGAAGAGCAATCCGCAGCCGACTAGTCTGAACCCACTCGGCGCCAAGGGCGCGGGCGAGGCCGGATGCGTCGGCGCGTTGCCGGCAGTCATGAACGCGCTGATCCACGCGCTGCAACCGGCCGGCGTCGAGACGCTGGAAATGCCGGCGACCGGGTCGCACATCTGGTCGGCCTTGCAGGCGGCAAACGCCCGGAGGTCCTCATGAGCGTCCTTGCCGGAGAGCGTCGCGAGCGGCGCCTGGTGTTGCACGGCGGTGCGCGGCAATGGGCGACGCCCGATGGTGACGGCCTCAGGCTAGACGATGGCCGGCGCGTGTCGGCGGACGAGGTCGTGCATCTGCCGCCCTGCGCGCCGACCAAGGTCCTCTGTGTCCACACGAACTACATGAGCCGCATTTTCGAGATCAATGGCGTCGAAGACCGGCCGCCGGCGCCGACTTATTTTCAGAAGCCCCTGTCGGCGCTGAACGGTCATGGCGCGGAACTCTGCCTGCCGGAAGGCTACAAGTTCTTCAATTACGAGGGCGAGCTCGCCGCGATCGTCGGCCGCCCGATGCGCAATGTCACGCCCGACGAAGTCTGGGACAATATCGCCGGCTTCACCGTCGCCAACGACGTCACCATCCACGATCTGCGCGACGCCGACATGAATTCGATGCTGCGGGTCAAGGGCGCGGACGGACTTTGCCCGCTGGGCCCCGGCATTGTTTGGGGCGTCGATGTCAGGCAGTCGGTGCTGAGAACATGGCTCAACGGCGAGCTCGTGCAGGAGGGCGCCATTGCCGAGCAGATTTTTGGACTGAGCGAACTCGTCGCCGATCTCGCGCGCCACATCACGCTCGAGCCGGGCGACGCCATCCTCACGGGCACGCCGGCCAATTCCCGTCCGATGAAAGCGGGCGATGTCGTCGAAGTCGAAGTGTCGGGCGTCGGTCGCCTGAGGAACACAGTCGTCCCAGCGCCGGCGCCGCGCGCAAAAATCGGCAGCCAGCCGCAGGACAATCCCGGCGTTCGAAAAATCTCGCTGGGCAACGACGAACGGCTCGCGCCGCACATTACACGCAAAAAAAGCAAACCCTGAGGCGACAGAAGATGGATCTGGGAATCAAGAATCGGAAAGCGATCGTCTGCGCCTCGTCGCGTGGGCTTGGGGAGGCCTGCGCCACCGCGCTGGCGCGCGAGGGCGCGCTGGTGGTTATCAACGCGCGCAACCAGGCGGGCCTGGACGAATGCGCCGAGCGCATCGAAAAGGCGGCCGGGCAGCGCCCGAAGACGATAGCTGCGGACCTGACCTCGGAAGAGGGACGCGCGCGTCTCGTCGCCGCTTGTCCCGATGCGGACATTCTCGTCAACAACAATGCGGGTCCGCCTCCTGGGCAGTTCAAGGACTGGGACCGCGCGGCCTGGCTGAACGCGCTCGACAACAACATGCTGGCGCCGATCTTCATGATCCAGGCGTTGTTGCCGGGAATGCGGGAGAGAAAATTTGGCCGGATCGTCAACATCACATCGGCGATGGTGAAATCTCCGCGCCCGACAATGGGGCTATCTACAGCCGCACGCACTGGATTGACCGCGCTGTGCAAGTCGATCTCGCACGAGGTCGCGCCGGACAATGTCACGATCAATAACATGCTGCCCGAGCGCATCGACACCGGCCGCCAGAAATTCATGGCCGAGCGGATGATGAAGGAGCAGGGCATCACCTACGAGGAAGCGCGCCGGCAGATCGCGGACAGCATTTCGGCCAAGCGCTTCGGCCTTCCCGGCGAATTCGCCGACGCCTGCGCCTTTCTGTGTTCGGCGCAGGCGGGCTTCATCTCGGGACAAAATCTGCAGCTCGACGGCGGATCATACGAAGGTTTGCTCTGACCGAAGTTCGAGACCTTTCGGCCGGGAGGCGAAGGGTTCTGGTTTCGCATTGTACAGGTGGGAGGACAACATGACGGCAATGACAGTTGATACATCGATCCCCGACAGCCAGCTCACGCGTGAGGAGATCATCGCGCGCAACCTCAAGGCGGTCGAGGCGCATTTCCACAACGAGAACCCTGACTCGGTCGAGGCGGCGATCGCGCTCTATGCCGACAATGTCTCCTGGGAGGGGCCTGCACGCGGGATCGTGATGAAGGACCCCAAGGAAATCCTGGCCGCCTACCGCGGGATTTTCCGGACCGTGTCGATCAAGTCGTTCACAACGCTCCGGCGCTTCGCGACCGAGGAATACGTGTTCGACGACCAGGTCGGACACGCCGTCGTGGTCGGCGACGAAATGCCGAATCTCGGCTTCAAGAAGGGCGATGAAGTGTCGGTGCGACTGGCGCACTGCTTCGAAATGAAGGACGGCAAGATCGTCAAGGAAATCGCCTACGAGATATTCCGCGAAAAGGGCGGCGTCCGGGATGTCGACGATATTCCGCCCGGCTGCACGCCGGTGGTTTTCTGACGACAAATGGTGTCTTGAAGGCGGCGCGGCGCGTCCTGCGTGGACGCGCCGCGCGAGTCGTGCAGGCCGCACCAAGGATAAATTGAATGAACCTGATCAAAAAGCTCGAATGGCGCTACGCGACGAAGAAGATGGATCCAGCGCGATCCGTCCCTCAGGAGAAAGTCGATCGCATTCTTGAAGCCGTTCGCCTCGCGCCGACTTCGAGCGGCCTGCAGCCTTACGAAGTCATCGTCGTGACGAACAAGGCGGTGCGCGAAAAAATATCGGAAGCCGCCAACGGCCAGAAGCAGATTGTCGAAGGCTCACATCTTTTGGTTTTCGCTGCCTGGGACGATTATTCCCCCGAGCGCATCGACATGATGTTCGATCTCACCAACGCGGAGCGCGGTTTCACCTCCGAGGGATGGGAAGCCTATCGCAAGATGCTTCTCTCGACCTATCCGGCGCGTGGGCCAGACGTGAATTTTCATCACGCTGCCCGGCAGGCCTTCATCGGCCTGGGCGTGGCTCTGGTGGCGGCCGCCGAAGAGGAAGTCGATTCCACGCCGATGGAAGGCTTCAACCCTGGGAAACTCGACGAAATTCTTGATCTGCGCGCTCGCGGATTGCGCAGCGTCGCCATCATGCCGCTCGGCTATCGCGAAGCGGCGAACGACTGGCTGGTCAATCTCAAGAAGGTCCGCCGCCCTCGCGAGAAATTCCTGACCTACGTCGAGTGACGTTTCAGAAATATGCCCGGTCGAGAACTGCGTGATCGTTCTTCAAGGTCTCGGCCGGGCCAGAATACCGCACCTCGCCGCCGCGCATGACAACAGCGTCATCCGCGAGCGACAGGGCGACTTCGATGAACTGCTCCACGAGTATGACGCCGACGCCCCTGGCGACGAGCTCCCGGATTGCGAGAACCAGGCGCTTCACGATCAGCGGCGCGAGACCCAGTGACATTTCGTCGATGAGCAGGTAGCGGGGGCGGCACATCAAGGCGTGTCCGATCGCCAGCATCTGCTGCTGTCCGCCCGACATGGTTCCGGCAATCTGCTTTTTTCGCTCCGCCAGCTCTGGAAAGAGCACATAGGTGGATGCAAGCGCGTCCTCGACATCGCGTGCAGCGAGGAGCGATCCGGCCGCACGCAGGTTGTCATCGACCGACAGGCGGGTCAGGACGCGGTGCCCCTCCGGAACCGCGGCGACGCCGGAACCGCGAATGACGTCGGGCGGAAGGCCGGTCAACTCCCGACCGTCCAGGCGGACGCTGCCGCTCGTCACCGGCTTCATGCCCGCGACAGCGAGGACCAGTTCGGACTTTCCGGCGCCGTTCGCGCCGAGGACAGCGGTCACCTTTCCGGGCGCCACCGACAGCGTCGCGTCCGAGACAACCGCGCGCCCACGTTCCAGCACCGTGAGATTTTCGATCGACAGGGTCACGAGTCGACCTCCTCGACGCCGAGATAGGCGGCTTTCACCTTGGGATCGCCGAGAACGGCGGCGGTCTCGCCGAAGGCGATCCGCTTGCCGAAATCGAGCACCAGTGTCTCCGCGCAGATGCGCGATATCAGGTCGACGTCGTGATCGATGACCAGCGTCGTCGCGCCGGTAATTTCCGGAACTTTCAGGATGAGGTCTCCCAGCCGCGCCGCTTCTTCGCGCGACAGGCCGCCGCCGGGCTCGTCGAACATGACGATCTTCGGCTTGCCGACGAGACAGCGGGCGACATCGACGAGCCGCCGTTCGAACGTATTCAGTTCGCCCGCCATCGTGTGGGCGCGCGGCGCAAGACCCGTCGCCTCGAGCGCCTGCTCGGCGTCCGCGGCCTTTTGGGCGCGGCCGCCTGGCGTGACATCGAGAATGACTTTCAGATTGTCGAGGATCGACAGGTCATCGGCGATCTGCTCGCGCTGGAACGAGCGTCGCAGTCCCCAACGCGTGCGCTTGTAGGCGGGCAGACGGCCAATTTCCTCGTCGTTGTATCGGATATGGCCGCTGCACTTGAGAAAGCCGGAGATCACGTTCATCGTGGTCGTCTTGCCAGCGCCATTTGGGCCGATGATGCCGTTGACGGGCTTTGTGAAGACCGCGCTGACATTGTCGAGCGCGGTGACGCCGCCGAATGTGACGGTGAGATCGACGAGTTCGATCATGCGCGCCTCGTCACTTTGCCGAACGCCTGCAGGATCTGCCCGGAAAGGCCGTCTGGCGCTGTCATGATCGCGTGCAGCAGGGCGGCGCCGAAGATGACCAGCGTCAGGTCCGAATTGATTCCCCAGTTGCTGAAAAGGGCGGGCATGACCCGATAGAGGACGCCGGCAATCACCGCGCCAAGCCAGAATCGCGCGCCGCCGACGACGGACAGCGCAAACAGCATGATCGATTCCGACGCCCGGAAGGTCGCGGCGTCCAGAAGGCCGAGCCCGCCAGCCAGCAGGCCGCCGGCGACGCCGGCCAGAAATCCGGAGAGCCCGAACGCCCAAGCCTTGTAGTAGACGACGTTGACACCCGATGCGAGGGCAGCGGCTTCGGAGCGACGGATCATCGCCCAGGCGCGCCCGGGCGCCATGCGGCGATGCAGTTCGATCAGCACGAAGCCGAAAAAGGCCGCCGCCATGATGTAGCGCAGATAGGCTGTATCGCTCTGGGCGATCCACGGCCGCCGGAACGGCGCTGCAACGGATGGCATGACGCCCCAGAACCCCGGCCCGCCGTTCGGAAAGCGGAAGGTGGAGAAGATGACTTCGAGGCCGCCGGCGGCCATCAGGGTGATGAGCGCGAGGTAAAGGCCGCGCATGCGCAGCGCCGGCAGAGCCAGAAGCCAGCCAAACACCAGCGTGACAGCGCCGGCGACCGCCACATTGATCTCGAACGGCAGGTTGAACGCATGGTTCATGCGCAGCGTCACCCAGCCGCCCACGCCCATCAACGCCACCTGGCCGAGCGAGACCATGCCAAGGCGCGAATACATGAAGGCGACGCCACTGGCGGCGATGACGAAGCAACCCGTGGAAATGAATATCTTGATCCACTGCCCGTCGGCGAGCGCCGGCAAGGCGAGCAGCGCGATCAGGAAAAAGACTGTTCCGGCCAAGCCCGAACGTGTGATCGCCAGCATCACTCGTCCCTTGCGAATACGAGCTGATGGCCGCGCTGCATGACGATCAGAACAGCCGCTGCGATGAAGAAGGGCGCAATGGGCCTGATGTTTTTCAGCGTCGGCGAGAAAGTCAGGAGCGATTCCACGACGCCCATGGTCAATCCGCCGACCAGAACCAAGCCGAGGTTTTCGAGGCGTCCGCAAATCGCAGCGGCGACACACGGGATCACCATGAAGGTGATCACGAAAGGCTCGAGGCGAAGGAGATCGCCGAACATGAGGCCGGTAAATCCGGCGATGGCGCCGGCGATCGCCCAGGCGATGCTTTCGACCCGAAGGATGCGCACGCCGATCAGCGCCGAAAGATCTCGGTCATTGGCCAGTGAGCGCATCTGCAGCCCGGTGCGCGTGCGGGCAAGATAGAACCAGATACCAGCGACGATGGAGACCGTTGCGAACACGACGATGAACCGCGTCAGCGTAACGCGCAGGCCCAGGAGCATCATCGCTTGATTATCGGTCGGCAGCGTGAACTTGCGCACCACATCGGTCCGCCAGAGAAAAGTGGTGACGCCGAGGATGATGAGCGCGAAGCCGAGCGTCGCGACCGCCTTGACGATGGGATCGCGCCAAGCGAGGCCCGGCGCGATCAAGCGGCCGTAGAGCAACGAGAGCGCCATCGCTGTCGCCAGCGCCGCAGCCCAGGAGATTGCCTGAGGCCAGCCACGCTGCTGCAATTCCCAGGCGAGCATCACGCCGACCGCCCCGACCGCGCCCGACGCCAGATTTAGCACGCCGGTCGCGCGATAGAGCACGACGAGGCCAATGCCGCCGAGTGCGTAGAGCGAGCCGACGGCAAGTCCGGACACGACGAAGAGCCCGCTGACGAGAGTGGGCTTGCCTGCAGCCAGGAAAATATAGGCGGCGACGACGATGAGCGCGTAGCCGAGATAGGGGAGTACAGGTCGCATGTTCAGTAGGTCCTGCCCCAGCATAGCGCCGGCCCGGCCACGGAAGAACCGTGGCCGGATCGGTCGAGATGTTCGGATCAGTTCAGACCCATTGCCTTTTCGGTCGCGAGCAGCGGAGCGAAATAGGGACCCTCGTACTGGAAGCAGTCGCGGACCTTCTCGAAACCGCCGTTCTTGATGACGACCATGATGCCGGCGTGGTTCGGCATGTGGCGATCAGCGTCGCCGACATAGTAGGGTCCGCACATCATGTCGGACTTCTTGCCCTTGATCGCCTTGATCGCCGCCGTCACAGCGCCACGGTCATCGAGTTTGGCCGGGTCCATCGCGAGTAGTGTCTCGACGAAATATTTGGCGGACAGATAGCCCGACTGGCTGAACGTATCGCGCGGGTCGGTGGACTTGCCGTAGGCGTTCATCACGGCGAGCCAGTTCTGGTTGTCTGGCCCCTTGCCGTCCAGCATGGTCAGTTCGGCGCTGACGTAGACCTTACCGTTCCAGTAGTCGCCGAGAGCCTTCGGCACGGAGACGTCGTACAGAGGCGTGGAAGAGGTCCAGCTGTACTTGTCGCGCAGATCCTGCTCCTTCGCAGCCGCGAGGAAGGCGTTGGCAAGGCCGGCGGGCAGATTCACGAGAATCGAATCCGCGCCCGAGGCGACAGCTTCGAGCAACCCGGAATTCACGTCCGGCGAAGCAGGATTGAGGAGGACCGAGGCGCCCTTGAGCCCCTTGGACTGCATGTATTTTTCGGTCGCGCCGCAGGACCAGTTGCCGACCGAGGGTATGGCGAGGCCGATGCAGACGACGTTCTTGGCGCCGAGCTTCTCGACCGCATACATCGCCGCGCCAATCGAGGACGGCAACGGTCCCTGGTTCGTCGACACGATGTTCGAGCTCTCGAAGCATTCCGAGACCGCGCAGGCGGACGCCATCTCCATCACGTTGTTCTTGCGATAGAACGGCGCATTCACGCTCATTTCCACGAAAGACCCGCTGCCGACGAGAGCGACGACCTTCTGATCGCCGACGAGCTTCGCAGCGGCCTGCGCCGCCAGCTCCGGGTTCCACTGATCGTTCTCGACGAGGTATTCGATCGGGCGGCCCTTGATGCCGCCATTTGCGTTCACGCACTTGAAGTACGCGCCGGCGGCCTTGGACGCCGCCGAGAAATCGCCAGGCGCCGCGGCCCCGTAAATGCCGCCTACCTTGATCGGCTTGCCGGTAGCGGCTTGCCCGGTGTTTGCGCCGCACGACGGCGCAGCCAGCGCAATATGGGGAGCGAGAAACGTCCCCGCCAGAAGAATGCCTGCGTAGATTGCCTTGCTCATGATGTTTCCTCCCTTTGAAGCTTACTTATGAAACAAGCGACTCCTTGCCGGAGATGAAGCGCGCGGCCCGTTCTGCGATCATGATGACGGGCGCGTTCGTATTGCCGGAAATGAGGCGCGGCATGATCGAGGCGTCCGCCACGCGCAGGCCGCGCACGCCCTTTACGCGCAGTTCGACATCGACGACCGACATCCTGTCCGTATCCGGTCCCATCTTGGCGGTGCCGACGGGGTGGAAGACGGTCTTTGCGGTGTTGCGCAGGAAATCGCGCAACGCGTCGTCGTCGCTGAGCGCCTGTGGCGAGGGAAGTGCGAACTCCTTCACCACACTGGCGAGAGCCGGCGCCCGAAAGATCTCGATCGCCTTCTTCGTGCCGCGCAACAGGAGCTCGAGATCTTCCGGATCGGAGAAGCTGCCGGCGTCGAACAGCGCGCGCTCTTTCGGGTCGGACGAGCGCAGCCTGACCGAGCCGCGCGACCGTGGCCGCAGAAAACAAGGGTTGACGGACATGCCATGCGCCTCGATCGGCGCGCGATCGACCCAGCCGACCATGAACGGCAACACATGGAACTGGATATCGGGAATGCCCGCGCCGGACACATCGACGAAACCGCCGCATTCCACGACGTTGGAAGTCAGCAGACCCGTCCTGAACGCCATGTACTGCGCCATGTGCCAGACCGAGGCGAGGCCCTTGTCCTGCCGGTAGAGCGAGATCGGGTCGCGCGTGTAGCACTGGATATTGGCTTCCAGGTGGTCCTGGAAATTGCTGCCGACGCCGGGAAGCTCGGAAACGACCTCGATGCCGTGCGATTTCAGATGCGCGGCGTCGCCGACCCCCGAGAGTTGCAGCAGGCGCGGCGTCTCGATCGCGCCGGCGCACAGGATGACCTCGCCCGCAGCGCCGATGGGCGTTCCATCCTGAAGGACGACGCCTGTCGCGCGACCGCCCTCGAACGTCACTTTCGCGACGCGCGTTTCGGTCATGATCTTCAGATTTCCGCGCGCCTCGGCCTTCCGCAGGAATGCGTCCGCAGCGGACCAGCGGCGGCCGTCATGCGTCGTCGTCTGGTAGAAGCCGACGCCTTCCTGCTTGGCGCCGTTGAAATCTGGGTTGTAACGGATGCCGACCTGCTGCGCCGCGCGGATGAAGGCGCGGCTGAGCGGGTGATGGAAGCCGGTCTCCGATACGCGAAGCTCGCCTTCGGTGCCATGGTGCTCGTCGGCGATCTCCATATTGCTTTCGAGGTCGCGGAAGACCGGGAGTACGTCGCGATAGCTCCAGCCGCGATTGCCGTCCTGCGCCCACGAGTCGTAGTCGTCCGACTGGCCGCGGATATACAACATGGCGTTGACCGAGGAGCTGCCGCCGATCACGTGGCCCTGCAACACGATGTTCTCGCGGCCGTTCAGCTTGTCGGACTTCTCGCCGGCATAGGCGACGACATCGACGCCTTTCTGGACGACCTTGAAGAAGGTGGCGGGAATCTTGATCCAACGATCGTCGTCCCGGCGGCCGCTTTCGATCAGCAGGACCTTCATGCCGGGGTCTTCGCTCAGGCGCGAGGCGATGACACAACCGGACGAGCCGCCGCCGACGATGACGTAGTCGAATTGTTCCATCGCGGCACCCTCAGCTGAACACGACTTGGATATCAGTGTATTCGGCCAATCCTTCTTCGCCGAATTCCACACCGAGCCCGGAGGATTTCACGCCTCCGAACGGCGCGTTCGGCTGAATGGCGCCATGCTTGTTGATCCATACCGAGCCACATTCGAGGCGTCGGCCGATCTCCCTGGCTTTCTCGACATTTTTCGACCATACGGAACCGCCGAGCCCGTTTTCCGTGGCGTTGGCCTGGGCGATGGCGTCCTCGACATCTGAATATTTGATGATCGGCAGGGCCGGCCCGAATTGCTCTTCGGCGACCAGTGGGTCTTCCGCCGAGAGATCCGCGATCAGGGTCGGTGGAAAGAAGAGCCCGTCGCCCGGTTTGCCGCCGAGCAGGACGCGTCCTTTCGTGCTGGCCGCGTCCACGAGACGCTTGACCTTGTCGAACTGCATCCGGTTGGCGATCGGACCGAGAACCGCGCCCTCCTCCTGACCGTTTCCGACCGGCACGTTGCGGGCATAGTCGACCAGTGCGGCGCACACTTCGTCGTAGACGTCTTCATGGACATAGAGACGCTTCATTGCAGCGCAGGTCTGGCCGTTGTTGATGAAGCCACCCCAGAACAGGCCCTCCGCGATCGCCTTGGGATCGACGTCCGGCAGCACGATTCCCGCGTCGTTGCCGCCGAGTTCGAGCGTCAACCGCTTCATGGTCTCCGCAGCGTTCATCATCACTTTCTTGCCGGTCGCGATCGAACCCGTAAACACCATCTTGCGGATGCCGGGGTGCGACGACATGGCGCCGCCGATATTGTGCGTCACATCATCGGAGGTCACGACATTGACGACGCCGGGCGGCAGCGCCTCGTTGATGATTTCGACCAGACGCACGGTCGAGAGCGGCGTGTGCGGCGAGGGCTTGATGACGACCGTATTGCCGGTGCGGATAGCCGGCAGAATGTGCCAGACCGCGATCATGACCGGCCAGTTCCACGGCGTAATCGAGCCGACGACGCCGAGCGGCTTGCGGTAGAGTTCGACGCGCCCTTCGTTGTTGTCCTGCAGCACCTTGACCGGCAGTGACAGGCTGGCCGTGTGGCCGGCCCAGGCGGCGGCCCCGCTGAGCTCGAAGCGCGACCCCATGCCATTGAGCGGCTTGCCCTGTTCCGCCGTCAGAAGCTGCGCGATCTCCTCGGCGTGCTCCTGAATCTTGGCCACCACAGCCTCGCAGGCAGCCTTGAGCTCGAGGTCGCTCTTCTTCGACCATGTTTCGAATGCGCGTTGCGCTGCGGCGACGGCCGCATCGAGATCGGAAGGCGTGGCGTTGGCTGCGGCGCCGACGACCGCCCCGGTCGCCGGGTTCGTGACCAAAAACGTCGCCGCCGCATCGACACGACGACCGTCGATCAACATGCCGAAGTCGGACATGCTCTCCTCCCTTATGGCACTTTTCATTGATTAACATGTTAAGCTACATTGCCGGTCGCGTCTTGGAGTGTGGCGACAATTCTTCTGGACTCACGCGACCGGGAAGACCCGGCGCGGCCCGACGGGAGGGCGGCATGCTGATGAATCTGAAGCCGGCGCAGATGCCGGTAGAACAGTTTCAGGCGGATCTGCGCGCGATCTGCGGCTCGTTCGAAGTCTCGGGCAAGGAGGAACGTACGACCGTCAAAGGTTGCATTTCCCTTGATGAGCGGGCGGGCATCGAGATGGCGCATGTCGCCAAGGACGTGCAGGTCATCCGCCGCACGGCGCAGGATGTCCGCAGGGACGCCGGCGACAATTTCTTCCTGATTTTTCAGGAGGAAGGCCATGCGCTCATGCAGCAGAACGATGTGACGTTCATGATGAAGCCCGGTGATCTGATCTTGATCGACAGCGCCAGGCCGTCGCAGTTCACATTTTTCGGCGCCTACAGCCGCCAGCTTTCCTTGCACCTGCCGCGCAACGATATGCGCGACCGATTTGGATCGGCCGCTATCGGCGGACGCCATGCGCAGCGCGACGACTATCACGCCATTGCCATGAGCGCGGTTCTCGCCAAGGCTTTCTGCGGCGATAGCACCGAGCAGCAAAACTTTTACATCAAGGAGGCGATGTTCGGCCTGCTGGGCGCGTTGCTCCATGAGCAGGCGCCGGTCGGCTCGAAGTCCGGGATCGAGGCGGAAGTCTCACGGGCGCGACTGCTCGAAGCCGGCATCGCTTATCTGGATCGCTTTTTCTCCGACAGTTCGGTGACGCCGCAAAGGGTCGCCGATGCGCTCGGCGTGTCGATCCGGCAAGTGCAGCGCGCTTTTGCATTGGCGGGGACAACGCCGACGGACTACCTGCTCAAGAAGCGGTTCGAGAGGGCATGCCAGATGCTCCTCGATCGACGCAAGGAACGGGACCCCAAGCTCATATCCAGTATCGCCTACGCCAGCGGGTTCAACGACGTTTCCTACTTCAACCGGCAGTTCCGCAGCCTGTTCGGCTGCGCGCCAGGGCAGTTCGGCGGGTAAAATCGGAACTACGGCAAGTGGCTGATTGCCTCCTTTCGCTGTGTTGCGCCGATCAGAATTCGGCGCGCATCATTCGGTCGCGCAAGAGAAGCTCTCCGCCAGACTGATGTCGCCGGCGCCCTTGTATTTCGGCCAAGTCGGATATTCGCAGAGCGGCCGCTGACGACCGCTGCTTTGCGGATTGACGTCGGTTGCGACCGGCGAGACGGGGGCCTTGCCTGTCTCTACCCACGCATCGAGCGCGGCGAGCGAATCCCAGCTCAGGTTGAACGCGCCATGGCCGTGACCGTAGCCGGGCACGACATAGTAGCGAACGAAACTCTTCAGTTCGTTCGCGCCGTAGCGTCGCTGAAGCGCCTCGAAATAATGCGTCGTCATCGGGTGCGGGACGAGCATGTCGGTCGTGCCCTGCACGAGCAGCATCTTGCCGCCCTTGACCTTGAACGCATCGAGATCAGGGTTACTGGCGTCGTAGACCGTTGCGACCTTCATCACCTCGTTTTGCCACACGGCTTCGCTGATGCCTTCCGCGCCGAGCGCTTCAGGGCGCACCTTATTTGCCTTGTAAAAGCCCTGCTGCGTGCCATCCGGACCCGTACCGAACCAGAGCTGGAGATCGCCGCCATTTAGCGTCGGAAACGGGCCGACGGTGCGCACGCCGTTCGGCATCGGATAGGCAAAGGTGAACTCCTTCGCCGCGTCCTTGAGCGCGAAGATCTGACGGTCGGAAAGACACGTGTCGCCGGTATCGGCGCCGTCGGGACAGCGCAGGCTTTCGACCTTGAACGCGCGGCCGCACGCCGGCAAATTAGATACGATGCCGTCCATGGCGCCGTCGAGCCCGTCGCAGGCCGTCATCACCGCCTTCTTCAGAAGGATCTGTTTGGCCGTGGTGAGCGAACCGCCAGGCGGATCGAATGCAAAGTGCCACATCCTGTTCCAGCCGAGCCGGAGCGACCCGTTCTGCGCGGCGGGATAGTTCGAGACGACGCCGTCGAAATCGGCGGCATAGCGTTGCGCGGCTTGAAGGCCTTCCTGGCCGCCCTTGGAGCCGCCGATCTGGTAGTTCCGTCGCGCGCTCCCGCCGTAGTAGGTCTTGACGAGATGACTCGCGAGGTCCTTCGAGCGCTTCACGGCCTCGTGGCTGTAGTTGGCCGTGGCCTGAGCGTTGTTGTAGAACGAATTGCCGGGCGTCTGATGTCCGGAGTCGCTGCCGTATGTGACATAGTAACGTGCGAGCGCCGGTCTAACAGAGCCGCCGCCCGCCTTGAACTGGTCGGTCGCCTGCACCACAACGCCATTGAGCCCGCTGCCGCCATAAAGGACGGTCTTGAGGTTCCACTGGTTCGGCAGGTTCACCTGGAAGAGTATCGGCGGATCGGCCAGCGAGGCTGCACCGATGGAGCCTCGCACGCGGCAATATTTTGGAAGACCAGCGACTTCATCGGGACCGATCAGTACGGCTTCGCTGATCGTCGCCTCGCCCGTCGGCAAAGCGAAGACGCTCGACGCGATTTTCGAACCGTTGAGCGCTGCGCAGGAGTTTGCGCCGTCCGCAATCGTCACCAAGTCGTCTGCGGCTGATGCCGGCGGCACGTGCGCGCCCACGACGAAATACAGAAAGCCCGCGATGAGCGCGACAGGACGTCGGACGTGAACAACATTCAGGGCACGTTTCATCGATCTATCTCCTCCTGAGCGAGCGAATATCTGATCGATCGCTCGCCATTTGATGTTGCGCCTGACGGGCGCCGCGCAAAACGTATTTGACCCGCGCCGGGATTTTTGGAGAAATTGGCCGCCCCCGATCCGGGACGACGTCGACGACCTCAAGGAACGGCAAATGCCAGCCGCGCGCGCCGATGCGAAACGAAAGCGCAGCGTCAAGACAATACGCGCGCTTGCGCGCGGGGTACAGGTGCTTCGCAGGTTGCAGCAATCGGGCGGCATGAGCCTCAATGATCTCTACCGCGCGACCAGCCTGCCCAAGGCGACGCTGCTGCGCATCCTCCTGACGCTGGAAAACGAAGGCCTGGTCTGGCAGCGCATTGTCGACGACGCATTTCTGGCGAGCCATTCGCTGCACGACAATCTCGTCGGCAGCGAGGAGGAAGCGCGCCTCGCCGAACTCGCCTCGCCGCTGCTTGAGGCGCTGACCACGAAGATCAGATGGCCCTCCGTCGTCGCGGTGCCGCGCCTGACGCATATGGAAGTCATCGAGGCGACGGCGCCGCGCTCCTACTTCCATCATATCGAACTCGGCCCGGTCGGCTTTCAGATCAACATGCTGCTGTCGGCGACGGGGCGCGCCTATCTCGCCTTCTGCCCCGATGAAGAGCGCGAGGCGGCGCTCGATCGTCTGCGCCACTCCCAGCGCTCCGGCGACAAGATGGCGCATGACCGTCGCTGGATCGACGACGTTCTCGCAACGACCCGCGCACGCGGCTTCGCCGCGCGCGACCCGCGCTTCGGCGGCAATTTCGACCTGACCCGGCGCGACTATGATGACGGACGCGATTCGCTCGCCGTCCCCATTATGCTCAACAGGCGCGTCGTCGGCTGCGTGAACGTCACCTGGATCCGGCGGGTGATGTCGCAGGCCAAGATCGTGCGCGAATTTCTGGACGACGTGAAGGCGGCCGCGGCGAAACTGGCGGCGCAGGTGGAAGGCAGCGGAACGCCCTGACCCGCGCATTGCGACGCGATTTCACTGGGTGAAACTTCTTTCGCGGCCAATTGTCCGCGCCGTTCGCTCCGCTGTTCAATCGTCACGGAGAGGCAAGACCGCGAACGTGGGGCCAGCAGCAGAGACGCCCGAAAACGGGGCCTGCCCAAAGCCGCAGATCGAAATCCGGGCGAAAAAGACCCGGAGTGCGCGGCTTCGGGAGGATTTTTGCGATGAACGTCATGAATCCGATTCGGGAAGCGAGCGCCTTCGATCCCTTCGAGATGAATGCGCCGCAGCCGAACTGGGCGCTGTTCCGGAAGGAGCAGCCGATCTTCTTCCATCAGGAAACCGGCTACTGGATCGTCTCGCGCTACGCCGACGTGAAGGAGATATTCGACGACTGGAAGACCTTCTCGTCTGAAAACGCGCAAAAACCGATGCGGCCGATGTGCGAGGAGGGCCGCAGGATCATGGCCGATGGCGGCTTCACCGCCTATTCCGGCCTCACCGCGCGCGTGCCGCCAGAGCACACGCGCATCCGCAAGATTGCGCAGGAGTGTTTCGGTCCGCGCCGCTTCAAGGCGATCGAGCCGCAGATCGAGGCGATCGTGAAGCGCCATCTCGATACGATCGAGGACATGCACAAGCGCGGCGAGAAGGTCGATTTCTGGAAGGAAGTCGCATATCCCGTTCCCGCCTACGTGCTGTTCACGCTGGTCGGCATTCCCGACGAAGACGTGCCGATGATCAAGACCTTCGGAGACAGCCGGCTGACGCTGACCTGGGGCGACCTGACCGATGCGGAACAGATCCCGCATGCGCACAACATGGTCGCCTACTGGAACTATTGCCAGAAGCTGATCCGCCACAAGCGCAAATTTCCGGGTGACGATCTGCCGAGCGATCTCGTGCGCGCGCAGGCCGCCGGCCAGGAGATCACCGACGAGGAAATCGCCGGCCTCATGTATTCCGTGCTGTTCGCCGGGCACGAGACGACGTCCACGCTCATGGGCAACACGATCATCACGCTCATGAACAATCGCGACGCTTGGGACGCAATCTGCGCCGATCCGGCGAAGATCCCGAACACGATCGAGGAGATCCTGCGCTTCTCGCCGTCCGTCGTCGGCTGGCGGCGCAAGGCGCGGCACGCGAAGACGATCGGCGGCGTCGAACTGCCGGCCGGCGCCGAAATCCTGATGATCACCGGTTCGGCCAACCGCGACGACGCCCAGTTTCCCGGCGGCGAGACATTCGACATCGGCCGCCAGAACGCCCGCACGCACATGTCGTTCGGCTACGGCATCCACTATTGCCTGGGCTTCCAGCTCGCCAAGCTCGAGGGCGGGATCGTGTTGCGCCAGTTGACGCAGCGTATTCCATCGCTGCGGCTCGCATCCGATTTCACGCCGCGCTTCCATCGCAACATCAGCTTCCGCGTGCCGAGCGAAGTGATGGTGGACTGGAACCGCTCCGCATGAGCGCTGCGCCTTCGCTCTACACGCTGCCGTTCGGCGACATTTCCTCGGCCGACCACGCGCGCGTCGGCGGCAAATGCGCCTCGCTCGGCGAGATGACGCAGGCCGGCGTCGCCGTGCCGCCGGGATTCGCGGTGACCACCGACGCCTATCAGGCGATGCTCGACCATCACGGCCTGCGCGCGGAAATCGAACGTCACCTCGCCTCGATCGGCTCCGACGACATCGACGCGATCGACCGCGCGGCGCAGGCGATCCGCGTGCGCATCCGCTCGCATCGCATGCCGGACGAGGTCGAGAGCGCTATCCGTGGAGCCTACGCAGCAATGGGCGAAGGCATGCCCGTCGCCGTGCGCTCTTCAGCGACAGCCGAGGACATGCCGGACGCCAGCTTCGCCGGCCAGCAGGACACCTATCTCTGGGTGATCGGCGCCGACGATGTCGTCGAGAAAGTGCGCGACTGCTGGGCCTCGCTGTTCACGACGCGCGCTGTCGCCTATCGCGAGAAGAACCGTATCGCCCATATCGATGTGCTGATGAGCGTGGGCGTGCAGAAGATGGTCAATGCGCGCGCCGCCGGCGTCGCCATGACGCTGGAGCCGACGACCGGCGACCGCACGCGCATCGTGATCGACGCGTCCTGGGGTCTTGGCGAAACCGTGGTGTCCGGCGTCGTCACGCCCGACAATTTCACAGTCGAGAAAGTGCTCGAAGCCATCGTCGCGCGCAAGATTTCGGACAAGCATGTCGAACTGGTCGGCGACGCCGCGCTCGGCTCGGCGGTCGAGCGCGAAGTCGACGCCGCGCGCCGGTCTGCGCCGTGTCTCAGCGACGCCGAAGTGCTCGAGGTCGCGCGCCTCGCCAAACGCCTCGAGCGGCAGAACAAGTGCCCGCAGGATGTCGAATGGGCGATCGATGCGGACCTGCCGGAGGGACGCAATCTCCTGGCGTTGCAAAGCCGGCCCGAGACCGTCTGGTCGCGCAAGCCCAAGGAAAAGCCGGCGGCCTACGCCACGGGCCTGATGAGCATCGTCGGCACGCTCAACAATCCGATCGCATCGAGAAAGTGAACCCGCATTTCATCGGGTCGAACAAGGTCTGGGAGGAGACAGCATGGACGCCAAGACACCCGTTTTCCCGAGCCCCTATGACGTGAAGCCGCCCAAGGGCGCCGAAGATTGGGAGGGCATCTATCCCTACTACCTGAAGTTCCAGCCTTCGCGCCGTCCGATCGAGGATCGCAAGT
This sequence comes from Methylobacteriaceae bacterium, assembly GCA_020638195.1. GTDB lineage: Bacteria > Pseudomonadota > Alphaproteobacteria > Rhizobiales > Beijerinckiaceae > JAJXWB01. The sequence continues at coordinate 182,386 of JACKJC010000004.1, read as the reverse complement.
TCTGGTTCTGCGACAGCCAGCACTGGCCGATGCCCTTCCGCCCCTTCGACTGCATCATGGTCGACTTCGCGGCGAAGTGCCTCGGTCAATACAACACGCGCCACCTGCTCGTGCCGCCCGCCAACGGCGTCGACTACCGCATCCTCAACGGCTACGTCTATTTCTCGCCGATCGCAGTCGAGCCCTCCGAGATCGAGGCGCGCGTTCCGCAGTTTCTCGAACGCGCCGGCCATTATTTCGGCAACTGGAACGACCTGCTCGCCAACTGGAAAAAGAAGGTCCTCGGCGCGATCGACGAACTCGAGGCGATCGGATTCAAGGAATTGCCCGATGTCGTCGACATCGAAGCGGTCAAGAGCGGCAAGGGTCTCGACGACACCTACGATCTCTTCAACGCCTACGATGACGCCATCCGCCTCTGCTACAAGATCTGGCAGTACCATTTCGAGTTCCTCAACCTCGGCTACGCCGCCTATCTCGACTTCTTCGGCTTCGTGAAAGGGCAGTTCCCGTCGATCCCCGATCAGGCGATCGCCAAGATGGTGCAGGGCGTCGATTCCGAACTGTTCCGCCCCGACGACGAACTCAAGAAGCTCTCGAAACTCGCGATCGAACTCGGCGTCGCCGACGCGCTGAAAACCGGCAGCGTCGATGAGGCCCTCGCCGCGGTCGCCAAGCTGCCGAACGGCGCGAAATGGATCGCCGCATGGGACGGCGCCAAGCACCCGTGGTTCAACTTCACCTCGGGCAACGGCTTTTATTCCACCGACAAATACTGGATCGACCACCTCGACATTCCCTTGAGCTACATCCGCGACTACGTCTCGCGGCTCGAGTCGGGTGATGACATCATGCGCCCGACCGCACGGCTGATCGCCGAGCGCGACCGCATCACCGCCGAATATCGCGAGATGATGGACGAAGAGGCGAAGGCCGTGTTCGACCAGAAGCTCGGTCTGTCGCGCGTCGTCTTTCCCTATGTCGAGGACCACAATTTCTACATCGAGCATTGGGCGATCGGGGTGTTCTGGCGCAAGATGCGCCAGCTCTCGGCGCTTCTCGCCAAGCTCGGCTTCTGGCGCGAGGACGACGGCATGTTCTTCCTCACCCGCAACGAAGTGCGTGACGTGCTCTGGGATTATTCGGCGGCCTGGGGCGTCGGCGCGGAATTGCGCGGCACGGACTATTGGCCGGGCGAAGTGGCGCGCCGCCGCGCGATCGTCGATGCGCTCGCCGCGCAGCCGCCGCTTCCCGCGCTCAACAATCCGCCTGAAGTCATCACCGAACCCTTCACCATCATGCTGTGGGGCATCACCAGTGAGGCGGTGAAGCGCTGGACCGGCGCTGACGACGGCGACGGTGGGCTGCAGGGCATGGCCGGATCGCCCGGCATCGTCGAGGGCGTCGCGCGCGTGCTGCGCAGCCCGGATCAGCTCTCTGAACTGAAGAAGGGCGAAATCCTGGTGACGCCGGTCACGGCGCCGAGCTGGGCGCCGGTCTTCGGCAAGATCGCGGCGGCGGTCACCGACATCGGCGGCATGATGAGCCATGCCGCCATCGTCTGTCGCGAATACGGCCTGCCCGCCGTCACCGGCACCGGCAACGCCAGCTCGAAGATCAAGACCGGCATGCGCCTTCGCGTCGACGGTAATACCGGCAGCGTCCACATCCTGGGCTGACTATTCGGGCGGAGACGCATATTGCGTCTCCGCCATTCATATTCTCTGGAGCGAGCCCCGCGATGGACGTGACGCGCTACGATCCGGTTTGGCGCGAGGCCGAGACCTATCTGCGTGCGCGCAAGAACGACATCCACATTCCCCTGTCTTTCGCCTGGTGCCAGAAGCTGCTCGATCTCCATCCGCAGGCCGACCGCGACATCTGCTCGCTCGCGATCCTGCTGCACGACATCGGCTGGCATTCGGTGGACCAAGCCAAGATCATCGGCGAAGGTTTCCGATCGAAGAATTTCCTGCAATCCGACGTGCGCTACTTTCACGAGAAGGAAGGAGTACGTTTGGGAACGCAGGTCCTGCGCGCGACAGGCTGGAGCGACAGCGTCATCGACGCCGTCTGCGAGATCATCGACGGCCACGATACGCGATCCGCGCCGCATCATCTCAACGACCGCATCATGCGCGATTCCGACAAGCTCTGGCGTTACGAGGTCACGGGCATTGCGGTCGCCTGCGACTGGTTCGGCGTGACGCCGCACGCCTATGTCGATCAGGTGGAAGCGCAATTGCCGAAATTCGAGACCGAGCACGGCCGCCGCCTCGCTGAAGCCGAGATGGCCGACACCCGGCGCAAGCTGATGCTGCACGTCCTCTGACCGGAAGAGCCGAATTCGCAATGCCGACGGAAATGCACGATAGGCTGAGGGTATCCGATCGACGAGGCGCCGCCATGACACCTTCCGGCATTCTCTGCGCGCGCGACGTGCCCCTGTGGGAAGACGCGAAGGCCTTTCTTGACGTGCGCAACAACGACGAGCACACGCTCGTCGCCTATGGTCTGGCGCGCGCGCTGCTCGCCGAAATTCCCGAGGCCGAGGAATCCGTCGTGCTGCCCGCGATCCTGCTGCACGATGTCGGCTGGAAGCGCATACCGCCAGACCTGTTGCTCGACGCCATCGGCCGGCGCCCGACCCGACGCGACCTCGTACGCGACCACGAAATTTTCGGTGTCGAGATCGCGCGCGAAATTCTCGAACGCCATCACCCTGCAGGCGTTGATATCGCGGCGGTGCTCGCCATCATCGACGGCCACGACACGACCAACGAGGCGCGCTCGATCGACGACGCCGTGATGAAGGACGCCGACAAGGGCTGGCGCTGCACGCCGCACGGCATGCGCATCATTGCCGGCTGGTACGGCTGGTCGCGCGCCGAATTGATCGACATGCTGGAAACCGTCTCCAACCCGCGCATGCTCACGCCGGCCGGCCGCGCGCTAGCCGAAGGCCTCACCGCTGCGGTCAAAGCTGAACTTCTCCTGCCGCACTACCTGGATGTCGACATCGATGCGTGATCTCGGATTGAGCAACAAGCGCGTGGTCGTGACCGGCGCCGCCGGCGGCCTCGGCCGCGCTTTCGCGCGCGCCTTTGCGGACGCCGGCGCGAAGGTTCTAGCTGCCGATCTCGACGGCAGAGGCGCCTCCGAAACAGCTCGGCTGATCATCGAGCGGGGCGGCGCGGCGCAAGGCGCCGAGGCGGACGTAACAATAGCCGAAAGCTGCCGCGCTCTCGTCCAAGCGGCAGAAGCTTTCATGGGCGGCCTCGACATTCTCGTCAACAATGCCGCGGTCTTCGCGGGTCTCGAACGCCGGCCCTTCGCCGAGATCGACGAAGCTGTCTGGGACAAGGTCATGGCCGTCAACGTGAAGGGCGTGTGGCAGATGACACGCGCCGCAGCGCCGGCGCTGCGCGCGGCCGGCGGCGGCGCGATCGTCAATGTCTCGTCTGCGACCGTGTTCAGCGGGTCGCCGCAATGGATGCATTATGTCGCCTCGAAAGGCGCCGTCATCGCCATGACGCGTTCGATGGCGCGTGAACTCGGCGACGACAGGATAAGAGTGAATGTTCTGGCGCCGGGCTTCACGCTCACGGAAGCAAGCCTCGCGATGATGGAAAATGCGCGCTCCTACGGCGTCGAGCGCGGTGCGCTGAAACGCGCCGCCGAGGTCGAGGACATCGTCGGCGGTGCGCTGTATCTCGCCTCGCCGCTCGCCGATTATGTCACCGGCCAGACGTTGATCGTCGATGGCGGGCGCCAGTTCATTTGAGAAGCGGACAGAGATGGTCAAGGTCGTATTCATCGAACAGGACGGAACCCGGCGCGAGATTGCGGCGAACGAGGGCGAGCCGCTGATGTTCGCCGCGCGCGCGGCGGGCGTCGCCGGCATCGTCGCCGAATGCGGTGGCGCGGCCATGTGCGCGACCTGCCATTGCTATCTCGTGGAAGCGCCCGCCGGCGGTCCGCCGCCGCCTGCGACCGCGGAAGCCGACACGATCGAATTCGTCGCCGATACGCCGCGCGACAACAGCCGGCTCACCTGCCAGATCAGGGCGACGCCGGCTCTGGAAGGCGCAGTTTTCCAGGTGGCGACGGGTCGGTAGCCCTACGAGGCGCGGACGGCGCGGCGCTCGGCGGCGAATTGCGCGAACCAGTCCAGCGCCGCTGGATTCTTCGTCGCATCCTTGCTCGCAACCTTCTCCGCGGCCTCGCCCAGCAGCAGACGGCGCACCGGCACTTCCATCTTCTTGCCCGTGAGCGTCGTCGGAATCTCCGGCGCGGCGATGATGACGTCGGGCACGTGGCGCGGGCTGCGCTCGTTGCGTAGCCGCTGCCTGATCTCCCTGTCGAGCGCCTCCGTGAAAGGCGCGCCTGCCGCCATCTGCACGAACAGCGGCATGTAATAGCCGCCATCGGGCTCTTCGACGCAGACGATCAGGCTGTCCGCAACGCCAGGGATGGCCTCCATCGTGCGGTAGATTTCCGCGGAGCCGATGCGCACGCCGAAGCGGTTGAGCGTCGCATCGGAACGGCCGAGCACGTGGCTGCCGCCTTCGCCCGAAAAACGCACGCGATCGCCGTGCCGCCAGACGCCGGGATAGACGTCGAAATAGCTGTCCGTATAGCGGCGGAAATCCGTGTCGCCCCAGAAGCAGAGCGGCATCGAAGGCATGGGCTTCACGATGACGAGTTCGCCGACTTCGTCGACGATGGCGCGGCCGGCATCGTCGAACGCCTTCGCATCGACGCCGAGCGCGGGCGCCTGTATTTCGCCGGCGCGCGTCGGCAGCAGAGGCGAACCCGCCAGCAGTCCCGAACAGAATTCCGTGCCGCCGGATTGTGACGACGCCCAGGCATCGTCCTTCACCTTCTCGCGCACCCAGTGGAACACTTCCGGCGTCGACGGCGAGCCGACCAGCATGACCGACTGCAGACGCGACAGGTCGAATTCCGCCGCCGGCTCGATGCCCTGCTGCCGCACGATCTGGATATAGGTCGGACTGATCCCCAGCACGCTGACGCCGGCCGCCTCGACCAGACGCCAGATCAGGCGCGCGTCGGGGTGGCTGGGATGGCCGTCGTAGAGCACGCAGGTCCCGTTCATCATCGGCCCCCACATCAGCGTGTTCCACACCATCCAGCCGGTGGTCGAGTAGAAGAACAGCGTCCCCTGCGGTTCGATCTCGAAATGGAAGGCCGCAGACTTGTAATGCTCCACCACGATGCCGTGGTGATTGTGGACGATCGGTTTCGGCAGGCCGGTCGTGCCCGACGTGAAGAGTATCCAGAGCGCATGATCGCTCTCGACGCGCTCGAAGGAAAAACTTTCTCGCGCAACATCGGCGCCCGCCAGCATGTACTGCCAGGCCAAAGTCTCGCCGGTGAACGCCGGCGCCTTGCGCGCGTCCGGGTGATAGTCGAGCATGACGAGCGTTTCCGCTGTCGGTAGCGCTGTCAGGATCGTCTCGAGATCGTCGATTCTATCGAAATCCTTGCCACCATAGCGGTAACCGTTGACCGCGAAGACCAGCTTCGGCGCGATCTGCGCGAAGCGGTCGATCACAGTCTGCGCGCCGAATTCCGGCGCGGCGGACGACCACACGGCGCCGATCGCTGTCGTCGCCAGCATGGCGATCACCGCTTCCGGAATATTCGGCATGTAGGCGACGACCCGGTCGCCCTTGCCGATCCCCATCGCGCGCAATTTCGTGGCGAGCTTGCGCACGCTGCCGGCGACCTCGCGCCAGCTTGCCTGCTGTAGCGGGCGCAGTTCGGAGGCGTGATGCAGCATCGCTCTGTCGGCGTCGCCGTTCGTCTCGTGGCGCAGCACGTGCTCGGCGTAGTTGAGTTTCGCGCCGTCGAACCAGCGCGCGCGCGGCATAGGATCGTCAGAGACGACCCGCCGAATTTCGCCGTCCGCGATGATTTCAAAATAGTCCCAGATCGACTTCCAGAATCCCTCGAGATCGTCGACCGACCAGCGCCACAGATCGGCATAGCCCTCGAACACCCGGCCGCGCGCCGCCAGCCAGTCGAGATATTTCGCGATGTTCGCGCCCGCCTGCCGCTGCGGCGAACATGTCCAGACGTCCTGCTGCTTGTCCATACTCAGTTACCGTCCAACCAGTTTTGTTCGCCAAATCCTTCGAGGGTCGACAGCACGATCTCGGCGCGCGTGTCCGCCGGTTCTGCGCGAAAGGCGGCTTCGTCCGCAAGCCCGGTCGTGACGCCGATTGCGAGCGCGCCCGCACGGCGCGCCATGCGGATTTCGAGCGTAGGATCGTCGCCGACGACGATCATCTCGCGCGCCGTAGCGCCCGTCAGCGCGGCGATCATGTCGAGCCCGTAGACGGCGGGCTTACCCAGCACGATCGGCTTCACGCCCGTCGCATATTCGACCATTGCCGAGACCGCGCCGGAAATGCCGAGAATCTTGCCCTTGGCGCCGGCGACGAAGGGCGCGGTCGACCCGGCATAGACGGGCGTTCCCGCCCACACGGCCTTGCAGATCGCCTCGAGATCGCGCGCGTCGAAATTCTTGGTCCAGCTCAGCATGACCGCATCGACCGCGCCTGGCGCGTCGGTCGGCGCGAAGGCCTCGATGCCGGCGGCCTCGACGGGCAGGCGCGTGCCCTCCGCACCCAGAAGCATCACGCGCTTGCAGCCGGCCTTGGACAATTCGTGCGCAGCGACGACCGCCGGCGTGAGAATGCGGCCCTGCTCGAAGTCGAGCCCGGCGGCGGCGAGGCGCGGATAATAATGCTCGGGCGGAAAGAACGTGCCGTTGGTATAGGCGATTGTCGCCAGCCCTCGCGCGCGGCAGACGGCCAGCGCGGCGACCGCGCCGGGCAGCGCTTCGTAGACGCCCGTCTCCTTGTCCATCAGCGCGAGCGTTCCGTCGATATCGAAGACTGCGGCGCGGAAATGTCTTGCAGGCACGAAAGCTCCATCAGGCTCGTTCGCGACACTACGACAGGTCGCGCGGCGAAGTTTAGGGGCGCTGCGCTTACGGAGCGCCGCACATGGCCGCAGGTTTCACACGGTGAAACAGGCACGCGGCCGAGATTGTACGGAGAAAGCCGGTTTTCTAGCCTTTTTCCAAAGTCGGGCGTCGCGTCCTGAGGGACGCCGCCGCTCCGCTCGGGAGGCAGCATGGCGGATCTGACGCAAGCCGATATCGACGAGATCCTTCGCCTCATCGACAATTCGCACTTCGACGAACTGAAGCTCGAAATAGGCGGCTTGAAGCTCGAAGTGCGCCGCAGGGGCGCTACGCCATCCGTCACGCATGCGGCCGAGGCGCCGACGCACAGCGCGGCCAACGGCGCCAACTCGACCGGGAAAACGCCAATCGAAGGCAAGCCGACCGGAGCAATGCCGAACGGATCGGCTGCACACGCGAACGGCCACGGCGCCGACGTGCCCGCGCCGCTGCTCGGCACGTTCTTTCATGCGCCAAAGCCCGGCGCCGATCCTTTCGTGCGCGTTGGCGACAATGTCGGTGCCGAGACGGTGATCGGCATCATCGAAGTCATGAAGCTGATGAATTCCGTCACCGCGGGCGTAGCGGGCGTGGTGACCGAGATTGTCGCGCCGAACGGCGAACTCGTCGAACACGGCCAGACTCTCATCCGCATCCAGCCGGCCTGAGGCCATGGCGGCGATCCGGCGCATCTTCATCGCGAACCGCGGCGAAATCGCCGTGCGCATCATCCGCACGTGCCGCGCGCTCGGCATCGAGACTGTGATCGGCGTGTCGGAAGCCGACCGCCAGTCGCTGGGCGCGCGCATCGCCGACAGGGCGATCTGCATCGGGCCCGCGCCGGCATTGGCAAGCTATCTAAATGTCGGCGCCGTCGTCGTTGCCGCGAAGGGAGCGCGTTGCGACGCCGTGCATCCGGGCTACGGCTTCCTGTCGGAGAATCGCGCGCTCGCGGAAGCCTGCGCGAAAAACGGCCTGGTCTTCATCGGCCCGACGCCCGACAATCTCGCCGCTGTCGGCGACAAGCTGACCGCGCGCGGCCATGCGCAGGCGGCCGGCGTCCCGCTCACGCCCGGCGGTCCGGCCGCGACCATCGCGGAAGCGCACGACATTGCCGGGCGCACTGGTTTTCCGCTGCTGATCAAGGCTGTCGCCGGCGGCGGCGGCAAGGGCATGAAGCGCGTCGACCGGCGCGAGGATCTGGCGAGCCAGTTCGATCTCGCGGTGTCGGAAGCCGCATCGGCTTTCGGCGACGGACGAGTCTATCTCGAACGCTACGTGTCTGTCGGCCGCCACGTGGAAGTGCAGATCATTTCGGACGGCGCGACCGTTCTGCATGCAGGCGAACGCGACTGCTCCGTGCAGCGCCGCTACCAGAAACTGGTGGAGGAAGCGCCGGCGCCGAACCTGCCGTCCGCCTCGCGCAAGAATCTGCTGCAGGCCGCCGTCGATTTCGCACGCAGCATCTCGTACCGCTCGCTCGGCACAGTCGAATTTCTCGTCGATGTCGAGCGGCAGGAATTCTACTTCCTCGAAATGAATGCGCGCATCCAGGTCGAGCATCCCGTGACGGAAGCGATCACCGGCCTCGATCTCGTGGCGCTGCAGATCGCGATCGCCGCTGGCGAAAAACTGTCGCTGAGGCAGGACGACATCGTCCTTTCCGGCCATGCGATCGAGTGCCGGGTGAACGCCGAAGACCCGCGCAACGGCTTCATGCCAAGCCCCGGCCGCGTGAGCCTCGCCTGGTTTCCATCCATGCCCGGCCTGCGGACCGACACGCATATCGAGAGTGGCGCGTTCGTGCCGCCCTATTACGATTCGATGATGGCCAAGCTGATCGCCTGGGGCCCGACGCGCGGCGAGGCGATCACGATCATGCGCCGCGCGCTCGACGTTTGCCGCATCGAGGGTGTGCGCACCAACGTCGACCTGCACCGCGCCATCATGGCGGACGAAGGCTTTGCTGCGGGCGGCGTGGATACGAATTATCTCGCATCGCTCGCCGCGCGCGCGGCCAATACGGAGACGGCGGCATGACCGGGATTTCCCTCATCGACACGACGTTGCGCGACGGCAACCAATCGAACTGGGGTGCGACCGGCCTCGACACGGCGATGATGCTGCAGATCGCGCCCGTCATGGAACGGATCGGCTTCGAGGCGATCGACTTCACGACTTCGACGCATATGGCGGTGGCCGTGCGTTTCAAGCGCGAGGATCCGTGGGAGCGCCTTCGCCTGTTCCGTGAAGCGACGCCGCAGACGCCGCTCAGCTTCCTCACTACCGGAATGCGGTTCATCTCGTGGGAGCTGGCGAGCGAGGAGCTGATGGAATTCGCTTTCCGTCTGCTCGTGCGCAACGGCATTCGCCGCTTCGCGATCATGGATCCGATGAACAATGTCGCGTCCATGCTCAACATGGCCGCCATCACGCGCAAGGCCGGCGGCGAACAGATCGTCGCGGCGCTGACCTTCACCCTCTCGCCGCTGCACGACGACGCGCATTTCGCGGAAGCCGCGCGAAAACTCGCGGACGCCGGACGGTTCGACAAACTCTACCTCAAGGACCCCGGCGGCCTTGTCTCGCCGGAACGCGCGCGCACGCTCATTCCCGCGCTCGCGACCGCGATCGGCGCGCTGCCCCTCGAATTCCACTCGCATTGCACGATCGGCCTCGCGCCATTCTCCTATCTCGAGGCTGCCGAGCGCGGCGCGACCTGCCTGCATACGGCGGCGGCGCCCGCGGCCAACGGCACGTCGCAGCCGCCGATGGGCATGACGATCCGCAACCTGCGCGACATGGGTGTCAAGGTCGATGTCGACGATGCCGCCGTCGCCGAGATGGACAGCTATTTTACAGCGCTCGCCGCAGCCGAGGGCCTCACGCCGGGCGTCCCCGGCGAATTCGATCGCTCGTATTTCCGCCACCAGATGCCCGGCGGCATGATGGGCACGATGAAGCGCCAGCTTACCGAAACCAAGCGCCTGCACCTGCTGCCACAGGTGCTCGAAGAGGTCGAACGCGTGCGCGCGGATCTCGGTTATCCCATCATGGTCACGCCCTTCAGCCAGGTGGTGGCGACGCAGGCGCTGCTCAACGTCGTCGGCGGCGAGCGCTACGGCGTCGTGCCCGACGAGGTAACACGCTATGTGCTCGGCCGCTTCGGCGCACCTGCCATGCCGCTGAATAGCAAAATCGAGGATCGCATCCGCTCGTCGAAACGCGCCAAGGAACTGGAGGAGGAGCCGCACATGGCCTCGCTCGACGAATTGCGGGCGAAGATCGGCAAGGGATACAGCGACGAGGAGTTTCTCCTGCGCGCGGTCATGCCCGCCGACCAGGTCGATGCGATGAAGGCGGCCGGCCCTGCCCGCCGCGACTACGATCCCGCGCACAGGCCCGCGATGAAATTGCTGCGCGAACTCGCCGCGCGCAAGGACATCGGGTCCGTGAAGATATCGAGACCGGGACTTACGCTCGAATTGTCAGGCGGAATGTAAGACTGCAGGAGAGCGCCTGGCCGCCCCCAAGTGGAAAGGCAAGGACTGCCGAAGCGAAACTGCTACGCGTACAGTTTTGCGCGTCCGAAAACCTCGACGCGCTCATCCTCTTCCGCCCCTTTCGGCCGAAGGATTCCGGCATGGAAGACCTGATTTTGGAACGGTCCAATTTCCAAGGAGCAGACCACAGTCTTGGCCCCATCCGACTCATCATCGTAGACGGTGTAAGTCACGGTTTAGCCCGCGATTGTTTTTGGCAACAGTGATTCCGGCTTGATATGAGGCTGACTCAGCGCGGCGCCAGGTCCCGAAGGCGGCAATCGTGAAGCCGATTTTCAATTGAGCGTGTGCCGCGCACCCGCAAGCATGAAGGCAACAGAGCATGCGGACTTCAGTATCATTCGTATGCTCATTGGGTCGTCCCTGTCGGCAGTTAGCCAGTGCGTTATCTTCGAACCAGTTCGGATGCGGTTTCCCTGAGCTCAAACTTCTTTATCTTGCCGCTGGCTGTCAGAGGCATTTCATCGACAAAACGGAAATATCTCGGAACCTTGTGTCGGCTTATCCGCTCCCGACAGAACGCCCGGAGTTCACCTTCACTGACCGTTGTCTCGGGACGCAGAACTACGAATGCGAAGGCCTCCTCCCCCATCTCGGGATCTTTTACACCGACTACTTGCGCTTGTGAGACCGCCGGATGCGTGACGAGAAAATCTTCGATCTCGGCTGGATAGAGATTCTCTCCCCCGCGGATGATCATGTCTTTTAGTCGGCCGACAATTCGAAGATGCCCCGTCTTCTCGAGAACCGCCAAATCTCCGCTTCGGAACCATTTGTCATCGTCGAATGTCGACGACGTTTTCTCCGGCAGGCCGAAATAACTCTGCGTGACAAGGTAGCCTCGGATCTGCAGTTCGCCCGGTTCTCCGCATGCGACCGGATCGCCGTTCGGATCGACAATCCGAACCTCGGTATGTGGCAGGGGCTTCCCCGCAGTGCCGATCCTGCATTCGAAATCATCGTCATTCACGGTTTGCGTGATGATCGGGCTGGTTTCGGTCATTCCCATGATGATCATCGGCTCTGCGTCAAGCCTGTCTCTGAGCTCGCGCATCAACTCCGGAGCGATCGTCGTGCCGCCCGTGAACGCGATGCGCACGGACGAGCAATCCACACGACCTTCGCGAAATGCAGGCTCTTCAAGGAGCCTGATGAACATGGTGGGCACAGCATTGATGATCGTGACGCGATGCTTTGCTATCTGCGCAAGCATTCGTCCTGCGTCGAATGCGGCCATGCTCACCAAGCAGCCACCGCTGACGAGGACGCCGAGAACATTGCAGACGCAGCCGGCTGTATGGAAAAACGGCATCGCGCTGATGGTGCGATCGTTGGCGTCGAAGCCAGCTCGTTCAGACATCAATCTAGCATTGTTGAGCGTGCTGAAATGCGTAAGCATCGCTCCCTTGGGCGCGCCCGTCGTCCCGCTCGTGTACTGAATCTGAGAGACGTCCTGCGGTGACACCGTTGCTTGCCGATGCCTCAGTTCGTCGTCGGGAATCCCAACTCCGAGTTCAATTACAGATTCGAAAGTTCGCGCACGATCCCACACGCCCGGACCGATAAGTACGACGTGTTTCAGGTGCGGGAGCAGCGTCGCCGACTCTAACGCAGGGTCCAAGGCATTCTGGACACTGTAGGCGCGAAATTCGGCGACCGTAAAAAGTGTGTGTATTGTCCCCTGTCCCAGCAGATACAGCAGTTCGGATTGCTTGTAAGCTGTATTGACCGTAACGAGCACCGCTCCAATTTTGGCGAGGGCGTATTCGAGCAGCAGCCATTCGGGCGAATTCGGCGCAAGCACCGCAACTCTCGCGCCTCTCTCAATTCCCAGCGCGATCAGCCCTTTTGCAAGCCGGTCTGCATGCTCCTTCAATTCCGCGTAAGTCCAAAGGACCGCCGAACCGAATGGCGGTTCATCGAAAACTATGGCTAGACGCGCTGGATTATCCCGCGCTTGCTTGTCGAGCATGTCTCCGACTGTGCATTCGAGCAACGCAATGCCGTTGGTCTCCGCCGTCCATACCGCCTTGTCGCTATCAACTCCCATTTACTTGCGCCCATCCGGCTTCGGGAGCACATGCATCTGCACGGCTTGACCACGCCGCGCTTCACGTTGCGCAAGGCTGCGCATACGGTCGATTTCGGACATGATCTGCGCGGCGTGCGGGATAAGCTTTTTGCCTGTCGCGGTGAGACCCATGCCGCGCGGGCTTCGCGAAAACAGTATTGCGTCGAACGCGCGTTCGCACGACTTTATGTGTCGGGTCGCGGCAGGTTGTGAAACGCCCATTATCTTCGCAGCCTCGCTTAGGCTACCTAGCTCCGCGACGCGCAGGAAAGTTTCGAGCTGAGTCAATGTCATCGACTTCCTCAACCCCAGAGAGTGACCGAAGCCTCGACCAACCGCGAGAGCTTCGCCCGCTGCTCCGCGTCGGTAAGCGGGTTGCCCGCTACGGTCGACGCGAAACCACATTGCGGCCCGAGCGCCAGCCGATCCATATCGATGAAGTGCGATGCATCTTTCACCCGACGCGCGATCAGATCGAGTGGTTCCAGCGCCGCGGTTTTCGTACTAATAACTCCAAGTACGACCCCTTTGCCTTTCGGGACGAAGCGTAACGGTTCGAAGTCGCCGGCCCGGTCTGTATCGTACTCGAGAAGAAAGTGCGTGCAGTTCGTCTCGGAGAAAAAACGTTCGGCGACTGACAGATACCCACCTTTCGAAAGGTATCTGCCCTTGAAATTCCCGCGGCACATGTGGATGCCGACGAGCATGTCCGCGGGCGCGTCGCGGACGCAATCGTTTATGGCCCGTATGTAAATATCGACCAGTTGATCTGGATCCTGTCCTGCCTTTTCGACAATGGCGCGTATATCTGGATCGCAGAGCATTGCGACTGCGACTTCGTCCAATTGGATATACCGGCATCCCGCCTTCGCGAGCGCCGCAATTTCTTCCCGGTAGATACTGGTGAGATCTGAGAAAAAGCCGATCAGATCGTCATACGCCGTCGGGCTAGCGTAATCGGTGCATCTATAGAAATGCATTGTCGAAGGCGCCGGAAGCGTGATCTTCGGCGTGGCTTTGCGGACGGCCGACTTGAGGAACGAGAATTCGTCTACCGAAAGCTCTCGACTGCGTCGAAGCTTACCCTCCGCATAGGTCGCCGTGAAATCGACCTCGTGACCATGATCGTCGCGAAACTTGAAAATTGCAGGCTTGATGATGAACCCGTCGCAACGCTCGACGAAGCGACCCCAGTAGGACATTCGACGGAATTCACCGTCAGTCACGACCTGCAAGCCGACATCTTCCTGCATGCGAACAATTTCCACGATCGCAGCATCCTGAGCGCGTTCGAAATCGCTGCTGCTCAAGCGGCCAGCAGCCATATCCTTGCTCGCCTGCTTCAACGCGGCAGGCCGGAGCAAACTGCCGACGTGATCGGCTCGAAACGGGGGACGTTGGCTAGAAGTCACGACTTGCCTCCCTGCTCTCATTTCTATAGCTTTATAGAATTGGTATCGGAGAAAATTTTCGGTGTCACGCGAAAAGGATGATCGGCCCCGGAAAAATCGGGGGGAGTTCGTTGCGGAAGGCGGACCGCGAACGCGTCGACGTCGGGCGGAAATTCTCGATGCGGCGGCGCACGTGTTCGCTTCCAAAGGCTTCCACGGCGCTACGACCCAAGACATTGCGGACGTTCTCGGGATCAGGCAAGCGAGCCTCTACTATTATTTCTCGTCGAAGGAAGAGGCGCTCGAGGCCGTCTGCCTCATGGGAGCGGAAGGCTTTTACGAGCAAGCGAAAGAAGTCATGAGCGGCGATGGCGACGCGAGGAGCAAGGTCGCCGCGCTGGTGGCCAGCCATCTGGCGCCCCTCGCCACCAAGCCGGACTATATCAAGGCGTTCCTTCATCAACGTCAATTTCTGCCCGGTGCAAGCAGGCGGAAGATCGGACGGTGGTCTCGCGGTCTGGAACGGCTGTTTGAGCGCGCGATCTCCGGCGGAATCGCGACCGGTGAATTCCGCGCCGGCTTGGATGCGCGAGTGGCCACCCTCGGTATCCTCGGAATGCTGAATGGCGTGCCGGCCTGGATCGGAAAGGAGGGTCGCGACTTGAGTTCGATCGTGGAACAAATATCGGATCTAGCGATAGGGTGTCTAGAAGCGAAGGATCGCCTGTAGCAGCTACGCACTTTTGGCTGCAGCATTGCTTCGCCCGACGACGTCCCGACTAGTTTCCAACAAGAATTATATCGGCGTCTGTTCCCTCGTATAGCCGCTCGACATCCAGCCTCCGCCGCTCCAGGATCAGTCGGGAATTGAGCGAACCCTTGTCCGTCATCTCGCCCGTGTCGAGCGATGGCGGAACGCGAAGGACCAATGCACGCATTATCCGCTGAGAGGCGCCAGTCATCGTTTGGTTCATGATCGACAAAGCTTCAGCGACTTGTTTCGCATATGTGGGGTCGTCCGGGTCTCGATTAGGTGGCGCAACCACAAGAAGGCCGAGTTCGCTTCGGTCGGGCGCCGTCACTACTGCGTTCGAGGCTAGCCCTGCCAGCGCAGTGAGGGCGGCTGAACGAACTTCCGCGACATTCACCCAAGTACCCGTCAATAGCTTGAAGTCCTCCGTGACGCGACCGTCGAACCGCAACCCGCGATCTGGAGCATTGGCGGCCAAGAACTGCAATGCATCCTCGGTTCTGAAGAACCCTTCCGAGTCGAAGGCGGCTTCCGTCGCCTCCTGCATACGCCAGTAGCCGGGCATGACATTGGGGCCGCGCACGCGCGCCTCCAGCTTACCTCGATTGGGGACGAGTTTCAGCTGCAGCCCCGGCATCGGGACACCGACATTTCCAACGCCGGCGCCTGCCCTGTTGACGATCGTTATGCTCGGCGCGGTTTCGGTCAGTCCCCAGCTTGTCAGCATGGGGACGATGTCGCCTGTTTGAAGTTGTGAGATTGCTTCGAGCTCTGCCCAGAGAGGAGCGGGCAGACTGGCGCCAGCATAGAACATGAACTTCAGCCGGGAGAAAAATGACGCGCGCAGCGCATCATCCGACCGCAACTGCGCGGCGAGGAATTCGTAAGCCTTCGGTACGCTCCAGTAGAACGTGGGCGCAATCTCGCGAAGATTGCGGCACGTCTTGGAGAATTCACCGGGCAACGGCTTGCCATCGTCGATAAAGAACGTTCCGCCGTACCGCAGCGCTGTACCGATCGAGAAGGAACCGCCAAAAACATGGCTCCAGGGAAGCCAGTCGAGAATCACCGGAGGCTCATCCTCGAAGAACGGCCACAGTATCCTTATCTGTTCCTGTGCGGCGACCATCATGCGATGGGTCGTCATCACGCCCTTCGGAACGCCCGTCGACCCGGACGTGAACAAGAGTTTCGCCACGGTGTCGAGATTGTTCGAGGCGTCGCGCGCATTGACGATATCGACATCAACCGGCGCCAACAGCGCGTCGAATAGTTCCGCGTTTGGCGCCTCGTCCGCTTTCACGCTGCATATCAGTTGACGGCCGGCCATCTCGTCGATGGAAAGCGCGCGCGCAAAGGCCGCCCCATCGGCCGCGTACACCAGCCCTGGATCGACCAAGCCGAGGATATGGCGCAGCTTGCCGAAATCGGTACTAAGGGTCGAATAGGCCGGCGAGATCGGCGCGCAAGGCGCGCCAGCCATCATGGCGGCAAGACAAAGGATCTGGTGATCGATGGAATTGCCGGAGAGGATCGCAACAGGCTTGTCGGGCCCCAGTCCTCTGACAATCAGGTTTGCCGCGACCAATCGCACGCGTTCGTACGTTTCGCGATATGTCAGCCCCTGAAAGGGGTCGTCAGGCGCCACTCGCTCGGCGATGAAAAGGCGATCCGGAGCGTTGTCCGCCCAATGAGCGAGATAATCATACAGCCGCTGGTCGGGCTGCTCGAACGAGAGAGCATTCTCGAGAATGGTTACGCCGCCTGCGCGTTGAGTCGCATGGATTTTCGCATCGACAAAACGCAGCGTGCCGGATTCAGACCTGGTTGAAATCAAGCGCCCCTCCCCATTACCGTGCTTTCTTATGGAAACTGAAGCCCCAATCTGAACGCATCAATTTCGGTCAATCTGGTAGCGGCAACGTCTCCGACTATCGCACAAAGGACGCCGCGCGGCGATTTTCGAATAGACTGCGCACTGTCCTGGACGCCGGCGAACTTAGATGTAATCAGCTGCTCAGGCAGGCGGCCGGCTTGGTGCCTAAGCCTGGTAGCGATCACCTGGCGCGTCGGTAATGTCATGCGTTGTCGCCCCGCAAAATTCGTTGGACGCGAACACGTTCACCCGCTGCGTCGCCAATTTCCAGCGAGCGCTTCGGAGCTCTCCGCACTTTAGCGGCCCCCGCGATCAACCTGACTGTCGGAGCAAACTTTCTCTGCGACATTGACACCATCCGAATATCGCTATTCTATAGGCGTATAGAATGTAAGATCTGGAGGCAACCCTTGACCAACAGGCAGCTGCCGCCGTCCAAGCGGAGCATGGTGACAGCCGGTTGCGGCCAAACGCCTTGAAAACGCAAGCAAAGAAATTGCTGCGCGCAGGTAAGAAAAGCAAAGCGCAATCAATTAGGAGCCTGGCAGCTCCAGTTGGGGAGAAAACAGAGATGTTATCACGTTTCAGGAACGTTGTTGCCGCAACGCTTTTGGCGACCGTAGCGGGGACGCCAGCTCTCGCTCAGCAAAGCGTCAAAATTGGTGTGCTCAATGACCAGTCTGGCGTCTTCTCTATCTACCAGGGAGTGGGCTCGGTCGTCGCCGCAAGAATGGCCGTAGAGGATTACGGCGGCAAGGCAGGCGGAAAGCCCGTCGAAGTTGTCTCCGCTGACCATCAGAACAAGACGGACGTCGGCGTAAACATCGCCCGCCGCTGGTACGAAGCCGAGAACGTGGATGCGATCTTTGATTTGCCGAATTCAGCGATCGCGCTAGCGGTCGCCGGCATGAGCGCACAGAAGAACAAGGCCTTCATTGCATCAGGCGCGGGCACCGCTCTGCTGACCGGCGAAAAATGTACGCCGAATACGGTTCAGTGGACCTACGACACCTACGCCTACGGGCGCGGCCTGGGAAAGGCGCTGGTCGACCGCGGCGCGAAAAAATGGTTCTTCATCACCGCCGATTATGCTTTCGGTCATGATCTGGAGCGGCAGGCCGCCGCGGCCGTCAAGGAGAACGGCGGCGAAGTGCTCGGCGTCGTCCGTCACCCTCTCGGTACGGCCGACTACTCGTCCTTTCTGCTGCAGGCTCAGTCGTCCGGCGCGAAGGTGATCGGCATCGCCAACGCAGGCGACGATACGACCAACCTGATCAAGCAGGCGGCCGAGTTCAATCTCACCAAGGATCATTCGCTGGTGGGGCTCATCCTCGGAATGAACGGTCTTCCCGGTTTCGGGCTGCAGGCGGCGCAGGGATCGCTGATGATGATCCCCTTCTACTGGGACATGACCGATGATACTCGCGCCTTCGCGAAGCGGTTCGCCGCGCTGCATCCTCAGGGCAATTACCCCAACGACATGCAGGCTGGCGTCTATGCCTCGGTGCTTCACTACCTTAAGGCCGTGGACAAGGTTGGCAGCGCAGCCGACGGCAAAGCCGTTGTCGATGCGATGAAAGCCATGCCGACCGACGACAAGCTATTCGGCAAGGGATACATTCGCGCCGACGGCCGCAAGATCCATCCTCTTTATCTGGTCGAAGCTAAGAAACCGGCGGAATCGACTGGCGGCAAGTGGGACCTGATGAAGGTCGTGGCCTCGATTCCCGGAGAGCAGGCATTCCGGCCGATGGCCGAGGGCAATTGCCCACTCGTCAGGAAGTGACCTATCCCGGCGCGGCTTCACGCCGCGCCGGTTTAGCTGGGAGATTGCGATGAACGAGAGCGCCGGCGAAAACAGGGGGCACTGACTGCGGCCGTCTTGGGGGAGGAGGTTTGACGATGCATTCCGTTGAATTGTTTCAGGGACACAAGGCCATCAAGGCTCCCGAAGGCGTACCGCACCTGGATGTGGACCCTTACGACTTTTCCAACCTGACGGAACGGCTCTACTTCAAAGCGCTGCGGGCCGCGGGGCCGTTCGCATTCATTTCGAAATACGGGATTCTCGCCTGCGGCGGCTATACCGTGACGAAAGAGGTGTTCTCCGATCATGAGCGCTTCGTCTCGTCGCGCGGCGTGGGTCTGTCAGACTTTGGGCTCGAGGAGCCATGGCGGCCGGCTTCTGTCATTCTGGGGGTCGATCCGCCATATCACACAAAGACCCGCAGGGTGATCATGCGCGCGCTCTCCCCCAAGGTCGTGCGCGATCTGCGTGGGCATTCAAGTCCGATGCCGAACGGCTGATCGACGCTGTCATGACCAAGGGCGATATCGAAGCAGTCGTCGAAATCGCCGAGGCTTTCCCGACAAAGGTTTTTCCCGAAGCGGTCGGCATCAAGTATCCTGACCCGAAGGTTCTGATCGACTTTGGCGCCATCGTGTTCAACGCCATCGGCCCGGACAACGATCTCAGAACCCGTTCGATGGCGAGAAACAAGGATGTCATGCCCCTGGATTCTCGAGCGCTGCTCGCGCGAGCAGCTGACGACGGACGGAATAGGCGCGATCATCTACGAAGCCGCAGATGCGGGCGAAATCTCCGAGCACGAGGCGGGAATGCTGGTGCGATCGTTGTTATCGGCCGGCGTGGACACGACGGTGACGGGAATCGGCAATGCACTGTGGTGCTGATCGGCCCCCACTGAGTGGTCCGATTTCAATGTTAGTTCATTGACGGCCTCTGGACCAGCGCGGGCGGCGCGGCTGGTCGGGGTTTCGGCGCCGCCCGCGCGGCGATCGCCGGCAAGAAGACCTCGGGCGCCGGCGGCTTGTAACCCAGCGATTCATGCGGTCGCACGGTGTTGTAGTGGCGGCGCCAGCTCTCGATCACGATCCTGGCTTCCTTGAGCGTGTAGAAGATTTCACCGTCGAGCAGTTCATCGCGAAGGCGCGCGTTGAAGCTCTCGATGAAGCCGTTCTCCCACGGACTGCCCGGCGCGATGTAGGCCGTCTTCGCGCCGACCGCCGCGATCCATTCCTGCACCGCCTTGGCCACGAACTCGGGACCGTTATCGGAGCGGACATGCTCGGGGACGCCACGCAGGATGAACAAGTCCGACAAGACGTCGATGACGTCCGTCGACTTGAGCTTCCGAGCGATGCGGATAGCCAGGCATTCGTGCGTGAACTCGTCGACAATGTTCAGCATGCGATATTTCCTGCCGTCGTGCGTGCGGTCCTCGACGAAGTCGTAAGACCAGACGTGGTTCGCCCGCTCGGCTCGCAGACGGATGCAGGATCCATCGTTGAGCCAGAGCCGGCCGCGCTTCGGTTGTTTGGCTGGAACCTTCAGCCCCTCGCGACGCCAGATGCGTTCGACCCGCTTGTCGTTGACGACCCAGCCTGCCGTCGATCGAAGCAGCGCCGCGATCTTCCGGTAGCCGTAGCGGCCATACTGACGGGCGAGTTCGACGATGTCGGCGGTCAATCGCTCCTCGTCGTCTCGCCCCGTCGGAGTCCGCCTCTGTGTCGAGCGATGCTGTCCGAGCACGCGGCAAACCCGGCGCTCGGACAGCTTCAGTTCCGCGCTGACGTGATCGATGCAGGCACGGCGGCGCGCGGGGCTCAGTAGTTTCCCTTTGCCGCCTCCGTAAGGATCATCTTGTCCAGCGTCAGGTCCGACACGGCCCGCCGAAGCCGGGCGTTCTCCGCCTCGAGGTCCTTCAACCGCTTGACCTGGTCGCTCTTCAGGCCGCCGAACTCCTGGCGCCAGCGATAATACGTAACCTCCGTCACGCCTATCGAGCGAACCGCGTCGGCGACCGCCTGGCCCTGCGAAACCAGCACGTCCACCTGACGCAGCTTGGCGACGATTTCCTCCGGCTTATGGCGCTTTCTCGGCATTCTGATCCTCCTTCTTCCTGTCCGAAGACATACTTCAAGGTGGACCAATTCAATGGGGGCGGATCAGTCCAGCACACGCGTCTGGACTCGCGCGATCCACATATCGCTCTCCTGAGCACGCTCGCCTTCCCGGCAGCGTCAGGCTGGTGATGTGCCCTGTCATGCGAGACGTCCGTTGAAGCGCATCGACGACTATGCCCTCATAGGAGATTGCGAGACCGCAGCGCTGATCGGCAGGAACGGGGCGATCGAATGGCTCTGCTGGCCGAATTTCTCGTCGCCGGCCTGCCTGGCGGCCCTGCTGGGAAATGACCACAACGGCACATGGCGCATTTCCGCGACGGACCGATCAGCACGATCGAAGCGGCGTTACAGGCCGGATACGCTCATCCTCGAAACGCTGATCGAGACCTCGGAGGGAAGCGCGCTGGTGACGGATTTCATGCCGATCCGCAACGGGTCCTCCAACGTCGTGCGGATTTTGGAAGGCGTTTCGGGATCGACCGAAATGTGCAACGCGCTGCGCCTGCGCTTCGATTACGGGCGCCTGAGCCCGATCTTTCGCGACAACCCGGACGGGTTCGAGGCGCTCGCCGCACAGCATGGCGTCAGGCTGGTCGGCGACGAACCGATCAAGCGCAATTCGGACGGAGGCTGCGACACGGTCGTCACGCTCGCATCGGGCGAAAGGCGCGCTTTCGTCATGACCTATTTCTCCGCCTTCGAAACGCCCCCGCCACGCATCGATCCATTCGAAGCGCTCGAACAGACCGAGCAATACTGGCGCCGATGGTGCGCGCGCTGCAAATATGAGGGGCCGTGGCGCGATGCGGTGATGCGCTCCCTGATCACAATGAAGGCGCTGATCTACAGGCCGAGCGGCGCCATCGCCGCCGCTCCGACCAGTTCGATTGCCGAGCAGCGCGGCGGCGCTGGCGTCTGGGACTATCGTTTCTGCTGGCTGCGCGACGCCACCTTCACATTGCTTGCGCTGCTGCACGCGGGCTACGTCGACGAAGCGGTGGCGTGGCGCAACTGGCTGCTGCTCGCGATTGCCGGCGACGCCGAAAATCTTCAGCCCGTCTACGGCCTGGACGGCGACACGCGGTTGTCGGAATGGGATGCGCCTTGGCTCGGCGGCTTCAACGGCGTCCAGCCCGTTCGTTTCGGCAACAAGGCCGCGCGCCAGACACAATTCGACGTGTTCGGCGAAATCGCCGACGCGCTGCATCAGTCGCGCGAACATGGGCTGGGATCGGACGACGCCGTCTGGGGCCTGCAAATACGCCTGGCGGAGCGGCTCGAACAGGTCTGGCGCGAACCTGGCAACGGCATATGGGAATCGCGCGGCAGCCCGAAACATTTTACCCTGTCGCGCGCCATGATCTGGCTCGCACTGGACAGGACAATCCATGCTGCCGAGCAGCGGGGCCGTGTCGATCACCTCGACAAATGGAAGCGGATCCGCGCTGAAGTGCACGAGGAAACCTGCCGGCGCGGTTTCCGTCCAGAGCTTGGCAGCTTCGTCCGGGATTTCGAAGGCGACGCGCTCGACGCCAGCCTGTTGTTGCTTCCGCAGATCGGGTTCCTGCCCGCCGACGACCCCCGCATTCGCGGAACGGTCGATGCGATCGGCAGGAAACTCTCGCGCGAAGGTTTCATTTATCGCCAGACCCGCGACGATTTCGGCCAGGCGGACTCGTCCTTCCTCGCCTGCTGCTTCTGGTACGTCGATGCGCTGCTGCTGCTGGGGCGCCGCGACGAAGCCGAACGGATGTTCGAGAAACTGATGTCGATCCGCAACGACGTCGGCCTGCTCTCGGAGGAATACGACCCCGGCGAGCGAAGGCTCATGGGGAACTTTCCGCAGGCGCTGTCGCATCTCGCGCTCGTCAATTCCGCTCTCAATCTCTGGACCTCTGATGGTCCGGTCCATCGCCGACGCTCGAAAGGAGGCCGAGCATGAAACCCTCAAGCCAAAACGGACGCGTCGTGATCGTAACAGGCGCGAGCGCCGGCATCGGGCGCGCTATCGCCCATCGTTTCGCGCGCGCGGGCGACCGCATCGGCCTTATCGCGCGCGACGAATCTGCGCTGGGCGACGTGCGCGGCGAGATCGAAGTGCTCGGCGTGCAGGCGGAATTTGAAGCCGTCGATGTTTCGGATGCAGACGCGCTGCTCGCAGCTGCCGGACGCCTCGAACAACGATTGGGCGCTATCGACATCTGGATCAACGACGCGATGGAGACTGTATTCTCCCGCGTCGTAGACATTACGCCGCAGGAATACCGTCGCGTAACCGAAGTCACCTATCTCGGTTTCGTCTACGGTACGATGGCAGCGCTGCGCTCGATGCGGTCGCGCGACAGCGGCTGCATCGTGCAGATCGGCTCCGCGCTCGCCTATCGCGGCATTCCCCTGCAGGCCGCCTATTGCGGCGCCAAGCACGCGATCCGCGGCTTCACGGATTCGCTGCGCACTGAACTGATCGCGGAGAATTCGAATATTCGGCTTACGGCCGTCGACTTACCGGCGGTCAACACGCCGCAATTCGATTGGGCGCGCGCGCACGTCGAACACGCGCCGCGGCCGATGGGCACGCCGATCGAGCCCGAGGTCGTCGCCGACGCCGTGTTTCGCGCTGCTGCGGGAACTTCGCGCGAGTATTGGCTTGGCGGCGCGACTGCCTTGTCGATCCTGGCCAATGCCGTCGCTCCGAAGTTTCTCGATTATTATCTCGCGCGGAACGCCATCTCCGGCCAGCAGACGCGGCGGCGCATCGCGCCCAATCGCCGCGACAATCTGGATGCGCCTGTCACGGACCTCCACCGCACCCGCGGCCGCTTCAGCGCGGAATCCGCCAACAGCGCGGCGCTCGTGTCCGGCCAGCTGGCGCGCGCCGGGGTCGTAGTCGCCGGCAGCGCGCTGCTGTTCGGGCTTGGCGCGCTGGCGACGCGCTCACGCAGGCGTGGCTGATTCCGGGAAGAGCGCTCGCTCGAGGATTTGAGCGATATGCAACGTCGCGCGGCCAGTTCCCTGCTCGATCTGCTCCCGGCAGCTGAAGCCGTCGGCGACAATGAAGTCGTCCTTTGCCGCTGCACGCACGCGCGGCAACAGCACACGCTCGCCGGCCGCCATCGACACATCATATTTGTCCGCTTCGAATCCGAACGCGCCTGCCATGCCGCAGCATCCAGAAGAGAGCTTCTCGAGGTCGAGACCCAAGGCTCGCAGCAATTGCATTTCGGCATCGACGTCGAGGACAGCGTGATGATGGCAGTGAACCTGCACGATTGCCCGCTGGCCTTTGTCCAGCCTTGGCAACTCCGCGCCATCGCGCATCAGGAATTCGCTGAGCAGATGTGTCGACTCTGACAAACGCGCCGCGCGCTCATCACCGGGAAACAGCCCCGGCAGCTCATCGCGAAAGGCGCTCGCGCAGGACGGCTCCAGCCCGACGATAGGCGTTCCGGCCTCGATCTCCGGCGCGAGAATGCGAAACGTCCTGCGCCACAGTTTCTTCGCGTCCTCGATCCGCCCCCAGTCGTACAGCGGTCTTCCGCAGCACACCCATTCGCGCGGCATCGCAACCTCGTAGCCGAGCCGTTCCAGCGCGCGGACAGCCGCAATGCCTGTGGAAGCCCGGAAGGAATTGTTGAATGTATCCGGCCACAGCAACACGCGTTTGCCGGCGGCCGCAGGCCTTTCTCTCCGGCTATGGAACCAGCGCGACAGTGTCTGGGACGAAAATCGTGGGATCTCACGCGCCGGCGCAATGCCTGCGGCGCGCTTCGCAAGGCTCGCAAGGCCCGGCGTTTGCGTGAGAAAATTGGCTACGCCTGGCGCATGGGCGGCAAGCCGGGACCAGCGATGGATCAGGCCCATCGTATAGGCGACACGTGGCCGCAGGCGGCGCCTATAGTGATGCGAGCGAAACTCGGCCTTGTAGGTCGCCATATCCACCGAGACGGGGCAATCCTTCTTGCAGCCCTTGCAAGCCAGGCAGAAATCCAGCGCCTCCTCGATGGCAGCGTTGCGCCAGCCGTCCTCGATCGCGCCGCCGTGCAGCATTTCGAACAGTAGCCGCGCGCGGCCGCGCGTCGACCATTTTTCCTCGCGCGTCGCCATGTAGCTCGGGCACATCACGCCCTTGTCGCTATCGATGCGCCGGCACGCGCCGACACCGACGCAACGACGCGTCGCCTTTGTGAAACTGCCGCCATCCTCCTTGTAGGCGAAGGCGCCGCGCACTTCGGGCGGCTGATAGAGCGGGCCGAGCCGAAGGTTGGAATCGCTCGGAAACGGCGCAACGACTTTTCCAGGATTGAGAAGGCCCTGCGGATCCCAGATCGACTTGAACTGGCGGAATCCCTCCACCAGTTCGCGACCGTACATTTTCTCGAGCAGATCGGCGCGAGCCTGCCCATCGCCGTGCTCGCCCGACAGCGAGCCGCCGTAGCGCACGACGAGGTCGGCTGCCCTGCCGAGAAACGTCTGCCAGTCGGCGACGCCGCTTTCGGTTCGCAGATCGAAGGGGATCCGGCAATGCACGAGGCCGTCGCCGAAATGGCCGTAGACCGAGGCCTCGTAGCCAAAATCAGCGAACAACGCCTTCAGGTCGCGCAGGTAGTCCCCGAGTTTCTCCCGCGGCACGGCGCTGTCTTCCCATCCCGGATAGGTCTCGCGCATTCCGGGCACGTGCGCCGTGGCGGCGAGCGCCGCCTCGCGCAATTCCCAGATCCGGCTCTGCTGCGCCTTGTCCGCGACCACGACGCCGCTACGGCACTTGCCCTTCATGAATTCGACAAGAGCACGCGCGTGTTCTTGCGCGCTGTCCGGGTCGCTGGCGCCTAGCTCTGCAACGAGCCAGCCTTTGCCGTCCGGCAACATTTCCGCATCTTTGGGATGCAGATGCTTCTTGCGCACGAACTGGATCAGGAGATCGTCGATCCCCTCGAGCGCAATCGGCTTGCGCTCGAGCACAGCGGGCACCGCGTCGGCCGCGACGAAGACGTCGTCGAATCCGAGAATGGCGAGCACACGCGCCTGCGGGCTGTCGATGAGATCAACAGTGGCGTTCAGAATGGTCACGCATGTGCCCTCGGTGCCGACAAGGGCGCGCGCGACGTTAAAGCCGTTTTCAGGAAAGAGGTCGTCGAGATTTTCGTAGCCCGAGACGCGGCGGGGAATTTTCGGATAGCGCGCGAGAATGAGGTCGCGATAGCGGGAGCGGAACACGTCAAGCGCGCGGTAGAGGTCGGCGCGCTCCCCGCCCGCGGCCAGAATGGCGGCGAACTCCTGATCGCTTGTCGGCCCGACTGTCAGGCGCAGGCCGCTACCCGTCACGACCTCCATCGAATGTACGTAATCCGATGTGCGACCGGACATGACGGAATGGACGCCGCAGGAATTGTTGCCGAGCATGCCGCCGAGCGTATTGTGATCGTGCGTCGCAGGGTCTGGCCCGAAGGTCAGGCCGTGCTGCTCGGCACGTGAGCGCAGCACGTCGAGGATGCAGCCGGGTTCGACCGTCGCGCGCTTCTTGTCGGCGTCGAGCGCCAAGACCTTGTCGAGATGACGGGAGAAGTCGAGCACGACAGCGACGTTGCAGGTTTCGCCGGCAAGGCTCGTGCCGCCGCCGCGTGAAAGGATGGGCGTCTTGTGCGCGCGGCAGATGTCCAGCGCGCGCTCGACGTCATCGGTGCTGTGGGGCGTCACCACGCCGATCGGAACCTGACGGTAATTCGAGGCGTCCGTCGCATAGAGCGCGCGAAAGCCGGCATCGAAGCGCACCTCGCCGCGCACCACATTCTGCAGATCGCGCTCCAGCTTTTGACGATCGATTTTTGCGACGTCCGCATGCGCATCCGTCATGTGTCGAGATCGGTCGGGCGATGCGCCACTGCCCCTGCGGTGGTCGATGAACACTTCCCTGGGCATGGCGCCTTCTCCTCCCCCGCTAGATCGCGAAGCGTTCCGCATCGCTCGCCTTGAACGTAAGGCCGAGGCCGGGCCGTGCGAGATCGGGAGCGATACGGCCTCCGACAGGCTTCGGCGCGCCGTCGAACAGCATCGCTTCGATGCGCACATGGTCGTGAAACCACTCCACGTTTCGGAAATTCGCGACGACGCAGCCCGCGTGAACATGCAGCGCTGGCGCCGTGTGCGCGGACAGCGGCGTCGAGAAGGCGTCCGCCAGCGATGCGGCTTCGAGAAAGCCGGTGAGCCCGCAGCATCGCGTGGCGTCGGCCTGCAGCACATCGACGGCGCCGGCCTCGAGCATGCGGCGAAAATAGAAGTGTTCGTAGCCATATTCGCCAGCCGCGATTTCCATCCCGGGAGGCGCGCGATCACGGATGAGACGGAGTCCCGCCAGATCGTCGCTCGATACAGGTTCTTCGAACCAGACGACGCCGGCGTCGGTAAAGGTATACGCATAGTCGAGCGCTTCTTTCCGCGACAGGGCGCCGTTCGCATCGACATAGAGCTGGGCGTCGCCTATCGCGGCGCGCGCACAACGAACGCGCTCGGGATCGCCCGCGGGATGACGCCCGACTTTCATCTTGACCGCAGGGCAGCCGTCGCGCTCGACCCATCCACGCAATTGCTTGGCAAGCCGCGCATCATCATACGATGTGAACCCGCCGCTGCCGTAGATTTCGACGCTATCCGAGACCCTGCCGAGCAGGCTCGCAAGCGGCAGATCGAGCAGCTTCGCCTTAAGATCCCACAACGCCCAATCGATCGCCGAAATCGCGTTCGCACACACGCCGCGCCAGCCGATGTTGCGCACGGCGGCGACCATGTCGCGCCAGGCGCCGGGCACGTCGAAGCAATCGCGCCCGCAGATCAACGGCGCCAGCGTATCGGCAATCACGATTGCCGCCGCCCGACTCGCGTAAGTGTAGCCGACGCCGGAGCGGCCCCCCCCTTTCGCGCTGGCGACGATGAGCGTGGTCGAATTCCATTCGATCGTCCCGTCAGATTCCGGCGCGTCGGTCGGTATGTCGAATGCCCTGACCGAAATGTCTTCCACGCGAACGTCGGGTTTCATCACTCTTGCTCAGATCACTTCGCGCACCTTGTCGGAGGCGACCGTCAACGCGATGCGCCCGCCAGCTGGAGTTCCCTTGGCCAGGGCCTCGGCGAAGTGCGCGGTCTGGCTGAGCGAGATTTTCGGCGGCATCGGCGGTTCGTGCGGATCGACGACCGCCTCGACGAGGACGGGCCCGCGACGCGACAAAGCCTCGCGCATGACGGCGTTGCATGCCGCGGGATCATCCAGTGTGACGCTCCAGAGTCCGAACCCACGCGCGACAGTCGCGAAATCGATCGGTTGAAGCTCGCAGACGTATTCGGGATTGCCGAGGAAGACCATCTGTTCCCATTTGATCTGGCCGAGGACGTCATTCTTGATGACGACGATCTTGATGTTGAGATCGTATTTAACGCAGGTGGCGAGTTCGCCCATCAGCATCGTCAGGCCGCCATCGCCGACGAAGCAGACGACCTGCCGGTCGGGATAGGCGATAGCCGCCGCGATCGCATAGGGCAGGCTGCAGGCCATTGTCGCGAGATTGCCCGAGCACGAGAATTTCATGTCGCCGCGCATGCGGATGTGGCGCGCCGCCCAGGTGGTGATCGTGCCGGAATCGGTCGCCACGATCGTATCGTCCGTCAGATGATCGCTGACGGCGCGCGCTACGACCTGTGGCTTCAGCGGCTTGGTGTCCACGGTCTCGCGTTCCTGCATCAGCGCGTTCCATTCGGCCATGCCATCCTGCGCCTGCTCGAGGAAGGATCGATCCTCCCGGCGCTCGAGTCGCGGCAGCAGGGCCTCGAGCACGGCGGCGCAATCGCCGACGAGCGCGGCCTCGACTGGATAACGCAGGCCGATCGACCGCGGGTCGAGATCGATCTGAACAGCGCGCGCCTTGCCCGGCGTCGGGTAGAATTCGATATACGGAAAGTTGCTACCGACGATCAGTAGCGTGTCGCAGCTTTCCAGCGCATCCTGTGAGGGACCTGTGCCCAGCAGCCCGATGCCGCCGGTGCAATAGGGACTGTCATCGGCCATGGCGCCCTTGCCGAGCAGCGGCTTGACGACAGGGGCGCCCAGACGCTCGGCGATTGCGGCGAGCTCCTGCCGCGCCCCGAGCGCGCCTTGCCCTGCCAGGATAACAGGCTTCGAGCCGGCGTTGAGTATAGCCGCAGCCGCCGCCAGTTGTTGGGGTTCCGGCAATCGCGCTGTCGCCGCGAACGTTTCGGACACATGTTCGGGAACGTTGCGCTTCGACCGCGAACCCTTCGACAGAGCCTGCGACTGCATGTCCACGGGGATCGTGACGTGAGCGACTCCGCGATAGGCGAGAGCGGATCTGCACGCGAGCTCGACCGTGTTCTGCACGTGCTCCGGCCCCATGACGCGGACGTTGTACACCGCGACATCCATGAAGAGCTTGTCGAGCTCCACGTCCTGCTGCGTGAATGTGTGAAGCAGGTCATGGAACTGGAGACCGGTGATGGCGAGCACAGGCTGCCGATCGAGCTTGGCGTCGTAGAGCCCGTTCAGGAGATGTATGCCGCCGGGGCCCGACGTTGCGATGCAAACACCAAGTCGACCGGTCCACTTGGCGTAGGCGCAGGCGGCAAACGCTGCGGCTTCCTCATGCCTTACCTGAATGAAGCGAATCTCGTCCTGGCGCTTGCGCAGCGATTCGATGATGCCGTTGATTCCGTCTCCCGGCAATCCGAAGATGGTGTCGACTTCCCAGTCGATCAGTGTTTGAACGAGGATATCTGCGGCGGTGGGGTTGGCCATCGTAAGCTCCCAGCATTATCGACGCCCCCATCGTCGATTGTCATGGCTCTGTAACGAATGATTGCGTTGCGACAACCAAGGAATCCCGCGAACGTTCCAACCTTAGCGCGCCGGTGGAACACGCATGCGCGCCATGGCGTTGGCTCCCGGAACGCAATCGGGAGATGGAACATGCATGCAAGATTGATAAATGGCGGCCGGGGCAGCGCTACCTTCGCGATCGTGCTGCAGGCGGGCGACGAGGTTATCGCCGCGCTTCAGGAGTTCGTCGATCGCGAAGAAATCTCCGCTGCGCAATTCTCCGCGATCGGCGCCTTTTCGGAAGCGACGTTGCGCTATTTCGATTGGGAGACGAAACGCTACGAGGACAATCCCGTCAACGAACAGGTCGAGGTTGCCGCGCTGAATGGCGACGTTGCGCTGGCGCCGGACGGCTCGCGCGCCTTGCACATTCACACCGTGCTGGGTCGCCGCGACGGGTCCGCGCTCGCGGGCCATCTCGGCGCAGCGCGCGTCCGGCCAACGCTCGAGATCGTGCTGAGGGAGATGCCGCTCCATCTCCACAAAAAGATCGATCCTCAAACAGGCCTCGCACTGATTGCCATCTGATCAGATTGTAGGGAAGTGATTTGCGCCGGCATCATTGCGCAAGATGTTGTCCGACACCCCCAGAACATGTGGATCATGAATATCGTGTGGCCTGTGACCGCGCTTTTCGGCACGGGCGCAGTCGTCTGGCAATACTTCACTTACGGGCGCTTGGCCGGGCGCGAGCAGAACGGAGCTGGCGCAGCGGCGAGGCGATGAACCGCCTAACCTAAAGCTGACGCCATTCCCGGCGATCGTCGCCAATGGCGCCCTTCATTGCGGCAGCGGCTGCACACTCGGCGATATCGTCGCCGAATGACTCGTCTTCTTCGCGCCAACGATTGCGCTTGCATTCGGGTGGAAGTCGTTATTTGCCGACAGTATCTTTGCGATATGGTTGGTCGACTGCCTCTTCGGCGTTGTGTTTCAATATTTCACGATAGCGCCGATGCGCGGCCTTCGGTTGACCGCAGGTCTTTTCGAGGCGGTAAAGGCTGACACGCTTTCGCTTACCGCTTGGCAAGTGGGTATGTATGGCTACATGGTGGCCTTCGCCCATTTCCTCATATTCGGCGAGATCTTCCACGCGCCTCAAGACCAACTCTTTCGAGCTCTGGTTCATGATGCAGATAGCGATGATGTTCGGGTTCATGAGCTCCTATCCGGTGAACTGGTGGCTCATTCGCCGCGGCGTTAAAGAGGCGATGCGAACGGCGCAAGTGGCGCGAATGACCGAAGGCCTGGCCGCGTATGAGAATTTTTGCGAAGTCTCGGCGGAACGTCCGGACCACTCGGGGGTTGAGACAGGGCGCCGTGGCGGGGATGTCTGCAATGTCTAACTTCATACCGTATTGCGGCACTCCGCCTGATCCGTCTTCGCTTCACTGGAACCACGCACCGGTATTGACGGGGATGTTGACGGCCGGGCTTGCGCTGCATTTTTTGCTTCCTATTCCAGCGCGAAGGCGACTCGCATTTATAGCTGGTTGGTTGCTTCTCGCGCTGTGTTTTCTGTCGCCGCTGTGCAATCTGAGCGTCGCTCTCTTTTCAGCTCGGGCGACGCAGCACGCTATTATCATACTTCTGGCCACGCCTCTGATTGCATTCAGCATGCCATGCGGCGCGCCAGTACGCTCCGAGCGCCTGCTCGTGGCGAATGTCGTGTTCATGCTTACGCTTTGGCTGTGGCACATGCCTCTGTTTCTCGACGCGACTCTGCGGGGCAATGTCGTCTACTGGGCGATGAACATTAGCATCGTGTCAGCGGCGATCTGGCTGTGGCGCGAGACATTTGGCGCAGATGGCCTTCATGCGTTCGTGGGCGTCACCTTCACTGGCCTCCAGATGACGATGCTGGGCGCGGTCCTCACCTTCGCCGCTGCGCCACTCTATTCTGTCTATGTCGTCACGACCATTCCTTGGGGTATCTCCCAACTTCGGGACCAGCGCCTTGGCGGCCTCATCATGTGGGTTCCTGCCGGCAGCCTGATGGTCGCCTATTCCGCCATCGCGCTGTGGCTCTGGCTCGAACGTTTCGATCTCCGACGCGGCAGTCGCGCAATTGTCCAGATCCATTCGGCGGGAGCACAGTCGGAGCAACCGACGTGACGTTCTCTCGTCCGACATTCCTCGCACATAGGTCGCCGAGAAAATCGGCTGGGCGATAGAGTGCGCGCGATGCTCGCTCCTTGGCCTGCAACGCCCATGGCCTATCTTTTCGGCGACGGCGACATGGCGCGCAGTATCTCCCCGTTGCTGCAAGGGCTGCTTGCCATCGCGATCCTTGTTGCCGCAATCGTCTCCGCACTTGTGATCGTCGGGGCTTGGCGGCAAAGGTCGGCTTTGGCGCTCGCGGATACGCCTATCGATGACAGGCCTGCGATCGCATGGATCGGCATCGGGGTCGGCGTGTCGACGGCCGTGCTCGTCGGGCTCATCGTCTGGTCGACCGTCACCATGGCGACGATTTCGCGCCCCTCGCAGACGGCCGCGTTCACGATCGCCATCACGGCGCATCGCTGGTGGTGGGAGGCGACCTATCGCTCCGGCGATACGGATCAAAATTTTTCGACCGCAAACGAAATCCACATTCCCGTCGGCGCGCCTGTCCGCTTCACCCTGGCGAGCGCCGACCTCATCCATTCCTTCTGGGTCCCGGCGCTCGGCGGCAAGACGGACGTCATACCGGGCCAGACCAACGTCACATGGCTGAAGGCGGATCATGCGGGATCCTATCGCGGGCAATGTTCGGAATATTGCGGCGCGCAACATGCGCATATGGCGTTTACGATCGTCGCAGATCCGCCGGCCGCGTTCGAAAGCTGGCGCGCGGCGCAGGCGAAGCCAGCCGCCATCGCGCAAGACAAAGGCGCTCTCGACGGCGAAGCCGTGTTCCAGCAGCGCTGTTCCAAATGCCACGCGATACGCGGATCGCGGGCAGACGGCGATCGCGGTCCGGATCTCACACATATCATGTCGCGCGCGCGGCTGGCCGCCGGCGCGATCCCCAACAACGCTGGATGGCTGTCGGCATGGATCGCCGATCCCCAGCATATCAAGCCGGGATCGCTCATGCCGAAGCTGCCGCTTTCGGGCCGCGAACTCGCTGATGTCCGCGATTATCTGCTAACGTTGAAATAGGAGCGGGTCGTGACGACAACGGACTACGATCGCGCTCCGCGTCTTGTGGACCTCGGCAGCCACGGTTCGCTCGTCGGAAATCTCGAGGACATCTGGGCGCCCAAGCCCGGATTGTACGGCTGGATCGTCAGCGTCGACCACAAGTCGATCGGCATCCGCTACATCGTGACCGCTTTCATTTTCCTGCTGGTCGGCGGCCTCGAAGCCATGGTGATGCGCTTTCAGCTCGCCCGCCCCAACGAAAGACTGGTGACGCCGGAACAGTACAACGAACTGTTCTCGCTGCACGGCATCACCATGATATTCCTCTACGCGCTGCCGGTGCTCTCGGGCTTCAGCAACTATCTCTTCCCGCTCGTGCTCGGCGCGCGGGACATGGCGTTTCCGCGGCTCAACGCCTTTTCCTACTGGGTCTATCTCGCCTCCGGAATTTTCCTCTACGCAAGCCTGCTGGTGGGCGCCGCGCCCAACGATGGCTGGTTCAATTATGTTCCCTACGCCCTGCGAGCCTACAATCCCGGGCCGAACATGGATTTCTACGCGCTCGGCATGATCTTTCTCGGGATCTCGACGACTGTCGGCTCAGTCAACTTCGTCGTGACCTTCCTGCGCATGCGCGCGCCCGGCATGACGATCGACCGCGTTCCGATCCTGACCTGGGGCACGACGACGATCTCGGTCGGCAATCTTCTCGCCGTTCCATCGGTCAGCCTCGCCTTCTTCCTCCTTTGGATGGACCGACAGTTCGGCACGCACTTCTTCCGCGCGGAAACAGGCGGTCAGCCGCTCCTGTGGCAGCACCTCTTCTGGATGTTCGCGCATCCGTGGGTCTACGTCGTCGTCCTGCCCGCGATGGGGCTCGTCTCGGATGCGCTGCCGTTCTATTGCCGGCGGCCGCTGGTCGGTTATACCGCCGTCGTCGTCGGCACCATCACGACGATGGTGCTGGGCTTCGGCGTGTGGCTGCACCACATGTTCGCCACCGGCATTCCCTTCATGGCGCTCGCCTTCTTCTCCGGCGCCTCCTTCATCATCACGATACCAAGCTCCATCGCGGTCTTTTCCTGGGTAGCGACCATCTGGACGGGGCGGCCCGTGATCACCACTGCCTTTCTCTATTTCGCGGGCTTCATCTCGATGTTCGTGATCGGTGGCGTGTCCGGCGTCGCAACCGCTGCGGTTGCGGCCGATCTCCAGCTCACCGACACCTATTTCGTCGTCGCGCATCTGCACTACGTCCTGATCGGCATCAATCTTTTCGCTGTGCTCGGCGCGCTCTACGTCTGGTTTCCGAAAATGACCGGCCGCATGCTGGACGAAAGCCTCGGCAAGCTGACGTTCTGGATCGTCTTCATCGGCTTCAACGTCGCCTTTTTCCCGATGCACATCACCGGCCTGCTCGGTATGCCCCGGCGCATTTACACCTATCCCGACGGCGTCGGCTGGAACGCGGTCAACATGATCAGCACGATCGGTTCGGTCATCCTCGCGACCGGCATCCTGCTTTATGTGATTGTCGTTCTGAAGGGCCTGAGATCGACCGAGCGCGCCGGCGATAATCCGTGGGACGCGTCATCGCTCGAATGGGCTACGCTTTCGCCGCCGCCTCACTACAATTTCGCGGTCATTCCCTATGTCACGAGCCGTCACCCGCTCTGGGAATCGCGATTGCCCGGGCAGGGCGCCATGTTCCGGCGCGACGAAGGTCTCGCGCTCGCCGATGGCAAGGAGGCGCTGGCGACGACGGCGATCGAGGCCATACCGGACGCGATCCTGAAAATGCCGGAGGATACGGCAGCGCCCTTCATCGTCACGCTCGCCATGTCGATCGGGTTTACGGGCGCGCTCATGCATCTCTGGTGGCTGGCTGGCGCCGGCGCTCTCGCAAGTGCGCTGGGCATTCTCGTCTGGCTCTGGCCCGAAGCTGAACTCGCACAACGTGCGGAGGAACCGCAATGACGGACGCACTGCGCTATCGCGAACTTCCCGTCGGCAGCATCGGCCATCGCGCCAATGGATGGTGGGGGGCGCTTACGCTGATCGCAACAGAGGCCGCACTCTTCGCATACCTCCTGTTCAGCTACTATTACGTCGCCGTGCAGAACGGTCGCGATTGGCTACCCGCGGAACTCCCCGGCTTCAAGCTCGCCGGCCCCAATACGATCGTGCTCGTCGTATCCAGCGTTCTGGTCTGGCTCGGCGAACGCGCCATCAAGCGCGGCGCGGCAAGAATCGCGAGCCTCTGGATGGCGGGGGGCGCGCTGCTCGGCGCGATCTTCGTCACGGTTCAATATTTCGAATGGAGCAGCAAGGCCTTCGGGATCGCGACGAGTTCGTACGGATCGCTCTATTTCACGATTACCGGATTTCACATGATGCACGTGATCGTCGGCGTCGTCGTGCTGCTTACGCTCGCCGCCTGGAGTGCGCTCGGCTATTTCGACAGTCGTCGCAATGCGGCCGTCAGCGCCGGCGCGATCTACTGGCACTTCGTAGACGTCGTCTGGCTTGCAATTTTCACCTCGCTCTACGTCACACCGCATCTGGGGGTGGGATGATGCAGAACGGTTTTGCCGCCTGGGCCCGCGAGCGCCGGCGACTGCCGACCGGCGGCAAGGCCGTCGCGCTCGCCATCGCCATGCTCGCGCCCTCCATCGTCTGGTCGCTCGCGCTTCTCGTCAGCTATGGCGTGACCAGCCACGCCTGCTTTCCGGCCTCGGTCCCCCGCTCGTCCTTTCTGCCGGAATGGGCCGGCATGCGTCCGGCGCTCGCGATCTTCGACGGCGTGTGTCTCCTGATCGCGCTCATCGGCTTCGCGCTGGCGCTGTTCGACTGGCGCGAGGCGCCGCGGCCCGAGCCGACGCAGCGTGACCACCCGATCGAGCCGCCAGGCCCTGGGACGCAGCGCGCCCTCTCGGCGGCGGCGATGATGGCGGCCGCCTTGCTGTGTCTGGCCGTCGCCATCAACGGAGTACCGCTATGGTTGATCCCGGCCTGCGACATCTCGTGACGCGAGCGCGGGGCGACAAGGAGATGTCGAGATGACTTTCCGCGGCGCTCTCATCGGCGCAACGATCGTTGTTCTCGGATTGCTCGGGGCATTCGTGGCGGCGCAAACCGGTCTTTATGACGCCGCAGCGACCTCGCCGCATTTCGCGCTGACCTATGACATCATCCACTGGGTCGGCGTGCGTTCGATCGACAGCCGGGCGCCCAAGGGACAGATGCCGGCGATCGACGCCGCCACGGCGGCGCGCGGCGTTCTCGCATACGATCGCGTCTGCGCCAATTGCCACGGCGCGCCCGGCCGCGCCCGCAATGCATTCGCCGAGGGCATGAACCCGGCGCCGCCGCCCCTGCAATTCGTCGGCCGCGAATGGCCGGTCGCCCGAATATTCCAGGCGACCGCGCGCGGCGTGAAGATGACCGGCATGCCGGCCTTCACCTTCCGCATGAGCGACGCCGACATCTGGGCGGTCGCCGCTTTCGTCAAGAAGCTGCCGACAATTGGCGTGCAGGACTATCGCGCGCTCGTCACCGCCATGAAGGATCAAGCAACGCTGCCGCGCGTCCCGCCGCCCGCGCAAGCGCCCGACGCCTCGCGCGGGCGAATTGCCCTCATGCAGCACGGTTGCGCGAGCTGCCACGCGGTACCCGGCCTTCCGGGCGGACGGGAAGCGCAAACCGGCCCCTCGCTCGCCGGCGTCGGCGGCCGCGCAGTGATAGCCGGCGAACTGGCCAATACCGACCTGAATCTCGCGTTGTGGATCCAGCACCCGAATCTTCTGCGGCCAGGCAGTGCGATGCCGGACATGCGCGTCGGCCCGCAGGCCACGGCCGACATAATCGCATATCTGCGAACGCTGAAAGATCCCTGATCAGCGCAACGTTGCGAGGAATGCCGCGATGTCGGCCGCCTGTTCGGGCTCGAGCGCAGTCGACGGCATGGCGTCGCCCGGCCGGATCTTCTGCGTTTCGGTCAGCCATCGCGCCATGTTGGCGGGCGTGTTGGGGAGAAGCCCGGCAATGTAGACGCGTTGGCCGATGGTCGTCAGCGGCGGTCCGACATTCGCCCCGCGCGAGAGACCGGGAATTGTGTGACAGCCGGCGCAGCCCGCGCTTTTCGCGAGGTCGCGGCCTCGGGCTGCGGCTACCTGGGTCGCATCTGGCGCTGTTGCAGGCAGCGCGCTTACAGCAACGATTGCCATCGCAGATCGCCACGCGAAAGTCATTCGATGAAACCTCGCAACTCGTAGGGCGGCCGTACTTGAGTCAACAACGACCCATGGTCACCGCAGTTCCGGCGCCTGTTTGTTGGCTAATCTGCTCACGGCGGCGACCTAAATTTCTAGCCGCCTTATCTCGCCGGCCGGAATGACTGCTTCCCGCCCACACCTCCCGTTCGCACAGTCCGCTTCCGGGCCGCTGTGGAGAACCGGGCGAGCGTCGCATTGGACGATCCAGAGGGCCGATAGAGCGTCGACAGCCACAGTCGGGTCGAAATGCGGCTTGCATGGAGAAGGGTCAGGCCGATCCCGCCTCCTCATGCCTGCGCCGAAATTCCCGCGGCGTCATGCCCGTGCGCCGCTTGAAGAAGCGCCAGAAATAGGCGGGGTCCTCGAAGCCGAGTTCGTAGGCCAGCGACGATACCGGCCCGGCCACGTGGATCAGGCGGCGACGCGCTTCCAGCGTCAGGCGGTCCTGCACGACTTCCAGCGCCGATTTTCCCGCGGTTGCGCGAGCAATGCGGTTGAGACGGCTTTCGCTCATGCCCAGCGCTTCGGCGTATCGCGGCGTCGGCCAGTGGTCGACGAGATGCTGCTCCACCAGGGCGCGAAACCGATGGAAGGCGGCGACATTCTGCCCGACGCCGGCGCTCTGGCGCGTGAGATCCTCGTTGGCGCGCAGCGCGATCATCAGCGCCGCGCTGGTCAGCCATTGCAGCACGGCGCCGGTGGCCGCGCCGCCGCCATGGAATTCCAGCGCGATCTGCGCGAACAAGGCCGCGAGACGATGCGCCGTTTCGGGTGCGGACGACAGATCGATCAGCGCTGGCGCATCGAGGAGCGCGGCCGGATGAGCCGCCGCGCCGCCCTGCGCGCGGGAGAGAGTCGTTTCCTCGATCGTCAGGACGTAGCCCTGCGTGCCCTGCGCGAAGCGAAAGGCGTGCGTGGCGCCCGAGGGAACCGCGATGGCGCAGGGCGCCGCGACATGGCGCGTCCGCCGTTCGAGCGCGACATCCGCCGCGCCTTCGACGAGCAGCAGGAACTGGAACAGGCCGTGGTGGCGGTGCTCGGAAATCTCCCAGCGATAGCGCTCGCTGCGGCTGCGGATGTCCTCGACGTGAATGAACTCCGGCGCCACGGCGCCCGCTTCGCCATAGAGGGAAAATACAGGTACGGTCGGCTGCGGCTTTCGGCTGGATTGCCCCATTCTTGTTATTGCAGCGCACATAACGATGACGTCCTCGATGTCATGTTTGAGCGAAAAATACAGAAAATGACGCGCGTCGTCCATTTTGCCGCGGGCCGCATGCTGGCAAAGACATGACATTGGTCAAACGCAAAATGTCCGCGCAGGGAGGCGCCCATGTTCACGTTCGATCCATACTCGCCCGCCATCGACGCCGATCCGTTCCCCTTCTACAAGACGTTGCGCGACGAATATCCGTGCTTCTGGAGCAAGGAAGCGGATATGTGGATCCTGTCGCGCTACGACGACATTTCGCGCGCGCTGGGCGACTGGCAGACCTATTCGTCGGCCAAGGGCAATCTGATGACGGAGCTGCCGAACCGCGCCGGCGCGACTCTCGGCACGACCGATCCGCCGCGCCACGACCGCCTGCGCGGCCTGATCCAGAAGGCCTTCATGAAGCGCAATCTCGAGGCGCTGGCCGACCCGATCCGCGAGATCGCGGCGGCGGCCGCCGCGCCGCTCGCAGGCGAGAAGCAGTTCGATTTCATTGAGGATTTCTCGTCGAAATTCACGGTACGCGTACTGTTCGCCGCGCTCGGCCTGCCGATGGGCGACGAGCGCACGGTGCGCGACAAGGCCGTGCTGATGGTGCAGACCGATCCGAAGACGCGTGCGAAAGGTCCGGAGCACATCGCTGCGTCCGACTGGATGCGCGACTATGCGGCGGGCGTGATCGCGGAGCGTCGCGCCAATCCGCAGAACGACCTCATTTCGCATTTCTCGACCGCCGAAATCGACGGCGACAGGCTCGACGAACGCGAGGTTCTGCTGACGACGACGACGCTGATCATGGCTGGCATCGAGTCGCTCGGCGGCTTCATGTCGATGTTCGCGCTCAATATGGCGGACTATGCCGATGCCCGCGCGGCTTGCGTGAAGGACCCGGAGCTTCTGGCCGATGCGATCGAGGAATCGTTGCGCTTCAATACGTCAGCGCAGCGGTTCCGTCGCTGCGTGACCAAGGATACGGAACTGCACGGCCAGACGATGAAGGCCGGCGACTTCGTGTGCCTGGCCTATGGCTCGGGCAATCGCGACGAGCGCAAGTACGAAAACCCCGACGTCTACGATATTTCGCGCAAACCGCGGGGACATCTGGGCTTCGGCGGCTCGGTGCATGCCTGCCTGGGCACGGCGATCGCGCGCATGTCGGTCAAGATCGCGATGGAAGAGTTCCACAAGGTCGTGCCGAACTATTCCCGCGTGCAACAGCAATTGCCGTGGATGCCGTCGAGCACGTTCCGCAGCCCGATGGCGCTGGAGCTGGCGCGGACGAACTGAGTGGCGGACCGCGAGCCTTCAGGCTCGCAAAGAGCTGGACTGCGAGCCTGAAGACTCGCAGTCCATTTTCTTTTTTCAGGCGAGCGGCAGATCGATCGCCATCTGCTCCTTCGCAACGACCGTCCTACCGTCGTAGTTCTTGCGCACGCCCGCGAGCCACATTTCGTCGGTGATGGTCGGATCGTCGCCGGGCACGAGATGACTCAGCACCAGGAGCTTCGGTCGCGCGATCGCGGCGACGCGGCCGATGTCCTCCGTCTTCGTGTGGCTGGCGAGCAGATGCTCTTTCAATCTCGCGGCGAAGGGCACGCGCGCGACCATCTTGTCGACGCCCGGCTCGTAGAGCGATTCATGCACGAGAATGTCGGCGCCCTTGGCGAAATTCGCGAGTTTCTCGCTGTAGGCAGTGTCGCCTGAAAAGACGATCGTTCCCACTTTCGTTTCGAACTTGTAGGCGAAATTTTCGACGACCGGCGGATGCGGCACGCGGATCGCGGACACCTTGATATCGGGCAGTTCGAGGACGACGCCCTCGTCGATGTCCGTCGGCTGCAGCAGCTTGCGCGGATCGGGCTTGCCTTCATCCGCGATACGCGTCTCGACGTCGAACTTGTTGAGTTTCCAGAAGAGGTCGGTCATCTCCACCGTGCCTTTCGGACCGAAGGCCCGGATCGGCGCGTTGAGGCCGGACGACCACGCGCCGTCGACGATATTGCCGTATTCCAGATTGTGATCGGAATGGTGGTGCGTGATGAAGAGATAGCGGATGCTCGGCAGCGGCACGCCGGCGTTGACGACGCCGCGCGCGACGCCGTAGCCGCAGTCGATCACGAAGGGCACGCCGTCGATCAGCAGCAGGTTCGAGGGATTGACGCGCGGGCCGCCGATGCGCGGGCCACCCTTCGTGCCGATCAGGACGAGCTTGCTGGCGGCCTTGACAGGCGTCGCCGCCTGCTGCGCAAGCGAAATGCCGGGCGCAGCCGAGGCGCCGAGCGAGGCGAGCAAGGTCAGTCCGAACGAGCGGCGATCAAGCATCACGTTTCTCCCCTGTCGTGCATCGTCGTTGCGATGCGCTCTGTTTTGCGGCGAGCGCGTCGAAGCGCTTGCCGCAGTCTTGAAATATTTTCCCTCTCCCGTGAATCGGGAGAGCAGATCAGAACTGCTTTTCGATCCGATCCAGCGTGCGCATCGCGGGCAGGCATTGCGCGAGGCTCGAGTTCGGCTCGCGTCCCTCCTTGATGGCGGAAAAGAACTCGCGATCGATCAGCTCGATGCCGTTGTTCGACACGGCGACGCCGGAGAGATCGATCTTGTTTTCCTTGCCGTCGTAGAGATCGTCGTAGCGCGCGATATAGGTGCCGTTGTCGCAGATGTAGCGGAAGAAGGTGCCGAGCGGGCCATCGTTGTTGAAGGACAGCGAGAGCGTGCAGATCGCGCCCGACGGCGTCTTCAGCCCGATCGCCATGTCCATGGCGATGCCGAGGTTCGGGTGGTGCGGGCCTTCGAGCCCCATGACCTTCGAGGGCTCCTCGCCGGTCTGGTACTGGAAGAGATCGACCGTGTGGCAGGCGTGGTGCCACAGGAGATGGTCGGTCCAGGAGCGCGCCTGACCCGTCGCATTGGTGTTGGTGCGGCGGAAGAAATAGGTCTGCACGTCCATCTGCTGGATCTTCAGCTCGCCCTTCTTGATCTTGTTGTGGATATACTGATGGCTCGGGTTGAAGCGGCGGACATGGCCGGCCATGCCGACGACGCCCGTTTCCTTCTGCGTGCGCACGAGCGCTTCGGAATCGGCGAGGCTGTCGGCCATCGGGATTTCGATCAGCACATGCTTGCCGGCCTTCATGCAGGCGATGCCCTGTTCTGCGTGCATCTGGGTGGGCGTGGAGAGGATGACGGCGTCGACGTCGGAGCGGGCGAGGCTTTCGTTCAGGTCGCGCGTCCAGTGCTTGATGCCGCGCTCCTTGGCGAAGCCTTCGAGATCGCCCGAACGGCCGCCGACGATTGAGGTCACCTCGACGCCCGGTATATTCTTGATCGCGTCAAGATGCTTGATGCCGAAGGCGCCGCTTGCGCCGGCCACGCAGACTTTCATCGTTCCGTCCCCTTGTTGAGGCCTGTTTTCTAGGTCGCTCGCGTCGCGCGCGTCTAATTCGTTTGACCCGGCGCCTATTCAATTTGCCAATAGGAGCAGAGTGAAGCGACATTTATCGCGTCGGACCCATGCTGGGGCGCAATTTGGATATTGAAATATTCGAATATACGTATATAAGATGCATTCGAGAGCGAGAGCAGCCGTTCCGGCTGTGCGGAAGCGCTCATCGCGGAGATAACAATATGGCGAGCAACATGACGTCGATTTCGAAGGCGGGCAAGCGTCTGGGCGCGACTGTCGCGCTTATGGCCTTGCTGGCGGCGACGGGCGCGCAGGCCGGGCCCTTCTCGGAATTCGAGAGCGATCTGCGCGGCGTCTACGCTGTCTATCGCAATGCGCTGTTCGCCACCAACCAGAACAAGGCGGAAGAATCCGCGCGCGCCACCAACGCATTGGCCGAAGGCTGGAAGAAGCTCGAAGCGAAGTGGGCGAAATCGGCTCCGCCGCAATATGCCGACGATGCGCAATTCGCGCCGACATTGACCGCCGCCGCCAATGAGATCGCGACCGCCAACAAGCAGATCGCCGCCGGCGAACTCGGCGTCGCGCATCTCACACTCGAAAAAATTCGAGATCAGCTCGGCGCGCTGCGCGTTCGCAACAATGTCGTGACCTCCTCGGATCGCATGAACGATTTCCATGAGGAGATGGAAAAGACGCTCGAGCACGCCAAGAGCGATCTCACGCCGGCGGTCATTGGCGAGATTCGCGGCGAAGCCGCCGTGCTCGCCTATCTCGCCGACCGCATCGCCGCCGCTCCGCCGCCAGAAGCCAGGAACTCCGAGGAATTCGGTCAGCTCATCCTGGCGACGAAAGCCTCCGTCAAGATGTTGCAGGACGCATCGTCGAGCGGCGACGCCACGGCCGTCAAACGCGCCCTGCAGGGCCTCAAGAAGCCCTACGCCATGCTGTTCCTGAAGTTCGGCTGAGCGAAATATTCCATCG
Source organism: Methylobacteriaceae bacterium (assembly GCA_020638195.1). Classification (GTDB taxonomy): domain Bacteria; phylum Pseudomonadota; class Alphaproteobacteria; order Rhizobiales; family Beijerinckiaceae; genus JAJXWB01. Next base: position 139,926 of record JACKJC010000004.1, on the reverse strand, counting down.
AGAAGGATGAACCGATGATCGACAACTGGCCTGAAACCACGAAGAAGCTGTCGGGCGACCTGAAGAACCTGCGCGGCGGCGCGCCCGAGGTGATGAAGGCCTTCGCGGCCATCGCGCAGTCGGCGCTGACGCCCAAGGCTCTCGACACCAAGACGAAGGAGCTCATCGCGCTCGCCATCTCCGTCGCGGTGCGCTGCGACGATTGCATCGCCTTTCACGTGAAGGCCGCTGTGCAGCAGGGCGCGACCCGCGACGAGGTCATGGAGACGCTGGGCATGGCGATCTACATGGGCGCGGGCCCGTCGGCCATGTACGCCAGCCACGCGCTCGACGCCTACACGCAGTTCACCGCGCCGGCAGCCGAATAGGAAGCGACATGTCGTTCTTCTCGAAACTCTTCGGCCGCACCCACGATTCCGGCCCGTCGCACATCATCGGCTTCGACGATCTGCGCAAGGAGCTGGACGCTGGCGCGGTCGAGCTGATCGATGTGCGCGAGCAGCGCGAGTATCGCGGCGGCCATGTGCCGGGCTCCAGGAACCTGCCGCTGTCGCGCTTCGACCCCTCGCATCTGCCGCGCGACCGCAAGATCGTGCTGATCTGCCTGTCGGGCGCGCGCTCGGGCAGCGCGCTGCGGCATCTCAAGCAGGCGGGCTTCGAGAATGTCGTCCATTTCCAGGGCGGCGTCTCGATGTGGCGGACGCTCGGCGGCCCGCTCAGGGCGTGACGCGACGCGGTCCCGCAACGTAAGCTCGGCCCGCGCGAGATCGCGCGGGGAGGTCTTGAATGGCGATCGTCGGCGGCATCGTGTTTGTGATCGGCTGGCTCGCCGCGTCCGCGGTCTGGACGGTCATGGCTGTGATGGGCGGGTTGATGGCGAACGATTCCGGCGCCGTGGCCGCCGATCGTCACGCGACGCTGCTGACGATCATGCTTTCTGGAGTCGCGGCGGCTGCACTTGCGGGCGTTGCCGGTGGCATCGCCTTTTTCATGCAGGATATGCGGCGCACGCTCATCATCGCCTTCGTCGGGCTGCTGGTCGGCGGGGTTGGATTGCAGGCATACGCCTACAAGTCTTTTGCTTCGGCTGCGGCGCAGAAGAACGGAAAGTAGCCCGCGCATCTCGCACGTTTTTCATGCCCGTGCTCGTCGCGGGTATCCGCGACGAGCAGCGCGCAAATCATCTGGTCTTTGCCCATTCGTTTCGTTTGGAGGGCCGGGTCAAGCCCGACCGTGGCGGCGAAGGTCCGGGATCAGTCGTCGAACGCGCCTCGATCGACGCCGTTTCCGACGAGAATCTCGCGTTTGCCGGCGTGATTGGCCTGTCCGACGAGGCCTTCCTTTTCCATGCGCTCGACGAGCGAGGCGGCCTTGTTGTAGCCGACGGAGAGGCGGCGCTGGATGTAGGAGACCGAGCACTTGCGGTCGCGCAGCACGATGTTGACGGCGCGATCGTAGAGATCGGCGCTCTCGTCGGCGAAGTCGCCCGAGGCGGCCGGCCCCTCGCCGCCGTCCTCGTCCTCGTCCTCGGCGGTGATCGCGTCGAGATAGTCGGGCGCGCCCTGCATCTTGAGATGCGCCACGACCTTTTCCACCTCGTGATCGGACACGAAGGGCCCGTGCACGCGAGATATGCGGCCGCCGCCGGCCATGTAGAGCATGTCGCCCTGGCCGAGCAGCTGTTCGGCGCCTTGCTCTCCGAGGATGGTGCGGCTGTCGATCTTGGACGTGACCTGGAAGGAAATGCGGGTCGGGAAGTTCGCCTTGATCGTGCCGGTGATGACGTCGACCGAGGGACGTTGCGTCGCCATGATGAGGTGAATGCCGGCGGCGCGCGCCATCTGGGCGAGGCGCTGGATCGCGCCCTCGATGTCCTTGCCGGCGACCATCATCAGGTCGGCCATCTCGTCGACGACGACGACGATGTAGGGCAGGGGCTCGAGGACAAAATCCTCCTGCTCGTAGATCGCTTCGCCGGTGGCGCGATCGAAGCCGGTCTGGACGGTGCGGGTGATGGTCTCGCCTTTTTGCGCTGCTTCCGCCAGGCGTGCGTTGAAGCCGTCGATGTTGCGCACGCCGAGCTTCGACATTTTCTTGTAGCGATCCTCCATCTCGCGGACCGCCCATTTGAGCGCGACGACCGCCTTCTTGGGGTCGGTGACGACGGGGGTCAGCAGATGGGGAATGCCGTCGTAGACGGAGAGTTCGAGCATTTTGGGATCGACCATGATGAGGCGGCACTGCTCGGGCTTGAGGCGATAGAGCAGGGACAGGATCATGGTGTTGATGGCCACCGACTTGCCGGAGCCGGTGGTGCCGGCGACCAGCAGATGGGGCATGCGGGCGAGATCGACGATGACGGGCTCGCCGCCGATGGTCTTGCCGAGCGCTATCGCCAAGCGATGCTTGGATGCCTCGAAATCGGCGGAGGCGAGGAGTTCGCGCAGGTAGACGGTCTCGCGGTCCTGGTTGGGCAGTTCGACGCCGATGGCGTTGCGGCCCTGCACGACGGCGACGCGGGCGGAGATCGCCGACATGGAGCGCGCGATATCGTCGGCGAGGCCGATGACGCGGCTCGACTTGACGCCCGGCGCGGGCTCGAGCTCGTACAAGGTCACCACCGGCCCCGGCCGCACGTTCACGATCTCGCCCTTCACACCGAAATCGTCCAGCACGCCTTCGAGTTCGCGAGCGTTCTCGTCGAGGATTTCGGGCGACATGTTGGCGAAGTCGCTTTCCTCGTGTTCGCGCAGGAGATCGAGGGATGGATGGTCGTAGGAGTCGGTGGATTGCTTCGCCTTTGACCTGATGACGCGACCGTCATTGCGTGGAGCGTCAGCGGCGGGGCGTTCCAGACCCGTGTCGCGACCACTGGATTGCTTCGCTTCGCTCGCAATGACGGGCTTGGAGACAGGCGCGGTCTGGGTTCCGGCCTTCACGCGCACGCGGCGCTTTTCCTCGCGAGCCTGCGGCGCCGGCGCCTTTGGAACCTCGCGCAGACGGGTTGCGCGCACAACCTCGTCGTCGTCGATGTCGTTCGAGGCGCCGAACACCAGCAAGGCCGCCAGCCGCTGCAATTCGTTGCGCGGCTCCGGCGTCTCGCGCGGATGGATGCGCGGCATGGGCGGCGCGCGGCGCAGGTCCGGCGCGTCGAATTCCTCGATCACCACGCGCTGCGCGGCGTCGCCCAGAAAGAATTCGGTGCGCGCCATTTCCGGCGAGCGGGGAATGAGAATCTCGACCAGCGGGCGTGGCGTCGCCTCGGAGAACCCGAGCGGTTCGTGGATATCGATCGATGGCGCGGCGAGCGGCTCGAGGGAGGGCGCCGTGGCGAGCGTCGCCGGGCCCTGTGGGGCGAATGGGTCGGCCGCCTGCGAAACCGCGTGCAGCGGCGCTTCCGGCGGTAGAATGGCGACGATCTCGGTCGGCGCCGCCGCGGCGGCCTCGGCCGGCGCTTCGGGCTTGCGGTCGGGCGTGCGGGTAAAGCGCACCCAGCCGGGCTTGCGGCTCTGACGCTCCACGCGGGCGGCGGCGTCGACCTCCTCCTGCGCCCGGCGCTCGGCCTCGAGTTTCCGCAATTCTTCCTTGCGGCGGGCAAGCTCGGCTTCGGACGAACGCGCGAAACGCACCTCGCCGGTCGGGCTCTTGGCGGTCAGTCCCGGACGCGGCGAAACGCGCCCGCATTTTTCGATCGTCTTGGCGGCCCGTGCGGAGGCCTTGACCGCCTGAACGATGGCGTCGTCCAGCGGCGCATCCATGGCGGCGAGCGGCTGTGGAACATAGGTATGGGGCACGGCTGGCGCGGGATGCGCCGCGGGCGCCATTCGCGGCGGCTCTACGAATTTGAGCGGCGGGCGGGGCGGACGCCCGTCGGCGCCGACCTCGCGGATCATGACCGGATTGGTGTTGCGCTGCTTTTTCCGCCGGGTCTCCGGCTTGCCGCCGCTCTCGTCCTTGAGAGCGTCGAGCATCTTGGCGATCCAGGCGTCGAAAGTCATGAGAAGGTTCCGGGCAAACGCAATACCGCCGTTAGGGTTAACCCGGCGCGGTTAAGGCGTGGTTATTTCGCGGCCTTTCCGTGGTCCCGGATTCGTCCACAGGCGCCTTTGACCCCTTGGCGCGGGGCGCCTACCACAATGGCTCCCGTGGCTTATTGAGTCGGTCAGAATGAAGTCGATCAACCAGCGCATCGCCGAAGAACTGAACGTCGCCGTCGCCCAGATCGGGGCCGCCGTCGACCTGCTGGACGGCGGCGCCACCGTTCCCTTCATCGCGCGCTACCGCAAGGAGGCGACTGGCGCGCTCGACGACACGCAATTGCGCACACTGGAAGAGCGGCTGCGCTACCTGCGCGAGCTGGAAGAGCGGCGCGCGGCGATCCTCGAGAGCGTGAAGTCCCAGGGCAAACTCGACGCCGCGCTGGAGGGGCAGATCAACGCCGCCGACTCGAAGGCGCGACTGGAAGACATCTATCTGCCCTACAAGCCCAAGCGCCGCACCAAGGCGCAGATCGCGCGCGAGAACGGGCTGGAGCCGCTGGCCGAAGCGCTGCTCGCCCATCCTGAACGCGACCCGAAGGAACAGGGTTCCGCGTATCTGAAGCCGGAAACCATCGAGACGCCGGAGGCAGCGCTGGAAGGCGCGCGCGCCATTCTGGTCGAGCGTTTCGCCGAAGACGCCGAACTGATCGGCCGGTTGCGCGAGGATTTCTGGAAGCGTGGGGCGCTCACCACGAAAGTACGCGAAGGCAAGGAGCAGGCCGGCGCGAAATTTTCCGATTATTTCGATTTTTCCGAGCCGCTGACCAAACTGCCTTCGCACCGCATTCTCGCGGTCATGCGCGGCGAGCGCGAGGAGGTTCTCGACCTGCGCATGGTGGCGGACCCCACCGCCGATCCAGTCTCGCGCGTTCCGGGCCCGTATGAACTCGCCATCGCCGCGCGCGTCGGCGTGTCCGATCGCGGGCGGCCCGGCGACAAATGGCTGGTCGATTGCGTGCGTTGGGCGTGGCGCACCAAGATCGAAATGCAATTGGCCGTCGATCTCAGGCTGCGTCTGTGGACGCATGCGGAAGACGAGGCGGTGCGCGTGTTCGGCGCCAATCTGCGCGACCTCCTGCTGGCCGCTCCTGCCGGCGCGCGCGCGACCATGGGGCTCGATCCCGGCTTTCGCACCGGCGTGAAGGTGGCGGTGGTGGACGCGACCGGCAAGGTGGTGGCCACAACCGCCATCTATCCGCACGAACCGCAGCGGCGCTGGGACGAGAGCCTTGCCGCGCTCGCCGCCCTGTGCGCGCGCCACAATGTCGATCTCATCGCCATCGGCAATGGCACGGCGTCGCGCGAGACGGATCGGCTCGTCGCCGATCTTCTGAAAAAGCATTCGCAGATCAAGGCGACCAAGGTCGTCGTGTCGGAGGCCGGCGCGTCGGTCTATTCTGCGTCGGCCTATGCGGCGGCCGAATTGCCTGAGCTCGATGTCACCTTGCGCGGGGCGGTCTCGATCGCCCGGCGCTTGCAGGACCCGCTCGCCGAACTCGTGAAAGTCGAACCCAAGGCGATCGGCGTCGGCCAGTACCAGCACGATGTCGCCGAACACAAGCTCAATCGCTCGCTCGACGCGGTCGTGGAAGACTGCGTGAACGCGGTGGGCGTGGACGTGAATACGGCTTCCGCCAAACTTCTGGCGCGCGTTTCGGGCGTCGGCGAGAGTCTTGCGGAATCCATTGTCAGCTATCGCAACGAAGCGGGTTCGTTCCGCAATCGCGCGGCCTTGAAGAAAGTGCCACGCCTCGGCGCGCGCGCTTTCGAACTCTCCGCTGGCTTTCTACGCATCAATGGCGGCGAGGATCCGCTCGACCGCTCCGGAGTGCATCCGGAGGCCTATCCGGTCGTGCGGCGGATCGCCGAGAAGGCGGGCGCCGACGTATCGGCGCTGATCGGCAACGCCAAGATACTCTCATCGTTGAAGCCTGGCGATTTCACCGACGCGACCTTCGGCCTGCCGACGGTGGTCGACATTTTCAAGGAACTGGAAAAGCCCGGCCGCGATCCGCGCCCCGCCTTCAAGACCGCCGATTTCAAGGAAGGCGTGGAGACGATTTCGGATCTCAGGCCCGGCATGATCCTCGAAGGAGTCGTCACCAATGTCGCGGCCTTCGGCGCCTTCGTCGATGTCGGCGTGCATCAGGATGGGCTCGTTCATGTCTCTGCGATGAGCAGGACGTTCGTGAAAGATCCGCGCGAAGTGGCCAAGCCTGGCGACATCGTGAAAGTGAAGGTTCTCGACGTCGACGTTCCGCGCAAGCGTATCGGCCTGACGATGCGGCTCGACGACGCCGCCGAGCCGCGCAAGCCCGGCCAGGGGCGCGGCGACCAGATGACGCGCGGCCAGGAGCGTTTTTCGCGCACGCCCGAACGCAAGACGGAAGCCGGCGGCGCGCTGGCGGCGGCGCTCGCCAAGGCACAGACGCGGCGAGGATGATTTGGACCGCGAGCCTTCAGGCTCGCTGCCGGCCGGAGGCCGGCGGTCCCGACTGCTCGCTTTGCGGGGTGGACGCGTTATCTTGCGCATCGGAGGAACGCCGATGACGACAGCACATGAAAAACGCGCCGCCTTTCGCGCGCTGCACGCAGAGGGCTGCTTCGTGATTCCCAATCCCTGGGACGCGGGCAGCGCGCGCATGCTGCAGCATCTCGGCTTCAAGGCGCTGGCCTCGACGAGCGCGGGCTTCGCCTGGACGGCGGGCCAGCCGGATTATCGCGTCAGCCGCGCCGCCGCGCTCACGCATCTCGCGCTGCTCTCCGCCGCCGTCGATGTGCCGGTCAATGCGGATTTCGAATCCGGTTTCGCAGCCACGCCCGAGGGCGTCGCCGAGAGCGTGCAGCTCGCGATCGAGGCGGGGGTCTCTGGGCTTTCCATCGAAGACCGCGATATCGAGCGCGGGCGGCTCTACGACACGGCGATGGCGCTCGAACGGCTGCGCTCGGCGCGCGCCGCGATCGCCGACAGCCTCGCTGATGTCCTGCTGGTCGCGCGCACGGAAATCCTGCTGATCGAGCCCGACGAAACCACGCGCGCCATCGACAGCCTCGTCGCCTTCGCGGACGCTGGCGCCGATTGCCTCTATGCGCCGGGCGTGCGCAAGCGGGAGGATATCGCGGCGATGGCGCGGGCGGTGGCGCCCAAGCCGCTCAATGTTCTGGCGATCGACCCGACGATGACGCTCGCCGAACTTTCCGATCTCGGCGTGCGGCGAATCAGCGTCGGCGGTTCGCTCGCGCGCGTCGGCTGGGCTGCGACGGTGGCGGCGGCGCGGGAGATGCTGAACGGCTCCTTCGCGCCGCTGGCGAATGGCATGCCGTCGAAGGAGATCAACGGCGTGTTTGCGGGATTTCCCGCGTAGGCGAGCTTTTTCACGATTCCTCATGCTGAGGAGCGGGCGGAGCCCGCGTCTCGAAGCATGGCCGGATTATGCGCGGTGCGGCCATCCTTCGAGACGCGCTGCTGCGCAGCGCTCCTCGGGATGAGGATTCGTGTATTGGCTCCGGTCGTCGTCCCCCATAAACTCGTCGCCAAATTCAGGGAGGACGCGCCGTGAACGAACACGTCGCCATCAAGTCGAACTACGATTTTTCGGCCGTGCGCGCCGCCATGCAGCGCTATGTCGATGGCGACATACTCGCCGGCGTGTCCTGGGCGCTGCTGGAGGGCAGAGACATCGTCGACATGCAGGCGGTGGGCTTTTCTGACCGCGAGGCGCGGACGCCCTTGCGCTTCGACAACATTTTTCGCGCATTTTCCAACACCAAGCTCGTCGCCTCCTGCGCGGTCATGCTGCTGGTCGAGGACGGCAAGCTGCGGCTCGACGATCCAGTCGAGACCTACATTCCGCAGCTCGGCAATCGTCGCGTGCTGAAAGCGGGCGCGACCGATATCGGGGACACGGAGCCCGCGCGGCGTTCGATCACCGTGCGCGATCTTCTCTCGCATCAGGCAGGCCTGAGCTACGGCATCTTCGATCCGGGCACGGTCATCTTCAAGGCTTACAACGAGCGCAAGGTCTTGAACCCGATGACGCCGCTGACCGACATGATCGATCAGCTCGAACATCTGCCGTTGATCTTCCACCCTGGCGAGAACTGGGAATATTCGGTCGCCACCGACGTGCTCGGCCGGCTCGTGGAAGTTGTCTCGGGCCAGACGTTCGACGCTTTCATCAAGGCGCGCATTTTCGATCCGCTCGACATGGCCGATACGGGGTTTTTCGCTCCGCCGGAGAAGCAGGACAGGCTCGTTGCCTACTACAAGGGCGCGGACCTGCTCGATCCGACGAAGCCCGGCCTGACGCGGCTTGAAAACTCGCCTTATCCCGGCGCCTATCTTCAGCCCTTCCCGCGCCTTTCGGGCGGTGGCGGACTGGTGACGACGATCTTCGACATGATCGCGCTCGTGCGCGCCTTGCTGCCGGGCGGGCAGCAATTGCTGAAACCCGAAACGATCGGCGAGATGATGCGCAACCAGCTGCCGGGCGGGCAGTGGATCCGCTTCGCCATGCTGGGCACGATGCCCGGCAAGGCTTACGGGCTCGGCGGCGCGACGACGGTCGAGCCCGGTCCGCTCGATCCGCCCGCGAGCGCCGGCGAATTTCAATGGGGCGGGGTGGCCGGCACGCACTGGTTCATCAATCCGCGCAACAATCTGGCGGGCGTCGTGATGGCGCAGCGCTACATGGCCTTCTGGAATCCGTTCTTTTTCGATTTCAAGCGGCAGGCCTATGCGGCGATGAAACGTTAAGCGACTTTGGCCCCCGTAACCTTCCGTTCGCCGTGCCTTGTTGCTCCGCTTGCGCCAGAGCGGCGTATGGAGTCAGTAGCCTGCGCTGCCCGCCTCGGGCCGGCTTCCTGAGAATTGCCCGCCGGAGGCCGGCGCTCCCGGCGCGACACATATTCGAGGACTTGCAATGGCCGCCAATATCGACCCTCGCGCCGGACAGCTCGCCGATCCGCACGACCTGATCGACGTGTCGCGCCTTGTCACCGCCTATTTCGCCGGCAAACCCGATCCGACGATCGCCGGCCAGCGCGTCGCCTTCGGTACGTCGGGCCATCGCGGCTCGGCCTTCGATACGGCGTTCAACGAGAACCACATTCTCGCGACGTCCCAGGCCATCTGTGATTACCGCCGCGCGAAAGGGATCGACGGGCCGCTGTTCGTCGGCGCCGATACGCATGCACTGTCCGCGTCGGCGCTCGCCAGCGCGCTCGAAGTCTTCGCCGCCAATGACGTCACGGCGATCATCGACGAGAGGAACGGCTATACGCCGACGCCGGTCGTCTCCCATGCGATCCTTTCCTACAATCGCGGGCGCAGCGAGCATCTGGCGGACGGCGTCGTCATCACGCCCTCGCACAATCCGCCGCAGGACGGCGGCTTCAAGTACAATCCGCCGAACGGCGGGCCTGCCGATGGCGACGTGACCGGCGTCATCGAGAAGGAAGCCAATTCCATGCTGGCGGCCGGCATGGCGGGCGTGAAGCGAGTGACGCTGGCGCGCGCGCTCGCTTCCGACCTCGTCAAGCGCCGCGACTATGTCACGCCCTATGTGAACGACCTCGCCTCCGTGCTGGACATGGAGGCGATCCGCTCGGCCGGGGTGAAGATCGGCATCGATCCGCTGGGCGGCGCTGCCGTGCACTACTGGGCGCCGATCATCGAGAAATACCGGATCGACGCGACCATTGTGAACGATCTGGTCGACGCCACCTTCCGGTTCACACCGCAGGACTGGGACGGCAAGATCCGCATGGACTGCTCCTCGCCCTACGCCATGGCGAAGCTGATCGATCTGAAGTCGAAATTCGACGTGGCCTTCGCCAACGATACCGACGCCGACCGGCACGGTATCGTGACGCGCTCGAGCGGGCTGATGAACCCGAACCATTATCTGGCGACCGCGATCGACTATCTGTTCCGCCATCGCCCGGAGTGGGCCGCGAAGGCGGCGATCGGCAAGACGATGGTTTCGTCCTCCGTCATCGACCGCGTGGCGCAGCGGCTCGGCCGTAAGCTGGTGGAAGTGCCGGTCGGCTTCAAATGGTTCGTCGACGGCCTCATCGGCGGCGACTTCGGCTTTGTCGGCGAAGAGAGCGCCGGCGCGTCCTTCGTGAAGCGCGACGGCTCGGTGTGGACGACCGACAAGGATGGGATCATCCTCGGCCTGCTGGCGGCGGAAATCGCGGCGCGCACGGGCCGCGACCCAGGAGAGAACTACGCGGCGATCACGCGCGAAACCGGCGCGCCTTTCTATGCGCGTATCGACGCGCCGGCCAATGCCGCGCAGAAAAACGTGCTGAAGAAGCTCTCGCCCGACCAGTTCGCGGCGACCACGCTCGCGGGCGAAAAGATCACGGCCAAGCTCACCAAGGCGCCGGGCAATGGCGCGGACTTCGGCGGGTTGAAGGTCGTGTCGGAAAACGGCTGGTTCGCCGCGCGGCCTTCCGGCACGGAAGACGTCTACAAGATCTACGCCGAGAGTTTCCGCTCGGCCGAGCATCTGGCGGAAATCCAGAACGACGCGCGTCAGGCGCTCGGACAAGTGTTCGCGAGCGCCGGGGCGTGATGCGTCTCAACTCCTCTTCGCGTGCGCGCGGAGAGCGCAGGGGGCAGGGGCCGAGCAAGTGAGTCGGTCGTGTCGGCGCGGCCCCTCATCCGGCCGTCGGCCACCTTCTCCCCGCATGCGGGGAGAAGGGATCGCGACCGGCGGTCCGCGTCAGTGCACTTCCACCGCGCGAACGATGTGCCACCTCGCGCCGTCGAAAGTCTGGATCATCAGCTTCTTGATCGCCGAATAATCCGTCGGCTTGGTGCTGTAGGTCACGCCGTCGAGCAGGGCGGGCGCGGCGATGCTCTTCATGCTCGTCGCCTTGGCGACGACATTCTCGGGCGTCAGGTCGTCGCCGCACTCCTTCAGAACCTTCTCGAGCGTCACGGCCCAGGAATAGGCGCTGAAGCCGATCTCGTTCAGCGGGTCTTCGCCGGGCAGGTATTTCTGCATGAAGGCCTTGTAGGCGACGACGCCGGGATCGTTGGCGTTGGCGGGATCGCCGGAACGCTTGGTGCCGCTCGCGGTCATGATGCCCTTGGCGTTGTCGAGGCCGGCCGCCTTCAGCACGGGCTGGCCGACGGAATTCGACACGACGATGTGCAGCGGCTTCCAGCCGATCTCGGTCAGTTTCTTCATGACCTGCGCGGTCGTCTTGCCGAGGCTCGCGTCGATCAGCACATCGGCGCCGCTCGCCTTCAATGCGAGAATCTGCGAGTCGACGGTCGGGTCGATCGCCTCGAAGCTCGCTTCCTTCACGATCATGGTCGCCGCCTTGGCGCCGAGCTTGGCCTTGAAGCCCTTGATGTAGTCGCGGCCGAAATCGTCGTTCTGCATGAGAATGGCGACCTTGGCGTTCGGCTTCTCCTCCATCAGATATTGCGCATAGACCTCGCCCTCGGTCGAATAGACCTGCAGGATCGGCGTCGTCCACGGGAAGTTCTGGGGATCGTTGAATTTCGAGGCGCCGGTCGACAGCATGAGCTGCGGCACCTTCTTCGACTTGAGGTACTTCTGCACCGCCGACTGGCCGGCCGTGCCGGACGAGCCGAACATGAAGAGCACGCCGTCGCTCTCGACGAGCTTGCGCGTCTGCTCGACGGTCTTGGGCGGCGAATAGGCGTCATCGAGCGAGATCAGGTTGATCTTGCGGCCGTTGATGCCGCCCTTCTCGTTGACCATCTGAAAATAGGCCGAGTGGACGCGGCCCATGATGCCGTAGATCGAGACCGGGCCCGAATAGGGCATGGTCTGGCCGATCTTGATCTCGGTGTCATTCGCGCCCTGCGGGCCATATTTCTTCTGCGCGAGCGCGGGCGCGGCGAACGCCAGTGTGGCGGCGAGCGCCAGCGCGGCGATGGATGTCTTCATGTTTCCCTCTCCCTCTGAATCAGTCTTGTCCTTCTCTCGCGATACGAGAGAAGGAGACGCCTCGTATCAAACGATCCGGCTCTTCTTGTCGCCCCAGTAGCGGTCGCGCAGCAGTCGCTTGTAGAGTTTGCCGGTCGGCAGACGCGGCAGTTCCTCGGCGAAGTCGATGGAGCGCGGGACTTTCTGGCGCGACAGATGCTGCCCGCAGAACTCGATCAGCTCCTTCTCGAATTCTGGCCCGATCGCCACGCCCGGCATGGGCTGCACGACCGCCTTCACCTCCTCGCCGAGATCGACGTTCGGCACGCCGAAGACGGCGGCGTCCGCGACCTTGGGGTGGGTGATCAGCAGATTTTCGCATTCCTGCGGATAGATGTTCACGCCGCCGGAAATGATCATGAAGGTCGAGCGGTCGGTGAGATAGAGGAAGCCGTCGTCGTCGACATAGCCGACGTCGCCGACCGTGCTCATCGTGCCGTCGGGCGAACGCGTCTCCTTGGTCTTTTCCGGATCGTTGAAATATTCGAAAGGCGTCGCGCTCTTGAACCACAGCGTCCCCGATTGCCCCTTGGGCGTCGGGTTCATTTCGTCGTCCAGCACATGCAGGTCGCCGAGCAGCACCTTGCCGACAGTGCCGCGATGCGCCAGCCATTGCGGCGTGTCACAGGCCGTGAAGCCGAGCCCTTCGGTCGCGCCGTAATATTCATGGATGATCGGGCCCCACCATTCGATCATCTGCTCCTTCACCTGCACGGGGCAGGGGGCCGCGGCGTGAATGGCGATCTCGAGCGACGAGAGGTCGTATTTCTTGCGCACGTCCTCCGGCAGTTTGAGCATGCGCGAGAACATGGTCGGCACGAGTTGCGTGTGCGTGACCTTGTACTTCTCGACGAGCTGCAAATAGTGCTCGGGATCGAAGCGCTCCATCACGATCACTTTCGCGCCTTTGGAGATCGCGAGATTGACCGCGGCCTGCGGCGCGGAATGATAGAGCGGCGCAGGCGAGAGGTAGATCATGTCCTCGCGATAGCGCCAGAGCTTGTCGAGAAATTCGAACAGCGGAAGACGCTGTTCCGGCGGCTGCTCGGGCAGGGGGCGCAGGATGCCTTTCGGACGGCCGGTCGTGCCCGAGGAATAGAGCATGGCCGTGCCCAAGTACTGGTCCGGGATCGGCGTCGAGGGAAAGTCTTTCGTCGCCTCCTCGAGGTTCAATACCTTGCCGCCGTCGCCGGGCCCATCGACGATCAATGTCAGTTCGACCTTCGGGCAGCTTTTCAGGGCCTCCATCGCGACTTCGCGCTTAGCCTGCGAGGTGATGAGGACCTTGGCCTCGCAATTGTTGACGATATAGGCGAGCTCTTCAGGCGTCAGAAAGGAATTGATGCACGTGAAATAATAGCCGGAACGTTCGCCGACGCCGCAGCATTCCGCATATCGAGCGTGGTTCTCCATGAAGACGGCATAATGGTCGAGCCGCTTCATGCCATGCGCGCGCAAGAGATGCGCGAGGCGGTTCTGCCGCGCCTCGAGTTCGCGAAATGTGATTGTTTCGCCGGACGAAGCCATGATGATGGCCGGCTCGTCGGCCTTCGTCGTGGCGTAGGCGCCTAGATACATTTGCTCCTCCCCTGAAATCGTTGCATGCACTCTATGCGGGAATGTTGTCGAGCGAAAGTCGTCGGACAATTCCGTATGGCGAAATACGGCTCTACTTGCGAAATCGCCTGTTGATGCGACGACAAGCGGCTTTGACAGGGCGCGCCATAGCGCCTAGGCAGGCGTCACAAAAACGTCATCTATCGGTCATTCAGGGGTTTGCGATGCTCGGCTGGTTCCAGAAGCTGATGCCCCGCGAGGACAATTTCTTCGAGATGTATACGCGCCACATGGCGACGGTGACCGCCGGCGCGGTCGAATTGCGCGGACTCCTGCGCAAGGAGGGCGATTTCGCGGCGCATGCCTCTGAAATCGGCCGGCAGGAGCGTCTTGCCGACGAGATCATGCGCGAGCTGCTGCTGGCGGTCCGGCGTACGTTCATCACGCCGTTCGATCGCTCGGATGTCGCGGGTCTCGGCACGGCGCTCGATGACGCCATCGACCAGATGCAGCGTTGCGCCAAGAAGATGGACCTGTTCGACATGCGCTCGTTCGAGCCGAAGATGGTCGAAATGGGCGAAGTGATCGTCGAAGCGGCCGAGTTGATCGGCCGCATGGTGGCCATGTTGCCGGACATGCGCGCCAACAATGCCCGCATATCGGCGCTCAACGTGCAGATGGCGAAGCTGGAAGAGAAGGCCGACGAATTGCACGACCAGGGCGTGAAAGCGCTCTATCTCGCGCATCGCACGGCGGATCCGATGGCTTATGTCGTGGGCAGCGAGATCTACGACCATCTGGAGAAGGTGGTGGATCGGCTGGAAGACATCGCCAACCGGGTCGTCGATATCGTCATCGAGCATATGTGAGCCGCCGCCTTGTCTGCGACGCTGTCCGTCCTCGTCTTTCTCATCATCGTCGCGCTGGTCTTCGACCTGCTGAACGGACTGCACGACGCCGCGAACTCGATCGCGACCATCGTGTCGACGCGCGTGCTGCGCCCGCAATTCGCGGTCGCCTGGGCGGCCTTCTTCAATTTCATCGCCTTTCTGTTCTTCGGGCTGCATGTCGCGCAGACCGTCGGCACCGGCATCGTCGCGCCCTCGATCGTCGACGATCATCTGATCTTCGGCGCGCTGATGGGCGCCATCTCGTGGAATCTCATCACCTGGTGGGGCGGCATTCCCTCCAGTTCCTCGCACGCCTTGATCGGCGGGCTGGTGGGCGCGGGCGTCGCCAAGGGCGGGCTCGGGGCCATCGTGTGGACGGGGCTGAGCAAGACGGCCATCGCCATTGTCGGCTCGCCGTTTGTCGGCTTTCTCCTCGCGCTCGTCCTGGTGCTCGCGGTCTCCTGGATTTTCGTGAAGGCCTCGCCGGTCGCGGTCGACCGCTATTTCCGCGGCCTGCAATTCGTCTCCGCCTCGCTCTATTCGCTGGGCCATGGCGGCAATGACGCGCAGAAGACCATGGGCATCATCGCCGTGCTGCTTTTCACGCACGGGCAGACCGGCGGCGAGTTCCATGTTCCCTTGTGGGTGGTGCTCGCCTGCCAGGCGGCGATGGGGCTCGGCACGCTGTTTGGCGGCTGGCGGATCGTGCATACGATGGGCTCGCGCATTACGCGGCTCCAGCCAGTCCAAGGTTTTTGCGCGGAGACGGGCGGGGCTCTGACGCTGTTCGGGGCGACCGCGCTCGGCATTCCGGTTTCCACCACGCATACCATCACGGGCTCGATCATCGGCGTCGGCGCGGCCCGTCGCGTTTCGGCCGTGCGCTGGAGCGTGGCGCAGAACATCGTCGTCGCCTGGGTAGTGACGCTGCCGGCGGCGGCGGCTATCGGCGCCCTGTTCTACTGGCTGGCGACAAAGATTTTCTAGGATTTTCGCGGAGCGAAACCAGTCTCCCGCATGACCGCCATGCGGGAGGGGTCTTTCGCATTTCGGATTTTCGCGTATTGTGCCTCCGGATTTAAGCGGGCGATTAAATCGCGATCCGCATGAGGAGGCGTACAGGGATGGAACTCAACAATCAGATTTCGGCCGTTGTCACGGGCGGCGCCTCTGGCCTCGGCGCGGCGACGGTTCGCATGCTCGCCGCCCACGGCGTGAAATGCGCGATTTTCGACCTCAACGAAGAGCTCGGCGAGCAGCTGGCGAAAGAGGTCGGCGGCGTGTTCTGCAAGGTCAACGTCGCCTCGACCGAGGACGTCGACGCCGGCTTCGCCAAGGCGCGCGCGGCCAATGGTCAGGAGCGCATTCTCGTGAACTGCGCAGGCGTCGGCGGCGGCGCGTCGAAGACGGCCTCGATCGACCGCGAGACCAAGAAGCCCAAGGAATATCCGCTCGACAATTTCGAGCGTATCATCAACGTCAATCTGATCGGCACGTTCCGCTGCATCACCAAGGCCGCCGCCGGCATGCTCAATCTGCCGGTCCTGCCCTGCGGCGACCGCGGCGCGATCGTCAACACCGCGTCGGTCGCGGCGGAAGACGGCCAGATCGGCCAGGTCGCCTATACCGCGTCCAAGGCCGGCGTCGTCGGCATTACGCTGGTGGTGGCGCGCGATCTCTCGGATTCGCAGATCCGCTGCAACACGATCCTGCCGGGTATTTTCGACACGCCGCTCTTGGCGCGCGCGCCGGAGAACGTGAAGGCGGGCCTCGCCGCCATGGTGCCGCACCCCAAGCGCCTCGGCCGGGCGGAAGAATATGCGCAGCTCGCGCACACCATGATCACCTGCGGCTATTTCAACGGCGAGGACGTGCGTCTCGACGGCGCGATCCGCATGGCGCCGCGGTGATCTGAATTCGCCCTCACCCTGAGGAGCAATGCGCAGCATTGCGTCTCGAAGGGCGAGGGCGCGGCCATGCTTCGAGACGCGGCGCTGCGCGCCGCTCCTCAGCATGAGGGACTGGGAAATCGAAACGGACACCTCGAAAGGAAACACCCAATGAACGAAGCCTGGATCATCGATGCGTGCCGCACGCCGCGCGGCATCGGCAAGGCCGGCAAGGGCGCGCTGTGGGACGTGCATCCCCAGCAGCTCGGCGCGACCGTGCTGAAGGCGCTCGCCGAGCGCAACAAGCTCGACACCAAGGAAGTCGGCGACATCATCTGGGGCACGTCCTCGCAGGTCGGCCCGCAGGGCGGCGACCTCGGCCGCATGTCGGCGCTCGACGCCGGCTATGACGTGAGATCGTCGGGCGTCACCATCGACCGCTTCTGCGGCTCGGGCATTTCGGCGGTGAATTTCGCCGCGGCCTGCATCATGTCGGGCATGGAAGACCTGGTCATCGGCGGCGGTACGGAAATGATGTCGATGGGCGGCCGCCGCGGCGACGGCCCGATGATCATGGACAATGGCAATATGCGCCTGCGCCTGCATCATCCGCAGACGCACCAGGGCGTGTGCGCCGACGCAATCGCGACGCTCGAGGGAATCTCGCGCGAAGCGCTGGATGAAGCGGGCTATGTCTCGCAGCAGCGCGCCGATGTCGCGATCAAGGAAGGGCGGTTCAAGAAGTCGCTCATTCCAGTCTACAAGGAAGACGGCACGCTGGCGCTCGACCACGATGAATATCCGCGCCCGCAGACGACGCGCGAAGGCCTCGCCGCGCTGAAGGCCGCCTTCCCGGCGCTCGCCAATGCGCCGCTCGACGACAAGGGCACGACCTATCTGTCGCTGATCCTGCAGGCCTATCCCGACCTCAAGATCGAGCACGTGCATCACGCCGGCAATTCGTCAGGCGTGGTCGATGGTTCGGGCGCTGTGCTGCTGGCTTCCGCTGACTACGCCAAGGCGCACGGCATGAAGCCGCGCGCGAAGATCCGCGCGATGGCCAATATGGGCGACAGCCCGGAGCTGATGCTGAACGCGCCGGTTCCCGCCGCCAAGAAGGTGCTCGAAAAGGCTGGTCTCAAGAAAGAGGACATCGACCTCTGGGAGATCAACGAAGCCTTCGCCGTCGTGTCGGAGAAGTTCCAGCGCGACCTCGACCTCGATCGCGACAAGGTCAACGTCAATGGCGGCTCGATCGCGCTCGGCCATCCGATCGGCGCGACCGGCGCCATCCTGATCGGCACGGTGCTCGACGAACTCGAGCGCTGCGGCAAGCAGTTCGGCCTCGTGACCATGTGCGCGGCGGGCGGCATGGCGCCGGCGGTCATCATCGAACGCATCTGATCGCGAAGCTTTCGCTTCTGTGGAGAGCGGCGCCCTCGGGCGCCGCTTTCTTCGTTTCCGGCCAAAGGTTTGCTTGACGAGCTGCGCGGCCTGCGGCCACATATTGCTTGGGGCGTCGGCGCACCGCGATCTTCGTGGCGCGCGCGCCAAGATCTGCCGCGAGCAGGGCGATGGGGCCATCACGCTTCCTTCTGAAATTTCCGGATGCGCGGGCGGAGGCCGCCTATCGCGCCAGCCGAATTCCCTATCGCCTGCACAACACGCGGCTGACGGCGGCTGTCGTGGCGTGCATGTGGAGCGCGTTCGGCATTCTCGACCTCGTGATCCTGCCGGAACAGACGCCCTCTGCTCTCGCCGTGCGTGGAGTCGGCGTCGTGCTGGCGGTCGTGATCGTCGCCATGACCTACATGCGAATGCCCGGGCCTTGGATACAGCCGTGGGCATTCGCGTTTCTCGCGCTCAACATCTGCCTCGTTTTCGGTCTCAAGCTCACCATCCCGCCGGAGGCCGATCCGCAGTTCCGCACGCTGCCCCTGTTCATGCTGGTCGCTTCCGCGGCTTTCGTGGTGACAGGCGTCTCCTTCGTCGAAGGCGTCGCGGCGGCGGCATTGAGCTGTCTCGGCTATGCGCTGGTCGCCGGTATTTTCAAGCCCGAGCCGCCAAAGGTTTTCAGTTACGAGTTTCCTTTCCTGCTGTGGAGCGCGACGATCGCCGCCATTTCCGCCTACATGCTGGAACGTACGGCGCGGCTCTCCTTCGTGCAGCAGCAGGCGCTGTCGCGCGCGGAAGGCGAGATCAGGCGGCTGCTCTACAATGTCTTGCCGCCGAGCATCGCGGCACGCAAGGAAGCAGGCGAGGTCACGATCGCCGACTCCTATGAAGATATAACCGTCCTCTTCGCAGACATTGTCGGTTTCACCGCCAAGGCCGACGCGATGAGTTCGGAAGCCGTGGTCGGACTCCTCAACGAACTCTTCACGCGTTTCGACCGAATCGTCGCGAAGCATCGGCTCGAGAAGATCAAGACGATCGGCGATTGCTATATGGTCGCCGCCAGCGTGCCGGATACACGCCCCAATCACGCGCGCGAAATCGCCGCCGTGGCGCTGGCTTTGCGCGCCGAAGCGAGCCGGGTCCGTTTTCCCGACGGCTCGCCTGTGCAAGTGAAGATCGGCGTTGCCTCCGGGCCGGTCACTGCCGGAATTATCGGCGACACTAAATTCCTGTTCGATGTCTGGGGCGACACGGTCAATACAGCGAGCCGGCTGGAGATGAGCGCGGCCGGTGGAGAGATATTGCTGACGGAAGCGACGCGCAGCGCGCTGACGCCGGAGTTCGTGTGCGAGGGGCCGCTCGTGTTCGACCTCAAGGGCAAAGGCGCGACGTCCGCGTGGCGATTGATGGCGCGGGTGGACGTGAAAGACGCTCCGGCGGCGGAGTGAGCTAGAGTCATCATTGCGAGGAGCGCGGCAGCGAAGCATCCAGTGTCGGATCGTCGCTCCGGATTGCTTCGCTTCGCTCACAATGACGACACATGCGAGTGGAGCGCGTCATCGACGCGTCCTTTTCACTTACCCTCGATCGCCGACACGCTGATCAGCCGGTGAAAGAAGCGGATCACTTCCGCGTAATTCTCCACGCCGATGCGCTCGTTCGTGCCGTGGAAACGAGCGAGATCGCCGGGGCCGGCGCGCACCGGCACGAAACGGTAGACGTTGCTCGTCAACCCGCTCATCTGGCGCGAATCCGTGCCGGCGATCACGAGACCCGGCGCGACGACGGCTTCGGGCATGGTTTCGCGGACGGTGCGTTCAATGAGCCTGAAGGCAGGGCTGTCCGATGGCGATACCGGCGAGGCTTCGCGCGCGACCCCCACGGTCGCCACTTTCAGCAGCGGATTGCCGACAGTGTAGCGCACGTGTTGCAGCACGCTCTCGATGCTATCGCCCGGCGCGAGCCGAAAATTGACCAGGGCCTCTGCCTTGCCCGGCAGCACATTCGATTTTTCGCCGGCGTTGAACACGGTCAGCGCGGTGGTGGTGCGCATCAAGGCCGCCGCCGCCGGCGATTTCGACAGCGCGGCGCGGGCCAGCGGCTCGGTGAGCCAGAGATTGGACAGAATGAGGCGGTTGAGCCCGCCCATGTCCGGGGCCAGCGCTTCCAGCGATTCGCGCGCGACGCCCTGGATGCGGGAGGGCATCTGATGCGTCTCGAGCTTGACGAGCGCATCGGCGACGTCCCCGATGCGGCTGCGCGCTGGCGGCATGGAGGAATGCCCGGGTGCGCCTTCGGCGGAGATGGAGACGGTCGCGGAGCCCTTTTCGGCGAGACCGATCAGCGCTACCGGCTTTGCGACGCCGGGCACGACGCCTGACGTGACGATCATGCCCTCGTCGATCACGAATTCCAGTTTCACGCCGCGCTGGTCGAGCAGTTTTGCGATCTGGGTCGCGCCGCGCGGACCGCCGACTTCCTCGTCGTGGCCGGACGCAATGTAGATCGTGCGTTTTGGTTGAACGCCGGAAACCGCGAGTTTTTCGACCGCTTCGAACAGGGCGAGAAGATTGCTCTTGTCGTCCCAGGCGCCGCGACCCCAGACGAAGCCATCGGCGATGTCGCCGCTGAAGGGCTCGTGCCGCCAGTTCTTCTCCGTGCCCGGCGCGATCGGCACGACGTCCTGATGCGCCATCAGCATCACGGGTTTCAGCGAAGCGTCGGACCCCTGCCATGTGTAGAGCAGGCTGAACTGACCGATTTTCTCGCGCTTGAGGAGGCGATGGGCCGCCGGAAAATTCTTTTCGAGATAATCGTGCAGCGCTAGAAATTCATCGCCGCTCGCGTCGGGCCTGCCATCCCACGAAATGGTCTTGAAGCGCACCGCGCCGGCGAGACGTTGGGCCGCCGCATTCGCATCGACATCCAGTTTCGGCGCGGGCGTGACGGCGGCCTGATCGCCAGTGCGGCCCGACGCATTCCACGCCATGATGGCGACGAGCGCGCCGATGATCAGCGCGAGCGCTCCGAGCGTTCGGAAAATCCACTTCATCGACGTCGCGCTCCGGTTGCTGACTGCGCGACATTGGACGGCGGCGCTGGCGCGATCAAGCCGCCGTTCTTGACAATTATAGGAAAATATGCACAGATGCGACGTCTTCGTGCGATGGGCGCTCTCTCAGCGTTCAGGGCGTTTCCTTTGCGGGAAATGTCTGCGGAAGCCGGCTTTCATCGCGCCGGCCGCACGGAGAGCGAAGGCTGCGTTTGCGGGCGTGATGGGTCCGCGGCGCGGCGGCCCAAGCCATGCTTTCCCGCCCGGCGAGAGGCCGGGGCAGCGGAGGTTACCAATCGTCCCCCTCCGGGGGCGCATGGAGCAAGCCTCAAACTTCGCGCGACGGGGCGCTCGCAGTCTGGCGGGCGGTTCGGAATTGAGCTCTCCCTTCCGCTCGAGGCTTTGCCGGCCTCTCGCAGGAAGGCGGGCGTCCCGCGCCTTCCGGGGCGGAACGGGTGTGCAACCCTGCGTCTGCGAAGACGGCGGGGGTGTTGGCGCGTGCACACGAATCCTCATCCTGAGGAGCGATGCGGAGCATCGCGTCTCGAAGGATGGCCGCGAACTACATGCTTCGAGACGGCCGCTGACGCGGCCTCCTCAGCATGAGGGACGTGCTGGCGGAGAGCGCGTCACCCCATCATCCCCAGCGCCCGCGCGAAAAACTCCGGCCCACCGAAATTGCCCGACTTCAGCGCCAGCTGCATTGCGCCATGCGGGCCG
This sequence comes from Methylobacteriaceae bacterium, assembly GCA_020638195.1. Taxonomy (GTDB): domain Bacteria; phylum Pseudomonadota; class Alphaproteobacteria; order Rhizobiales; family Beijerinckiaceae; genus JAJXWB01. The sequence continues at coordinate 118,407 of JACKJC010000004.1, read as the reverse complement.
CCGACCGTGCGCAGCACGGGCACGCCGGGCGCGATTTCGGGGCCGACGAGGAAGGCCGGAATCTGCAGACGATCGACCGCCGCGCCCGACGTCTCGCCGCCCGCCACCACCAGCCGCTTCACGCCGCGCGCAACGAGTTCCGCCGCGATGCGCGACGTCGCCTGTTCGATGGCGTGGCCTGCCGACTCGCGGCCGTATTTCTCCTGCATGCGCGCGACCGCGTCCGGCGTCGCGCTGGCGGCGATGGCCACCGGGCCCTTGGCGATGCGCTCGCCCGCCCACTCGAGCGCACGCAGAATCTCCGCGTCGCCGCGCATCAGCGCATCGGTGTCGAGGCGCAACACGGGCATGGATTTTTCGGCGATGGCGAGCTGTTCGAGCGTCGCCTTGGAGCAGGAGCCCGCGACGATGGCGCTGAGCCCGCCGACGGGATCGAGTTTTGGTTCATGCGTCGCACCCGCTGTCGCCAGCGCGCGCGCAAGGCCGAGACCGAGTCCGGAGGCGCCGGTGGATACAGGCGATTGCAGCGCGGCGCGGCCCAGGATTTCGAGATCGGTTTCGAAGACCGCGTCGGCGATCGCCGCGCCGAAATTCCTGGCGCTCATGTCCGCCAGCGCGGCGTTCACGGCGTCGGCGCCCCTTGCAATCGTCGCGAGATCGAGCAGGCCGACCGGCGCCTTCGACTGGCGCGCCAGCACGCGCACGAGGCTCGGGTCGCGCATGGGATTGAGCGGATGATCCTTCAGCGGGCTCTCGCTCAGCAATTCGCCGTTGACGAAGAGATGGGCGAGATAGACGGAGCGGCCGGTCTCGGGAAAGGCCGGGGTCACGATCACCGTTCCGGCCTGCGCATCGGCGCGAAAGGCCTCCGTCACCGGGCCGATGTTGCCTTCGTCGGTGGAATCGAAGGTCGAGCAGATCTTGTACATCACATGCTTCGCGCCACGCGCGGTCAGCCATTCCCGCGCTTTTCGCGCAGCGTTCACGGCTTCATCGGCAGCGACCGAGCGGATCTTCAGCGCGACGACGACGGCGTCGACATCAGGCAGCGGCAGCGTGTCCGGCGGCGCGCCGATCGTCTGCACGGTGCGCAGGCCGTTCTTGGAGAAGGTGTTCGCGAGGTCGGAGGCGCCGGTGTAATCGTCGGCGACAGCGCCGAGCAGGATGGGCATTGGTCAGCTCCTCGCAAACGGCTTGAACCACGCGAGGCCGTCTGCCGTGCGCCCACGCGGATTATATTCGCAGCCCACATATCCGTCGTAGCCGAGGCGGTCGAGCTCCGCGAACAGGAAGGGATAGTTCAGTTCCTCGCCGTCCGGCTCGTTGCGCGAGGGCACGCTGGCGATCTGCACATGGCCCGTGATCGGCATCATCGCGCGCAGCGCCATCGTCACGTCGCCATGCATGATCTGGCGGTGGTAGATGTCGAATTGCAGTTTCACATTCGCCATGCCGCTCGCCGAGATGATCTTTTCGGCGAGGCCGAAATCGTTGAGGAAATAGCCGGGCATGTTGCGGCCATTGATCGGCTCGATGACGAGATCGAGCCCGGCCTCGCCCAGTTTTCGCGCAGCGAGTTCGAGCGCGCCCTGGTAGGTGACGAGCGCCTTCGGGTCATGGGACGAGGCGAGACCCGCCATCATGTGCAGGCGCTTCACGCCGGTGGCGGCGGCATATTCCAGCGCAAGGTCGACGCTTGCCTTGAACTCCTCGGCGCGGCCGCTAAGCGCCGCCAGTCCGCGCTCGCCGGCGGCGAAATCGCCGGGCGGCAGGTTGAACAGGGCCTGCGTCAGATTGTTGCGGGTCAGCCGCTCGGCAATGTCGGTCGGCGAATGCTCGTAGGGAAACAGATATTCGACCGCGGCGAAGCCGGCGTCGGCCGCCGCATCGAAACGGTCGAGGAAATCATGCTCCGTGAACATCATGGAGAGATTGGCGGCGAACTTGGGCATCTTTCCTCCTCGGCCACGCCACCGCGCCGCAGGGGCGCGCGCCGAAACGGGCGCGGCTCGTTTGGCGCATTATGGAGGAGGAGGGGGATTACAGTCGAGTTAAGGGGAAATGGTAGCGGAGGTCCGTTACAGCCGATCCCCCCGACCGGCACGCCTGAGATACTCGATTATGTTGCCCTTGCGTCGCTGCAGCCGAGCACCGCTCAAGCTGCGGGAACGCCCGTGATGCTCAGGCCCGAGCTTGAATTGCGCTTCTGACGTCCCTGCGCCGCTGCCTGTCGACGGGCAATCAGCGCGACGGCGCTCTGAAAACGACCGGAATTTCGAAGGTGAGTGTTTCGTCGGCCACCAGCGGCGGCGGCGCGGGAACTGGATCGAAGCGCTTCATCATGTCGAGAGCGGCGGCATCGAAGGCCTGATCGCCGGAACCCGCGCTGATGCGGGCGGAAACGACGTGGCCCGTTCGATCCAGTGAGAATATCACCCGATTCTCCGCCTGCCGCTGACGGACGTTCGCCGGATATCGCTTGTGCCGGCTGAGATGCGCGAACAGGCGCTTTTGCCAGTCCAGCTTGATGCGTTGCGCCGCGGCGCCAGCGCCAACGCTGGGCGCAACCGCCGCGCGCGCTTCCGGCGTCGCCTCCTGACGCGGCGTGGCCGTTGCTTCCGAGGCGACCGAGGCGGTGGACGCCTCCGACGGCTGCGGGCGCGTCTCGTCCGGTTCGCGTTCGGGCTTCTTCGCCTGCTCCGGCGCGACGAGGCGATCGGGATTGTCGGACTCGACCGCATCCTCCTTCGGCCGGTCCATCGCCTCGGCTTTCGGCGCGGCTTGCGCGCTGTCGGGCGCGGCGGCGGACGCATCGGCTTCCGGCCCCGGCGGCAGGTCGGTCTGCTCGCTCCTCGGCGCCGCCATGTCCATGGCGAGTTCGATCGCCGGCGCGCCGTCGTCGTCGTCCGCGACGTCCGGCCGCAACGTCCATGCGGCGACGCCCGCGAGCGTCAGATGCAGAACAACCGCCGCGCCGGCCGCCGTCAGCCACAGCTTCGACGAAGCCCGTGCGGGCGTCGCCGGATATGCGAAAATCGCGCTCAAGGCTTGGCCGCGGCGTCAGGCGGAACGCCCGCCGCTGCACCGGAGGCTTCCTGCGCGACCAATGCCACCTTGAGATAACCGCCCTTCCGCAGGCGCTCGAGCACGTCCATCATCTCGCCGTAGGGCACGCTCTTGTCGGCGCGCAGGAAGATGCGGCGTTCCTTGCCCTGCTCTGACGGCTGCGCATCGAGCGCGGCGACGAGATCGACGCGCTTGGTCGGCGTCTCGCCGAGCGACACCGCGAGATCGGAGGCGATCGTCACGTAGGTCGGCTTGTCCGGCCGCTTCTGCGCCTGCGCGCTCGATGTCGGCAGGTCGACAGGAAGATCGACGGTCGACAGCGGCGCCGCCACCATGAAGATGATGAGCAGCACGAGGATCACGTCGATGAACGGCGTAACGTTGATCTCGTGGGCTTCCGCGAGATCGTCGGTGTCGGCGTCGCCGAGCGAGAACCCCATCGGACTACTCCGCCGCGCGCGCGAAACCGCGGCGCTCGCCGCGTTCGAGATCGCGCGACAGCAGGCGGGTCGCTGCGCCCGACGCCTGGCCGACGATGTCGAGATAGCCCGCGCTCGTGCGTGTGAAATGGTTGTAGATGATGACCGCGGGGATCGCCGCGACGAGACCGATCGCCGTCGCCAGCAGCGCCTCGGCGATGCCCGGCGCAACGACCGCGAGATTGGTCGTCTGCGACTTCGAAATGCCGATGAAGCTGTTCATGATGCCCCAGACCGTGCCGAACAGTCCGACGAACGGCGCCGTCGAACCGATCGTCGCCAGCACGCCCATGCCGCGGCGGATCGCCCGTTGCTCGGCCCGCACGATCTCTGCGAAGCGCGAGCCGGCGCGTTCGAGCGTGCGTCCTTCGGCCCCGACCGCCGCCGAAAGCGCCTCCTCGTGTTCGGCGGCGACCAGAAAATCACCGAGCACCGAGCCGCCGGGATCGCGGTCGTGCGCTTCGGCGACCGACAGCGCCTGCGCCGTCGCCGCCAATCCGCGCCGCAACGCGGATTTCGCGCGCGAGATTTCGACGCTCTTGGCGATGAAGACCGTCCAGGTGGCGAGGGAGGCGAAGGCGAGGCCGACCATGACGGCCTTCACCACGATATCGGCGGCCATGAACATCGACCACGGCGACAGTTCGTGCGGGATCGCCTTCATCGCGACGGGCAGCGCTTCCTGTGCGTGGGCGCCGAAGGCGAAGGCGGTCGCGAGGGCAGCGCCGGCGAGTCTGGAAATGTGTCTCATGTCTCGGCCCAGTACCTGATGAGGTTGTGGTAGACGCCGGTCAGGCGGACGGCGTCGGGATCGTCGCGGCCGATCCGGTCGCTCAGCGACTGGATCGAGTTGTCGAGGTCGAAGATCATGCTGCGCGCGTGATCGTCGCGGATCATGCTCTGCATCCACATGAACGAGGCGACGCGCGCGCCGCGCGTCACTTCCGTCACCATGTGCAGGCTTTTCGAGGGATAGAGCACGAGATCGCCGGCCGGCAGCTTCACCTCGTGCGACCCATAGTAGTCTTCCACGACGAGATCGCCGCCGTCGTATTCGTCCGGCTCAGCCAGGAACAAAGTGGCGGAGAGATCGGTGCGGATGCGCAGGCCCGTCAGCGGATCGCCGCGCACGGCGTTGTCGACGTGGATGCCGAACTTCTGGCCGACGCCGTAGCGGTTGAACAGCGGCGGGAAGATCTGCATCGGGATCGCCGCTGACACGAAGGTCGCATTGCGCGTCAGCGCCGAGACGATATGCGCGCCGAGCTTTCGTGCGAGATCGCCGTCCGGCGGCAGTTGCTCGTTCTTCTTCACCATCGCCGACTGCGCGCCGGCGGTGGAGCGGCCGTCTTCCCAATCCGCCGCATCCATGAGCCGGCGGATGCCGGCCACTTCCTCTTTGCTGAGGATTTCGGGAATGCAGATCAGCATCAGTACGTGACCTTCATGGAAAACTGGATCGTGCGGCCCGGCGCGATCTGCGCGAACGGCGCGGCGCTCTGGTAGAAGCCGTCGTAGTAGGTCCGGTTGAAGATGTTCTGGACCTGCACCTTGGCGCTGACGTTCCCGTTGATCTTGTATTCGCTGAAGGCGTCGAAGCGCCAATAGGATGGCAGCACCGTCGGCACGTTGACGAACGGATTGGTCGCGGTCGGCGCCGGCAGGAAGGTGTTCGGGTTGATCGCTGTGCCGCCATTCGCCGCCAGCAGCGAGCCGCCGTAGCGCCGCGCATTGTAGACGGCCTGCCCGCCGACCTCCCACGCGTCGGTGAGCTGGTACTTCGACAGGAGGCTGAACGAGGCGTGCGCGATGTTGGCGAGCGACAGGCCCTTGTTGCTCGGCGCGACGGAATTCAGGATCTTCGAACGCATGAAGACCAGGCCGCCCATGATGCTCCAGCGGTCGGTGATCTTGCCGGTCGCCGCCAGATCGATGCCCTGCACCTGATAGGCGGCGTTCGCGTAGACGTTGGCGCCGACGACCTCGCGGGCGTTGGTCTTGGTCGTCTGGAACAGCGCCGCCGTCAGCAGCAGGCGCCGATCGAGCAGTTCGGCCTTCGAACCGACCTCGATCGCCTTGATCTTCTCCGGCGAGAAGATCTGCGCGGAACTGTTCAGGCCGCCGTAGGCCGCGGTCGTGCCGTCGAGTTCGGCGCCGACCGGATTGGCGGCCGTGGCGTAGGCCGCGTAGACGCCGAGCCACGGCAGCGGCTTCACCATCACGTTGCCGTTGTAGTTCACCAGCGCGGAATGGTTGAACGCGTAATTGCTGAAAGGATTGCCCGCCGCCACGCCGGCGAATTGCGCGAGCGCCGCCGCCGGCGTGATCGCCGAGATGCGGTAGTCGTCGAACCGCACGCCGCCGTTGAGGATGAGGAAGTCGTTGTAGTTGGCGGTGTGGATCAGGTAAGCCGACTTGCTGTCGATCGTGATGTTGGTCGGATTGCCCTGCACTGTCGGCGTCTGCGAGAAGCCGAGCAGGTTCGGCGGGAACAGAAGGCTGCCCGTCGTGCTGCCCGTTCCGGTGAACGGCGTCCCCGTCGTGCTTTCCGACGACAACCCCGTATAGGCGTCGCGCATCACCTGCTCGTGCGAGAACTCCGTGCCGAGCACCAAGGTGTTCTTGACCGGCCCGAGATCGAACTTGATCGTCGCGTCGTTCTGGTTGGCGAGCATCGCCGTCGTCTGGTAGCGGCTCTGCGCGTTGAGGCTGACGCGCCCGCCCGGCCACGGCTGCCCGAGAAGCAGCGGCGATTCCGCCAGCGTGCCGACATAGGCCAGCAGCGACTGCGCCCGCCGCAGCTTCGAGGTGATGACGATATGGTCGTTGACCTCGTAGCTCGCCGCCAGCGTGCCGAAGTCCTGCTTCACATGCTGGAAGTCGCGGTTCGCGAACCCGTACCAGGTGTTTCGGTTGGTGAATCCTTCGGTGAAGGGCCTGTTCCCGAAGAAGCGGTTGTAGGGCACGCCGAAGTCCGGCAGGCCGTTCAGGTCGGTGTGGACGTAGTCGAACGTCAGCTTCAACGGGTCGACCGGCTGGAACAGCACCGACACGGCGCCGCCGGCGCGATGGTCCGTGACGAAATCGCGTCCGGCGACCTTCTGGTCCTGGAACAATCCGTTGACGCGCACGGCGAGCATCGGATTGATCACCTGGTTGACGTCGAGGGTCACGCGGCCGCCGCGGTCGGTCGGCGAGCCCGTGACTTCGCCTTCCTTGAAATTGCCGTCGAGCGTCGCCTTCTTGCTGACGATGTTGATCGAGCCGCCGGCGGTGCCGCGCCCGGCGAACGACGAAGCAGGACCGCGCAGGATCTCGACCTGCTCGGTGAAGAAATTTTCGCGCACGCTGACGGAGGGGTCGCGGATGCCGTCGACGAACACGTCGTTGCGCACGTCGAAGCCGCGGATGAAGAAACGGTCGCCGAACGCGTTGCCGCCCTCGCCGGTGCCGAGCGTGACGCCCGCCGTGCTGCGTCCGAGTTCGCGCAGGGTCGTTGCGCCCTTGTCCTCGAGAACTTCCTTGCCGAGCACCGTCACGGTGCGCGCGGTGTTGGCGATCGGCTCGGCGAACTTCGTCGATTGCAGGCGATTGACCTTGTAGGGGGCGCCGGCCTGCGCATAGGGATTGTCGCTCGGCTGGCGCGCGAATGTCGGAACAGGCGCAGGATTTGGCGTTGTCTGCACGGGGGCCGCTTGCGCCACGCGCGCGCGTTGCCGGATCGCGGCCCGGGCGCGCATCTGCGCGGCGCTCGGCTTCGGCGCCGCGACCGGCTTCTTGCGCACCACGGGCGCATCGACGGTCATCTGCGGCAGGACGGAGGGCGTCGCCGTTTGCGCATGCGCCTGCGATCCGCCGGCGACGGCGCAAGCCAGCGCGAGCGAGGACCCGACGACGCGCTCCGCCGGAACGCACATTTCGCGCATCCTATCTTCCGCGCGTAACGACCGCGGCGACTTCGCTGCCGACATGACCTGACCCGTCTTCTTTTCGTCTGAGACGCGCCGCATGCGCGGCGCAACGTTCCGAGAAATGCAGCAGCGCCGATGGACCGGTCAAATGCAAACTGCATCAACGGCTTCGATTAGAATCGATCAAACTCGTTCTTTGGAATTGTTCGAATTTGAAGTCGCGTTGTGTCGTTGCTGTCGAAAATTATACGCGATCTAATCTTGCCGTTTGCAGCATCTTTTTGACGGAGGGCGAAGTCGGCATGCTAGTTGCGTTGCCGATGCGGGAGTAGCGGCGGACGTCGCGCCTTCTGATGTCTTGGTTCAAAGGGGCAAGCGAGATGGATGAATTGAACGGCCGATTGGTCGCTTGTCAGTTGCTTGCGGCGGGACTCGTGGCTCGGCTCGCCAACGCCTCGCCCGACCCCCTGCGCTTTGTAACGGAATTCCGCGACGAGATGCACGCGGTCGCGGCTGGAATCCGGATCGGCGGCGCCGAAAACGATGCCGAGGTTCGCGATGTCGCGCGCAGGACTCTCGACGAGCTGTTCGCGCTCATGAAGCCGCCTTCTGACGGCGCGATATCATGATCTGGTGTGGGGGCGACCGTCTCGCCTCATGGGCAGGCTGAAGCGGCGTCAAGGTTCGATTCCTGCAGATCGCGCAACAAGTGTCCGATCCCAGTTTCTGTAGCATCGCCCACCATCTAAACTCATAGTGATAAGCCGCGCGGCGATACTGCGCCGGCGGCGCCGTTGGCTTGGGGCTTAGGCGCTGCTAGTCTGTATTCTTATTTTTGAACGTGCTGATTGCGGGTCCCGCATTGCTGTTGAAATGGCTCTCGAAGGTGGTGGCGGCGCGGGCGGTTGCGAGAAATGACGCTGCCGTGCTCTTACGCGATCATGGCGAAGATGCGTTTCGCCTAGCTAGAACGCGTGCGCGGGAAGCCCGCCTCGGCAAAACCATCGATGCGGATCGTGACGCGCGCCATTGGGATCGTGTCATCAGGATGATCAGCCGGCAACGACCTCCCTCGGGGCCGGATACCGCCACTCGCATGTTGGACGATCGCTTATGAAGGATCGGGATCCGCTTGGGCGATCCGTCGCCGAGCTCGTCGCCGCGGGTGCTGATACGGTTGAGGCTCACTGCGGCTATTGCGGAAACACCTGGCCGGCGCTGATCGACATCCTGCCCGATAAGACGACGTTGCGGAAAGTGCGCGCGCTCCTTGTGTGTCCGACCTGCGGTCACGCGGACGTTGATGTCGAGCCGATATGGCCAGACGCGCCGTCTGCGCACTGAGCGGGTGGCGACGCTCATAGCGACGAACTCGTGGAAGTCTGGCGGGCGACGTTGCTTTTTGGGGGCTCGTTGCCAGAGGCGAGTTGGGCCTCATCTCAGGCCGGTGGGCTGACCCGGCCATTGATATCTGAAGGTATGCGAATATGTCTCCACCTTTCGTTGGTGAAGGGAAGGCTCTCATGAGCGACGCCAGAGGTATCGTCGATCTCGCGGTGAAGCCCGAGGTCGTGGGCTTCTTCGATTCGCAGACCAACACGATCAGCTATGTCGTGAAGGATCTCGGCTCGAACGCATGCGCTGTCGTCGATCCCGTTCTAGACATCGACTATGCCGCGGGCCGCATCGCCTACGGCTCCGCCGACAGGATCGTCGAGCACATCCGGCGCGAGCGCCTCGACCTGCAATGGCTGGTCGAGACGCACGTCCATGCCGACCATCTGTCGGCTGCGCCGTACATTCAGTCGAAGCTCGGCGGCAAGATCGCCATCGGCGAGAAGATCGCGGTCGTGCAGGACGTCTTCGGCAAGGTTTTCAACGAAGGCACGGAGTTCGCGCGCGACGGCAGCCAGTTCGACAGGCTTTTCGCCGATGGCGACGTCTACCGCATCGGAAATATGACGGCGACGGCGCTGCATACGCCGGGCCATACCCCGGCCTGCATGACGCATGTGATCGGCGATGCGGCCTTCGTCGGCGACACGCTGTTCATGCCCGACGGCGGCTCAGCGCGCGCCGATTTCCCTGGCGGCGATGCGCGCACGCTTTACCGGTCGATCCGCCGCGTCCTGTCGCTGCCGCGCGAGACGCGCCTGTTCATGTGCCACGATTACGGCCCCAACCAGCGAGAGATTCGGTGGGAGACGACGGTCGGCGACGAGCGCGACAACAACATCCATGTGCAAGACGGGATCGGCGAGGATGCGTTCGTTGCCATGCGCGAGGCGCGCGATCGCACGCTCGCCATGCCGAAGCTGATCATCCCCTCGTTGCAGGTGAACATGCGTGGCGGACATATGCCGCCGTCCGATCCAGCGGGACGTCTCTTCCTGAAGGTTCCGATCAATGCGCTTTGACCGTCGGGGCGACAGATTGACGGCGATCTGATCCCGACGTGGCGAGGTCTTCGCGAGGAGTCCTGGTTCGGTAATCCGTGCAATGTTGAGCCCGAGAATGCCGTTGCCCTGGGCTACGTGGCCTAGCCGCCGAGGTTGCCGACCTGACTTCAGCAACATCCGCCTCGGCGTTGAGTCCGCCGCTTGTCGCCGACGCTGCACCGCTGCCTCGAGCGTTGGGGGGTCGGGGCCTCAACGTGCCGATCTGCAGCGCAGTGGCGCACGATTGCCACCTATCGGGCGCGGCTTGAGGCGGCCTGGGCCGGGCGGCGCCGCTGTCCCTGCGTCTTTCAGCCGGCGGCCGAAGCCTGAAATCGCGTAGCCGCGAAACTTTGTTTGTTATACAAACGTTTACAGGGGCGTCGGCGCTCCGGATTCCGGCCCTTCAGACACGGCAAATGGCCGCAGCGTGGCTCGGGCGTAAGGGAAAATTTAGCCGGGCCATTGCAGTTTACGTTTGCCTGGCGCACAAGAAGCGAGTTTCGACAGGAGTGCGGAATGAGCAAATTACCCACTCTGCGGGCTCCAGGGTTTTCGCAAATGACTGATAACGTTGAATTTCAGGATTTGACGCCGGCGCGCGAGCACATTGACGATTCGCGTGAGGTAAACTTGCGCGATCTGGGATTTGTCGGCCGCGTGTCGGACGAGGCGCTGGAAGAAATTCGCCGCAACGAGTCGCGCGCGAACCTTGTGGTTCGGACTGCCGCGACGTTTGCGTTTCGTTAATTCGTTCGAGCGTTCGGCTCGCCGTTACATCTCATGCTCGTCAACCTGATGGGCTTCAGCCTCGATCCGAAGGGGGCTGGAACCCTTAAGTCGTATGTGTCGGCTCATCAGTCGAGCGTGTCCGCGGACGCGCTCGTAGACCATGTTTTGTCGCTGGGCGCGGGATACGCGGTGATCGAGGAGCCGTACGTCGACAAGGACTATTCGGCCGACTATCTGAATTTCTACGCAGCGGCTTTCCGCAACTATCCGCGGCATACGAAGCGAATCCATCTCTTTGCTAAGTCGGTAGAGCCGGCGCTCAGACTGCCGATGGCCGAGCAGCAGACGGCGCTCGAGGAGGCGGGTTACCTCGGCTTCGTGGTCGTGCGCCCGATCGCGCAGGGGCCGATCGGCCGGACCATTCTCAAATTTCCGAGCCTTGGTCCCGACCTCCTGGTTCGTTCCACGGTCCGTGCGACCTTTAATGTTCATCTGCTCGGGTCCCGGCTCGAGCTTACCGGGGCGGCGCCGTTCATTCAGCAAGACGAGCGTTTGGGCTCGTGCGCGCAGGCCTCGATCTGGATGGCTGCGCGCCAGGTGCATGAGCGGCACGGCCGCACGCCCTGGCATTCGATCGCTGACATCACGGCTCTGGCGACGACGCCGACGGACGCCGATCTCAGCCAGCATCTTCCTGCGGGCTCGGGCGGTCTCAATCCGATTCACATCATTCGCGCTCTGCGGGCCATGGGCCATCAGCCGCTGTTTGACTTCTTCCTGACCGAGAGCGAGTCGGGCAGCGAGGATGCGGTCGAAGTCCGCCGAGAGGCGGGTAGATCGATCGTCCGCTATCTCGACTCTGGCCTGCCGGTGATCGTGGCGCTAGCCGATGTCGGCGAAAAAGTCGGGCACGCGATCACAGCAGTCGGCTACGTCGAGGCCCGGGGCGCTGCGTGTCGGGCGAGCCATGGATACGACGCCTTCGTTCGGGCTATTGTCGTTCATGACGATCAGCGCGGCCCGTATCGTCTGATGCCGCTGACGCACGACGATGTCGGGTCGTTGCCGAAAGACCGGCTGCTCATTTACAGCGACAAGCCTCTGACGGTGGAGGATGCGGCCTCGCACATTTTCGTACCGTTGCCGTCTCGCGTATTCTTGCGCGCCGATCGCGCCGACACCGTCGTGCGTGACTTTCTCGAGAGCTATGTGGAGCAGGTCGGCGGGGCAATGCTCTTGCGTATTGACGGCGTCGTGCCTGACGCGGCGCTGGCAGTGAAGGACTTTTACGCGCTCGTGACGTCAGGCCGGCTGATCCGGCGCACCTATCTGACGACCGCGGGCCGGTACCGGCACCATCTCGCCAGGGCGGACCTTGCCGAGGAGATCAAGACGGAACTGTTGGTGCGCCGTCTGCCGCATTTTGTCTGGGTGACGGAGTTGATTTCTCCCGATTGTCCGCCGCCGGAGGGCGACGACGCGCGCAACATCATCGGTCACATGGTCGTCAACGCGACGTCGAGCGCGGATTCGGACTTCGACCTGCTGATGGCGCACATGCCCCATGTCCTGGTTCATCGCGACATCAACGTGGAGATCGGCGCTGATCCGCCGTTCAAGGAGACCGCGTTGATCTTCGAAATGCACGCGCCGTATCGTGGCCGCAAGCGGCTCGACTAGTCGGTCGCAGAAAAGCTTGGAGGCGTTGCGGGCAGGTGCGCCGGCATTGGGCGGACCGCGGCATGGCGCAGGTCCGCCAGACTCAGATCGATCCGGTCGAGACAGTGTCCGCTCGCCAGCGCCCGGCACATTTGCGCGATCTGCAGGGCGGCCGCGACGATAGCGGTGCAAGGGACGCCGACCGCATGATCGGCGATCGTCATGGCGCCGCAGGCATCCAGGCGCCCCTGCGCTATCAAGCGTTGATAGGCGGCGCCGAGTGCGGCGGCTTCGCTCTTGCTCTGTTCAGGCCAGACCGAAGCTGCTGTCTGTGTGCCCGGGAAGACGTGCAGCCGAATGTCGAACGCTTCGGCGCCGGTTGCGCCGAGCCCGGCGTCGACGACAAGATCGAAGCCGGCTTCGGCGACGCATCGCCGCGCTGCGAGGTTGTCGACTCCGACGAGCGCAATCCTTGGCTCGCCTTGTTGCGGTTTGGTCGCTGCGGAAAAGCGACGCTCGCTGACGATCGTTCGAAATCCTCGCGCCTCGGCCCAAGCCGCCGCGGCGCGCGCCTTGGGCTGCCCGATCGAGCTGTGGGAGGTGAGCACCTGCACCGCGAGGTTTTCGACGCCGCAGACGTCCGCATCGTTGAGCAGGAGGGTTGTCAAGGCCGGGTCGCGCCAAGGAAGCAAGGCGAGCGTGAAGAGGCTCGCCTGGCCGAGATTTCCGAGGCCGACGAACCAAAGCGCCTGCGGCAACCGCCGGATTTCGGGATCGGAGTGGCCGGCGTCGCCCCATACGTCCATCTGTTGCGGCCGTTTGCATGCCAGCACATCGTCGAGAACTGCCTTGCGGAAGAGCTCAGCGATCGCCAGGCCGCCTGCCGCGACCCCTGTCAGGACATTCGAGGGCGCGGTCGGATGCAGGCACGCGCGTGGATCGACTTTGGCGATCCAGCCCGAACAGGTGGCGTGAAGATCCGCGTCGACGTTGGTGTCGCAGGCGCCTACCCGTAGTCTGACGGCGTGATCCGGTGGGTTGATCGTGCGCACGCCGAGGGTCTCAAGGCGTCGGCGGATCGTTTGCGGGCGCTCCTGGCCGATGGTCAGTTGGCCCGTGACGTTCGGCGTCATGAAGACGCCGCCCCTGAACATGCGGATCGCGCAGGTTGCGGCGGCGAGCAGCGCGGCTTGGTGCGCGGCGTCCGGGTTCGGCGAGCAGTCGAGCGTGAGTGCTGCACGCTCAAGCCGGATGATCGCCTCGTCGTAGTCGTTTTCGGTGGCCGCCATGACGAACTGCGCGCCGCGATCGGTAAGGACATTCATGAGAACCGCTCCAGCCGCATGAACTTCGCGCCGAGCCGGCTGTGATTGCGCCACTGGCCGATCCCGCAGAATTCGTACATGCCGAATTGACCCGGCTTGACGAAGCCTTGGGCGAAGTCCGGCACGATGAGCGCGATGTGGCCGCGCTGTGGAATCATCGGGTTGTCCATGTCCATCTGGCTTTGCCCGAACCCGCGACCGTGCGTGTGAACGTCGGCGACGACTTGCAAGCCGTCGGCTTCACAACGCCGCCAGACGACATCCATTTTGGACGCGTCGAAGACGATGATGCCTTGCAGGGCGCCTGGATCGACGTCGTCGTAGGCGACGAAGTCGGTAACGTACCGTTGGCCCGAGACAATCTTGCCCAGGAGAAAGCCGCCGCTCTCGCGGACGCCGGCGCCGCGTTCACGCAGCTGCCGGAGGATCTGTTTCCAGAGGCTCCGCGGGCAGTTCAGCGCTCGCGGCGGGCGCGCTCGATTGTAGATACGTCGGATCATGGATGAAGCCATGAACGGCCTCCAGAAAGTCGTTGATGTCGGATCCCGCGGGCCAGGGCTCTGGGTGTCCCGGCCAGTGGCTGCGCGCGAGACGGTCGATTGGGTGGTAAAGGCACTGCGACCAGTTCGAGAACGCCAGCAGCGGCCCGGCGGCGCCGGAGGGACGCAGCTCCGGCGCGAGCGCCTTGTTATCGCGCGCGTCCCACAACTGCGCGGTGAGTGCGCCGGGATAGTCGGTGGCGTCGACGCGCAGAAGAAAGTGCGGCGGCCCCGCCTTGTCTCTTGGCTTCGGAATGCGGAACCAGACGAGCGGGAAACGGATGCGCACGAGTTCCCATCGCTTGCGCAGGACGCCGACCTTAAATCTGGCGCCCTGCAGGTCCCGGCGAAGCGCGGTTTCGTCGGTGTTCATGATGGTCAGCCCTGCGGCCTGATCTTCATGACGAGCGCGAGGCGGACCTCCTTGGCGCCATGGGCGACCTGGCCGAGATGTTCGCCGGGCGGCAGGACCGCGTCACCGACCTTCAGCTGGAATTCGGACGGATCGCCTTCGATCCCGAATTCGTGCATCGCCCAGCGGATGATTTTGGCCATCGTCGCGCTCGGCTTGAACGTCCGCTGCTTTACGCCGTTAAACGCGACGGTGACGGTGATCTCGCCGCCGCTGGCGACGTGGATCAGCCTGAAGTCTTCGATTGTGATGCGCTCGAAGACGAGTTCGTGATGGGCAAGGGCGCTTTCTTCGTCCTCGATCAGCGCCTCGACCAGGTCGTGCCGCCCGGTCGCGTGCCGCACGCGCTCGAGCAGGCCGGCGACGGTCAGGTCGGCCTCGAGGAGAAGGGATTGCGGCGCCTTGACGCCTTCAACTGCGAAGAGGAGCTCGCGCTTTTCGATGATTACGTCAGCCATGGGTGGCCTCCTTTCAGTCGGGCCACATTGGGGTCGATTCTATCGAATGTCAACAATGCAAACATGCGGTGAAAAACCTTTTTACAAACTGTTTCCATGTCGGACAAACAGCTTGTGTTTCCGATTTGAATCAGCTACCGTCGCCGAGAAGGGCCAGCAAACCAGCCATGGAAGATCGTCTTTACCGACTGTTCGGCAGCCGCGTGCGTGCGTTGCGCGAGGAAAAAAACGTCACGCAGGACGAACTCGCTAAGCGGGTTGATCTCTCGCGAACCTCGATCACGAACATCGAGCGAGGACGGCAGCGCGTCTTGCTCCATCAGATGGTGGGGATCGCGCAGGCTCTCGACGCCGATCCGACCGAATTGATCCCGAAGCCGGAATCGAAGCCGGCGCTGCGCGACGACGTCGCGCGCGTTGTTGCGACGCTGAAGGCTGAGACGGAACGGTCTTCGTGACTGTCCTCAAGCCGAGCTACCTGCGGGTTCGCCGCAGGGCCGAAGAAGCTTTGCAGAATCTGACGCAGCCGCCCGTCGACGTTATGGCGGTGGCGGCGCGACTGGGCGCCGAGGTCAGACCGTTTGACCTTTCGGCTGATGTTTCCGGCATCCTGTATCGGGAAGGCGATCGCCGCGTCATCGTGGTCAATCAGCATCATTCTGTCGTTCGCCAGCGATTCACGATCGCCCACGAGATCGGTCATCTGGCCCTACACAAGGGCGAGGCCGTCCATGTCGACGAGAAGTTTCCGATCTATTTTCGTGACGGGCGGTCGACGACCGCCGAGAACGTCCTTGAGATTGAGGCAAACGCGTTTGCCGCCAATCTGCTGATGCCCGCCGATTGGTTGCGCGCCGACCTGGACAGCATGCGCATCGACTTCAGCGACGACGAGGCGCTGGTCAGGCTCGCCGACCGGTATCAGGTCAGCACGCAGGCGATGGCGCTGCGGCTCGCCTCGCTCGCTTTGATCTGATGATAGTTGTTTTGCCCGCGTGGCGGTCGTCGGTCGGGCAGGCGCGTCTTATCCGATCATTGCCGATTCTCGGTGTCGGCGCAGGTAAGCGGGATGGGGCCAATCAGCTTGCTTTGCCGGAAGTCGTATTCGGTTGAGCTGGTTCTGGAACAGCTGCTGGAGGTCGCGCGGGACCTTATTGTGCGAGACGAGCAGCCGGTAGTCATCCGACACCGAGATCAACTTGCGGTCGAACAGCCAGTGGATGGTCCCGGAGAGCGCAATCCCGTTTTGGACGATATCGGGACCGCCCTCGGCGACCGGCCAAATATGAGCCGCCTGCACCTCTGACTTGCCACCTCCGTTGATGATACGCAGGCCGGTAACGGCGCACGTACTGTCGTAGGCGATGCACACGGCGCCACGAAAAGCGGCGTCCCGAATTTTTCGATTGAGAAGAATTTGCTTGATCTGGCGTTCTTGCGCTTCGACAGGCGCATTCACGAGGTCGAAGGTTTCTGGATCGCAGTGGGCTCGATCGAGTTCGAGGCGGATTGCATTGCGCGGGTCGAACGTCGCGTGCAGGCCGGCAAGGGCAATGGCGGCGAAATCTTCAAGGCTGAGCGGGCGTATCGACTTCCCTTGAATTGCCGCGCCGCGCGACTGGGCAGGTACGGCACGTAGCGCGGCCTCGAACGGCCGGCCGCTCGGAGCGGCCTGTGGTACGATGGCGTCAAATGGCAGATAGTGCTCGAGACGCGCGTAGGACGAGTTGGGCGCTGCGGGATCGGCGTCGATTGCGACGAGCCGCGCGGCGGCGAAATAACCTGGATCGCCGGCGCCTCGACGCGGTTTGCGGTAAACGATCCAGTCGCCGATCCCGCTCGCGGCGATCGCAAGGTAGCGGTTCGGGAAATGATATCGCTCGCTCGGATGATCGTCGTATCCGGAATCGGGCTTTGTATCGAAGACGAGCGGCATCGAGCGAGCGTTCGTGGTTACAGTCGTAACGATGCTAGCACGTTTGTGGTCGCGTACTCAGGCCGCGAGGCTTCGGACCCAATGGGTGAGGCAAAGGGCGCTTCAGGCAACCTGCAGGTCGGCGGTCGCCTGCGCGCGCGTTCGCGCGGCTTCTTCCAATTGCGGTTGTAGGGCGGCGCGACGAGCGAGCGTTCGGTTGCGTATCTCGGTCAGCCGCTGCGCGCCGGCCGCCAGATTTTGTTCGAGCTTGCCTTTGACGCCGGCAAGCTCGCGGTCGAGCGCCGCGATATCCTGGGGGTCGACGCCTTTCGATGGATCGAAACGGAAACGGGATTCGACGCCGCGGCGCCAGGCCATGAGTTCCCGAGTGAGCGCAGGGCCGAAGCCAGGAACGTTCATGATGCGATGTTCGGCGACATCCCAGGCTGTCTCGATGTTGTAGCTTGCCAGCATGACCGTTCGACTGGGGCCGATGCCGGATATCTTGGCCTTCTCGATCTCGAACCGTTCGAGAAATCGCTGGCGCTGGACCTTTTCGCGATCGCGTTCCAGCTGCTGGTAACGCCTCTGTCGGACTGCCGGCAGATCGCGCAACTGATCACGTTCGTTCTGCAACTGCCGAAGCTGGCTGACGAACTCCTGGTCGGAGGCCTCGATGTCCCAGCGTGCTTTCAACGCCTTCCAGCGGTCGAGCGCGGCCTTTTCGGAATTCCTGAAAGTTTGCAAGGAATGGCCAGACGAGGCCCAGTTGGCGACAACGAACCAGGCGACGAGCGCAGCAAGCAGGATGAGCATCGTGGCTTGTGGCGCAGCGGCGATCAGGCAGATGACAGCTGCAACCAACCCGCCGTGACCCACGAGCATTTTTGAGCGACGCGCGCGCCCGTGCGCGAGCGCCTGGGACGAGGGCGACGGAGACGGGTCGCCGATCACGGGCAACGCGCCGGGCGAGGGTACGCGCATAATCGTCGCCCACACGGCGTCGACGCCGCCAAACGCGGCCTGGGGACCGCGTTGGATCCACGCATTGAAGAGCACGGCGCCGGTGGCGGCCTCGAGATGGCACCATGGGCAGCGATCGAGGCCATTGAAGTAGGCGTGCGACGAATTGATTGCGCACGTCTTGAGGGTCTTTTCGAGGCCGTCGAGCGCGCCGATCCAGTCTCTTGCCGTCGGTCGGGCGCCGTTCTGAACGGCGCCGGGCGCCATGGCGCGTTCGAACAAGGCTGCGACGGCGGGAGAGGCGATTGCGATACCGGGAACGTTGGGCGGCGGCTCCATTTGGTAAGCGGCGCGGTTTGCGCCGTATGCGAACCGGAATTCTGTGATCGCCTTCTCAAGGCTCATGTCGCCGCGGCCGAGAAAACGGCCCGCGAACGGGTGGCGGCCCATGTACAGGAGGTGGAAGACGAGGATTGCGAGCCCGAAATTGTCGTGGTTGGGCGTCCGCACGACGCCGCGAAACGGCTTCCCCTGAAGTTCCGGCGGCGTGAAGGTTGGGACGCCGACGTCGCAGAAGAATCGCTTTCCGTTCGCTTCGAACTGGAAGGAATCGCAATCGATGATGCGGACGGTGGCTTTGTCGGAGACGAGCACGCCGCCATGGTTGACGTCTCCGATGACGCATTTGGCCTGATGTACCGCGGCGAAGGCGCGCGCCGTGTTGGCGGCGGCTCGAATCAGAAATCGCCAATCGGCGTTCGGAAACTCCGCTTTCCGGCTGCGCGGACTGTACAGGTTGTGGATGTCTTTGTGTCCGCTGACGCGCGGCAGTACGATGCCGGTGAACGAGCCGGTCTTTCCGTACAAGAGATCAAGCGGCCAAGCCGTCAAAGCCAGGAGATCGGCGTTGGCGATCGGCAGCATCGCGGCGACCTTCATGCTCTGGTCAGGCTTGGGCGCGTGGTAGATTTTGGCCACCTTGTCGGTGCTGCCGGCAATTTCGAAGACAGACGCCTCGCCGCCTTTACCGATCAGCTTGCCGAGCGCAATCGGCCCCTTGGACGTGCGTATGGCGAAAGGCGTGCTCACGTGTCAGGCCGATTCCGTCGTGGCCGCGGCGTTCCGACGCGTAGCGAGGATCAATGTCTTGTCGTCGTCGGTGCGCTCGCAGACCTTGGGTGACGCGAGGTATTTCTCAAGGCTGGTTGAGAGATTTCGATCGAGCCCTGATCGCGTCGACGCCAGAACTGGCCCGAGCATCGCGTTGAAGAACGGCGAGTGCACGGTCTTGGTCGCGTAGTGCAGGACGAGCGGCTCGATTCCGTCGGTGAAGACGGCGACGTCGTCGATCGGGCGCGCAATGACGTCGAACGCCATTTGGTTGCAGGCGTTCTTCTCGGTGACAAAATACGTCGAATTTGCGTAGTCGCCGCGCTGTGGCCAATGGATCCAGGACCACTCGCCGATCTCGTCCGTCGCCACCATCGCGCCGTCGCCGATTTGCAGGAAGGCGGCAGCGTCAGTTCCAATGATGGCGACGAGGAGCGTGCAGGCGTAGTCGCGCTCGGTGGCGCCATCTTGCTCGGCTCGGTAGGCGATGGCCCGCTGGACGTGATCGACCCAGTCGCGGGCATCGTCGAAGGTGAAGCTGGCGACGCGGCGTCCCTTTGCGAGACAGACCTCGACCGCCTCCACAATCGTGCTGCAGGCGCAATCGGATCCCGCATCTGCCCGCGTTGCGCTGCCGGCGCCGTCGGACGCGACGAGGACGACGACGTCGCTGCCGTCTGCGTCCTGCATGATGCGGCAGGCGTGGCTGTCTTGGCAGACCGAACCTTGTTTGACGTGCGACGTGCCGATGCTTGACGCGGCGGCGATCCGCCAGGTCGCAGATGTCATCCGGCGGTCGCCCATCCGTTCGGAGCAACCGGATTGATGAGCGGCACGGCTTCGCCGGGCTGCGAGTGCGAGACGGAACCGAGCGAGTTGGACAACCACTGGAACAGTTCGCGGAACTGCAAGCCTTTGAGCTTGAGCGGCGTGCGCGTTGCGATTTGCTGGAGAACGTCCATGTTGGCGTCCTCGACGCCGACGGCGTAGAACTGGAAAGCCTTGGACTGTTCCCCTTCCTTGACCATGGCGGCAGCATGCCGCCATTCGTCGGTCGGACCGCCGTCGGTGATGAGGAAGATCCAGGGGCGATAGTAGGCGACGCCGTTTGCCTTGTAGATTTCCTTGCGTTGTTTCAGCAGGTCGAGCCCCGTCGTGATCGCCGCGCCCATCGGCGTGTCGCCGATAACGTCGAGGCGCGGCGGCTGAAATAGGTCAGCTGTTGTAAAATCGGTGATCGTCTGGACTGGGCCGAAGCCGACAATGCCGACTTCGACCCGCTTGGCGGCGAGGCTGTCGCCCATCAATTCGTCTTTGAACGTGATGAGGCCGGCGTTGAGTTCGTCGATCCGCCGTCCGCGCATCGACACGGACGTGTCGAGGAGCAGGAGACATGCGCAGCGCGGCTCGGGATTGGTTGTAAAGTCGTCGGCTTGAAAAGGAATTTGTTCGAATTCGCTCATTTTCCGGTTTTCCGATCGTTACAGCAACGTTTGTGCGCTGTTAGGATTGTCGAATTGGCGCGACGACGATGTCAACCTTTGGCGGCGGCATGGAGGCGCAGTATTTTGCCTTTTAGCCGCTCCGGCGGCAGTTCGTCGCAGGGCCTCCTCGGATTGGGGCGAGCCGCGTTTCGCCAGGAATTTCAAAATGCGATTTGGATACAGGCGGCCAAGCTGGAAGAAGCGGGTTGCTGCTCGCACCTCTTGGAAGCGATACGTTCGACATAGCTTGGGGTTCAAGGCGCCACGCGGCTACGGGTGGCTGACCAATCCGAAGAAGGCTGCATACAATCGCGTCCACAACCGTACGACGCGGCGCACGGGGTGCGTGATACCACTGCTGGTGGGCGCTGCTGGCGTCGTGGCGCTCGCGTTTCTGGCGCACGAGGCGCTCGCGCGCTGAGGCCGCAGGCGCCTCGCCGGTTTACGATCTTTGATCCTGTGGACGCGCGACCAGACAGTGTCGGGGTCGCGATCGCCGACAGATGTGCTCCGGATTTTCATGAGCAGTTCCCGACGGGGGCGAAGTCGCGGATAACCGAACCTGCTTGCAGCGTTGTCGACACGTCGTTCGGCGTGCAAGCGCAAATCGGTCGGGCGTCCCAGCCGCTGGCTTGCATATTGTGGTGAAACGCATCATCCCAATCGGATGAAACGGATCGGAAAACGCCTTGTCGTGAGGTCGGTGCTCGGGGTGGCGCTTTGCGTCGCGCTGCCCGGCCTGTCCGAGGCGCAGACCGGGTCGCCCCGCGCGGACGTGGACGTCACGCCCGACATCCAGGGCGACATCAATACGGCGGTGTCCAATGTGGGCAAGCAGACGCTCGCCGACGTACTGCCTGAACCGTGGAAGAGCTGGAATGGAGCTCGACGGTGGCTGGCCGAACGGGGCCTCACCTTTGCGGCGACTTACCAGAATGACTCCATGACCGCTCTGTCGGGGGGCGCTAAACGCGGTTCAACCTATTACGGCCGACTGCTTGGCTCGATCGAGTGGGACCCCGAATATGCGACGGGCTGGAAAGGCGCGACCTTCCATTTCTCGTTCTGGCAGATGCACGGCGTCGGCATCAGCAGCCATTTTGTGCGTTCCATGTCGGCGCTGTCCGATCTTGAGGGTGTCGCCACGACGCGCCTTTCTGATATTTGGCTGGAGCAAAAGTTCGGCGATCTCCTGGCGGTTCGCGCGGGAAAGATCAGCGCCGATACGGAGTTTTTTCAGACGCCCTTCTACGGATTGGGCATTGGCGGCGCTTTCGGGTGGGCAGCGATTTTGGGCGCCAATCTGCCGAACGGCGGCATTGCCTTTCCCTTCGCCTCGCCGGGCGTTCGCGTCAAACTGACCCCGCATCCGCAGTGGACCTTTCTTGCAGCCGTGTTCGATGGCGATCCGGTGGGACCCGGCGAAGGCAATCCACAGACGCGCAATCGCTACGGCGCGAATTTCCGCCTCAGGGATCCTGCTTTTGCGATGGCCGAGGCCCAGTGGAACTATTCGACCGCATGGCCGGGGACACTGCGCATCGGCGCCTGGAAGCATTTCGGGCGGTTCGCCGACCAGCGCTTTGCGGCTGACGGTCGACTGCTCTCGGATCCGGCCGGCGTCGGTTCGCCGCTGATGCATCGCGGCGACGGCGGCGTCTATGGCGTGCTCGACCAACAGATCTATCAGATCGACGGAAAGCCTACAGCCGGCGCCTTTGTTTTCTCTCGCATCGCTGCTGCGCCGTCGGACCGCAACCTGATCGACTTCTTGGTCGATGGCGGAATAAGTTTTCAAGGCGTGGTGCCAGGGCGGCCTAACGATCAGTTCGGCTTTCTTGGCTCTTTCGCTCGGGTCAGTCGGCAGGCGCGGCTTGCCGACCTGGACGCCAATCGCTTCAACGGTGCGTACGCGCCTCTACGCAACTACGAGGCCATCCTTCAGGCGACTTACGCCTACAACGTCGCAGATGGCTTTGTACTCCAGCCCCACGTCCAGTACGTGTTGCACCCTGGCGCCGGAGTCGTCGATCCTATGGATCCGCTGGCAGTGCGTGCGATCCGCGACGCTTTCGTGGCCGGGTTGCGCATGACGTTCAATTACTAGTGCGCGAACATCCTCTAAGGTCACGTGTTGCGGACGGCGCGGAATTCCCGCGCGTTCAGCGCCTATCGGCAAAGCCCTAGCTTCGTTTATTCGCCGCGCGCACGGTCTTGCGGCGAGAATGAACGGGGAGCAACGCGACGCCGTGCCCCACGGCGCCGTCTTGCTTCGGACTCGGCACGAGACTATATGGGCGCATGGCTCGTGGAACGAGATCATCGCGATTCAGGCTGATCGCCCGTCGGGCGAGCGCGATGCTTGTCGCGCTCGTTTTCGCTTTGGGCATTGCCGCCCATGGGTTGGGGGAACGGGCCGAAGATCATCTGTCCCCGACCGCCGATGTCGCACTGACTCTCGTGTCCGCGCAGGCGCATAATTCGCCGTCCGACGCGCTGTGCAACCACGTTCACAGCGAACATCACCAGATGGCGCCGTGCGCCGTCCAGCAGGACGGCGTGCATCGGCATGGGATGCGTATGGTTTACGCATCTTTCGAGACGCGCGCTGCCAGTCGCGAAACCGCTCCCCCGCACGGTCCGCCTAAGGCCTGACGTCCTCGTCCTCCCGCCTGGGAGTTCGCGCGCCATTTGGCGCAGCCTTTTCCTATGAGCGCTGACACGCCGCGCCTCTCGTGAGCGCCGTCGCGCAGCTGTGGATTCTCGACCGTGCGCATATCCCTACTCGTCGGGGCCGCTCTGGCCTCCGCTTTGCTGTGCCTTTCTCCCGCCGTGTCCATCGCCGCGCCTGCGGCGTCGCATGATCACGCCGAAGCCAAACAGACTCCGAACGGGGATCACAGGCTCCAGTCCGCGAAGCCGACCGCGCCGCAGGAGCGCGTCGAGGATAGCGACCACAAGGATCATGACGAGCCCGGCGATCTGGCGATGACGTCGAGCCAGATCGAGGCGGCGCAGATCGAGATCGGCGCGGCTGCGCATGGCACGGTTGCGCAGCAACTGGCGGCCCCTGGCGTCGTGATGATTGACCAGGACCGCGTCGCGCGCATTCCCGCCAAGGTCGTGGGCACGGTGGCGCAGTTGCGCAAGAAGCTCGGCGATCGGATCGAGAAGGGTGAGACCGTCGCCATCCTCGACAGCCGCGAGGTCGCCGATGCCAAGAGCGAATATCTCTCGGCGTCTGTCGCCTTCGATCTGCAGAAGACGCTGTTTGAGCGCACCGAGGCCTTGTGGAACAAGAAGATCGCCACAGAGCAGGCCTATCTGCAGGCGCGCGCAACGTACGTGGCGGCCGAACTGCGCACCGGCCTGGCGCGGCAAAAGCTCGTGGCGCTCGGTTTCGACGGGCCGACGATCGCCAGTTTGCAACCGGGCGCGACGCCTGATCTCAGGCAATACGCGGTTCAGTCGCCGATCGCTGGCCGCGTGATCGAGCGGAAGGTGGACGTCGGTGCGGCTGTCGGCGGCAACAACGATCCGTCCGAACTCTACACGGTGGCCGACCTGTCGAGCCTGTGGGTCGACCTCTCCGTGCCAATTGCCGACCTCGACCGCGTGCGCGAGGGGCAGGCGGTGACGATGGCAGCGCCCGGCGGGCGCGAGGCGCGCGGCAAGATCGTCTTTATCGGGCCGGTGCTCAACCAGGAAACGCGCGCTGCGCGCGTGCTGGCGAGTTTGCCGAACCCCGATCTTGCGTGGCGGCCGGGCGCTTATGTCGCCGCCAAGATCGATCTGACGCAAGGATCGGTCGCCGTCCTCGTGCCGCGCGGCGCGATCCAGACGATCGAGGGCAAGGCCAGCGTGTTCGTGCGGACGGACAAGGGGTTCGAGCGCCGGTCCGTGACGCTCGGCAAGGCGGACGGCGACAGGATCGAGATCGCTGACGGCCTGAACGCGGGCGAGCGGATCGCTGCGACCAACACCTTCCTGCTCAAGGCGGAACTCGGCAAGTCCGAGGCCGCGCACGACCATTGAGGCCCAGATGATCGCGCGCATCCTCGCCTTTTCCGTTCATCACCGCTGGGCGGTGGTGTTCTTGAGCCTGATGGCCGCGGCCTTCGGCATCTGGTCGCTTTCGCGGCTGCCGATCGACGCCGTGCCTGACGTCACCAACAATCAGGTGCAGATCAACACGACTGCGCCCTGGCTGTCGCCGCAGGACATCGAGAAGCAGGTCACCTTCCAGATCGAGACGGCGCTCGCCGGTACGACCGGGCTCGAATACACGCGCTCGCTGTCGCGTAACGGCTTCTCGCAAGTGACTGCCGTCTTCACCGACAAGACGGACATCTATTTTGCGCGCCAGCAGGTGAACGAGCGGCTGCGCGAGGCGCGCGCTGCTTTGCCGGCCGGCGTCGAGCCGCGCATGGGGCCGGTCTCGACGGGGCTTGGCGAAATCTACATGTGGACGGTCGCCTTTGGCCCGAAGCCGGCGCCAGGCGCCGCCGAACGTCCGTTCGGCTGGCGCGATGACGGCAGCTACCTGACGCCAGAGGGCCAGAAGCTCACGACCGATATCGAGAAGGCCGCCTATCTGCGCACGGTCCAGAACTGGGTCATCCGGCCACAGGTGAAGACCGTACCGGGCGTTGCCGGCGTCGACGCCATCGGCGGTTTCGAAAAGCTGTATCAGGTGCAGCCTGACCCCGATCGCCTGGTCGGGCTCGGCCTTTCGTTTTCCGACGTGGCTGCGGCTCTGGAAGCCAACAACGCGAGCCGCGGCGCGGGCTACATCGAGCGCAATGGCGAGGGGTATGCCGTCCGCGCCAATGGCCGGCTGGAGACGATCGACGATGTTCGCGATGTCGTAGTGGCAGCGCGCGGCGGCGTACCGATCCGGGTGAAGGACATCGGTGCCGTCGCGGTCGGCGCCGACCTGCGTACGGGCAGCGCCAGCGCCAACGGGCAAGAGGTCGTAGTCGGCACCGCATTGATGCTGATCGGCGGCAACAGCCGCACGGTCGCCGCCGCCGTCGGCGCCAAGATGAAGGAGATCGAGCGCACGCTGCCGCCGGATATCGCGCTGACGACGGTTCTCGACCGCACGCAACTGGTGGACGCCACCGTGCGCACGGTGTCCAAAAACCTGGCGGAAGGCGCGTTGCTGGTGATTGCGGTCTTGTTCCTGCTGCTCGGTAATTTTCGCGCAGCGGTGATCACGGCGCTAGTTATTCCGTTCGCCATGCTGATGACCTTCACGGGCATGGTCGAGACCCGCGTCAGCGCCAATCTCATGAGCCTCGGCGCGCTCGATTTCGGCCTGATCGTCGACGGCGCGGTCATCATCACCGAGAACACGTTGCGACGGCTCGCTGAGCGGCGACACGAGCTGAAGCGCAATCTCAATCGAGCCGAACGCCTGAGCGCTGTGATCGGCTCGGCGCAGGAGATGATCAAGCCATCGGTCTTCGGCCAGGCGATCATCATGCTGGTCTACGTGCCGCTTCTCACCTTCACGGGGGTCGAGGGCAAGATGTTCCAGCCGATGGCGGTCACCGTCATTCTCGCGCTGCTCTCGGCCTTCGTCCTGTCGCTGACCTTCGTACCGGCGCTGATCGCGATCGCCATCACCGGCGCGGTCGAGGAGAAGGAGAACCGCGTGATGGCTGGGTTGCGCCGGCTTTATGAGCCTGCGCTAGCAAAGTCGATGGCCAGGCCAATCGCGGTTCTGACCGCAGCCGTCGTCCTGTTCGCCTCGGCCATGTTGCTGTTCAACCGGCTGGGGCAGGAATTCATCCCGACGCTCGACGAAAAGAATATCGCCATGAACGCGCTGCGGATTCCCAGCGCTTCGATTTCGCAGTCGCAGGCGATGCAGCTGCAGATCGAGAAGGCGATAGCACGCTTTCCGCAGGTGGCGACGGTCTTTTCCAAGACCGGCACGGCCGAGGTCGCGTCCGATCCGATGCCGGTGAATTCGTCCGACGCGTTCATCATTCTGAAGCCGCGCGAGCTCTGGCCAGATCCGAGCCTGACCAAGGCGCAGTTGCAGGAGCAGATCGAGGCCGCTGTTTCGGCGTTGCCCGGCAACAATCTGGAATTCACGCAGCCGATCCAGATGCGCTTCAACGAACTGCTTGCGGGGGTCCGCGGCGATATCGCTGTCAAGGTATTCGGCGACGAATTCGAGCCGATGGTGAAGGCGGCCAATCAGATCGCCGGCATTATTCGGGCGACGCCAGGCGCAGCCGACGTCAAGGTGGAGCAGACGAGTGGCTTGCCATTTCTCGACATTGCGATCGACAAGGCCGAGGCGGCGCGTCTCGGTCTGACGGTCACGGCCGTCCAGGATGTCATCGGCGCGGCGATTGGCGGTCGCGAGGCGGGCTTCGTGTTCGAAGGCGACCGACGTTATTCGATCGTCGTGCGCCTCAACGAGAACGTAAGGCGGGACGTCGACGCGCTCGAAAATCTCCCCGTCCCGCTGCTCGGCGCAACGACCAACGGCCGCACGCCGAACATCTTGCTCAAGCAGGTGGCGCGGTTCGAGGAGCGGGAGGGCCCGAACCAAATATCGCGTGAGGACGGCAAGCGCCGTGTCGTGGTGACCGCGAATGTCCGTGGGCGCGATGTCGCTTCAGTCGTCGAGGACGTACAGAAGAAGATGCAGGCCGAGGTGAACTTGCCGCCGGGCTACTGGGTCAAGTGGGGTGGCCAGTTCGAGAACCTCGCCGCCGCGCGGCAGCGGCTCTTGATCGTCGTCCCCGCGAGCTTCCTGGTGATCCTGTTCCTGCTCTATGGGGCGCTCGGCTCTGTGCGCGACGCGCTCCTCGTGTTCAGCGCGGTGCCGCTGGCCCTGACCGGCGGGATCGTCTCGCTGTGGCTAGCAGGCATGCCGTTTTCCGTTTCCGCAGCGGTCGGGTTCATTGCGCTGTCGGGCATCGCGGTCCTCAACGGCCTCGTGATGCTCAGCTACGTGAAGCAGTTGCGGCTCGAAGGCAGGTCGCTGGTGGACGCGACCCGCATTGGAGCGCTCACGCGGTTGCGCCCGGTCGCGATGACGGCGCTGGTGGCGGCGCTCGGCTTCGTGCCGATGGCGCTGGCGACAGGGACGGGCGCCGAGGTGCAAAAGCCGCTCGCCGTCGTCGTCATTGGTGGCCTCGTCAGCGCGACGTTGCTGACGCTTCTCGTTCTGCCGGCGCTGTACCTGCTGTTTGGCCAGCGCCGGGTCGAGAAACCGGAACATGCGGAAATCTCGTTGACGAGCGGAATCGAACCGCAAAGGAGCCTGTCATGAACCTGTGCATTGCAGCATGCGTCGCCGGGACGCTCGTGTGGGCTGCCGATGCGAAAGCGCAGTGTCCAGCGTCGCAAGGCGCCCAAGTTAGTGTCGAAGTAACGGCCGCTCAGGTTGAAACTGCGTTCGATACGAACCTTCCGGAGCTGGAACGCTTGGCCCGAGCGGCCGGCCGGGAGGCGCATTTGCCGTTGATGGCTGTGTACAGCTCCAATGTGCTGTTTGCGGCGGACATAGATTCCCGAGTCGAGCAGACGCAAGCACGCCGGTCGTGCGCGGTTGCGAAGGCTGTCCGCATCCGAATTGCAGTCGGAAAGCGGATGATCCATGCGGCGCGTGAATTGCGCGACAAAGCCTGTTTACGAGCGGCGGCGGTCGATCATGCCGCGACGCATGCGCGCCACCAGGAGGAGCGGCTGCTCGCGGCACGCGAGACGATCGCCGCTAACTTGAAAGCGAGCCTACGCACGCCTGCGCCAGATGCCGATTCGGCCGTTGAAGCCGAGCGCTCGCTCGCCCGATTGATCAGTGCGCGCATCGATGCGGACCTCGCCGCGATCGACGCCGACAAGACCGAAAGCAATCGCGTGCTCGACTCGGTCGAATCTCTGGCCCGTCTCAAGGCCGCTTGCCCGAGCGAGCAGGCTGAGGTCGACGGCGATCGAACTTGAGAATGGCGGCTTAGACGTTCGCGCTGCCGCCGAACTTGAAGAAAGGAGGAGCAAATGCCGACGAAATCAGCTCTGATTTTCGCGGCTGCAGCGCTGCTCGGCCAGTGCGCTTTCGCAGGGGCGGGCACGCGCTCGCCGCCGCCCCGCCCCGAGCGTTGCATGACGTCCGAGGAACACGAGGCGAGCCTCGACGCCGCAATTCGTATGCACGGCCGCAGCGCAATTCTGACGCACACCGAGCATCCCTCGATCTGCAAGGAGGGGGTGGCGCCCGACCGACGCGGCCAAGGCCGGGACTAGCGGCGACGAAAGCGACAGGAGGATCAAATGCTGATCGGTGCACAAATGCTTCTCGCCGCAACTTTGCTATCGGCGCAGGCGAGCGGCTTGCCGAATGTCCAGTTGGCAGGCCGCCCCACGACCTTCGATTACTACCGCCGGCCGTCGTCGGAAGCCGGCTGGATTGAGGCGGTGATCCACAGGATCGACGCGCGCGGCGGGATGCTGACGGTTGTCAATCGTTCGTCCGGCCGTCCGACGACCGTAGTTTTCCGGGTTGAGGATCAAACCGATGTCCTGGGGCATCGGGTCGGGGACAAGATCAAGATCCAGCTGCTTCAAGAATCTGGCGGCGTAAGAGTGCGTCATCGCGACGCCAATCAATAGCCATGCCGGGACGACCCGCGAGCAACATCGAATGCAACTGAGGCGCGCTTTTCTTCGTCTCGCGATCTTCGTCTGTCTTGCCGTGCCGAACTTTGCGCAGGCGGAGACGTTGGCGGGTGCGCTCGCGCGCGCCTATGCCGGCAATCCGAACGTAGGGCAGCAACGAGCCGCGCTGCGTGCGCTCACCGAGGGTGCTTCGAAAGCGCGCGCCGGGTGGCGTCCGACCATCGGCGCGACGGCCTATGCTGGACGGTCGTATCTCTACCAGCGCGACCCGTCGGTGAGAAACCAGACGCCAACGCCCGGAGTCGATCCTGCAGAGGACGAAGCATTGAAACCGCCGGGCCAGAAGTTCAATTCGTTTCCGCGTCGCTACGGATTGAGCGTCAGCCAGCCGATCTTCGATGGCTTCAAGACGCTCAACAGTGTGCGTCAGGCCGAAGCGCAAATTTTCGGTGGCCGCGAAGACGTACGCGCCGTCGAGCAGGATACGCTTCTGGCGACGGCAACAGCCTATATGGATGTGCTGCGCGACACAGCGATCGTCGGCTTGCGCGCAGGTAATGTCGCTGTGTTGAAGGTTCAGGCGAGCCATACGCGCGAACGCATTTTGATGGGACAGGCTACCGGGGTCGACGCCGCGCAGGCCGATGCCGCGCTGGCGCAGGGTCGTAGCGACCATTCTGCGGCACGCGGCGCGCTGCAGGCGAGCAAGGCCACCTACCGGCGATTGGTTGGCGTCGAGCCGAATTCGCTTGCGCCCGCCAAGTCCGTTGAGGTTCTGTTGCCAAACGACGTCGAACTGGCGGTTGAGATCGCCTTGCGTGAACATCCGGTGATCGCGTCCGCCGTTCATGTCGCCGACGCCGCTGGCTCGGGCGTGAAGCTCGCCGAGAGCGCGCTCTATCCCACGGCGGGCATTGTCGGGTCCGTCAATCGCGACCTCGATGTCGACGGAACGACCGGGAAAAAGTCGTTCAGCGCCGCGATCTTCGGTCAGCTCAACGTGCCGATCTATGGAGGCGGGGCGGACTACGCTTCGGTTCGGCAGGCCAAGGAGCGGTTCGGTCAGGCTCGTCTGGCAGCCGACATTCAGCGCGATCAGGTTCGCGCGACCGTCGTTACGACCTGGGCGCAATTGCAGGCGGCGAAGGCGCAAATTGTCTCGACGCGCGCGGCGGTCAGGGCGGCCGAATCTGCCCTGGTGGACATGCGGGGCGAAGCGGAAGCTGGCCAACGCACGACGTTTGACGTCCTGACGGCGCAGCAAACCCTGCTCAACGCTCGCGTCGCGCATGTGGCGGCGCAACGCGACCGCGTCGTTTTCTCATACGCCGTTCTCGCCGCCACAGGGCGTTTGACTGCGAGCGTTCTGAATATTCCGGAGCGATGTCGCCCCGCGACGCCATGACCAGAGGAGGTCGATATGGGTTTTGACCAATATCACGAGCCGCCGAATGAGCTGTCTCAGGAAACGCGCACGTTCGCCCGGATGATTGCTTCGCTGATCGAGGAGGCCGAAGCGATCAACTGGTACGAACAACGAATGTCGGTTGAAAACGACGTGCAGGAAGGCGATCATGGCCAACGCCCAGAAGGAAGAGTTCAAGCACTTTGGCATGAATCTCGAGTTTCTCCTGCGTCGCAGGCACGAGTGGCGCGCTGAACTGCAACGCATCCTGTTTCAGGAGGGCGACATCGTCGAACTCGCCGAGAAGGCTGAGAAGACGGCGGATTAGTCGTTGCCGCGCGACGACGAGTTCTCGAGCACGGAGGCGGATATGCAGGGTGGCGGCGGTCCAGGAACGGCGACAGCGCAGCATACAAGTCGTTTGGCATGGGCCTTGGCGCTGACGTCGACCTACATGATTGCGGAGGTCGCCGGCGGCTTGATCACGGGCAGTCTCGCGCTCTTGGCGGACGCGGCGCACATGCTCACCGACGTCGCCGGTCTGGCTCTTGCCCTTCTGGCGATCCGTTTCGCGGCTCGCGAAGCGACGCCTCAGCGAACCTACGGTTATCTGCGGATGGAGGTGTTGGCCGCGCTGACCAACGCAGTCGTTCTTCTCCTACTGACCGTCTATATCTTGTACGAGGCCTATCAACGTTTCGTGTCTCCGCCGGAGGTCATGAGCGGGCCGATGCTCGTCGTTGCGGTCATTGGGCTGGCGGTCAATCTCGTCAGCATGCGGCTGCTGGCCGGCGGTTCGTCTGAGAGCCTCAATGTGAAGGGCGCCTATTTCGAGGTGCTGAGCGACATGCTCGGCTCGATCGGCGTGATCGTCGCTGCGCTCCTCATGATGTGGAAGGGGTGGCGGCTCGCCGATCCGCTGATCGGGGCCGGCATCGGCCTGTTCATCGTGCCACGGACATTCGGGCTGCTGAAGCAGGTCGTGCACATCCTGATGGAAGGTACGCCGCCGACGGTCGATCTGGCCGTCCTGGAACGCAAGCTGACGGAGATCGCAGGCGTAAAATCAGTTCATGATTTGCACGTGTGGACCGTGACTTCCGGTTTCGACGCCATGAGTTGCCATCTGGTCGTGACCGATCTCAGCGCCGCGCGGACGGTCTTGGTGCAAGCGCGTCGGGCCATGAGCGACGATTTCGGGATCGATCACGTCACCATTCAGGTCGACGACGACGCTCTGAGCCGCGAGGAGAAGACGTTGCATGTGTGAGGCAGTCTCAGTGGCCCGCGTTCTGGCACTGACCGTGGTCGGCGAGCACTTCGATGACGCGGCAGGCCGCGACCTGGCCGTGACTGCACCCCTCGATCATCGCCTGCAGTTCCGCCTTGAGCGCCGTCAGGCTGCGGATCCGTTGCTCGACGTCGGCGAGACGGGCCTTGGCGATGCCGTCGGCCGTCGCGCAGGGCTGGTTCGGGTCGTCCTGAAGCAGCAACAAGGTTCGGATCGCGTCGATCTCGAACCCCAGCTCACGGGCGTGCCGGATGAACGTGAGGCGGTGCAGGTCGCTCGCGTCGTAGTGACGCCGGTTACCGTCGCTGCGTGCAGGCGCGGCGAGGAGACCGATCTGCTCGTAGTAGCGGATGGTGGGAACTTTGACGCCGCTGTGTTTGGCGGCTTCCCCGATCGGAACGCCCAGGATCATTTCGCTTGCTCCTCTAGTCACTAGAGGATGTAGCGTCCCGCGCGACAAAGCAAGGATCTGACGAATGACCGAGTCCACGAGGCAGAGCCGCTACCGGGTCGATGGCATGGATTGCGCCAGCTGTGCGGCCAAGATCGACACTGCAGTTCGTCGCGTGCCGGGCGTGTCCGATGTCGCCGTTTCGGCGACCGCAGGCACGATGACGGTGCATCACGACGGCAAGAGCGATCTTGCTGCGATCGAACGGCAGGTCACTGGCCTCGGCTATGCGATCGCGCCGCTTACGACAGCCCCCGGCCCGCGCGCGTCGAAGCCCGACTGCGATCATGACCATGACGATCATGACCATGGGGGGCACGACCACGGAGCGGATCGTCACGTCGGTGGTTCTGCAGAAGAGCTCGCCGCGCTGCATGGCCATGATCACGGCCCGACAAACGGTCCCTGGTGGCGCGGCAAGAAGGGCCAATTGACCATCGCCTGCGGCGTCGCCCTCGCGGTCGCCTATGGCGTCGGCAAATTGGTTCCCGCGATCGAGGCCTATGCCTTCACCGCAGCGATGCTGGTCGGCCTCGTTCCGATTGCGCGCCGCGCGCTCATGGCGGCGCGCGCGGGTACCCCGTTTTCGATCGAAATGCTGATGACGATTGCTGCGGTCGGGGCGGTCGTCATCCACGCCAGCGAGGAAGCGGCCGCCGTGGTGTTCCTCTTCCTGATCGGCGAGTTGCTGGAGGGCGTGGCGGCAGGCAAGGCCCGGGCGAGCATTCAGTCGCTCACCAAGCTCGTCCCGAAGACAGCTTTGGTCGAAGCAGACGGCCAGACGCGCGAAGTCGCCGCAGAAAACGTGGCGATCGGCGCCATTATTCTCGTGCGGCCAGGCGACCGCATTGCGGCGGACGGGATCATCGTGTCGGGCGAAAGCGCCATCGATGAAGCGCCGGTGACTGGCGAAAGCGTCAGCGTACGCAAAGGTGTCGACGCCACGGTGTTTGCGGGCACGATCAACGGCGACGCGGCGCTGCGCGTGCGGGTCACGGCGGCGGCGGCCGACAACACGATCGCCCGCGTCGTACGGCTGGTCGAAGAAGCGCAGGAGAGTAAAGCGCCGACCGAGCGTTTTATCGATCGATTTTCACGCTACTACACACCGGCCGTCGTCGTGGTCGCGGCGCTTATCGCCGTCGTGCCGCCGTTGGTTTTCAGCGCGTCTTGGTCGGCGTGGATCTACAAGGGCCTCGCCATCTTGCTGATCGGCTGCCCCTGCGCGCTGGTGATTTCGACGCCTGCGGCGATCGCCGCGTCGCTGTCGGCGGGCGCCCGGCGCGGCCTTCTGCTCAAGGGCGGCGCCGTGCTCGAAAATCTCGGCAAGATCACCGCGGCCGCCTTCGACAAGACCGGCACGCTTACCGCCGGCGCGCCGAAGGTGACGGACGTGATCGGGTTCGGGCTCGACGAGGCGGACGTGCTGAAATTCGCCGCAGCCCTCGAGGTCGGCTCGAACCATCCGCTCGCGGGCGCGATCCTCGCCCGAGCCGAGGAGGCGAAAATCAACCCGCCACAGTCGAGCGACGCCGCGGCCCTGGGCGGCAAGGGCGTCGCCGCCACGGTAGAGGGCAAGGCGGTGTTCCTCGGGTCGTTGCAGGCGGCGGCGGACCGCGTGTCGCTCTCCGCCGACGAGACCGCCCGCATTACGGCGTTGCACGATGAGGGCAAGAGCGTGTCGGTGCTGGTCGTGGACGGCAAGGCGGCGGGAGCGATCGGTTTGCGCGACGAGCCGCGTCCGGATGCGCTCGCCGGCCTCAAGGCGCTGACCGACGTGGGGGTCAAGACGGTCATGTTGACCGGCGACAATCAACGCACGGCCGCCGCGATCGGCGACCAGCTTGGCATCGAGGTGCGCGCCGGGCTGCTGCCGGAGGACAAGCAGCGCATTGTCGCAGAGATGCAGGTCCAGGGCCTCAACGTCGCCAAGATCGGCGACGGCATCAACGATGCGCCGGCGCTCGCGGCGGCCAATGTCGGGATCGCGATGGGTGGCGGCACAGACGTGGCGCTGGAAACTGCGGACGCAGCCGTACTGCACGGCCGTGTCGCCGACGTGGCGGCGATGGTGGACCTCTCGAAGCGCACCATGCGCAATATTCGTCAGAACATCACGATCGCGCTCGGGCTGAAGGCCGTGTTTCTCGCGACGACAATCGCCGGCGTGACGGGCCTGTGGCCGGCCATTCTCGCCGATACCGGCGCGACCGTGCTGGTGACGATCAACGCCTTGCGGCTGTTGCGATGAGCGCCGGACGTCAAGGGCCCGGGTTGAGGTTGCAAACGGGGATGGGGGCATAGAACGTGCACGGACTGACGGAGCCTACACCGCTGCTGGACTTCACCGATCCGGCGATTCAGCGCCTGATCGCGGAACGTGGCTGGCGCGAACTTGATATCTACCAACGCATTGGCGCGATTTACGAGTTCGTTCGAGACGAAATCGAATTCGGTTACAATGTCCGCGACGACCTGCCTGCCTCACGCGTGCTCGCCGACGGCATTGGCCAATGCAATACCAAGGGAACGCTCCTGATGGCCCTTCTGCGGGCTGTTGACATTCCCTGCCGATTCCATGGCTTCACGATCGACAAGTCGTTGCAAAAGGGCGCCATAACGGGCCTTGCCTATTATCTGGCGCCGCGCAGCATCATTCACAGCTGGATCGAGGTTTGGTTCAACGAACAATGGATCAATCTCGAGGGCTTCATCCTCGATCGAGCATATCTGTCGGCCTTGCAGACGAAATTTGCAACGAATACGGGCGCCTTCTGCGGTTACGGCGTGGCCACGCCGGACCTGCGCAATCCGCCCGTCGATTGGTGCGGCGCCAGCACCTACATTCAGAAAGAAGGGATCAACCGGGATTTCGGTGTCTTCGACAGTCCTGACGAGTTCTACCAACAACGGGGCGTCAATCTCTCGGGGATCAAGCGTTGGCTCTTCGAGAACGTGTTTCGACGCTCGATGAACAAGACCGTCGGGGCAATCCGTTCGCGTGCGTAGCCGCGGCAGCGCGGTTGCCGGCTCAGCGCAGCGCTACCGGACGGACTCTTGAGGTCGCTGTAGGCGGCGACCTGCGGCTCCGCATGGAGCGAAAGACCGCGCGGTGTTGAGGCATCGAGAGGGATGGCCCTACGCGCCGTCGCCGCGCGCCGTCGCCATCACGATCTGATCGACGATATCGGGCCCGCTCGCGCGTTCTGGCGGGCCTTCGAAGAACTCGTCGCCGAAGTCGACCCCGAAATGAGCGATCTTGTCGATCCCCGCAGCGAGAGCGTTCGTCGCGAATTCGCGAAAGGTTTCCGATTGTTCGTCCACCGCGATGCGGTTGATGAACCCTGCGATCAGATCGCACACTTGCAATGAGGCATGCTCATGGCTGCGCGCGCTTTTGGTGGAAACGACGGGGATTGGCAGAATTAGGGTCTTGTCGCCAAGCTCGAAGGTCCTCGGATCGAGGGTGGGGTCCGTGATCTCGGCCCATCGGCCAGACCGGGCAAAGAAATGCAGGCTCTCGTCGTGGACGACGTGGAAAGGTCCTGGCCCCTGCGCCTGCCAATGTCCCATACAGCTGAGCACCGCGGTGACGTGAAGGTCGTTGGTGTCCTCGAACGCAGAGAGGCTGTGAAGCTGTTCGAAGTCTATCGCGCCTTGATAGAGCAGTTCGAGGAAGAGCCTGGCGTCTTCCGGTGCGGTCCGGAGCGCCTCTTTCAGCGCGGTTTGCAATGCGTGGAGAGCCTGAGCGTTCGGGCTTCGTGCAAACGCATTGTACCGCGTCATTATGCTTTCGGCGACCGGCCGGGCGAGAATGTGCTGAAAAACAACGCCGACCGCATTCGCGAAAGTGCGTGCGTAATCGTTCGCGTAAAAGTCGTATCCGCGCGAGTGAAGCAGAGGCTCAACGAGACTGTCGACCATTTTGGAGATAATGGCGAAACGCTTACCGATTTTGGCGGCGTAAAAGCGCTGGGGCTGCTTGCCGACCTCTTTGGCGAACTCGAGAAAGCCGCGTTGGCCGTTCGGCCGGCGCAGGACGCTCTGTGATTTGAGTTCCGCGGCTTGCTGGCGCGGAAAGGCGCGTTTGAGGATCTCGCTCGATTCGGCGTCAGAGAGATCCGTGCTGGCCACAACGAAATAGGGCTGCTGGGGATCGAAAAGGTGCGTTCCGGTTTGGCCGCTCTCATCGAAATAGATCTGCGTCATTGTGATCTTCGGCTTGTAATGCGGCCTGGCTGCTGCACGCCGCCCCATTCGATCGGTTTTGAGATTCCGCGCCCGTCTTGAGGCAGCTTATTTGGCGATGTTCGAGGTAACCCTTGGGGCGCTGCGACATTGTGAAGCTGACGCATCCTGAGGTGCGGAGCGTCTTCATTCATGATTATTCATTAATGTCAGGCCAGCGTCGACCATCGCTCGAAAGCTTTCGGAGCTTTTCGCGGCGGCCGCCACCCGTGCTGCCCATTCATCGAGTCCAAGCTGCGTGATCTCGGCGGCCAGCAACGCCTGGGCCGCCGCCACCACCGGGCGGCGTCTGCTGCCTGTGCGGGTCAGGAGACGATGAACGGTGGGCTGGCTCGTCTCGAGGGCTTCCGCCAGGTCCTGCTGGCTCAGGCCGCGCCGCCGTCGGTAGTCGGCCAGTCGTTCCGCCAGATCGTGTCCGAGCTCGTCTTTGGGTTTCGGCATCGCGTCGCTTGAATTTGAGTGAATAATAATGAATAATGAGCACAGAAACGACGTACGGGCAATTGGAAATGTGGGTCGATCCCGTGAGCCTTCTTCCGTCGGGCTGGGCGCCTGACAGCGAGGTCATCGAAGGCGTGCTTTGGGGGCGCCCAGAATGGGTGCCGAGCGCCGCCTATTGGGCGGTGCTCGCTGCGACCGCCGACGAGGCGCAGCATGGCTTTTCGGACAAGGACCTGACGCTCGCGGAGGAGGTCGGGTTTTGCTTGCTCGGGGGCTACGGCATCACCGCCGAATTGAACCAGGCCTATTTCGACCTGCTGCGATCCGAAGGGGTTTTCGAGTGCGACGCCGATATCGCGGCTGCACGGATCGAGGCGCTGTTGCGTCAGCCGGTTGGGGTGGACGGAAAGAACCGCCGCTATCGTTTTCCCCGGCAGAAATCAGTCCGGATCAGCGAAGCACTCGGCCGGCTCAGGGCGATGACGTTGCCGCGCCACGATCACTTGGCCTTTCGGCGCGACCTGATGACGATCCCGGGGATTGGTCCGAAGACCGCCTCCTGGATCGTGCGCAACTGGCTCGACAGCGACGAGGTGGCGATCCTCGACATCCACGTCTTGAGGGCCGGCGAGCTGATCGGTCTTTTCGATCGCGGCTACTCGCTGCCACGGGACTACGAGCGCTTGGAGCGACGCTTCCTTGAGTTCTGCGAGGCACTGGGAGTGCGCGCATCGCTGATGGACGCGATCATATGGACTGAGATGCGGCAACTCGGTCGCGGATCTATTTGACATCATCTGCGAATCGTTTCCCTCTGATAAGTTCTCGATTGAAGGGGGAGGCGTTGTCGGGAGCATCGAAGCCGCGGCAATCGTCGCAATCTCGCGATGCGCCGCAGCGCGCTGTTCGGTCGCAGGGCGACGGCAGCGGCGGCGACGACTTTGGAGCGGACCCGTGTGACCGCGAGTTCGACGTGAGTCTGACGAGCGTCGACATGGCCGTCGCGGCGACGCTGCGCGCCGGAGCCAAGCTTCGTGTCGTCCTTCGGGTCAGCGGCAACTTCGAATCAATCGTTTGCGAACGGTCGAATGGCGATTATGTCGGCGCCATATCGGGCATCGTCGGCTTGTCGCAGCTCGCCAAGTGCTTGCGCGAGGGGCATTCTTTCGACGCGACAATCATCACTATCACAAGCGCTTCCGTATTCGTCCACGTTGCGCCCGCATGATCAAGATCGCTGGTGGCGTCTATCGGGAGGTCTGCCAGCATCCCCATTGGGACGCCTTGTTCGGATCCGGATTGAGGGCGTTGGCCGCCTTGAGCAACCTGTCGCCTGGGGCCGAACTGCACACCTATGCGTCCCAAAGCTGGCGTGACGACCTGATTGCCTCGGCCGGCTCGTTTCGTCTCGACGCTGTCGTCTACCCTTCGCTGGAGGAAATCGCCTTTCACTATCTCCATCCGCTTGCGCGGGTTACGATCGAACCGCAAATCCAGCGACGAGCGCCGGCGTTCACCGTCGAGGGCGACATCGTTCTGCGGTTCGGCTTCGTCGAAGGCGACGCCATCGTTCACGCGCGGGCTGCCGTTTACGACCCGCAAACCGGAACAGCGCCGCCGCGATTCCGTGACAATGGTTCGACCGCCAACCGCCTGGCCGTGGTGCTGAACGAGTGGGAAGCCGAACTTGCTGCCGGCGTCGGCGGCGAGGCTGCGGGTTCGGCCGTCCTCGAGCGTGAACAGGCCGAGGTCGTCATCATCAAGATGGGACCGCGCGGCGCGATGGTGCACCGGGTCGGCGAACGACCTGTCCTCGTGCCGCCGTATAGAGCCGAGAGGGTCTTCAAGATCGGCTCGGGGGACGTTTTCAGCGCCGCGTTCGCCTATTACTGGGCGGAACGCGGCCTCGATCCGGTATCGGCAGCCGATGCCGCGTCTCGCAGCGCCGCTCATTACGTCGCTGGCCCCGGCCTTCCTCTGCCTGATGTCGATCAACTGAAGGTCGGGCCTGCGATGATCGCCCGTGATCGTCCGCGCAAAGTGTATCTGGCAGGCCCGTTCTTTACGCTGGCGCAGCGCTGGCTGGTCGAGGAGACGCTGGACTGCCTGCAGCGTCTCGATCTCGAGGTCTTTTCGCCGCTGCACGAGGTTGGCGCGGGAGGCGAGGCGCTTTCGATTGCGCCGGCCGATTTGGCAGGGCTTGGCGAGTGCGGGGTGGTGCTCGCGCTGCTCGACGGTATTGACCTCGGCACCGTTTTTGAAACCGGTCACGCGACGGCGAGCGGAAAACGGGTCGTCGGATTGGCGGAGCGCGTCGAGGCGTATCAATTGACCATGCTTGAGGGCACAGGTGCCCAGATCGCGAGCGATTTCACGACTGCGCTCTATATGGCCGCCTGGGCAGCGTGGGAAGTATGAGGCTTCTGCTGTTTTCGGGAGGAATCGATTCGACGGCGCTCGCCTACCAGGAGCGACCGGACGTCTGCCTCACGGTGGACTATGGCCAGCGGCCCGCAGCCGGCGAAATTCGGGCCGCCGCCGCGCTCAGCCGGCACTTGGGGTTGCGTCACGAGGTCGCCGCCGTCGATTTTTCCAGCTTGGGCCTCGGGCCGCTCGCGGGCAGGCCGTCGGCGGAGCTGGCTCGGGCGCCTGAGTGGTGGCCCTACCGCAACCAGATGCTGATCACGATCGCTGGGATGCGGTTCGTCGCTGAGGGGCTCAAGGAGATCATGTTCGGAGCGGTCGCCACAGATGTGCATGCCGATGGCAAGGCGCCGTTCATTCGGTCGATCGATCGGCTCATGCGCGTGCAGGAAGGCGGCGTGCGGGTTATGGCGCCAGCGCGTCGGATGCATCCGTTGGCTCTGGTTCGTGCGTCGGGCCTTCCCCGAAATCTCCTGGGCGCGACCTTTTCATGCCACGTTCTGGATACGCCGTGCGGCACGTGTCGGGGTTGCGAGAAGCACGCCGATCTCATCGCCAGACTGGATTCGGGCCACGACGATGATCGAAATCGACCACGCGGTAAGGCGAAGCTTGCGCTGAGCGGCTAGTGAGCCGGTTTGGGGATGCCGATGGCGCCGCTCGAACAAATTCCACTAGACCAGGCGCGCGATCGCGTTCGCGACCTGCTCGCCGTGCAGGCAGGCATCGTGGAGCTGGCGGTCCGCCAGATGATGTACGAAGCGGAGAGATTCGCAGGCGACGACCAGGAGACTGCCAGGGTCATATGGGTCTTGATGCGGGACGCAGCGACGTCGATGCGCTCGGTCCTGCTGCTGACTGCGTCTTTCGACGCAGCGATCCGCGACTGCTACGGCATTGCGAGGTCTATCTTCGAGACTGCCGTCAACGTCGCCTACATCGCGACGATCGGTCCGCCGGCGGCGTTGCGGGCAATGCGGCATGCGACGCAAAAAGCCTATCGGGATCTGCTCCGCACCGATCCGGATGGGCTGAAGGTTCCGCCGCGCGATCCGCCGCCGGCGGCCGATCTGATTCCGGGAATGCCGGAGGCGCTCGGCGAATTCACGCGCGCGAACGGGACCGAACTGACCGAATGGGCCGGCCTTGGCGTCCAGGGCAAGCTCGCCGCGATCTGCGAGCGTTACCCCGGGGTGCGGCTCGGCATGTCGGTCTCGCTTGGCAGCATCTATCGCGCCGCCTCCGAGGTTCTGCACGGGACGCTCTATGCGTCGTCGATTTTCTATGAGCCGCGTCTCGACGAGAACGGCGCGCCGCGCTCTTTCGAGGACCGATACGTCTTCGATCATCTGCTGACGCTATTCATTGCGATTTCGGGATCGGTGAACGGCATGCTGGAAGTCGTCGGCGAACGGTACGATCTGCCGGAGATTGCCTCTCGAGTGCGCGACCTGCTCTACGCCGGCGCGGACCTGATGGTGAGCGATCGAAGCTGACAGCCTCGCTTGCCGCGCGCGCCGAGGTTCCGTCGGCGTCAGGCCGCAGCGAGCGCCGTGGTAGCAACCGCCCCGAGGAGGTTGGTCAGAGCATCCTCGAAAGCGCGCGACAGGTCGCCTGCGCCCGAGGAGGCGTGCGCCAACTCGTGCAGCAGCGTCGCGGCGAAAGTCTTCACGGATTTCAGTTGGTCGCGCCGGATGACGATGTCGCCGGTCGCTGGATCCCAGAGGCCGACGGCGTCGACGCCCGCCAGGAGGTCGCGCCGCATCGTCTGGCTGACCTTGATGGCCTTAACGGTTTTCGGGCGGCCCCCTGCGAGGCGGCAGAGCGCCTCGGCGCGGGCGAACGTTTCGCGCTCCGGGGCCGTGAGCTGCTCGGGCAAAATCCATTCGAACGCGAAGCTGTCGTTCCATTCGGCCTGAAAGACCGCCAGATCACGGATCGGTTCGCCGTCAAGGTCGTTCTGGCCGCGAATGTCGTCATAGATCGTGTCCGGCACGACGACGATCTGCTTGCCGTCGCTGCGAGCAGCGTCGATGGCATCAGGGCTCTCGGAGAGCTGTCGGCTCGTCACGAAGACGCAAGCGCCATTCTTGTTGAGGATTTTGCAGGCATGGATCGCGACGTCTTTCCATTTGACCTCGTCGGAGGCGACGCCGCTCTGGAGGGCTGTCAATTGCGTGGCGAGACTTTCCGCGACGGTTTGGTTGGTCGAGGCGAGGAGCATCGCCTTGACGCGCTCGGTGTAGGCGGTCCGCCCGACATTGGTCCGTTCGCGGTTGAGCGCCTTCCGCATCGTCTCGGTCATGCTGGTGATATTGTAGGAGAACGCAAAGTTCTCCTCCTCGGCGATCAGGAGCCCGGCGACGTAGATGCGGCCCTTAGGGCCGGTCTTCTTCAGGATTGAGCCGAGCCGGGTCGCCTCGATCGTCATTTCGCCGGAGAATTTCAGGAAGAAGGCTTTTGCTGCCGCGAGATCTGCGTCCTCGAGGCCGACGAATTTGATTTCGGTCCCCTTGAACCGCGGATCGCGGGGCGGCGCGACCCTGGCGTGCAGCGTCACGACGTCGGCAAAGCCGTGCTTGGGGCACTGTTCGAACGTAATAACGGCATGCTTTGACTGAAACTCGACCGCGACGCCGTTGCGCGTCAGGGTCGCGACCGCATCCTTGAGGCCGATCCCGAACTTGCCGATCACCCGGCCGGAGGCTTTCAGCTTCTCAGGGTTCTCGTTTTGCGTGAAATGCTCGTACCGAAGACCGCGACCAAAATCGCGGACCGACCAGACGCCGGCTGGGTCTTTCTGGATCGAGATTGCGGCCGAGCGGGTCAGGATCTGCTCGTCCAGCGCGTTGGCGATCAGCTCGCGCACCGCATGGGAATTGTCCCATGCTTCGAGAATGCGCTCGATGTTGAGGTCGAAGAGGCGGACGTCCATTGCGATCACCGTCG
The DNA here is from genome assembly GCA_020638195.1 of Methylobacteriaceae bacterium. Lineage (GTDB taxonomy): Bacteria > Pseudomonadota > Alphaproteobacteria > Rhizobiales > Beijerinckiaceae > JAJXWB01. The sequence goes on along the minus strand of JACKJC010000004.1, from coordinate 76,070 downwards.
GTGTGTTTGGTCGACCGGAAATCTAGCGTGAGCCCCAAACGGGATATTCGTGCCGAAATGTAAGCTGTAAGATGCGGGCATGCTCACGCAAGCCGCGCTCTTGGCACAGCTGGACACCTGCGGCCATCCGAAGACGGCGCGCGGTCTGACTGACTGGCGCGCCAAGGGCTATCTGCCGCGCTTGGTTCAGCGCGGCGTCGGTCGCGGTCGCGGGGCATCCTTTGTCTGGACCGAGCCGGACGTTCTGGCTCGCGTGCTCTTGGTCGACGACCTTCTCGATGGCGGCGTGCGCGGCGAAGAGGTCGTCCTGTGCAGTTGGTTTGCCGGTTTCGACGCAAATCTTGCGAGCGTTCGCAAAGCCTGGCTCGCGCGGCTGGCCTCTGTGTCCGGCCGGCCGCTCCCGAAACGGTTTTACGCCTTCGAGGACATGCTGGGCGACTTGTCGACGAAGCTGGCGCGATCGCTGGCGACGCAATTTGATTTCCACCCAGACGATCTCGATTCCCTGATTTTTGAAGCGCTCAGCGTGTTTTATCGTCCAGACTATGCCTTTGACCCGGACGACAACATCGGCCTTGTCGAGACGGCGAACGACATCGCGGTACGAGTGGGCAAGGTTGAGCCCGGCAGTTGGACCGTGACCGAAGCCATGCTGCAGCAGGGGTTCGCGTTTATCTGCGAACGCCTATCCGTCCCCTCGCGCGAGCGCCTCCTGAAATCGGTCTCCGACGTTGAGCTAGCCGATGCGCACCGTCGGTGGCGGCTCGTTTTGCGGTACGCCCGAGAGCTAGTCGTTTCATACGGCTCCGGAACGCCGTCTGATTTCGACGCCCTCGGGCGGCGGCTGACCATCGTCGCCGGCCCTTGGGCCATCTTGACCCTGCTGCAGCTTGCCCGGTCACCGGAGGCGGCGGGCCTGTGCGAGGCAGAGCGCGTGCTGGGAGACACCGAAAAGCGGCGACCGGAGGACGCCTTCGCGGCCTTGTGGCGAATCTGGGAACGTCGGGCTAAACCGCGCGGCTCTTGACCCCGGCCCGAATGCCAACGTGGCACGTCGTGTATTTGCATCAGAAAATGAGCGCACCGGTCACATCAGATTGGTCGACAAAAGCACGCGCAACGAGTCGCGTTTTTCGCCGCGTTTTTCCGTTTCTGCTGAACGAAGGTGGAAACGCGGTCTTTGCGGCTGGGCCGGGTAGGCGATTTCCGTCATCTAGCGCTTCTTCCTCTCGAGCCGCCTGGCGACTCCTGCGCCAACTGGTTTTCCGTCGACGGAGGCGTTGTCCGGTATGAACACTGCGCCGGCGTTTTCCAGCGCCCCGAGAATGGCATTGACGTGAAGTGGGCCGATTTCCACGCCAGCTTCGAAGCGACGGATCGTCGCAACCCCGACGCCGGCGGCAATCGCCAAATCGTCCTGCGACAACTTCAGCAGAGCACGGGCTGCGCGGACCTGATCGTTAGAAACGGGCATATTCTCGCGGACGAGGATCGAGGAATCCCCGATGATCATCGTCTGATCCGGCGGAATGGTAAGGGGCAATTCCATGTCGTCCACTGCTGATTTTTCCGTCGGCGCTGCCGCACGAGAACGGTGTTTTCGCCGCTTCCGGCTTTTATTGCCGAAAACCGGTGGGCGTCACGAGACGCGTCGACCGCGTGATCTCGCGTTTCAATCTAGCCGCTCCTGGCAGCGACCTGTCGGTCAATCGATCGCTTCGCCGTCGAGTGAAGCGATGACTCGAAGGGCCATTCTGAAGGCCGACCTCGGGATTGCGTGCCCCGTACGGCTTGACCTGCTCCTTAGATAAACGAATTGATCGTCCATGCGTTCGAAAAAACCAAGTAAAGGCGTGACAGTGTCTCGGCGGAACTCGCACAAAGCTAGGATCAATTCGAGAATTCTGAAATTCGTGCAAGGAACCGCTACGTAGATCGTCTCTTTCCAGAGCGCACGCCCGCGGGCGACTGCCGAATAGGGAAAAGCAATTGCGTTGCGGTCTGCGGGGGATCTCGCGGCGTATGGGAATCGTTCGGGGGTTTCGACTGCGTTGGGACGTTCGAAAAGCATAGGGTCGTTTGGAAACGACCGCAAAAGCGGGAGACTGACCAGCTCGGGCCCGATCGTGGCGATGGGGCGCGAGCGGGGTGTTCGTGCTGCTTTCTTGATGGAACGTGAAGTTTGGGGGTCTTCATCGACGTAGACGGCGTAACGGGGCCGTTCCGCCATCGCCTCAATTAGGTCGTCCGGTGTGCAACCAAGCGCGTAAGCCAGCTTGGCTAGGTTTCGCTCTTGGACGGTTTGTTTTTTCCCCAAGACGAGTTCGCTAATGAAGCCCGGTGTTACGCCGGCTCGCTCCGCGATTTCCTTCTGTGAAAGGCCGACCGCCTTAATCCGCTTCCTGACGAAGGTCGCAAGAGGCATTTCATTCGACTTTCAAGCTCGCCAAACCGAGCCGAGCGACTCGCGTGCATAGCCTAGAGTATCGCGATTTGATACGGCAGGCTTCCGTCCAGGCGGCATTCCGACGGCTATCGATGCCGGCTAGCGTTTTGGATACCCGCGCAATTCGGAACCACAGTGCGTGGACGATACGGGGTAATCGTTCGTCCCCCGTATGCCGGAGGTCTCCTGTGCAAGGCCCGCCCGAGGGTATTGCGCCTCTTGTCGTCGGGATAAGTACCGTGCATGCGCGTTGATTCCTGAGGTATCCTGGGCAGATCATGCAGAAGGGCCGCGCGCTCGACAAGCCTGGAAACGCCACCGCGCAACTGCGGGACGAAGCGCGGAGCCTATTTTGACTTGCCTCGGTCGGACCGAGCGGGCGAGTTTCTGTTTTTTTCGTGGGGCGCTATGTATGAACCGCGCTCGGTTGGTTTCGTGGTTCATCGCCATGAAGGATTTCCTGATGTGCCGAGGCCGAGGTCGCGGAAGTCGTAACGCTCGGCGGCGACCAATGGCACGGTCTGCTGCGGACATAACGGGCCGGGCGGCGACGTCGAGGGCGGCGTGCCAGGTGCGCCCGCACTTGGGCTAGCCGACGGCGCTTTCAGCGCCGACCGAGGCCAGGACGTTCCAGGTACGAGTGACGGTGGCCCCGACGTTCGGATTGGCACGATCGGCGCGCCGATCTAGCGGTGGCAATACAGGGGCTCACCTCGTTTTTGCCGGCCTCCGGCGCCGGCCGGTCAAGAGTTGCACGCGACGAGTCATCCTGTAGGCCACCCCTCGGGTATTGGTCATGGCCAAACGCGCCATGGCTTTACCCGCGGTCATGCCTGTCGTCGTGCGGAATCCAGTTTTTCCTTTAGGACCCGATCTGCGATATGCTTCAAGTTAATTCCGCGCCGTTGCAGCAGATCGGTGACCCCACCGGGCGAATAGGTTACGCCAAATCGTTCCTGGCAAACACGGATGATCTCGCCGCGCGTGATCGGCCGCCCTGGCCTATAGGGAGAGTGACCGTGTTCAACAATGGCCAGCAGCTCCTCAACGTGCGCATCGCTGAGCAACCCGCGCGATGCGCGTGTGGGCGATGCCGTCTTCTTAAGCAAACTCCTTGCGCCACCGCAGCGGAACCGGAGGACGTCATTGTAGGCGACATTGATGCTGACGCCCTCCGCGTTTGCAATCTCGCGGCTCGCTTTTCCATCGAGGAACGCTATCGCCGAGCGCACGCGGCGCAGCTCGTGGGGGTCCGTGCTTTCGGACAGCAGGAGATCAAGCTCACTCCGCTGATCGCGGAGACTTTCCATGCTGAGGGGCTCTGCTCGGCGACCGGCACACCAGCGGCGTGTGGATAGACGTTGCACGTTGCAGCCGCGAAGCACTTCCGGGAATCGGCTGTCGAGCGTCTCCAGAATCTTGTCCCAGGCGCCGCTATAGACGAGGTGCCGAACCGCCTTTCGAAACGCGCCCGACTTACCGAATCGCGCTGGGAGCCGATCGATGCTTGCGCCTCGCACTTTCAAGTACCACATCACGCCGTCGAGAACGCGCTTAGGGTCGTCGATGAGCGTGGCGATTTTTTCGCTGGTTGTGAATTCTCGGATCGCGTTCCATACATCCTCCGCGAGGTCGTGAACGCCCGCATCGGCGGCTTGTTGGGTCTCTTCCTTGACCATGACCGCGCGTGTTTCTGCTGAGGCAGCGAACAGCTTGTCAGGACGAATCTTTCGTACGACGGTTATCAGACGCGAAGGATCAGGATCGCCGTCAGGCGAGACTCGTTGGCTCAGGTCCAGGACGACCGTGATTGCGCGTGCACCATCCGAATCCGCGTCACTAATGGTAATCTTATGCACGAACCGACGCACGGCGTCGGCCAGCGCCATATCTTCGGACGACACGATTTTGAAGGGTGCTCTGGCCTTAAGGTGCGCGAAGCCTTTCTCGAGTGTGTCGAGCCGCTCGAGACTTGAATCGACGACAAGCGGTTCGGTGAGAGCTTGGCGTTGCTGTTTAAGCGCTCGTAGGCGAGCGTTCTGCTCTTCGCGAACAGCTATGACCAGGTCGTCCGGAATGCCCTTGAGGGCGACCGCGTTCCGCATTTCTGCCTTGAACCAGCCTTCTAGATCACGGATATCGCGTTCGAGCTTGTTGATCGCCTCTTTGCGGTAGTCGGTCGTTGTTGTGCGCGTTGCAGTATATTCCGCGCGAAACGCAGCGGCCTCCGGCGACCCGATAAGATTTTCTTCGAGCACCTCGATGACTTCCCGTTCAACCCAGTCGGCTCGGAGCCGCCTTTGTGTACATCCTTTGTCGGTAGCGCCATGCGTCCCGGTGCACTGGTAGTATCGGATGTTGTTCCGATTAGACCTGATCCTCATTCGCGAACCACAATGGAAGCATTCAGTGAGCGGTGTGAGCAGGTACGTCTGGCATTGGCGTCCCGGAATGACGGCGAACCCGCGCTGATCAAGCCCTGCTCGTCCGGCGATCCAGAGGTCGAGCGGCATGATCTGCAGGTTAGGCGCATGGCCACGAGCCACATCGTCGGCATGTCGACGTAGCCGCGTGACTTTCTTTGTTTCGGGATCCTTGAATTGCTTCCTGCGCCCATAGAGGACTTCGCCGACGTACTTGGTATTCCGCAGAATCGCCCGAATTTGGCCGCCGGACCATAACGGTACATTTTCGGGCACCGGTTCGCCGGAATCGATGTACGAGCAGGCGGTTGGACTTGGGATTTTATCACGATTGAGGCCGGCCGCGATTGTGACGCTACCGACGCCGGCGGCGCTCTCTCGGTAGATGCGTCTGACGATTTCCGCTCGCTCGGGTACGACTTGGACCACGGACCGTTTTGTCGGGTGATATCGATACCCATATGGCAGGCTAATTGGGTTGCCTTTGCGAGCTGACGAAAACCGGCCTTCCAGCAGGGTGCCGACGATCGCGTCTCGGCCTTTCTGCGCCATCATCGCATAGAATGCGACGAGGTCTTCATTGAGTCTGCCACACCGCGTGCTGTGCAGCTCAGCGCCATGATGTTCAATGTATCTGAAATACGTGATCGCATCGCGGAGGTTTCTTGAGAACCGGTCGAGGTCCTCGACGACGACCACGTCGATGACCTTTTGGGTAACCGCACGGATTAGAGCGTGGAACCCCTCGCGGCCGTCGACGGTCGTGCCGCTCTTCCCGAGATCGACAAAATCGTCGAGGGCTCTCTGCAGGCCGGTCCTGAGCGCGTACTCTTCGATCGCGTGGGTTTGCCTCGGCTGAGAATCCTCAGTTTGCTCGTCAGTGCTGTTCCGCTTGTAACCAGCAAAGCGAACCTTTCTCACGGGCGGAGTTCTCGTCGACGGCAAGGTCGATTTGTTCAGGTCGAACAATTGGTCCAGGGATAGAGCGCTCGTCTGCGGGCTCTGGCATGGATCGCCCGTTAGCAAGTCTATGTCCCGACTGACCGCCTCCTTCATGCGAGTTCTCGTAGCGAGGTATGAGGATATCGAAGCATCGTTCAATGCTGCGACAGGCGCCTCGGTGACGAACAGCGCCTCAGTTCGATGATGGAACCAGGAGGACGCAGAGCATCGCCGTAGCTTCCTCGGGCTTGTCCCATTGTGTGCAGTGCAACTCGACGCCGTGTTGCTTCATGAACTTGATGTACGTTGCGACGTCGGCGGTATTTCGTGAGAGCCGTGTCAGATCGTCGACCACGACTACATCTATGAGGTTCTGCGCCACCGCTTGCATAAGGGCGTTGAACCCATCACGGTCGACGGTGGTCAAGCCGCTCTTCCCCACGTCGACAAAGTCGTCGTGAGCCCGCTGCAGACCGACCTTGCTTGCGTAAGCTTCGATTTCTTGGGTTTGCCTCGCGTGCGAGGCGGCGCTCGTGCATGCGCTTCTGCGGTATCCCGCGAATCTGACCTTGCTAATTTGATGGGTGCTGTCTGGCGTCGAGGTCATCGTTCATCCTCTGACTATGCCGCATGGGTCATGAGATACGATATAAAAAACAAATCGTATTTGTCAATCTCTGCGCTTTTTCCGCCCTCTGGAATTGTCGACATGCGCGCAATACCGCGCGAGCGCTTGCACGAAAGCTGCGGCTGGCGGCAAGGTCGGCGTGCGGACGTACGGCAGCGACATGGGCTCCGCCGGCTTGGTGGCGCCCGTGTGGGTCGACGCAGCGGCGTGGGTGAGCTCCTCCTTGTTGCCAACTGGGGTTACCGCGTCTTTGTCTTGGTCGTCGGCTGTGGCGGATCTTGGCGGCACCCTGACCTTGCTTGAGTTTGCGACCTTGCATTCAGAGCGTATTTCGGTCGGGTGGGCGCAGGATTTAGATCTGACCATGGTGGTTTCGATCCGGTTCGATGATCTGAATTCTCCGTCGAGGGCTTGCAGTCCGGCGATTTCTTGGGCCTCTGCTGTCCGGCAGAGTTGTGTCCGCCCGACCGAAGCTGCCGCGAGCGGTCACGAACTGAAGCCGTCTGTGCAGTGATCGGACGTGGCTGGGACGCCTCGCAGTCGAGCGACGTCGACTTCGATGGACGCCGCCGCCATGATCTTGAGCATGTCAAAATCGTTATCGTCCGCGTCCATTGTTGCCAGCGCGCAGCACTTTTCTTCGAACTCGCGCGGGGTTTTGGCGGGTTGGGCCGCAATCAGCATCAAGAGTTCGAACTTCGCGCGCTTGAGACCGCGTGCGAGCAATTCGGGAATGGGACCGATCGCGGTCGCAGTTGCGTCGATCTCGTTGAAGCGCGCGATAAGCGCAGGCAGGGTCCGGCTCTGAACGCCGAGACGCACGTAGATTGCGATCTCCTGCTTGGTCAGGACCCCGGTGCGAGGCGTATTCGGTGCTTTCATGGCTTGCCTCTCGCGTTTGCATGGGCGGTTGGCTATTGGACGATCAGCAGGTCCTCGACCGACGCGACGCACAGTTCATTGATGTCGGCCTGCAGGGAATGGCGAACCAGCAAGTCAATGCAGCTGTTCTCGGTCTGCCAAGGATCGGGAATTTGGAAGACGAGAAACTTGCATGCGAGTTCGAGCTTCGACCGCGCGCGGCGGGAGGCCAGCATAAGAATTGCGGTCTCACGCGCTTTTGTGATGCCAGCCCGTAGTGCTTCGTCGCGCTGTGGGCCGTAGATCAGCAGGTATTCGAGCGCCAGAAGCTGTCGTGTCAGCGCGATCGGGCTCTCGTCTAGCCCGGCGAGGTGGCGGAAGTAGTCTGCCGTGGCTCGGCTGAGTTTGTTGGCGTCGCGCCGACCTTTGGCCATGTGCGGCCTCCTGCGGGATCGCGCCGCCCATTCGGCGCCTGCTTCGGTGTGCGCGAGACGGAACATGGGTTCCGCCGTCAGACTCGGTCGGAGAAGCGGTCGAGTGGTGTGATCGCGCAGATCAGTGGGGCGCGGTTCGACAGGTAGACGTTGGCGGCCAAAAAGTCGGTTTCGACCTGACTGTGATCGACGCCAATGTCTTTGTACCAAGCCTTCGGTCGGCCATTGTCGCCGGGGTTCCAGCGGTAGCCATTGGCTTTGAGCACGGTTTTCGCCTCGTACGGCGCGCCGACAGCCCAAATCCGCAGCGCCGGCGCGAGCGCGTTGCGCAGCATGATGGCGAAGGCCGTCTCGCTGTGGCGCGGGAGCGTCCGCGCGAGAAGCGCCAGCGTCGCGTGGCAGTCGGCGTCGGCGCGATGGGCTTGATGAAAGAAGCCTGCTTGGGCGAGCAAATAGGCCAAACGGACCCCCTCGAAGCCCGCGCTTTCCCAGGGCACTTGCGACATGGAACAAGCCCAGGGTTTGGTGGCGAAGGCCGGGCAGAAAGCTTCGAGGAAGCGCCGATCGAATGCGGCATTGTGGGCGACGATTAGCTGCGTGTCGGCGATGCGGCTTGCGAGATTATCTGGATTAATTGCGCAGAAGAGCACGGTATCGGCGCTGATGCCTGTAAGTTCCGTGACTTTCGGCGGGATCGGGATCGATGGTTCGTGGTATTCGCAAAACGCCGGGCCGACCCCGATTATCCCCGTGGCCGTATAGGCGAATGGAACCATGGCGATCTGGACGATCTCGTCGCGGGCGACGTCGATGCCCGTTGTTTCGATGTCGACGAACATTCCGCGCCCAACAAGACCGATCGGATCGTCCAGCGTCGGCAACTCGGGTACGGGGCGTAAGACGCGGAACTTGCCGCTTGCCTCTAGCGCGCATGCAAGGCGCTCAGGATTTTGGACTTCGGACATCGCAATTCGCCTCATGATAGATTAACAATCACGTGATCTAAAAGCGATCAACGCGACGTCAAGAGGGGCGAGGCGCTTTCACGCGTGGCGCGCGGCGGCAAAGCGGACGCGCACGAAACGTAGGCGCAGCAAAGCTTGCGCCGAGCGGCGCGCGCTGCGGGGTGGTGGAAGCGTTTTGGGGGTGTTTCGGACCGAGGCGACGGCGGACTAGCCGGCGCGGCGTCGCACCGGGCGCGCGCTGACCTTGACGCTGCCGCTCTTGCCGGCGCCAGACTTCGCGCCAGCGGTCTTCGCCACGCCCGTCTTCATAACACTGGTCTTGGCCGCGCCGGCCTTCACGACGGCGATTTTCGGCCCGAACAGCCAGTTCAAGAGCTCGTCGGCCTTATCGCCGTAAGCGCTGTCAAACTGCTTCCGAACGGCGGCGTCCGCGCGCTTGGCCAGTCGCTTCTTGGCCCGCGCGTACCGATCGTCCACTGTGACAGTCATGAAATTTTCCCCAAATCGGGTCTTCTATCGCAGACAAATATAGGGCCGGCAAGCGCGCCGCGCGAGGCCACGAACCGGTCCTCCGGATGATGGCCCACCGACTCTGCTCCGTAAACCTTGCGGCCAGGTTAAAGCCCGATTAACTGTGAATGTTGCGCGGGCGCACCACCGGCCCCCGTCGCTGCGTCTGGGCCGGGGCGTCCAGATCAATTTTGCTACCTCGGCAGGCATATTTTGATACTGACCGTTCAAGACGCCATTTTGAAGGCGCTACCCTTCGGGACGATCCCGCCGTTCGAGGCTGGGGGAGCGGGCGCGGCGCCAGATCTTAAGCAAGCGCCGGTTTGGCCGCCCGATCTGTTCGGCGTGGCCGCTCATCTGCTTTACCGGTCGACGGCCTATCATCGGATCGTCGCGCGCGATTCGGCCGCGGTCGACATGCCCGCGAATTCGCTGGTGATCGACCGTCGCGAGGTGGAGCGCTGCCAGAAGGTCGGCGCCGCGTGGGCGACGGACGCAACTCGCCCGAAAAAGGTCGAGCACCATTGGCAGAAGCTGCTCGCCGATGCCGACGCGCCCCTCTATGACCCGAGGACCGCGTCTAGGGGACCGGCCCGCTGGTGGAAGCATGCTTACGCCTTGATGGCGATCGCTGACGAGGCGTGCGCCGATGTCGGCTACCGGCCTCGCCCGGGCGCTGACTGGTCCAAAAAGTGGATTGTCAACAAAGTCGAAGCGATGCTGGAGGGCGTGACCAAGACGTCGCGCACGCGCAACGTCCAGTTGGTGCAGCACGTCCCCACGATCACGAGCAACTTGGTCAACGAGGATGTCATCTGCGTTCAGCCGAAGGCGCGCACGCCCGATGTCGGCTGCAGCCTGCGCAACCTGTCGCACAACATCGCCCTGCTCCCGCCGCGCGGCGTCATGCGGGCGCATTGGCTGCTGCCGCCGGCGATCCTGCCTGTTGAGGAAAGCGCGCCGCTCAATCTTCTTCTGATTCCGTTTCCCTATGTGGTCGAACCGGGATGGTTCAAGGCCGAAATGGCAACGGTGGCGGGCGCGCGTTCGCCGTGGGGCTGGTTCGATCTCCAGCAGAAATGGCTCGATCCCGATCCCGACCTCGTCGTCAGGCTCGTAGAGGGGCTCATGCTGGCGGCGCAGAAGAAGCGCGAGGACATCCACGGCATTGTCTTTCCGGAATATGCCCTGACGTATCCGATCTACGAGCGTCTCGCGGAACTGCTGCGCGACAAGTATCGAACCGTCCAGTTTCTCGTTTCCGGGTCGAGCTCCAACTGCGCGCCGGACAACGGTAACTTCGCGCTGGCGAGCCATTTCTTTGAAGATCCCGAGACCGACGACGGCACTCTGCGGATGATGGCGACGGCGAGCCGGCCGAAGCATCATCGCTGGTCACTCGATGACGGTCAGGTCAAGTCGTACGATCTGGAGGCGGCCTTCCCGAAGGTCGTCGGCGACCCCGAGATGCGCTGGTGGGAGCGCATCGAGCTCAAGCCGCGTGAGATCCATGTCAACGGGATGCGCGGCGCTTCCGTCTTTTCGGTGATGATCTGTGAAGACTTGGCGCGCAGCGACCCGGCGCACGAGCCGTTGCGCGCCGTCGGGCCGAACTTGGTTTTCGTCTTGCTGATGGACGGACCGCAATTCGAATGGCGCTGGTCGGCCCGTTATTCGACGGGCCTTGCCGAAGACCCGGGCTCTTCCGTCTTGACGCTGACGTCGCGGGCCTTGATCGAGCGCTGGAACTCGGTGAAGCCGGACCATGAGCGCTCGTGGTCGGTCGGCGTGTGGAAGGCCGAGGGCGAGCGCGCAGTGCAGATCGAGTGCGACCGCAACCATGAGGCGGTGATCCTGAAGTTGGTCGGGCGCAGGCAGACGGAGCGAACGCTGGACGGACGCAGCAATATGCAGACCTACGCCTGGCACAAGCAGCATGATCCACTGCCGATTGCGCTTAGCCGCCGTACGGACAAGGAGCTTCTCAAGCAGCTCGGTTTGTGAAGCAAACAGCGCTGGCATGACGCGTTGGTTTCGTCCCAGGGCGAAGCCCGGGATTTCTGCATAGCGCTTGTGAGCCGCCCATCGATCGAGCCGCAGCGCGGCGTGCATTGAGGTGCTGCCGACTCGAGATCTGCCACGATTTCGACGCGCTTCGTTCAGTTCAGGTTCAGCTTGTGACGTCGAGAGTCCGCCGACTTCACAGATGGGCTTTGGCTGATGACTGGAACCCCGAAATCGCGGCGTAAATCCAAGGGAGGGATCGATGGCGTGTCGCTGAACGCGAATGACGGAGCGCCTGGCGAGGCGCAGGCGTCGCCGACCGGGTGGAGCGACCGCATCGCAACTCTGGTCGGCGCGGGCGCCACGTCGGCGACCAAGAAAGTGCTTGCGACGCTCAAGAAGAAGGCGCTCGAGCATCTTTGGGTCTACGCGTCGGCGCTCCTGTTGGCGTCAGCTGGCGCGAGCGCCTGGGCGATGAACCTGGTCGGTTCGGACAAGGTCTTGGTCGCCGTCGAACGCGGTCTGAACAACAGGATCGTGCAGGGCAAGGAATGCACGGTCGCGTTGGCAGCAAAAGAGATCGATCCGCTTCTTGCGGATCCCGCGAATTACGAGAATCTGACCCGCGAGTGGAAGATCGCGGTTGCGGGCGATCGCTTTCAGGGAAAGCAGTACGCGCCGTCATCGAAGGTCGACCGTCTGCCTGTCAGCGTGATCGGCCACATGAAGGAGCGCTCGTTCTTTATGGCGACGATGGTCGGCCAGAAGGGCTCCGGCATGTACCGCTTGGAGGCTGATCCCGACGAAGACGGGGTTTTCCGTGGACGTCAGATCGCGCTCGATTGCGCTGTGAATGCAGTTCTGTCGTGTCCGTACTTCGTCGGTCCGGAGGACAAGGCCGATGCAATGCGGAAAATGGCGCTCACTGCGGGTCCGTGTCGGCGCTACGAATAGGCCTGATGTGCGGATCTGACGGCGACCTGCTTTCGACGTGCATTGGGCAGCCTGATGTTCGACGAGCGGTCGGCCGCCCTGCTTGGTCGTCGCTTGGATCGCGTGGGCGTGTCCGCGCTGTTGAGAGGCAGCCGCGTCATTTCCGAATGCAGTTCCCGCTCAATTGGAGAACGCGGCGACCGGCGGAACGGTCAATGGGGCGCAAGCGGTGTCGACCGTCCCGATAGCCAAACCGAGCACGTCATCGACGTTCGTCGTCGTCAATTCGACGGACCGTAGGGCGAATTCGTTGAAGACCGCTTCGATCTCCTGCGCAGCTAGGCGACGGAATCGTTCATCATGGTCGCGGGGCTTTGATTGATCGATCGGTCTTGCCTCGTCGAGAACGGTCCTGATCAGGAGCTGGTAGGTCGGCGCAAAGGTCTTGACGCAGCTCTCGAGATGCTCGCGTTGCCATGGAAGAGCTTGTTCTTTCCGGTATGCGAGCGCGGCGCGGTAATAGCCGAGCGCATCCGGCAAAGGACGATCGACGAGCACGACGTCGTGGGTCCGCGCGCCTTCGAGTTCGAGCTGCATGCCGCGCGCCATGATCCAGGCCGTGCTTTCGAACGTGTGGCGCGACAAGATCGGAAAACCGAGTCCAGCGGCTTCGGCAGCGATGCTCGCTGTTGTGGTGACCCGATAGCCTCGTGCTTCGAGCAGAGGCCGCAGGTGCGCCAGGAATTGCGATTTTCCGGTCGAATGCGCGCCGGCGATGCCGATTTTCAGAGACAAATCATCTGCTCCTAAAACAGGCGCGGCTGGGCGTGTTCGTCTTCGTCGAGCGCAGAATCGTTCAATCGCCGCTCGACCTTGTCGCCTGCGGCGTCGACCAGGAACCTGAACAGTTCGGCCGTGAGCAGGGCGTCGAACAGGGCGGAATGAGCGTCGCGCCCCTCGCTTTCCTCGGGCGGTTTCAGATCCAGGCTCTGGGCCAGCTTGTGAAGCCCATAAGAGGGTTGGCCCGGGACGACCAGCTTTGCGAGTTTCAGCGTATCGAGGACGCGTTGCGGACAAAGGTCGGGAATCGCGCGACGCAGCACGTCGATATCGACTTTGACATTGTGGCCAATGATCACTGCACCATCGATCAATGCGCGCAAATCGTCCTCGATGTCGGCCAAGCGAGGGGCGCCGGCGACGTCCCGGTCAGTCAGGCCGTGGATGCGGGTTGCAAAACCGGTGATCGGCTTTTCAGGGTCGACGAGCCAGCGGTGTCGTCGGGCGTTCCCGTCCGGAGAATATTCGACGAGCGCAATCTCAACCGCCGACGGTGGCTGATTGCCGTCACCTTCGAGATCGAGAACGACGTAGCGCTGATCCAAAGCTGTCATCTCATTCGGTCCAGCCGATGTCGGCGCGCCCGTGCCGGCGCGGTTTGTGCGGATGGCGGACGTCGTGGATCTGATACGCCAGTGCGTGTTGCAGGAAATAGCGTTCCTCTTCTTCTAGGCCGTCGACTTCGATCGCCCCGTTCCTGAACCGGTAGGCCGCGTCAGGCGATCCGGCCTCGGCGAGAAGCGTGTCGATTCGCGCGCGTTCCGGTTTGAGGTGGTGGTTGCGGCACACCTCCCGTTGGGTGGCAGGGCAGATGTCGCAAATTTCGGGAATGCCGAAATGGCCATTGTAATCGGCCTCGCCGTGCGCAAACGAGGCCGCGCACGACGATTTGCGAAACAGCGGCGCGCCGTCGAAGATCTTCAAAATGCGCTCCTCGCAGTCTTCGGGCAGGATTTTCCGCCTGGCGACGTCCTCGTACGGTTCGGGGAGGCCGATGGAACGATAGTACGTCCGCATCTCATCGCGGAAGAAAAGTCCGGTGAAAGCGGTGGCATGGGCAGTTTCTGCAAGCTCGCGCGCCGCGTGAATGTGGCCTTCCGTATCGTTGAGGCCGCGGACGATCGGCCGCCAATAGAGCACGGTGCGGTACCGATCGGCTTCGCGGAAGGCGGTTTGCAGGGATCGGGCCGCTATCCGGCTGCTGACCGGTTCGATTCTCTCGTCTGTGATGCCCGAATACGTGACGAACAGGGTTACACGTAGGTTCTTCAGGCTGTTGAGGAACCGGCAGTCCTGCTCGCTCACGTGATAGCGGGTGATCAGCAGCAGGTGATTTCTGAGGCCGCGGGCGTCGAGCTCATGGACGACGCGAAACGTATGCGGCTTGACCGCCGGAAGAAACGGGTCGGTCGCCCGATTGAACAGCTGGAGCGGCGTGATGTCTGGCCGAAAGAGCGGGTGACCCGTCAATCGCCTTACGGCTTCGTGATCATCGATGATCGAGCGCGGCGTCCGCAGGTCGAATGCGTCGAACAGGTGGCGAACGCAGTAGGCGCAATCGAGCGGACAGCCGACAATGTGATTGAGGCTCAGCCCGGATTTTCGATAGTCGATCGGGTTGCGGAGGCTCTCGGCCAGGTCTGTCGGATCGACGGGGACGATCTCGTCCTTCGCGGATGCGTTGGTCATAAGGCCGCTCCAGGCCGTGGGGCGCGTAGCGCCATTCAGGAAAATGATATGGTGATGCGTCGGCTGAGATAATGTTGCGCTTCGGCTATTCAAGCAGACTTTGAGACCGTGTCGAGGAGCTGCAGGTCGCCTTCGGGCAGGTGTAGCGATAGACTCCTGGCGTTGAAAGTCATTTGGGCCACCGAGGTCGCCCCGGGAATCGCCGTGACGGCGTCTCCCCTGGAGAGGAGCCACGCCAGGGCGACTTCAGCGGGCGTCCGCCCCAGGTTCTTGGCGATTCTGATAAGGAGCGATCGCAGGGGCTGGGTGCGGGCGAAGTTGAGCGGCTCGAAGTTCGTCATCTTCCGCCGATAGTCGTTCGCCTCCAGGCGGCTCGGATCGGAATGGCCGGCAAGGAGGCCGCGGCTGAGCGGGCTATACGCGACGCAGCGGATGCCGAGGCGTCGCAACAGCGGCAGGATCTCTGCTTCGATCGCGCGGCAGAGCATGGAATACTCGTTTTGCACGGCGGCGATCGGATGCGTCGCGTGCGCGCGTCGTATGATGTCGGGGCCTACCGCCGACAGGCCGATATGGCGCACTTTGCCTGCGCGAACGAGCTCGGCCATCGCGCCGACGGTTTCCTCGATTGGCGTCGTCGGGTCGACCCGATGCAGATAATAGAGGTCGATGACGTCGACCCGCAGCCGCGTGAGGCTTGCCTCGCAGCAAGCCCGAACATATTCGGGCCGGCCGCAGATCTTTTGGATCGCGCCGTTGGCGCCGACGACGTAGCCGAACTTTGTCGCGACGGTGGCCTCGCCGCGGTGCGAGGCGAGGAACTGCGACAGCAATCGCTCGTTTTCGCCGGCGCCGTACAGGTCGGCGGTGTCGAAATGGGTGACGCCGCGCTTCCAAGCTTCGGCGAGGATATTCCAGGCGACGCTTCGGTCGATCGATCCGTATATGCCAGACAGCGCCATACAGCCGAGACCGAGACGTGGCAGCTGAAACGTCATGGCTTCGTTTTTGGGATCAAGGCTGAGGGGATTTGAGGACGCGTCCAAAATTGCTCCAACTGCCCAGAGATGGCCTATCCTGCATCGCTGGGAGTTTATCGTCGAACATCACGTGTCCTGCGGCCATGCGACGCCTACCGGTCAAGATCAATGATCCGAGTCCTGTATTTCAGCGATGCCCATATCGAAATTCGGCAAGGCGACGAGTCTCGTGCCTGGAGCGAAACCCGTCCGCTTGGGCTCGGGCCGGACCTGCGGCCGTTCGTCGGGACGGTCGATCTCCTCGTCCTGGCCGGCGACATCGGGCGCATCCATTCGACCCGCAACGTGTCGCCGCTGTCCTATGCTGAACAGGCCGCCGCGCTCCTCGGCTGCCAAGCGATCCTGGTGCCTGGCAATCACGAATATTATCGCGGTTCGTTCGACGAGGATCGCGCCGCGCTGCTAACGGCGGCGAACTCCGGCGTGGCCGTGCTCGACAGGGGCGAGGTGGTGGTCCACGCGTCGTCTCGCGCGCTGCGGGTGCTGGGCGCCACTTTATGGACCGATTACGCCGTCACCGGTGCCCACGAGCAGGCCACGGCTGTCGCCGAACGCGACCTTCACGATCATCGCCTCATTCGGCGCGGCGACCGTCTCTTTCTTCCCGAGGATGCTTTGGCCGAGCATCGGCTTTCGCGGGCGTGGCTGGCCGCCAAGCTGGCCGAGGCCCACGAGGGGCCGACCCTTGTCGTCACGCATCACGTGCCGCACTCGGCCGCCTGCCACCCAATCCACGGCCTGAACGAGCTGGCGCCGGCATTCTGCTCGGATTGCGACGATCTGATAGCGGTGGCGTCCTCGGCCGGCGTGAAAGCGTGGATTTTCGGTCATCATCACTGGAGCCACGTGGTCGAAGTCTCCGGAGTCCCTCTTGTCTCGGCGCAACTCGGGTATCCTGGAGAAAACACTGCGTGGACCGGTCCGGGCTATCTGGAGCTTTAGAGACGCACGCGACAAAAGTGATCGCTTCTCGTCGGCGGCGGAACGGCTTCGATGCGCGTCACGACAATCAATCTCATGCGGCAAAGGCCGACAAAGCGACGATCTCGCAGCGATCAGTATGCGGTCTTCTTGTCGCACCTCTGACGCGACAGTCTTGCTGCCGGTAATCGGGCGCCCCTGGCGCGTGAGGTCTGAGGGCTTTAGTCTCGGTGCTCGGAGCCTGACGCTGCGAGCGCCCTTGTTTTCTTTCGAAGTTTGAGCGAGGCTGAGGCGCTTGCCCAGCCAGCCCCGCTGTCCCGGCAAGCCGCTCGGGGTAGGCGAAGAAACTGTCCGCGTCGACTGGCGGTCATCCCCGAAGCGTAGGCCGTCAGTCGGCGCGGGCATCACTTGATCGTTGACGCATGACCCTGGGCGCTCGCGAAGTGTCGCACAGCCCACCCCACGCGCGGTAACCGGCGCATCTGGTAGAACCCGCGCCCCGGCGGCCAAGGCTGGCGGGCGAGCGCATGTGGTTGTGCCGAAATCTGGCCCGCTCATGGCGGCCGCTGCGACCCCTGCGTTGAAAGAGATCGCTCGCGCGATTGGTATCGCGTTGGCGCGTCAGGATCATGCGAAACGAGAACGGGGAGACTCCGAATGACGCGCGCCGCGCGCTATGCTCGCATCTCGCACTCGGATGGGACTCCGCGGTCGATCGCGGCTCAGGTCGCCTTGGCGAGGCAATGCGCCGAAGCGGTCGGCGCGCAGGTGGTCGAGACCTTTACCGACGAGGCCGGCAACGAAGCCCCGGTCCAAGGAGCCAACGCTTCGCGTGGGGAGGAGCCCGAGTGATCCGTGCCGTAATCTACGCGCGCTATTCGCATCACGACTCGACCTCGAAATCGATCGTCGATCAGATTGCCTTGGCGCGAAGGTACGCCGAATCGATCGGGGCTGTCGTCGTTCGCGAGTACGTCGACGAAGCGATCAGCGGCGGCTCGCACGTAAATCGACCGGGCGCGGTCGCTCTTCTGGCGGACGCGCATCGGAAGCAGTTCGAGATTGTCATCGTTTTCAAGCTGGACCGATTCAGTCGCGACATGGAGGGTATGGCTTACCTATATAACCGACTGAATTACTTGGATGTTGAGTTGCATGATTCGACCTTCGGCCGCGCGAGTGCCCTCCACGTGGGCGTCCACGGGTTGGTTGGGACGATGTTTCTGCTGGGCCATGCCGAGCACGTCCATCGCGGGCAATCCGGCACGATCGCACAAGGGAAAACAGCCGGAGGACGCGGATATGGATACCGCCCGTCAGCGAGGCCGGGCGAGCCGGAAATTGTCCCGGACCAGGCCGCCACGATCCGGCGCATTTTTGCGATGCGCCTGTCGGGCATGAAGCCTCGGGCGATCGCTGCCCGTCTGAATGCTGAAGGGGTGCCGCCACCGCGCGGCGATTTGTGGAACGCCTCGACTATCAACGGGTCTCGCGCCCGCGGCAACGGGATCCTGCGCAATCCGCTCTTTGTCGGGCGGCTGGTTTGGGACCGGGTCAAGATGACCAAGAATCCGGCGACCGGAAAGCGCACGAGCCGGGTCAAGACGAAGCCGCCGCAGGAGTTTTCTGTGCCGCGCCTGGCCATCGTCGATCAGGAGACCTTCGACGCGGTTCAGGCGTTGTTCCGCCAGTCCGCGGCCAAGCGGCCCGAGCAGCAACGCAAGAACAAATACCTTTTCTCCGGGAAGCTGCGGTGCGAGTGCGGCGGCGGGCTATCGCTGAAGGACCGCGATCATGGCCGGCGGCGCTGTCAGTGCTCACGGATGAAAGAAGCCGGCGCCTGCTCCAATGTGAGCGTCTACTACCTCGACGAGATCGAGCGTTCGGTGCTCGGCGGCCTCAAGCAGCGATTGCTGCAGCCGGAGTTTTTGTCCGAGATCGTACGCGCGTACAATGCGGAAGCGGCCAGGCTCCAGGACGCCCGTCCGGACGAGTTGGCGACGCGGCGGACTCTCCTGGTTGAGTTACAGCGAAAAATCCACAGGATCTGGCGCGATTACGAGGGCGGTCAGTTGCCGGTTTCGATCGCCGGCCCGGAATTGAAGCGATTGGAGGCGGAAAAGGCGACCCTGGAGGCTGAGATCGACGTGCTGGCCGGCTCGGGCGACATGACCGGCGCAATCGATCGCATGAGCGTCCAGGAATGCCGCAAGGCGGTCATGCGCTTCGAGACGGTCTTCGACGAGGGTGTGACCGAGGCAAATCAGGCGTCGGCGGACTTGATCAGATCGCTGGTTGACAGCATCACGGTCCGCCCGCGCGGTGGAACTGTCGAATTGCAGGTCGAAGGCGAGCTTGCCGGCCTTCTGGCCGCCGCGCGTACTTCCCGGCCCGCGTCGGGGGGATCAGTGGTAGCGGAGGAGGGACTCGAACCCCCGACACAAGGATTATGATTCCTCTGCTCTAGCCGGCTGAGCTACTCCGCCACGCGACGGCGGGCCATGCGGCTTTCGCTGTCGAGCGCGGCGATATAGGCCGCGCCCCGGACGGGTGTCAAGGTTGGCCCGCAGCCAGCCGCTTCGCGAAGGCCTCGCCGTCGCTGAGGCCCAGTTCATAGGCGGCTTTCAGGCCGTCGGCGTCGGTCACCGAGAATTTGTTCACCTTCACCGGATCGGAGGGTCGCACGACCGTGCGCCGGTCGGTCGATTCGAGGGGGCGGGCGGAGCGGGTGGAGAGAACGAGCGTGCGCCCGCCTGCGGCCTCGACCGGGCCGAGCCGGATCAGCGGGGGATTGTCGACGAGACCGCCGTCCAGCGCGGCGCGGCCGTTGACCCAGCCGATCGGCATGAAGGGCGGCACCGAGGCCGTCGCCATCAGGGCGTCCGCCAGTTCCGCCCGAGAGCGCGCCGCATGAGTCGAGAGCCAGTCGGGCTGAAGGCCGAGGTAGAGGCCGGCCTTGGAGTGCGAGGCGCCGGTGAGGGCCTTCTCGATCTGGTAGGCGCCGATCGAGGCGAGGGCCGCGACCGCGCCCGGCATCCAGGCCGGGGGGTGGGCGACCTGGATGAGAATTTCGGGCGCCTGTTTCAGCGCCGCCAACTCGGCTTCGCCGAACACCTCCTCGATCAGCGTGCGGTACATCCCGCCGACGAGAAAGGGGGAGCGGCCGCGCGCCAGCAGAGACCAGTCGAGCCCGCGCTCCGTCTCTGCACAAGCGCGAAAAACGCGCTCGCGGACGCGGTCGCCGGCGCCGATGATCGAAAAGCAGGCCTGGAAGGCGCCCGCCGACACGCCGACGACGAAACGCGGCCTCTGCGGGCGCAGGGCCGTCAGCGCGTCCCAGAAGCCGCCCTGCCAATAGCAGCGATTGCCGCCGCCGGCGAAGGCGATAGCGGCGAAATCGCCTTGCTCGGGGGCGGCGGGTTTGTCGGTCTGCGGCGCCTGCATGGCGGATGCCTACCGCGCTGCGAAATGCGTGTCGAGATTTGCGCGCGTGGGGCTTGGCCTTGCAGGCCGAAACGCTATTGTGTCGCGCGACGCCGGCCGGCGGCCGGGCACGACACAACGGGAGCGAAACATGCGCGACTATCTGAAATTTTACATCGACGGCAAATGGGTAGACCCGGTTGCGCCGAAGACGCTCGACGTCATCAACCCCGCGACCGAGGCCGTCGCCGGCCGCATTTCGCTGGGCGGCGCGGCCGATGTCGATGCTGCCGTGAAGGCCGCTCGCAAGGCTTTCGAGACCTGGTCCCAGAGCTCGCGCGAGGAGCGCATGGACCTCTTCATGCGCATCATGGCGGAGCTGAAGAACCGCCACGAGGACATGGCCAAGGCGATTACGGAAGAAATGGGCGCCCCCGTTTGGCTGGCGCAGCGCGCGCAGGCGGCCATGGGCGCGGCGCATTTCGGCACGGCGCTCAACGTGCTGAAGTCCTACAAGTTCGAAGAGCCGCAGCGCGGCACGACGCTGATCGTGAAAGAGCCGATCGGCGTCTGCGGCTTCATCACGCCGTGGAACTGGCCGCTCAACCAGATCGCCTGCAAGGTAGCTCCTGCGCTCGCGGTCGGCTGCACCATGGTTCTGAAGCCCTCGGAAATCGCGCCCTTCTCGGCGCAGATCTTCGCCGAGATCATGGACGCTGCGGGCGTGCCGGCCGGCGTGTTCAACATGGTCAATGGCGATGGCCCGGGCGTCGGCGCCGCGATTTCGTCGCATCCGGGCGTGGACATGGTGTCCTTCACCGGTTCGACCCGCGCGGGCATCGAGGTCGCGAAAAACGCCGCGCCGACGATCAAGCGCGTGCATCAGGAGCTCGGCGGCAAGAGCCCGAACATCATTCTGGAAGACGCCGATATGAAGACGGCGGTGACCGGCGGCGTGCGCTCGGTGATGACCAACACCGGCCAGTCCTGCAATGCGCCGACGCGCATGCTCGCGCCGAAGTCGAAGATGGCGGAAGTCGTCGCCATCGCCAAGGCGGCGGCGGAAGCAACCACCGTCGGCGATCCCAACGGCAATGCGCAGATGGGCCCGGTCGTGTCCGAGGCGCAGTGGAACAAGATTCAAGGGTTGATCAAGAAGGGCATCGAGGAAGGCGCGACGCTGGTCGCTGGCGGCCCCGGCAAGCCGGAAGGCCTCGAGAAGGGCTATTACGTCAAGCCGACCATCTTCGCCGACGTGACGCCGACCATGACGATCGCGAAAGAAGAAATCTTCGGGCCGGTGCTGTCGATCATGCCCTATGACACAGTCGACCAGGCCGTACAGATCGGCAACGACACCGAATACGGCCTTGCGGCCTATGTCTCGGGCGGCGATTTCGAGAAGGTGCGCGCGGTCGCCTCGCGCATGCGCGCCGGCCAGGTGTCGCTCAACGGCGCCGGCCCCGACATGATGGCGCCGTTCGGCGGCTACAAGCAGTCGGGCAATGGTCGCGAATGGGGCGACCATGCCTTCGCCGAGTTCCTGGAGACAAAGGCGATCATCGGCATGCCGAAGCTGGAAGCAGCGGAGTAATTCCGCGCGATTGGCCGACCTCAGGATCCGACGAAATCCTGAGCGTCGGCCAGTGACGGAAACAGACGCGGCCCGAGCAGCGTATCGACGACGATGGACCCGTCGGCGTTTTCGACAAATGGCCGGTCGCCGATCACGCCGCGTCTCGGCGGCGTGCGCGGCGGCGTGGCAGCTTCACGGCGTTGCGCCGAGCGCGCGAGCGCAGCGACGAAAAAAGAATCCAGCGCTCCGAATCCGGTACGAAGCGCGTCGACGAGAATCAATGTCGCCCCCGTGACGAGGAGAGCGATAACTATCCCGAGCGCAAGAAGAAGCGCGCCATCGCGTGGCGCGTCGAACATAAGCTTCGTGGCGCACAGGCACACGAGCAGGGTCCAGGCGGAGACGCCAAGAATGACGCCCGCCGACCTCAGCCGCGTGACCGATCGCTTGATTTGAGCTGTCATTTGCGAATCTCGTCCTTCGAGACGTAGTTGAATTCCTGGACGAGGATTTCCTTCACGAGTTCCGGCGGCACGCGCGCGACGACGCGCGCCTTGAGCGTCTCGACGATCTTGTCGAGGTCCGCGCGCTGGAGCTTGCGGAAATCGATATTTTCCTCGGCATACAGCATGCGGAACGCTTCATCGAGGATGACGCCCTCCGGCGAGACGGACGCCGCCTTCAGCGCGGCGGCCTCGCCGGTATAAGCGAATTGCGCGACGACATAGCCCTGCACGCCGCCCGCGATGAGGATCGGCACGTTGATGATGCGCGTCTTGCGCTGCTCAAGCGCCTGTGACGCCTTGTCCGTGACGGTCTGCGCGCGTTGCGCCTTCCAGTAAGCGACGCCGAAATTGGCGGACAGGCTGAGAACGGATATCCATACGGCAAGCAGAAGCGGTTTGATCAAGCCGGCGGCCTCTTGTGCGCGGCGCGGGTCGAATAGGTATGGTCGGAATCTTCCTCCGCCATCGACTTCATGATGATGGCCGAGACTTGTCGCGCCGCGTTGACGTGACAGCGCAGGGTCTTCTGGTTGCGGATGATGGCGTCCTTCAGATCGCGTAGCGCGGCGATCATCTCGGGATCACGTGGCGGATGGACGAGAGCCGGCGCCCGCCGCGAGAGTTCGAGAAGGCACAGATCCTTGCGGTGACGGAATTCGCCGTAGTCGGCCGTAGCCCCGCTTTCGAGCGCGGCGGTTTCTTCGTCGATTGTGTTTCGCGTCCGGTGAACGGCGCGAAGTAGCCCGTCGAGCGGCGCCTCCGGCGCCTCGTCGTCGTGCGAAAGGATTGAACCGCGCATGGTCAGACCTCTGTCGAATTCCGCTCGACCGCGCTCCCGACCGCGACCGACTGGGATGGAGCGGCATTTGCGGCTCCGCGCGAAAGATGGAAGACCGAGGCCGACACGCTATCAGCCAGCTGCTGAGCCAGCATGGAGCTCCAGATCGAAGAGGCAGAGCCGTTTGATCCGCTCAAGCCGGCAAGTTTCGGCATCATTGTTTCGAATGTCTTCTGCAAGAGCATGCCGCCGAGGGCCTGATAGGCGCTAGCGACGGGGTCGACGCTTCCTCGCCCGCGTGGCGCGGCGCTCCTGTGCGGGGGCGTGAAAGCCGAAGGCGTCCGCGCAGCGATTGGCTTGCTCGCTGGACGCAGCGACGGGTCGACCAATGACGCGAAATGTCCGCCGTCATCGTTCGACAAGGCCTCGAGACGACGACGCGCGGCGGCGGCGCGAGCGGGATCGGCGGCCGCCGCAACGTCGGATATCAAATCTCCTGAAAACGTCGACACTCTTGCATCTCCGCGCCGTCAGACCTTACCTTCTTCTGGCTTGCGGGAAGCTGGCGACCATGCCGGCACGAGGCGGATTTCCTCGAGATCGCGACGCTGGTTATTGTCCGCGATTTCTTTCAGGAGCCGCTCGAGGGCGCGCTCGGCAGTACGCACGCGCCGGTCGGCGGCGAGGCGGCGTTCCTTCTCGTCAGCGAGCCGCGCCGCAATTGCGAATCGCTCACGCGAAATCGCCGTAAGCCGCATGGAGGCCGCACGCTGCAGCGCGTCGCTGCAGGCGCCCGCTCCCAGAGCAGCGACGAGATCGAGGACGCGCCTTTCCAGCGCCGCGTCTTCGTTGGCGAGTGCGGCGCAACGCGCCTCCGTCGCGGTTTGCAGGGTATCGTACATGCGGACGATGCGAACGAGACGGGCGCGTCTGTCGTGCATGGCTCATATCCGCCAGAGCCAGTCCGTGAAACTCGCGATGAACTGCGTCGCAATATCGTTCCATGTGATCGACAGAAGAACCAGGCCGCCGATCAGAACGAAGGGCGCCGCGACGAAGTAGATCGCGATTTGCGGCGCGATCTTGTTGACCAGCGCGAAGGCGAAGTTGGAGACAAATCCGAATGCGAGAAAGGGTGCGGCGAGGCGAAATGCGATCGAAAAGCCGAAGGACAGCGTTTCAGCGATCTTGCCGAGCGCGAGTTCCGGCGCGATGGCGCTTTTCAGCGGCATGATGGCGTAAGACTCGTAGATCGCGCGGACAATCTCCCAATGAGCGTTCGAAACGAAGAGCAAAGCCGTCGTCGCGAACATCACAAGGGACGCGAATTCCGGAATGCTCTCGGATTCGTCGACGCGCGGCGCGAACGACGAACTGGCTCCGATTGCCAGCGACGCCGCCGTGAACATCGTCTCCAGCGCCGCGAATACCATGCGCGCCATGATGCCGATCGTGGCGCCGATCAGGCATTCGCGCGCAATGAGGGGCGCCGCTTCCATTGTCGTCAACGATCTGGAAGCCGTCGCGAAACTCTCCAGAATAGGCGGGCAAAGGGCGATCGTAAGTCCGATCGCGATCAAAAGTCTCAACCGGACGGGGATGCGTGGGCTGGAGAATCCAGGCGCGAAAGAGAGGCAGGTCCCGATGCGGCAAAATACCAGAAATCCGGCGACGAGAGTGAATTGGTCGAATCGGGTCAAGATATCGATCCAAGCGTCTTGATATTGACGCCTCGCGCGATTTCGAGCGTCGACAAGACCGAAATGTTGGGAAAAAGTCGCTCGGTGATCATGCGCAGGTACGGGCGGTTTTCGGGCGTCGTCACCAGAACGAAGGCTTCGCCACGATCCAGGAAGGACGAAAGTGCGGCTTTCGCCTCGGATTGAAACTGTTCTATCAGAGGAGGGTCGATGTCGAATTCGACAATCTCGCCTTTCGCATCCCGTTTGAGATGTCGATGAAAAGTCTGGTCCCACCTTGCGCCCGCACGCACGATGTTCAAGACGCCGTCGACGACAACTTCGTTGCAGATCTGCGGAGCGATGCGGATGCGGACATGTTCGACGATCTGCTCCACCCTGCGTAGATGCGGGACGGCTTCGGCGATCGCCTCCAGAATCAGATTGAGGCTTCGGATCGATATCCGTTCGGCCAGAAGCGCCTTGAAGATGCTCAGAAGCCCGGAATAGGAAATCTGGGCGGGGCATATTTCCTCCAGAAGTTTCCTGTACTCGGGATCCAGCGTATCGAGTAGGGCGCGCATGTCACGGTAGGAGAAGAGCTGCGCAAGGTTGTTTCGCAGCGCCTCCGAGAGATGCGTGAGGATGACCGAGATATTGTCGACGGGATCATATCCCGCGCGTTTCGCCTCGGCGACGAAAGCCGGTGATATCCACATCGCATTCATGCCGAATGCAGGTTCGCGCGTCGGTTCGCCGATGAGATCTGGCTTCGGGCCGTCGCCGAAGATCACGAGGCTGTCGCCGACAGGAATCTCGACTGATGCGATGGCCGCATCATGAATTCGGATCTGATAGACGCGCGGAGGCAGGTCCATGGAATTGGACAGTTTGATGTCGGGGATGACGAAGCCGTAGCGACGCGCGAACTTCCGTCGCATCTTTGCGACGCGATGCGACATTTCCCCGAATGTCGGTACGACGCGGGAGGCTAGTTGCTGGCCGATGCACAGTTCGATCTCGGTTGCGCGGAGATACTCCCTGACGGAATCGCTTTCTGCATCGGCGACGTTGCGTTCAGCCTCGGTCTCCCGGAGCAACTCCGAAGCAGAAATTCGAGCCAGATGCCTCGGTATCGCCACGCCGCTGAAGGCTAGTAACGAACCGAGCAATGCAAACGGGAGGAAAGGCAGGCCGGGAATGAGCGCGAGGATGAACATGAGCCCGCCTGCCAGGAACAGCGCGCGGGGATGACGGGTGAGTTGCCCGACGACCGCCTGGTCGGCGGAGCCTCGCGTGCCTCCCTTCGAGACGAGCAGCCCCGCCGCCAGCGAGACTATGAGGGCGGGGATCTGTGAGACCAAGCCGTCGCCAACCGAAAGCTTGGTGAAGATATTGACGGCGTCCGCCGCCGACATGTTGTGGCGGGTGATGCCGATCAGGATGCCGCCGAAAATGTTGACAGCCAGAATGATCAGGCCGGCGATAGCGTCGCCACGTACGAACTTGGAAGCGCCGTCCATGGAACCGAAGAAGGCGCTCTCTTCCTCGAGTTCCCGGCGTCGCGCTTGCGCCTGCTTGTCATCGATCAACCCCGCCGAGAGGTCCGCGTCGATCGCCATTTGCTTGCCCGGAATGGCGTCGAGCGTGAAGCGTGCGCCAACCTCGGCGATGCGCGTCGCTCCTTTTGTGATCACGAGGAAATTGACAGTGATAAGAATAGTAAAGACGACAATTCCAATAACGAAATCGCCGCTCATGACCAGCCGCGCGAAACCGCCGATTACGTAACCCGCTGCCGATATGCCCTCGGACCCGTGTGACAGGATAAGCCGCGTCGTCGCAATGTTGAGCGAAAGCCGCAGCATGGTCGAGACAAGAAGAATTGTCGGGAATGCCGAAAACTCGAGCGGCTTCTCGATCCACAAGGCAACCATCAGGATCAGGACGGACACCGAAATTGATAGCGCCAGGCCGAGATCGATCAGGATCGGCGGCGTAGGCAGAAAGAAGATCGACAGGATGAGGACAATGCCAGACGCAAAGAGCATGTCGAAGGAATTCGATCGTTCCTTCGTCGCCGATCCGTGCAGAGGAGAGTTCATGCTGTCGAGATGTCGCTGTATCAGGCGGAATTTGGAACGAGTCGCTGCAGCGCCTCCGAAATCTCCTTGAATGCATCGGCGCATCCAGAGTCGGCGCCGGACTGGTTGAGCGCTGAGTAGAGCAATGGGACGATAGCGACGGCGCTGTCGAGTTCCGCGTCGACGTTCGGCTGATAGCCGCCCATCATCCGCAAATCTCTCGACTCCTCGTATCTTCCGACAAGGAGCCGCAGCTTGTTCGAGAAGGCTCGGCGCTCCGGCGTCAATGCCATGTGAGTGAGCCTCGATACGGACATTGGAATGTCGATGGCTGGGAAGCGTCCCTGCGCCGCGACGCGACGGTCGAGCACGATGTGCCCATCCACAATGCCGCGTACGGAGTCGGCGATCGGGTCGTTATGATCGTCGCCGTCGATCAAGACCGAGAATATCGCGGTTATGTCGCCACAGTCTGCCGTTCCAGGTCCTGCGCGTTCGAGAAGACGCGGCAGATCCGTGAAAACACTCGGCGGAAAGCCGCGTGACACTGGAGGTTCGCCAGCGGCGATCGCAATCTCCCGGCACGCGAGCGCGAAGCGCGTAATGGAGTCGATGATCAACAATACGGAGCGGCCCTCGTCGCGAAAATGTTCCGCCACGGCCATGGCCGTCCGGGCCGCCATGCGTCGAAGCAGCGCACTTTCGTCGCTGGTGGAGACGACGACACACATCGAGGCGCGTCGCGACTCCGGAACGAGTTCGATGAATTCTCGAACTTCGCGGCCGCGTTCGCCGACGAGCCCGACAATCGTCGCGTCGAAAGCGCCTGACGTCGCCAACATGCCCAGGAGGGTCGACTTTCCGACGCCCGATCCGGCGAAGATGCCGAGCCTCTGTCCTTCGCACATCGGCGTGAAGAGGTCGATCGCCTTGACGCCGGTCAATACCGGCTTCGAAACGATACGTCGCGCCAGCGCGGGAGGCGGCGCGGAGTTTACGTCTTTCGATCGAGTGCCGCGCGGAAGCGCCGGGAGGTTGTCGATGGGCGCCCCCAAAGCGTTGACGACGCGCCCGAGCCATCCGCTTGTCGGGAAGACAGCCAGCGGGCCGCGAAGAAACAGGCGACTTCCAGGCTTGAGCGAAGGGGGCGTGTGGTAGAGAGCCGCCAGGACGCCTTCTGGCGTCGATTGCAGGACTTCAGCGGCAAGACACGCGGAACTCTCTTCTACAAGCGTATCATGAATAGATGCATTCCCGCACAATCCGGAGACACGGCAGTAGCCTTGCCCCAATTCAGAAATCACGCCGCCGATGCGAACAGCGTCTCGTTCCGGCTGAAACCCTTGGACGAGACGCGCGAGTCTGGTGAGGGCGTATTCGTCCGATTGCGGAGCCGTCATGCTTGGGAGCCGAGCGAGCGGATGGAATCCTGCTGGGCGCTATCCGCCATATTCATGCACGTCGTTATATGATCGAAAGCGCGCTGGATCTCGATCAGGTGGGACATTTGCGTCAACGGATCTACATTGCTGCGTTCGAG
Source organism: Methylobacteriaceae bacterium (assembly GCA_020638195.1). GTDB lineage: Bacteria > Pseudomonadota > Alphaproteobacteria > Rhizobiales > Beijerinckiaceae > JAJXWB01. The sequence continues at coordinate 47,848 of JACKJC010000004.1, read as the reverse complement.
AAACCCTTGCAATAAGCCGTGCCTGGAAAAATCCGAGACGGGAGTCGCCGCACGATCGGCCAGAATCGCGGAATTGTCGTACCGTCTGACACGCGCCGCAGCATCCAGCTTGAAGACACCGATCGAGCCGATCGTCTTGCCAAGTTGCGCAACCGATCCGTCGATCGCGATGGATATGGCGCCTCCAGCTGGGTCGACCATCATCGGAGCGCCGCCGGAGTCGAGAATCGGGTATCCGTTGACGGTTCGCAATTCGCCGCTCGGGTCGAGAAACAAGCGGCCGTCTCTCGTGTACGCGGCTCCGTTTGGCGTCTGGATTGATAACCAGGCCTCGCCGCGAATCGCTACGTCCAGCGTGTTGCCTGTTCGATGAACAGCGCCGCGTGCAAGGGAGATGTAGTCGGCGCCTGCGCTTGGGAAGGCCGCATCCGCGCCGCCAGTGCGCGAAACTATCGAGTCGAATTTCAGGCCTTCACCGAGGAAGCCGGCGGAGCTCGCGTTCGCCAGATTGAAAGCGAGCGAATCGAGACGCTTCGTCAGGGCGAGCTGCGCCGCAGCGTCGATATATAGCGTCGTCGACAATCGTGAACATCCAGGAGTCTTTGGATCCGCTCATGCCATTGAGGCCTTTGGACCTTGTGCGGGGCTTGCGAAGTCTTGGCCAGCTTCGCGCAATCCCGGGATGGTCTGGATCGATGCGATGGACCCTGGAGGACAAGTTGAATTTCGCGATTGGCCTCGTTGTGGCGCTCGGATCGATACTGGGCGGTTTCGCCGCTCTCGGAGGCCATCTCATTGTCATCTGGCAACCGTGGGAGTTCGTGATCATTGGCGGATCGGCGTTCGGAACGTTCATCATCGCGAATACGATGAAGACCATCCGCGACACAGGCGCGGCGGTCGTCGAGGCCGTGCTCGATCGTCAGCCGAAATCCCGTGACTATCTCGATGTTCTCGGAATTCTCGCCGCGCTCATGCGCGAACTGCGCGCCAAGTCGCGTGCCGAAGTCGAAAATCATGTCGACAACCCGACGGAGTCGGGGATCTTTCTCGCGTTCCCGAAAGTCCTGGCCAACAAAGATCTGACTTCGTTCATCTGCGACTATTGCAGACTCATAATAATCGGCAATGCTCGAACGCATGAGATCGAAGCCCTGATGGACGAGGAGTTGCACACTGTCGCGAAGGACAAGTTGAAACCATATCAGGCGTTGACAGCGGTATCGGAAGCGCTACCGGCGCTAGGTATCGTCGCGGCCGTTCTGGGGGTTATCAAGGCGATGGGCGCGCTCGACCAATCGCCGGAAATGCTGGGTGGCCTGATCGGCGCCGCGCTCGTCGGCACATTCGCCGGGATATTCATCTCGTACGGCATTGTCACGCCTCTCGGCGCCAAAATAAAGCAGACGAGAGAAAAACAGGTTCGCGTTTATGTCATCGTCAAACAGTCGCTCCTGGCGTTCATGAATGGGGCTATGCCACAAATAGCCGTGGAACATGGGCGCAAGACGATTCCATCGAGTGAGCGCCCGTCTATCGATGATGTGGAAAATGAAATGTCGTCCGGGTCCGCGCGGGCGGCGGAGGCGGCATGACCGAGGCCCGCTCGTCATCAATTGGCAAAAGCGGTCTGGCGCTGACTCGATGGACGCCGAAAAGGGGCGGCGACGACGCACTTGCCGCCGATGATTCCGCGCTCAGGGCGTCTATCACATCGGCTATTCACGAGTTTCTTGCGAAGGATCTTCTGATTGAAGGCATTCGTCCGCCGGTCGTCGATGGCGGGGAGGTCGAATGTGTCGAATGCGTCGTGTCAGGGTTCATGGCTCCGGTGACATGCCGTCAGGACAAAGCGCAGCTCAATGCATTGTGCAAAGCAGCGATGGGCGCGCGAGAGTTTTCTGGTGACGAGAACGATGATCTGGAAGGTTCGATCGGCCGTCATATTTCGAGGTGTTTGATGGAATTTCTCCTCGAGAAGTTCTGTGCGGCGTCGTCGGCCGTTTGTGGTCAGAAAATCGAGCCGAGTTTTGCGCGGGAAGCGATGCCGAGGGACGCTCTGTTGTCCGTCCATCAAGTCGACGTCGAGAAGACGCAGATCGACATCGACAGTGGCGGAGCACGCTTCGAGTTTCTGATCTCGAAAGTCGACTATGCACGAATCAACGCTCGAGTGGAGCCGAAGAGCAACACAACGTCGGAGGTCCGGTCTGACGATGCCGTGAAGCGATTCGAGAATAGTATCGGCGACGTGGAGATCCGCTTGAGCGCCCTGTTCGACGGGCGGATGGTGACTGCCGGGGAAATGAGATCCTGGCGGAAGGGATCAGTTGTGGAGCTCGGGTCTAGTCCGCGATCGCACGTCCGACTCATTGCAAAGGGAAAGACACTGTTCCAATGCGACATTGCACGAGATTCCGAGCTTTTTGCAGTGCGGCTGGTCGGCGGCGGAAATGAAGCGAACGGGATCGAGAAATGATGAATGAGGAGACGCGTTCAAACGTAGAAGCGGAAATCGCCGATAATCCATCGTTTGCGGGGCCCGCGCCTATTCTTGACGGCATTCCGCTGACGCTCAGCGTGGTTCTCGGAAGTGTCGCGATGCCGATGCGTGATGTGGCGCGTTTGCGGCCAGGCTCTCTCGTGACGCTCGATCGTCGAATCGATGAACCAGTCGAAATTGTCGTGAATGACCGTGTGATCTGCAAGGGAGAGATTTCAGTTACCGAAGAAGCGCGACCACGCTTCGTGTTCAAGATTCTCGAGTTTGTCGATCATGCCTCTATCGAAATGCGGCGGGGATGACTGCTTTCGAGAGGCGGACGGGGGGCGACCGGCGCAGATTGAGCGGGGCGCAACGAGCTGCAGCACTTTTGATCGTGCTTGGAAAGGATGCTGCTCCGAAGCTTCTTCAATATCTCGATAAGGACGAGGTACGAGAAATTGCGCGGGCGGCGTCCACCCTCGGCATCGTGAACCGTACGGCGCTGGAGACAATGATCGACGAGTTCTCCGATGCGTTCGCGCACGGACCGGACGTCGTAGGCACGCTTGCCGAGGCGCAGAAACTCGTGGCCGGAACGTTGCAACCGCAGGAACTCGAGGAAGCCGTCGACGACTTGGCCAAGGTGGAGGTTGTTGATGTTTGGGGTGAAATTGGTCGGCTGGAGGGGGCGCAGCTCGCGGAGGCGCTCAACGAGGAGGCGCCTTGGCTCTGCGGTGTGATTCTCAATATGATTGACTCCGAGCAAGCCGCACGAGTGCTCGAGCATTTCGATGATCTTCGACGGCCGAAGTGTCTGGCTGCGATGCTCGCGACGACGAGCCCGGCGCCGATCGCTGTCAGATGGTTGCAGGATGGTCTGGCGGCACACGCAATTGGACGGTCGGTTGCGAAACCAGGCACAGATAGTCCCAAGCGGGTCGCGGAGATCGTCAATCGATTTGATGCGAGAGCTTCGGATGAAGCGCTCGCGTATTTGTCATCCGTGGCGCCTGATGAAGCCCGCGCTGTTCGGGCGCTGGTCTTCAAATTCGACGAAGTTGTTCAGTTGTCACAAAAGGATCGAGTGGCGGTCTTTGATGGGCTTCCGACGGAAAGGGTCGTGCTCGCCTTGAAGGGCGCGTCGCCGAAATTGATCGAAGCGACTCTCAGTAGCCTGGGCGCGCGCGCTCGACGCATGGTGGAATCCGAACTCTCTGGAAGCAGTACGGCGCCTCAACGCGAGGTTCTTGCTGCACAGCGCATGATTGTTGAGGCGGCGCTCCGGCTGTCGCAGGCGGGATTGATAAGCTTGCGGCCGGAAGCGAGTGACTGAGAAGCAGGAGCGCCTGTGTGTCGGAGGAGCCGGACAAAGAAAGCAGGGAGCACGAACCCAGCGAGAAGAAACTCAATGACGCTCTCGAGCGTGGCGATACGCCGCGCTCGCGAGATATGTCGCTGCTCGGGTCTCTTCTTGGAATCCACGTTGGTCTGTTGACGCTGGATCGGGGGGCTGTCGGAGAGATCGGTCGAATATTGTTCGTCTGGTTCGAACAATTAGCGAATGTGCGCGTTATCAACGCGGGCGATGTCGACGCATTGCTGCATGCATTCGGCGTCGCAGTCGGGGGCGCTGTGTACATGGCGGCCCTGTCTTTGATCTGCGTGACGGTCGTGGTCGGCGCCGGCCCGCAGCGCCCGCGAGTTGTCTGGCGACGCATTCGAGCCGACTGGTCCCGGTTGTCTCCAGCCGCTGGTATGCGTCGGCTATTCAGCGCCGAGGGAGTGCGGGAATTTCTCAAATCATGCGGAAAGCTGCTGGTTGTCATTCTGGCCGCGAGTGCATCGTTGCGGCTCATCTTCGTCGAAGCATCCGTTCATACGCATTATTCGCCCCGCTTCGTGGCGATCATGGCTCTACGAGATATAGAAGGCGTGTCACGTTCCATATGCGCGGTCGTTGTGCTTTTCGCGCTTTCGGATGTCGTTCTGTCGCATCTCGCTTGGCGGAAAAAGCTCAGGATGTCACGACAGGAGGTCGTTGACGAGCGAAAGCAGTCCGAGGGCGACCCGCTCCTGAGAATGCGCATGCGATCTCTTGCTCTCGATCGGGCGAGGCGTCGAATGCTGCATGACGTTGGCGTGGCAACCATGGTGATAGCCAATCCAACCCATTTCGCCGTTGCGCTGAAGTATTCCAGAGACGAAGACGCGGCGCCTATTGTCGTCGCAAAAGGGCAGGAGCTCCTGGCGCTCAAGATTCGCGAGCAGGCGCAGGAGCGTCAAATTCCGGTTGTCGAGCAACCCGAGTTGGCGCGTGGCCTGTACCGCAGCGTCGAACTCGGACAAGTGATTCCACCGGAATTCTACCGTGCGGTCGCGGAGATCGTAAATTTCCTCGCCGCGTCCAGTTCCAGACACGCGGCGCCCAATGGCGCAAGGCAGGGGCAAGGATCAGGACCATAGGCTGTGATCGTCTCAGGAGATTATCCTTGGTCGAATCGGCGATACTTCAGCTCACTCACAGGCACGCGCAATGGCTGATGGCGCGACAAAAGGTCTTGTCGGAGAATATTGCGCATGCGTCGTCGCCCGGATATCGCGCCATTGATGTCGAGCCATTCGAGAAATTGGTGGCGGCAGGCGGACTCGATTTGCGTGCGACGAGCCCTCGCCACTTGCGTATCGCGCAGGATGGGACGCAAGCGATAGGAACCAGAGTGCAGCGCGCGTTCGAGACATCGCATTCGGGCAATACCGTGTCGCTGGATCGGCAACTGGTGACCGCCAACGAGGTCAGGCAGGCCTATATGCTCAACTCGAGCATCGTGAAGAGCCTCAATCGCCTGCTTTCTTCAGCAATCAAGGGGTAAAGCGTGATCGACCCGATCCAGACCTCCTTCAGGGTCGCCAGTTCCGGATTGTATGCGCAATCGATGCGAATGCGAGTTGTGTCCGAGAATATCGCCAACGCCTATACGTCTGCCGCGGATGCGGCATCGGATCCCTATCGTCGGAAGACAGTGACTTTCGGGGACGAGTTGTCGCGTTCGGAAGGCGTCAGATACGTGGGAGTAAGGCAGATCGGCGTGGACATGTCGCCGTTCCGATTGACGCATGATCCGGGCAATCCTGCCGCCAATGGCAAAGGCGAGGTGAAAATGCCCAACGTCGATCCGGTGCTCGAACTTGCGGACTTGAGAGAGGCAAATCATGGCTATCAGGCCAATCTTCAAGTCATTCGGCAGGCTCGAGATCTATTCTCTTTGACGCTCGATCTATTGAAGGCTTGAGGCAGGAAATGGCGCCGCTACTTGTTGGATTTGGTGCGCAGAGTGTCACGCGAGCGGTGTCGAGCCTGTTCGAGGCTGCCGAATCGGGCCAGGCGCCGTCGGGTGGGACGTCGAATTTTCGCGATATGCTCGCAGATCTGGCGACCTCGGCCTCGCAATCGGTTCAGGCTGCGGAAAAGGTGAGCGCTTCGGCGCTTCATGGAAAGGCGTCGGCGCGGGAAGTCGCCGAAACTCTCATTCAGGCTGAACAGTCTCTCCAGACGGCGCTTGCGGTTCGCGACAAGCTCGTAGCTGCTCTGCAAGAGATAAGCCGCATGCCAATCTGAGGAAAGAAGATGCGGGCGCTTACAATCGCAGCGACTGGAATGAGCGCGCAGCAGCTCAATGTCGAAGTCATAGCGAACAATATTGCAAACATAAATACGACAGCGTTCAAGCGTGCGCGTGCGGAGTTCACCGATCTTCTCTATCAGGCGGAGCGTTTGCAGGGCGTTTCAAATCGAGGACGTGACGCGACCGTGCCCGAAGGGGTGCAGATCGGGCTCGGCGTCCGTACGGCGGCCGTTCGCAATCTGAATATTCAGGGCGCCTTGACAAGCACCGGAAACAAGCTCGATTTTGCGTTGAACGGGCGTGGCTGGTTTCAGGTGCAAGGCGGCGACGGGCAAACCGTATACACACGGGACGGTTCGTTCAGCACCAACGCGCAGGGGCAGGTTGTTACTGCGGATGGCTATGCTCTGATCCCGTCAATTCAAGCGCCGCAGAACGCGACCGCCATCAACGTCAGTCAATCCGGTCTCGTGACCGCCACGATCGCGGGACAAACTGCGCCGCAGCAAATCGGGCAGTTGACTATATCGACATTTACGAACGAAGCGGGTCTGGAGCCTCTCGGAAGCAATCTCTTTCGCGAGACTGCCGCATCTGGCGCTGCGGTGAATGGCGCTCCCGGAGACGTCGGGTTCGGTACAATCAGTCAGGGCTACCTGGAGAGTTCGAACGTCGACCCTGTGAAGGAGATAACGGATCTCATTTCGGCGCAACGCGCCTATGAAATGAATTCGAAAGTCATTCAGGCCGTTGACGACATGGCCAGCACAATCTCGAAGAACATGAGGTGATCGCGTGGCGCGTTCTGCAATCGCTCTCGTTCTATTCATGATGGCCGGGTCGACGGGCGCGGTTGCCAGGGAGGCTCTGGTCGTCGTGGCGCGCGTGACGATCTATCCGGGAGAAGTGTTGCGTGAAAGCATGTTGAGCGATGCGGTCCTCGAAATTGCCGAGACGGACGACGCTATCAGGGGTCGGGAAGAGGCCGTCGGGAAAGTCGCAAGGCGTACATTGTTCGCAGGTAGGCCGGTGAGCACATCGTCTCTCGACGAGAGATACACGATTGCGAATGGAAGCCTGGTGCAACTCCTCTACGAAAAGCCGGGCATTTCGATCGTCGCGTCCGGCCTTGCCTTGCAATCCGCGAGAGAGGGAGACGCTATTCGTGTGCGGAATGTCGAGAGTGGCCTTGCCGTGACCGGTGTCGTCAGCAAGGCGGGAAAAGTGCTGGTGGGCAACTGATGCTGCGGCGCGTTTTTCTGGTGATCCTCTGTCTTCTCGGTAACGATGTTTCGGCGATGGTTCGGCTCAAGGACATTGTCGCGGTTCGTGGTCCGCGGGAAAATCGGATCGTCGGCTACGGACTGGTCGTCGGGCTCCAAGGCACGGGAGATTCCCTCAGAAACTCGGTTTTCACCGAACAGTCCCTGCAATCGATGCTCGATCGCATGGGAATCGCCGTCAAGTCCGGCGCCATGAGGACGCGCAATGTGGCGGCGGTAATCGTGTCTGGCGATATTCCGTCGTATTCGAGTGTTGGGACACGTTTGGATGTCACGGTCTCGTCCATGGGCGATGCGACTTCATTGGTTGGCGGGACACTCGTTATGACACCCCTCATGGGACCTGACGGTATCGTACATGCTTCGGCGCAAGGGCCGATTTCTGTCATCGGATTTGCCGAAGCAGGTCGATCCGAGTCCGTGGCGCAGGGCGTTCCGACGACGGGGCGAATAGCTAACGGCGGAATTGTAGAGCGTCAGCCTTCGAATGTCGCAACAGGCGAAGATCGTGTCGTCCTCGAACTGCGCAATGCTGATTTCAAGACCGCGGTGAAGATTGCTGACGCCATCAACAGGTTCGCCATGAAGCGGTTTTCGCTGCGAGTCGCGAGAGAGAAGGACAGTCGAACGATCGAGCTGGTGAAGCCGCCGAGGATAACAGCGTCACGTCTTCTCGCAGACATCGGTGAATTACTTGTTGATCCGGACATACCGGCGCGGGTCGTGATCGACTCGAGGTCTGGAACCGTCGTCGTCGGAGCCGACGTTCAGATTTCCACGGTCGCCGTCACGCATGGGGCGCTGTCGGTTCGCATTACCGAGACCCCGAATGTGTCGCAGCCAAATGCGCGGACTCAGGGGCGGACAATCGTTACCAGCGATACCTCCGTTTCGGTTGCGCAGGATGGGGGACAGTTTGCGATTGTTTCGGGCGCAAGTCTCAAATCTCTCATTCGCGGGCTCAACCAGATCGGTCTGAAACCGGCGGGCATTATCTCGATACTGCAAGCGATCAAGACAGCCGGCGCCTTGCAGGCGGATATCGTCGTTCAGTGACGTCAGTTTCGCGCAAGTCGAACGACGGATGTTGCTGCGCGAAAGGAAGAACACTTGCCGACAGTCGATGCTCAAGTGCGATTGTCAACCTGGCGGCGAATCGCGCCTCTCGCAGTCGTCGCCTTCTTGATGGTCGTTCCGTGCCAGCAAACCGTCGCGCAAGCCGGCGTGAATGACGCGAGGCATTCGACGCATAAGTCGAAGGGCGCATTCGAGGCGGCATCGATGGTAAAGCAGGTAGTACGACACAGGAAGCCCGCCAAGAGAAAACGGGGACGCGCGACGCGATACGACGTCCGAGGCTCGGCTGCGAAGAAGATCAAGCCGGTCGTCGGATCTGGCGCCTCGGCGGTGGTGACAGAGCGTGTTTCCGACCAGGAGACTGTCGCAACGAGTCGCAGCGAGGGGGCGGCGCCCATTGGCGCGCCGGTAAGCGCTGCGCCGATTGTTGCGCGGACGACCGCGAGCGAGCTTGCGGCGATAGCGAAAACGTATTGCTCGAACAATGCAGCTGACGCGGCGGAAGCTCGTGTGGCTCGGCGGCAGAAGAAATTGGCGGAACTCGGCGAAGAAGTAGCGCGAAAATCCGCCGCTCTCGTCGCCTTGGCTCAAGAAGCGCGGACCTGGGTCGAGAGACGCGAAGGGCTGTGGTCCTCTACGAGGGATGTGTTGGTGGAGACTTACGCGAAGATGAAACCGGAGGCGGCGGCTCAACAGCTCGCCGCTATGAGCGAGGAGACGGCGACCAGTATCATAATGAAGTTGAATGCGCGCGCGGCCAGCGCGATTCTGAACGAAATGGGCGCTGATCGAGCCGCCCATCTGGCGGATCTCGCACTTCGTCGTGGGTCTTCCGCCGCCAGACAGACGAAGAGTGGCACGTGATCAGAATTGCCCACGTATGCGCTCTTGTCGTCGCTTCGGGCTGCGCTGTCGACCCGCGAGATATCGGGCGGGCGCCCAGACTGACCGCTGTTGGAAGTGGTATGACCGCGAACGCGGATCTGCAGCAAATCGCGGATACGCGGGCGACTTATTCGGGACCTCAACGGACCCTTTGGGATGATCGCGGGGGAGATCTCTTTCGCGACGCGAGAGCTGCGAAGATCGGCGATCTGATCACCGTAGTGATTGCCATTAACGACAGCGCGATTCTCGGAAATTCGTCGGATCGTTCCAGCGAGTCGCAGTTCAAGAGCGGCCTTGATGGCGCGATTTCGTTCCCGATCCTGACGGGTAAAGCAAACGGGTCCGTCAGCGCTGGAACGACATCGACTTCGAAAGGACAGGGAAACATTGGTCGTTCGGAAAAAATTCAGGTTTCGGTTGCGGCTATCGTGACGGAACTCTTGCCCAATGGAAACCTTCTGATCAGCGGCTCGCAGGAAATACGCGTCAACTACGAGCTTCGCGAGCTGAAGGTCTCGGGGATCGTTCGACCGCGCGACGTCAGCCGCGACAATACGATCACGTACGACAAGGTAGCGGAAGCGCGCATTTCTTACGGGGGGAGAGGTCGTCTCAGCGAGGTTCAGCAGCCGTCGGTGCTGCATCAGATCGTCGACATCGTTCGACCCTATTGATGAAAGGCGCAGGCAATTCCGGCTGTTTTAGTTCTCATCGCCTCTTCCATCGTGGCTCTCGCATTGGGGGCGGCGAGCGGTTGGATGGGATGGAAGGCGCAAGTGTCTCGCATTGCTTCGGAGCCTGCGCATCTCGCCGAGAGTCCCGCGCGTGAAAATTTGGTTTCGGACAAGAAGCTTCGTGACGTTCGTCCGATCGTTACGAATCTCTCATCGCCGGAAGGGGCCTGGATCCGCGTCGAGCTTGCGCTGCTCATATCCGGGAAATCCGATCCGAAGCTGGATCAATATGTAGCTGAATTCATATCCGATACGACGGATTTCCTTCGCGGCACGGATGCGCGGCAGATCACCGGGGCTAATGGATTGCGGCGACTGCGTGCGGATTTGCTCGAACGCGCACGTTTTCGAATTGGTCCAGCGGTGGAGGCGGTGCTGATTCAAACCTTGGTCGTACAATGAAGCGAACGGCGGGTTCGACCGTCCTGATATGGACAACCGTCTCATTGGCGAATGTGGGCGCGGCATCGGCGCAGGTTTCGGACCTGTTATCCGGACAGGCGAACGGGGAAATGTCAGGCAGGATCGTTCAACTCGTCGCTGTTCTCTCCGTCTTGTCGATAGCGCCGAGCTTGCTGGTAATGGCGACGAGCTTCACACGATTTGTTATTGCGCTCTCGTTTCTGCGATCCGGGCTCGGCCTGCAGAGTACGCCGGGAAATATCGTCTTGATCAGTCTTTCCTTGTTCCTGACCATTTTCGTTATGTCGCCGACTTTCGACAAAGCGTGGAGAGATGGCGTGCAACCGCTTGTCGATCGGAAGATCGATGAGAGGGAGGCGGTCGAACGCATGGTCGGACCGTTTCGAGATTTCATGCTCTCGAATGTACGCGAGTCGGATCTGCGTCTGATGAAGGAGCTACAGGTAGCGAAGACGCATCAGACGCCTGAGCGGAACGAGCGGACCGTGGCTCTGACGGTCTTGGTTCCTGCCTTCATGATTTCGGAGCTGCGGCGAGGATTCGAGATTGGATTTCTGGTCGCTTTGCCATTCCTGGTCATCGATCTCATCGTTGCAACGATCGTAATGTCGATGGGCATGATGATGTTGCCGCCATCAGTCATCGGTCTGCCCATCAAAGTCTTGTTCTTCGTTTTGATAGACGGATGGAGCTTGCTGGTGCGTGGGCTCGTGCGGTCGTATGGATAAATGGTTGTGTGTTAGCGAAATCGCAACCTCTGACCCTTATCTTGTGATCAGGACAGGTTGGCGCGAAGAATTCGATGCGCCAAGTGCATGAAGCCCTACTGTTCGGCCGTACGTGACGGCATGTCCCTCCGTAAACTGCTTTCCAAAGGGACGAATCTATGTCCAGCATTCTCACGAATTCCTCCGCCCTGACTGCGCTCCAGAATTTATCGGCGACGCAGAAGAGCCTGCAGACCACGCAGAACCAGATTTCAACGGGTCTGAAGGTCGGCAGTTCTGCGGACAACGCGTCTTACTGGTCGATCGCGTCGACGATGAAGTCGGATAATGGCGCGCTCGGCGCAGTGAAGACGTCGCTTGCGCAGAGTGCGTCAATGCTGAGTTTTACGAATTCCGCGATCAATAATGTGATCTCGGTCATGAATCAGATCAAGAACGACCTCGTGACGGCGAAGCAGCCAGGCGCCGATCTCGACAAGATTGGCACGGACATTACGCAGGCGACCAAGCAGCTGACGTCGATCGTCAACTCGTCGACGTATTCAGGAGTCAATTTGTTCGACGGTTCGAAATCGGCGCTGGACCTGGTCTCGTCCTTCGATCGAGATGCGACGGGCGCGACCTCCGTCGGAAAGATCACGTTGACGACGGCGGCGTTGACCGGCACGGGTACGGGCGCCACGGCCTCGTCCGGCATTCTCGAGGGTGGCACCGGCACCGCGACCGGCACCGGGACCGACTTCACAGCTTTGTCGGTTTCGGCCTCGACGACGAGTTCGTCGCTCGATACCTATATCGCCGACGCCGACAACACGCTTGCTTCGCTCCAGGACTATGCCGCGAAGATTGGCGCAACTCAGACGCGGGTAGCGCTGCAGCAAACTTTCGTGTCCGCGATGTCGGACGCCTTGACGAACGGCGTCAGCGCACTGGTCGACGCCGATATGAATGAGGCGTCGACGCGACTTCAGGCGCTGCAGACCCAGCAGCAACTCGGCGTCCAGTCTCTTGCGATTGCGAACCAGAACTCGCAAATGATCCTGAAACTCTTCGGCTGATCGGCCGCCCGCGCAACGCCCGCGCAAGGTAGACGATCGATCGTCGTCGCCGTGCGCGGGAGTTGCAATGGCGGTTGTCGAGGAACTCAGGAAGATCGTCGTCTCATTTGGCGCGCTCGGCGCGCGCCGTTTGTGGCAGCTCGGCCTTGTCGGATTGTCAGTTCTCATATCGGTTGGCGCCGCGAGCTATGTTGCGACCCGTCCGGCATTCGAGGTTCTCTATAGTGGCCTCGATGCTCAGGACGTTGCCCGTATCACCGGCATCCTGCGTGAAACGAACGTGGCATTCGACGTAAGCGCGGACGGCGGAACGCTTCTGGTCGAGAACGGCCAGGCGTCACGGGCTCGAATGGTGCTGGCCGAGCGCGGGTTGCCGCGAAGCGCGAATGCCGGAAACGAGCTTTTCGACAAGCTGGGCTCACTCGGCCTGACGTCCTTCATGCAGGAGGTGACGCGAATTCGCGCGCTCGAAGGAGAACTCGCGCGAAGCATTCAGACGATGCGTGGCGTCAGGGCGGCGCGCGTTCATATCGCCCCTGAAGAGGAAGGCGGCTTCCGACACGGACGAAAGGCGGCTTCCGCGTCCGTTGTCGTGCGTCTGTCAGCTTCGGCGGAACGGAGCTTGGCGCAAGCAATTCGACGGCTGGTCGCCGCGGCGACTCCAGGCCTTGCAGTCGATGCGGTAACCGTGCTGAGCGCCGACGGCGCTGTCCTTGCGTCTGGCGGCGACGTTGAGATGGCCGGCCCATTGAATGCGCTGAGCGTCGAAAAAGCGCTCTCCAGCGAGCTTCAGGACAATATCAGACAGACATTGGCGCCGATCGTGGGAGCCAGAAATCTCAACGTCAGCGTCGCGTTGCGCATCAATACGGACAAGAAGCAGGTCAGCGAGACGATCTACAATCCAGACTCGCGGGTCGAGAGGTCGACGCGAGTCATCAAGGAAAATCAGGCAGCCCAGAATTCGAACGGTCAGGCGTCGACGTCGGTGGAGCGCAATATTCCCAACGACAAAGGCAAGGGGGATGGAAAGGTTTCGAACGAGGAGAACCACAAGAAGGAAGAGTTGACCAACTACGAGATTTCATCGAAGTCAGTGCAAACGTCCGGCGCCGGATATGCCATCGAACGTCTAAGCGTCGCAGTGTTGGTTAACAAGAGCGCTATTCTCGCCAATCTCGGGGAAAAGTCCGGCGTCAGTCTGGAGCAACGCCTGAGCGAGCTGTCCGAACTGGCGGCGACAGCCGCCGGGATAACCAAAGAGCGTGGCGACAATCTCAAACTTGCAGCGATTGAATTCTCGAACGTCGATGCCGATATGGCTCCGATCGGGGAGTCAGGAATGCTTCTAATCGTCGCGCGTCAACTCGGTTCGATATTCAGCGCGGTGGCGGTCGTGATTGTCGCGCTGGTGGCAGGCGGTGTTGCCGTCCGATTCCTGCGTCAAAGCGCCGAACCAGGCGCTGACGCCGAACTTCTCATTGCCGACGAAAACATCCGAGAGCTTCCTGCCTCGACCCCTGACAACGGAGAATTGTCGAACGGCCATAGCGAAGTCGGGGAAAGCCAACGCAGACGCGTTCAAAGGCGGCTGGAATCGCTCATCGAGGCTGATGGCGAACAGGCGGCTCAAGTGATCAAGGGTTGGCTGCACGAGGATGCGCGCGTTGAGGCTTGACGCTTTGATGGCGCATCTGCCGGACTTATACGGGAGCGCAAATCCAGCGACGTTGACATCGAGCGCATCTCCTGACGTGCTGACGGCTGCTGAGGCAGCTGGCTATGCGCGAGGGTTTGAAGATGGCCTAGCGCAATCACGTGAGCTTGTTGCAGAAGCTCTCGCGAGCGCTGCAGCGAAGATGGATGCCGTGCGTGATGAATTGACCGCGGCATGGTGCGAGCGATTGACTGCGGAGATCGAGTGTGGACGCGTCAAGCTAGAGGAGAATCTATCTCGGCAGCTAGCTGATGTGTTGATGCCTGTAATCTCGGATGTGCAGCGTGAAAGAGTGAGGCAGGCATTCATAACGCTTCTACGTAGATCGATTCCGCAAGGGTGTGAGTGCCATCTGGTCGTTGCAGGCCCTGTAGAGGAAGAAGAGATCATGCTCGAAAGCCTTCGCAAGGCAGGGATAGAAGCCAGCTATCGCGTGTCGGACAGTCGCTTCCTGGAGACAAGTTGGGGACATGCCTTCATCGGTGCGGACTTCGGTGAATGGGTGAACCAAGTAAAGGGTGTGTTTTCTGGATCAGGCGATGTCTGAACGTGATCCGGAACCTCCTCATGAAATCGTAATCGTTCGTCGAAAGAGCGACGGCGATCATGATGAGCATCATGGAGGTGTATGGAAGGTCGCCTTCGCGGACTTCATGACCGCGATGATGGCGTTCTTCCTCGTGCTTTGGATTGTAAACTCGACAACAAAGCAGACGCGCAGTTCGCTAGCACGGTATTTCAATCCGATCCGTCTGTCCGACACGACGCCCGCGCGCAAAGGCCTGAACGATCCCCGGGAAGTGGACTTTGACGCTTCGGCGACAGAGCGACAGGCTCGCGAGGCGCACATGGTCGCTGGAGCCGGTAGCGGTTCGGGGAAGGGCAACCCAATCAAGGAGAGTGAGAGGCACCGCGCAGAGTCCGGTGCGCCTGTCGTCAAGGGCGAGCCACAAGTCTTCGAAACCCTCGATGAATTCAAGGATCCGTTCGCGCGAAGATCGGAAGCGAAGTTTGCGCAAATGACAAAAGTAGATTTGGCGAGATCCGCGAGCAAGGAATCCGAGGCGATTGCAGTCAAGAAGGAACTTGGACGACGACTTGGCGCGAAACATGCCGCCGATCTCGATAGCGTGCTCGATGTGACGACTGTGTCGGAAGGTATATTGATCAGTCTGACCGAAGGCTCAAATCTTGGTTCGTTCGGCGTCGGTTCGTCTCAACCAGATGGAAGGCTCCTGAAAGTGCTTGCGGCGATCGCAGAGGTTCTGAAAACGACCAAAGGCTCCGTCGTCGTGCGAGGTCACACCGATTCGAGGCCCTATCGCGCCGGGAGATCGGACAACTGGACGCTTTCGTTCGCGCGGGCGCAGGCGGCGTTTTTCGGACTTGTACGATCTGGCCTGGATGAGCGTCGTGTCGAGCGGGTCGAAGGTCACGCCGATCGCAAATTGAAGAACGCTCACGTTCCAGAAGCTCCTGAGAACCGGCGGATCGAAATCCTCCTGCGGCGACCGCCGGGGCGATCATGAGAGCATGCACTGTCGTATTCATCGTCGCGTGGACGACGCTGTCGGCTGTCGCCACGGCGCAGCAACGCGAGCCATATGTCTTGTATCGGCAGGTGCAGGACGAGAGTGACAAGGCTGCATACGGCGCTTCGGCGATCGATGGCGAATCGGAGAATGTCGTTGAGCGCTTCATTGCGTCGGTCAATTCGGCGCAAGTCGACTGGAGCGACCATCGTAACAAGAATGCAATTGTCATGTTCTTGCTCACCGGAGGCGAAGCGCGCACGATTTCTGGCGCGATCGCGGATGCAAGAATGGATGAGAGGGGTAGTAGTCTCATCGAGAAGTCGCTCGCTTTCGCCACGAGCGATCGGCATGCGAAACCAGAGGAGTTCGCGGCAATCGACCCGAAGCTCGTTTCGCCAGAAATCGCAGGGGCTGTCGCTTTCGCAGAAGCGCGTCAGTTGGCGGGCTACGACCGATCTCGTGCAGTCGAAAAGCTAACTGTAGCAGCGATTTTGGCGCCCGGGGGTCTCATCGAGGAAGCCGCGTTGCGGCAACAACTGTTTCTTCTCGACAAAAAGACAGAAATCGAGCGCGTCGAACGTATTGCATACAGATATCTCGGCCGCTTTCCCAAGTCTCGCTATGCGGAGAACTTCCTGCAAGGGTTTAGGAGGCTGGTCGAGGACATTTGGGCCGATCGCGAAGGGGCGTCCAGGTTAGATCTTATCGAAATGGTCGATGGTCTTCCGCCGGAGATTCGGTCGGACATAATCATGCGCATAGCGCGTTCCTCGCTTCTGCGTGGCGACCATGATGGGGCGCGGATCTCGGTCCGAACAATCTGTGACAAGGCGCCTAGTAGCGCGCAGCCCCGGGCAAGGTGCCGGCTGTATCGTTGGTTGGCGTTGGGAATCGATGGTTCCGAAACGGAAGCAGGCGCGCCGGCCGTAGATGCAGACTCCGTCGGCTTGAGTGATGAAGACCGCCTGTTGAAGGCCTGTGCGGATAGTCTTCGCGCATCTGCCGTAGAATCCGGGCCTACGAGCGTTATGGCGTTGGACGCGCAGCCGCAACGAGACGAGGATCCGGTGGAGGCTCGAGCGATCCGCGATCGGATGGCGGAAGCGGACAAGGTTCTTTCGAAGGCGCCGTGAATGGCAATCGGTTCGATTTCTCAGGATGCGGGTGTCGGACGGGCGGGTGCGGTCGTGCGCCAATTCGGCGACGATGACGCATATGCAGTTCGCACTGCTGTGGAATCGGAGGGTCGTGGACGTTTCGAGACGCATCTGAGCAAAGGCATATCTAAACGATTTCGCGATCCTGACGCTTCGCGGCCATCAGCGCATTCGGCATCGAACATGCCGGTCGCTGCAATGTCCTTCGTGGCAGTGAGCGTATCGCTCCTGACAGCGGCGTGCGGCGAAAAGCGAGGCGAAGATGCTGAGGCGACAAGCGATCGAGGATCGACACGACCAACTATTCCTGCGCCGCACATGGAGCGCGTGACTGCGGGCCCGCAGTATTGCGGGAATTGCTCGAGTGTTCCGGACCCGTCAGCTACGTCCAGTTCGGCAGACTCTCGCGTTTCAAGAGAGCTTGTTCGAACGGAAGCAATGTCGGATGCGGCCGTTGGCGCCCGTTCGTCAACTCCGTGGGGAGGCGTTGGCGTCGAAGTTGGAAGGCCCCATAGCGTGACCGTTGCTCGTGTTCCGGGACATCACGATGCTCGCGAGCCGGATGTGGCGGACGCTGGCCGTGACGGATCGAGAGGCGTAATGGACGCAGGCGATGTCCTGGGCGATTTTTCGGGCGCCGAACGTCCTGGATTGTTGGGGCGCGTCGCCCCTGACGCAAGGCGGGCGCTCGTCGTCCAAACGCGTTGCGCGCATCGGAGCGATGGTCAGGCGTCACGAGATGATGGCGTCGAGACGCGTCTGACAACTCAGCTTCCAGGTTCGGCAGCAGATGCTCGCGAAGCGATTGACCACATGGAAACTGCGGCTCGGGAGACGTCAGGCGCAATGCTATATCCGACCGTCGATCCCCTGTGTGCTTTGGACAAGGTATCGAAGCAACGATTTTCGGGCCAGATCAACCTTCTGCTTCGATCAGAGACGTCCCAAGAGGTCGCCGTTGAGCTGCGGCTCGAGGGAGACAAGGCTCATATTGGCATTCTTGCCTCTGCTGACGACGCCTGGATCATCAAGCGGAATCAACCAGAACTTGAAGGCGCGCTTCTTTCGTCCGCGGGATTGAGTGCGGAAGTGACGGTTTCGGCGCGCGAAGATTGTGTCGACGCGCCCCCAGCAACGTGGAGCAATGGAAACGTTGGAAATGATCCGCATGCTTCAGGGCGCAACGAAGGAGAAGGTCGAGCTAGGACATTTTCCGGTCGCGATGACGAGAAGGGAGAAGGCAAGCGTCGTCTCGGTCGCGAAGACGCGAGGCATGCTTGGCGCTCTGATCGTCGTCTTGTGTTGTAACCACGCGGTCACCGGCGAAGCATACGCGCATCAGTTTGATAGCTGTGAGGCTCAGATGTTGCGTGCGTCCAGGGACTTTCAGATTCCTTTGGGCGTTCTCTATGCAGTCGCGACGACCGAGGCGAGTCACAATGGAGTTCTGCAACCACTTGCCTTGAATGTCGAGGGATCTCCTCTTTTCCCGCCTGACCTTCGCTCCGCCCTCGAAATCGTTCGAGAGGCGCTGCGATCCGGAGTCAGGTTGATCGACGTCGGTTGCATGCAGATCAATCTCAAGTTCCACGGGGATCGCTTCAAGTCGCTGGAGGAGATGTTCGATCCGCGCAGAAACGTAGACTATGGCGCCAGCTACCTCAGGCGTTTGCATCGGCAGGAGGCAGACTGGACGCGTGCAGTCGCGAGGTATCACGCCAGCCCCGGCAACCGGCCGGCCCAGCAGCGGTACGTCTGCAATGTCATTCGAAACATGATTGCCGCGGGCCTTGGCGGCTGGACGAATGCGGCTCGATCATTTTGCGAACGATGATGCTGGTCGTTGCAATATAAATTACCCAATGTAAGCAGATTACGTTAGGATAAATACTAACAAGATCTCAAAATTAACTATTTATTAACCATTCGATCATTAATAATACACGTGTTGTGGGGCTGTATAGAATCAGAGGGCGGGGATGATCATTTTTGTCGAAGACAGAATCGAAGTCGGGTCGGCATTCAAGGCGCAGTTCGAGCGTGAAGGATTCGCGCTTGTCCATTTGTGTCATCTCGATTTCGAGGTCTGGCTCACCGGCGCCACGAAGTCCGAATTGATGTCTGTTGAATGCTTCTTGCTGGGCGACTCCAGCGAGCGCGCCGCCACGGCAAAAATGATTCGCGGTCGCAGCAGGGCGCCGGCGATCGCGCTCAGCGATCACTGCACGCTCGAGAAGACGTTGGATTTGTTTGCCTGCGGAGTCGATGATGTCGTGCGCAAGCCTGTTCATGTGAGAGAAGTTCTCGCGAGGGCGCGCGCTATCCAGAGGCGGTCTGAGATGCGCTCGGAGTCGACTGTGTCCGGACAGATTCGCGTCTATTTCGACGGTAGAGATCCGGAAGTGGATGGAAGCATATTTCCGTTGCCGCGCCGCGAGCGGCGCATTCTCGAGTTTCTCGCCTCTCATCGCGGCCGGCGTGTGACCAAGGCGCAGATATTTCATTCCATATACGGCGTGTTCGATGAAGACGTCGAAGAGAACGTTGTTGAAAGCCATGTGAGCAAGCTCCGGAAGAAGCTGAAGCAGCGTATGGGCTACGACCCAATCGATTCAAAAAGATACCTCGGCTACTGCCTGGTGGAGCGTCGGTCGGCGCATGATGGCGAGGCCGCGCGGAACATCGTCTCTTCGGTCGCCAATCACCGTTCATTCGACGCCGGCGATGTGCGGTTCGGCGTTGCTTGATCCCTGAGAAGTGTCGGAGGAAAAGATGTCGATCTTTGGAGCGATGCGCACGAGCGTATCCGGCATGAACGCGCAATCGACGAAATTGTCGGTGCTTTCGGACAATATCGCGAATGCCGACACGATCGGGTACAAGGCTGGTTCCGCTCAGTTCAAAACGATGCTTATCAACGCCGGGCTTGCGCAGTATGGGTCTGGTTCGGTCGATACGCGCATACGTTACGGCATCAGCCAGCAGGGCGCGCTCATGGGCGCTTCGAGTGCGACGGATCTTGGCATTCAGGGAGGCGGTTATTTTGTCGTCGCCGATGCGAACGGCGCGCCTCATCTGACACGCGAGGGCTCGTTTCGGCTCGATGCGAATGGTTATCTCGTCAATGCGGGTGGTTTCCGACTTATGGGCGTTTCCGCCAACGCAAGCGATACGGTCGGCTTCTCGGGCCTGTCGCAAATGAAGGTCGACTTCTCTGGTTTGATGGCGACGCCAACCACAAGTGGCGCCTTTTCGGCCAACCTTCCTTCTGACGCGTCGTCGGTGATCGCCGCAGACCTTCCGTCGGCAAATGCCGCAACCGCCAGCTGGACGTCGAAATCGTCGCTGGTTGTCTATGACAACCTCGGTTCGAAGGTCACGCTCGACGTCTACCTCACCAAAACCGGCGCGAATTCATGGGAGGTCGCGGTCTACGATCAGTCGACTGCCGGCCCGTCGGGCTTTCCCTACTCATCCGGGCCTCTGACGGTCGAAAGTCTACAATTCGATCCGACCAACGGCTCTCTCTCTGCCCCCGTACCCGGGCAATTGAGCATAGGGATACCAAACGGCCGATCTATGTCGCTCGATGTCTCCGGCATGACGCAGTTGGGCGCGCCGTATTCCGTCAGCAGCGTCTCCGTCGACGGAAATGCTCCGACGCCATTCAGTCAGCTGACGATCGACACCGACGGAACCGTCTATGCGGTGTACCAGAACGGCGCGCGCGCGAAACAGGGCGAAATCCGGTTGGCGACAGTCCCGAGCCCAGACAATCTGATGCCACAGGCCGGGAATGTCTATGACGTGACTTCACGCTCCGGCGACGTGTTGGTCGGCTCGGCGGGGCAGGGCGCATTCGGGGGGCTCGTTTCCTGGGCTCTTGAAAGCTCCACCGTCGATATCGCTTCCGAGTTGACTGACATGATCGAGACTCAGCGTGCCTATTCCGCGGATTCCAAGGCATTCCAGATCGCGACCGACATGGCTGACGTTCTCGTCAACCTTAAGGTCTAGCGGGCCGACGAACGGGAGCGATCGCGATGACCCTTCAAGCCGCGTTCCGGACGGCCAGATCGGCCCTGGCCGCTAACGCATTCCAGACCGCGACCGTTTCTCGAAATATCTCGGGCGCGGACGCGAATGGCTACGCCCGCAAGATCGTGCTGGTAGAGCCGTCCCTGTCGGGGCCGACTAAGGCGACGCGCATCATGCGCGCGACCGATCAGTCCCTGCAATCGGCCGCGCTCGACGCGAGCTCGGTCGCGAGTGGCGACGAGGCCGTATCAAAAGCTCTCGACGCCTTGCAGAGCATCGTGGGACAAGCGTCGGACGGCGTCTCGCCATCGGCGATGCTCTCGGCCTTCAGGACGGCGCTGCTTCACGCGGCCGCCGCGCCGCAAGACGCCGCGGGCCTTGCCGCTGCTGTCAGCAGGGCCGGTTCGCTCGTCGCGTCGTTGAACCAGGCGAGTGCCAGCATCCAGGAAGTTCGCGCGCAGGCGGACCAGGACATGGCGTCGTCAGTTTCGACTATCAATGCGCTGCTCAAGTCCTTTGACCAGACCAATCACGCCGCAATCTCCGGAAGCGCCAGCGGTCAGGATGTCTCAGATCTGCTCGATCGCAGGGACGCAATCCTTTCCGATCTCGCGAAAGAGGTGTCGATCTCGACCATCATCGGTTCGAACGGAGACATGTCGATCTATACCGATTCCGGTGTCGCACTCTATCAGGGAACGCCTCGCGCCGTGTCGATGGAGCCGACGACGACGTTTGCCGCTGGCGTGACTGGCAATGCCGTCTACATCGATGGCGTCGCCGTGACCGGCCCATCCGCAACGATGGCGTCGCGGGGCGGCAAGGTGTCCGGTCTCGCGCAAATTCGCGATACCTATACAACGATGCTGCAGTCGCAGATCGACGAGGTCGCTGTCGGTTTGATCAACGCATTCTCGCAGCAGTCCGCAGCCGGTTCGGTGCGGACCGGATTGTTTACATGGTCGGGCGGTCCGTCGATGCCCGCCAGCGGAACGCAAGGCGTCGCTGCGAGCATCGGCGTAGATCCAAGCGCTCAAGGCAATCCTGCGTTCCTGCGTGATGGTGGCATCGGCGGCGACCCGAACTTCGTCGCGAACGCGACAGGGTCTAGCTCGTATTCCGCGCGCCTTTATGACTTGCTGGTTTCACTCGATGCGCAACAGTCCTTCAGCGCGCCGCCGCTGCCGGCGCATCTCAATGTCAGCGATCTCGCTGCGCAATCACAAGGCTGGCTAGAAGGCGCGAGGCAGACGGCTGCGGATAAGTCGATAAGCGCCAATGCGATACTGGTTCAGACCAACACCGCGCTGACCAATTCGAGCGGCGTCAATATCGATGACCAGATGTCCAAAATGCTCGATCTGGAAAACTCCTATCAGGCGTCCGCAAAAATGATGGCGATGGTCGACAGTATGTACGCCGCTCTGTTCAGCGCGGTGAAGTGATGCGCATGGTTATTTCAAACGCAAACATGAGCGCCGCGACCAGAGCCTCGATAGCCCGGTTGCAGAGCGAATTGACTCGGGCGCAAGACGAATTGTCCAGCGGACGGCGAAGCCAGTTGGGGCTCGTACTGGGCGCCCGTTCCATTTCGGCGACCGTGTTGCGCGCGCGGATCGACGAGAGCCAGGCGTTTCTCGACACCAACAAGGTGGTCTCGGCGCGGTTTGACGCCGCCCAGTCCGCATTGGGATCTCTCTCCGATCTCGCGCAGGGAATGCAGACCGAGCTTGTCACAGCAATATCCGGCGCGTCTAACCCTACAGTATTAGCGGCGGATGCGATGGCTGCGTTGAGCCAAACGATGTCCCAGATGAATTCGAACTTCGATGGCGTGTCCTTGTTCGGCGGGCTTGGGATCGGCAATCCCTTGAAGGAAGTTTCCGCGAACGGCGCGCCAGCGGTCGCCGCGGCGTTTCAAGCCAAATTCGGTATTGCTCCGGGAGACGCGGCGAGCGCCGGTATCGCGTCGTCGGATATGCAGGACTTTCTCGATGCCGATTTCGCGGCGCTGTTCGACAATGACGCCAACTGGAGTTCCCTCTGGTCGAATGCGACGAACGACGTTCCGCAAACCAGAATCTCGCAGGCTGTCACCGTGCCAAATTCCGTGAGCGCGAATATTCCCGCTGTACGCAATCTCGTGAAATCGCTGACGATGGTCGCGGCGCTCGGGATCGAGTCCCTGTCTCCCGACACCAGGTCGGCGTTAATTGCCCAAGCGTCCAGCCAGATCGGCGGCGCCCAGACAATGCTCACGGATACGATCGCGCAGGTCGGGGTATTACAAAACCGGTTGCAGGACGCCAACAACGAATTGTCGCTGCAACATGCGCAATTGGGCAGTCGCCTCGATGACATCGAGGCTGCGGATCCCGCGGAGCTATCGACGCGAATTGCGACTCTGAGCATGCAATTGCAGGCAAGCTATCAAGTCACGAGCAAACTGTCGCAACTCAGTCTGATCAATTTCATATGAGGCGCTGCATGTATCAGGGCGCCTATTCCGATGTCGCATCGGATGACCAGACAGAGGCGCGACACAGAGAATACGAGGCCTTGGACCAAGTCATCGTCCGATTGCGTAAGGCGCGCGACGCCGGCGCCCGCGGAGTGAGTTTGACGGAGGCGCTCGATGCGGTCGAGGGCCTGTGGGCGATATTCATGCAGGACGTTGTCGACCCGCAGAATATGCTGCCCGTCGAGATGCGCCGCAACATTTTCGCGATCAGCCGCTGGATGTTTGCGCGCACGTCCATGCTCCGGGAAGAAGGCGAAGGCAATCTCGATGCGCTGATAGAAGTGAATGTCACGATCCGCGACGGGCTGGTGGTGAAACAATGAAACTGTCGCTGCGCGCCGGAGAGAAAATCTATATCAATGGGGCGGTCTTCAGCGTCGACCGGCGCGTATCGCTGCAACTTCTCAACGACGTCACCTTCCTGCTGGAGTCGCATGTAATGCAAGCCGAGCAGGCGACAACGCCGCTGCGTCAGATCTATTTCGCAATCCAGATGACCTTGATGGATCCGGGCGCGTTCGCGCACGCGCGGACATCCATATACAGCATGCTTGACGAGGCGCTGCGAAGCGAAACGGAACCGCGGCGGAGAGGCAGCCTGCAGGATATTTGTGTCCTGATGGAGTCAGGGCGCAGCTTCGATGCGTTGCGTATATCGCGCGAACTCTACAGGTCGGAGGAAGTGCGCGTAGAAAGTGAGAAACCGAAAGACCGGGAAAGCATGTCGCAATGCAACTGAGTACGATCAATTCAAGCACAATATCGGACGCGGCGCCGACTAATTCCACGCCGACGTCGAGCTTGGGCTACGGGGATTTCCTGCAATTGCTGATGGCGCAGATGAAGCATCAAGATCCGACCAGTCCGACCGACTCCACGCAATGGGTGTCGCAACTCGCGACATTTTCGAGCGTGGAGCAGGCGGTGCAATCCAACGCCAAGCTCGATCAGATTCTGCAAAACACGGCATTGACCGATGCGGAGGCCCTGATCGGACGTTCGCTAGCTTCGGCAGACGGCGCCGTTTCTGGCGTCGTGGTCGCGGTCTCGTTGACCGGTAACGGCCTCGTGGCGACGCTCGACAACGGCGCTGTCCTTCCTGTCGGCTCCGACGTCACGATTTCAGCGTGAACGAGGCCGATGCTCTCGATCTGATGCGCATGGCGCTGGCGACGGTGCTCATGGGTTGCGCGCCTGCGGTCGGCGCGGCGATGGTAGTTGGAATCCTCGTGGCTCTGTTCCAGGCCCTGACGCAAATTCAAGAGGCGACGTTGACGTTCGTGCCGAAGATCATCGCGGTCTTCGTCGCGCTCATGATCAGCGGTTCGTTCGTTGGCGCTCAGGTGTATGCGTTCAGCGAACAGACCTATCAGCGAATTGCGAACGCGCCGAAATGAAGAAGAGGGGATATAGAGCAGGACGTTGGGGCGATGTCGAGCGCGGGATGACCGCCGTTGGCGTCGCGTTAGCCGGCTGCGCTGCGACATTTGCGATCGTTGCCGTCAGAAGCAGCGATGGCGTCCCGATGGTGAATGGGGTAGAGCATTTCGCATTGTTCGCAAAGCCGACACGCGCCCTGGACAAGAGACTTGCATCGACCGCAGCGATGGCCAATCGAGATGTAAAGCCAGCGCGGCAGGGCAATGCGCCCGTTGCGGTCGACTACGCGCCGACCGCGAGTATTCGATCCGGATCGCGCCGGCCGGCGGTGCTCGAAACCCTGGAGGATCGCGTCCTTGTCGAAGGCGATATGGGGCTGATCATGCTTCGACCTGGAGCGAGCCTGCAGGGCATCGGCAGGCTCGAAGAAATCCGGTTCATGCGCGGGCGATGGGTCGCGATCTTTGGTCCTGAGCAAGACGCTGTTCAAAGCTCGAGATAAGTGCGACGAACCTCTTCGTCATTGAGCAACGAAGCGATCGCGCCGGAGTATTTGATCTGTCCGTGGTCGAGAACATAGGCGCGATCGGCGACGGTGGCTGCGAACGGCAGATTTTGTTCGGACACGAGGATCGCCACGCCGGACTTCTTCAGCTCGGCGATCATGTCGATCATCTGGTCGACGATAATCGGGGCAATGCCCTCCGAGGGTTCATCGAGCAGAATTGCGAGCGGATTGCCCATCAGCGTTCGCGCGATGGTCAGCATCTGTTGCTCGCCGCCCGACATGCGGCCGGCCGATCTGTCGCGCGCCTCCGCGAGGTTCGGAAAGAGCGAGAACAGGCGATCCGGAGTCCACGGCTCCTGTGCCGCGTCCGACGGATTGCGTCTGCCGACCTCGAGGTTCTCGATAACGGTCAGGTCCGTAAAGATCCTGCGATCCTCGGGTACGAAGCCAAGGCCGAGTCGTGCGATTTCGTAAGTCCGCAGTCCGATGAGTTCATGGCCGCGAAAGTCGACCGAGCCGGATCGGCGGTCGACCAGACCCATGATTGATTCGAGGGTCGTCGTCTTGCCCGCTCCGTTTCGGCCCATGAGAGCGACCACTTCGCCGGGCGCGAGCTCGAACTCGACCGAAAACAGGATCTGCGCCGCACCGTAGAACGCCTCGAGGCCGCTGACTTTCAGAAGCGGCGCCGTCACGTTCGAATTCCCTCGAAAGCACGCTCCGAGCCGAAGTAGGCGCTTCGCGCCGCCGGGTCGTTGCGGACGGCGTCCGGCGTTCCCTGCGCGATCAACCTGCCGCGCGCGAGAACGAGAAGGCGATCGGCGAAACCGAAGACAGCGTCCATCGAATGCTCGGTAAAGAGGACGCCGATTGAGCGCCGCCGGGCGAGTTCCTGCGTGAGCGTCATCATCGCGATGCGCTCTTTCGGCGCCATGCCGGCTGTTGGTTCGTCCATCAGCAGAAGCTTTGGATCGTTCGCCAGCGCAATCGCAAGCTCGACGCGCTTCACGTCGCCGTAAGCGAGGTCGCCGCACACGCGGCCCGACTGGTCGGCCATTCCGACCTGATCGAGAAGCGCGCGTGACCGATCCTCGGAGTAGTTGGCCATCGGCCGCCAGAACCGATTGATGGACCGGCCGTGCGAAAGCGTCGCGAGCTGTATATTTTCCAGGACGGTCATGGAGGAGAAAGTTGCAGCCACCTGAAACGTCCGCCCGACGCCCAGGCGCCAGATGTCGTTCGGCGGATGCCCGACGATCTGATGGCCATCGAGGCGAATGCTGCCGGCGTCGGGCGGCAGTTGGCCGTTGATCATGTTGAAGCATGTCGACTTGCCGGCCCCGTTCGGGCCGATGATCGCCAGCATCTCGCCCGCCTCGAGCGTGAAGCTGACATCGGCGACCGCGTGGACGCCGCCGAAACGCTTTGCCAACCCCTCTACCGACAGCAGGCTCATCGGCGGAACGTCCATTGTCGGATCGTGCCGACTATGCCTGCGGGAAATGCAAGCACGAGGGCGAGAATGAAAAGGCCGAGCATGGCGCGCCAGTATTCCACGTGCCGCGCGATCTGATCCTGAAGGAACAGGAATACGGACGCGCCGACGATCGGGCCGGTCAGTGTATCAACGCCGCCGAGCAGCACCATGACGAGGCCGTCGATAGAGCGACCGACGCCGAGCGTCTCCGGCGAAATGCTTCCCTTGGAGAAGGCGAACAGGCCTCCGGCAAGTCCGGCGAATGCGCCGGCAATGGCGAAAGCGATCCATTGAATGCGGCGGACATCCAGTCCGATGGCCGCGCTCCGCGTCACGGAATCGCGCGCCGCACGCATCGCATAACCGAAGGGGGCGAAAAGAATCCGTCGCAGCACGAAGGTCGCGCCGCCGCAGACGATCAACGTCAGGCAATAATAGGCGGCCTTGGATGAAAAGATGCTCGTCGGCCAGACGCCGACGATGCCGTTGCTGCCGCCGGTGAGGCCATCCCACTGGTAGACGATGGACCAGACAATCTGGCTGAAGGCGAGCGTCAGCATCGCGAGATAGACGCCCGACAATCTCACGCAGAACCAGCCGAAGACGACAGCGCCGATGAAGCCGCCGACGGGCGCGGCAAGCAGCGCCGACCACATCGGCAGGTTCAGAGCTTTCGCGCACAGCGCCGCCGCATAGGCGCCCAACCCGAAATAGGCGGCGTGGCCGAACGAATGCATGCCGCCGGGTCCCATCAGGAAATGGAGGGAGGCCGCGAAGAGGATGGCGACGAATACGTCTATGCCGAAGACGAGTGTGTACGAACGGGTCTCGACGAGCAAGGGAACGGTCAGGAGAACGGCGCCGAGTACGAGATAA
This sequence comes from Methylobacteriaceae bacterium, assembly GCA_020638195.1. GTDB lineage: Bacteria > Pseudomonadota > Alphaproteobacteria > Rhizobiales > Beijerinckiaceae > JAJXWB01. Next base: position 20,340 of record JACKJC010000004.1, on the reverse strand, counting down.
GCGAGATCGTATCCGCGTCCCGGCGGCGCGAGCTGCGCGCTCGTTGTGGCCTGCGGACGGATGGCGACGTCGGGCCTGCCCATGAGGCCCCATGGCCTGAGGATCAGCACGATCGCCATGACCGCGAATTCCGCAACCAGGGTGAATTTGGGAAATGCAACGACGAAACCGAGCGGCGTCTGCCAGTCGCCGAGCGCGATGCAAAGAGCCTTGACCTCGGCGATCAGCAATGCTGCGACGAATGCGCCGGGTATGGAGCCCATGCCGCCGACGACGACGACGACGAAGGCGTCGCCGATCGCGGTCATGTCCATCGACAAGCCCGCCGGCTCACGTGGCAGCTGTAAGGCGCCGCCCAGTCCCGCGAGCGCCGCGCCGAGCGCGAAGACGCTGGTGAACAATACGGCCTGATTGACGCCGAGCGCGGCGACCATCTCGCGATCCTGTGTCGCGGCGCGTACGAGGACGCCCCAGCGCGTTCGCGTCAATAGCAGTTGCAGCGCAATGAGGACGAGCGGGCCGGATGCGATCAGCGCGAGATCGTATTGCGGCACGCGCCGGCCGAGAATCGTGATCGCGCCTGCAAGGCCGGGCGCGCGGGGGCCGAGCAGATCTTCCGCGCCCCACATCGCGAGCGTCGCGTCCTTGATGACGAGCGTCAGCGCGAAGGTGGCGAGCAACTGGAATAGTTCGGGGGCGCGGTAGATGCGCCGCAAGATCGTCAGTTCAATGAGCATCCCGACAACGCCGATCGTCGCCGCGCTGGCGAAGATCGCAAACCAGAAGCCAAATACGCCCTGCAGCCGATCGGTCAGCGACCAGGCGACATAGGCGCCGAGCATGTAAAGGGAGCCATGCGCGAAGTTGACGATGCGTGTGACGCCGAAAATCAGAGACAGGCCCGACGCGAGAAGAAACAGCGTCGATGCGGCGGCGAGCCCGTTCAGGGCTTGAACGAAAAGGCCTGACAGGCTCATCCGACCGCTATCCGGACTGTCATGATCTGCGCGACTGGTTCAGTCGGCAGGCCGCAGCTTCTTCACTTCCTCGTCGCTGGGCTGATAGTCGGCGCCGTCGCGATAGGCGAAGTCGACCATCACGCCCTTGCCGTCCTTCACGGCCGTCTTTCCGACATAGGCGCCCATCGTGGACTGATGGTCGATCGCGCGGAACTTGACCTTGCCGAGCGGCGACTCGAATTCCAGTCCCGAGAATGCGTTGACCAGCTTGTCCGTATCCGCGCCGCCCGCTTTCGCGATCGCGGCGGCGATCGCCTTGATCGTCGAATAGCCGACGACGGAACCGAGCCGCGGATAGTCGTTGTACTTCTTCTGATAGGCGTCGAGGAACGCCTTATGCTCTGGTGTCGTGATGCCGTACCAGGGATAGCCGGTGACGATCCAGCCCTTGGGCGCCTCGCCCTTGAGCGGATCGAGATATTCGGGCTCGCCGGTCAACAGGCTGACGACGGATGCGGATTGAAACAGGCCGCGCAACGAGCCTTCGCGCACGAATTTGGCGAGATCGGCGCCAAAAAGAACGTTGAAGATTGCGTCCGGCTTGGCGTCGGCGAGCGCCTGCGTCACCGCGCCGGCGTCGATCTTGCCGAGCGGCGTGGCCTGATCGCTGACGAATTCGATGTCCGGCTGCGCCTTCTTCAGCAGCGCCTTGAAAGTGGCGACGGCCGACTGCCCGTATTCGTAGTTGGGATAGACCATCGCCCAGCGCTTCTTGCCTAGCTTGGCGGCCTCCGGAACGAGCATCGCCGACTGCATGTAGGTCGAGGGGCGCAGGCGGAACGTGTAGCGGTTGCCGCCCTGCCAGACGATCTTGTCGGTCAGCGGCTCGGAGGCGAGATAGACGACCTTGCGCTGCTTGGCGAAGTCGCTCAGGGCAACGCCGATGTGCGAGAGAAAGCCGCCAGCGATCAGGTCGACCTTCTCGGCGGAGACGAGTTCCTCGGCCATTCGCACGGCGTCGCCGGGATTGGCGTTGTCATCGCGCGCAATCACCTCGATCTTGCGGCCCGCGACTCCGCCGGCGGCGTTGACCTGCTCGACGGCCAGTTCCATGCCGCGCTTGTATGGTTCGAGAAAGGCTGCGAACGCCTTGTAGCTGTTGACCTCGCCGATGCGTATCGGCGCCTGCGCCGAAGCGAATGAGCTGATCGACACAACGGCGGCGGCAATCGCGCCACCCAGCAGCTTGGCCTTCATTCCTGCCTCCTTCTTGCGCGCGCCTGTTCGAAATTCAGCGCCGCCAGACTCCAGATTACGCCGATGCAAACGTCGTTCCGCGCGGCCCATCCTGCAAGGCCCAATCGTGTCGCGCGACACGTTTTGCTTGCTTGACAGATCGCAGGCGGCAAGCCGAGTATTTGCATACTAATGGTTTTGGCCCGGCTGTAAATCGCAATCCGAGGCACGAAAGGAAGCGCCATGACAGCGCTCGCCGATGGAAAAGTTCGGTGCGACGCCTGCCCGGTCATGTGCATCATCAAGCCCGGCACGGCTGGCGCGTGCGATCGATATGCGAACGCCGAAGGCGTTCTGGTTCGAACCGATCCGCACGTCCTTCTCCAGCGAACGATCGGCGGCGGCGGTCGCGTGAAGAAGTTCCTGGCCGCTTCTGACTGGGACGGAGAACTGGTCGGCGGCGACGCCACCTTCGTCACGGCCGTCGGCGCCGGCACCACCTATCCCGACTACAAGCCGGCGCCCTTCATCGTCTCGTCGCGAGTCGAGGGCGTTGATGTCGTGACGGTGGTCACGGAAGGCATCTATTCGTACTGCGGGCTCAAGGTGAAGATCGACACCGATCGACATCTCGGCCACGAATGCAGTCTCGTGCGCGCCGAAGGCGAGCCGGTCGGGCATGTGACGACGGGCGAATATGGGTCGCAGATGCTGTCGCTCGGCGGCGTCAACCATCTCACGCATGGCGGCAAGAACGAGGGCCGCGTCACCTGCCGCACGCTCATGGACCTCGCCAACGGGCGAGCCGTGGAGCTGACGATCGACGGGGGCGCGAGCGTGATCGTGCAGGCGGGCGCGGCGCCGATCGTCAACGGCGTTCTCGAAGAACGCATGCGCGTCGGTTGCGGCTCGGCGACGATCGGCATGTTCGCGCAACAATGGTTCGGCAAGGTCGACGAAGTCGTGGTCGTCGACGATCACATAACAGGCGTTCTGTCCGAACATCAGGCAGGCAAGCTGCTCGGGGTCGTGGCGACGGGCATTCGCATGCGCGGCCGCAAGTCGACGCCCGGACGCTACTTCCAGGTTGCAGATCCCGGCGTCGGTTGGGGCGGCACGAATATTTCCGATCCGCTTGAGATCATCCAGGGGTTCGATCGCGCGAAAGGCGCCCACCCGGGACTGCGGATGCTGATGGTGTCCACGACAGGCGAACAGTTCGCTTATTACGAACTCGACGACGATCTGAAGCCTGTGGCGTGCGACTTGCCGCAGGTTCTGTCGGAATCGGTCGCGCGCATCAAGGAGAATTGCGAGCCGGCGCTCTGCACAGTGTTGTTCATGGCCGGCGCCGGCGGTTCGCTGAGAGCCGGCGTGACGGAAAATCCCGTGCGCCTCACACAGTCCGTCAAGTCGGCGCTCACCCGCGTGACCGCCGGCGGGGCGCCGGTCTACGTGTGGCCGGGCGGCGGCATCACCTTCATGGTCGATGTCACGCTGCTGCCGGCCAATTCCTTCGGCTACGTGCCGACGCCAGCGATCGTCGCGCCTATCGAATTCTCGATGTCGCTCGATGATTACGCGGCGCTCGGGGGCCATGTGGATCACGTGCGCTCACTCGACGAAGTTTTACAGAGTGGCGACGGCAAGCTCCGAGAACCCTTCGATTCCACGCTGCCTTGGCCACTGCAGTCGACGGCGCGACGTTCATGAATTTGCGGATGCAGGCGACCCTGCTCGAAGATGGACGTCTGCATCTCAATGACGGTCCGATCGATCTGATCGTTCTCGCAGAGGGAGATCGGCGATCGCGGGAGTTTGCATTCGCAGCGGCGATCGCGCGCTTTTCGACCATGCTCGACGAGTTGTGCGCGGAACTGCCGTTGCTGCGATCACAGTCGCGTTCCGACGCGACGGCGCCCTCGGGCATTGTGGCCCGTCACATGCACGCCGCGTCGCTCTCGGTGGCGGACGACAAATTCATCACGCCCATGGCAGCGGTCGCGGGCGCGGTTGCTGACGAGATTCTCTCACGTATGTTGCGGGCTGCGCCGCTTCGGCGCGCCTATGTCAATAATGGTGGGGATATTGCGCTTTACCTTTCAGGCGATGCGACTTTGACGATTGGCGTGGTTGACGTGCCGGAAGCGCCGAGCATATTCGGCGTTTCGGCGCTTGACGCATCACATAGCGTCGGCGGCGTGGCGACGAGCGGCTGGCGCGGGCGCAGTTTTTCGCTCGGCATAGCGGATGCCGTGACGGCGCTTGCGGCCAATGCCGCGCAGGCCGACGCCGCAGCGACGCTGATCGCCAATGCCGTCGATCTGCCGGGTCAGGCCGCCATCATTCGCGCGCCGGCGAACGAAATCGATCCGCAATCCGACCTCGGCGACCGTCTCGTGACGCGTAGCGTTGGCGCCTTGTCGGAAAACGACGTCGCGTGCGCGCTCGCTAGTGGCGAGGACGAGGCGCGCCGTCTGATTGGGTGCGGCGCGATCGTGGCCGCCTCGCTGCGACTGTGCGGGGTTACGCGTGTCGTCGGAAGTCTTGCTGCCCGATCGCCCGGCGCCGAACGACGCCCCGCGAGCGCTGGCGCAATGTTGCATGGGCTGGAGGAGCGGAAATGGCGCCGAACATTCGCAAGCTTGTGACGATCGTCGAGGAAACCTGCTCTGAAATGGGCCGCGCGATCTCGCCGCCGACCCGACGCGCGGCCGCAATCGCGGTGATCGCCAACCCTTTTGCTGGGCGGTTTGTCGAGGATCTCTCCGAACTCATCGAAATCGGCGAGGCGCTCGGCGCCCTTCTGACGGAGCGCGCGGTAGCCGCGCTCGGCATTCCCGGCGACAAGGTCGAGAGCTATGGCAAGGCGGCCGCCGTCGGCGAGAACGGCGAGCTCGAACACGCCGCGGCGATCCTGCATCCCAAGCTCGGCGCGCCGGTACGGAAAACGCTCGGAAAGGGCGCCGCGCTGATACCGTCCTCGAAAAAGCGTGGTGGTCCGGGCGTCGCGCTCGACATTCCTCTAGGCCACAAGGACGCGGCTTTCGTGCGCAGTCATTTCGATGGCATGGAGGTCCGGATCGTCGACGCGCCGCGCGCCGACGAGATAATGGTGGCGATCGCGGTAACGGATTCCGGCCGACCGCTACCCCGCGTCGGCGGCTTGAAAAAAGACGAAATCAAGGGCGAAGACGGGCTGCGTTGAGCGACGCTCTTACGCCAGCGCCTTGATCGCGGCGAGGAGCCGATCCGGCGTCGCGGGCGCGCGCCGCACTACTACGCCGGTTGCGTGACGGATGGCGTTGAAAATCGCGGGCGCAGTCGGAATGAGCGCCTGCTCGCCTATGCCTTTCGCGCCGAAGGGGCCGATGGAGTTCGGCGTCTCGATCAGGATCGTCTCGATCTCAGGCGCATCGCCGATCGTCGGGATCAGATAATCGTGGAGGTTCTCACCGCGGCCGGGATGGAATTCCTCCATCAGCGCCAGACCGAGCCCCTGCATCACGCCGCCCTCGATCTGGCCTTCGAGCAAGGTCGGGTTGATCGCCCGCCCGACATCATGTGCGGCGATGATCTTTCGTACCTTTACGGTTCCCAGCCGGATGTCGACGTCGACCTCCGCCATATGCGCGCCGAATCCATAGATCGCGTAGGGCGAACCCTGGCCATTGTCGTCGAGCGGCGTCGTCGGCGGATCGAAGCTTTCTTCGGCCGTCAGCAGATAGCCGAATGCGTCCGGGGCGAGCGACGACAGCGCGATCTCGTGCCGCTGTCCCTTGTCGACAAGCTCAAGCCGCGCCCCGTCGAGACGGATCGATGAAGCATCCGCAACATTGGCCAGCCGCAGGATTTTCGCGCGCAGAGCGCGTCCGGCGGCTTCGGCGGCGCGGCCTGTCACGAAAGTTTGCCTTGAAGCCGAGGTCTTGCCGCAGTCGGGCGTGAGGTCCGTATCGGCGGAAACGAGATCGAAATATTCGAGGCTGACGCCGAGCGCGCTTGCTGCGATCTGGGCGATCACAGTGTTGGAGCCCTGGCCGATATCGACCGCGCCCTGGTGTAAGGCGATACGCCCGTCTGGCTTGAGACCGATGCGGATCGTGGATGGGTTGGGCAGGGATGTGTTGCCGCAGCCATACCACATGCCTGCAACGCCGACGCCGCGTCGCAGGGCGCTCTCTGCTTGCGCATTGAAAGCTTCGGCGTCGCGACGAGCCTGCGACCATGGCGCCCGAAGGGCTTCGAGACATTGTTTGAAAGCGATGCCTTCGCCGAGCAATTGGCCGGTCGCCGTCGGCTTGTCGCCGTCGAGCGCGTTGCGCAAGCGCAGTTCGAGTGGGTCGATGCCGAGCCGCGCGGCGAGTTCGTCCAGCAATTGCTCCTGCGCCACTGCCATCTGCGGAACGCCGAACCCCCGGAAGGCCCCCGATGGTGGGCAATTCGTATGTATCGCGCGAGTTCGCGCGCGATAATTGGGAACGAAGTAGGGGCCGGACGCATGGACCGGCACGCGGTTGGCGACGGTCGGTCCCCAGCTCGCATAGGCGCCCGTGTTGAAGTCCGCCCTGAAATCGATGCTCGTCAATTTACCGTCGTCGCGCGCGCAAATTCGGGATGCGATACGGGCTGGATGTCGCTTCGTCGTCGTCGCGATCGATTCCGGGCGGGAATAGATCATCGCCACGGGTCGGTTCATTAGCCATGCCGCGACCGCGATGTAGGGCTGGACGGAGAGATCCAGTTTCGAGCCGAAGCCGCCGCCGACCGCGGTCGGGACGATGCGCACGTCTTCGTTCGAAATGCCGAGGATCGCCGCCACATCGTCGCGGTCCATGTAAGGCGATTGCGTGCAGGCGACGATCTCGATCCGGTCGCCGGTCCTGCGCGCATAACCTGCTTCCGGCTCGATATAGGCGTGTTCGACAAAGCTCGTTTCGAACTCGCCTTCGACCGCGACGACGCCTTTCGCATCGCGCATCGTGACATCGCCTTTCTCGACGCGACCGTGAACGAGGATGTTTCCCGCACGAGCGTCGTGGAGCAGGGGCGCATTAGTTGAAACTGCTTCCTGCATCGTGAGCGCATGCGGCAGAACCTGCCATTCGATCGGAAATGTCGAGAGGTCCATGTCTTCGATCGCTGCGCGATCTCCAATGACCGCGGCGACGGCCTCGCCCTTGAATCTCGCTTCCTCGACCGCGAAGACCGGCTGGTCGGCGAAAGGCGGTATGACGCCGTGAAGATTGCGCCCGGGAATGTCTCTCGCCGTCAATACGCGCGCGAGTCCGGAATGGACGGCGACGAACGTTTCGAAGTCGCCGAACGAAAATCGCGCTCGGTGATGTGGCGAACGGATGGCGCGGAGAAAAAGTGCGTCCTCTGGAATGGAATCGGCGCCGAATAGTTCGCGGCCCTCGACCTTCGCGCGTCCGTCGAGACGTGCGATGCGCTCGCCGATGAAGCCGCGCTCGCCTACGGCGGACTCGACGCGATTTCCGGCGGCTATATGAACGGCGTCGAAAATCTTCGTATAGCCTGTGCACCGGCACAGGACGCCGCCGAGTGCGCGGTCGATATCCGCGTCGCTCGGTGAAGGGTTTGCGTCGAGCAGGGCGGCCGCGGACACGATCATGCCCGGCGTGCAGGCGCCGCATTGCGCCGCGCCAGCGGCATGGAATGAGTCGAGCAGCGCCGCCCCGGATCGGGTCGCGTTCGCGACGCCTTCGATTGTCACGACCGAAGCGCCTTCCGCCTGGCCCGCCGCGATCAAGCAGGAACAAGCCGGTTCGCCGTCGATTAGCACCGTGCAGGCGCCGCAATCGCCGGCCTCACAGCCGATCTTGGTTCCGGTCAGACCGAGATCGTTGCGCAGGACGCTCGAGAGCCGTTGGGCGCCGTCGACCTGCAACGATTGCCACTCGCCGTTGATCTTCAGCGTCATGCGATGCGTCGTGTCATCCATGGCGTGCGTCCGCCAACTGGACGAGCGCGCGCCGGACGAGCTCCACCGCGGCTTCGCGGCGGTATTCGGCGGTCGCCCTGAGGTCATCGATCGGGCTGAGCTCTGCGAAATCAACGGGCGATACGATGTCATTCATCGCGCGGCCCACGGTCTGGCCGACGAGACGCGCCTCGAGACCGCGCAGGCGGCGCCCGACCACCGACGCCGCTCCGACCGCTATGCGCGCGTATTTCACCATGCCGTCTTCGCCGATATCGAGCAGAGCTGCGACCATCACGATGGAAATCACGAGATGCCGGCGCGCGCCGAGCTTGAGAAATGTGGAACGGCCGTCGTTGTGGTCGTCTTCGATCAGCACGGCGGTCATGATCTCGTCGGGCGCGCGCGCCGTGTGGCGATTGCCGAGGAGAAACGCTTCGAGAGGCATGGTTCGAACGCCGCGTGGCGAGGCGAGTTCGACCGTCGCATCGAGCGCGAGCAGAGGCGGAACGCCATCGGCGGCGGGCGAGGCGTTGCAGAGATTGCCGCCGATGGTCGCGCGGTTCTGGATCTGTACGGCGCCGATTTCGCGCGCCGCTTCACGCAGCATGTCGAACGACGGCGGCAGATCGGCGCGGGCGATGTCGGTCCATGTCGTCGCAGCGCCAATGCGGAACGTATTTGCTTCGCGACGGACGCCGCGCAGGTCGCGCAGTCGGGAGATATCGACGAGCCGCTTCGGCGGCGGGCGATCAACGTGAGCCGGGAAAACGTCCGTGCCGCCGGCGATGATCGTCGCGCCGTCCGTGGCGAGAAGGGCGAGCGCTTCGGCGGTCGATCGCGGGCGATGCAGCATGCCAAGCCTTCCGCATGACGCCGTCATGCGGCGACAACCGTTCGTACACGAATAGTCGGGCGGGTCCTGCGCCTTGTCAAGGCGCGGGCCAGGGTCGATGCTGCTCATCGACTCGCGTGAGAGACCGATGAACGAAACGACAGCAGCCCCGTCAGCGTTCAATTCCGGCGAAGGCGCCGAAGAGCCAGCGTATGCGCTCGATGGCCAGATCGGCTTTCTGCTTCGTCAGGCGCAACAGCGGCACACGTCGATTTTCGCGCGGATGATGCTCGAGGATGTCACGCCGACGCAGTGGGCGACGCTTGCCAAGCTTCACGAGATCGGCGGCTGCTCGCAAAACCTCCTCGGCCGCCACGTCGCGATGGACGCCGCGACGATCAAGGGCGTTGTCGACCGACTGCTCACGCGCGGGCTGATCGTCACGAGCGCGGATCCGACCGACAACAGGCGGTTGACGATCGACCTGTCCGAGCGCGGCCGCGACTTCGTGCAGCGCGCTCTGCCGGTTGCGCGCGCGATCACGGACGAGACCGTCGCGCCGCTCGATCCAGCGGAGCGGGACTTGCTGCTCTCGCTGCTCGCCCGGATCAGATGAGACTCAGCCGGCGATCACTGCGGGAATGCGCGTCGCAGGCGGCGTGTTGCGGCTGCGGCCGGCGCGCACGAGCCCGTCGATGATCACCATTCCGACCCCCGGCAGATCGCCCAGACGGACGCTTTCGAGCAGCGAATTCGCCGGCGAATGCTGAGCCTTGTCCATCAGAACGAAATCGGCGGCGCGCCCGACCTCGATCAGCCCGCAATCCAATTGGCGCATGCGCGCGGTGTTGCCGGTCGCGAAGCAGAAGGCGATCTCGGCCGGAATGTCGCCGAGCGACGACAGCATCGACACCATACGCAATATGCCGAGCGGTTGCACGCCGGAGCCGGCCGGACCATCCGTGCCGAGGATGACGCGTTCGAGTTCGTTCATTTCGCGCGCCGTGCGCAACGTGAACAGGGCGGAGCGCTCGTTGCCGTTGTGCACGAGTTCGAGGCCGCGCTTGCAGCCCTCGCAGATGCAGCGGATCTGGTCGTCGGGCAGCGCTGTATGGCCGCCGTTGATGTGTCCGACGATATCAGCGTCGGTTTCGAGCACAATGTCCTTGTCGATCAGGCCAGAGCCCGGAATCGACGGGCCGCCGGTGTGGATCGTCGACTGGATGCCGTATTTGCGCGCCCATTCCACCATCTTGCGGCCGGTCGGCCCGTCCTTGACGCCGCCAAGGCCGATCTCGCCGAGCAGCTTTACGCCAGCCGAAGCGAGTTCCGCGAAATCGCTCTCGACCATGCCGTTCTCGATGACGGGAGCGCCGGCGTGCAGCTTGACGCCGCCAGGGCGGAAATTCGTGTAGGCGCGTTGCGCCGCGATCGCCATCGCCTTCAGCCCGACGATGTCGCGGGCGCGGCCGGGCGTATGCACCTCGCCGGCGGAAATCATGGTCGTGACGCCGCCGTGCATCGAGGAGTCGATCCAGTTGAGCTGGCTCTGGCGCGGCGTCCAGTCGCCGGCGACGGGATGGACGTGGCTGTCGATCAGACCCGGCGCGAGCGTCGCGCCGTTCGCATCGACAATCGTGCGCGCACCCTCCGTATCGAGATCCTTGAGGCGACCGATGGCGGCGATCTTGCCATCGATGGCGACGATGGCGTCGCCATCGAGAATCGGGCGCTCGAGCATGCCCGAGAGGATGAGCCCGATGTTGCGGATGACGAGTTTGCCCGCTGTCTCGGTCGTCGCTTCCTGAGCCATGATCGCCTCCGCGCCTGTCGATTGTTAGCATACGTGCAGGCGGCTACCGCGCAAGATCAGGCTTTTGCCGCGCGTCGCAACGGAAGATGACGCAGGAGGGCAAGACTCGCGTTCCAGCCAACGCAGATTGTCAGTGCAAGCGACAGCGCGAGCGGCGCGCCGAGCGGGATTGCTGCAACGTAGAGCGTCGCGACTGCGACGCCGAAACCGACAAGGCCGGGTAGCGTGTGCGAGAGAACGGCGCTCGCGCCGGCGCCGCCGATGCGCGGATGCAGAATGATCGCCAGCGAGAACATGACGATCGGCACGAGCGCTGTGACGCCCGCCGCCGCAGCGCCGAAGAAGCGGCCGACGACGACAGTGAAGCCGACCAGCGCCATTACGAGCGCCGCCCGGAATGGAATGTCCCACCAGCGGGAGCCTGGCGGACGGGCCGGCGGCGTGGCGCGGCAGGAGCGTGTCGCGACGAATGCGGGAACGAAGACCGCGACGTTCAGGAACGCGGCCGTCGTCAGCGTCCAGCGGGTCTCGACGATCGCGAGCGCCGCCATGATCCAGAGACCGAAGGAGACGCCGAGCGCGATCCACAACGGCTTACGACGCGCCAGTAGAGCGTAGAGTGCGCCGAAGCCGAAGGTTGCGGCATTGGTGGCGAGACTGGTCAGAGCCGCGCGGTGGACAAAATCCGCACCATGTTCGGCAGCGAGGAAAATATACGAGGGTCCGGCGGAGATTGGCAGGGTGGCGACCATCGCGCCGAGAAAGGGGCCCGCGCGTTCGACCACTTTCGAGGCGGCGACGACGATTGCGGCCGTAGTCGCCATCTTGGCGGCGAGTATGATCCAGAACGAGTGTGGCATCGATTGCGGCCCGAGACAGGACCTCCTGCCTAGCCTGTCGGTTGCGTCGCCGCCACAGCGTTGCGGCATGGCGCCCATGACGCATTCCAAAATCCGTCGCGGAATTCCATTCTGTGCAGCGCGACGTCGCGGCGCCTCGACGCAGGCCCGGTCGCCGTGGCATGCACGGTGTGCCGACGACACAGGCGGACGCGGAGGACAATCATGGGCGGATCGGCAGGCATCGTCATCGTCGGGGCAGGGCATGGCGGCGTGCAGGCGGCGGCCTCTCTTCGCGAGGAGGGCTATGCGGGCCCGATTACCCTGATTTCGGACGACCCTAACGCGCCCTACCAGCGTCCGCCGCTGTCGAAAGCTTTCATCAAGGGCGAGGCGACGGCGGAATCGCTGATCCTCCGCGGGCCGGCCTATTATCCGGAAAAGCAGATCGATCTGCGGCTCGGCGAGAGCGTGCGCGAGATCGATTGCGCCGCACGCATCGCGCGGCTCGCGTCCGGCGCATCGCTCGCCTACGAGCATCTGATCCTGGCGACCGGCGCCATCGCGCGACCGGCGACTTTTTCCGGCGCGGAGCTGGAAGGCGTGCTGGCGCTCCGCGACATGAACGACGCCGCGCAACTCAAGGTCAGGCTCGAGGGGGCGGCCCATGTCGTCGTCATCGGCGCGGGTTTCATCGGCCTCGAATTCGCCGCCACCGCCGCAGCCAAAGGCGCGGACGTGCAGGTCGTAGAGGTCGCGCCGCGGGTCATGGGGCGCGCGGTGTCGCAGACCATTTCGGATTTCTATGCGGACGCACACCGTGGATTCGGCGTGAAGCTGCATCTGGGCGCGGGCGTGCTCTCGATCGAAGGCGCCGGCGGGCGGGTGACCGGCGTGCATCTGAGCGACGGACGCCATTTGCCGGCCGATCTCGTGCTCGTCGGCATCGGCATTCTCGCCAATGAGGCGCTGGCAGCATCCGCCGGCCTCGCGGTCGACAATGGAGTTGTGGTCGACGAGGCGCTGACGACGTCCGATCCTCATGTTTCCGCGATCGGGGATTGCTGCGCCCATCCCAATCCCTATGCGGGTCGGCGCTTCCGGCTGGAATCCGTGCAGAACGCCACGGACCAGGCGAGGGTGGTGGCCCGCAAGCTGACCGGAAAGGCGGCCCGCTATGACGCTCTGCCGTGGTTCTGGTCGGACCAGGGCGACCTCAAGCTGCAGATCGCGGGGCTCAACATGGGCTGCGATCTATTTGTCACGCGCGGCGACACGGCGGGCCGCAGTTTCTCGGTCTTCGGTTTTTCCGGCGGGCGGCTGCGCGTCGTCGAATCCGTCAACCGAGCGGCCGACCACATGATCGCGCGGCGGCTGATCGCCGCGGGCGCGGCGCTGAGCCCGGAGGAGGCGGCCGATCCGGCCTTCGATCTGAAGGCGCGGGCCATGCCGCCCAAGAACGGCTGAGTCCGCGCTATATCTAGGCATTCGAGCGAATTCGAACGCCCGCGTTTCACGAGTTGTTAACAGCCGTCAATTATTTTGCCCTTCTGAAGCGCGTCGGAGCACTGGGGATGGGCGCCAAGAACGGCACGAACGGGCGGCGGTTGGGAGAGAGAACCCCGACGCATTCGCGCGCGCGCGTGTACGATTCGGTCGGTCGCTCCGTCGAGGTCGCCATCAAGGACATTTCCCAGACCGGCGCGCGGCTGCAGGCGACCGAGGAAACCTCGATTCCGCGCCAGTTCATGATCCGCTTCGGCCAGTACGAGGCGCGCGGCGAAGTCGTCTGGCGCAAGGGGATCGACGTCGGCATCCGCTTCGTTCTGCCGAACGAGGAAGAGGGCCGCGTGCGCCCGCGCGAGCCGGAACTGGCCAAGAAGCCCACCATCGACGAGCTGCGCACCGCCGCCAAACCGCGCCGGGGCATGCTGCGCTTCCTGCTGGGCTGATTTTTAGCGCGCGATCCCTTCGCAAAAGGCCGTGATTTCAGCCGGATCTGCGCTCGCCGCCCTAGCGAGACGAAATCCGCATCAGCTTGCCGAGCGACGTTCCGACCGAGCCGATCGAATCACGCATGGTCGCGCCCAGCCCACCGATCTGCTTCATCACTGCGGCGCCGGTCGGCACGAAGCCGGGCAGATGGAAACCGCCGCTCGACGCCGTCCGCCGTTCCGCGGGCAGGTTGGCGTAGCGCGGCACGGGTTCGGCCGGCGCGGTTCGGGCGAGCGAGGCCGGGCGAACCGGCGGGCGCGGCGGCGCGGCGGCGACCCTGGCCTTGATCGGCGTCGCCGGCCTGTCCTCGATCAGGGCGGCGATCGCGGGCTCGAAGGTCGGCGGCTCCATCGTCCAGGCCTTGCCGGGCTTGAAATTGCGGATGCTGTCGTCGGCGGCGCGGTCGCGCGGGGTGAAGGCGAGTTCACGCTTGACCACCGGCCCGGCGTCGAGACGCGCGAGCAGTTTCGGCTCGGGCCCAGAGGCAGTGCGCCCCGCGAGCCAGGCGGCCGGCGCGCCGAGGCCGATGGCGGCAGCGAGCGCGACGGCGACGGCCCGGCGGCGTCCGGGCGGCGTGGCGGCGGCTGTGTTCAAGGCGAATGTCATGGCGTCGGCCCCAGAAATCGAGCCGCCAGCAGATTGCCCGAATGGGCCGATTTGAAGGCGGCGGGAAGGATTTTGCGAGGGTGTGGCGGATGGGCTGCGCGCCCTGCCTCTCCCCGCTTGCAGTCGGCTGTCGTCGACTTTTTACGATGGAGCAAACCGGGAACACCCGGTTTCCGCGCGGGGAGAGGGGTTCGCCGAGGCGCGCGCCGACGCTCCCGCGCCTTTCGGCCGGGTCGTTGAATTGGTCGAGGGCCGGGACCGATGTCGCCGGGATCTTTTTGTTTTGTATGCCGGCGACATCGGTCCCGACGCGGCTCTTGGTGTGCCTCGCCTCCAGTCGGACCGTCTTTCCGGTTTTTCGGTGACGCCCCGCTTGTGGCGGGGCGAGCGGGCCTACTGGGCGGAAAGGGCCCATCACGAACTATCGCAGCCCGGTCATAGTGCCGAGCCGTGCGGAGAGGGTGGGCCGCGCCGAAACGCTGCCGACCTTGCAAGAGGCCCCCCGGGACGCATGGACCGGTCATCCACGCGGCGCGGGCGCCGCTCCCCATCCACACATCAAGACCGCTCCGGATGCATCCTCGGCGGACGGGGATGGACGCAGTATGCAGAAAATAGGAAAATAGTCACAATTATATACTTGACAAAGCGCCCATGATTCCATAGGGTTGTCAACATGAGGCGGACGGAATAAACGCCAACGCCCCGTGTTTCCAAGGACTTGAGTCATGGCCGCAGAACTTAACCCCATCTTTCTCGACGCCGACAAGGCACGCGAGCATTTGGAGAGCCTTCTGTGGCCGAACGGCCCGATCTGCCCTCACTGCGGCAACGCGGACCCGGATCGCATTGCGAAGCTGGCAGGCAAGGCCCATCGCCCCGGCCTCTACCAGTGCAAGGAATGCCGCGACCAGTTCACCGTGACCGTTGGCACCGTGTTCGAGCGCAGCAAGATCGCGCTCAATACGTGGCTCTATGCGACCTTCCTGCTTAATTCATCCAAGAAGGGCATGAGCGCGCACCAACTGCACCGCATGTTGGGCGTGACCTACAAGACCGCATGGTTCATGTGCCATCGCATCCGCGAGGCTATGGCCGACGCTCCCGGCTCCGTTCCCCCGCTCGGCGGCGAAGGCAAGGTCATCGAGGCCGATGAAACCTATTTCGGCAAGCAAGAGACGCAGCCGAAGGTGCGCCGCGACGGCCAGCCCTTCACCAAGGGCGGACGCTCTGGCCCCTCTGGCAAGCGCGCCGTTGTCGCTCTGGTCGAGCGCGGCGGCTCTGTTCGTTCCTTCCATGTCGAGCATGCGACGCTTGATAGCGTCCGCGAAATTCTCGTTACCAATGTCAGCCGCAAGTCTGTCCTGCATACCGACGAAAGCCGCCTGTACGTCCGCACCGGCAAAGAGTTTGCCGAGCATCACACCATCGTTCACTCACGCAATGAGTACGTGCGCGGCTCCGTCCACACCAACACGATTGAAGGCTATTTCAGCATCTTCAAGCGCGGCATGAAGGGCGTCTATCAGCATTGCTCCGAAAAGCATTTGCACCGCTATCTCGCGGAGTTCGATTTCCGCTACAACCACCGCACGGCGCTGAACTGGAATGACAAGGAGCGCACCGATCGCGCCCTGCAAAAGATCAGCGGTAAGCGCCTGACTTATCGGCGGACTCACGAAGCCGCTAACGCTTAAGCAGGCGGCGCGCAAGTTTTTGCGCTGGCGTAAGCATCAGCGCGACTCGACTCCATGATTGGAAGCCAGCATTCTTTACTGGCTTCCCAAACCCATGGATTGCCATCATGACCGATAAACCCGAGGCCGGATCGAATTTCCCGCAACTCGCCCCAATGGGTAGCGCACTTGCGCCGATCATATATTTCGACGCAGCTCCGAATTACGGGTTCAACGCGGGCGTCGCCAACATCACCCTTGAGACGATGATCCACATTGCTAGCGGCGATGGCCTGACTTCTCTTCGGCAAATCGTCGCGCACCTGCGGATGAATGCAATTGGCCTCGCGGCTCTTAAGGAAGCTATCAATCAAATTGAGCTTCTGGCGCAGCCAGTCGAGTCCAAGGCGGCTCACTAGTCCTCTTTCGGCTTCCGGGCGTCCTTAGCCTTCCTTGGCTTCGGGCGCTTCTCATCCTTGTGAGGCTTCGGCGGGGTTTTCAGCATCCGGCGAAGCGTGTCGTCGGTGCGCTTCATCGCTTCCTCTTCACCGCTAGGCTCGGACATGTCGGACTTAGACAAACTAGGGCTCCTTCAGCAATTCCTTCGCGAAGAGGAGAAGGGCTACTATGCGGCTGTTGGTCGTCTGGTCACAAGCTATGCAAGGGCAGAAGCTGCAGCAAGGGTGTCAGTAAGGCGGGCAAGCCCCGGCCTCTCTGACAAACAGGCCAGAATCATTTTCGGCGGTATGCGTTTCCCTGATTTATCAGAGAGGCTCATGCGCCTTGCGAAAGAGATATGCGATCAAGAATGGATTGCGGAACTTCAGACGCTGCTCGACCAGTTTGCCTTGATCGGGACACAGCGCGACCGGATCGCCCACATGTCATCCGAGTACGATTATCAACTCGGCCTTGTCGTATCGAACGCACTGACAGCCAAAGACGCAGACAAGCCAGAAAGCCACACATTCAGCCTGCCCGACCTAGTGGCCATGGCAGACGATTGCGACCTGATTTTCACGCGCTTTCTGAATATTCACTTCTCAAAAGACCCGCTCCCGCCGCTTTCTCTTCGTCGCCTCGGCGTAGGGATTCCATGGCGATATACACCTGCTGGGCCACAAAAAACGAAGGGAAGCGGTCGCGCATCTCCTCGACCACCAAAGCGCCCGCGTCAATCATCTCCTGAGAAGGGTTAGCCGGCCTGTCACGCAAGCCCTCTTGTACCGAATCGCTCATGCTTTGTCACGTATATAATTGGGAAAATAGTCAAGATCACGACCGGCTCAGAATCGTGTTACGCCGCCTTATGACTCCGCACGAGTTCATCAGGAAATGGAAGCCGGTCGAGCTCACCGAGCGCGCCGCCGCGCAGGAGCATTTCATCGATCTCTGCCGTCTCGTCGACCATCCCACGCCCGCCGAAGCCGATCCGACCGGCGAGGACTATTGCTTCGAGAAGGGCGCGCTGAAATCCTCCGGCAATCCCGGTTTCGCCGACGTCTGGAAGCGCGGGCATTTCGCCTTCGAATACAAGAAGAAGAAAAAGAATCTGGGTGAGGCGCTGAAGCAGCTCTCGCAATATGCGTGGAACCTCGAGAGCCCGCCGCTCAACGTCGCCTGCGACACCAATACGATCCGCATCGTCACGGCCTTCAACAACACGCCGTCGCGCACCTTCGAGATCAAGCTCGACCAGCTCGCCGACCCCGAGCAATTCGCGATCCTGCACGCCGTCTTCCACGAGCCGAACAAGCTGCGCGCCGCGATGACCCGCGCGCAATTGACGCGCGAGGCCGCCGACAAATTCTCCGGCCTGTCGATGCGGCTGCAATCGCGCGGCCATGCGCCCGAGATCGTCGCGCATTTCATCATGCAGCTCGTCTTCTGCTTTTTCGCGGAAGACGTGCGCCTGCTGCCCGAGGGCTTTTTCCGCAAGGCGCTGAAACAGCTCCAGATCGGCAACAACTGGCGCCACGCCAAGGCGATGCTGGACGATGTGTTCGACGCCATGGCGAAAGGCGGTCGCGTCGGTCTCGACTTCATCGCGCATTTCAATGGCGGCCTGTTCGATGGCCAGAAGGCGCTGCCGCTCGATCAGGACGATGTGGCGCTACTCGTCGCCGCCGGCTCGATGCAATGGGCGGAGATCGATCCCTCGATCTTCGGCACCCTGTTCGAGCGCTTTCTCGATCCGGCCAAGCGCAAGCAGATCGGCGCGCATTACACGGACGAGGGCAAGATCAGGCAGATCGTCGATCCCGTCGTCATGGCGCCGCTCGAAGCCGAGTGGCTTCAGGCGAAAGCCGAGATCGAGAAATTCGCGAAGCGCGGCACCAAGCCCGGCCTGAAGACGGCGACCGAGTTGCAATCGCGTTTCATCGAACGGCTCGCTCCTTGCGCATTCTCGATCCCGCCTGTGGCTCGGGAAATTTCCTGTATGTCGCTCTCCAGCGCGTGAAGGACCTCGAATTCCGCGTCATCAACGAATGCGAGCAGATGGGCCTGAAGGCGCGCGCGCCGAAGGTGGGCCCTGAAATCCTGCACGGTCTCGAGATCAACGGGCTCGCTGCGGAACTGGCGCGCGCGACGATCTGGATCGGCGACATTCAGTGGGGCCTCAAGCACGCGATCTTCACGCGGCCCGAGCCGATTTTGCGCAAGCTGGAAGCAATCGAGACGCGCAACGCGCTGTTGAACGCGGATGGTTCGGAGGCGCCTTGGCCGGCCTGCGATTTCATGGTCGGCAATCCGCCGTTCCTCGGCGGCAAGAAGCTGCGCGCGGAAATGGGCGACGATGCAGTGGAGGCTTTGTTTGCGGCCTATGCCGGCAAGGTTCCGCCCGAGGCCGATCTCGTCTGTTACTGGTTCTTCAAGGCATGGGCAGCCGCGAAGGCGGGGCGCGCAGGTCGTGTCGGGCTGGTCGCAACAAATTCGATCCGCGGCGGCGCGAACCGGCGCGTGCTGGAGCCGATCGCCGCGGCGAATGCGATTTTCGAGGCGTGGAGCGACGAGCCGTGGATCGTCGACGGCGCGGCGGTGCGCGTGAGCATGGTGTGTTTTGCGGCTCCCTCTCCCCGTGAACGGGGAGAGGGCAGGGGTGAGGGGCCAAGCGCCCGGGACGCATGTAGCGGCGAGGGCCCCTCATCCGGCGCTGCGCGCCACCTTCTCCCCGCAGGCGGGGAGAAGGAAACGCCCCGCCTCGACGGCCGCCCGGTCGCGCGCATCCACGCCGACCTCTCGGCGCGAGTGTTCGACATTACGCAGGCGAGGCGTCTGAAGGAGAACGAGGGGGTATCGTTCATGGGGGTCACCAAGAGTGGCCCTTTTGATATCGACGGCGCCAAAGCACGTTCATTTCTTGATGAACCACTAAATCCGAACGGACGATCGAACCTTGAGGTGGTGCGGCCTTCAATCAATGGTCGAGATATAACGGGCCGAAGTTCCGATCGCTGGATATTGATGTTCGAAGGCATCGATAGCGAAAAGGAACTGGCGCTGTATGAGGCGCCTTATCGATATGCGAGATCGGTTGTCTATCCTGCGCGACAACAGAGCAAGACCGAGAAGAACAAGGAAAGGTGGTGGCGGTACGAAAGGCCTAGACCTGAGTTTCGCGCAGCGCTGGGTGCCAAGGCGCGATTCATTGGCACAAGCATGGTGTCCAAGCATCGGGCTTTTGTCTTCGTCCCAGCGATTGTCACGCCCGAAAATCTCGTTATCGCCATCGCCCGCGACGACGACACAACCTTTGGCATCCTGCATTCGCGCTTCCACGAAGCATGGGCGCTCGGGCTCGGCACCTCGCTCGAAGATCGTCCCCGCTACACGCCCACCACCACTTTCGAAACCTTCCCCTTCCCCGAAGGCCTCACGCCTGACATTGTCGCCGCCGACTACGCCGCCGATCCGCGCGCCAAGAAGATCGCGGCGGCGGCCAAAAAGCTCGACGAGCTGCGCCGGGCCTGGCTCAACCCGCCCGATCTCGTGCGTGTCGAGACGGAAGTCGTGCCCGGCTATCCCGACCGCATCCTGCCGAAGAACGCCGAAGCCGCCGCGAAGCTGAAAGAGCGGACGCTGACCAATCTCTACAACCAGCGTCCGCAATGGCTCGCCGACGCGCATGACGCGCTCGACCGCGCCGTGGCCGCCGCCTATGGCTGGCCGGAGGACATTTCCACAGAGGACGCGCTGGCGAAACTACTGGAGCTCAATCTGGAGCGCGCGGCGAAGCAGGGGTGAGGGCGGGCTCCCTCTCCCCGCCCGCGGGGAGAGGGCAGGGGTGAGGGGGCCTGCGACCGGTATGGATGTATCGGCCCGGCCCCTCATCCGGCGCGTCGCGCCACCTTCTCCCCGCTAGCGGGGAGAAGGGTTTTGCGCCCGGCGCCGTTCCTGCCTCACCCCTTCTTCCGATCCGGATAGCTCACCGCCATCCCA
>JACKJC010000003.1 GCA_020638195.1 Methylobacteriaceae bacterium | reverse complement strand
ATCCCGTCTCGCTGCGGAACGATTCCGCGCATCTGGCGCATACGATCGCGCTCGCGAAGGAGGCTGGCGTCAACATGCTGCGCGTCGGCGCGACGGGCGTGTACGAGACGGACGCATTCTATTGCGCCTGCGATGCCGCCGGCATTCTCGTCTGGCAAGACTTCATGTTCTCGAATTTCGACTATCCTGCGGCTGACCCGGGCTTTGTCGAGTCTGTCGAGAACGAGGGGCGGCAATTCCTGAAGCGCACGAGCGGCTCGCCGGCGCTCGCGATCCTGTGCGGCGGCAACGAGGTCTACCAACAGGCGGCGATGATGGGCGTCGCGGAATCAAACTGGCGGTCTTCGCTCTTCGAGGAAATCCTGCCGCGCCTTTGCGACGAATATCGAGCCGATGTCGCCTACATCGTCAATTCGCCGTCGGGCGGCGCCCTGCCCTTTCATGCGGATTCGGGCGTCGCGCACTATTATGGCGTCGGCGCCTATCGCCGGCCGCTCGACGATGCACGGCGCGCCAATGTGCGCTTCGCATCCGAATGTCTGGGCTTCGCCAATGTGCCGGAAGCGCGCGCGCTCGATCGCGATTTTGGCGCGACGCCGCTGTCCTCGCTGCTCTGGCGGCCGCGCATTCCGCGCGACCAAGGCGCGATGCAGGACTTCGAGGAGGTCCGCGACCACTACGTCGGCCTGCTCTACGATGTCGATCCGCTCGAGCTGAAAGCGAAAGAACCCGAACGCTATCTCGATCTTTCGCGCGCGGCTGTCGCCGAGGTCATCGAGGCGACGATCGGCGAATGGCGGCGACCGCGCTCCTCCTGCGCCGGCGCGCTGATCTGGTTCTGGAAAGATCTTTGGGCGTCGAGCGGCTGGGGCGTTCTCGACTGGACGGGCGCGCCAAAGTCGCCGTGGTGGGCGATGCGCCGAGCCTTTCGTCCCATTCAGATCGTCCTCAGCGACGAGGGCGTCAACGGCTTGCATGTCCATTGCATCAACGAGGCGGACACGCCCTTCGTGGGCAGGATTGCGCTACGCTGCTTCCGCGATGGCGCGACACTCATCATGAATGCCGATCGCGATGTCGAGATCGCGCCGCGCGGTTCGATCTCCCTGCGCGACTGCGATCTCTGGGGCGCCTTTTTCGATACCGCTTACGCCTATCGCTTCGGCACGCCCTCGCATGAGACGACCGGGGCGACGCTGCTCGACGTTGATGGCGTTGCGCTTGCGGAGGCCTGGCATTTCCCTGTTGGCAGAGCGGCGGCGATGTTTGATCCGACAATCTCTGTCGAGGTCTTTCGAGACGACAAGGGCTATGCCTTGCGACTCGAGTCCGACCGCATCGCGCAATCCGTCAAGATCGAGGACGCAAGGCTGACGCCAGACGATAACTGGTTTCATCTCGCGCCGGGCGTTTCGAAGATCGTTCGCTTTCGCGAGCCGGGCTTGGCGCCCAGCGGCGCGGTTGCGGCTCTGGGCGCACCCGCAATATCCTACCGCGCGATGTGACGGCGCGAGACATTCATGAGCGATAACAGATTGCCGGAACCCTTGTTTGCGACTTCAGTCCAGTCGGACTGGATCGATTATAACGGGCACATGAACGACGCCGCCTATGCGCGCGTCTTCAGTCTGTCGGTCGACGCCCTCATGGCGGCGATCGGCCTCGACCAGGACGGGCGCGAGCGGTCGAGTCTGACAATCTACACGCTGACGATGACGATCCACTATCTGAAAGAAGCGCATCTCGGCGAGGCGCTGTCCGTGAAAGGCCGCATTCTCGAGCACGACGACAAGCGGCTTCGTCTGTGGTTCGAATTGAAGCGCGACGACGGCGCGACATCCGCGTTGAACGAGCAGGTTCTGCTCTGCGTCGACCAGTCCGGCGACAAGCCACGCGCGGCGCCGTTCGCGCCGGACCAGATCGCGCGCATCCGCTCTTTTCACGCAACGGACGCTGATGCGCCTTTGCCGAAACTGGCGGGACGCGGCATCAGTCTTCGCAAGCCGGAATAGGAAAGCCGGTCGCCGCGAGACGCGCGAGATCATCAGGCGTATCGACGTCCCAAATTTGCGCGGGTTCGACCCAGTCGACGCGCAGCCGTGATAGCCGTTCGCGCGTCGTCGTCATGACGGCGTCCGTGCCCCAGGGCATGTCGAGGAAGATCTCGGGAATGGGGCGCTGCAGGCCGATCAGTCCGTAGCCGCCGTCCGCCGTCGGCAGAAATACTGCGTCTGCGCGGGCGAGCTTTTCGGCGCACGAACGCAGCATCGCCACGTCGACCGACGGACAATCGGAACCCATAAGCAGCAACGGACCGTCGGCGCAGGCGAAAATTGCGTGCATGCGCGCGCCGAGATCGCCTTGCGACTGGCCACGCAGGATCGCGCCGAAATCGCGCGCGCATTCAGCGAAGAATGGATGATCGGTTCCTGGCTCGCACCAGATCGTCGCGCCTAGCCCGCAACGCGCTATCGACGACAAGGCGTGACGCGTCATCGCCGCATGGAGACGCGCCGCGCCGGTCGCGCCCAGGCTCGGTATCAGCCGTGTCTTTGCGCGGCCGGGCTCGGGCGCACGCGCCATCAGCGCGATGGAGACCTCACTGCTCATGCGAATATCCATAGGCGCGCGCGAGATCCGCGGGGTCGGCGCCGAGGAAATAGGAAAGGCGCAATCGCCACATCAGGAAAATCGTACGCCAGAAACCGTTGCTGTCCCACCGCCTGCCGGATGTCGAGACCTTCGCCGCCAGACATAGAGGGGGAGTCTCGCGTTTGAGCCGCCGCGACAGGGCAATGTCTTCCATCAGTGCAATCTCGGGAAACCCGCCGACGCGCCAAAATGTTTCGTGCGTCACGAAGATCGCCTGATCGCCGGTCGCAATGCCCGTCACGCGCGAACGAAAATTCATGAGCGCCGCGACCACGGGCAAGAGGGGGTGCGCGCCGAGAATGCGGACGTCGAAGCGCCCCCACACGCGCCCGGTCGGACGCAGACGGGAGCGGATGCGCGCCAGAGCGTCGATCGGCAGAGACGTATCGAGGTGCAGAAAAAGCAGGATATCTCCCGACGCGGCGGCAGCGCCTGCGTTCATCTGCGTCGCGCGACCGCGCGGCGCGACAACGAGGCGATCGCACAGCGGGCGGGCGAGTTCGACCGTCCTGTCCGCGCTTCCGCCATCGGCCAGGACAATCTCGGCGCCGTCCTCCCGTAGCGAGACGAGCGCCGAGAGCGCCCGCTCGACATCCTCACCCTCGTTCAGCGTCGGGACGATGATCGATATGTCCGGCCGGGACGCTTCGCTGCCCAATCCTCGCAACTCCGAGTTCCACCGCTCCACCTATCTTGGCGGAGCGGCTTGGAACAAGAGGCGTGACGCCACACATCGACACATATGAAATCGATGAAATTTCGCGCATTGCACGCCGGGCGCGGCAGCTTGATTATCTGGCCGCTTAGGCTAGGTTGCGCCCAAAGACCGGCCGCAAAGGCCACGGGGAGGTTGACGCGTGAGTGGGGAATATGTCCTCGAAACCGAGGGCTTGACGAAGGAATTCGCCGGTTTCACGGCGGTCAAGGACGTTCATCTGCGGGTCAAACGCGGGTCGATTCATGCATTGATCGGGCCGAATGGCGCGGGCAAGACGACCTGCTTCAATCTGCTGACGAAATTTCTGGAGCCGACACGCGGCCGGATCACCTACAACGGCCGCGACATCACATCGACCAAGCCGGCCGACATCGCCCGCATGGGGCTCGTGCGCTCGTTCCAGATTTCGGCGGTATTCCCGCATCTGACGGCGCTCGAAAATGTCCGCGTCGCCTTGCAGCGCCAACGCGGCAACTCCTTCGACTTCTGGCGGCCCAAGTCTGTCCTGAACGTCTACAATGATCGCGCCCGAGAACTTCTCGACAGCGTCGGTTTGACCGAATACGCCGACACGGTCGCGGTCGAAATGCCCTACGGACGCAAGCGTGCGCTCGAGATCGCGACCACGCTGGCGCTCGAGCCGGAGATGATGCTGCTCGACGAGCCCATGGCTGGCATGGGACACGAGGACATCGACAAGATCGCCGCGCTTATCAAGCGCGTGTCCGCCAATCGCACGATCCTGATGGTCGAACACAATCTGAACGTCGTCGCCAACCTTTCCGACACGATCACAGTCCTCACGCGGGGGCAGGTCCTGGCGGAAGGCGACTACGCCACCGTGTCGAACAACCCCGAGGTGCGACAGGCCTACATGGGAGCGGGAGATGCTTGATACGACCAGCCGGCCGCTACTCGAAATCGCCGGACTGGAAGCGTGGTACGGCGAATCCCACATCCTGCACGGCGTCGATTTCAATGTTCGCCAAGGCGAGGTGGTCACCCTGCTCGGCCGCAACGGCGCGGGCAAGACGACGACGCTCAAGTCGATCATGGGCATGGTCGGCAAGCGCAAGGGTTCTGTGCGTTTCGAGGGGCACGAGACGATCGCCATGGCCTCCGACAAGATCGCGCGGCTCGGCGTCGCGCTCTGTCCGGAGGAACGCGGCATTTTCGCGTCGCTGGACGTGAAGGAAAACCTGATGCTGCCGCCGCAGGTGAAGCCCGGCGGCCTGCCTGTCGAGCAGATTTTCGAATTGTTCCCGAACCTGAAGGAACGCCTGTCGAGCCAGGGCACGAAACTATCCGGCGGCGAGCAGCAGATGCTGGCGATCGGCCGCATCCTGCGCACGGGCGCGACGCTATTGATGCTGGACGAGCCGACCGAAGGTCTCGCGCCCGTCATCATCCAGCAGATCGGCCACACGATCCGCAAGCTGAAAGCGCAAGGCTTCACGATCCTGCTGGTCGAGCAGAACTTCAGGTTCGCCTCGACGGTCGCCGATCGCTACTACGTCATGGAGCACGGCCAGATCATCGACAGCTTCGCCAACAGCGAGCTGGAGGCGAACATGGACAAGCTCCACGAATATCTCGGCGTCTGAGGGTTACTCCGCCATGATGATCCCACTGCTCAACATTCCGACCCAGGCCCTGTTCGGCCAGCTCCTGCTAGGCCTGATCAACGGCGCCTTCTATGCCCTGCTCAGCCTCGGGCTTGCCGTCATTTTCGGCATGCTCAATATCGTCAATTTTGCGCACGGCGCGCTCTACATGGTCGGCGCTTTCGTCGCCTATTTCCTGCTGAACCTCGCCGGTCTGAACTATTGGTGGGCGCTGCTGCTGGCCCCAATAATCGTAGGGTTCGCCGGCGTCGTCATCGAACGCACCATGTTGCAGCGGCTCGCCGGCCTCGACCATCTCTACGGCCTGCTGCTGACCTTCGGCCTCGCGCTGATCATCCAGGGCGTATTCCAGAATTATTTCGGTTCGTCGGGCCTGCCCTACGAGATCCCGGACCTGCTGAAGGGCGGCAAGAACCTCGGCTTCATGTACCTGCCGAACTACCGCGGCTGGGTCGTCGTCTTCTCGCTCGTCGTCTGCTTCGCCACATGGTTCGCGATCGAGAAGACCAGGCTCGGCGCCTATCTTCGCGCGGCGACAGAGAACCCGACTCTGGTACGCGCTTTCGGTATCAATGTGCCGCTGATGATCACGCTGACCTACGGATTTGGCGTGGGCCTGGCCGCCCTGGCCGGCGTCCTCTCGGCGCCGATCAACCAGGTGCGTCCGCTGATGGGCGCGGAATTCATCATCGTCGTCTTCGCCGTCGTCGTCATCGGCGGCATGGGTTCGATCATGGGCTCGATCGTCACCGGTTTCATGCTCGGCGTGATCGAGGGCCTGACCAAGGTTTTCTATCCCGAGGCGTCGAACACGGTCGTCTTCGTCATCATGGCGATCGTGCTGCTGATCAAGCCCGCCGGTCTCTTCGGAAGGACTGCCTGACATGACCGCGCAAGCCATTCACCCGACCAGCGCGGCGCTCGACGCATCCAAGCGGCGCGACGAAATGGTCGCCTTCGTCATCATGGCCGTGCTGTTCGCGGCCGCGCCGCTCGCCGTCTATCCGTTCTTCATGATGCAGGCGCTGTGCTTCGCGCTATTCGCCTGCGCCTTCAACCTGTTGATCGGTTATGTCGGCCTTCTGTCCTTCGGCCACGCCATGTTTCTCGGCCTCGCCGGCTATGTTTCGGCGCATATGGCCAAGCTCGGCACGATCGAGGTCGGTCCGATTCACCTGAATTTCGGCCCGGTCGATCCGGTCATCGCAATCCTGATCGGCGTCGCGAGTTCCGCGATCCTCGGCGTCGTCACCGGCGCGCTGGCGATCCGTCGGCAGGGCATCTATTTCTCGATGATCACGCTCGCGCTGTCGCAGATGATCTATTTCTTCTGTCTGCAGGCGCCTTTCACGCACGGCGAGGACGGCATCCAGGGCGTGCCGCAGGGCAAGGCCCTCGGCTTCATCGACCTATCCCACCAGATGACGATGTACTATTTCGTCCTGGCGATTTTCCTCATCGGCTTCCTGATCATCCACCGGATCATCAACTCGCCGTTCGGCGACGTTCTGAAATCCATTCGCGAAAACGAACCGCGCGCCATCTCGCTCGGCTACAAGGCCGATCAATACAAGCTCGCGGCCTTCGTCATGTCGGCCGCGCTGGTGGGGCTCGCAGGCGCCACCAAGTCGCTCGTCGCGCAGAACGCATCTCTGACCGACGTGCACTTCTCCATGTCGGGCGAGGTCGTCCTGATGACGCTGGTCGGCGGTCTCGGCACGATCTACGGGCCGGTCGTCGGCGCTCTGATCATCGTGGCGATGCAGAATTATCTGGCGGGCTTCGGCCAGTGGGTGACCGTCATCCAAGGCGTCATCTTCGTCGCCTGCGTGCTGGCCTTCCGCCGCGGCATCGTCGGCGAGATCGCGCACCGGCTCGGCAAGTCGCTCTGATCCGTCGGGGGGCGGGCGCGCCGTCAATCGCGCGCGGCGCGCCGACGCTCGTCATCGTCCGGCAGCCGCGCCGCCTCTTGCTCGGACTGCTCGAGAAACTCCCGCTCGTAGCGCTCCTCCTGGCGGCGCATAACCCACCATCCGGCGACCAGCCCGATGACAGCGAACGCCAGGCCGATCATGCCGACCGGGCCGGCGACACGATGCATGGCGTCGCCGAACACGTAACCGCCGATGCCGAATACGCTCGCCCAGACGATGCCGCCGGCCGCGTTGTAGAACAGGAACGAGCGCCAGCTATAGTGGTTCACGCCCGCGAGCAGCGCCGCGAAGATGCGCAGGATCGCGACGAAACGCCCGAAAAAGACGATCTTGGCGCCATGTCGCGCGAACATGTGCTGGCCAAAGGCCAGGCGCCTGTCGTCCAGGCCGACCAAGGCGCCGTAGCGCTTGACCAGCGGCAGCCCGTAGCGCCGGCCGACCATGAAGCCGATATTGTCGCCGATGATCGCGCCGGCGGCCGCCACCACGATGACGTGGACGATGTCGAGCTGGCCGGTGATGCCCGCGAAGATCGCCGCCAGCACGAGCGCGGTTTCACCGGGCAGCGGCACGCCCGCGCTTTCCAGCATCACGATGAGAAAGACCGCATAGAGCCCGAATTGCGCGACGATCGGCTGGATCCAGACGTGCAGCATCTATCAGCCCAGGCCCCGTGAATTCATTGCGCGCTCCGCCTCATCGAGCAGGCGCGCCTCGTGACGCCGATAAGAGCGCCAGCCGACCACGATCGCCATGACCGCAAGCGTCAGCGTCGCAAAGCCGAAGGGACCGGCGATACGATGAAAACTCGCGCCGAGCGCATATCCGCCGAGGCCGAACATAGTGGCCCAGACTATGCCGCCAGCTGCGTTGAAAAAGAAGAAACGAGCCGGCTCCAGCCGATTTACGCCGGCGAGCAGCGCGGCGAACGCGCGCAGAAAGGCCACGAATCTTCCGAAAAAGACTATCGCGCCGCCGTAGCGAAAGAACAGATATTGGCCGAGCCGTCGGCGGCGCGCGTCGAGACCGACGAGATCGCCGAACCGTTCCAGAATGGGCGGGCCGGCCTCGCGCCCGATCCAGAAGCCGATATTGTCGCCGAGGATGGCGCCGGCCGCCGCGGCCGAGATGACGCCCGCGATCGCCATGTCGTGCGTCGTGCCCGCATAGACAGCGGCGCTCACCAGCGTCGTCTCGCCAGGCAGCGGCAGGCCCGCGCTTTCGAGAGCGACCACGAGCAAAACGAGTCCGTAGCCGTAGCTCGCCAGCAATGCGGAGATTTGATCGGGATCGAATAGATGCAAGGCGCGCTCCGAGGGGCGTCGACCGACTTAATGGTACGGCGCCGCCTCGGGCAAGCTCTCGCGTGTCTCGGAGGCCCTACCGTTCGCCTTCGCCCAGCGCGGGCTCGACGATAAAGGCCAGACCGCGCAGCAGCGGAAGATCGTCGCCGGCGACCGCCTGCTCGAGCGCCGCGAATTCCGGCGCGCGCGCATTGCTGCGGAACCGGAGCACGGCCGAAGCCGCAAGCGCTCCCGGCCGGACGCCACGTCGCGTAGCGGTTTCCCGCACGCGACGCGCGAAGGCGCCGCCAATCGAGGCGACCGCGGCTTCAGCGACCTTTTCGTTGGAACAAGAGTTCATGATGTCCTGAATCACCATTGGACTCTCCCCCTTGGCGTACGTGGAACCATCTGCAGGCTGGCCTCAGACGCTCTGAGAATGGACCCTCGGGCTCCCGGCTGCTGTGACGATCCGCACACTAGCGGCCAATCAAGACTAGATCGTGACCGCATCGGGGTTTGAACGAGACCGAGCTACCAGACGCCCGTGTTGGGCATGGACGTCCATGGCTCCGCCGGCGCCTTGGCGTCGCCCGCCTGCAGCAGTTCGATGGAGATGTTGTCGGGCGTGCGGATGAAGGCCATGCGGCCGTCGCGCGGCGGTCGATTGATGACGACGCCGGCTTGCATGAGACGCTCGCACAGGGCGTAAATATCGTCGACGCGATAGGCGAGATGGCCGAAATTGCGGCCGCCGCCGTAGGGCTCGGGGTCCCAGTTGTAGGTGAGTTCCACCAGCGGGGCGTTCCGATCCTTGGCGAGCTCGACATCCTGCGGCGCGGCCAGAAAGACAAGCGTGAAGCGGCCAGCCTCGTTGCTGATGCGCCGCATCTCGACCAGGCCGAGCTTGTTGCAGAAAAAATCCAGCGATTTATCGAGATCGCTGACGCGGATCATGGTGTGCAGATATTGCAAGGGCTTCCTCCCAAATCGTCGGCGCGAAGGATCGGCCAGGCGCCAGCAGAAGGGAAGCGAAAACTTGCCGCCCGCATCGTCATGGCCTAGACGGGCGGCGCTGTCGGCCCTGGGAAAACGAATGTCGGAACTGCACGCCAAGAAGGAGAGCGCGGCGCTAGCCTCGATCGGCGCGAGCGCGGCGATCACGCTGGGCAAGCTCGTGGCCGGATTGATGTCTGGCTCGCTCGCGCTGATGTCCGAAGCGGGCCATGCCGCGGTGGACACGGGCGCGACGATTCTCACCTGGCTCGCTGTTCGCGCCGCCAACAAGCCGGCGGACGACGAACACCATTATGGGCACGGCAAGTACGAATCGCTGGCGGCGCTGGTCGAAACCGGCCTGCTGTTCGCCCTGACCGCCTTCGTCGTGATCGAGGCGACGCACCGTCTGCTGGCGAGCAACACGTCGGTCGAGCCGAAGGCGATCGCCTTCATCGTGCTCGTCGCCTCGATCGTCATCGACGCGGTCAGATGGGTTTCACTGTCCCGCATCGCCAAGGAGACGCGCAGCGACGCGTTGGCGGCCGACGCGCTGCATTTCTCGAGCGATCTCGTCGCCTCCGTCCTGGTGCTGATCGGGCTGACTCTGACCTATTTCGGCTATCCGCAGGCCGATTCCTATGCGGCCTTCGGCGTCGCGGCCTTCGTTGCCATCGCAGGTTACCGGCTCGGACGGCGTACCGTCGACGCCCTTCTCGATACCGCCCCGGAGGGCGTCGCCGATCGGCTGCGCGAAGCCGTAGAGGCGGTGCCGGGCGTGGTTCGTGTCGATTTTCTCCGCCTACGGCCTGCGGGGCCCGTCCTTCTCGGCGAAATCGGCATAGGGGTCGCGCGCACGCTGCCGCAGGAACGGGTCGCGCGGATCAGCGACGAGGTGGCGGACGCAGTCAGGCGCGAAACGCCCGAGGCGGAGCTGACGCTGACGACGACGCCCGTCGCTCTCGACGAGGAGACGGCGCTCGAGCGCGTCCTGCTCGTCGCCGCCCGGCAAAGACGAGCGGTCCACCATGTCACGATTCAGGAAGTCGACGGGCGACGGTCGATCTCGCTGGATCTGGAACTCGACGGACGCCTGCCTCACGGCGCCGCGCACGAGGCAGCGACCCGGCTCGAGGCGGCGATGCGTGAAGAGCTCGGCGGAGACGTGGAGGTCGAGACGCATATCGAGCCGCTGGAGACGCGCGAACTCGAAGGCCACGACGTTTCCGCGGACCTTTCCTCGACCATTCTGGAGGAATTGACGAAGCATGCGGAGACGGTCGGCCTCGTCAGCGAGGTTCACAACGTGCGCGTGCGACGTACCGACGCCGGCCTCGTCGTGAACTATCATTGCCGCGTCGATCCGATGCTGAGTGTGACGCGCGTGCACGACGCGGTCGATAGCCTCGATAGAAGACTTAAAGCTGCACGCGGCGACATTTGTCGTGTGGTCGGACACGCCGAGCCGAAGCGCGACGCGTAATTAACCAATTGTTCATTGTCCGTTCGCGCTCGCTCGCACAGCGCGAAATTTATTGTTTCATCTTCCGTTAATCGCTCTGGACAAATCGCGCCCCCCGGATTCAGATGAATTCGATTCGGAGCGATGCGGCACATGGCTCCGGTCAGCGAAAAAAATCGAGGGGGCCACACATGGCGCGTGCAGACGCAGCCAGCGTGCTAGCGCGTGGGCGGACGCGCAGCCGGCGCGCGGTATCGGGGAGACTTGTCCCCGAACCCGAAGCGCTTCATCGCGTCGAACCGTGGTTTCGGCGCGCCGTCGTTGTAATGGCGAGCGTCTTTCTCGTCTCGCTTACGATTGCGGCGGCCTTCATCTCGACGCGCGCGCGCGAGGAGGCGCTGAACGACGCCCACTCCGATCTCGAGATTGTCGCCTCGGCGATCGAGCACAATCTACGCGGCGCGGCTATCTCTCTTCTGGGCAAGGAAGGCGGCGTGTCCCTCACCGACGTTGCGCCTGGCCGTTCGCTCGCGCGGGGGCGTCGCGTCTTCGTCACGGATTCCTCGGGCGCGATCCTCGATTACTTTCCCAAGCAGGCCAATTCGCCCAAGACGCTCGCCGACGTGCTGGGGGCCGCCGAACCGGTCACCGTCCTCGCCGACAAGGCGGGCGTGATGCAGGTTTCGCTCGCCAATGGCGTGCGCGCTTTCGCGACAGTACGCAATCTTAACGCCCCGCTCGGGCAGCTCGCCGTCGTCCACACATTCGAAGACGCTGTCGCTGAGGCCCGCGCCAACGTCATTCGTGCGGATGTGCTATTGGGCTCCACCGGACTGCTGCTCGCCCTCGTCGTCGCGGCCTATTATTGGCAGGCCGGCCGCACACGCGAGGCCGACGATGCGAGCGAGCGGCTGCGTCGCCGCATGGACGCCGCGCTCAGCCGCGGACGTTGCGGACTCTGGGATTGGGATATCGCGCGCGGCCGCATCTACTGGTCGCAGTCGATGTACGAAATTCTCGGCATGGAGCCGCAGGATCGCTTCATGTCTTTCGGCGAGCTCACGGCGCTGATGCACGCTGGCGACACCGATCTCGCCTCCATGGCGGAATCGTTGGCTTCGAAAAGAGCTCAAGCGCTCGAAAGCGAATTCCGCATTCGAAACGCCCGCAACGAATGGATATGGCTGCGCGCGCGCGCCGAACTGGTCGAGACTCTGCCAGGAGAAACGCCGCGCCTCATTGGCATCGTGATCGACATCACCGAACAGAAGGCGCTGGCCGAGCACAGCGAGCGGCACGATGCGCGGCTGCGCGACGCCATCGAGACAATCTCGGAGGCCTTCGTTCTGTGGGACGCCGACAACAGGCTCGTGATGAGCAATTCGAAGTTCCGCACATTGCACGGCCTCTGCAACGAGACCGCGGCCGTGGGCAAGGCCTATTCACATGTGATGGCGGCCGGCTCGCCGCCGCTGATCCAGACGCAGATCGCGCTCGGCGAGCGGCCCGGCGCCGCCGCCCGCACCTATGAAGCCCGACTGGTCGATGGCCGTTGGCTGCAAGTGAACGAACGTCGCACGAGCGACGGCGGATATGTCTCGATCGGCACGGACATTACCCAACTCAAGAAGCACGAAGAGCAATTGCTGGATTCCGAACGCCGTCTTACCGCGACCGTGATCGACCTTCGCAAGTCGCGGCAGGCGCTCGAGCGGCAGGCGCGGGAGCTTGCCGAACTCGCGGAAAAATACCTCGAAGAGAAGGCGAATGCGGAAAGCGCCAACCGCGCGAAGACCGAATTTCTGGCCAATATGAGCCACGAATTGCGGACCCCGCTCAATGCGATCATCGGCTTCTCGGAAATGATGCAAGCGCAGGTGTTCGGCCCGCTGGGCTCGGACAAGTACGCCGACTACAGCGGGCACATCAAGGAAAGTGGCGACTACCTGCTGGGCGTGATCTCGGACGTGCTCGACATGTCGCGCCTCGACGCCGGCCAGATTTCCATCGAACCGAAAATCTTCGATCTCGCGCAGAGCATCGAGTCCGCTGCGCGGCGCGTGGAACTGGCTGCCTCCGACAAGGCGATCGCCGTGGATACGCGCGGACCAGAGCGGTTCGACTTCTACGGCGATCGCGCGGCGATCGAGAAATCTCTCGGCATCGTGCTGCGCAACGCCGTCAAGTTTACCGGGGCCGACGGCTCGATCTCGATCCGCATGCGCGCACTGGAAAGCGGCGTGAACATCTACATCGCCGACAACGGTCCCGGCATGACGCGGGAGTGCGTGGCGAGAGTGGGCAAGCCGTTCGAGCAGTTCCATTCGAATGTCGACAATGGAATGCGCGGCTCAGGCCTCGGGCTAGCCATCGCGCATTCGCTGGTCGCGCTGCACCGCGGGCGTCTCAAGGTGCGCTCGCAGCCCGGCCGCGGCACGATCGTGCAGTTCCACCTGCCCCGCGAGGCCTTCAGGCAGCAAGCAGCCGCCTGAACAGCGCGGCGACCGCTTCGGTACGCTCGACGAGTTCCGCATTCAGCTGCTTGTCGTCGGGCAAGCCGGCGCTGGTCGCGATCCTGCGGCGCACGGCCGCCGGGGCGTCGTCGGGCTTGAGATCGACTGGCAAGAGCACGCGCTGCATCTGCACGACATCCGTGTAGAGGCGATGGGCCGCGAGAAGCGTCTCCGCGTCGGCGACGGCGAGAAGGCCCGCCGAAACGGCGCGACGCAGGATATCGGACGTGCCGACGACCAGGAGATTTCTGTGCTGGGCGGCGTATGCGAGCACAAGGAACTGCGCGATGAACTCCACCTCGATCAGGCCGCCGCGATAGAGCTTGAGATCGGAAGGATCGTCGTCGCCTTTCTCGCTGGCGATCAATTCGCGCATATCGCGAATTTCTCGCGCGAGCGCGTGCAGATCGCGTGCTTCGGCCAATGAACTTTCGATTGTCGTCCTGAGATCATCGAGCAGCGATGCATCGCCACAGATTGGCCTTGCGCGCGAGATCGCCATCTTTTCCCAGGTTTCGGCTTCCTCGCGTTGATACTGGACGAAGCTCGAAAGCTGCACGGCGACCGGCCCTTTCTTGCCGGATGGGCGCAGCCGCATGTCAACTTCATACAGCGGGCCACGCCGTGTCGACACGGTGAGCGCGGAAATGAGCCTCTGTGTCAGCCGCGTGTAATATTGCACGGCGTGCAGCGAACGCCGGCCGTCGGAGTCAGGATTGTCCTGATCGAAATCGTAGGCGATCACCAGATCGAGATCGGATGTCGCGGTCATCTCCCGCGAACCGAGTTTGCCCATTGCGATGACAGCGATCCGTCCGCCGGCCACACGGCCATGATCGACCTCGAATGCATTCAGCACGTGATGGAGGGTCGCCTCTAGCAGGCAATCGGCAAGCGCGGAGAAAGCCGGGCCTGCGTCGACGGGATCGATCGCGCCGGACAGCGCGCGAACGCCGATCGAGAAGAGGTTCTCCTGCGCGATCAATCTCGCGGCGTCGAGGAAATCCTCGTAATGCTCGATCGAATAGAGACGGCGCGCATGTTCGTCGAAATAGGCGCGGTCAAGCGCCGAACCGAAGAAGCGCGGATCGATGACGGCGTCGAGCACATGAGGCGACTTGGCGACAATCGCGGCAAGCCGCGGCGCCGCGCCGAGAACGTCGCTGAAGAGTTCACGCAGCTTCGCGTTGGACCGCAGGATGGAAAAGAGCTCGACCGCCGCAGGCATATGGCCGAGGGCGGCGTCGAAAGCGGCAAGCGCGGCATCGGGATCGCCGGATCCCGCGAGCGACTCCAGAAGAT
This sequence comes from Methylobacteriaceae bacterium, assembly GCA_020638195.1. GTDB lineage: Bacteria > Pseudomonadota > Alphaproteobacteria > Rhizobiales > Beijerinckiaceae > JAJXWB01. The sequence goes on along the minus strand of JACKJC010000003.1, from coordinate 579,423 downwards.
CCGGCACCAGCTCCGTCAGAACTTCGCGAGCGCGCGCCGACTGCACGGCGGCGCGACGGCCGAAGTGCCAGCCGCGTACGGTTTCAGCCGCCAACGGCGGATCCCTGAAGCCAATGCGTTCCAGCGTATCGAGCGTGTCGGGATCGTCGGTCACGCCGGTAAAGACCAGACTGCCCTTCTCGGCGTCGAGACCAGGTTCGCGCTCAAACAGTCGTGCATAATGCCGTTCAACCTTGCGGAAGTATCTCGTCAGCCAAACCTCGAACTTGCGATAGGTCGAATGACCGCAAAACTTGGCGAAACGCGCGAGTTCCGTCTCATCTGACGGAAGGCGCTGCGTCTGTTCGTCGGCGATCATCTGCAGGCGATGTTCGACCGTACGCAGGACAGCGTAGGATTCCGTCAGTTCGTCGCGCGCGCCGGGCGACACCCATTTGTCGTCCGCGAGCGCGGCCAGCATGTCGACCGTGCGGCGGCCGCGCAATTCGGGCCGACGCCCGCCGAAGATCAATTGCTGGGTCTGCACGAAGAATTCGATCTCGCGAATGCCGCCGCGACCGAGCTTGACGTCGTGACCTGGCACGACGACTTCCGCATGACCCCGCACCGCGTGGATCTGCCGCTTCATCGCGTGGATGTCGGAGATCGCCGCGTAGTCGAAGTAGCGACGCCAGATGAAGGGCCTGAGCTCCTTGATGAAGCCTGCGCCGAGTTCGATCTGGCCGGCGATCGGGCGCGCCTTGATCATGGCGGCGCGCTCCCAGTTCTGACCGAGCGTCTCGTAGTAGGAGAGCGCGCCCGGCAGCGAAACGGCGACCGCCGTCGATCCGGGATCGGGACGGAGCCGAAGGTCGACGCGCAGCACATAACCATCGCCGGTGCGCTCGGACAATATACGCGCAAGCGCCTTCGTCAGGCGCACGAAGAAGGGGGCTGGCTCGCCGCCCGAAAGCCGCGCGGCGGCGATGTCGGGATCGTAGAAAACGATGAGATCGACGTCGCTGGAATAGTTGAGTTCACCGGCTCCGTGCTTGCCGAGCGCGAGAATGACGAGACCGCAATCCGCGGCCGGTCGCGTGCGATCGGCGGGTTCGAAGCGACCATCCGCCATGGCGCGGCGCAGGAGAAACTCGAGCGTCGCCGAAACGTAGGCGTCGGCGGCGGCAGTGAGGGCCTGCGTGACCTGTGCGAGCGACCATAATCCGCCGAGATCGGCCAGCGCGATATAGAGCGCGCCAAACTGTCGCGCGCGCCGGAGACGTTTCATCAGCGCTTCCTCGTCGTCGAGGACGGCGCATTCGTCAGCCAGCCTCAGCAGGCTCGAATCGAATGCCGTATCGGGATCGCTCGTCAGCATGTCTGCGAGCCGCGCCGTATCTCCCGACGCCAGCCGCCAGAGGAACGGCGAGTGATCTGCGATGGCGCCGAGAAGCGCGGCGACGGCCGCGTCAGCCAAGAGAGGCGCCAGACGGGCGTCCCCGCGCGCGGCTTCCGTCAGGTCTTTCATCTTCGCGGCGACCGCCTTGCGATCCGCCACGAGCGGCGTCGGCTTCAGCCGGCGCCACAGTTGCAATACCGCGCTCGATTCATCCGGTGCCTGCACGCGTCTTGTCTCCCTGCCGGCCGACCTGCGACGGCGGCAATGTCGCTGCCGGCATGTCTACCACGGCGCGCAGCCCCGGCGCATTGTCCTCGAGCCGCAATGCGCCGCCATGCAGGCGGGCGATGGCGGCGGCCAGCGACAGGCCGAGGCCCGAACCCGGCAGGGTGCGGGAAGCTTCCAGCCGCACGAAGCGATCGAGAACGCGATTCCGATCCGCCGCAGGAACGCCCGGCCCGCGATCCTCAACGGAGAGATGCACGCGCCGACCTTCCCTGCGTAGGACAAGGCGGAGCTCCGGCGCCAGACCCGCGGCGGCGGGCACGCCGTATTTCAAGCCGTTGTCGAGCAGGTTGGCGAGCGTCTGTGCGATGAGTTCCCGATTGCCGCGCACGAGCAATCCGGGCTCGATGGCAAAGGCGAAGGCGACGCCGCGCTCCTCGGCGGCGGCCTCGTACAATTCGGCGACATCCTCGGCGATGCGGCTGATATCGAGCGTCTCCATCTTTGGGCCGCTGCCGGATTCGGCGCGCGCGATGGTCAGGAGCGCGTCGAAGATGCGCATCAGGCCGTCGGCCTCGCCGATCACCTTTTCCAGCGTTTCGCGCAGCGCTGCCGGCTCTCCCGTCTGTCGCAGCGCGGTGTCCGCATTGTTGCGCAGGCGGGTCAGCGGCGTGCGCAGATCGTGCGCGATATTGTCGGACACCTCCTTCATGCCGCGCAACAAAGCCTCGATACGCGCGATCATCGCATTCAGGTTTTCGGCAAGGCGATCGATCTCGTCTCCGGAGCCGCCGACAGGCAGTCGCTTGGACAGGTCGCCGCGCATGATGACCGCCGCCGATTCGGACATGGCGTCGACGCGATCGAGCACGCGACGCGCGACAAACAAGCCGCCGACGGCGCCGATGATGACCAGCCAGATGAGCGAATTGCCGAGCGCATTGCGCAGGATCTTGCGGAGGCGCTCGACCTCCTCGACGTCGTGGCCGACGAGCAGGCGATAATTGCCGGGCAGAACGAAAACGCGAACCAGCGCGCGGCGGCGCGCCTCGCGTTCGCCCGGCCTCTGATAGGTGGTCGTGACCAGGCCGTCGCTGGAAAGGGTCGCGGTCGGAAGCGCGGCGGCATTGCCGACGATCGGCTCGCCCGCAAATGTCGTCAGCAGATAGACGTCGCCGCCCGGCTGGCGGATACGGCGCTCGATGGATTGCACCACCTGCTGGACGCCGCCCTGCGCATACTGATCCGCCAGGCCCCGAATGTCGGCGTCGATCGTCTCGCCAATCTGATCTTCCAGCACCCCGCGCACGTTGCGGCCGACATTCATCACGACCAGGCTCGCGGCGACGGCGAAGACGATCGAATAAACGACGGCGAGCTTGAAGGCGGTCGTGCGGAAGAGCTTGAGAAGCGCGCTCACGCCGCGCCGTCGCGGATCATATAGCCCGCGCCGCGGATCGTGTGCAGCAATGGCGTCTCATGGCCCTTGTCGATCTTCGAGCGCAGGCGCGAAATGTGAACGTCGATGACATTGGTTTGCGGATCGAAATGATAGTCCCAAACGTTCTCGAGCAGCATCGTGCGGGTCACCACCTGGCCGGCGTGCTTCATCAGATATTCGAGCAGGCGGAATTCGCGCGGCTGGAGCGTGATCTCCTTGCCGGCGCGCGTCAGCTTGTGGGAAAGCCGATCGAGTTCGAGATCGGCGACGCGATATACGGTCTCCTGCGCACCAGCGCCCCCCTTGCGGCGGCCGAGCGCCTCCACGCGCGCGAGCAGCTCGGAGAAGGCGTAGGGTTTGGGGAGATAATCGTCGCCGCCGGCGCGCAGACCCTTCACGCGATCGTCGACCTGCCCGAGGGCAGAGAGAATCAGTACGGGCGTCTCGACCTTCTGCGCACGCAGGCTCGAAATGAGCGAAAGGCCGTCGAGCTTCGGCAACATGCGGTCGACGATCAGTACGTCGTAGTCGCCTTCGGCCGCGCGCGCGTAGCCGTCGAGGCCATCGCCGGCGTGCTCGGCCAGATGTCCCTGCTCGCGGAAGGCCTTCACCAGATAGGCGGCCGCTTCGGAATCGTCTTCGATGACGAGGAGTCGCATGTCAGACATATAGCCGCTTCCATGAAAAAACGGCAGGCCGGAAAGGGGGCTCGGCCTGCCGTCGTCAAGGTCGCGGACAGGGCGGAACCGCGACCTCGATTGCTTGGCGCTACGAGGCGGAGCGGGTCGCCAGCGCCACGAAATGCGTCGCGTCGCCGGTCTTGACGCGCAACAGAACCGCCTTGTGGCCTTCAGCCCGCGCGTCCTTGAGGGCGGCGACAACCTGGGCCGGGCTCGATACCGGTTTTCCGGCCGCCTCGAGGATCACGTCGCCAGAGCGAAGGCCCTTCTGGGCGCCGAGACCGTCGGGATCAATGTCCGCCACGACGACGCCGTTCTTGCCGGCGCCGGGCACGGCCGTCGCGGGCGCGAGTTCCAGACCGTAGCTCGAAAGGGAAGCGGGCGAGCCGCCATCTTCCCGATCGGCCTTGGCCTGGCGTTCGCCGGGCAGCTTGGCGAGCGTGAGCGACACGGTTTTCTCGGAGCCGCCGCGCATGTAGGTGAGTTCGACCTTCTTGTCGGGGCCAATGCCCGCGATCTTGCGGGCGAGTTCGCGCGGCCCATCAATCTTCTCGCCGTTGACGGCGACGATCACGTCGCCGGACTTCACGCCCGCTTCCGCGGCCGGGCCGGTCTTGGCTTCGGCGACAAGCGCGCCCTTCGTATCCTTGAGGCCGAGGCTTTCGGCGATGTCCTGCGTGACAGGCTGGATCTGCACGCCAATATAGCCGCGCGAGACGACGCCCTTGTCCTTGAGTTCGCCAACCACCTGCTTGGCGACATCGGCGGGGATTGCGAAGCCGATGCCGACGGAGCCGCCCGACGGCGAGAAGATCGCCGTGTTGACGCCGACGACCTGGCCGTTGGCGTCGAAGGTCGGGCCGCCGGAATTGCCGCGGTTCACGGGCGCGTCGATCTGCAGGAAGTCGTCATAGGGCCCGGAGCCGATGTCGCGACCACGCGCCGAGACGATGCCGGCCGTCACCGTGCCGCCGAGGCCGAAGGGATTGCCGACGGCCACGACCCAGTCGCCGACACGCGGCGTCTTGGAGCCGAACTGGACGAAGGGGTAGGTTCCACTGTCCTTGATCTTGAGCAGCGCGAGATCGGTCTTCTTGTCCGTGCCAACGATCTTCGCCGGAACCGTCTTGCCACCGTCGAGCTGAATCTCGACCTCGGTCGCGTTCTGGACGACGTGGTTGTTGGTCACGACATAACCGTCGGACGAAATAATGAAGCCGGAGCCCAGCGCCATGCCCTTATGCGGCTTGTTGCGGAACTGTCCGCCACGGCCGCCGAACTGCTTGAAGAAGCGCTCGAGCGGATCTCCGGGCGCGAATTGCGGCATGCCATGTTCGTCGTCGCCGTCGGCGGACGCCGTCTGCACGGTCTTGACGCGCACAGACACGACCGCGCCCTTCACGCGATCGACGAGATCGGCGAAAGAGGCCGGTCCTGCCGGAGCGATGGACTGGTTGAGGGCGGCTTCGGCGCGTGCGGGCAGCGTCACGATCGAGGTATTGAGGGCAGCGCCGCCGAGGGCGAGCGCGGAGACGGCGCCCAGCAGAAATACGCGGGCGCGCAAGCCGGGACGCGGCAGCGCGAAACCTTCGGCGCGATGGGGATCGGTGGTGCGGTCGGTCATGAATTCTTCTCCGTTCGGCGGTTCGGCCGCCGTCGGAAAAGAACATGGGGTTTGCCGCCTTACCCGGGCGTGGCCGCGAGATTAAGCTTTCGTAATCGGCGCATCGCCGTCGGACTTCGCCACGAGCCGATCGAGCTCGGCGCGCTCTTCCTGCGTGAGCGCGGCGGTCGGCGCCATGTTCCGTCCGCGCATGCGCGCGATCGTGAACGCCGCCGCGCCGAGCAGCACCAGCGCGGGCGTGATCCAGAGGATGAGCGTGTCGGGCTTCAGCGGCGGCTTCAGCAGAACGAAATCGCCGTAGCGCGCGACGAGATAGTCGCGGACCTGATCGTCGCTGTCGCCTTTCTTCAAGCGCTCCCGCACCAGAAGCCGCAGGTCGCGCGCCAGCGGCGCATTGGAATCGTCGATGTTTTCGTTCTGGCAGACCATGCAGCGCACGCCGCCCGAGATGTCGCGCGCGCGATGTTCGAGCTTGGGATCGGCGAGCATTTCGTCCGGCTGCACAGCATGGGCGGCGATGGGCGCGCCAAGCGCCACGCCGAGCGCCAGAAACGCGATCCGCAGATGCATGATCATTCCACGCATCACTTGCCCTTTTCGGCGGCCTTGGCCGCGCCCTGGCCTTCGTTCCAGACGCCCTGCTTCTTCAGCGCGTCGGCGACCTCGCGCGGCATGTAGCGCTCATCGTGTTTGGCGAGCACGTTGTCGGCCTTGATCGCGCCATTCGCCCCCAAGGCGCCTTCCGCCACCACGCCCTGCCCCTCGCGGAACAGGTCCGGAAGAATGCCGTCGTAGGTGACTCTCACATCCTTGTCGCCAGTGTCGGTGATCGCGAAAGAAACCTGCTTGCCCGCGCCGCGCACCAGAGAACCGTCCTTCACCAGTCCGCCGACGCGTACGCGCGTGCCGGCTGCAAGATGCTTGGTCGCCAGTTCCGTCGGCGAATAGAAGAAGACGATGTTGTCGCGCATGGCGAACAGGACTAGTCCAAGCGCCCAGCCGAGCGCGCCGAGGGCGGCGGCGATGAAGGTGAGGCGGCGCTGTTTGCGGGTCATGATCCGTTCAACGTGTCGAGCCTATATGTGGCCGGGCGATGCATTCGTCTATCCTGCCCGAAGGGTTCGGCAAATGCGCGAATTGTCTCAGGCGGTCATGAAAAAGGCCGCTGCAGGCAGCGGCCTTTGATCGAGCGAGCGTAGCGGCTCAGCCCACGACGCGCCAGCCGCCATTCGGGCTACGGCAGGCGACGCCCTCGGCGGCGCGCGGACGTCCGTCGATGTAGATGCGGTGCGTGAAGCGGCGGCAATGGCCGCGCGGCTCGTCGAATTCGACGCCTGGCTCGATGTAGCCGTAGGCGCGCGGGCCGCGCCACGGGCGACGCTGACCGGACTCGAAGGCCAGCTCCTGGGCTTCCATCGCGGCGATACGGTCCTGCTCGTCGAGATCGCGGCCGATGGCGTTGCCGGTCAGGCCGCCGAGAGCGGCGCCGGTGACCGCACCCACCACCGTGCCGCTCGAACCGCCGAGCGCGCCGCCGATGATGCCGCCGGCGATAGCGCCAGCGCCTGCGCCTACTACCGTGCCGCCTGCCTCATGCGGGCCGGAGGTCGAGGCGCAACCGGACAAAGCGAGGCCGACGAGGCCGATGCAAGCCAAATTCAGAACTTTCACGTGCGAATCTCCATCGGCGGAAGCGGGGCTTCGGCGCGGCGGACGCATCAATAGCAAAAAATCGGGCGAAAGTCTGGCGTCAGGATCCGCCTGCAATCGAGCGGCAACGCTCAATTGCAGAGAAGCTGATCTGTTTCAATGCGTAGAGCGAGCGTGTCGCGAAAAGGCAGCGTCCACTTTTTCGCCGCGCGCTCTATGCCGCCGGCAGCCGCAAAACGGCCCGCAAGCCGCCGAGCGGGCTTTCTTCCAGCGCCAGCGCGCCGCCGTAGGCGCCGGAGAGATCGGCGACGATCGAGAGGCCGAGGCCTGAACCCGGCTTGCTCTCGTCGAGCCGGCGGCCGCGGCGGATGGCCTCGGCGCGCATGTCCGGTTCAAGCCCCGGCCCGTCGTCGTCGATGGTGACGACCAGGCGCGAGCGACCTGCGGCGGCGGGTTCGAGCCCGAGCGACAGCTCGACCTTCGCTGCCGCCCATTTGCAGGCATTGTCGAGGAGGTTGCCGACGAGATCGTCGAAATCCTGGCGCTCGCCGAGAAAACGCATGTCGGGCATGGCGGCGGGAACGACGATCTCGCGTTCGCGATAAATCTTGCGGAAGGTGCGGGCGAGCGCCTCGAGGGCGGGGCCAACGTCGGTCGCAGCCCCTATGGCGCCGGCGCGCGCGACCGCGCGAGCGCGGTCGAGATAGAAGGAGACCTGGTCGCGCATCAGCGCAGTCTGCTCGCGGACCTTGCCCGCGAGCGGATCGTTGGAAGCTCCAGCCTCGTTGATGAGGACGCTGAGCGGCGTCTTGAGCGCGTGCGCGAGATTGCCGACCTGGGTGCGGGCGCGTTCGACCACCTCACGATTGGCCGCGACGAGCAGGTTCAATTCATCCGCGAGCGGCGCGATTTCGGTGGGATAGTCGCCCTCGATCCTTTCAGCCGCGCCGCGCCGGATCGCGGAAACCGCGGTTTCGAGCTGGCGTAGCGGACGAAGGCCAAACGAGACCTGAAACGCGGTCGTGGCCAGCAGGCCCGCCGCCAGAAGCGCGAAGGCGACGGCGAGCGAGACCTCGAACCGGCCGATCTGGGCCTCGAGATCCTCGGTGGTGGCTGCGACCTGCACGAGATAGAGGCCGGCGTCGCCAACGGAAATCTGGCGTTCCACGATCCGCAGCGTGCGTTTGTCGGGGCCCGCGCCGTAGCCGGCACGCGCGCCGCCGATGTCGGCCGGCACGCCGCTCTCGGCCAGCCTCGGCAGGCGCGCGGCGAACAGCGAGCGCGAGGCGCGGATCTGCGGCTTTTCACTGTCGAGCCGCGTGATCTGCCAGTACCAGCCGGATTGCACGAGATCGAACTGGGGATCGCCGAGTTCGCCGGGATCGCTGCGCTGATCGTCGCCGGAACTGGCGACGTCGGCGACCAACGCGCGAAGGTAGACATTCAGACGCTGATCGAAGCCCGCTTCCGACGTGCGTCGGTAATAGGCGCTGAGCAGAACGCCCGCGACGCCGAGAATGACGAGGATCCAGGCCGCGGCCGTCAGGAACAGGCGTCGTGCGATGGATTCTTGCGCGACGAGATAGGAAGGCATTATTTCGAGCCGGGCTTCGAGCCGCCGGCTAGTTCCTCGGGCGGCGCGACGAGATAGCCCAGACCACGCACGGTCTGGATGATCTCGGCGCCGAGTTTTTTGCGCAGGCGGCCGACGAAGACCTCGACGGTGTTGGAGTCACGGTCGAAATCCTGATCGTAGAGATGCTCGACGATCTCCGAGCGCGAGACGATGCGGCCAATGTGATGCATGAGATAGGCCAGAAGCCGATACTCGTGCGAGGTCAGCTTGATCGGCGCGCCATGCACATGAACGCGTCCGGCCTTGGTGTCGAGGCTGACCGGGCCGCAGACGAGTTCGGCGCTCGCATGGCCGGTCGCGCGGCGCGTCAGCGCGCGCAGTCGCGCCAGCACTTCCTCGAGATGGAATGGCTTGGTGACGTAATCATCGGCGCCGGCGTCGAAGCCGCGCACTTTCTCGCTCCAGCCGTCGCGCGCGGTCAGGATCAGCACCGGCATCGTGCGGCCGGCCTTGCGCCAGGCCTCCAGCACGCTGACACCGTCGAGCTTTGGCAGGCCGATATCGAGAACCACGGCGTCATAGGGCTCGGTCTCGCCGAGAAACTGCCCCTCCTCGCCATCGAAGGCGTGGTCGACCGCGTAGCCCGCGCGGCCCAGGGCCTGCACGAGCTGGCGGTTCAAGTCCTTGTCGTCCTCCACGACCAGTAGCCGCACATGGTTCCCCTGTTGCTAGCGACGCCCTTGATGAGCCGCAGGGCGGCCCGAGCGGGCGTCGACACGGCTATGTATCAGCCGGCCATCCCGGCGCAAAAGGTCGATTTCGTAGACATAGACGTCGCCCTGCCGACAGAGCTTGACGGCGATCGGCTCGGCGCGCTGCTCGGCCGCCTGCGCGCGCAACAGGGCGAAGGGATCGGCGAGCTTGTTGGCGACGATCTTCTCGCGCGTCTCGGGCGCGCTGAAACAGGCGCGCTCCGGGACCGGGCGATTTGCGTCCTCCGCCACGGCTCCGCCCGCGGCGGACATCGCCAGGACCAGAAGCGGGATGCCGAGAATGCGCATGTCGCCAATCTGTCGCAGGCGGGATGAATGACGGCTGAATGGTGACGCAAACACGCCGCTCGCACAATCACCAGGCCGTTGCGCCTCCCGGCGCTCCGTCCAGGGCCTCGCAGACGGCCGCCGAGACGGCATGGACCTTGCCGGTCCGGTCGATCGCGGCTTCGCCGGCGTCGACAATCTGCGCAATCTGCTTCGACAGCGCGGCGCTGGACACGACGAGCCCGCAATCTATGGCGGCCGCGATAGTCTTGAGGTTGGCGGCGGCCTTCTGCGCCTTGTCGGAGGCGAGCCAGTCGGCGGCCTGCTGCGTCTGCGCGCAAGCGGCCAGCGTGAGCGCCACCGCCACGGCTGCAATCTTGATCATCTTCAAGCTCCTGTCGAAATGTTCTGGCCGGCGTCGCCGCCGGAGGCCTTGGCCATGGCGGGCGCGGCGGGATCGGCTGGGTGAAGGCTGAGAATTTCGGCGAACCGCGCGAGATGCAGCGCGATCGCGGCGCCGCGAACGCCCGCTGCGGCGGCGAGTTCGAGTTCGGCGAGAACCGCCTGCTTCGCCGCCGCTTTCCAGTCGTGCGCCTTCAACGCGGCGACGAAGCGCGGCCCGTCGTCGCGCGCGAGCGCGACCGCCGCATCAAGCAAGGCTTGCGCGACGGGCGACAGCGTCACGGCGCCGGCGCCGGCGCGTCGGGCTTTCCCACGGGCGTTGATGTCACGAAGCGCATGAGGATCGCGACGACGCCAGAGACGAAAAAGGCGCCGGTTGGCCCGATCAGCCCGCTCCAGTCGACAGCGCCGAGAAATTGGAGGGCGGCGGGCCCGATCGCGAGAACGAGGCCGATGAGAATGGTGCGATAGCCTTTCATGAGATCCGCTCCTTCGAGTTGCACGAGGTTGACGAGGCGCGCGCGGGCAGCGTCTGGCGCGTCGATGACATGCGCGGGCTCTGCCACCGCCGCGCGATCCGCGAGACGCTCGCCCGGCAGACGGCCGGTAAGGAACCAGGCGCGATCACGCTTGCGGCGCGCGACCAGGCCCGGAACGACACGGCCGCCGGCCTTGGTCCAGTCGAGAAATTTTTCGGCCGCCTTCGCCTTGTCGCCGGCGAGATAGGCGCGCAGCAGCGAGGACGAGCGAAAGGCGCCGAGCCCGATGTTGAAGGCGAGATCGACGAGCGCGTCGAATTCGCGCTGCGCCACCTCGCCTTTCGCCCTGGCGAGCGCAGCCGCCACGCCGCGCTCGAACGTGCGAAGATCGCGCGACAGAATTTCATCTGCTTCAGCTTCGGTGATCTTCATCCCCGGCGAGACTCGCGGCGCGCCGGCGCGTGAAGTGTGGCCGTAGCCGACCGTCCACACACCGACGCAATCGCGATACGAGACGAGGCGGCGGCCTTCGGAGGGCTCGGTGAGCTTGCGGCGACATGTTGCGGACATGCGGGTGGGCGCATTCATTTTGCGTCTCCATGAAGCGGCGCGCGCCCGTGCCCGCGTCCGCGAGCGGACGGAGCGACGGCCACGCAGGATTGGAATGCGAAACGGCGGTTCAGAACCGGGCGGCGAAGGCTGCGACATCGGCCGGACACGCTGGCCAAAGCGCGTCCTGCCCGAAATCGTCCGCGCTGGATGCGACGAGCCGTGCGCATGCGGCGCGCATCGCCTGGACCCAGCCGAGCGCCGCGTCGAAAGCGGCGCGATCGACGTCGTCGGCCTGTCTGCTCGCGACCCAGGCGGTCATGTTCATCTGGCAGTTTAATGAAGCCACCGCGTATATGCGTCGTTCGCATTCGGCGGCCACGGCGCCCGGATCGAACGGCGGCGGCGGCGCGGGCGCGGGCTTGCCGCCATCCTTTCCCCAAGCGATGAAGGCGCGCCAGTCGGCGTTGCTTTCGTCCTCAGGAATGTGAGCGCCGTCGGAGCCACGCACGACGCCAGTCTCGCTGAGAGTGTAGGTTTCGGCGGGGTCGAACATCGGGCCCATTGTTTCGTCGCCCATGTTCAAAGCTCCGCGCTAAATTCGAAGACTTCCGACGGCCCATTGCCTGTGACCAGCGCACCGTTGGTCAGGCCAGAAAAGCCGCTGATCACAATTGAATATGTTTCGGTCGATATTCCATATGAACTGATCGCGCAGCCGGTGGCCGCGATCCAGGCCGTGCCTGATTGGAGGTTATACGGCCCACCATTTTCAAAAGTCGTCTTCAATAGAACCGCAGTCGGCGCGGCGCGCATCGTGACAGGGTGTCGGCCTATCGATCTGACCGTCGTCGTTCCGCCAACAGGACCGATTAGATCGCTGAGTTGAGAGCGCCAGTAATAGCGCTTGCACATTGCATTCTCGACAGGCGGCGGGCGGAATTCGAACGGGTTGGCCTTACCTGCGCCCGAGGGGTCGGCTTCGAATTGCACGGCTCCGAGTGTGATGTTCGGATTTCCCGTCGCGCCGATTTGCGTGAAGCGAATGAGCAGCATCGCCCCATTCTTGAGGCCCGTCGTCTGCGCCGCCGTGAAGGGAATGGCGACGCGGCCGACGCCGATGGGGACCGTGAAGCTCGGCGACGCCATGGTGACGGAATAGGAACCGTCGTCGACAGCCGCATTGCCGAGCAGAATGGCCTGCGCGGTCAACGATCCAGCCGAGGTCGAGGCGGAGACGTCGAGCGACAGAACGCAGGCCTTGCCGTCGAGATCGGCGACCATCCGCGACTCGAATTTCTGGCGCAGATCGAACAATTTTGTCGCGGCTACGCCGGTCGCGGCGATATTGATGGCCTGTGCGCCTAGGAAACCGGCGGGCGCCGGCGCCTTCGACACGGTCGCGGTCACGAGGAATGCGTTGTAGCAATGCCAGCGATCCGCGAGATAGGGCTGCGCGGCATGGGCTACGGAGAAGCTCGTCCCGCGCTGCCAGACGTCGAAACTCCCGTTGATCAGCCGATTGCGAAAGCCGGGATTTTTATGCGCCAACCCATTCGGGAACGAGACGACGCCGCTCGCGGAATCGACGTTCAGCGCCTCTTTCCACACCGATCCATCCGCGGACACCTTGAGGTGAAAATTGTCGTCGCCAGCGAGCCCGGTCTCGGCGCGTCCGGAATAATTCGTCTGATAGAGCTGCGAGACCGTGGCGCTGGCAGCGCTCTTGTTGAGAGCGATGCGCAGGTCGCCAGTGCCGCCTTCGCTCGCCGCGCGCGCCGTCAGCAGCGCGTTGTTGAGTTTTGCGAGAAGCGGATTGGCCGCATCTGCAGTCGCGCCGATGCCGAGACGCGACAGATTTTGCAGGCTGCGCAACGACAGCCCGACGTCCTTCCACGCCACGCCGTCGAACAGGAGAAACGTGTCCTCCGTCTCGACATAGGCGCGCCAGCCGGCGCGCGGCGACAGAAAGGCCCAGGCGCCATCGTCGAAGGCCGCGACTGCGTCGACATGGCCGGCGAAGTCGCCGCTTGCACCCGTCGGCACGAGATAGCGATCGCCTTCGGCCGGCGCGGCCGGCGGCGCGGCGACGTCGCGCGCCTTGACTGCGAGATGGACCAGCGCGTCGAGCGCCACCAGCGCCTCGTTATGCGTAACGTGCTTCTGCGATTGCGCGCCGTCGATGAAGGGCAGCGCGAGCCTGGTGCTGTTGGACATGATGCCTCACTGAACGGGAACGTGCGCGACAAGCGGGAAGCCCGGACCGACCGATGCGCTGATCTGGCGGATGGTCAGATCGAGCGTGGCGGGTTGAACACCGAAATCCGCCACTATGTCGGTTGCGGGATAGAGGATCTTCGGCGACGAACTCGCGAGCTTGCGCGCAAGGCCAGAGGGTCGCGCGATCTCGACCGTGTAGCTTTCGGTATCTTCGCCGAGCGGGATCTCGATGGGCTCCCACGCGTCCGCATCGAGACGTCCACGTCGCAGGAATGAGATCTCGATTCCCGCCGGCGTCCGCCTCGCGCGCGGGCGCACGGGCGCATACGGCTTGAAGGCCTTGTCGGTCGCGGTCGCAGCCAGCGCCACGTAGGTCGCTTCAGTCGCGCTGCGATCGGCGGGACCGACGCGCAGGTCGAGCGTCGCGCCGATCGAGGCAAGCCCCCCTGCAAGCGGCGCGACGGCGCGATCGAGCAGGACGACCGTCGCGCCAGCGGGCACGGTTCGCGCGGCGAGCTCTTCCTCGCCGCCGAGCCCGCGCAGCAGGCGCGACAGACGATAGGTATCGCGCGCTATGAGATCGCCATGCGCGAAGGCGAAGATTTCCCAGGCGCCGTCGGCGCCCTGGATCGCCATGGTCGCGCGCCCCTCGAGCGCCAGCGCCTCGCCGACGCCGGCGAGCGCGCCTGAATGCAGTTTGACCGTGAGCCGCGCGCTGCGATCGAAGCGGCCGACGGGACCGGGGCCGAGTTCATCAAGCGTTTCGCCGATGGTCGCCGGCGCCGACAGCGTCAGCAGAGGATCGAGGCTGAAACCGTAGTTGCGATATACGGTCAACGCGCCTGGCCAGGGGTTGGCGCAGGCGGCGATATATTGTGTCGTCGTCGGCTGGTTGCGCGCAATCGCCAGATCGAGGACGACGACATGCGGGGGGCCGGGCGACCGCAGCTTGGCGCGCTTGCGGCGCGCAAGCGTCGGCGGCGCGCGATCGTAGATCGTCCGGTCCACCGAGCGCGCGAAGCATTCGCGCACCGGCCCCTCGCCGATGCGCGTGATCTGCCAGGCCCGCGCGCCGCTGTCGCCCGGCAAAGCGACGATATCGCCGGGTTCGACAGCGACCACCTGAGGCGCGAGACGGAATTCCGCAGTTTCCCGCGCGCGCCAGGCGTCCTCGAGCCAGATGTCGGCGAGGCGTTGCGCCGCGGCGCGATGCGTCATCACCGCGGTCTCGTTCTCACTACGCCGTTGCGACCAGCCTTCCACCCGACGCGAGAGCACGGTCGCGACCTCGTAATCGTTGTCGGCGTCGCCAAAGGTCAGTGCGAGTTCGTGCGGCAGTTCGCTTTCCTGCGCGCGCGTGACGCGCACGAGCGCGCCGTCGCGATCGGGAACGAGATCGTTTTCATCAAGCGCGCGGGAAGGCCGGCGGGCGCGACGCAAGAAGCGAATTGCGCCGCCAGACACGACCGGATCGAAGGCGAAGGCGCCGGCGAGCGGTTCGATCGCCGCGCGCGCCGACATGGCGCGATCGAGAATATAGCCGTCGACGAAGCCGCGCAGGTCGGGACGCGGCGCGGAGGCGGCGGCGTCGATCGCCGGCGCGGCGAGTTCGGCGACAAGCGCGTCGAGCGGCGCCCCTTCGAGGCGTCCGTTCAGCCAATGGCCGGTCTCCCAGTTGGGAGCATCCGCCCACAACAGGGCGACGTCGGGAAAGGCCGGAAAAGGCCGCGCGTCCCACGCCCAGAAGTGAATGCGCGCGGGGTCCACCATGCGGCCGCCGTAAACGGGCGACAACGGATTGCAGGCGGGATCGAAGCCGGGCGTTGCGGAATCGAAACGCGCGAGCGCCGCCTCGACGAAGCGCGCCTGCATCAGATCATCGCGAAATCCGCGTGAAAAATGCGGCAGTCCGCCTTCGCTCGATTTCACGTCCGGGAAGACGTTGGGCGCGTTCGCGCCGCGATCGACGGCGGGACATCCGGTCTCCACGAGCCAGATCGGCTTTCCACACGCGATCCAGCCGGTCGCGCTCGCCAGCTCGAAGCCGCCGACACGTTCGACATGCGCGTTCGACCACCAGCCAACGAGATCCTTCTGACGAAACACCCAGGGCTTGCCATAAGCGCCGTCGGCAATCGGCGTGCGTATCTGGTTCTTGCGGGCTTCGTCGTCCGCATAGAACCAGTCGTAGGCTTCGCCCGCGCCGACGCGCCGTGTGAGATAGGCAAGATCATAGATATCGTCGGCCTCGTTCTCATCGAGGTGCGGGCCGTCGCGCCAGTCGGACAGCGGCCAGTAGGCGTCGATCCCGACGAAGTCGACCGAGGGCGAAGTCCAGACGACATCGAGCGGAAAACGAACTTCCGCGCCGTCGCCCAGCACATGCGCGCCATATTCCGTCCAGTCCGCGGCATAGGAAATTTTGGTCGCCGCGCCGAGTTTCGCCTTCACGTCCGCGGCGAGCTCCGCCAGCGCCTGCGCGGCCGGATAGATACCGGGCGCGGAACGCGCGCGCGTGAGCGCGACGAGTTCGGAGCCGACGAGAAAGGCGTCGACGCCGCCGGCCTGCGCGCAGAGATCGGCGCAATGCAGGATGAAGCGACGATAGGACCATTCGCTCGGGTCGGGCGCGGCCGAGCCGAAGAAGGACGCGATCTGCGCGGCGGCGGCGGGCGTCGAATCCACGCTCGCGGGCCGGCCCGGCGCGGGATCGCAGACGATGCGGCCGCGCCATGGATAAGCGGGCTGCGCGCTGGCGCCGCTCCAGGGGTCGGCGAGCGCATTGTCGGCCGGAATATCCATCATCACGAAGGGATAGAAGACGACGGAGAGGCCGCGCGCCTTCAGATCGCCGATCGCCGCGACGACGCTGGCGTCCGACGGCGTGCCGCCGTAAGCCGAAACGCCATCGGCCTGGCTGACCAGCCGCGCGTAGGGACGCGCCAGCCCCGCGACCGACCAGTCGGGGCTATAGATGTTGAGCATGCTCTTGAAGGCATTGTCGATGCGCGGCGCGATCGTGCATCGATCCGCGCGCAGATCGTCGCCGAACCAGGCGACCACCAGCGCGACGCTTTCCAGATTTGGACAAAGGGCCTGCAGGGCGTCGAGCGAACCCTGCCAGTCAGTCGCCGCCCACGACTGGGCGCGGTTTTCCTGCACCGTGGCTCCCGGGCCGGGATAGCTCGCGTGCAGCGTCGGCTGATAGCCGAACTCTGTCGCGCCGGGGATGATGTCGACGGCGCGGATCATCTTCGCGACTCCCTCGACGGGACGCACGACCTCGAAGGACAATTGCGGCACGCGATTGCCGAAGGCGGCGAGCGGCATGCGCTCGAACACGACATAGGCGAGGCCGCGATAGGCGGGAACGACGTCGACGCCTTCCTTGGCGACGATGAGGGGATCGGGTTCCTGCGCCTCGTCGCCCTTGTAGACGCGCATGGTCACGGTCGTCAGGTCGAGTTCCTGACCGTCGGCCCATACGCGGCGCACGAAGGCGATCGGGCCTTCGCACAGGCCAACCGCGAAGTTGGCGAAATAGCTGTAGCTGATGTTGACCTGCGCGGGGCGCGCGGGCGCCGTCGCCTTGCCTCCCGAGCCTGGTATGAAGGAAACATTGGTCTGTTCGACCAGGCGTGTCGCCCAGATCATCTGGCCGCCGATTCTCGCACGACCGTAGACGCGCGGCAGCGGCGCGCCCTCCATGGAGGTCAGTCCTGCGACCCTTGTCAGGCGCGGGCCGATTTCGACGCGCGTGTTCACGGCCGAGCGCGGCGCCAGAAGCGCGCCGCCGAGGCCGCCGAGCGCCTGGCCGGCGAGCGCGCCGAGAGGACCCGCGACGAACTGACCGACGGCCGAGCCGACGGCGGCGAGAATGAGCGTGGCCATGAGCTTTGCCCGTACTTGTGTTGAGCGAGGAGCGATCGGCGACTATGGTTCTTCGACCAGCCCCGGAAACGCGTAGACACGCGCGATCCGATGGCGCCAGCCGCCGATCGCGACCTCCGCGACGCAGGCGCCGTCATGCGCGTGAATCATCCTCTGTGCATCGGTCGCTATGCCGAGATGCTTGGCAGGCACGCCGTCATGGAAGCGAAAGGCGAGCACGTCGCCCCTGCGCCATTCGCGCGATGCGACATGGTCGAAATATCGGTCGCCGAGTTCGAGCAGCGTTTCTCCGGCGCCTGCTTCCGCCCATTCCGGCGAATAGGGTCGCATCGGCTCTGGCTCGGGGCCGACGAGCTCGCGCCAGATCCCGCGCACGAGGCCGAGGCAGTCGCAGCCGACGCCGCGCAGCGACGCCTGGTGATGATAGGGCGTGCCGATCCAGGCGCGCGCCGCGGCCACGACGGCTTCGCGTGTGAGGGCGTTCATTGGAAGAGACTTCCGCCATCCATCGGCGACCCGCTCGTATTGGGATAAGCCGCGACGACATCGTTGCCGGGCATATGCGGAAAGCCTCGAAAGTTGGCGATATTGTCGAACTTGGCGGCGCAGGTCTCCGGGCTCTTGTCGCAACCCGCGCTGAGCGTCACGCGCGCGCCCTCGGCGAATGTCGCGACCTGCGCGCTCCACAGGACCACGCGATCGCCGACGACCGCCTTTTCATGCAGCTTGATGGCGTGGCGCTCGCCGGTAGCCGAGGTCATAGCTCCGTCGGTGAAATAGCCCGGCGCGAACTCCGCGTCCGGCGCGACGACGAAAGCCCCGTCGGATTGCACTGCCTCGATCGTCGCGCCTGTCGAATAGAGAGGCGCGGACAAGTCCACTGCGCATCTGGCGTCGCCGAGATCGGCCGAACAATTGCGCTGGAACTGCCGGCCCTGCTCCTCGTCGAAACGATGGGCGAGCGAACGCAATTCCGCGATGAAGGAAAATTCCGTGCGCCGCACTTCGCCGATCGTGGCGATATCCATCAGAACGCGACGTGCGACATCGCTCCAGTCGACCATCCAGATCTCGACGCTCGCGCCGTCGTAGAGGCCGGCCCCAAGATCGGCTTCGGCGAGCGCCGCATCATCGAAGGCGCCTTGCACCTCGCCGCCGGCGACGGCGAAGCCAGCCGCGCTTTCAGCCTGAGCGGCGTCGAGGCCCGTCGTCGCGCGAAAGGTCGCGCCGGCGAAAACAAGGTCGCGATCGTGATCGGTGAAGCCGAGCACCGCGCCGTCGCGACGCGTCAGGCGCCAGCAATGGCAAAGTGTCGTCGCATCGGCGGCGAAGGCCTGCGCCGTGGCGCTATCCATGTCGCGCATCAAAACCTCACGGAAGGATTTCCAGGATCGGAATTTTCGGAATTTCGCCGGCTTCGAATCCTGTGTGGTCGATGTCGAGATAATCCGTGTCGAATCGCGCGGGCGTATCGAAGAGGAAGCCTGCCGTGACGGCCGCACCGGCGGCAGGCGCCGTGACGAGCGTGACGAGGCCGCTGGTCTCGTCAACGGCGAATTGCGCGAGGTCGAGTTCGACGCCCGCCACCGCAACCCGGACGCTCCCGAAAACAGGCTTCGTTATCTCGCGCGCATAGGGTGCGAAATTTCCGCCGTAGGTCTTGGCGAGTTGAAACGTCTTGCGCGCGCCATCGCCCTGCCCGAGCGTCTGGTCGGTCGGCGCAGGCGCGCGGCCCGGCGGGCCGGAGGAATGGTCGGCGCGATCACGCCAGCGGAAGCCATAGAGCCGGCCACGACGCTCCTCGAAGAATTCGACGATTTCAGCGAGGTCGGCGAAGCTTTTGACGCCGTAGCCCGCCTCCCAGCGCCGTCGCGACCGCGCCCAGCGCGCGTTGCGCTTCTCGCGATTGGAGCCGAGCGTCACGACATCCGTGCGCCGTTCGGGGCCGCCCCGCGAGCCGAGCGCGATATCGAGCGGAAACAGGATTTCATGGAAACCGGTCATGAACCGCCTCACGTGCAAGAGGGCGCAAACTTGATCCAGAACAACGCGCCGGACGGCGCGCTGGCTAGGCTTTGGCCACAAACAGAAGGAGACGATCAGGCATGTCGCATGTGGCGCACGAGTTGACCGACGAATTTCCGGCGAAGGCCCAGGTCATCCACGACCTGAAAGTTTCCGACGCGCATTTCGCGCGAATTGCGGATCGCTATCACGAACTGAATCGCACGCTGCATCGCATGGAGACCAACGTCGAGCCGGCCGACGACTTCACTATTGAGAGCCTCAAGAAAGAGCGCCTCAAGCTGAAAGACGAAATCGCCGGCTATTTGCAGGCCTGATCGTCAGAGCCCGCGTCGGCCGCGCGCGACGGCGCGGGCCAAGGCAGCAGCGACCTGGGTCTCGGAACGACGGAAGCTCTCGACATCGGGCGTCTGTATGTTGACCGTGACATGGGTCGCGCGCGCCGTTCCGCCGTTGGCGACGACGCCGAGCTGGCCATTGGGGCCACGCGCGAGCGGCATGATCGCCTCGGCGCCGCGCTCGCCCATCAGACCGAGCGAACCGCCCGCACCGAAATAGGTCGGGCTCGCGACAATGCCACCATCGGCGAAAGGCGCGACCGGCAGGCTGCCGCCCCCTCCCCCGAACAGACCGCCGAAGATCGACGACAGGCCCTGGCCCAGGAAGCCCACGCCGACGCTCGCCAGCATCTGCGCGAGCGAGGCCGTGATCGACGCCAGTGTCGCATTGAAGGCGCGCCCGCTCGTCGATGCGCTGGCGAAGGCCTTGGTGAGAGAAGCCGAGACATTGCCGGCGGAAGCATTGATCCCGTCGAGCTGCGCACGCAAGGCGGCGAGATCCTGCGCGGCGAACGCCGAAAGACCCGAGAGGCCGTCTGTCTGTAGCGTCGGCGTCGCATAGCTGGGAATGCCGCGTTTGGCCATCGTCGATCACCCATCCGGAAAGGAGCGCATCAGCGCGTCAAGTTTCTGGCGTGACGGCGCGACGCCGTCACGCGGGCCGAACAGCCCTTCGGCGGCCGCGTGCAATTCGCGCGGCGTCGTCGTCCAGAACGCGCGGGGGGCAAGCCGCAGGACGCCGAGACCGAAGCGCATGGCCTCGGACCACGGAAATTTTTCACGGGGAGAACGCGAATTTTCCATGCTCAGGCGTCCTGCGGCGCCGGAGGGCGCGGCGATTGCTGCGCGCCTCCGAATGTCGCGGCGATGAGATCTGCCGCGATGCGCACATAGGTTTCGAGCCCGCCGTCGACGCGCATCGCGGCCACTTCGTCGTCCGCGACAGATTCCCCCGCGCCCCGCAGACCGCTTGCAATGATGATCAGCAGATCGCGCGCGGAAAGCCCGCCGCGCTGGAAGCGCTCGGCGAGTGCGATCACATCGCCGGCGCCAAAGGCGGCTTCGAGTTCGGCGAGCGCGCCGAGCGTAAGACAAAGCGTGCGGCGTTCGCCGCCGATCTCGGCGACGATTTCGCCACGCAGCAGATTGGCCATGGTTCAGAGCGCCGCGAATGTCAGCGCGCCGGCCGATTCCAGCGCGATGTCGAAGGTGACCTCGCTCGCATGTTCGCCACGCCAGTCGAGGCTCGATATCTGGAACGGTCCGGCGATGACGCCGAAGTCGGGAATGACGATCTGCCAGTTGCGGATCGCGCCGTCGAAGAAGACCTGGCGCACGAGCGCATCCGACGCCTGGTCCTTGAAAATGCCGTTGCCGGCGAGGCTCGCGCGGCGCACGCCGGCGCCGCCGAGCAATTCGCGCCAGCGACCGACGGATTCCGCATCGGTCGCGTCCACCGTGTCGGCGTTGAGCGACAGCCTGCGCGTGCGCAAGCCCGCGATGGTTACAAAGACGCCTGTCCCGTCGTCCATCTTGACGAGCAGGTCCTTGCCTTTCTGGGCGGCCATGGGGTTCTCCTTGGAAAGTCATGTCATTGCGAGCCCGGTAGAAGCCGGCTGTTGGCGACTTCGCCTGGTAGCGAAGCAATGCAGAGCCATGGTCCGACTCTGGATTGCTTCGTCGCTTCGCTCCTCGCAATGACGGCGTATCAGTTCGGCTCTGTCGTCGCGCGAAAGCGGATGTCAGCGCGCGCGTAGCGGCCGTTCTGCTCGCGCCGCGTGGCGAGCGCGACGAAGCGCAGATCGATCAACCGATGACCAGCGAGTTCAAGCGGCGCTTCATCGAGCAGCGCGACGATGCGCTCGGCGAGGTCGAGCGCGGCGCGCGCGCCGCGTTCGCCCGACCAGACCGTCAGCACGAGCAATTGCTCCACGCCCTGTGCATCCTGCGCGGACCAATCGCGCGACTGCACGTCGGAAAATGCGATGCGCGGCGTCGGCGCACCCGGCGGCGCCTCGTCATAGACATGCGCGCCGCCGAGCAGGTCGGTCAGCGTGGAATCGCTCAGCAAGGCGGCGCGAATAGCGCGGCGCAGCGCGAGAACGGGTGAAGACAAGGGACACCTCGCAGATAGGTCAGGCCGAAAATTCCTCGCATGTGCACACGAGGAAGCGACGGCGGCCGTCAGGATCGAATGCCGTGCGGATCAGCAGAGCGCGCGCGCCGATGCGAAACCGCATGGGACTCGCGACTTCGGGGCGCCAGCGCACGACAACCTCTGATGTGAGCACGCTCTCCTGTTCGCCGGCCACAAAAAATTCCGCTCCACGCTTTGGCGAAACGCTCGCCCAGACGGAAGCGACGGACTGCCATACGCGCACGAGCGCGCCGGACTCGTCGACCGTGTCGACGGGCGTTTCAAGAATGGCGCGTGTGCGCAGTTCGCCTTCGCTGACCAACCGAGTCACGCCAGCCTCCCGCGCCGGAACGGCGCGATCAGCGCGGCGACGCGCGGCGGCAGATTGCCGGCCTCGGTCGTGGCGACATCGCCGCGATTGTCGAACCAGTAGGAAACCAGCGACAGGATCGCGTGGCGCAATGGCGCCGGCGTATCCTGCGGATCGCCGTAACCGGCGACGACATCGATCTCGATGCCGGCGACAGTCGCCGTTGGTTGCGGCGGCGCGGCCGAAAAGACGATGCGCGCGCGTTCGGGCGCGGCGACGAGGCGCCAGCTCGAGGTCGGGAGCGTCTGCGCGACGCCCATCGAATCGTAAACACGAATCGCAGCGACCGACTGAAGCGGCGCGAGCGGGAGCGAAATCTCGCCCGTCAGGGCGGCGGCCCGCGTGGACAGCAGCGTCCAACTCCTGTGGGCGACTGCAAAGGGCCAAGCATCCATGACGATGCGCCAGCTCTGCGTGACCAGCGCGCGCCGCGTGGCCATTTCCACGATTTCGCGCGCTGCGGAAATCAACGACGCGATTGCACCATCCTCGTCGGTCGTATCGACGCGGAGCCAGCTCCTGGCCTCCGCAAGCGTCACGGGCTCCGCCACTGGCGGCGCTATCAAAATGGATTGCATGGCGTTTGGTCCTGCTTTCGCGGAGCGCGCGGACATGGCAGAAAGAGCCATGTTCGCAGCACGTTTCTTTCTCTGCCTCGCAGCGCTCGCGCTGAGCGGGCGCGCGCAGGCAATGGTCGGCCCGACGGGCGATGCCGGCGGCTATGCCGCGCATGTCGTGATGGCGCTCGCCCAGAGCGGGCGCGGCGCCGGTTTCTGCTCCGGCGCGGTGCTCGCGCCGAATGTCGTTCTCACGGCCGCGCATTGCGTCGCTTCGCCCCAGGCGACGCGGGTGCATTTTCGCGATGGCGCAGGCAAGCCGGCGCTGCTCGAAGTGGCGCGTATCACGCGGCATCCGGGCTTTCGCGCCGATGCCGTCAAGGCGCGCGCGAAATCGATCGACCTCGCGCTGATCGAGACGAGGGAGCCCCTGCCCGCTTCCTTTTCGCCGATCGCGATCGGCGAGGCGTCGAACGAAGTCGGAGCAGTCTTCGACATCGCGGGCTTCGGCGTCGCGAGACCCGGCGTCGCCTCGACGTCTGGGGTGTTGCGGCGCGCGCGACTGTCGCTGCGCGCGCCGCTGTCGCATGTGCTGCTCTGGCTTTCGAGCGACGACGGCGCCGGCGCCTGCACCGGCGATTCCGGCGCGCCTGTCTTTGCGAATGGCGCGCTGGTCGGGATCGTCGCCTTCGCACAGGGGCAAACGGGGCGCGGCTGCGGCGGCCTTACGCAGGCCGTGCGCGTCGCGCCCTATCGCGCCTGGATCGAGCAGACGATCGCGGGCTGGCGGTGATTACGACACGCCGAATTTCAAGAGTTTGATCGCGTCGAAATTCTGCACGCCGCCCCCGACGCGCTTGGTCGTGTAGAACAGCACGTAGGGCTTGGCCGAATAGGGATCGCGCAGCACGCGCACGCCGACGCGGTCGACCACGACATAACCGCGCTCGAAATCTCCGAAGGCGAGCGCGAGCGCATTGGCCGCGATGTCGGGCATGTCCTCGGCCTCGACGACGGGGAAGTTCATCAGCGTCGCCTGCGCGCCGAGCGTCGCCGGCGGCTCCCAGATATATTCGCCGGTGGAGGTCTTGAACTTGCGGATCGCGGCCTGCGTCTTGCGGTTGACGACGAATCGCGCGTTCTGCCGGAAGCCTGCCTTGAGCGCATAGACGAGATCGTAGAGAACGTCCGACGGATTTGAAGCCGGGAAGTTCGCGGACACGCCGGTCGCGACATAGCCGATATTGCCGTGCGACCAGGTGGCCTGCGGCGTCGTCGTGTAGGCGAGAAAGCCCTTGGGCTTGTTGACGCCGTCGCCAGAAACGAAGGCCGCGCCTTCCTGTTCGGCGAAGACGACCGCGACTTCGTCGGCGATCCACTGCTCGATGTCGACGACGGCGTCGTCGAGCAGCGTCTGCGTCGCCGCCGGCATGGCGTAGAGCTCCATCGCCGGGAAGGTGAGATCCGCGATCTGCTGGTTGGCCGATTGCGGACGCGGATCGGTTTCCGCCACCCAGCCCGCCGCCGGACCCGTGGTGGAAATCGCGCGTTTCAGCGAGGCGCCGGAAATCTCGACGACATTGGCGATGGCGCGGATCGGCGAGACGGTGGACATGCGGCGCAGGATTTCGCGCTCGGCCGGCACGGGCACGAGATAGCCGCCGTCCGGCCCCGAGCCGCGGCTCATCGCCTTCTGCTCGATCGCCTTGAGGCCGCCCGCCTCGCCGGCGCGCATGTAGAGGCCGAAAGCCGTCTTGTGCTCGCGCTCGACATGGTCGGTCTTGATCGCGCCGCCGAGGCGCGGGCGCGCGCTCTCCAGCGCGAAGCGGTCGAGACGGCTCTTGGTCTCGTCGAGCGCGCGGTCGATGCGCGTCAGCTTTTCCTCGGTAACGATGTCCGCCGTCAGGCGGCGTTCGATCTGGCCGAGCCGCTCGTCGTTGGTCTCGCGGAAGGCCGCGAAGGCGCGGTGCAGATCCTCGAAGGCGGCGGCCTCCGAGGCGTAGGATTTGTTTTCGAGATCGTGCATTGTCTACCTCACGTCAGATGCGCCGTCGCGCGAAAAAGTCCCGCGCCGGACGGCGAAACGCGGGGCGGCGCCTGCGGGCGCAAAGAGATTGCCCTTCACCTGCGTCACGCGCGCTTGCGGCAGCATGGGGAAGGTGACCAGCGAGATTTCCCAGAGATCGATTTTTTGCAGATGGCGCAGGCCGGTCTTGCGGTCCTGCGTCGCGCGTAGCGTGCGAAAGCCGATGGAGAGGCCGTCGACCTGGCCCTCGCGCATCAACGCGAGAATTTCGCGGGCGCGAGAGACTTCGAGGTTGAGCCGCCCCTTGACCTTCAGGCCGCGCGCGTCTTCCTCCATCGCCAGCCACGCGCCGATAGGCTCGGCAGGATCGTGCTGCCACAGCATCTTGACGCGATCCGCGTCGCGCTTTCGCAAGGAGTCTCGGAAAGCGCCGGCCTGCACGACATCGCCGCCGAGGTCGGCAATGCCGAACAGGCTGGCGTAGCCTTCGAAGACCCCGGTCGCGCTGACTTCGCCAACGGCGAGCGGCGCGCGTTTGCTTTCCGGCGCTCGCGTCAGCGCGCGCGTCAAGGCGCGCGCCATCGCGGCGCGGTCGATCAATGTCATTGGATGCTCCAGGAATGTTGGACCGCGAGCTTTCAGGCTCGCTTCATTCGGCGCTCTTCGGCGAATCTGAAGGCTCGCGATCCATACGCTCGTGTTGCGCGAAACGTTCGAGCGTGCGCCAGAAGGCCTTGATCAGGGAATCGGGATCGCGGCGGCGCGTCGCGCGGCGCGGGCGGTGCAGAAAGCGAAACGTCATGTCAGCCCTCGCGGCCGAAGCGGCGATTGAAGCGCGCGAGTTCGCGCAGGAAGAGATCGAAGCGGCGATTGGAGGCCGCGAGTTCGCGCAGCGCATACCAGAGCATGGTCGAAACCGCGCTCGCCCAGAGGAAAAGCGCGATATGCGCGAGATCGCCGCGCGCGGCGACGAGCGCGAGAAGGTCGTTCATGGCGGCGGCGGCGCGGCGCCACGCGCCGCAAACCCCAGCAGCTCCCGTTTCTCGTCGGCTGACAGAAAGGTCGCCGCGTCCACGCGCGCCCATTCTGCCGCGCGTTCGGCCGAGAGCGCATCAATGCGGTCGACGTCGTAGTCGAAGCGCAATCCGGGCCAGGCCGGTTGGAGCCAGTGCTCGAAGGCGCGTTGCTGGCGCTGCACCATGGGGATGACGGCCTGACGCCAGAAGGCGGCATTGGCTTCCACGTAATTGGCGCGTGTGTTGTCGCCGGGAAGGCCAAGCACGAGCGGCGGCACACCGAAGCAAAGCGCGATTTCGCGCGCGGCCGCCGCCTTGGCCTCGATGAAATCCATGTCCTTGGGCGAGAGCGACAGCGCCTTCCAGTCGAGACCGCCGTCGAGCAGCAGCGGGCGGCCGGCGTTGTCCGAGCCCGAGAAATTCTCCTCGAGCTCGCTCTTCAGGCGATCGAATTGCGCATCGGAAAATTGCGCGCCATCGCTCGCGCCGTAGACGAGCGCGCCAGAGGGGCGCGCGGCATTGTCGAGAAGCGCCTTGTTCCAGAAGCCCGCGGCATTGTGCGTGTCGATCGCGACATGGGCCGCGGCTAGCGGCGGCAGGCCGTAGTGATCGTCGAGCGGATGGCCGAGGCGCACATGCATGATCGGCTCGACGCCTTCACCCTGCATCACGTAACGCACGCGATCGCCGAGGAATGCATATTCGTAGGCTGCCGGCCAGCCGTTGGGGCCCGGCGCCACTGTCATACGGTCGCTGCGCAAAACGTAGATCTCGCGCACCTGTCCATCGACCTGCGCGCCTTCGACATAGACGTTGCCGAACAGCAGGAGATTGACGACCAGGCTTTCGATCAGATCGGTCGATGTCTGCGCGGGGTTCGGCCGCGCGAGAAGATCCAGCAGCGGATGGGCGGTCAGCTCCGCCCTGCCCTCGTATAGCCGCCAGGGAATGGTGGCCGCGCATTCGGCGACCATGCGCACGCAGCGATGCACGATGGCGTTGCGCTCGAAGCCTTCGCGCGTCAGCGCCGTATAGTCGCGCGGCGTCCAGCGCGCGGCGCCGACCGTGTGCAGGGCAAGCAGGGCGCCAGCGCGCGAACGTTTTTCTTCGCGCGACTGCGCGCCGAACAGGCGGGAAAGGAAGGACATGCGGGTTCTCTTGTTTGATGTCGTCGTCGTTCTCCCGTCTGCGGGAGAACGGGGCGGGGAGACGCTCACAACCTACGCACCCTCGGCGTCGCACGTTTGCCGTCGAGCGCGAGATGCGTGATCGCCCAGACCAGCGCATCGAGCCGGTCCGGGCTTGCGCCATTCATCAGGCCATCCGGCCCGAAGGCGCACATCTCGTCCTCGAGCTCGGGAAAGGCGCCGGCATGGCGCACGCGGTTCTGTTCGTAGAGCAGCGCGACCGGCGCGGCGCGCAGATATTTTCCACGCGTCGCGCGAACTTTCACGACTGGTACGGAAGGGTCGGCCTGCGCGATCACGCTCGCCACCATGTCGCCGCCCTGGTTGACCTCGACGACCAGCGCGTCGGCCTGCAATTCGTGATAGAGCGCGGTCGCCCGCGCCGCCCATTCGGCTGGCTTCGCCGCGGCAATCGTCGCGTCGGCCAGGACATGCACGAGCCAATCGCCATCGACGCCAGCGGCGACGATCCCGCATTTGTCGGCGCGCTTGTGCGAAGCCGCCGGCGGATCGATCGCGACGACGATGCGCGCGAGCGGCGGCGCCACGGCGATGCGCGCCTGCTCGAGCATGTCGCGCGACCAGAGCGCTTCGGCGCGTTCCTCGACGATCGCGCCGTCGATCTCCTGACGCCCGAGGCGCGTGCCGCCATATCTTTCCTCGATCGCGCGCAAGAAACCCGGCGCGAGATTTTCGGCGTTGGCGCGGGTGGAGGCGCGCGTCACGACATTGGCAGGATCGGCCATCAGTTTCTTCAAGAGCGCGAGCGGCCGCGGCGTCGTCGTCACCATGGCGCGCGGCCATTCGCCGAGGCGCAGACCGAATTGCAGCATGTCCCAAACCTCCTGCGCATGGCGCCATTTGGCGACCTCGTCGCACCAGGCCGCGTCGAATTGCGGCCCGCGCAAACTCTCGGGATCTTCTGCCGAAAACACCTGCGCGATCGCGCCGTTGCGCCATGTCAGGCGCCTACGCGAGGCCTCCCATTGCGGGCGGTCCCATTTCTGATGCGCGGCGAGAATGCCGGAGACGCCTTCGATCATCACGTCGCGGGCGTCGGCCCAGGTCTCGCCGATCAAGGCGATGCGTGCGACCGGCTTGTCGGAGAAATCGACGAAGCCGCCGGCCATGCCGCGCACCCATTCGGCGCCTGCGCGCGTCTTGCCCGCGCCGCGCCCGCCGACGAAGAGCCAGGCGCGCCACGGCGCGCCGTCTGGCGTCGCACGCGGCGGCGTCTGGCTTTTTCGCGCCCGAAATTCGAAGAAGGACAGAACGGCCTCGAGCTCGCGCGCGGAATAATCCGCGAAGAGTTCAGGTATCTCCCCGATCCTGGCGCAATAGATCAACCCGTCGCGCAAGTTCGCGGCGCAGCTCGGCGAGATCGAGCGGGGGAGCGTCTGACCCGTCGTCGCGTCGCTCATCCTGCGTCGTGTCCTTCTCCAGAGCGCGCAGCGTCTGCAACGTGCGCGTCAAACTCGCCATCAGATTCGCGGTCTTGTCGGGGTCGGCAGCGGGGCCTCGCTCCTGCGCAGCCTCCAGTGCGCCCTGTAATTGCCTGCGGATGCGCGCGATCAATGTCGGCATGTCGACCGCGCCGGGCGGCGGCGCGGACACGGGGCGCGTTTTCGCGGGCTTCTTCGCCGGCGCGCGCCTTGCTGCCGCCTTCGTCTTGCGCGGCGGCGGTTTGCGGCCGCCGGCGGCCGCCTTTTGCAGCGCCTTGCTGCGCGGTCGCCATTCCAACTTGCGACGCAGCGCGTGGAGCGTCTTTTCGTTCACGCCCTCGTCCGCACAGATCGCGGCGATCGTCTCGTCACGCGCCTCGTATCGCGCACGGAGCCGTTCGATTTTTTCGGGCGAAAGCGTGTCGCTGCTGGCCATGCCGCATCTGCAATGGATGCGCGCCGTCGCCGCCGGCGACCTTTTTCGTCGCCGCGCCGTCGAGCGCAAATGTGGAGAATGTCCGAACCCTAACGGAGGAGCGGTCCGCTGTCAAGGAAAAAAATCATATTTTATGAAACCGCGCCACCAAATGCGCATCAACACAGAATGAAACGCCCCGGATTGCAAGCCGGGGCGTTTCATCTCCTGCCATAAAAATTATTCCTATTTCACCAGCCGCAGCGTGCCCGAGGTCGCCGAGACCGCGATGGCCGAGAAAGCGCTCTGAAGCGTGGCGGAATCGGTCGCCACGTAGGAATAGGTCGTCTTGCTCGCGCAGTTCCTCATCAGGTTTTGCGCGGCCGCCTGCTGTGACGAGGTCAGATAGCCTGTGTGGCTGAACGTGACCGTGTAGATGATGACGCCCGCGTTCTTGGCCGCCGTACAGGCATCTTTCACGCGATTGTCCAAGTGCGTCTGGAAGCCGGAATAGGTCTGGATGTTGTTGACGCTCCACAGACGCGCGCCGCCGAGATAGCCGTAGGACGAATAGTCCGAGACATGCGCGGAATTGTAGCCCGACGCATTGTTGGCGTTGTCGATCAGTTCGTTCACGCCGTCGGTCATCAGCACGATCACCTTCTGCAGGCCGGTCGTGGCGTATGGCTTGCCGTCGGCGAAAGGCTTGTTCGGCGAGAGCGTGCGCCACGCCCAGGCGACGCCTTCGGAAATGATCGTGCCGCCGCTCTGCCAGTATTTCAGATTGTTGATCTTGGCGGTGACGTCGGCCTTGACGTTGGTCAGGCGCAGGATCGGATCCGGGCAGCCCATGTTCGGGCCATAGGTATAGCCGTTGGCGTCCGGGGTCTCCTGGATGATGGCGGCGTTGGTCGTGCCGTCGTATTTCAGCAGGTACTGACCGCCGCTCCAGTCGAACTGGCCGAGCTGCTTCCAGTTCCAGGAGTTCGGGATCGAGCCCTGATCGCTCGACGAGAGCTTGCCGCCGTCTTTCAGATAGTTGTTGTGAAAGCCCTTGTTCGCAGCCGAATAGGCTCCGGGGGCGACATAGGCCCAGGTATAGGGCGAATAGTCCGGTTCATCGGGCGCGAAATAGGGGACATACAGCGACGCAGTATCGCCAGCTACCGGCGCATCCTCGCTGATGTCGTAGTCCTTGGACGCGGACAGTCCCCAGCCCCAGTGAGAATTGACCCACTGCTGCTCTTTCTTGCTGAGGCGCGCCTCGACGCAGCCTTTCCAGCTTACCGTGCCGCCGGCCGGATTCTTGACGCGCTTGAAGAGTTCGTAGTGGCTGACCGTGCCGGGGTTGGCGAGCCAGTCGCAGCCACCGGTCGAATACGCGCCCCACTTGTCCTTCGTGACCGTCTCGAAGCCCTTCGGAATCGTGTAGGTCTGGCCGGAATTGGGGGATTTCCAGCTCTTGGTGGTCAAAGGCGGCACGGTGTTCGGCGTCACGTCTTCCGCATGCGCGGAGGAAACGCCGAAAAGCTCCATCGCGAGATGCCGGATGGGCTTGAGAATGTCGATGATGTCGCGAGCGTCGCCTGTGCCGCCCGAACCGGCGCCGCCGCCACCGCCGCCACCGCCGCCACCGCCCCAATAAGGCGAGCCACAGGGCTTGCCGTAGGTCAGCCAGGCGCCACGCTGCCAGATGCCGTTGAACGGGTTGGCCATTTGGGTGTCGATGTAGCTGGCGACGCTGGTCGCGTCGGTGAGCCCGGGGTTCACGGCAGCCACGTAGGGCACGATGCTGACACGCGCAGCGCCCCCACCTGAGCCCATCACCGTGTCGACGAGCGTCAACGCCGCGGACTTGAGATCGGCCATGTTGGCGGACATGGAGCCAGTGTTGTCGAGCGCGAGCGCCATTTCGAGCGGCTTGGAGTCGGAGACGCCGTTGGTCGTCGCGCGCGAGGTCACGCTGAACTGCATTCTCGACTTGCCCAAGACCTTCGACACAATGGTGGGCATCGATCCCGTGATCGTGACTTCATAGAGACCGGGCGAAACATCGGTTTCGGTAATCGTCATGTTGAGCTTGGCGGCGCCGGCGCCGAAATAGCCGTTCGCCGTGCTGGTGGCGATCGTCTGGCGCGCCGCCTGGGTGGCGCCGGCCTGGGCGCCGGCCGCAAGGACGGCTGCGTCGGCGGCGGCCTGAGCCTGCGAAATCACGCCCGTGCTGCGCGTATAGTCGATCGACGCGCCGACCAGCGCGAGCGCGGGTATGGCCACGACCGAGAAGATCACCGACAGGTTGCCGCGACTGTCGTCGCGAAAGCGCGCTGTCGACGCGAGAAGGTTCGTAACTTTGGTATGCCGAAGCATAGCGAACACCGCTCTTGAGAATTCCGTGCCTCCATTCCTACGGGCAATGTCTCAAGTTGATGTAAATCGACTCATGGCGCGGTTGCTAACTGGCATTAACCGCCCGGGATGCTGCACTAGATCTCGAAATTTCATGACGTTAGGCGCAACCGCCAGTCAAAAAAAATTAACGGCGCCCATCGAATAAGACCCGAAATCGACCTCTTCCGCGCGATCCGCAGCCCGGCATGGCACAGAAACTATGCGATTGGCTAAGGTCTCGATCGCGCCAACTCATTCCCGCCTGCTCCCGCGCGCCGTAATGGCAAGGGGTTGAGGGGCTGGCCGGACCGCCCTCCCCTCCTGTCGCCGGATTGAATCGTCACTGATTGAAACGCTCCGGATCCGGACCCGCGGCGCTGCGCTTTCCGCCGGACAGTTCTTCTATTTCACCAGCCGTAACGTGCCCGACGTCGCGGAGACCGCGATGGCCGAGAAGGCGCTCTGCAGGGTGGCGGAATCGGTCGCCACATAGGAATAGTTCGTCTTGCTCGCGCAATTCTTCAGCAGGTTCTGCGCTGCGGACTGCTGCGCCGAGGTCAGATAGCCTGTGTGGTTGAACACGACCGTGTAGATGATCACGCCGGCGTTCTTGGCCGCCGTGCAGGCCGCCGTCAGGCGATTGTCCATCAGCGTCTGGAAGCCGGAATAGGTCTGGATGTTGTTGACGCTCCACAGACGCGCGCCGCCGAGATAGCCGTAGGACGAATAGTCCGAGACATGCGCGGAATTGTAGCCCGACGCATTGTTGGCGTTGTCGATCAGTTCGTTCACGCCGTCGGTCATCAGCACGATCACCTTCTGCAGGCCGGTCGTGGCGTATGGCTTGCCGTCGGCGAAAGGCTTGTTCGGCGAGAGCGTGCGCCACGCCCAGGCGAGGCCCTCGGAAATGATCGTGCCGCCGCTCTGCCAGTATTTCAGATTGTTGATCTTGGCGGTGACGTCGGCCTTGACGTTGGTCAGGCGCAGGATCGGATCCGGGCAGCCCATGTTCGGGCCATAGGTATAGCCGTTGGCGTCCGGGGTCTCCTGGATGATGGCGGCGTTGGTCTTGCCGTCGTATTTCAGAAGGTACTGACCGCCGCTCCAGTCGAACTGGCCGAGCTGCTTCCAGTTCCAGGTGCTCGGGATCGAGCCCTGATCGGTCGCCGACAGATAACCGCCGTCCTTGAGATAATTGTTGTGGAAGCCGCTTTGCGTCGAGCTGACGAAGGCGCCGGGCGCGACATACCCCCAGGTGTAGGGCGAGTAATCCGGCTCGTCGGGCGCAAAATACGGGACGTAGAGAGACGCCTTGTCGCTCGTCGTCGGCGCATCCTCGCTGATGTCGTAGTCCTTGGTGGCTGTAAGGCCCCAACCCCAGTTGGAGTTGACCCACTGCTGCTCCGTCTTGCTGAGACGCGCCTCGACGCAGCCTTTCCAGCTTACCGTGCCGCCGGCCGGATTCTTGACGCGCTTGAAGAGTTCGTAGTGGCTGACCGTGCCGGGGTTGGCGAGCCAGTCGCAACCGCCGGTCGAATACTGCCCCCAGATGTCCTTGCCGACCGTCTGGAAATCCTTCGGGATCGTATAGGTCTGGTGGCTCTGCGGCGACGTCCACGTCGTGGTTGTCAATGGCGCAATCGTGTTCGGCGTGACGTCGGCCGCATGCGCGGACGAAACGCCGAAAAGCTCCATCGCGAGATGCCGGATGGGCTTGAGAATGTCGATGATGTCGCGGGCGTCGCCCGTGCCGCCTGTGCCGGCGCCACCGCTGCCGCCACCGCCGCCGCCACCGCTCGGCGGGCCCCAATAGGGCGTGCCGCAGGGCTTGCCGTAGGTCAGCCAGGCGCCGCGCTGCCAGACGCCGTTGAACGGGTTCGACATGTCGGTGTCGATGTAGCTGGCGACGCTCGTCGCGTCGGTCAGCCCGGGGTTCACGGCCGCCACATAGGGCACGATGCTGACGCGCGCGGCCCCGCCGCCTGAGCCCATCACCGTGTCGACGAGCGTGTTCGCGGCCGCCTTGAGATCGGCCATGTTGCTGGACATGGAGCCGGTATTGTCGAGCGCGAGCGCCATTTCCAGCGGCTTCGTATTGGAGACGCCATTGGAGGTCGCGCGCGAGGTCACGCTGAACTGCATCCGCGACTGGCCCATCAGCTTCGAAACGATGGTGGGCATCGATCCCGTGATCGTGACCTGATAGAGACCGGGCGACACGTCGGTCTCGGTGACCGTCATGCTGAGCTTGGCGGCGCCGGCGCCGAAATAGGCGTTGGCGGTGCTGGTGGCGATCGTCTGGCGGGCGGCCTGGGTTGCGCCCGCCTGGGCGCCGGCCGCAAGAACGGCGGCGTCGGCGGCGGCCTGGGCCTGCGCGTACATGCCCGTGCTGCGGGTATAGTCGATCGAGGCGCCGACCAGCGCGAGCGCCGGGATGGCCATGATCGAGAAGAGCACGGAAATGTTGCCCCGACAGTCGTGGCGAAAGCGGGCGGTCGACGAGAGAAGGTCAATGAATCTGGCATGCCGCAGCATGACGAACACCGCTTGGGAGACTTCGGTCTCTCCATGCCTACGCGAATTGTCTCAAGTTGATGTAAATAGGCTCACTTCGCGGATACTAATCGATTTTAACCGTTCGATCCCCGCCGCCAACTCGCGCAGATTCAGGATCTTGAGGCGTAAGTCCTTGGTCGGTCGACGTTAATGGGAACCCTCGAATACGATCTGACGAAGCCGCTGTCGGCGTGGCCGGCTGACCGCGACCCAGCGGAAGCTGCGCGATTGGCGAAAATCTCGATCGTGGCAATTGTCGCTCACCTGTGTCTGCTTGGCGCCGTGGCGTGGAGCGAACGGACCGGCCGGGCGACACGAGCGACCGCCGCCGTGGAGATTCCGGTGGAGATGGTCACGCCAGAGGAAGCGGAGGGGCGCCCCGAAACGAAACAACCGCCGCCGCCCGGCGCGTCGACGGCGATCGAGCCGCGCGACGAAGCGCGGCCGGCGCCGCAAACTCAGCAAGCCACACCAGCGCAAAACGCCGAGGAGCCTGGCAAGGTGGTCGAGCGGCCGAAAGAATCCGACCTTCCGCAGGCCGCGCGGACGCACGGCGGCGAGACCAAACCCGAGACGCCTGCCGAGGAACCCGCCAATCCCTTCGGCGGCCTGGCCGACGTGCAAAAGCCCGCGCCCGTCGAGCCGACCCCTACGTTCCTGTCGCCGCAATCCATGATGACGGCGGCGCGTCCGAAGCCGGCGCAGGACCCGACCAACGACAATTACCGCGCCAAGGTTTTGGGCAAGGTCGCCGCCAACATGATCGATCCCGAGCGTCCGCGCCCCAAGGCGCTGGCGATCGTCGGCTTCCGGGTCGATGCGCGGGGCGGGCTCGAATCCGCCTGGCTGGCGCGCCCCTCGGGCCACGCCGACCTCGACGCTGAAGCGCTCGACATGGTGCGCCGCTCCGCGCCCTTTCCGCCGCCGCCCGCAGGCGCGGACCACAATTTTGGCGCGGCGATCGCGTTCGGCGGCGAGTGAACTAGCTGTGGCCCTTGCCGCCGAGCTCGAGGATCCAGGCGGCGAGCGCGTCGACCTCGTCCGCCGTGAGTATCAGGTTCGGCATGTTCCGGTGCGAGGAGCGCAGGAAGACCTTCAGCGACAGTTCGGTGGTCGAAGGCATTTTGGCGATATCGGCGAAGCTCGGGCCCTGGCGGCCGGAAACCGCCGGACCGACGCCGATGTCATGGCACTGAGCGCATTGCGCCTGCGCGACCTTACGGCCGTCGGCCGGCTCGGCCAGCGCGACACCGGCGGTCGCGCACATGGCAAGGCCCGCTATCAAACCCTTGAGCATCGTCCACGCCTCCGTGAAATTTCGATGCATCATACAGGAAAATGCAGAGAAGGCGGCCTGCCGCGCTTCGCCGCAGGGCGTCCCCGTCACGCCTTGCGCGGCTTGCGCGCCCTGCCCGCCCCCTTCGGCCATTTGCCCGGCCAGGAAACGATGAAATCGGGCAGGTCGTCGATCGCCACATCCTCCTCCAGCGCGGAGACCTTCTCGTGGCACGACACGCCGGCGCGACGCACGCTGTCGGGATCGCCGGAAATCAGGGGATGCCAGTCCGCCAGATCCCTGCCCTCGCGCCGCAGCCGATAGGCGCAGGTCGGCGGAAGCCACGGGATCGTCTCGACATTCTCGGGCGTCAGGCGCACGCAATCATGCACTTTTCGCGCCCGACGCGCGTAGTCGCGGCATCGGCAGGTTCCGGGATGGAACAATTTGCAGGCGACGTCGGTGAAGTGAATTTTCCCGGTGTCCTCGTCCTCGAGCTTGACGAGGCAGCAGCGCCCGCAACCGTCGCACAGCGCCTCCCACTCGCGGCGGGAGAGCTCAGCCAGCGGCTTGCGCCAGAAAGGTTCCTTGCCCGTCGGGGCTTTCTCTCCCGCCGGGCCTTTCTCTCCCGCCGGGGGCTTGCCGTCATTGCGTCGCATTTGCGTCATTCTGGCGCCGAACCACGAGGCACGAATTGTGCTGGATCGCGCGATCCGCGCAATGCGCGTCGTTGCGCTCGGCGTCAAGTCGTTTAGAAAGCCTTTACCAAGGGGATTGTGGACGTTGCGGCGCCAGGGAGACGACGGCGGGATTTTCGCGAGCTTGCGCAAGCGCGTGAGCCGGGCGGGACTCGCGGTCGATTCCTTCGTCGATTCCTGGTTCTTCGAGAGCAGCCGCCGCACACGCGACAATTTCGCCGCCTTCGCCGCCTTCATGGACCGTTTCCACGTTTCGGGCCTGAAGAAACTCGGCGTGGAACTCGCCTGCGAGACGCTCACGCTCGGGCTCGGCGGCCTTATCGTCGCGCTCACCTTCGCCCAGCTCGCGTTTCGCGAGACGTCCGACGACTGGCTGAAGAAGCAGGACCTCGCCGTCACCTTCCTCGACCGGTACGGCAAGGAGGTCGGCAAGCGTGGCATCCTGCACGACGATTCCGTCTCGCTCGACCAATTGCCCGACAATCTCATCAAGGCCGTGCTGGCGACCGAGGACCGGCGCTTCTTCGATCATTGGGGCGTCGATCCGATCGGCACGCTGCGCGCGCTGACCGCCAATGCGCGCGCCAGCGGCGTCGTGCAGGGCGGCTCGACGCTGACGCAGCAGCTCGCCAAGAACCTGTTCCTGACCAACGAGCGCTCGCTCGAGCGCAAGATCCGCGAAGTGTTCCTCGCCATGTGGCTGGAAGCGCGGCTGTCGAAACGCGAGATCCTGAAACTCTATCTCGACCGCGCCTACATGGGCGGCGGCACGTTCGGCGTGCAGGCGGCCGCTGAATTCTACTTCGGCAAATCGATCAAGGACGTCACGCTCGCGGAAGCCGCCATGCTGGCCGGCCTGTTCAAGGCGCCCACCAAATTCGCGCCGCACATCAACCTGCCGGCCGCCCGCGCGCGCGCCGCCGACGTTCTGAACAATCTCGTCGACGCCGGCTTCATGACGCAGAGCCAGATCTTCACGGCGCTGCGCAATCCCGCGACGCCAGTGGAGCGCGAGCGCGTGGATTCGCCGGACTGGTATCTCGACTGGGCGTTCCAGGAGGTCAAGAAACTCGCGCTCGAAGGCAAGCTCGGCTCCGACCGCGTGCTGACCGTGCGTACGGCGCTCGACTCCGCCGTGCAGGCGAAAGCCGACGAGGTGATCGAGGAGCAATTGCGCGAGCATGGACGCGCCTATCACGCGAAACAATCGGCGATGGTCGTGGTGGAGCCCGCCACCGGCGCCGTGCGCGCGATCATCGGCGGGCGCGACTATGGCGCGAGCCAGTTCAATCGCGCCACGGACGCGATGCGCCAACCCGGCTCCTCGTTCAAGCCCTATGTCTACCTGACCGCGCTGCTGAGCGGAAAGTTCAACCCCAACACGATCGTGGTCGACGGCCCCGTATGCATCGGCAATTGGTGCCCGAAGAATTACGGCGGCCGATATTACGGATCGCTGCCGCTCTGGCAGGCGCTCGCCAAATCGCTCAACACGGTGGCGGTGAAGCTGTCGATCGCCATCGGCGACCCGAAGAGAGGCGTCTATCAGGCCGCCAAGGAAGGCCGCGCGAAAATCGTCGACACCGCGCGCAAGCTCGGCGTCACTGCGCCGCTGATCGACACGGTCTCCATGCCGATCGGCGCGGACGAAGTGTCGCTGATCGAACATTCGGGCTCCTACGCGGCTTTCGCCAATGGCGGCAAGCGCGTGTTCCTGCATGCGGCGGTCGACATTCGCAACAGCAAGGGCGACGTCATCTATCGCTTCGACGACGACGGCCGAAAGCCCGTGCAGGTCATTCCGGAGAACAAGATCGCGGAACTCGACAGCATGCTGACGCAGGTGGTCGCGCAGGGCACCGCCCGACGCGCCGAACTCGGTCTCGGCTTCTCGCAGGGCGGCAAAACCGGCACGACGAACGGCTACAAGGACGCGTGGTTTTGCGGCTTCACCGCCGCGCTCGCGGGTTGCGTGTGGTACGGCAACGATGACGACACCGGAATGGCCAACATGACCGGAGGTTCGCTGCCGGCGCAAACCTGGCACGACGTCATGCAGTTCGCCCATCGCGGCCTCGAGCCGAAGCCGCTGCCCGGCGTGCCGCTGCCGACCGCGACTCCGGTCGCGCAGGCCGCGCCCGCGGGCGCCGCCAAGGGCTCTGCCGGCTTCGTCGTGACCGCGCCATCGACGCTGTCGCGCCAGACCGACGAGGCGCTGGGCGCGGTGAAGCGCCTGTTCCGGGCCGCCGACGGGCGTCGCGCGGATCTCGGCCGCAGCGATGGATCGCGCCGCTTTCGCGCCGTGGGCGAGGACGAGTAGCGCTGCATGAGCGTCGCGCATTATCAGAGCGTCGAAGAGACACGATCGCGCCTGAGCGCTTACGCCAAAACCGCCATCGCCGGGCTCGTCGGCGTTGGTCTTGGACTTGCCGCCACCTATGTCGCGACATCCGGCGCCCTGCTTTTCGGCGCCGCGCATTCGGGCCCATGGACCGCATGGCCCAAGGCCGGCGGCGCCGAGGCCGATCCTTATGCGCGCGCGATCATCGCGCGGCAGGCGGAGACGCCACTCGGCAATGGCGAGGGCCTCTCCTTTCTCGCCACGAAAGACGATTCCGGCCGTCCGCTCGATGGCGCCTGCGACTACAGGATTGCCGGCTCGCCGCCGGTCGCGCGACTGTGGACGCTCAATCTCTACACGCCGGAAGGCCGGCTGCTCACGCCGGGGCCTGGCCGCCGCTCGATTTCGTCCGACCAGATCCTGCGCTCGGCCAAAGGGGACTTCGAAATCGTCATCGCGCCGTCCGCGCGTGCGGGCAACTGGCTGTCGACGCCGAACGGCGCGCCTTTCGCGATCACGCTCAATCTCTACGACACCAATGTGAGCCCGACGCAGACCTCGCTCGAAGGGCTCAAGCTGCTTTCGATCACGCGCGGAGACTGTCTGTGATGGCGCGCGCGCGCGGACCGATCGTGCTGCCTTGGGCGCTCGGCGCGCTATTCCTGGCGGGCATCGTGCATATTTCCTCGGTGCTGCTGATGCCGCGCTTCGCCGAGAACGACGCCTACGTGCGTCTCGGCGGCGCGACGCAGCAGGGCCTGAAGACCTTGCCCGACGCCTCGGTCGCGCAATCCATGCCGTTCCAGGATCAGCGGGCCGAATATGCCGTCTGCCATTTCGACCTCGATCGTGGCGCCACGCGCGTGCGTTCCAACGTAACGCCCGATGCTCTGGTGGCGATTTCTTTCCACGATCGCTCGGGGCGCATTTTCTATTCGACGACGGATCGCGCAGCGTTGCGCGGGCGCATCGACGTGCGGCTGCTGACGCCGCGTCAGCTCGACAGCGTGGAAGCGAGCGATCCGGAAGATCAGACGCCGCAAGAATTGCGGCTCACGCCGCCGACCAACACGGGATTCGTGTTGGTGCGCGCGCTGATCGAGCAGCCGGGCGGGCGCGAAGCCGCGCATCTGGCGGCGAACGCCGTGCAATGCCTGATGGAGCGCGAATAGAGCGTAATGGGCGCGCCGACGCCCGTTCGCCTAGGCGCGCTTGCGCGGATTGCGAGGCGGCGCGGGCGGCTTGCCGTTGCGCCCCGAACCTTTCGACGCGATCGGTTTCGACGCGGGTTTCTTCCGCACGCTCAGGCCGATCGCATCGGCGTCGTCCATGCGCATGTAGCGAACGCCAGTGAAGAACAGAATCCGCGCGCTTTCCGCGTAACGCTTTTCAACCTCGTGCTCGCTGCGGGGCGGCGCCCGGAATTCAAGGATATCGGCCATCTTTCCCTCTCCGAGGCGCGCCGAAAAATGTCGGCCGGTCGCGCGCCTTGCTGCAAGTGTCGAATCCCGATGGTTAACTTTGTGTCAACAAATGCGATTCAATTGTGGAAGCATCTTTGCTGACGCAGATGTGCAACACAATGGACGAGACGTTGCGGAAGCGCCTGGAATCCCTGACCGCCACGGGCCGGGCGCAATCGTTGGACTTCGAAGGCGTCGCCGCGCGCGTCGCGACTGATCGCTTCGTCACGATCGCGAGGCCCGACGCGGCCGCCTGCGCGCGCTATGAAGAGCTGATGATTTCCGCGCTCGACCATGTCGACGACTCAGCGGCGCAGCGCATCGCGCAAAGGCTCGCGCCCTGCCCCGCCGCGCCGGCGGCCGTCCTCGCGCGCCTGATCGCCTGCGGGCCCGAGAGCGCGGCCACCGTCCTCGCCCGAGCGCCCGACCTGCCCGCAACACTGCTGCTTGAACGCGCGACCGACGGCGATGTGCGCGAAGCTGTCGCGATCGCGCAGCGGGAAGACCTTGATGCGGCGACCACGGGCGCGCTCGCGCGAAGGCTGGAGCCGGAAGCGCTGCACGGGCTCGCCGCGAACAGGACGATCAGTCTCGATCGCGGCGCTCTGATCGCGCTGACGCAACGCGCGCGCGTCGATCTCGACCTCGGACGGCTTCTGCTGGCGCGCGACGATCATGCGCTCGACCGAACCGTATTGTTCCTGTCCGCGGATGCGGCGGCTCGACGGCGCATTCTGCTCGACGCCGCGCGCGGATCGCTCGCGGCGCGCGACTATCTCCCGGCCGGCTTCGACGCCGCGCGTCGCGACGCCTTCGGCGCCGCCGAATGCGGCGACCTCCCGCGCTTCTGCTCGATTCTCGCGCGCGCCATCCGGGTCTCGCGCGCGGCGATCGAGCGTCTGGCGCGCGACGCCGGCGGGGAGCCGCTCGGCCTCATCTTCGCGACATCAGGATTTTCCGCGACCGAGTGCGAGCCGGCGATCATCGCGCTGCGCCCCGATCTCGCGGCCGCGCTCGCGGACCCCATGTCCGGCCTGCGCTTCGCGCTGCAGGCGCCGCCGCGCGCGGCCAGCGCCCTGCTCGCGTCCCTCCTGCCAGGCCGGCAACGGCGGGCGACGACGGAATATGACGGTTCGATCGACAGCGCGCCCGCGTGGCAAGGAAAGCCGAAGCTCGATACTGGAGGAGTGACGCGGACGATCAGGCGGGCGTGAGAAAATCTCGGCCCCTACGATCCTCGATATCGACGATCCACAAATCGGGATCGAATTTCATCTCGCGGCGCAGCCTCTCCTCGACGGCGAGATTGTCGATCCACTCTTCATCGTGCATGCGACGAAAGAGACGGTCGCCGTCCTCGCCGATCTCGCTCTGCGGCGCGGGGCCGAAAAGCGCGGAGACGCCATCGAGACGATCGACGCGGACGAAAATCGCGCCGGCTTCCGGCGCGCCGCGACGTCTGAGAGTGGCGTAGGCGCCCTCGACCTGCGCGCGGCGGATCAGCGCCGCGACGAAGATGTCGGCGCGCAGGCGCACGTCATTGCGCCTCGGCGCTTCGCAGAAGTTCGCGCTTGATCGCGGCCGTCAGTTCGCCGCGCGCGGGCATGTGCCGATCGCGCTCGAATTGCGCGATTGCCTGACGCGTCGTGGAATCGAACACGCCGTTCGGCCGAACGATGAAGCCGAGGCGCTGCAGAGCGCGCTGCGCGGCGAGCACGTCGGTCGAGGCCGGTTCTCGGGCCTTCTGCGACGTGGCTTCGGATTTCTGGAGCAGGCCCGCGATGGCGTCCTTGCGGCGCGGCTCGGCGGGCGCGGCCTTCGCGTGCTGCGGCTTTTCCGCGCGAGATTTTTCCGCACGCGGCTTTTCCGCATGTGATTTCTCGGCGCGCGGCCTTTCGACCGGCGCGGGTTTTTCGACCCGTGGCGCCGGCGTCTCCAGACGCGCGATCTCGCGGGCTATGGGATCGGAGCCGCGACCGAGCTCGCGCGCGATGAGATCGACCTTCGAGCCGCCCGCCGTCGTACGCGGCGGCTCCGGCGGCGCGATCTTCTGGACGGGCTGCGGCGTCGCCTCGACAACGCGCGGCGGCGGCAGGGGCGGCAACGCCTGCGGTTGCGGGGCGGGCCTGGTCTCGGGTTCGCCGAGCGTGATCTTGAACAAGGGCGCGCTGCGGCGCTGATCCTGCAAAAAGGCCGCGTTCACGACGATGGCGAGCGACAGCGTCGCCAGTCCAAAGACGCCGATCTGGGTCGCCGATATGCGCGCGCGCTTCTTCGGCGCTTCAGATCGCGGCGCGTCGTCGTCATAGTCGAAATCGAAGTCGAGGTCCTTACGCGTAGCCTTACGCAATTTTCTTCACCACTTCCGTATGTGTCTGTTGGAGGACGGGCGCTCCGCCTCGGCGGGCGAAGGTCTCGATCCTGGCGAGGCGCGAACCGCCGTGCGCCGTCGCGCAATGGGCCGGCAGGCGAATGGTGACCGTCGTGCCCTGGCCGATGACGCTCTCAACCGAAATGGAGCCGCCGTGCAGACCGACGAGGCCGCGCACCAGCGACAGGCCGAGGCCGGTGCCCTCGTACGGACGCGTCGTCGAATTGTGCGCCTGGAAAAAGGGATCGCCGAGATGCTTGAGATCCTTGGCGTCGATGCCGATGCCGGTGTCGGAAACGCTTAGAACGAAGCTGTTGCCTTCCGGCCGCGCCGTCAGCGTGACGGTGCCGCCAGGCTGCGTGAATTTCACGGCGTTCGACATGAGGTTGATGACGATCTGCTTGCACGCGCGTTTGTCGGCGACGAGCTCGTCCATGTTGCGCGGATAGTCGCGCACGATCTGCACGTTGGCCTGCGTCGCCTTGAGGCCGATCATGTCGCAGCACTGATCGAGCAGCGGCGGCAACGCGAAGGGTTCGGTGACGATGTCGAACGAGCCGGCGTCGATCTTCGAGACGTCGAGAATCGAGTTCACCACTTCGAGCAGGTGATGGCCCGAGGAATGGATGATCTGCGCATATTCCTTGCGGCGCGCGGCGTCGGTCGGAACCATGTCCTCGTTGGTCAGGATTTCCGCGAAGCCGATGATTGCGTTGAGCGGCGTGCGCAATTCGTGGCTGACATTGGCGAGGAAGCGATCCTTCCACACGTTCGCCTGCTCGGCGTGTTCGCGGGCGTGGATAATATCTTCTTCCGCCTGACGCTGGCGCGTCACGTCGCGCACGATGGTGACGACCGCTGCGTGATCGTTGGGATCGCTGGCGCGACGTTCCTGCGGCAGATTGTGCGTGCGCAATTCGATCCAGGCGAAGTTCGGTTCGGTCGAGGCTTGGTCCTGCTCGGCGAGCGCGCCACGACGCAGGCGCACCTGGCAGGCGACCGTCGCATTGCCGGCGAGCGCATCGGCGATGGCGCTGAGGAAGGCCGGACGATCGGCCACGTGAATGCGCTCGAACATGCCGCGACCCATCAGGTCGCGCGGCGTCAGGCCGAACAGGACCAGGGCCTCCTTGCTGGCGTAAACCACGGAACCGTCGCGATCCTGACGCAGGACGAGATCGCCGATCGTTTGCGCGAGCGCCTCGTGACGCAGCGTCTCGCGACGCTCGCCATACATGGCGACGGCGCCGACATAGGCCATGGACCAGCCGAGCGCGCAGGCATAGGCGATCATGGCGGCGAGAATGGCGGCGAGCGCGGCGCCGCCGAGCGCCGGACCGGAAGCGGCGGCATCCGCGAAGGCGGCGATGGCGATGGCGACGCCGACGACGGCGACCGCAGCGGAGCCGAGGACGAGCCGCATGTTGGAGGAGCTGGCCGCCTCGAGCACGGCAAGAAGCGTGGCGACGAAGGCGAGCGCGACGAAAGAGGCGCCGCCGAATGCGAGAGCGGCGGCGAAACCGAGCAGTCCGGCGACAGAAACGATCTGCGCCGTGTCGAGCGACGCGCCTCGCGACAGCGCGAAGATGGCGGCGACCGGCGCGAGCAGGGCCGCGAAAGCCGCGCATTGCCACAGCGGCGGCGGTGCGACCGCCAGCAGCCAGACCGGCGCGGCGATCATGAGAAAGGCCGAAAGGCCGAGACGCGCGGCCACGAAGGCCTTCAGCCTCGCACGTTCGACTGCGCCTGCTGGCGCCTGAGCAATCGCGAAATCCGCGATACGCTGCTCGATGACGGATACTACGCTCACGCACACCCCCTGGGGGCAGGACTGGCGTCCTTTTCTCCCGCCGCCAATGTTGCAGAGCCGCCTTAAGTGAACCCTAAATTGCGGGGGATCGAGACCTACCGCGCGCCACAAATGCGCCGACAAAAGGTTTCGACGCGCGAAATCGGACGTTATGGTTTTCAACCCGTTTCCAAATGCGGGAGTCGGCGCGTCCAGAGGTAAACGCAAACCTAATGCGACACGCGCAATTCGTCGTCGTCATTTGACGCAAATGCAGAATGTCGGCGCTAACATCCGGGCAGCTGTTGGAAAACGATCCCGTCGATGTTCTTCTTTCTCAAGTCCGCGTTCTGGCTGTCGCTGGTGTTCTATTGCATGAGCTGGCCCGGCGGCGAGCGCCCCGAGAATCTCGCGCGCCAGGCCGCAGGGCATGCGGCCGGCGAAATCGTGCAGCGCGCGCAGACGGCGGCGCTCGAGGCGGCGGTCTCCTCCTGCAAGGCCGATCCCGCGGGATGCCTGGCGCTCGTCAGCGTTCCAGCGCGCAACCAGCCGGCTGGGCGGCCGTTCCTGCGAGGATCGATCGTCGAGTGA
Source organism: Methylobacteriaceae bacterium (assembly GCA_020638195.1). Taxonomy (GTDB): domain Bacteria; phylum Pseudomonadota; class Alphaproteobacteria; order Rhizobiales; family Beijerinckiaceae; genus JAJXWB01. The sequence continues at coordinate 535,282 of JACKJC010000003.1, read as the reverse complement.
GCAGAAGCACGCCAATTGCCTCGTGATTTGCGCCGCGCCGCGCAATATAGAAGGTCATGACGTCCCAGACCGCCCCCGCCCCACTCGCCGAAATCATCGAGAATTTCGAGTTCCTCGACGATTGGGACGACCGCTATCGCTATCTGATCGAGTTGGGCCGTACTCTGACGCCCCTGCCCGAGACCGCGCATAACGAGACCAACCGCGTGCGCGGCTGCGCGAGCCAGGTCTGGCTCGAAACGCATGTCGACAAAGACGATTCCGGCGAGCCGCGCCTCACCTTTCTGGGCGACAGCGACGCGCATATCGTGCGCGGGCTGGTCGCGCTCACGCTCGCGATCTTCTCAGGGCGGACGGCGCGCGGCATTCTCGACGCGGACGCGCATGCGGTCTTCGATCGGCTGGGACTCGGCGCGCATCTCACGCCGCAGCGCTCGAACGGGCTGCGCTCGATGGTCGAGCGCATCAAGGCGGATGCGCGCGGCGCGCTCGAGGCCGCCTGAACCTTCAGATGACCGGACGGTAGTCGGTCGCGCCCCAGTTGCGCAGGCGGCTACGCTCGGGGCCTTGCGCCTGCGACGCGAGGCCGTAATGGGCGGCCAGCCGGTCGAGCGCGATCTTCAACACCACCTTGGCGGAGCGCGGCGGCCAGCCGCGTTCGCGCTCGATAGCTTCGAGCCCCTTCTGCAGGCCGCAAACGTCGAGCAGGAGATTGTTCAGCTCGGCGCCGACAGCATCGCCCGCGCGCCCGAGCCGCTGCCGGGCGGCGATGGCGAGATCGGACACGTTGAGGTCCTGCGAGCCGCGCCGGCCGGAGCCCGCCGCGCCCGACCAGTCGGAGGTGACGCGCTGGCGGATCTGCGCGATCTCGACGTCGCGACGGAAACGTTCGCCAGCCTCGACCTGCGCGGGGTCGAGGAAGGGCGCGCCGTCGCGCCCCTTTCGCCGCGCCAGCCAGCCGAGCGGGCTTTCGGCCTCGTTGACGAGCACGCGCTGCGCGCCCGGCTCGAGAGCGCGTATGACGAACTCGCCGTGCTGCGCGCGCAACGGCGCGACTCCCGCGGGCGCGGCGAGGCGACGGGCGAGGCTCGCGCCCTCCTCTGTCAATTCGAGGCGGGGCGGGACATGCGTGGACCAGCGCGCCAGCGCGCGTCGCGCAAGTTCTTCACCCGCGACAAGGGGCGCATTGGCGATGATCGCGGTCACGCCGTTACGCGGCGCGGCGACGACAAGAAAGCCGTCGCGCAGATCGGCGCGCGCGGGCGCGGCGCCCTCCTGCGCAAGCGCTTCGAGCAGGCGGCGCGTATCGCGGCCGAGCGACTGCGCGCCTGCGACCTCTACATCGGCCGCATGCGGCCGTCGCCCATTCTTGCCCTGCGTGCGACGCCCCCGCGTCGCCTTGTCCTCATCCCGCGCCATGATCCAACTCCTGTCGACACCGGCCCACAGCGGACCGTTGCGACAGGCGTACTAGGATTTTTGTCCTTGTCAATGATTTTTTACCCCCATTACGCAATGAAAAAGCCCGGAACGCCTTCGTTCCGGGCTTTTCGGCTCCTTCGAGGAACCTTCGAACAAGACCTGGCCCTTGAGACCTGGGTCTTACGTATGGATTTACTTGGCGCGGCGACGGCGCTGCTGGCCGAGCCCCATCTGCTTGGCGAGATTGGACCGCGCCTTGGCGTAATTCGGCGCGACCATCGGGTAGTCCGGCGGCAGGCCCCACTTTTCGCGATAGGCGTCGGGCGAAAGATTGTATTGCGAACGCAGGTGCCGCTTCAGCGACTTGAACTGCTTTCCGTCTTCCAGACAGATGATGTAGTCCGGCGTGATCGACTTCTTGACCGAAACCGCGGGCTTGAGCGGCTCGACCTCGACCGGCGCGCTCTGTTCCGTCACACGCATCAGAGCCGAATGAACGTCACGAATGACATTCGGCAATTCCGCGAGCGGGACCGAATTGTTGCTGACGTAGGCCGACACGATGTCGGCAGCCAGCTCGATGTAGGGGGCTTGAGCTGTATTTTCTGCCATCTCAGATTTCTTTCCAGCAAATCCGCTTCTGCGGCGGACTATCGACGGGTTGCACAAGTCGAATGCATTCCAATGGGCGCATCCTTGAAACCGAATCCGATTTGCAGGCGCTATTTTTACGCTGGAAAACCCCGATGATCAAGTTGCGCGAGCGTTTTATCCTGCATTCCCCAAGTGGCGTGGCGTTTGAGGTGAAGATCGCCTGTATCCGAGCGCTAGACAAGGATTTTCTGCCGCAAGCGGCACCTGCGGTCGCGCAGACTGCTGGATCTGGACGGATCAGACCGCGAAGCCGCTGTTTCCTTGCCCAGGGGCGGCGTTTTTCAGCGCAGCGGACAGATCTGTCCAGCCGCTTTCGTTCAGTTTGAGCGTGGATCGCGATCATGCGCATAGCGGTGGCGCTCGCAATCGGCGGATAGCGGCGAGGATGGCGCGTACCATCGTGCCGGTGACAGCGACCTCGGCCAGCTGGAAGGTGATGGTGCGGGCGTGACGGACCACACGTGCCCCGATCTTGATCAGCTTCAGTTGCAGGCTGGTCAACGACCAGTCGGCCATGGCCTCGGGCAGCTCGATGCAGCGCAAGAAGGTGGCCAGGTTGTACGCCAGGGCGTGCAGTTGCAGCCGCACCTCATTGTCGCGGAACTTCCGGCACGACAGCCGCGTCCAGCGAAAGGCGTATTTGCCCTCTTTGATGTGCTGCTCGGCGGTGCCGCGCTGGTTGTAGAACCGCACCACCCAGTCCGGCTCCATCGGCAGGTTGGTGACGATGAAGCCGACACGCGGGAACAGTTCGCCCGGATGCCATTCGATCTTGGCGATCACCCGGCGTTCCTTGTCCCAGGACGCCGCCTGATACTCGAATTCCTCGAAGAACCGCTTGACCTTGGTCAGTGACGGCCGCCCGACAGGGCGCGTTAGCCGATGCGCGATCTTGTCCTTGAGGACCGCGTTTGCGGGCAGCCGGATGGCGTAGAAGAACCGCGCTTCTTCCAATCGCTCATAGATCGCCGGGATCGCGTAGGCAGCATCGGCCCGGAAGAACCTGCCACCAAGGTCGCGCTCCGCGTAGCGCGCAATGACGGGGTCGAGAACATCACGCCAGCCATCGGCGCTGTGGACGTTGCCATGGCGCAGGGCGCAGCGTTCCAGCATCCCGAACTGGTTGAACAGAAAGTTGGGGTGATAGCAGCTACAGTCGAAATGGCCATTCCAGGCGGACCCTTCCTGGTCGCCATGGGTCGGGCTGACCGAGCTGTCCATGTCCAGAACGATGTACTTCAGCCCGTTACGGTCATGGAACCGGTCGATCCATTGCCCGTTCAGGTCGGCCAGCGCGGCACGGTTCCCGGCCAGAGCCAGCGTCTCGGTCTCGAACCGTCCCATCTGCGATGCCGAGGCCGCTTGTGCATCGACCGCTCTGCCGCCGACAACTTGGCGCATGACCGGATCGCAGGCGAGACGGTTGGCGTCGTTGACATCCTCGTATCCGGCCAGCCGCCCAAAGACTGATTGCCGGAACAGGCCGTCGAGCCGATGGACCGTGTTCTTGCCAGAGCGAGTATCGCGCAGCGCCGCTGACGCCAAATCGGACAACCCGAGCGCGTCATCAAGCTCGCGCATCACCAGAAGGCCGCCGTCGGAACTGAGCTGCGTGCCGCGAAATTCCAGCCGCACGCGAGGGTCGAAATCCACCCGATCTGCCCGTTGCAAGCCCGCACCCTCTGGGTGATCCATGAAACGCGCCCCTCGCAGCCTTCAACACCATGTTTTATATAGGAAATATAATGGTCAGGACAGCGAAATCAGCGCCTTACTTGGGAAATGTGGGTTTATGCGTCACAATCAAGGGTTATGTGAAGTGTAGAAATCGATTTAATTGCGAATGCGTTAGGCCAAGGCTCCAACCGCACAGCAACATTCTGGAAACACGAACACTTGACCGGCCGCGCTTCAGGACCGGCCTTGCCGCCCGCACTCCCAGCCCTTACCTAGCCAGAACGAAGGAGGCGGTCATGAGCAGCGAGACAACCCGCACGAAGATCACGAAATCCGAAAGCGAGTGGCGCGCGCAATTGACCCCCGAACAATTCAGGGTGACGCGCGAGCACGGCACGGAGCGCGCTTTCACGGGCCCGCATTGGGACGAAAAGGCGGCCGGCGCCTATTCCTGCGTCTGCTGCGGCGCGCCGCTGTTCGACTCGCAGACCAAGTTCGATTCGGGTACGGGCTGGCCGAGCTTCTTCGCGCCGGTCGAGGCCGGCGCCGTCAGCGAGCACGACGACCGCAGCTGGTTCATGCGCCGCACCGAAGTGCGTTGCGCGCGTTGCGACGCGCATCTGGGCCATGTCTTTCCCGACGGGCCTGCGCCGACCGGACAGCGGTATTGCATGAACGGCGCCGCGCTGAACTTCGAACCCGACGATTCGAACGAGAAATAGGAACCGACATGAAAGACCAGGCCGCGCCCGCGACGGCGAACCCGCCGCGCGCCGAACGACGCCCGCATTCGATCAGGATTCACGGCGTCGAACTGGTCGACGATTACGCCTGGCTGCGCGCGGACAATTGGCAGGAGGTTCTCGCCGACCCCGCCAGGACGCCCGCCGACATTCGCGCGCATCTCGACGCCGAGAACGCCTATTGCGACGCGTTGATGGCGCCGACCAAGACGCTGCAGGCCGAACTGCTCAAGGAATTGCGCGGGCGGATCAAGGAAGACGATGCCGACACGCCCTGGCCGGATGGTCCCTTCGAATATTATTCGCGCTTCCGCGAAGGCGGACAGCATGAGTTGATCTGCCGGCGCCCGCGTGACGGCGGCGCGGAGCAGATCCTGATCGATGGCGACGCGGAGGCGAAAGGCCAGCCCTTCTTCGACATGCGCGCGGCCGAACATTCGGCGGATCACCGGCTGCTCGCCTGGAGCAGCGACGACAAGGGCTCGGAACTCTTCACGATCCGCGTGCGCGATCTCGCCACGGGAAGCGATCTCGAGGATCGCGTGACGCATTGCGACGGCACGATCGTGTGGGACGCCGACGGTCGGTCGTTCCTCTATGTGCGCGTCGACGACAATCATCGCACGGCGCAGGTTTTTCGTCACGGGCTGGGGACACCGGAGAAAGACGATGCGCTGGTGGTCGAGGATCTCGATCCCGCCTGGTTCGTGCATCTGCACCGCAGCCATTCGCGCCGCTTCGGCGTGGTTTCGATGAGCGGCCACGACGCGACGGAAGTCTGGCTGATCGACCTGAGGGATGCGAGCGCGCCCGCCCGGCTCGTCGCCGCGCGCGAATCCGGGCATCGTTACGAGGTCGAGCATCATGGCGAGACGCTCTACATCCGCACGAATTGCGACGGCGCGGAGGATTTCAAGCTAGCGACCGCGCTCCTGTCGGCGCCTTCGCGCGAAAACTGGCGCGATCTCGTCGCCCATGTCCAGGGGCGCATGATCGTCGCGGTGAGCGCCTACGCGCGCCATCTCGTGCGGCTCGAGCGCGAAAACGGCCTGCCGCGCATCATCGTGCGCGAAATCGCGAGCGGCGCCGAACATGCGATCGCCTTTCCCGAGGAGGCCTATTCGCTGCGCATGATGGCCGGCCTCGAGTTCGACACGGATATTTTGCGCTTCGTCTATTCGTCGATGACCACGCCCGCCGAGACCTACGATTACGATATGGTTTCGCGCGCTCGCACGTTGCGCAAGCGACAGGAAATTCCCTCCGGCCACGATCCAGCGCGCTACGTCACGCGGCGCATTTTTGCGAAGGCCGCCGACGGCGCGGAGGTGCCGATCTCCATTCTCGCGCGCGCCGATCGCTCAGGCGCAGCGCCTTGCCTGCTCTACGGCTACGGCGCCTATGGCCATGCGACGCCCGCCGCCTTCAGCGCCAACCGGCTATCTCTCGTCGATCGCGGCTTCGTCTTCGCCATCGCGCATGTGCGCGGCGGAACGGACAAGGGCTGGGCCTGGTACGAGAACGGCAAGCTCGCGCACAAGCCGAACACGTTTTCCGATTTCATCGCCTGCGGGCGCAAACTGATCGAGGACGGCTTTACGGAACAAGGCCGCATCGTCGCGCAGGGCGGCAGCGCCGGCGGCATGCTGATGGGCGCGATCGCGAACATGGCGCCGGAGCTGTTCGCCGGCGTGATCGCGGACGTGCCTTTCGTCGACGTCATCAACACGATGCTCGACAAGGACCTGCCGCTGACGCCGCCGGAATGGCTGGAATGGGGAAATCCGATCGAGGATGCGACGGCGTTCAGAACGATGCTGTCCTATTCGCCATACGACAATGTCGGCGCGAAGCGCTATCCGCCGATCCTCGCGCTCGCCGGCCTCACCGATCCGCGCGTGACCTATTGGGAGCCGGCCAAATGGGTCGCGCGCCTGCGTGAGCGCATGGCGGGCGGCGGGCCGATTCTGCTGCACACCAACATGGATGCGGGCCACGGCGGAGCCTCGGGTCGCTTCGACGCGCTCGGCGAAGTCGCGATGGAGCAGGCTTTCGCGATCGCGGCAGCGACGGGCCTCTTCAAGCCCGAAGCGTAAGATTTTTCGACGCATATCCTTGTCGCAAAAGTCTGCGACTTTCGCGGGATATGCTCAGTTGCGCTTCTCGACGAAGCGCTTCAGCTCGGTGAGCGAGGCGAAGCGCATGACGCCGTCGGGCGTTTGCGCCTCGATCGAGCCATCCGCGAACATAAGATAATTCGTATCGCCGGAAGAATAGCGTCCGACGATAGCGGATTCGGGCGCCTGCGCCGGCGTTGACGCAGGCGGCTCCGGAGGCTCGGCCTCGTCCTTCGGCAATTTGTCGCGCCCGAGCTCGCGATCGAATTCGCGCGCGGTGCGCTCCAGCCAATCGTCGTAGACCGGCTCGTCGACAGGCGCCGGAGAAGGTGGCGGAACGGCGTCGGAAAGCCGCGGCGGCTCGGGCTCGGATTCGGTCTTCGCCTCGTCCGACTCGACCGGCTTGGGCTCGATCGGCTTGGTTTCGATCGGCGTTTCGGACGTCGCTGATGTCTCGGAGAGATCGGGCGCCGCGACGACAGGCGCCGGCGGCGGCTCCGGCTTTTCGTCGGCGGCCGCCGGCTCGGGCGAGATCTCCTTTTCGGCCTCGTCCGCGGGCAGCGGCGGAAGGGGAGGAGGCGCGACGGGCGGCAGGGGCGGCGCAACGGGCGGCCGGACAGGCCCTGGTTCGTCCTCGAGCGCATCGAGATCGAAGGCCTCGCGCGGCGCGCGCTCCTCGCTCCGGCGCAGCAATTCGCTGACGCTCGGCGGCGCGGGGCGCGGCGCAGTCGACAGGTCGGAGGCCTCTTCTTTCACTGGCTCTCGTGAGTCTTGTTCGGCATCGTTCTCTTGCGACCCGTCGCGCGCGAGCGCCACGCCGACGGCCGTCGCGGCGGCGACAACGCCTGCGCCGAGAGCGGCGGCGGGCGCCGGCGAAAGGGGCGTCGACGCAAGAGGCGTCGGCGCAAGAGGCTTCGCGGGCGCCCCGTCCTCAGCCGGATGCGTATCGCGCGCCGGCATGGGCGCGCCGGCGAGACGCATGGTCATCCAGGCGAGCATGGCCACGATCAGGCCGCCGGACAGCATGACGGAGCCGGAGATCAGGGCGGCCCAGCCACGCTCGGCCTGCACGATGTCCCAACCGGTCCACATCCACCTGGCGCCGAACAGCGCGAGCGCGAGACCTATGGCAAGCGCAAACCAGTCGATCGCCTTCTTCAACCTTCGGGCTCCTCGTCTCAGAATCAACAGAATAGTTCGCGCGGAGCTTTCGTCAAAATTCGTCGACTTTTTCCAAGCCTTCGAGCTGCGGGTTGCCGCGCCGCCCGGTTCTTCCTAATTATGACGCGTCGGTCGGATGACATCTTTTCCGGCCCACGCCTTTCTGGAGATTTCCGATGTCCTTCACCCTGCCGCCGCTGCCCTACGCCTACGATGCGCTCCAGCCCTACATGTCCAAGGAAACTCTGGAGTACCACCATGACAAGCATCACAATGCCTATGTCACGACCGGCAACAATCTGATCAAGGGCACGGAATTCGAGGGCAAATCGCTCGAGGAGATCGTGAAGGGCTCGTACGGCAAGAACGCGCCGCTCTTCAACAATGCCGGCCAGCATTACAACCATCTGCATTTCTGGAACTGGATGAAGCCGAACGGCGGCGGCAATATCCCCGGCGCGCTCGAGAAGGCGATCGTCGACGGCTGCGGCTCGGTCGACAAGATGAAGGAGGATTTCGTCGCCGCCGGCGTCGGCCAGTTCGGTTCGGGCTGGGCGTGGCTCGCCGTCAAGGACGGCAAGGTCGTCGTGATGAAGACCCCGAACGGCGAGTGCCCGCTGGTCCACGACGCGACGCCGATCCTCGGCTGCGACGTGTGGGAGCATTCCTACTACATCGACTATCGCAACCGCCGCGCCGACTATGTGAAAGCCTTCATCGACCATCTCGTGAACTGGGATTACGTCGACGAGATGTTCCAGAAGACGCGCTGAGCGACGTCTCGCCGAAAGAAAAGCCCGGACGCTAGTCCGGGCTTTTTTGTTCGCGACGCCTCGCGCAAGATCAGGCGGCGGCGACCTTGCGCAGGAAATCCTCGATTGTGTCGCTGAGATCGCGCGATTGCGAGGCCATGTCGTCGGCGGCCTGATGCACCTGCGCGGCGGACTGGTCGGTCTCGCCCACGGTCATCTTCAGCTGCTTCATGTTGGTGGCCACGGTCTCCGTCCCACGGGCGGCCTCGCTGACGCTGCGCGCGATCTCGTTGGTGGCGGCGGCCTGCTGCTCCACCGCAACCGCGATGGAGGCGGTAAAGCTCTCGGCGTCCTTCATCGTCGCGGTGATCGCGCCGATGGCCTCGACCGAGGTCGAGGTCGCCTCCTGAATGGCGGCGACATGTTCGGCGATTCTTTCCGTCGCATGCGCTGTCTGGCCGGCCAGCGCCTTGACCTCCTGCGCCACGACGGCGAAGCCGCGACCCGCCCCGCCGGCGCGCGCGGCCTCGATCGTGGCGTTGAGCGCCAGCAGGTTGGTCTGCGCGGCGATCGCCTGGATCAGCCCGACGATTTCGCCGATGGCGTTGGCCTTTTCGGCAAGACCGCCGATCGCGCCGGCTGTCACGGTCGTCGTGGTGGAGGCGTCCTGTACGTGCTGGCGCGCGCGACCGATCTGGGTCTCGATCTCGGTAATCGACTGGAACAATTCTTCCGAGGCGCGGGCGACGGTCGCGACATTGCGCGAGGCCTCCGACGTGCCCGACGCCGCCGCCTCGGCGCGACCGTTGCTGTCGCGCGCGATCGTGGAAAGGCTGTCGGCGGCGACCGCCATCTGCTCGGCGTGGCTCGACACCTGCGACAGGAGTCCGCCGACCCGCGCGCGGAAGGCCTCGATCATGTCCTCCAGCGAAAGTCGTCGCGCGCGGTCGTTTTCGAGCCGCGTGTCGGCTGCGGATTGAAGCTGCTGCCGATCGATCAGCCCCTGTTTGAAAACTTCGATCGAGCGCGCGAGATCGCCGATTTCGTCCTTGCGGCGGCGGTGCGGAATTTCGACGCCGAGGTCGCCCTCGGCGAGATCCGTCATGGCGCCCGACAATTGCGTCAGCGGCGCGACGACCTTGCCGACCAGATGATGCAGCACGACCCCGACCGCTGCGACCGTGATCAGCGCTTCGGCGAGCCAGAAGACAAGGTCGCGCATGGCGCCCGCGTCGGTCGGTCCGAAGCCGACGACCACGGCGAAGCTGCCGCCGGGTTGGCCGTCGGCGCGAGTCAGAGGTTGAACGATCAGCGCGCCCCCTTCGAGAGCGGTCGTGACCTGCGTCTTCGAAGCGGTCGCGCCGGAACGCTGCGCCATATCGCGCAGAGCCTCGTCCGGAGGCGCCGACTGTCGGTCGCGGCGCATCGAGACGAAGGTCTTTCCATCGGCCCCGATCACGGCGACGGCGCCGATCGATTCGTAGTTGAGAAAGCCGGCGAGCAGGCGCTCGGCCGAGTGAGTGTCTCCGGCCGAAGTCGCGTCGGCGAGGCTCGGCGCGACAAGACCGAGCTGGCTGGCGTTGCGTTCGAGCAGTTCGCGGCGGGCGCCCTGCCAGGAATACCAGTTCGCGGTCAAAGCGCTGACGAGCGCCAGCGCGGCGACGAGCCCGGCAGCCACCATGACGATGCGGTTGCGGATCGAATCCGATCGGACTGGGGCCTTCGTGGCGTGCGCGCTGTCCCGATCGAGAAGCTTGCGGAAATTCATGAGCGGCTCTGACGTGAGGACGGGAGCGCCGTCCGGACTCGTGACGGCGCAAGTGTGCCCCCGCCCGGTTAAGGCCGCGTTAACCACGACGCATAGCGAACGAGTCTCGCATCCTTTTGCGTCAGGAGATCCGCGAATTCGGCGGAAAGGAGGAAGGCGAGCTCGCCCTCGCGCGCCTCCGTCACGGGATCAAGCCGGCGCAGCGCGTCGTCGACGCGGCCGGGATGGCACATGACGAGATGGCGCGGTCCGGGCGCGGCGAGATAGGTGGCGAACCGGCTGGCGTCGTAGCGCCCCGGCGCGAAGTCCGAATAACCCGCGAAGCCCTGGTTGAGCGGGTGGCCGGCGCGACGCGCCGCACCGCGAAATCCCGTCGCCAGCGCATTCACCTTCAACGCCTTGGCGGCGAAGGCGCGACGCCGCGCTATGCGCGCGGGCGCATCCGAACTGTCGCGCACCGGCGTGTTCCGGAGATCGCGCTTCGCGAGCGCGGCGAAAAGCGCGCCGCGCACGCCCGGCATGACATGCACGTGCTGGTGGCCGTCGACATGGCTCGGCGGGGCGCCGGTCGCCGCGCAGAATGCGTCGATCTGGCGCAGGATTTCAGCCTCGATCTCCTCGCCCGGCAAGCGACGCGCCAGCGCCGCGGCGGCCAGCGCGCCAACGCCCGGAAATTCGCCGCCCGGCGCGAATTGCGGCATCGCGCCGAGCGGCGCGCCGACAGTCAGCGTCACATGCAGGCCGAGATCGACGAGCGGGCGGGCCGCCGCCCAGTCGCGCGCGGCCCGCCGCCAGTCCGGCAGCGAGGCCATCGCGGAGGCGGCGGAAATGCGGCCGGCGGCGGCGACCTCGAGCAGACCCCGGCTGACGGCTTCCGTCATGCCGTAATCGTCGGCGCACAAAATGAAATCGAATCCGGCCATCGGTCCCGTCCGTCAGACCACGTCATTCTACCCTGCGCGGGCGCGTTTCCGCAGCCCGCAAAAACCGCCTTCCCCTTTGCCCGCGCGCGCTCTAAGCCTAGGCGCGAGAAATCGGAACAAGTGGAGCGGAGACGCCATTGGCCGCGCAGGCCCCCAAGACGCCGGAACTGACCGTCCTCGTGCCGGTCTACAACGAGGCCGAGAATATTCCGCTGCTGGTCGCGCGGCTGACGTCTACGCTCGAAAGTTGCGTCGCTTCTTACGAGATCGTCTTCATCGACGACGGTTCGCGCGATGCGACGCTGCAGGCGCTTCACGCCGCGCATCAGCAGGACCCACGGATCGACGCGATCTCCTTCAGCCGCAATTTCGGCAAGGAAGTCGCGATCGCCGCCGGCCTCGACCATGCGCGCGGGGCTGCGGTCGTGATCATGGACGCCGATCTCCAGCATCCGCCCGAGACGATCGTCGAAATGATCGCGAAATGGCGGGAGGGCTTCGAAAACGTCTACGGCCTGCGCCGCGACCGGGCGACCGATTCCAAATTGCGGCGCGCGCTCACCCAGCGCTTCTATCGCCTGTTCGCGCGGCTGGGCGAGACGCGGCTGCCGCCCGGCGCCGGCGACTTCCGCCTGCTCGACCGCAAGGCCGTCAACGCTTTGATGCGCATGCGCGAGCGCGCGCGCTTCAACAAGGGCCTTTATTCCTGGATCGGGTTCAAGTCGATCGGCGTGCCGTACGACGTCGCCGACCGCGCGCATGGCGAATCCAAATTCACCTATTCCAAGCTGACGCGCTTCGCGCTCGACGGCCTGATGTCGTTTTCGACCGTGCCGCTGATGGTGTGGACCTTCATCGGCATGACCGTGTCGTTTCTCGCCTTCTTCGCCGCCGCCTACATCGTCGTTTCCACCCTGATCAACGGGACGGACGTGCCGGGCTATGCCTCGCTGATCGTGTCGATCAGCTTCCTGTCGGGCATCCAGCTCATGTCTCTCGGCATTCTCGGCGAATATGTCGGACGCATTTTCGCCGAGGTGAAGGGGCGTCCGTTGTATATCGTCTCCGAACACCTGTCCGTCGACGAAAGCGACCGCGCTGCGCGCAGGGCCGCCCAGCCGAACGACGTCGAATGATCCGCAATCTGCTTTCCGTCGGCGGCTTTACGCTGCTGTCGCGCATGACCGGTTTCGCGCGCGACATCGTGCTTGCGGCGACGCTCGGCGCGGGGTTCATGACCGACGCCTTCGTCGTCGCCTTCCGCCTGCCCAATCACTTTCGCGCCATTTTCGGCGAGGGCGCGTTCAACGCGGCCTTCGTGCCCTCCTACGCGCGCGTGCTCGAGACCGAGGGCGCGACGGAAGCACGAAAATTTTCCAGCCGCATCTTCACCCTGCTGCTCGCCTCGCAGATTCTTCTGCTAATCTTGGCGCTCGTCTTCACGCCTTTCTTCGTAGACCTGCTCGCGCCGGGCTTTCGCTCCGATCCGCGCAAGTTCGACCTTGCTGTCGCGCTGACGCGCGTCACCTTTCCCTACCTGATGTTCGTCACGCTGGTGACGCTGCATTCGGGCGTGCTCAACGCCAACGGCAAGTTCGCCGCCGCCGCCTTCGCGCCGGTTCTGCTCAACCTGACCATGATCGTCGCGCTGTCGCTCGCCTTCCTGTTTCCGAACGCGGGCTATGCGGCGGCGACCGGCGTCGCGGTCGCGGGCTTCGCCGAACTCCTTCTTCTGGAGGTCGCGACGCGGCGCGCGGGCATCGGCTCGAACCTGACGCGACCGAAGTGGGACGCCGACGCCAAGCAATTCTTCAAAGCGCTCGGCCCGGCCGTGATCGGCTCCGCCGGCGTGCAGATCGCGCTGTTCGCCGACACGATCATCTCCTCGCTTCTGCCGACCGGCGGGCCGTCGTCGATCTATTACGCCGACCGCATCTACCAATTGCCGATCGGCGTGATCGGGATCGCCGCCGGCACTGTTCTCCTGCCAGAAATGAGCCGCGCCTTCGCCGCCGGCGCGCCGGAGGAAGCGATCCGCGCGCAGAACCGCACGATGGCGCTGACGATCGCGCTCGCCATGCCCTTCTTCATCGCCTTCCTGACGATACCCGAATTGATCATGCGCGGCGTTTTCGTGCGCGGGCGCTTCACCGAGGCCGATGCGCTCGCCTCCGCGCATGTGCTCGGCGCCTATGCGATCGGGCTTCTGGCCATCGTCCTCATTTCCTCGGCGCGCGCGAGTTTTCAGGCGCGCGGCGATACCACGATCCCGATGATCGCTTCCCTCACGGCAGTGGCGCTCAACGTGGGGCTCAAGATTTTTCTCTACAAACCACTCGGCGCGCCGGGGCTGGCGCTGGCGACCGCGCTCGGCGCCTGGATCAATTTCGGCATTCTCGTCGTGCTGGCGCTGCGCGCTGGCGCGATGCGGCCGAATGCGGTGCTGACGAAGGTGGCGATCGCCAGCCTCGGCGGCGCGCTGGCTCTGGCCGCGCTCGCGCTTTTCGGCGAGAGTTTCGCACGCGCCGCGACGGCGCCGCTCGGCCAGTTCGCGGTCATCTTAGAACTCGCGCTCCTCGCCCTCGCCGGCATGGCGACCTATGTTCTCATGTTCTTCGGCGTGGCCAAGGCGATCAAACTCGATCTGTCCGCGCTGAAGGGCGCGCGCCGACGTTCGAAGCCCGGCGCGGCGACGCAGGAGACTAATTCGTGACCGCCCACGAACTCTACGTATTCGACGCTTATGGCACGCTGTTCGACGTGCATTCGGCGGTCGCCCGCCATCGCGCGCTGATCGGCGCCGAGGCCGATCGCCTTTCGGATATCTGGCGCACGAAGCAACTGGAATATACTTGGACGCGCTCGCTGATGGGCGCACATCGCGACTTTTGGGCGCTCACGGAAGACGCGCTCGATTTCGCGGCCGCGCGTTGCGGCGGCGTCTCGCCCGAAGCGCGTGCAAATCTTCTGTCGGCCTACGAGACGCTCGACGCGTTTCCCGACGTCGCGCCGACGCTGGCCGCGCTCAAGGCGCATGGCGCGAAACTCGTCATTCTCTCCAATGGAACGCCGGCCATGCTGGACAGCGCCGTGCGCTCGGCCGGGCTGGCCGATCTGCTGGAGCCCTCGATCTCCGTCGAGGAGGTCGGCGTCTTCAAGACCGATTTTCGCGTCTACGAGCGCGTCGGCGCGCGATTCGGCGTCGCGCCGGACGCCGTCTCGTTCCAGTCGTCGAATCGATGGGATATCGCGGGCGCCGCGAAATTCGGGTTTCGCGCGGTCTGGATCAATCGTTCGAAGGCGCCGGACGAATATCGCGATATGCCTCCGGCGGCCGTGCTGGACGGGCTCGCCGGGTTGTTGCACTTGTAAACCTGTCATCCCCGTGAAAGCGGAGATCCAGACAGCAGTCCGTCGGCTGGATCCCGGATCGACGGCTTCGCCGCCGTCCGGGATGACATCGTTATCCGTCAGGCCTTGCCCATCATCTGCGCGACGCCGGGAATGCCCTGGGCGATCTCGCGCATGCGGTCGGGACCGATCTGCTCGCCGCCGAATTCGAAGATCTGCTGGCCGACGCCCTTGATCTGGTCGATGTCCAGACCCTTCTCCTTGAGCTGGCCGGCGAGCGCCATCATGCCCGCGCCAGCGCCAGCGGCGCCGCCGAGACCGCCGAGCATGCCGCCGAGCGCGCCCATCAGCCCGCCACCGCCGCCGCCGGCGGCGTTTTCTTCCACGGCCTCGTCGCCGCCGGGGATTGAATTGATGAGGTCGCCGATGGCGCCTTCCGGCGCATGTTTCTTCAAGAAGCCGAGAATGAGGCCGATCGCCTGGCGCGCGGTCGATTCGTCGATGCCCGTCGCGGCGGTAATGCGCTGAATAAGCTCTTCCATGACAATTCCCTGTGCTTCAATCGAACGCGGCGCGCGCGGCACGCGCACGCCCTGCCTGAACGCGCAGGATTAGTCGCCGCCGAAGCGGTCAAATGCAAGGCCGAAAAGCAGGCGAGGCTTGGCCGCAAGGCGTGGCGCGCGCGGACCATTTGCCGTATAAGCCGCTCATTCGCATGTATTTGCGCGCTGAGCCGCGCCAGCAGAAATGGAGCGATCCGTGGCGGACGATCCCAATCAGGTCGAAGGCAAGATTCTCGTCGGCAAGAGCGAAGGCGTCTTCCGCTATCTCAATCTGCCGCTCGGCAACCGTCACGGTCTGGTCACGGGCGCGACCGGCACCGGCAAGACGGTGACGCTGCAGAAGCTCGCCGAGGGCTTCTCCAACGCGGGCACAGCCGTCTTCGCCGCCGATGTGAAGGGCGATCTCTCAGGCATTTCGCAGCCCGGCGATTCCAAGCCGCCCTTCGTCAAACGCGCGCAGGATCTGGGGCTGACCTATACGCCCGACACGTTCCCTTGCGTGTTCTGGGACGTGTTCGGCGAACAGGGCCACCCCGTGCGCGCGACGATCGCGGAAATGGGGCCGCTGCTCACCGCACGCCTGCTCGAGCTCAACGATACCCAGGAAGGCGTGCTGAACATCGTTTTCCGCGTCGCCGACGACAATGGCCTGGCGCTGCTCGATCTGAAGGACCTGCGCGCGACGCTGCAATTCGTCGCCGATCATGCCTCTGAACTCACGACGAAATACGGAAATGTCGCCACCGCCACAGTGGGCGCGATCCAGCGCCAATTGCTGGTGCTGGAAAATCAGGGCGCGGAAAAATTCTTCGGCGAGCCGGCGCTCGAGATCACCGACTTCCTGCGCACGGATCGCGACGGGCGCGGCGTGATCAATATTCTGGCCGCCGACAAGCTGATGCGGAGCCCGAAGCTCTACGCCACCTTCCTGTTGTGGATGCTGTCGGAATTGTTCGAGCAGCTGCCCGAGGTCGGCGATCCCGACAAGCCGAAGCTCGTCTTCTTCTTCGACGAGGCCCATCTCCTGTTCGACAGCGCCCCCAAGCCACTGATGACCGCCATCGAACAGGTCGTGCGCCTGATCCGCTCCAAGGGCGTCGGCGTCTATTTCGTGACGCAGAATCCGCTCGACGTGCCGCAAACCGTGCTCGGCCAGCTCGGCAATCGCGCACAGCACGCGCTGCGCGCCTTTACCCCGCGCGACCAGAAGGCCGTGAGGGCGGCCGCCGAAACCTTCCGCCAGAACCCGAAATTCGACACAGCCGCCGCGATCATGCAGCTCGGCGTCGGCGAAGCGCTGGTGTCGATGCTCGACCCCAAGGGTTCGCCCGAAATGGTCGACCGCGCGCTGATCGCGCCGCCATCCGCCCGCGTCGGGCCGGTGACCGAGGCCGAACGCGCCGCGACGATCAAGGCGAGCAGCCTGCTCGGCAAGTACGACACGCCGATCGACCGCGAATCCGCTTTCGAAATCCTGCAGAAGCGCGCGAGCGGCCATGCGGAAGCCGCGGGCGGCGAGGAACAGCCGGCGGAAGCCTCGAGCGGCGGCATTCTCGGCCAGATCGGCGGCATGCTCGGCAGCGTGCTCGGCGGCGGCGATTCCGGCAGCAAGGGTAAGCGGCAGCGCATGTCCACCGGCGAGATGATCGTGCGCTCGGCCGCGCAATCGGCCGCACGCTCGATCGGCACGCAGGTCACGCGCGCGATCCTGCGCGGCGTGCTCGGCGGGCTTTCGCGCTAACGCGCGGCGATGACGATCTCTCCCCTCGCGATCATCGCAGCCGCGGTCGCGAGCTGGATCTTCGGCGCTCTCTGGTTCGGCCTGTTCGGACGGCCGTGGGCGATCGGGCTCGGGCTGATGTCCGCCGACGCGCCGCAGCAACGCGGCAAACCGCCGGTCTTCGCGCTCGTGTTCTCGCTGGTCTCCGAACTCGTGATCGCGGCCATGCTCGACGGTCTGCTGTCTTTCGTGGCGGGCCCGCATTTCGGCATGAAGCTCGCGCTGGTCGGCGCCTTCTTCGTCTGGCTCGGCTTCATCGCGCCGACGATCGCGACCAATTACGCTTATCAGAAGCGCCCGCTGGCGGTTTACGCAGTCGACCTCGGGCACTGGCTCGGCGTCGTTCTCTTGCAAGCCGCCATACTCTCGCTCCTCGCCTGATCTTTTGACGCTGCCGGAATAGCGCTAGATTCCGACTCGATCAGGAGACGGCGGCAATGGCATCGATCGAAGACGTTCTGGAAAAGCTGGACGCCGACAGGCAGGGCGCGCTCGACCGCCTGTTCGCGCTGTTGCGAATCAAGTCGATCTCGACCGATCCGGCATATGCCGGCGAATGCGCGAAGGCCGCGGAATGGCTGGCGCAGGATCTGACAGGTATCGGCTTCGACGCCAGCGTGCGCCCGACGGCCGGCCATCCGATGGTGGTGGCGCATATCAAGGCCAAGCAGCGCGACGTCCCGCATGTGCTGTTCTACGGCCATTACGACGTGCAGCCCGTCGATCCGCTGAATTTATGGGACGGCGATCCCTTCGGGCCGAAGATCGTGGACGCCTCTACCGGCCCGCAAATCTTTGGACGCGGCGCCGCCGACGACAAGGGCCAGCTGATGACCTTCGTGGAGGCCTGCCGCGCCTTTATCGCGACCGGCGGTCTGCCCTGCGACGTGACGATCATGCTGGAAGGCGAGGAAGAAACCGGTTCTCCTTCGCTGCCGGCCTTTCTGGCCGAAAACAAGAAGGAGCTCGCCGCCGATCTCGCGCTCGTCTGCGACACCGGCATGTGGGACCGCGCGACGCCGGCCATCACCACCATGCTACGCGGGCTGACGCTGGAGGAAGTGACGATCAAGGCCGCCAGCCGCGACCTCCATTCAGGCCTCTACGGCGGCGCGGCTGTCAATCCGATCCACGTGCTGTCGAAGATCATCGCCGACCTGCACGACGCGCAGGGCCGCGTGACGCTGCCGAATTTCTACGATGGCGTGGAAGACCTGCCCGAGGATGTCGCTAGCCAATGGCGCGCGCTCGATTTCGACGAGGGCGCATTTCTGGGCGAAGTCGGCCTGTCGATTCCTGCGGGCGAGAAGGACCGCAGCGTGCTCGAGCAGATCTGGGCGCGCCCGACCATGGACGTGAACGGCGTGTGGGGCGGCTATACGGGCAAGGGTTCGAAAACCGTGTTGCCGGCCGAGGCGAGCGCGAAATTTTCGTTCCGTCTCGTCGGCAAGCAGAATCCGCAAGCGATCGCCGAAAGCTTCCGCGACTTCGTGCGCGCGCGCCTGCCCGCCGATTGCGAGGCCGATTTCCATTCGCACGGCGCAAGCCCGGCGCTGCAACTGCCATTCGGCTCCGAAGCGCTCGCACGCGCTCAGCGGGCCTTGTCGCAGGAGTGGGGAAAGGAGGCCGCCATGGTCGGCTCCGGCGGATCGATCCCGATCGTCGGCTCGTTCAAGCGCGATCTGAAGATGGATTCGCTGATGGTCGGCTTCGGTCTCGACGACGACCGCGTGCATTCGCCGAACGAGAAATACGAGCTTTGCTCGTTCCAGAAGGGTGCGCGCAGCTGGGCGCGGATTCTGGCGGCGTTGTCGGCGTGAGGGCGTATTCACCCTCCCCGTGGAACGGGGAGAGGGTTAGGGTGAGGAGACCTGCGATCATCCACGGGCCTTTTCGTTGAGCCGCCTATCCTTCCTCAATTTTTCTCTACGCCCGGCGCCCCTCAACCCAACCCTCTCCCCGCGGGTACGAAGTCGGCTGTTGCCGACTTCGACCGGATACAGGGAGAGGGAGCAGACTGGCGTCACCGCATGACCGTTTTCCAAGGCCTCGCCGCCCTCGCCATTCTCCTGACAATCGCCTTCGCGCTCAGCGAGAACCGCCGCGCCATTCCGCTGCGCGTCGTCATCGGCGGCGTCGCGCTGCAAATCATCCTGGCGCTCCTTTTCATCAAGTTCCCGCCGGCGATTGCGGCGATCCTCAAGCTGACCCACGGCGTCGAAGCTCTGCAGCGCGCGACCGACGCCGGCACGTCGCTCGTCTTCGGCTTTTTGGGCGGTGGCCCACTGCCCTATGCGGAGACGAAGCAGGGCGCTTCCTACATTCTCGCCTTCCGCGCCTTTCCGATGGTGCTGACGATTTCAGCGCTGGCGACGCTGATGTTCTATCTCGGGCTGATGCAGAAAATCGTGGCGGCCTTCGCCTTCGTGCTGCGCCGCGCGCTGGGCGTCGGCGGGCCGCTGGGCCTGGGCGCGGCGACGCATATCTTTGTCGGCATGGTGGAGGCGCCGCTGATCGTGCGGCCGTATCTCACCACCATGTCGCGCGGCGAGCTCTTCGCGCTGATGAGCTGCGGCATGGCGGGCATCGCCGGCACGGTCATGGCGATCTATGGCGCGATCCTGTCCAGCGCCGTGCCGGGCGCCCTGCCCGCGATCATTTCCGCCGCCATCATCTCGACGCCGGCGGCGCTGGCGCTGTCTGCCTTGATGATCCCGTTCACGCCCGACGAGCGCGCAACCGACATCAAGATCGTCGATCCGCCGGCCAACGCCTTCGAGGCGATCGTGCGCGGCACGATGGACGGTGTCAAAATTTTCGCCGGCATCGTCGCGCTGATGATCGTGCTCGTCGCGCTGGTGCATCTCGCCGACGCCGCGCTGTCGCTGCTGCCGGATGTGGGCGGCAAGCCGGTGTCGATCCGCGCGGGCTTCGCGCTGCTGTTCCGGCCGCTGGTGTGGCTGATCGGCGTGCCCTGGCCGGAGTCTGAGACGGCCGCCATGCTGATGGCGACCAAGACGGCGCTCAACGAATTCGTCGCCTATCTCGACCTCGCCGCGCTACCGGAAGGCGCGCTGTCGCCGCATTCGAAGCTGATCATGACCTATGCCTTGTGCGGCTTCGCCAATTTTGGGTCGCTGGGCATCATGATCGGCGGCATGACGGCCATGGCGCCCGAACGCCGCCACGACATCGTGACGCTCGCGCCGCGGTCGCTGGTGACGGGCACGCTGGCGACGTTGATGAGCGGGGCTGTGGTGGGGATGGTGGGGTAGGCGTTCGCCAAATCGCCGTCTGCCGCCCTCCCCCTTCCCTCCCCCCTTCGCATATGCAAAAACGCCCTCGCATTTCTGCTGGGAAACCTGCCGCCATGACCGCTTCCGACATGCCCTATGCCTCAGCCTTTCCGCCCGTGGAGGAGGCCCGCTGGCGGGAGCTCGCGACCGCTGCGCTCAAGGGCGCGCCGTTCGAGAAGCTGGTGGGCAAGACCTGATTGTCTTTGTCGATCCTGAACAAACAAAGTCCATTGGATTGAGATTATGGCCGGACCCGCTGCGGCCAATCGTAGGCAACTCATCGCGAGCCCATTTAAAGCGCGGCGTTTTGCCGTCGATTTTCGACATCTGTCTTCCATCAAAATGAAAAGTGGCTAGTCCGCCAATCCACCACAACCGAAACCGTTGATCCAGCGCGATCGCGCCTTCTCGTCCAGCTCCACAACCTTCCGCATTTCCGCGAGGCACGGCGACGATCTTGTCGACCATCACCTGCGTCGTCACGCGCAAGCCGTTCGTCGCGTCCGGCTCCAGCGTCAGGCGGTAGATCGGCGCGTCAGCGAGCGCGCTCGTCATCAGCGCGACAGCACGCCGTCGGTCGCCTTCAGCCAGTCCGATTGAATGACCACCGCCGGCGCGGCTTGCCGTGTCGCCTGATACCACGACCGTGACGATGTCGCCGCGCTTCACTCGCCGTCGCGCGCCAGTCGGCGGCGGCCTGAAGTCGAGCGCCTCGCGCTCTTCCGCGCGCCCGCAGGAGCTTCGCCTGCCGCTCGGCCTCCTTCGCGAATTCCGGGCGGCGCGGTCGGGCACCCAGACGCGCAGCAGGCGCATGCCCTGCCTTCCTGCGCGCGCGATAGCGTGGAACTGCCAGGGCTGTTCGGGCTTTCGCTTCGTCCGGGCGCGCTCAGTTCACCCCTCATGCTGAGGAGGCGCGCAGCCGTAGCTTCGCCGCCTCCCGCCTTCGAGACGCCCGGGCGCTCCTCGGTGGGGCTCGGAGCGCGCTACTATAGCACGTGGCGCTGTCAGCAATTCAGCCCGCCGCCGCCTCCCTTCCATCCCCCTTCGCATGTGCAAAAACGCGAGGCGCTTCCCGGATTTCTACCGCCATGACCGCTTCCGACATGCCTACGCAGCAGCCTTCCGCCGTGGAGGACGCTGGGGGGTGGCGACCGCGGCGCTGAAGGGCCGCCGTTCGAGAAGCTGGTGGCAGACCTAGACGGACGGCTGTCCAGCCGCTCTATGCGCCGGCAGCGCGCCGCAGCCCGGCTGCGCGCAGGCTCCGTGGTCGATCCTCGCGCGCGTCGATGCCGGACGCCAAGATCGCCAATGGCCCTGACCGACTCGAAAACGGCGGGCGGGTTGCAGCTCGCCTTTGCAGGCTCTGCCGGCGCCTATGGTTTTGGCCTGCCGGCGACCGAGGCTGCGCTGGAAGCCGCGCTCGCGGGCGTGTTTCTGGACGCAGGCGCCCCGATCGAGATCGACGCGCCGGGCCATGGCCGCGATGTCGCGATCGCGCTGGCGGCCTATGTCGCCAACCAGAAGATCGACCCCAAGGCGACGCTGATCTCCTTCGGCCTCGATCCACTCGGCGCGCTGGCCCGGGGCGCCGTCGCCCATCCTTTCAGCGAGATCGCGCCGCATATGGTGGAGGCGGTCAAGACGTTGTCCGGCGCGGGTTTCAGTGGCCCGTTCTGCGTCGCCGACGCGCGCATCGTCCATGCGGCCGGCGGTACGGAGGCGCAGGAGCTCGCCTATGCGATTTCGGCGGCGCTGACCTATCTGCGCGCATTGGAAGGCGCGGGCCTCTCGCTGGAGGATGCCGCCAAGGCGATCTCGTTCCGCCTCGCGGTCGACGCTGACGAATTTCTGGGCGTCGCCAAAATTCGCGCGCTGCGCCGTCTGTGGGCGCGCGTGGAAGAAGCCTGCGGCCTGATGGCGTCTCCCGCGCTGATCCACGCGGAAACCGCGTGGCGCATGATGACGCGCCGTGACCCCTACGTGAACATGCTGCGCGCGACCGTCGCCGTCTTCTCGGCCGCCGTCGGCGGCGCCGATCGCATTTCCGTGCTGCCCTTCACGCAAGCCGTCGGCCTGCCCGACGAATTCGCGCGCCGCGTCGCGCGCAACACGCAATTGGTGCTGCTGGAAGAATCCAATCTCGACAAGGTGGCGGACCCCACCGCCGGCGCCGGCGGCTTCGAGGTTCTCACAGCTGAGCTGTGCGAGAAGGCGTGGGCGCTGGTGCAGGCGAGCGAAAAGGCCGGCGGACTCGTCGCGCAGATCGCGTCGGGCGCGCTGAAGACCGATGTCGAGAAGGCCGCCGCCGAACGCGCCAAAAATGTCGCGCGCCGCAAGGATGCGTTGACGGGCGCGAGCGAGTTTCCGAACATCGCCGAAAAGCCGGTCAGCGTTCTCGCTCCCTTGCCGGAGGCGGATACGCCTGCGGGCGCGCTCGTCGCGCATCGGCTGTCCGAGCCCTACGAAGCCTTGCGCGACAGGTCGGATGCGCTCGCCGCAAACGGCAAACGTCCGTCCGTGTTCCTGGCGAATATCGGCCCGATCGCGGCGTTCACGGCGCGCGCGACCTTCGCCAAGAATTTCTTCGAGGCCGGCGGCATCGAGGCGCCGGGCAACGACGGCTTCGCTTCGGCGGACGCTGCGGCGGAGGCCTATGCGGCCTCGGGAGCGCCGATCGCCTGCGTCTGCTCGTCCGATGCGCTCTATGCCGAACAGGCGGAAGCGGTCGCGCGAGCATTGAAGGCCAAAGGCGCCAAGCTCGTAATCCTCGCGGGGCGCCCCGGCGACATGGAAGCGGCCTACACGGCGGCTGGCGTCGGCGACTACGTCTTCGCCGGCGCCGATGTGCTCGGCAGCCTCGATCGCGCGTGGAAGGCGATCGCGTAATGCGTCTTGCGATCGTTCTGGCTGGCATGGCGCTGGCCGCGCCCGCCGCCGCCTTTCCGCGCTCGTTCGACGGCGACTGGCAGGTCGAGGCGCGCACAACGGTCGGAAATTGCGCGCCGGATGTTTCGGGCGCCGTGCGGATCGAAGGCGGCCGGGTCGTCGCCTCGAGCGCGGCCGGCGTCGAGGTCTGGGGCTATCTCGAAGACAATGGCGATATTTCCGTGCGCTTTACCGCGGGTCAGAAGATGGCGCGCGGCAACGGCAAGTTGAAGGGCGCGGCTGGCTCGGGCGCGTGGTCCTCCAATACCGATTATTGCGGCGGCGTCTGGAAAGCGCAGAAGGCCAAGTAACTAGCGCGCGGCAAGTCGCTTCGCGTGGCGTGCGCGCGAGGCTTGGACCGGCGCCTCGTCCGGAGGTTCAGGCCGCCGCACCAGCGCAACCAGCGCGTAGCTCACGATCTGCAGCAGGAACCACGAGCCGAGCTTCGGCAGGCCGACCATGGTCCAGCCCGCCTTCTGCGCGGGATAGAGCCAGGTCTGCGTGAACGTGCCGATGTTTTCGGCGAGCCAGATGAACAGCGCGGCCAGGAACGCCGCGAGCAGCATGGGCATCGAGCGCCAGGAATGGTGCACGCGATAGAAGATCCAGCTGCGACCGAAGACGAGCACGCAGGCGGCGAACAGCGCGTAGCGCATGTCCGGCAGATAGTGATGCGCGAAGAAATTGACGTAGATGGCCGCGGCAAGCCCTGCCACCTGCCAGAGCGGCGGATGCCGGAGGAAGCGGAAGTCGAACAGGCTCCATGCGCGCATCATGTAGGAGCCGATCGCCGCATACATGAAACCGGTGAAGAGCGGCACGCCGCCGATGCGGAAGAAGGCCGTATCCGGATAGATCCACGAGCCCTGCGCGGTCTTGAAGATTTCCATGATCGTGCCGACGACATGGAAGATGAAGATCACCTTGGCTTCCGCGAGGCTCTCGAAGCGCGTGGCGATCAGCAAGGCCTGGATGGCGAGCGCGGCCAGGAAGAGGAAATCGTACCGCGCGAGCGCCGCGCCTTTCGGATAGAGGTAATGCGTCGCCACCATGAGAGCGACCATCAGTCCGCCGAAGACGCAGGCGACCGCCTGTTTGAAGCCGAAGCGCAGGAATTCATAGACATAGAGGCGCGCCGCCGGCCCGCCGCGCGCCCAGGCAGCGAGCCGCGCCTCGGCGCCTACGAAGCGGCGCAAGGGCGGAAAGGTTTCCGCCGCGCTTCTGAGCGAATCCTCTTTCTCGTTCTCGACCATGCGCTTCCTCACGCCCCGCGCTTAGCTGAGCTGCGCCGCACGCGCGGTGACGATCTGCACTTCGTGCGACCATCGATTCGCCATCATGATCCTAGCCGTTGCGGCCGCGCGTGGCCTGTTGCATATCAAGCTCTCGTGCGCGATGTGGCGCGTCAGCGATCCACGCCGTCAGGGCGACCGAACGCAAAAGCGCATCAAGGACTTGCCGGCCTGCGGCCGCCGAAGGAGCGACGGATGATCCGATTCGGAGAAATGATCAGGGGCGCTGCGATCGCGCTCGGCGCTGTCACGCTCGCGGCCGGCGCCGCGAATGCAGCCCAGTGCGGCAATAATTCCGCAGGCTTCGAGAACTGGAAGCGCCAGTTCGCGCAGGAGGCGCAGGGCCGCGTCGGACCGACCGCCATTTCCGCGCTAATGGGCGCCCATTACGCCCGCGCCACGATCGGCGCCGACCGCGGCCAGCACGGTTTCAAGCTCTCGCTCGACCAGTTCATGGCCAAGCGTGGCGGCGCGGCCATCGTTTCGCGCGGCAAGACGCTGAAGAAGACGCATGCCGCACTGTTCGCGCAGATCGAGCAGCGCTACGGCGTGCCGGCGGGCCCGCTGCTCGCCATCTGGGGCATGGAAACGGGCTTCGGCGCGGTGCGCGGCAAGCAGCACCTGATCTCGGCGGTGGCGACGCTCGCCTATGATTGCCGCCGCTCCGCCTATTTCACCGATCAGCTCTACGCCGCGCTGAAACTGGTGGATCGCGGCACCTTCAGCGCCAACACGATCGCCTCGATGCATGGCGAGGTCGGCCAGACGCAATTCATGCCGAAGACCGTTCTCAACTACGCCGTCGGCAATCTCGAGAGCTCCTCTGGCGCGCTGCTGTCGACCGCGAATTTCCTCAAGGGCCACGGGTGGACGCGCGGCGCTGGTTATCAGCCGGGTGAAGCGAATTTCGCGGCGATCCAGGAATGGAACGCGGCCTCCGTCTACCAGCGCGCCATCGCCATCATCGGCGCGCGCATCGACGGCGGCAGGTAGCGCTCCAGGCGGGAGACCCGCATGGAGGTCGCAGTCATGAAAGTCGCGGTTTTGGGCGCCGGCGCGGTCGGCTGCTATTTCGGCGGCCTGCTCGCACGGGCGGGACATGATGTGTTGTTCGTCGGTCGCAAGCCGCATGTCGATGCGGTCAACGCGCGCGGCCTGATCCTGGAGACCACGACCTTCAATGCAACCGTCGCCGCGCGCGCCTCCACGCAGACGCGCGCGATCGACCGGCCAGACCTCGTCCTCGTCTGCGTGAAATCAGCCGATACGGAATCGGCCGGCGAAGCGCTCGCCGGCCGTCTCGCTCGGGAGACGACCATTCTTTCGCTGCAGAACGGCGTCGACAATGCAGAGCGGCTCTCGGCGATCCTGCAACGCAACGTCGAGCCGGCCATCGTCTATGCCGGGGTCGAGATGGCGGGGCCCGGACATGTGAAGCACCATGGACGCGGCGAACTCGTGATGGGCGCTTCCGAACGCGGCGACACTGTCGCCGCGGCGTTGCGCGAGGCGGGCATTCCGACCAAAACGCTCGACGACATCAGGCCCGCGCTCTGGACCAAGCTCGTCGTCAATTGCGCCTACAATGCGCTGTCGGCGATCGGCGTTCTACCCTATGGGCGGATGATGAGGATAGAGGGCGCGCGCGATGTCATCGCCAATGTCGTGACCGAATGCGCCGCTGTCGCGAAAGCGGCCGGCGTCGCGCTGCCTCACGACATTCTCACGACCACGCTCGCGCTCGCGGACGGCATGCCGAACCAGTATTCCTCCACGGCCCAGGATATTTCGCGCGGAAAGCCGACCGAGATCGATTTCCTCAACGGCTATATCGTGCGCAAGGGTCGCGAGTACGGCGTGCCGACGCCGACCAATCTGACGCTGCAGGTGGCCACGCATCTGACCGAAGCGGGCCGCGCGACTTCGCGTCACATGCCGGCGAACTAATCGCCGCCCCTTTCGCGCGCATTGCGGTCGACCCGACGCAGCACGAGGAGCGCAGCGACCCCGACGCTCAATCCGGCGAGCGGATTCGCGACGAAGGCCAACCCGAAGGCCGCCAGTATGGCGACAAGCGTCAGGCCCGCCCACAATGCGGGGCGTCGCGCGAAGCTCGCGGCGGCGGATTCCGCGCGCGGCGCCAATGCTCCGGCGAGCATGCTCGCCGCCGCGAATTGCGCCTGCACGACATCGACGCCGGCATGCAGGACGAGGAGGGGCGGCGCGGCATAGGGAAAGGCGCCGGCGCTCGCCGTCGACTGATCGTAGACGGCGACCTCCCAAACGCCTTGCGATACGCGCGCGGCGTGAAGATCGACGGTGACGAGGCCGCGCTTTTCGTCGTTCAGGACCAAAGATGTCGCGAGCGCGGACAAGGATCGCGCCGAATTGCGCGCCGGCGCTCTTTCCGGCGGCGTGACGTCGATCTCGTGCGCGATTTCCATGACTGAACGGCCATGCGTTGACGCCAGCCCGCGCAGCGCGCGCGTGGCGACGGCGAGCACTGTCGCGCGGTCGAGCGTTTCCGGCGCGCCGTCCGCGAGAGCGAGAGTGTCCTGATAGCTGTCGAGCGGGCCGAGAAGGCGCAGGGCATTCCCCTGCCCCGGATCGATCACAAGCGGCAGCGGCTCGGCGAAGCGTGGCGCGGGCGAAGTCCTGTCTGCCGCCGCGCGGCGAGCGGCCGCCGCCGCGACGAAATCCGCGAATTGCGGCGCTGGTCTTGCGCCGACGTTCATGGGGCCTCGCACATGGCGCGATCCTGCGCGCCGTGGCTTGCGCGAGACTGGCTTGCACGCGCTCTGGCTTACGCGCGTTCCTGCAACCCGTTCTGCTTCAGGCGCCAGACGAGCAGATCGATGCGGTCCTGCCCGAAGAAGGGTTCGCCCTTGTAGACGAAGCACGGTACGCCCCAATGATTGGACGCGGCATGCGCGGCTTCGTTGTCGGCGATGATCTTTTCGTAATGGTCGGGATCAGCAGCGATAGCGGCGTCGAGCGCGGCGAGATCGAGGCCCGCGCGTTCCGCCGCGCGCACAAGATGATCGCCCTGGTCCCAGCCCGTCACCTGCCCGCCCCAAAGGGTCGTCGCGACCTCGTTGATGAAGGCGAGCCCCCTGCCCGCCTCCTGCGCGGCGGCGCCGAGGCGCGTGAGGCGCCTGATGCGCGGCTGCTCGGGCGCGACGTCGAGCGTCGCCATGTTCTGGTCGATCGGATCGGGCTGCGGAAAGCGGAAAGGAATGCCCTCCATCTGAGACACGCGGAAGGAATCGAGCACGACATAGCGCGCGAAATTCGGATTGGCCTTCTTGAAGAAGCCCGGCACGCGCACGGCCAGCGGATAGACGGGCCGCGCGTTCACGACGAGATCGTATTGTTGCACGATCCGCATCGTCTTGGGCAGCGCGAGATAGGAATAGGGCGAGCGGAAGGAAAAGAAGAGATCGACCGAGAGCGTCATGTTTCCTCCAATGTTCTAGTTGCGCGCTTCACGCCAATAGCGGCTCGCAGCCCGTGCCGGCGAGCACGCGCGCGACGCAGGCTTTTGCGTCGGCATCCAGCCGCGCATGTTCTTCACGAATCCATTGCAGGCACTTGGCCTGATAGGGGAAGGGCTGCTGCGTCCAGCGCAGGCCATCGACCTTCGTTTCGACTTCGTCGGCGCCGCGCACCACCGCCTGTTCATTGGCCAGCATGACGGGCAAGTACGTGCGGCCCATTTCGACAAATAGCTGGCGCAACGTGTCGGGTATCGAGTCGCGCGTCATCCAGTCGGCTTCAGCGGGCTCAATGCCGGACAAATCCTCGACCACTTCCGTCCACGCATAGACGCGCGGCGCCTCGGCGAGCGTGATCGCCATCGGCGTCGGATCGAAACGCGCGAGTTGCGTGAGCTGGCCGTAGGTCGCGAAGTCCGAGGCGCCGGGACGCGCGCCCATCAGGAAGCCGCTGATTTCCAGATGCGCCTTCATCGCGCCGAGAAACCGTCGATAGCTCGCCTCGATGACGGGCGCGGTCGTATCGTTGGAGCCGACGACATAGAGTCGCGATATCTGCCGCTGCTTCACGAAGGCCTTGATCGGCTCCAGCGTCGCCTCGCTCACCGGCTTGACCGACCAGCGCGGCAGGATTTCGCCGGCCTGCGCGGCGTCGGCCGCGAAATGCCAGCGATAGTGGAACATGGCCTTGGTCAGCCATTCGTCGGCGAAATCCTCGAGCAGATAGTCGAGGAAGGCGATCGCGGGATCGGGCGGCACGATGCTGCGGCCCGAATAGTCGCGTTCGAAGCGGCGCAGCAGCGGCGTGGAATCGACGACCGCCTCGATCGAGCCGTCCGCCTTGGTGAAATAGAAGGTCGGCAGCAGCTGCGGTTTCGGCTTCGGCAGATCGGTCGGCGTGCGATGCGAGCCGATGATGAGGCGGTAGGGAATGCGGCGGTAGCGCAGCGCCGCCAGCATTTTCCGCGTGTAGGGTGAACCGGGCGCGCCGAGCAAGGTGACTGGTGGTGCGGACATGCGCAACATCCTGATGGAGAGGCGCAAATCCTAGGCGGGCGATGCGCGCTCGCGCAAGCGGGCGTCATGTTCGTTCCGCGGGCCGCGATCCTGCGGATTTTTTCTTCTCCCTGTTCTACGGGGAGAAGGAGGCGCGACGCGCTAAACGGGAAGCGCTCGTCTGGGCGGTCTTCTCTTCTCCCCGCCTGCGGGGAGAAGATGTCCGAAGGACAGATGAGGGGCCAAGCCGCTACGCTCCACCCAGTCGTTTGCCCCCTCACCCTAGCCCTCTCCCCGTGAACGGGGAGAGGGAACAGGCTTCATCCATGCAGCCCCGGCGCCTCGTGGCCGGTGCGCGCGACATATTCGACGTAGCCGCCGCCGTATTGATGCACGCCGTCGGGCGTCAGCTCCAGCACGCGGTTCGAGAGCGCCGCCAGAAACCGCCGGTCGTGCGAGACGAAGAGCATCGCGCCTTCGTAATTCTCGAGCGCCGTGACGAGCATCTCTTTCGTCGCCATGTCGAGATGGTTGGTCGGCTCGTCGAGCACGAGAAAGTTCGGGGGATCGTAGAGCATCTTGGCCATCACGAGCCGCGCCTTCTCGCCGCCCGAGAGAACGCGGCAGGGCTTTTCGACATCGTCGCCGGAAAAGCCGAAACAGCCGGCGAGCGTGCGCAAGGACCCCTGCCCTGCCTGCGGAAACCAGCCTTCGAGCGATTCATAGACGGTGCGCTCGCCGTCGAGCACTTCCATCGAATGCTGCGCGAAATAGCCCATCTTCACGCTGCCGCCGATGGTGACGCTGCCAGAGTCAGGCGTGGACTCGCCCGCGATCAGCTTCAGCAGCGTCGACTTGCCGGCGCCGTTGACGCCCATGACCGCCCAGCGCTCGCGCCGGCGCACCTGGAAATCCAGCCCCTCGTAAATCTTGCGCGCGCCAAACCCTTTCTCGACATTCTTCAGCGTCACCACATCCTCGCCGCTGCGCGGCGCGGGCGGAAAGTCGAAGGCAATCGTCTGACGGCGGCGCGGCGGCTCGACGCGGTCGATCTTCTCGAGTTTTTTGACACGGCTCTGCACCTGCGCGGCGTGCGACGCGCGGGCCTTGAAACGCTCGATGAATTCGATCTCCTTGGCCAGCATCGCCTGCTGGCGCTCGAACTGCGCCTGCTGCTGCTTCTCGGCGAGTGCGCGCTGCTCGGCATAGAATTCGTAATTGCCGGAGTAGGAATTGAGCTGGCCGGCGTCGATCTCGATGATCTTGCCGACGATGCGGTTCATGAATTCGCGGTCGTGCGAGGTCATCAGCACGGCCCCTTCATAGCCGCGCAAGAACTGCTCGAGCCAGATCAGGCTTTCGATGTCGAGATGGTTCGAGGGTTCGTCGAGCAGCATGAGGTCCGGCCGCATCAACAGGATGCGCGCGAGCGCGACGCGCATTTTCCAGCCGCCGGAGAGATGGCCGACATCGCCGTCCATCATTTCTTGAGTGAACGACAGGCCATCGAGAAGCTCACGCGCGCGCGCGTCGAGCGCATAGCCGTCCAGTTCCTCGAAGCGCGCCTGCACTTCGCCATAGCTTTCGATGATTTCGTCCATCTCGTCGGCGCGATCGGGATCCGCCATAGCGGCCTCCAGCGCCTTCATCTCGGCCAGCACCTCCGACACCGGCCCCGCGCCGTTCATCACCTCGGCGACCGCGCTGCGGCCCGCCATCTCGCCGACGTCCTGGCTGAAATAGCCGATGGTCGTCCCGCGATCGACAGACACCTGCCCCTCGTCGGGGTTTTCCTCGCCAGCGATCATGCGGAACAGCGTCGTCTTGCCGGCGCCGTTGGGCCCGACGAGCCCGACCTTCTCGCCCCTCAGGATGACGGCGGAAGCCTCGATGAAGACGATCTGATGGCCGTTCTGCTTGGAGATTTTGTCGATGCGAATCATGCGGGGGTTATGGACTGGGGGGGGCATTGGGGACAATCTGGCGAAGGCTCGGGTCTGCCCTCTCTCCCGCGCAGCGGGGGAGAGCCGGAGAGGGGGCGGTTCCGATACGGAGATGGTTGTAGTTGCCAGCGCCCCCTCCCTGACCCTCCCCCGTATCTAGCGAAGTCGGCAACAGCCGACTTCGCGGTGCGGGAGAGGGGACGCGCCCAATCTCCGCCGATAACCCCGGGCGCCCTACCTCCCCTTCATGGGGAGGTCGGCCATCCGCGCAGCGGATGGACGGGTGGGGCCCGACGCCGCAGGCGTCGGCGTGGGTGGAGTTCGCGCTCTACTTGCGATCCGTGCCGGTCTAGAAATGCGATCTGGCCCTTGAGGCCTCTACACCCTACATTAACGAACTGAGGCCAATGGTCGAATTGCAACTCTTGAACGTGCCTCATAGATATGATCACTAGACATTCTTGCATGGAGCTAGTGATTATATCGGGAGCGTAACATTTGACCGACAAATCGACAACATCTAACGACGCGCCGGACGCGGGTCATGCATCCCCCTCACAGACGCCGCAGCAGACGCTGCAAGCCGTCTTGCGCTCTCCCGCTCCACGATTTTACGCCAATGGAATCGGTATGGCTATTACAGCATCCGATATGAAAGTTATTTTTCTCGACAATGGGGCCCCAATGGCGTTCGTAAGCATGTCATACAATACAGCTAAGTCCCTAGCGCTCGACTTGCAAAGCAATATTAAAAAATATGAAGAAAAAACTGGACAGAAAGTAATTGGCATAAACGAGGCGGCAGCAAAACTGCACGAGAAATGAGACAATAATGCTGTACGAAAGCTATACGTATTCAAGCGATAATTTTTCCGAATCTAAAACTTTCGGCAAAATATTGTCGTTTGCGAAACTCAAGCATGGCTGGCATTACGGCGTTGGCGGGCCTTTGAAGAGCAGCGTGATCAGCGCAGCGCTTGGGGCGCATTGGCGTCTGCTATTGAATGGATTTGATGACACTAACGCCTTCCCAGGCGCAAATGGTGAGTTGATGGTGACCGCTTATCATGCGAGCCAATACCTCGAAATTGTGGTTGAGCATGATTGCACATTACACGTATGTTACGAGATCGACGGATCAGAGGTTATGTCGAAGAGCGGCATGACCTATGATGAAGCTATTGAACTGTTGGATGGGATAGCCCCATCCACTGGGACGGACGATCAATGCGTTATATTAGGTTCCTACATCCAAAGCACTTTGACCCGCACCCAAGCCAAAATCGTTTCAAATCCCTGGCATTTAGAAACCATCCAGCCGGGGGAGCGTCTATTGTCCAACGAAAGTGCGTGGACGACAGCGGAACTACAGTATGCAATCACGCAAGAAGATATTATCGCGACTCCATCACTGGTGAGCCCCCAATATTTTGGGAATTTGACAGATCAATTCTGCCAAATGGAAGCCGCATAGAACAGACGGACAGTGGATCAGGCGATATATGTCACTACGACATATTGGACGCGACGGATAAACAGCTAAAAGCCATACTGAAATCAGCAAATCTGCAAGACTTCTGCATATGCGAAAATGGAAATCACAGGCAGCTGACCAGATCCGACTTGCCGAGCGACTGTAGTTAGCAAGTGTCGTGCAGCGCTGGCTCCATCGCTCGACAGAGGACACCTACTTGACGAAAGCGATAGGCTAACGGACTTGGCTTAGTTTCCGATTATCTTTTCCACATTGGCGCAGCGCACAACGCCCGGCTATAATAGCTTGAAATCCTGAGCGCGCCGGGCCTGCCCGGCCGCCTGTCCGGACCAGAGCCATGACCCGCATACCCAATTTCGCCGACGTCGCCTTCGCCCCCGCCGCGGCCGCGCCGCAAACGCCCGCCAACGACGCGGAACCGTGGATGACGCCCGAGGGCATTCCCGTAAAACCGGCTTACGGCCCCGCCGACATCGAGGGTCTCTCCTACATCCATTCCTACCCCGGCGCCGCGCCCTATCTGCGCGGGCCCTACCCGACCATGTACGTCAACCAGCCCTGGACGGTGCGGCAATACGCGGGGTTCTCGACGGCGGAGGATTCCAACGCCTTCTATCGGCGCAATCTCGCGGCGGGGCAGAAGGGCCTGTCGGTCGCCTTCGATCTCGCGACCCATCGCGGCTACGATTCCGATCATCCGCGCGTGTCGGGCGACGTCGGCATGGCGGGCGTGGCGATCGATTCCATCTACGACATGCGCACGCTGTTCTCCGGTATTCCGCTGGACCAGATGAGCGTGTCGATGACGATGAACGGCGCCGTGCTGCCGGTGCTCGCGCTCTACATCGTCGCCGCCGAAGAACAGGGCGTTTCGCCGGACAAGCTGTCGGGGACCATCCAGAACGACATTCTCAAGGAGTTCATGGTCCGCAACACCTATATCTATCCGCCGCAGCCCTCGATGCGGATCATCTCGGACATTTTTGCGTACACGTCGCAGCACATGCCGAAGTTCAACTCGATCTCGATTTCCGGCTATCACATGCAGGAAGCCGGCGCGACGCAGGACCTCGAACTCGCCTATACGCTGGCCGACGGCGTCGAATATCTGCGGGCCGGTCTCGGCGCCGGGCTGACGGTCGACCAGTTCGCGCCGCGCCTGTCGTTCTTCTGGGCGATCGGCATGAACTTCTTCATGGAAGTCGCGAAGCTGCGCGCCGCGCGGCTGATCTGGGCGAAGCTCGTGAAGGATTTCGGGCCGAAGTCGGACAAGAGCCTGCCGCTGCGCACGCATTCGCAGACGTCGGGCTGGTCGCTGACCGCGCAGGACGTCTACAACAATGTCGTGCGCACCTGCATCGAGGCGATGGCGGCGACGCAGGGCCATACGCAATCGCTGCACACGAATGCGCTCGATGAAGCGCTCGCGCTGCCGACCGATTTTTCGGCGCGCATCGCCCGCAATACGCAGCTTTTCCTGCAGCAGGAGAGCGGCACCACGCGCATCATCGATCCCTGGGGCGGCTCCTATTATGTCGAGCGTCTCACCGCCGATCTCGCCGAAAAGGCGTGGGGGCACATCCAGGAGATCGAGAAGCTCGGCGGCATGGCCAAGGCGATCGACGCCGGCATTCCAAAGCTGCGCATCGAGGAGGCCGCCGCCAAGACGCAGGCGCGCATCGACAGCGGGCAGCAGACCGTCGTGGGCGTGAACAAGTATCGCCCGATCAACGATCCGCCGATCGACGTCCTGAAGGTCGACAATTCCGCAGTGCGCGCCCAGCAGATCGAGAAGCTGAAGCGTCTTCGCGCCGAGCGCGACGAAGCCAGGTGCCAGGCGGCGCTGGAAGCGCTGACCGAGGGCGCGAAGGGCAACGGCAATCTGCTCGCGCTGGCCATCGATGCGGCGCGGGCAATGGCGACCGTCGGCGAGATTTCGCTGGCGATGGAAAAGGTGTTCGGGCGGCATCGCGCCGAGATCAAGTCGATTTCCGGCGTCTACAAGAGGGA
Source organism: Methylobacteriaceae bacterium (assembly GCA_020638195.1). Taxonomy (GTDB): domain Bacteria; phylum Pseudomonadota; class Alphaproteobacteria; order Rhizobiales; family Beijerinckiaceae; genus JAJXWB01. Next base: position 500,920 of record JACKJC010000003.1, on the reverse strand, counting down.
GGCCGGCGTGAATTCGGTCGCGGTCAATCGTGCGCAGAAGATGGTGGAGGCGTTCGAGGAGAACGACGGCCGGCGTCCGCGCATTCTCGTCGCCAAGGTCGGTCAGGACGGTCACGACCGGGGCCAGAAGGTGATCGCCTCCGCGTTTGCGGATCTCGGCTTCGACGTCGACATCGGGCCGTTGTTCGCCACGCCCGACGAGGCCGCGCGACAGGCTGTCGAGAACGACGTGCATATCGTCGGCATTTCGTCGCTGGCGGCGGGCCATCTGACGCTGGTGCCGGAACTGCGCGCCGCGCTCGAGAAGGAAGGCCGGCCCGACATCATGATCGTCGTCGGCGGCGTGATCCCGCCGCAGGATTTCGATGCGCTGCGGGCAGCCGGCGCCAGCGCGATCTTTCCGCCGGGCACTGTCATCGCGGATGCGGCGAGCGGGCTGATCGAGGAGCTGAACCGGCGGCTCGGGTATACGCACAAGGATGCGGCGGAGTAGCAGTCGCTTCCCGTCATTGCGAGCTCAACAGAAGTCCGCTGTTGCGGACTTCGTCTGAAAGCGAAGCAATCCAGAGTCGCATTACGGCCCTGGATTGCTTCGTCGGCTTCGCCTCCTCGCAATGGCGGTGTGGCGTAGCTGCCACGCCTTCCGAAAACCTCCCGCCACGCCCCCGCCCTGCCCTGCCCTCGCCACAACATTTTGGCGGACTGCGGGCCAGCTTCATCAGAGTGTGTTTTGTCGATGAATTTCAAAGCTTCCGTTTTTGTCACGCTCGCCGTCGCGCTGCCCGCCGCCGCTTCGGCATCGTCGCGCGAGGCGCCGGGCGCGGAACGGTTCACGCCGGCGATCCAGCGGCTGTCGCGCGCCCACGGCGTGCCGGAGCGGCTGATCCGCCGCGTCATCATGCGCGAGAGCCGCTATGCGCCGCATGTGACGAACCACGGCCATTACGGGCTCATGCAGATCAAGCTCGCGACCGCCAAGGGCATGGGCTATCGCGGCGGCGCGGCGGGCCTGCTGGATGGGGAAACCAACCTCACCTACGCCGTGCCCTATCTCGCCAACGCCTATCAGGCGGCGGGGCGCAACGAGGATCGCGCGGTCGCGCTCTATGCCGGCGGCTATTATTACGTCGCCAAGGCCAGGGGCTTGATCGGCAGCCTGCGCACGGCGCGCTCTGCGCCGCTGTCCGGCGAGCCGGCGACCAGCGCGCCGGTGACCGCCTATGCCGAGACCGCGCAGCCCGTAGAGGCGCCGCAGCAGGTCGCGGAGGCGCAGCAGCCCGCAAACCCCTTCGCCTTCCTGTTCGGCGGCGGACAACCCGCGCAGCAGATGCAGGCGGTCGCCGAGGGCGACGATGCGCGTATGGAAGTGGCGTCGATGGCATCAGCGCCCCTGCCGCCGAAGCGGCCACGGGGGCTTTAGCCGCCACACATGCCCTCATGCTGAGGAGGCGCGAAGCGCCGTCTCGAAGCATGCGGGTTTCGGCCATGCTTCGAGACGCCGCTTGCAGCGGTTCCTCAGCATGAAGGTCGTTGTTGAATTCCTACTTCGCCGGCGGCGGCAGGTCCTGCCCGACGATGGCGGCCGGCGCCTGCGCGGGCGGGGCGACGCTTGCGCCGATCACCGCCTGAACATTCGCGTCGGACTCGCGCTTCTTCGTCAGCGTCGCGCCGATCTGGCGCACGGCGTCCGGCGCATTCGCATAGGTGTCGTGGCCGACCCAGCCCTGCTTGAGCATGGAGAGGTCGTAGACGCGCACGCCCATGGCGTCGATGGCGGCGGCGTCCTTCGGGTTTGACGGATCCATCGCGCCCAGGCGCGCGCGCGAGCCGGCGATGCGGCTCGACAACGACAGTGCGCGGTCGTCGCGCGAGACGAAGACGGAGATGCGCGCGGGATCGAGACGCGCGACCTGCTGGCGGAACACGCCGAGATCGATGTCGGGCGCTGCCAACATGACCGAGCCGAGCTTGCCGTCGAGATCGGCGTGGCCGGCGATGGCGGTCTCGCGCAAGGCCTCCATCGTCAGCCAGGAGCCCATGGAATGGGCGAGGATCTGGATGCGGCCAATGCCGGGCGTGTGCGAAATATCCATAAGAAGGCGCTGCAGCGCATCGCGCGAGGCGGTGGCGGCCTCCTTGTCGGATTCATAGGCGAAGAGTTCGCCTTTCGAATTCCAGGTGAACAGGATCGGCACACCGGTGAAGCCGCCGTCGGCGACGATCTGCGCGAGGCGGAAGCGCGCCTCCTCGAGACTGGTGTTGAAACCGTGCACGTAGAGCAACACGTCGCGGCTGTTGCCGACGCGGCCGGAAATGTGGGAGGCGAGTTCGGCGCGGAAGGCGTCGGGGTCGAGCGAGCGGCGCGCGGTGACGACGAAATGCTTTTCCGGGTTGGCCGAGCCGAAGCTCGGCGCCTCGATCTCGCCGGCGCGATGGCCCGGCGGCACGGACACGTTCTGCAGCGAAAAGCGCGCGACGACTTCGCCATGGCTGTCGCCCTTGCTGCGCGTCGAGGCAATGAAGAGCGGCACCTGCTGTGCGACGCCGGGATCCCTGCGGAAATAAGAACCCATCTTGTTACCGACAATTTCGGCGCGGTCGGAAATGGCGTTGAACGAATTGGTGGTGGCGTTGCAACCGGCAAGAGCCGCCGCCAGCGCGCAGACCATTGCGGGACGGCCGAAGCGATGGGCGCCGCCGGACTGGCGCGCGCGGGCGGAATTCATGTCGATCAAGCGAAACGTCCTCATGCCGCGAGGCCCGCCGGGCCAGGCCACTAACAGACCCGAAGGGGTTGAGGCCCGGTTAATTTTGCGGCGCTGCAACAGCAAATGCCGCGCGAAGCCGGCGACAATGAGGCCGAGACGCCGGTAAAGCCTGCCAAACCGGGATCGCCCGCCTGCAGCCGGCCTCGTGGCAGGCCGGCTGAAGCCCGCGGTCCCGGTGCTTGATGCAATCCGCCTGTCGTCGCAATCTGCTGTTTCAAATTCAGAAAGAGCCATGACCGACCTTCTCTCCCTTTCCGCCCGCCAATGCGCTGACCTCTTCGCTCGCAAGAAGGCATCGCCTGTCGACCTGCTGGAAGCCGTGCTGCAGCGGCTGGACGCCGTGGAGCCGCAGACCAACGCCTTCGCCGTCGTCGATCGCGCAGGCGCGCGAAAGGCAGCGGAGGAAAGCGCCGCGCGCCACGCGAAGGGTACGGCAATCGGCCCTGCGGACGGGCTGATCGGCACGATCAAGGACAATGTTCTGGTGAAGGGCCTGCCGAACCGGCGCGGCACGCGCACGAGCGTCGATACGCCGGCGACCGAGGATTCGCCTGCGACAGCGCGATTGAAGGAAGCGGGCTGCGTCATTCTCGGCAAGACCACGCTGCCGGAGATCGGCTGGAAGGGCCTCGGCGACAGTCCGCTCTATGGCGTGACCCGCAATCCCTGGAAGACCGGCCATACGACCGGCGGCTCCTCGGCCGGCGCCGCGGCTGCCGCCGCTCTGGGGCTCGGGCATTTTCATCTGGGCACGGACGGGCTCGGCTCGATCCGCATACCCGCCGCCTTCACCGGCGTGTTCGGGCTCAAGCCCAGTTTCGGCCGTGTGCCGGCCTATCCGCTGTCCACCATGGCCGTGCTCGCCCATCTCGGCCCGCTGACGCGGCGCGTCGAGGACGCCGCCTTCATGCTGTCGCTGATCGGACGGCCAGACAATCGCGACAATACCGCCTGGAACACGCCCTGCCCCGACTACACCGAAAATCTCGACAAGGGTGTGCGCGGCCTGCGCATCGCATGGTCGCCGCGCATGGGCTATGTCGATTGCGTCGATCCCGACGTCGCGGCGGCGACCGAGAAAGCCGCGAAAGTTTTTGCGGAACTCGGCGCGAGCGTCGAAGAAGTCGATCCGCCGATCGCCGATCCGCGCGCGATTGCCGACGTTCTCTGGCACACGGGCGCGGCGGTGGCGATGAAACATGTCGGCGCGAGCGACGAGCCTCTGCTCGACCCAGGCCTGCTCGCGGAGGTGAAGTCCGGCCGCGCTCTGACGGCGGTGAACTACCTCGACGCATTTCTCGCGCGCGGAAAGCTCGCTCACGAGATGGCGGTGTTCCACGAGACCTATGATCTGCTGCTGACGCCGCAGATGCCGACCGGCGCCATACCGGTTGGCGCGGACGTTCCGCCCGGCTCGTCGTTCAAGCACTGGGTCGAGTGGTCGCCCTTCACCTATCCATTCAACGTCACGCAGCAGCCGGCCGCCAGCGCGCCCTGCGGTTTCACCCGCGATGGATTGCCGATCGGATTGCAGATCGTCGGCGCGATGCGCGAAGACGCGCGGGTGCTGCAAGCCGCGCGCGCCTTCGAGCAAGCGCGGCCGTTCGCGACCATCGACGCGCCCCGGGCGTGACATGACGACACCCGACGATACGGATTACGCGCATCGCCGGCTGGTCAATCTCGTCGCCGCGATCGCGCTGCTCATACTCGCCATCATTTTAGTTGTGGCGATGAACCTGCTCGACAATCAGCGCCGTCTGCAACGCTGCCTCGATTCCGGGCGGCGCGACTGCCTCGCGGTCCCGACGCCGCCGGTCGCGCAGGGCGTGCAGAGATAGAAGGCGTAGCGGCAGCGCTTTGCGCTACGCCGCCTTGTTGCGCCGCGCGAGTTTGATCGCGCCGGCGACAGCCAGCACGACGACTGCGCCCGTGATGGCGGCCGCGACATCTGGCGGATCGCCGTGGCGATCGAGCCAGTTGGCGATCCAGGGATCGGTCGCGATCATCTCGCCCGCGACCCAGCCGAGCAGAGCCGCTCCCGCCCAGACGATGATCGGCCAGCGGTCGATGAGTTTCAGCACGGCGCCCGCGCCGAAGACGACGAGCGGGATCGACAGGACGAGACCGAAAACGATGAGGCCGAGATGGCCTTCCGCGACGCCGACGATGGCGAGGACATTGTCGAGCGACATGACGCCGTCGGCGATCATGATGGTGGCGACCGCGCCCCAGACGTTGGGTTGGGCCTTGACCTCGCCGGGCTCGTGATTGTCGAAGACGAGACGCACGGCGATCCAGAGCAGCAGCATGCCGCCGATCAGCTTGAGGAACGGCAGTTTCAGCAGCCAGACGACGATGACCGTGAAGATGACGCGCAAGACGACCGCCATGGCTGCGCCGAGCGCGATGCCGAGCTTGCGCTTGTTTTCCGGCAGGTTGCGACAGGCGAGCGCGATGACGACGGCATTGTCGCCGGACAGCAGCAGGTCGAGCCAGACGATCTGGAAAACCTGGAAAGCGAAATAGGCGAGCGCCTCGGTCATCTGGATTCCGCTCTTGCGCGCCCGACCCCGTGGCGGCGCGCTATCCGCAGCGTCATCGCCGGCAGGACGCCAGCGAGCGAGCGCGCAAGTTCTGCAGGCCGGAGGCGGCTTTTTTTCGGCACATGGATGAACACAGCGGGCGCCGCGCCCGTTTCCAGCGACCGCCAGAGCGCGGCGTTGCAGACGTAGTCGCCGGCGTCGATCGAGCCTGCAGCGTCGATGCCCGAAGAGCGCAACCGCGCGACGAGCAGCGTCGTATCCCACGAGGCTCGCAGACTGTCAGTCGACGCCGCGCTTCGCCTGCGCTTCGCAACGAAAGCGCCGCGCGCATCGGGTTTGATCGTGGTCGCGATATTGCGCGCGCGCGTTTCCACGGTGACGTTGCGACGCCTGCCTGCAAGGCCCAGATGCAGGATGGCGTCCGGTTGTTCACGCGCTACCAACGCGTCGATCAGCGGGGCGATGGCGTGAACCACAGGCAGCACGGCGGTGACGAGCTTTACGCCCATGCGCGAAAAATGACCGCGCCAATGACGTTCGAGATCCGCGACGATGTCCGCGCTCGGGTTGTGAGGCGCGCCGGGAAAGGCGCCGAAGGCCGTAACGAGCAAGGTCGCCATTCACACGCCCATCAGCGCGGCGATCTCCTCGACCGCCAGCGTCGGCGTGAGCGCGCCATCGGCGACCGCGCGCTCGAGCACGGGCAGGCGCGTCTTGACGGCGGGGTCCGTGCGCAGGCGCGACAGCAGCCGCTCCTCCAGCATGGACCACATCCACTTGACCTGCTGCGCGCGGCGGCGCGTATCGAATTCGCCGGCCTTCCTTGTTTTCAGGCGATGGTCTTCCACCCGCGCCCACATCTCCTGGAGCCCCTCGTTGACCAGACCGGAGATCAGCACAACCGGCGGCCGCCAGACCGAGGACGACGGCTGGAGAATATGCAGCGCCGCCAGATATTCGGCCGCTGCGGCTTCGGCGCGCGCACGATTGGCGCCGTCGGACTTGTTGACGGCGATCATGTCGGCGATTTCGAGCACGCCCTTCTTGATGCCCTGCAATTCGTCGCCCGCGCCCGGCAGCATGAGCACGAGGAAGAAATCGGTCATGTCGGCGACGACCGTTTCCGATTGGCCGATGCCGACGGTTTCCACCAGCACGACATCGAAGCCCGCGGCCTCGCAGACCAGCATGGTCTCGCGCGTGCGCGCAGCGACGCCGCCGAGCGTGCCGGACGACGGCGAAGGACGGATGAAGGCATTGCGGTCGACGGAAAGGCGCGCCATGCGCGTCTTGTCGCCGAGGATCGAACCGCCGGTGCGCGAGGAGGAGGGATCGACGGCGAGCACGGCCACCTTGTGGCCGGCCGCGGTGAGATTCGAGCCGAGCGTGTCGATGGTCGTCGACTTGCCGACGCCGGGCACGCCGGTGACGCCGACGCGAATCGCGCCGCCGGTAGCCGGCAGCAGGCGCTGCAACAACGCGCCGGCCTGCGCGCGATGATCGGGCCGGCGGCTCTCGATCAGCGTGATGGCGCGCGCCAGCGAGGCGCGGTCGCCCGACAGCACGCGCTCGGCCAGTTCCTCCGGGGGGAGCGCGGCGGCGCGCGCGGCGGGGAGAGTCATGGATGGCTATATAGCGGATCGTCTCGCAGTTGCGAAACGTGGGGGCGCAGGCAGCCGGCTGCAGGCGGCATTGTCATCCCGGACGGCCGCAGGCCGACCCGGGACCCAGCCCAAGACACCCGCGTTCTAGGTCCCGGCTCTCCGCTTCGCTTCGGCGGGGATGACGGCGGGGAAAGTGTCTGAGCGCCTCGCTATTTCGGCACTGGCTTGGCGGTCTTGAACACCGCTGTCCCACGGCACACCAGATCGCCCTCGGCATTCGTAATGTCGGCCTCGACGAAGATCAGCGACTTGCCGGCGCGTACTACCCTTCCTTGCCCGACCAAGCGCCCGGAGGCCGGCGCGATGAAGGCGGTCTGCATGTCCACGGTGATGACGTTGGAGCCGACCGCCGAGCGCGCGGCCGAGCCCATGCAGACATCGAGCAACGTCATGAGAAGGCCGCCGTGGGCGACGCCCATCTGGTTGCCGTGATGGCGCATCACGTCGACCTCCAGGCGCGAGCGGCCGCCGCCGCTCTCGATCGGCTCGATGCCGCAAAAACCAACGAAGGGAATGTCGGCTCCAAATATATCGGCGATCTTCACTGCGGCTCCTTTCGACCATGGATGGCGAGACGCTGCCGGAAAGGCAACGTCAACCTGAATGCGCGTTAACGCGCTTTGCTCATTTTGCGCAAAGCGCGCCGTAATCGATCGCGCCTAGCCTCGGGCGGACATTAGCGGGGAGCCGGCGTTCCGGTCCAGCGAGCCCGCGCCTCGGAGGTTCCATGGCGACGATCGAACGCGCTCTCAATGCGCACAGCCTCTATTGGGTGAAAGACGACGAAGGCGATCGCATCGGCATTGTATGGGGACTCGACGGCGCATGGCGCTGGACGGTCGGACACGCGGATTCGCGCGAAGTCGAATCGTTCGAAGCGGCGCGGCAGGCGGTCGAAGCCGCGCTCGGCGCGCCGGTGCGCGTGCGCCAGCGCGGCGCGCGGGCAGCCTGAGCCTTCACATCATTTCGGCGGGATCAGCGGCTGCACAATCTCGCGAAATGGTTCCGTCGCTTCGCAGCGCTCGGAAAGCGCCGCGAGTTGCGGGAATACGGCGGGATCGAACAGGCCCGCGTGCGCCTCCCGCAGGAAACGCAGCGCGCAGGCGACCATGATATCGGCGTGGCCCATGGTCGCGCCGAACCAGAAATCGTCGCCGCTCTTTCTGCGCAATTCTTCCAGCACGGCGAGCGTATCGCGGATCTGCGCGCGGCAGCGCATCGTCCAGACATCCGACGTCTGCTCGTGCAGCACGCGCTCGTAGAGAAGCGCGACGGATTTTTCCGCGAGCCCCTGCCCCAACGCGCAGACATGCAATTGCGCGCGCCGCGTTTCTCCCGCGCGCGACAACAGGGCGCCGGCGCCGGCCTGCTCGTCGAGCCAATCGAGGATCGCGGCGCTCTCGATCAGAACGACGCCGTCGCGCACCAAAGTCGGCGCGCGGCGAAGCGGATTGAAGGCGGCAAGCTTGTCGGCGTCGCCGAAGGTCGACCATGGGCGATGCTCGAAGGTGCGACCGTACAGCCGCAGCGCGATCGCGACGCGGCGGACGAAGGGCGAGTCGTATTGGCCGATCAGGATCATGCGGCCATCATCCGCGCATTGCGAAGTCGCGCGCAAGGGCGCCTTTCAGTTGTTCGATCGGAAAACCCTGTGCCGCGAGACGCGTCGGCACGACGACGAATTGCCTTGGCGACGAGTAGAGCAGGACGGACGCATCGTCGGCGCGCCAGGCGACGAAATCGCGCCACAGGACGAACGCTTTGCTGCGCTCGGTCGAATAGCGCAAGCCATCGGGTTCGAACGCGAATGTGTGTTCGGTCCGCAGCAGCGGGTAATTGGCGAAAAGGCGGCGGGTGAAAAGCGGCAGGTAGACGTAGCGATGCGCGAGAAAGATCACGACGCCGCCGAAGGCGCCGCCGGCGAGCGCCGCCCCCCGGGCGCCCCAGTCCGGTTCGTCCCAGAACAAGATTCCGAAGAGCACGAGGAGCGCTATGCTCATCAGCGCCGCACGCTTGGGGGTTGGCCGTGTCGACAGGCGATAGGCGAGGAGGAAGTCGCGCAATTCGTAGCTGAAGGAAACGCCGTCGCCCTGCGCTCCGCGTGTGGTCACTTCGCTGTCGGCCATTTCGCTCCCCGATCTCGCGGGAAGCCTTAGCGGGCATGCGCGTCAGCCGCGGTGCCCCGGCGCACCGAACGACTGACGCAATGCAGCGGAACGCCGTGACCGGAATCGCGTTATGTTCCCATGTAACCCGTCGCGCGCGGGGCCCGCGACCGACACGGAGCGGGACAATGGCAAGGCTCGAACGCGCGCTGGATGCGCAAAGTTTGTACTGGATCAAGGATGGCGAAGGCGACCGGATCGGCATCGTGTGGGGCCTCGACGGCGAATGGCGCTGGTCGGTCGGCGCGCATCCCTCACGGCCGGCAGCCTCGTTCGAAGAGGCGCAATCGGCGGCAGCCGGCGTCTTGGGCGAGCCCATCCTGTTCAAGGGCCGAAGTAGGTAGTGAGGCGCGCCGCGATCTGAACAAAAAAGCCGGAGGCTTCCTCCGGCTTTCATTGGACCGCGAGCCTTCAGGCTCGCATGTCTTAGAGCGAACCTGAAGGTTCGCGGTCCACTTTTACACCTTGCCCCAGACTTCGCGGGCGATCTCGACGATCAGCTCCAGCTTCCTCCACTGTTCGTCCTCGGCGAGCGTATTGCCCTCCTCGGTGGAAGCGAAGCCGCACTGGGCCGAGAGACACAGCTGGTCGAGCGGCGCGAATTTCGCGGCCTCGTCGATGCGGCGCTTGATGTCGTCCTTCTTCTCCAGCACGCCGGTCTTCGAGGTGACGAGACCGAGTACGACCGCCTTGCCCTTGGGCAGGAAGCGCAGCGGCTCGAAACCGCCGGCGCGATCGGTATCCCATTCCATGAAATAGGCGTCGACGCCGACCTGGTTGAACAGCAGATCCGCGACCGGCTCGTAACCGCCGGACGCCACGAAGGTGGACCGGAAATTGCCGCGGCACAGATGCATCGACACGGTCATGCCGGCGGGCTTGCTCTCCAGCGCCTTGTTGATCATGCCGGCGTAGATTCCGGGCTGCTTGTCCGGATCGTCGCCGCGATCCCTCAGCATCTTCAACTGCTCGGGATCGCAGAGATAGGCGAACGACACGTCGTCGAGCTGCAGATAGGTGCAGCCGGCGTCGCCGAACGCCTTGATCGCCTTGCCGTAGGCGGCGCCGAGATCCGAATAGAAGTCGTTCATGTTGGGGTAGACGCCCATGTTGATGAGCTTGCGGCCGCCCCGGTAGTGCAGCATTGACGGCGAGGGGATCGTCTGCTTGGCCGTCTTCTTCGTGTTCGCCTTCAGGAACTTGAAGTGATCGACAAAGGGATGGCCGGAAAAGCCGATCTTCTTCATCACGTGCGGGGCTTCCGCCTTGGTCTGCACGCCCGCGAACTGGATGCCCTGGTCGACGGCGATGCGCTCGACGCCATCAAGGTTCCACAGGAAGTCGTAGTGCCACCAGGAGCGGCGATATTCGCCGTCGGTAATGCCTTCGAGGCCGACCGCTTCCTGCTTGGCGATCAGCTTCCTGATCTCTTCATCCTCGATCGCCGTGAGTTCGGCGGCGGAAATCTCGCCCTTGGCCTTCTTGTCGCGCGCGGCTTTCAGCGGCGCGGAGCGCAAGAGCGAGCCGACCTGGTCAGCGCGGAACGGGGGACGTATCGACATGCGGTTTCCTTCCTGGACCCAAAATTCCAACTACTTCTTTTCCGCCACCGCGAGCAGGGTCGCAAGGGCTTCCTTGTCTTCGAGAAGCGCGGCGCTCGAGCCCGTCCAGGCGATGGTCCCACGCTCCAGAATAACGGCGCGATCCGTCAGCGGCAGAATCTTGCGCGCGCTCTGCTCGACCAGAATGACCGCCATCTTTTCTTCGCGGATGATGTTACGCAGTGCCGCCAGCAATTCGTCGACGATGATAGGCGCCAAGCCCTCGAGCGGTTCGTCGAGCAGCAGGACCTGTGGATTGAGCACGAGCGCTCGGCCGACCGCCAGCATCTGCTGCTCGCCGCCCGAAAGCTGGTTGCCCATGTTCGTGCGACGTTCGGCGAGACGCGGGAACATGGCATAGACGCGCTCGACGTCGAACTTGCCGGGCCGCGCGACAGCGGTGAGATTTTCCTCGACCGTGAGCGAGCGAAAAATGTTGCGCTCCTGCGGCACCCAGCCGACGCCGGCATTGGCGCGCTGGTCGGGCCGCAGCGTGGAAATGTCGCGCCCGCCGAGCGCGATCGTCCCGGAGCGGCGGCGCGTGAGGCCCACGATCGAATTGAGCAGCGTCGTTTTGCCCGCGCCGTTGCGGCCGAGCAGCGCCAGCGCCTCGCCCTGCGCAAGCGTGAAGGAAAGGTCTGAGAGGACGATCGCCTCGCCATAGCCCGCAGTGAGATTTTCGACGCGCAGCAGGTCGCTCATGCCGCGCCTCCCAGATGCTGTTCGACTTCGCTTTCGCCGAGATAGACCTGTCGCACGCGAGGATCGCGCGCGACCTCGCTCGCAGGCCCCTCCACGAACAGCGCGCCCTGCACGAGCACCGAAATCGTCTTGGCGAAACGGAAGACGAGGTCCATGTCGTGCTCGATCAGCACCAGCGCCATTTCCTTCGGCAGGGCCTCGACGATTTCGAGGATCTGCTCGCGCTCGCCTTCCGGCACGCCGGCGGCGGGTTCGTCGAGCAGCAGGACCTTGGGCTTCGGCGCAACCGCGATGGCGATTTCGAGCAGGCGTTGCTTGCCGTAGGGCAGCGAGCCCACGCGATGCTCCATGACGTCGCCGAGGTCGAGCTGTTCGAGGATCGAGACCGCCTCGTCGACGATCGTCTTGCTCGTGCCGGCGCGCCGCCAGAATTGCGCGCCTTCGGCATGGGCCTCCGACAGCGCGAGGCCGATCGTCTCGAGCGGCGTGAAATCGGCGAAGAGCTGGTTGATCTGGAAGGTGCGCGACAGGCCGTTGCGCGCGCGCTTGAACACCGGCCAGTCGCTGACGTCCTGCCCGTCCAGAAACACCTGGCCCGAAGTCGGTGGCAGCACGCCGGACAGAAGATTGACGAAGGTCGTCTTGCCCGCGCCGTTCGGCCCGATCAGCGCGTGGCGCGCACCCGCGGGCAGCGAGAAGGTGACATCGTTGGTGGCGACGAGGCCGCCGAAGCGGCGCACCAGATTTTTGGTGGAGAGAACGGCGCTCACGGCGTCTCTCCCTTGCCCGTCATGCGCGCGTAGAGGCCGCTCACCAGGCCCATGATGCCGCCGCGCACGAACAGCACGAGCAGGACGAGGATCAGGCCGAGCCAGAACTGCCAATATTGCGGCGTGGCGGCGGCGAGAAGATCGTAGAGCAGCTTGAAGGCCGCCGCGCCGACGATGGCGCCGTAGAGCGTGCCGACGCCGCCGAAGATGACGATGAGCATGACGTCTGCCGAGCGATGGAATTCGAGCACGTCGAGCGAGACGAAGGCGGTGGTCTGCGCGAGCAGCGCGCCGGCGACGCCGGCATAGGCCGCGCCCATCGTATAGGCGCCGTTGAGGCGGCGGTTGACGTTGATGCCGATCGCGCCGGCGCGCAGCGCATTGCCCTTGATTGCGCGCAGCGACACGCCGAACGGCGAGTTGATGACCTTTCGCGCGACGATGAAGAGGATGAAGAGCACCGAGAGCGAATAGAGATAGGCGTATTCCGGGTGCATGAAGTTGAATTCGACGAGACCGAGAATCTTGCCGGGCAGGACGCCCTGCAGACCGTCCGCGCCGCCGGTGAGCCAGGCCATGCGGTTGGCGAGTTCGGCGAAGATGAGCGCGACGCCGAGCGTCACCATGAGGCGCGTCAGATCGGCGCCCCGCAGCACGAGGAAGCTGGTGAGATAACCGACGAAGCCGCAGACGGCGGCTGCGACCAGAAGGCCGAAGGTCGGATCGCTGTAGAGGCCCGCGCCGCCGCCGGCTTTGGCGAGCAGGCCCGCGACATAGGCGCCGAGGCCGAAGAAGGCGCCGTGACCGAGCGAGACGATGCCGGCGTAGCCGAGCACGATGTCGAGCGAGAGCGCAAAGAGCGCGAGGATCGCGACTTCGTTGAACAGCGCGGAACGGCTCGGAAACACGAAGGCGAGCGCGAAGGCTGCGATCCACAGCGCGAATTCCGGCCAGCGCCATTTGGCGCGTTCGGCGAACCAGGCCATGGCGCGGCTTTCGCCGCCGGTCGTCGCGTGGAGGGCGGTGTCGATCATTGTCGTCTCACTTGCCGGGCGCGCGGCCGAACAGGCCCTGCGGCCTGAAAATCAGCACCAGCACCATGATCGTGTAGATGACGAAGCCGCCGATCTGGATCTGATGGCCGGCGATGGTCGGCGTGTAATATTTGCCGGCGACATCGGCGACGCCGAGCAGGATGGAGGCGAAGAAAGGACCCGTGATCGTCGTCGTGCCGCCGACGGCGATGACGACGAGGAAGTAGATCATGAACTTCAGCGGGAATTGCGGATCGAGGCTGAAGATCGCCGCGCCGAGCGCGCCGCCGAGGCCGGCGAGGCCCGACCCGAAAGCGAAGGTGAGGGCGAAGATGGTGGTGACGTTGATGCCGAGCCCGCGCGCGACGCGGGAATCGTCGACAGCGGCGCGCAGGCGCGATCCGAACCGCGTCTTCGACAGGCCGAGCTGCAAGGCGAGCGTCAGAACGGCGCAGAAGGCGATGACGAAGAGACGGTACTTGTTGAGCGAGACGCCGCCGAAATCGATGTTGCCGTCGAGGGATTGCGGCACGTCCACGATCTGCGGGCTCGCGCCCATGAAATAATCGACGCCCGCCACCGACATGAAGACCAGGCCGATGGTGAACATGACCTGTTCGAGATGCGGCTTGTCGTAGAGGCGCACGTAGAGCGTGCGTTCGAGGAAGGCGCCGAGCGCGGCGGTGACGAGAAAGGCGACGGGCAGGCCCCAGAAGAGCGAGAGGCCGAAGCGCTGCATCATGACAACGGCGATATAGCCGCCCGCCATGGCGAAGGCGCCGTGCGCGAGATTGATGAAGTTCATGAGGCCGAGCGTGACCGACAGGCCCACCGCCAGCACGAACAGCAGCATGCCGTAGGCAATGCCGTCGAAGAGCACTGTCAGCACGATAAATCTCCTACGGCATGGCGAGCGAAACAACGCAATCCAGGCGCCGATTTCGGCTCTGGATTGCTTCGTCGCTTCAGGCGAAACCGCGCGGCGGTTTCGCCGGAGCTCCCCGCAATGACGGCGAGAAGCCTGCGTTGGGGCGAAATTACTTCTTCGCGGCCTTGGCGGCCTTGAAGGGATCCTTGACGTTGGCCATCGTCGAGAACTCGACGTTGTAGAGCTGGCCGTTCTTCTTCTCGACCTTGCGGATGTAGACGTTCTGGATAATGTCGCGCGTCTCCGGATCAATCGAGATCGGACCGCGCGGGCTCGTCCAGGACATGCCCTTCATCGCTTCCACGAGCTTGGTTCCGTTGGTGTCGCCCTTGGTCTTGTCGAGCGCGGCGTAGATCAGCGCCATGCCGTCATAGCCGCCGACCGACATGAAGTTCGGACGCAGGCCCGGGTTGGCCTTCTCGAAGGCCGCGACATAGGCCTTGTTCTCGGGCGAGTCGTGGTCGGCCGAGTAATTGTGCGAGGTGATCATGCCGAGCACGGCGTCGCCCATGTTGTTGAGCTGCTCGTCGTCGGTCACGTCGCCGGTGCCGATCACCTTGATGCCTTCCTTGGCGAAGTCTCGCTCGGAGACCTGCTTCATCAGCGCGGCGCCCTGGCCCGAAGGCACGAACAGGAACAGCGCGTCGGGCTTGAGGTCCTTGGCCTTCTGCAGGAAGGGCGCGAATTCCGGGTTCTTCAGCGGCGAACGCAGAGAATCCAGCACCTGGCCGCCGTTCTCCTTGATGGTGGCGACAAAGGTCTTTTCCGCATCGATGCCCGGGCCGTAGTCGGTGACCAGCGTCACGACCTTCTTGATGCCGTTCTTCACCGCCCACTGGGCGATCGGCATGGTGTTCTGCGGCAGGGTGAAGCTGGTGCGCACGATGTAGGGCGAGGCTTCGGTGATGATGGCGGTGCCAGCGGCCATCACGACCGCCGGAACCTTGGCCTGCGTGGCGATGGGGGCAACGGCGAGCGCCAGCGGGGTGAGGCCGAAGCCGGCGATGACGGAGGCCTTGTCGTTGACGATGAGCTCCTGCGCGAGGCGCTTGGTGATGTCGGCGACGCCGGTGTCGTCCTTGATGATGACCTCGACCTTCTTGCCGCCGGCCTTGTCGCCCTTCTGCGCCTGGAACAGCTTGATGGCGGCGGCGATCTCGCGGCCGGTGGAGGCGGAGGGGCCGGTCATCGGCAGGATGACGCCGACCTTCACCACGTCTTCCGCATGGGCGGCGAAGGGTGAAAGCGCGGTCGCGGCGAGCGCGAAGGCGGCGAGCGTGTGTCTACGGGTAATCTTGGCGTTCATGCGTCCCTCCGGTTCCCTCTTCGAACGTTCTGCTTCGAACTTTCTTGGCGCGCGTTCCTCGATCACTTTGCCGGATCGGGCGCGACCGCCATTCATATAGCGTCGCATTGTGACGAATGGAGGCCGCCGATCAAGGCGCCACTTGTCGCATTTGCAGTAGCAGCGCGCTGGCGCGGCGTCAGTTTCGTTTTCAGTCGGCCCTATTCGCTTTTGTTATGCCGGTCGGCAAAAGGAGCGAAGGGGAGTCCCGCCGCTTGACTCTTTTCGGGAGTCGCCGAATGATCGAACAAAACATGAACACGGAAAGGTTCGCCCGATGTCGCCGCGCGGCAGTTCGGAACGTCTGGCTTTTTTGCGCCGCGAGATCGCCCGCATCGAATCCACGGGCGCGACGGGCCTGCCGCGCAGCGCGCCGGCGTCGAGAGACTACGGGCCTGCGCCTGCCTTTCTCTCGGCGGCGCGGCTCGCCGGCGGGCTGCACGAGATCGTGCCGGCGTCC
The DNA here is from genome assembly GCA_020638195.1 of Methylobacteriaceae bacterium. GTDB lineage: Bacteria > Pseudomonadota > Alphaproteobacteria > Rhizobiales > Beijerinckiaceae > JAJXWB01. Next base: position 484,937 of record JACKJC010000003.1, on the reverse strand, counting down.
GCGCCGGATTCTCATGCGGCCCTCATGCTCGGCCTGCTCCTGGCCGCGTCCTGCGGGCGCGAAAAACCGGCGAGCGGGCTCGTGCTGGTCGTCGAGGATTTCGTCGCGCTGGAGACGGGCGCGCCCTACGGACCGGGGCTGATCGAGGCCGGGATCGATCCCGGACGGCTCGTCATCGTGCGCACGCATGATGCGCGCGACACGCTGCGGGTCATGGAGGAAGCGCTGAAATGCGCGGCTGTGGCCGCCGTCCTGGCGGAGAGCGCCGTCCCCGAGCGTCTCTACACGCTCGACGCCTCGCGTCGCCTGACGCTCGCCGCGCGCGCCGGCGGGGGCGCCGGCATGCTGGTTCCGCTCGCCTTCGCAGGGGCCGCGGCGCGGGTGTCGTCAGCGGCGGCGACACGGATCGAGGCGCGACGACGCAGCAGCTCCGTCGCGCCGGTCGGCGACAATCGTCTCGGCCTGCCCGGCCCGCCGCTGATCGGGGCGCGTCTCGTCAAGGCGCGCGGGGTTTTCGGGTTCGATCCGGAAAAAGTGCACGAGGTCGCGTTCCATGCGTTTTCTCTCCATCTGCCTGCCCTTCCTCGCCACGGACCGGATCCGGCGGATGCAGGGTTTTCACGCTCGGCGTGAGGGGACCGGAAACCCTCATGCCGAGGAGCGGCCGAAGGCCGCGTCTCGAAGCATGGCCGGGTCAAGAATTCCGGCGTCGCCATCCTTCGAGACCCGCCTTGCAGGCGCTCCTCAGGATGAGGCGCGGGGAGCGACAGGACCTATCACGCCCCTCGCCACGCCCCTCGCCACCTGGACGAAAATCGGCAGCGCGCAGCAACTTGTCGCGGTCGACGCAACCGCTTTGCGTCTCGGCCTGCGACCCGGCATGGCGCTGGCCTCTGCGCGGGCCATGCGGCCCGAACTCGAATTGCATCAAGCCGAACCCCAGGCCGAGGCCGCCCTGCTTGCGTCCATCGCCGACTGGCTCCGCCGCTTCACGCCGCTCGCAGCTCTCGATGCGCCCGACGGCGCCATGCTCGACATCGGGGGCTGCGCGCATCTGTTCGGCGGCGAGGCGGCGATGATCGAGGCGATCGAACAGGGCCTTCTCGCGCAAGGCCTGCAATCGCGCGCAGCGATCACGCCCAACCCCGCGCTCGCCTGGGCGCTGGCGCGGTTTTCGACGACGCGCATTCTGGCGGACGACGACCACGCCGGCGCCGCCAGAATCCTGCGCGCCTTGCCGATCGCCGCCCTGCGCGTCTCCGACGACATTATCGCCGGCCTGCGCACGGCCGGCCTCACGCGCGTCGGCGACCTTCTGACGCGACCGCGTTCTCCGCTCGCCGCGCGGTTCGGCGCGGGGCTGATATCCCGGCTCGACGCCATCGTCGGCGCGATCCGCGATCCGATCTCGCCGCGCTTCGAGGCCGCACCCTACATGACCGAGCGCCGCTTCGCCGAAGGGCTCGCGCGCACTGAAGACATCGAACGCGTTCTGGCCGATCTTTCGCGCGACCTGTGCGCTATGCTCGAACGCCACGACGAAGGCGCGCGAAAAATCGCGGCGAGCTTCTTTCGCGTCGACGGCGCGACGCGGCATATCGAGGCGACGACGAGCCGGCCGCAGCGCGACGCGCGCGCGCTTGTGCGCCTGTTGCGCGAAAGGATCGAGGCGCTGGGCGAAGCGGGCCTCGACACGGGCTACGGGTTCGACGTCATCCGGCTCGCGGCAGTCGCCGTCGAGGGCGCCACACAAGCCGCGCCCACCGATCTCGCCGGCTCGCGCGCAGGCGAGAACGACGCGCAAGCCTTCGCCGATCTGATCGACCGGCTCGGCGCGCGCTTCGGAACGCGGCGCGTGCAACGGCTCGTTTTTCACGACACGCATGTCCCCGAATATGCGGGCCAGACGCAACCGGCGAATTTTTCGCGCGATCCGGCTCCACAAAACCTCATCCTGAGGAGCGATCTGAAGGATCGCGTCTCGAAGGATGGCCGCAATCCCCATGCTTCGAGACGACGGCTGCCGCCGTCTCCTCAGCATGAAGGCGTGGAATTGGGACGCCCGCCGCGCCTGTTCGAAAAACCTGAACCCGTCGACGCCATAGCCGCCGTACCCGACGGCCCGCCGCTGCGCTTCAAATGGCGCCGCGCGACGCACGAGATCGCGGCCTACGAAGGCCCGGAGCGCATCGCGCCGGAATGGTGGCGCGACGCCGGCTTCACGCGCGACTATTTCCATGTCGAGGACAAGGCCGGCGGCCGCTTCTGGCTCTACCGCGAAGGCCTGTTCGGCCGCGAGGCCATCCAGCCACGCTGGTTTCTGCACGGGGTGTTCGGGTGACCTACGCCGAACTCGCCACGACCACGAATTTTTCCTTCCTGCGCGGCGCCTCGCATCCGGAGGAGCTCGTGGCGACCGCGGCCGCGCTCGGCCATGCGGGGATCGGGATCGCCGACCGCAATTCGGTCGCGGGCGTCGTGCGCGCGCATGTTTATGCGCGTGAAAAACTCGACGAGATCGGCGCCTTCAAGGTCGTCGCCGGCGCCCGGCTGGTCTTCGAGGATGGAACGCCCGACATCATCGCCTATCCTGGGGATCGCGTAGCCTGGGGGCGCCTGTGCCGCATGCTGACACAGGCCAATGCGCGCGCGCAGAAAGGCAAGAGCCTGCTGCGCTTCGACGACCTCCTGCAATATGCGGACGGTCTGCTGCTGATTGCCATGCCCGGCGCGCCGCCGCCGCAGGCTCTGCGCGATGCGGCGCGGGGGCGCCTCTGGCTCGCGCTCGTGGCCGGCTATGGCGTGCATATGCGGCATGATTTCGCGCAGCGCCTGTCGCTCTCGCGCGAGACAGGCCTGCCGCTCGTCGCCGTCAACGACGTTGTCATGCACGCCCCCGAGCGGCGCGCGGTCGCCGATGTCGTAACCTGCATCCGCGAAGGTCGCACGCTCGACAATGCCGGCCGCCTGCTCAGCCGCAACGCCGAACGCCATCTGAAGAGCGCGCAGGAAATGACGCGACTGTTCGCATCGGCGCCGCAGGCCGTCGCCGAAACGATCCGCCTGATCGAGCGCATCGATTTCTCGCTCGATCAACTCGCCTACAATTACCCCTCCGAATTGCGCGAGGGTTTCGCAAGCGAGCAGGAGGCGCTGGCGCATTACGTCGCCGAAGGCGCGAAAATCCGTTGGCCCGGCGGCGTTCCAGCGCAGGCCGCCGCCACGATCGCACATGAACTCAAGATCGTCGCGGCGCTCAATTACGCCGCCTATTTCCTCACCGTCCACGACATCGTGCGCCATGCGCGCGACAAGGGCATTCTCGCGCAGGGGCGCGGCTCGGCCGCCAATTCGACCATCTGCTATTGCCTTCACATCACCGAGGTCGATCCGGTCGGCAGCGGCCTTCTGTTCGAACGCTTCATCTCGCAGCAGCGCAACGAGCCGCCCGATATCGACGTCGATTTCGAGCACGAACGGCGCGAGGAGGTGATCGAATATATCTACGAGCGCTACGGGCGGGCGCGCGCGGCGTTGACGGCGACCGTCGTCAGCTATCGCGGCCGTTCGGCCATTCGCGAGACGGCGAAGGCCTTCGGCTTTTCGGACGACGTTCTCTCGGCGCTCTCGGGCTCGGTGTGGGGGCGCGGCGAGGCGCCGGGCGGCGAAGCCGGCGCGCGCGCGGGCCTCGATCCGAGCGAGCCGCGTTTCGCCAAGACAATCGAACTGGCGCACGAGATCGCGGGCTTTCCGCGCCATCTGTCGCAGCACACCGGCGGCTTCGTCATCACGCGCGACCGGCTCGACGAGATCGTGCCGATCCTGCCGGCGGCGATGGAGGGGCGCACGACGATCGAATGGGACAAGGACGATCTCGACGCGCTGCGCATCCTCAAGATCGACGTGCTCGCGCTCGGCATGCTCACCGCCCTGCGCAAGGGTTTCGCGCTGCTCGACGCGCATTACGGGCAAAAGGCCGATCTCTCCATGCCCTCGGACGAAAAGCCCGTCTACGACATGATCTCGCACGCCGACACGATCGGCGTGTTCCAGATCGAGAGCCGCGCGCAAATGTCCATGCTGCCGCGCCTCAAGCCGAATTGCTTCTACGACCTCGTCATCGAGGTCGCCATCGTGCGGCCGGGCCCGATCCAGGGCGACATGGTGCATCCTTATCTGAGGCGGCGTCTCGGCATCGAGCCCATCGAATATGTGAAGGAGGAATTGCGCGCCATTCTCGAAAAGACCTGCGGCGTGCCCCTGTTTCAGGAACAGGCGATGCGCATCGCCATCGTGGCGGCGGGTTTTTCGCCCGACGAGGCCGACAGGCTGCGTCGTTCCATGGCGACCTTCAAGCGCATCGGCACGATCGGCCATTTCCGCGACAAGATGATCGAAGGCATGGTTTCACGCGGCTATCCGCGCGACTTCGCCGAACGTTGCTTCAAGCAGATCGAGGGCTTCGGCTCCTATGGCTTTCCCGAGAGCCATGCGGCCTCCTTCGCGCGACTCGTCTACGTCTCCGCCTGGATGAAATGCTATTATCCCGACGTCTTCGCCTGCGCGCTGATCAATGCGCAGCCCATGGGTTTCTACGCGCCCGCGCAGATCGTGCGCGATGCGCGCGAGCATGGCGTGGAGGTGCGCGAAGTGGACGTAAACGCGTCGGATTGGGATTGCGGGCTGGAGGCTATCCCTTCTCCCCGCGAGCGGGGAGAAGGGAGCGCGCTCCACCCCCGCCACGCCTGGATGGAGCCGCACATCCTCGGCGACCACGCGCTGCGTCTCGGCTTCCGTCTCATCACCGGCCTCGCGGAAGAAGACGCGCGCAGGCTCGTGCGCTTGCGCGGGCGCGGTTACGATTCCGTGCGCGATGTCTGGCTGCGCACCGGCCTTTCGACGCGCGCGCTCGAACTGCTCGCCGGCGCCGACGCCTTCGCCTCGCTGGGGCTGACGCGGCGCGATGCGCTATGGGCCGTGCAGGGCCTCAATCGCGCGGGCGACAAGGACGATCTGCCGTTGCTGCGCCCTCTCTCCTTCCGCGCGAGCGAGCCCGACGCCGACCTGCCGCCGATGCCGCCGGGCGAAGAGGTGATCGAGGATTACCGGCGGCTGAAACTGTCGCTGCGCGCGCATCCCGTCTCCTTCGTGCGGCGCGATCTCGACGCGAAAGGGATCATGCGCAATGCCGCCCTGTCGAACGCGCGGCACGGTCGCGTCAAGGTTTGCGGCCTCGTGCTGGTGCGGCAGCGGCCGGGCACGGCGTCGGGCGTCGTCTTCATGACGCTGGAGGACGAAACGGGCGTCGCCAATATCATCGTCTGGCCAAAACTGTTCGAGAAGCTGCGCGCCACCGTGATCGGCGCGCGCTTCGTGGCGGTCACGGGCAAGCACCAGAACGAATCCGGCGTCATTCACATCGTCGCCGAACGCATCGACGACCTCACCTCGCTCCTGTCCAAAATTTCGCGGGAGGGCGGCGCGATCGATACGCTCGCGCGCGCAGATGAAATCCGGCGCCCGCAGAACCCGCGGGAAAAGCAGGCGGCGCCCGATCTGTTCGCGGGCGGAGCCGCCGTGCGCGGCGCATTGCCGAAGGGGCGGAATTTTCAGTGATGGCGGGCGCGTCACGAGACGCGCCGCCTCACGCCTTGACGAGACCATCGACCGCGACTGAAACCAGTTCCTTCGGACCAGACCATGGATAGGCGCCTATCGTGATCAAATTTTGCGCCATACCGTTCAGCACGCAGACGAGCAGCTGCGACTTCAACTCGATCTCGCCCGCGCCGGCGCTATCGCCAAGCGCTTCCGCCACGCTGTCGCGCAATATGCCGAACCGCCGCAACACCGCATCGTCGCGCACGAACAGGCTGACGTCGGACTGTGCGATCCCGCTCGACATGAAAACCAGGAAATATCGATCGCGCCGGGCCAGCCAGAATTCGACATACGCCAGCGCGATCGCATTGAGCCGTATGATGGGCTCCGTCTCACCCGCCGCTATCGGATCAAGTTCGTCGAACAGCTCGGCGAATATCTGCGCCCACAAGTCGCGCAGAATGTCGATCTTGCGGTCGTAATAATTGTACAGCGTCATGACCGTGCAACCGGCCTCCCCGGCCAGCCGACGCATCGAAATCGCGGCGTACCCCTCCTCTCGAAACAATTTCATCGCGCAGGCCGAGATGTGCTTGCGGATGTCCTCGATCTGAGGCCCCGAACGCGCCGGACGTCCCCTCGACCTTGGCGTCGACGTCGGTTTCGGATTCATCGGCATCATCCTCCAGGCGCCTTCTGGGTCAAAATTGACATACCCGCTCAATATTTTATAACGCGATATATTTTATTTGACGAGCGGGTTGAGTGGAGACGCGCCATGGAACCGTCGCAACATAAGGACAGCCTGACGCGGTTCGATCTCCTCTTCTTCAGAAGCCTCTTTCTGGTGGCGGCGCTCTGGAACTTCGCGGGCGCACTGCCGGGGCTCACGGATGCTTCAGCGATGTTCTCCCGGGAGTTCGGCCGCGAGCTCGCCGATCCGGTGATGGTCGCCGTCTATCGCGGCGCGTGGGGCACCGCCTTTCTCTACGGCTTCGGCTTCCTGATCGTTGCGCACGATTTGTTACGCCATACCGGAATTGTCCTGATGGGCGGCGTGGGCAAAGCGCTCTTCGCTCTCAACCTCCTTTATATGTATCGTAGCGGCTGGACCTCCGACTTCGCCATTTTCGTCATTCTCGGCGATGTCGTCTTCGTCGGATTGTTCGCGCTCTACTTCATGAAGGTGAAACGTCTCGGCGTCTCGATCCTCTGATCCGCCGGCCCCGCGTATATCCTTCGCGACGCCGCCCTGGCGATACGCAAACCTTCGCGGGCCATTGGCCGAGACCAATGTCTCGGAGCGCACCGAGGCATGACGGGATAGACGTTGACATTGCCCCCCCAACCCGGATGCTCGCCGCAACGACCGAACGGAAACGCCATGACCGACGCCGACGACAAGCTTGTCCATTCCACCGCCTTCGACGTGAAGCCGGACGAGGTGCAGCAGATCACGCCGCTGGTGCGGCGTCTCGTGGAGAACAATCCCGGGCCTTTCACCTTCACCGGCACCTGCACCTATATCGTCGGGCGTGGCGATGTCGCGGTGATCGATCCCGGACGTGAGAACGAGGCGCATACGCAGGCGATCATAGACACGCTGAAGGGCGAACGCATCGCCTGGATCGTCGTTTCGCACACACACAAGGATCACTCGCCGGGCGCGGCGCTGCTGGCGGAGCGCACAGGCGCACAGATCGTCGGCTGCGCGCCGTTCGTCCCGAAGGAAGGCCCCGAAAGCGGCCTCGATTCCGCGCACGATCTTTCCTACAAGCCCGCGCGCGTGATGAAGGACGGCGACAAGATCGAAGGCGACGGTTTCACGCTCGCCGCCATCGAGACGCCGGGGCATGCGAGCAATCATCTCGCCTTCGCCCTGCCGCAGGAGCGCTCCGTCTTTTCGGCCGATCACGTGATGGCCTGGTCGACCTCCATCGTCGCGCCGCCGGACGGCAATATGACGGACTACATGAATTCGCTCGACAAACTTCGCGCCCGCGAAGATTCCACGCTCTGGCCCGGTCATGGCGGACCGGTGACAGAGCCTCAGCGCTACATGCGCGCGCTCGCCGCGCACCGCCGTCAGCGCGAGGCAGCGATCGTGAGGCGGCTGACCGCCGGCGACGAGACGATCCCCGACATGGTCGCGCGCATCTACGACGGGCTCGACCCGCGCCTCGTCAACGCGGCGGCGCTCAGCGTTCTCGCGCATATCGAGGATCTGGTCACACGCGGCGTCGCCATCGCGGAGGGGCCGATCACGACCAGGGGGCGGTACCGCCTCGCTCGATAGCGTCGGTCAAACCAGGACGCGCCAGACCACAAAGCCGAAATAGACCGCAATGACCGCGCCGCCGCCGAGCCGCGTGAAGCCGCTCGACATGAGGCCGAGCGCAAGAACGACGCCGGTCACACCGAGGAGCCACCACATTTCGAGCACGGCCACGGGCTTGGCCGATGCGCCGAATATCAGCGTAGGCAGCGCGATACCGACGAGAATGTTGATCGTGTTGCTGTTCAGGGCCTCGCTGACGACCGCGGCGCCCTTGCCCTTCAAGGCGAGACGCAGCGCGGTGTAGAGATTGGGGATGCCAGTCAGGCATGCCAGAACGAGCGATCCGACCAGTTCCTTCTTCACATCCAGCGCAGCGCCGATCCGCAGCGTTGAATGCACTACGCCATAGCTGCCCGCCACGACGAGACCGAGCGCGAGCGCAGTCCGCAACGCGAGCGAAAAGCCGGCGCTTGCGTCCTCTTTTTCGTCATCGCCTCGGCCGGCTCTTCGAGCGACATCGACGTGCGCGCTCTTCAGCAACGCGACCACGCCATTTGCAACTCGCTCAGGAAAGGGCAGGCGTCCAGCCGTTTCTGGCCGCACCGACAGAACGATGGCGTAGATCGCGAAAACAATCGCGATTGCGAGCGCGCCGACGATTGGGGTCAATATCTTGAGGAGGACGCAGGCGGCAAGCGCAGTCTCAACCAACGAAACAGCGCCGCCGAATGCGAAAACGCGCCTGGGCGTCGCGACCGGTCCGGCCACGAGCGCGCTCACGCCAATGAGCGCGGCAAGATTGAAAAGGTTCGAGCCGAGCACAATTCCGGCTCCGACCTCATTCTCGCCGCCCACGATCGCGGTCAGCGCGGAGGAGATTTCGGGCGAGTCGGCTCCAAGCGCCGTGATCAGGCCGAGAAGCCCGGGAAGAAGGAGATAGACGCGGTCCAGTTCTTCGAGTTCCGACGCAAGCCACACGCTGCCGCCGACAATCGCCGCCAGACATATGGGCGCCAGCACGAAAGCAAATTGCATGGACATCGATTGCGAACAACGCTGGGCAGGAATCGTTCCCGCCAGCGTCCCAACCGCCATCGCCCGTGACAATCGCGGCTCAATTGTCGGTCAGGAACTTCAAGTATTTCGTGCGCAGCGCGATCACGTCGGCGCGGCAGACGGCGAAACTGACCGCGCCGACATTGCGCGGGAAATCGCTCGACAAATGCGAGAGACAGGATTTGTCGCGGAAGGCGGCCCATGCGGCCTGTTCCTCGACAAGCGCCTTCCTGGCCGCTTCGCCGGGCATGTCAGTCAGCGCCGCCTTCCAGGCGACATCCAGCGCCGCATTGGCGCGCGCCACGCGCTCGTCGCTGCAGCGCATGAGCGCCGCCTCGTCGGCGCCGGCCTTGTCGACACAGGCGCGAAAGGCGGCATCGTCGGCGCGCGCGGCCCCGGCCATCGCCCACAGCGCGAAAACGAACGTCAGAATTCGTAAGATCATTTGGCGTCCAGCTGCGTCTGCAGCTCCTCCGCAAAACGTTCGATGCGGCGCGCATTGACGCCGAAATCGTTGCGTCCATAGCGCGATGCCGAGCGTACATCGAGCTTGGTCTGGCCCGCGAGCGGCTGGATGCGAATGGTGATGTCGTCGGGGAAGCCCATGATGAGCGTGCGCGCGACGGCGTCGATGTGACCGAGACCGGCGCGGCCGCCCGGCGCCGACTGGTCGACGATCTTCCAGCCGAGCGCCTGAATGGCCTTCAGCACGAGTTGATAGGCTTCGTCGCCTTCGAGTTCGAGCAGAATCGGCTGCACGCCGGGATAGGCGGCCCGCTGCGCCTGCCGCTCGGCCAAGGCGCGCGCGCGCGGATTGCGCCCGCCGCGCGCTTCGGTCGCGCGCCGCGACAGCGAGAATTGCGGTGGATCCGATATGTCGGTGGAAATGTCGTTCAGCACGGGCAGGCGCAGCGACTGGAACGCGAGATAGCCGGGAAACGCCAGAAGCGCGACCGCCAGCGCGACGCCGCCGAGCGCATGGGACAGGCCACGCCGGCCCGTTCGCCAGATGACCACCGCCGCGGTGCCCGCGAGAAGGAGCGACATGCAGGCGATCAGGATGGCCGAGCCGAAGACGGCCAGCCCCGCCGGCACGTCGACGAGCTGAAACCGCGTGACGGCGACAGCAACGGCCGCAACCGCTAGCGCGAAGACCGCCAGCCGCAGGCTCCAGACAGCAGCCTGCGACTGTGGCTCCTCGACGATCAGGCGGCGCATCGCGTCTCTCTACGCCGACGGCAGCTTGTAGTCCTTGAACTCTTCGCGCAGCTTCAGCTTGTTGATCTTGCCGGTCGCGGTGTGCGGGATTTCGCGCACGAACTGCACGTCGTCGGGCATCCACCACTTGGCGATCTTGCCGTCCATGAATTTCAGCATGGCGTCGCGATCAATCTCCTTGCCTTCCTTCGGCACGATGACCAGCAGCGGGCGCTCGTCCCACTTGGGATGCACGACGCCGATGACGGCGGCCTCCGCGACATCGGGATGGCCGACCGCGAGATTTTCGAGATCGATCGAGGAAATCCACTCGCCGCCGGACTTGATCACGTCCTTGGCGCGGTCGGTGATCTGCATGTAGCCGTTCGGGTCGATCGTGGCGACGTCGCCCGTATCGAAGAAGCCCTCCTCGTCGAGGATTTCCTCGTCCTCCCGCTTGAAATAACGGCGCGCGATCGCCGGGCCCTTGACCTTCAGGCGGCCGAACTTCACGCCGTCCCACGGCAGGCGGTTGTTCTCGTCGTCGGTGATCTTCATTTCCACCGCGAAGATGGCGTGGCCCTGCTTGGCTTTTATGGCCATGAGGTCCTTGCCTTTCAGAGCGGCGAGCTGCGGCTTGATCGCGCCGATCGTGCCGATCGGGCTCATTTCGGTCATACCCCAGGCGTGATTGACGGTCACGCCGCGCTCCTCGAAGAACTCGATCATCGAGGGCGGGCAAGCCGAACCGCCGATCACGACGCGGTTGAGCGTGTGCAGCTCGACCTTGTTGGCCTGCATGTGCTGCATCAGCATCAGCCACACGGTCGGCACGGCGGCGGACAGCGTGACCCCCTCGGTCTCCAGCAATTCATAGACCGAGGCGCCGTCGAGCTTGGCGCCGGGCAGGACGAATTTCGCGCCGGCGAGCGGCACGGAGAAGGCGAGCGACCAGGCGTTGGCGTGGAACATCGGCACGATAGGCAGGATCGAATCCTGCGCCGACACCGATAGCGTATCCTTCATGCAACCCTGCAGCGCATGCAGCACGTTGGAGCGATGCGAATAGAGCACGCCCTTGGGATCGCCGGTGGTGCCGGAGGTGTAGCAGAGGCCGGCGGCCGTGTTCTCGTCGAAGTCCTTCCAGGCGAAGTCGCCGTCGACTTCGGCGATCCACTCCTCGTAGGCGATCGCATTCTTCAGCTTGGTGGCGGGCATGTGCGCCTTGTCGGTCAGGATCACGTAGCGCTCGATCGACGGGCACTTGTCCTGCACGGCCTCCATCAGCGGCACGAAGGTGAGGTCGAGCAGCATCGCGCGGTCCTGCGCGTGATTGACGATCCAGGCGATCTGCTCGGGGAACAGGCGCGGATTGACGGTGTGATAGACGGCGCCGACGCCGGTGATGCCGTACCAGGCTTCCAGGTGCCGCCAGGTGTTCCAGGCGAGCGTGGCGACGCGGTCGCCGAGCTTGATCCCGTCCTTTTCGAGGCGCTGGGCGACCCGCAGGGCGCGATCACGGACCTCACGGTAATTGGTGCGGTGGATCGGCCCCTCGATCGAACGCGTCACGACCTCCCGGTCGCCGAACTGCTGGGCCGCGTGATCGATGATCTTGTAAAGCAGTAGCGGCCAGTCCTGCATCAAACCGAGCATCGTCATCCTCCCGACGTGTTCCTGGGGCGGCCGGCGCGTGGCGCGCGGCGGCTGTCAGATGCTTCTACAAGAGCGGGCTGGCAAAATCCAAGCTGCAAGGCGCGGCGAAAGGCTGTCTTGCCGAGGCCCGAGCAAATATCTAGCCTCGCAGCAGGGGAATCGCTGGAGCGGCCACAAATTGACTGACGCATCCCGGGTCTGGTTCCGGTTCGTCCGGCTCGAGACGAGAATTCGACTGGCGGTCACCAACCGCCTGAAAGCCGTTGGCCTGTCCATCGCCCAGTGCGACGTGCTCACGACCCTGACCGAGCGCGAGGGCTTGAGCCAGCAGGACCTGGCCGAGCGCCTCTACGTGACCAAGGGTAATATTTCCGGGCTGATCGACCGGCTGGCCGCCGCCGGGCTCGTGGAGCGCCGCACCATTGCCAGCGACCGTCGCTCGCACGCCATTTTCCTCACCGCCGCCGGCCGGATCGCGGCGCAGAAGGGCATCGAGGCGCAGCAGGGGTTCGTGGACGAGACGCTCGGTCGCATGCCGGAAGCCGAACTCGCCGAATTCGAACGGCTTCTTGTCGCCTCCCGCGATCTGGTGCGCGCCAGCGAGGCGGCGCAGAACTCGCCACGGAAAATCAAGAGAGCCTGACCGGAGCGGGAACCAGCGTAGCGTCGGCGCGTTCCCGCCGGGCATGTCCCGGGGAGGCCGCCGATGGAACGCGCATTCGTCATTTTCGTCGCGATCCTGCTCCAGACCACCGCCGCCGTAGCGCAGGACAAGGGCGGCGCGGGGATGGAGAGCCCGTTTCTCGCGCTCGACCGCAAGAGACCGGAGCAGCCCGCCCGGTCGAACGATCTTCTTTCCTACGCGCCCGGTCCGCCTGCTCGCGAACGCTCGATCCCCGACGCCGAGGCAGCCGCCGCCTGCAAGGCGCTTCTGGCGGACGCCAGTATCGTGACCACGCCACATGCGGCGATATCGGGCGAAGGCGGGTGCGGCATTGCGGCGCCGATCACGCTCGAGGCGGTCCTGTTGCCCGACAAGCGCCGGATCGAGATCGCGCCTGCGCCGGTCATGCGCTGCGACCTGGCGGCGCGGTTCGGCGCCTTCGTGCGCGAGACCATAGCGCCGGTCACTGCGTCCCTTGGGCGCAAGGTCAAGCGCGTGATCACCGCCGACGCCTACGATTGCCGAAACCGGAACCGCCAAGCGGATGCGAACCCGTCCGAACATGCGACCGGCGCGGCGATCGATCTCGCCGCAATCGAATTCGTCGACGGCAGCGTCATGCGCGTGACCGACAAGGCTCGCGACCCGACGATCGCCATCTCGCTCAGGCAGAGCGCCTGCGCGCGCTTCTCGACCGTTCTCGGGCCAGGATCGGACGGCTACCACGAGGACCACGTGCATCTGGACCTCGCGCGGCGGCGCGGCGGGGCCAAGATCTGCCAGTGGGCGCTGAAGTGATCAGCGCGGGTCGACCGGCTTTAGCGTGTCCAGCCCCAAAATCTTCTCCAGCGCCCGCGCGCCGGCGATGGCCTTGCCGTCCTCATTGGTCGGCGCGATCACCTGCAGGCCGGCCGGCAGGTTTTCCCGCGTGAAGCCGCACGGCAGCGAGATCGCCGGCACGCCGCAGAGCGTCGGGCCGTAGGCGATCGAAAGCCATTCCACATAGTTTGGGAATTCGTAACCATCGCAATGCGTGAGGTAACGCTGCTCGACCGGGAAGGCCGCCACGATGGTCGCAGGGCATAGCAGGAGGTCATAGTTCTCCAGAAAGGTATCCATGCGCCGAGCGAGTTCGGCCCGATGGCGCTCGGCGCGGGCGATTTCGTCAGCGGTCAGCTTGAGACCCGCCTCGATATTCCAGATAAGATCGGGCTTGAACTTGTCTCGATGCATTTCGAGTAGTGGGCCTTTATCCGTCGCAAAATTGCGGGCGCGCAAGACGCCGAAACACTCATGGGCGCCGGACAGGTCGGGTGAGGCCTCCTCCACTTGCACACCGGCCTCCGCGAAGCGCCGCGCGGCGTTGCGGGTGATTTCGGCGATTTCGGGATCGACGGGTGTGATGCCGAGATTGCGCGAATAGGCCACCCGCTTCGGCAGCCAGCCCGAACGGGCCGCCGACAGAAAGCTCCGCGCCGGGCGCGGCTTTGACAGCAGGTCCCGGCGATCCTCGCCCGCCATGGCGTCGAACAGGAGCGCGAGATCCTCGACCGTCCGCGCCATCGGGCCCTGAACCCCGAGCGTTTGATCAACGATACCCCGATTATTCGAGGCGACGCGGCCGGGCGTCGGGCGCATGCCGACGATGCCGCAGAAGCTCGCGGGATTGCGCAGGGATCCGCCCATGTCCGAGCCATGCGCCAGCCAGGCCGTGCCCGAGGCCAGCGCCGCCGCCGCGCCGCCCGAGGAGCCGGCCGGGGTGCGGGAGACGTCCCAGGGATTGCGGGTGATGCCGAAGACCGGGTTGAACGTGTTGCCGCCCGCGCCGAATTCCGGCGTGTTCGACTTGGCGTAGACGATCCCGCCTTCGGCCTCGATCTTGTCGACGACAATGTCGGAGGCGTCGGGAACGAAGTCCGCGAACAGCGGCGAGCCGGAGGTCGAGCGCACGCCCTTGACCCAGGACAGGTCCTTGATGGGCACCGGCATTCCGGCAAGCAGGCCGCGCTCGGCGGCGGGCTTCTTCATCAGCGCATCGGCATGGGCGCGGGCGCGGTCGAAACAGAGGATCGGCAGGGCGTTGATCTTGCCGTCGACGGCGGCGATGCGCGCCTCCAGCGCGTCGAGACAGTCGTGCGGCGTGATTTCGCCTGCTTTCAGCCTGGCGACGACGGCGTTGGCGCTTTGCGCGATCAAGTTTTCTTTTGACACGGGCGTTCCTGCTGGCGCGTCGGGCGCGCGCCTTCCGTCAGCAGTTTTGGCAGGCGCACGCCTCTTCGGCAAGGGCGCGGCCGCGCGGCGCGGCTTTGCCGTTCGGGCCCATATGTGCTTGTGAGAGGCGATTGCAGCGCACGGGATATTTCATGCCTTTCGACGCCTCCACGCCCCTGTTCTTCTTTCGCCACGGCGAGACCTTCTACAATGCCGAAGGCCGCATTCAGGGCCAGCTCGACACGCCTCTGTCGCCGCGCGGCCGCGAGCAGGCGGTCGAGGCGGGCCACAAATTGGGCGCGGCGCTCGCCGCCGAGCGCGTCTCGCGCGATGTGTCCGGCTGGTTCGCCTCGCCCCTGTCGCGCGCCTCCGACACCATGGCCCTGGCGCGCCGCGCGCTGGCGCTGCCGGAAGACGATTTCACGCGCGACAAGCGGCTGATGGAGATTTCCTTCGGCCTCTGGCAGGACCTGACCTGGCCGGAAATCGCCGCGCGCTATCCCGGCGCGCCCGCCGCCCGCCAGTCGAATTTCTGGAACTACCGCCCGCCGAACGGGGAGAGCTACGCTGATCTGACGGATCGCGTGCGCGCCTTCCTCGGGGAACGCGCCGGCCCGACCGTCGTCGCGGCGCACGGCGGGGTGGCGCGCGCGCTGATGGTTCTGCTGGGCGGCGTCGCGCCGGCCGATACGCGCGGCATGCCGATTCACCAGGGGCGGCTGCTGGTCTTCCAGCACGGGCGCGGGCGCTGGATGTGACTTGCGTTCATTGCATGTTCAGTCGCGGAGCGGGATAGGACGGGCGCCGGACTTGTGCTAAGCCACGCCGGTCAGGGGCTACGATTGAGGAAGCGCGCGGGCGTCGGAATTGCAGGCGAGATCGGCTCGCTTCGACCGGGCGGACGGCGCGAATGATACAGGCGCAAGAGACGACAGCCGAGCCGGATGAACGAGATCGAGACCCCCGTGGCGGACGCCACCGCCGTCGCCGCGCCGAACGCGCCCAGCCTCACGCCGGACGAGCCCGCCAGGGCCGTACTGGTCGGCCGCGTCGCGCCTGAACATCTGCGCGACGAACTGCTCGCGGAAATCTTCGCCGACACGGTGCGCCACCGTTCGCATCACGCGGCGATGGAGACGCTCGAGCGGATCTACAATTACGCGGAGGTCGACGCGCTGGCGGCCGGCATCGCGCGCGCGCTGGTCTCGCGCCACGTGCGGCCCGGCGACGTCGTCGGCCTGTGGATGGCGCGCGGGCCGGAACTGCTGATCGCGCAGATCGCCATCGCCAAAACCGGCGCCGCCTGGCTGCCGTTCGACGCCGACGCGCCGGTCGACCGTATCGCGGTCTGCCTTGCCGACGCGGAGGCCAAGGGCCTGCTGACCTCGGCCGAATTCGCGCTGAAAGCGGAAGGGCACATGCCCTGCCCGATCCTGATCGACGAGGCGATCGTCGATCCCGCCGACAATACGCCGGTCGACGCGCGCGCGCTCGGCGCGACGCCCGACCATCCCGCCTACATGATCTATACGTCCGGCTCGACGGGGACGCCCAAGGGCATCGTCATCACCGGGCGCAACATCTGCCACTATCTGCGTTCGGCCAACGAACTGTACGGCGTCGCAGCCAGCGACATCGTCTTCCAGGGCGCTTCCGTCGCCTTCGACCTGTCGATGGAGGAAATCTGGATTCCCTATCTGGTCGGCGCGACGCTGTTCGTCGCGACGCCGCAGGTGATGGGCGAGGCCGACAAGCTGCCCGACATTCTCGATGACGCTGGCGTGACCGTGCTCGACACGGTGCCGACCCTGCTCGCGATGATGCCGAAGGATGCGCCGAAGCTGCGCATCATCATTCTCGGCGGCGAGGCGTGCCCGCCCGCCGTGGCGTCGCGCTGGTGCAAGCCCGGCCGCACGATCTTCAATTCCTATGGCCCGACCGAGGCGACCGTGGTCGCGACCGCCTCGATCGTCGAGCCAGACAAGCCCGTAACGATCGGCGGACCGATCCCGAACTACACGGCCTATGTCTGCGACGACGCGCTGAACCTGCTCGACCGCGGCATCGAGGGCGAGCTGCTGATCGGCGGGCCGGGCGTCGCCAAGGGCTATCTCAAGCGCGACGAGCTGACGGCGGAGAAATTCGTCGCCAATCCCTTCGGCCTCGGGCACGCAGATCCGATCCTCTATCGCTCCGGCGACGCCGTGGTGATGGACGAGGCAGGGAATATCAATTTCCGTGGCCGCATCGACGATCAGGTGAAGATCCGCGGCTTTCGCGTCGAACTCGGCGAGATCGAGGCCAAGCTCACCGATCTTGCCGGCGTCTCGCAGGCCGCCGTGGTGCTGCGCGCCGTCGATGGCATCGACGAACTCGTCGCCTTCCTGACGCCGGACAAGGGCGCGACGCTCGACGCCAGGCAGATGCGCGCCGACCTGCGCGCCAACCTGCCGGCCTACATGGTGCCGGGTCGCTACGAAATTCTCGACACGCTGCCGAAACTGCCGTCGGGCAAGGTCAACCGCAACCTGCTCAAGAAGGCGGAGCTGACTGCCGCCGCGCCAGTGGAAGAGCAGGAAGAGCCGCGCACGGAAACGGAAGCCGCGCTTCTGGACGCCGCCAAGCGCACGCTGCCGCCGCAGGCCGTACCGTTCGACGCGGATTTCTTCACCGACCTCGGCGGCCATTCGCTGCTGGCCGCGCGCTTCGTCTCGGCGGTGCGTGAAACCCCGCGTCTTGCCTCGATCACCTTGCAGGACGTCTACAACCTGCGCTCGTTGCGCGCGATCGCGGGCCATCTCGACGGCAAGGCGGACGCCGCCGGTCCCGCGCGGGACCTGTCGTTCGAGCCGCCGCCGTTCATGCGGCGCTTCCTGTGCGGGCTGGCGCAGGCGATCGCGCTCCCCTTCATTCTCGGCCTGATGACCGCGCAATGGCTGGGCGTTTTCGTCAGCTACATGCTGCTGACCGATCCCGACGCCAGCCTGCTGTCTGAAATCGTCGCTCTCCTCGGCGTCTATCTCTGCATCAATCTGGCGACGATCCTGATCTCGATCGGGGCGAAGTGGCTGCTGCTCGGGCGAACAAAACCCGGCCGCTATCCGCTTTGGGGGACCTATTACTTCCGCTGGTGGCTGGCGCAGCATCTGATCGCGCTCTGTCATGTCAAATGGTTCCAGGCCTCGCCGATCATGCGCCTCTATCTTTCGGCCATGGGCGCGAAGATCGGCGAAGACGCCATCATCAGCGAGGTCGAGGCTGGCGCGATCGACCTCGTCACCATCGGCGCGGGCGCCTCGCTCGGCACGAAGCTGAAGCTCGCCAACGTCCGTATCGTCGGCAATGAGATGATCGTCGGGCGCGTCGACATCGGCGCCGACGCCTATGTCGGTACGTCCTGCGTGATCGAGGACGGTTGCGTCATCGGCCAGGGCGCGGAGCTGAAGGACCTGACCTCCGTCCCCTCGGGCACGCGGATCGACGCGCACGAAATCTGGGACGGATCGCCCGCCCGCAAGGTCGGCGTGGTGGACGAAGCCGAACTGCCGGCGCAGGCGACGGCGACGCCCGGCCGGCGCGCGCTGCACACGTTCGTCTACACGATTCTGCTGCTGATCATCCCGCCGCTCGGATTGCTGCCGATCTTCCCGGCCTTCTGGGTCTTCGACCGGATGGATTCGTGGCTCGATATTCTCGACCGCACCTGGTATCTCGCCGCCATCCCGCTGTTCGCCTGGCCGACGTCGTTCGCGCTCGTCATCCTCACCGTCGGCTTCATCGCGCTGGTGCGCTGGGCCGTCCTGCCGCGCGTCAAGGAGGGCGTATATTCCATCCATTCCTGGTTCTATGTCCGTAAATGGGCGGTGGCGCTGACGACGGAAGTGACGCTGGAAACGCTGTCCTCGCTGTTCGCCACCATATACATGCGCACCTGGTACAGGCTGATGGGCGCGGGCATCGGCAAGGATTCGGAAATCTCGACCAACCTGTCCGGTCGCTACGATATCGTCGACATCGGCGACAAATGCTTCATCGCCGACGAGGTCGTGCTCGGCGACGAGGACATCCGGCGCGGCTGGATGACGCTGGCAAGCGTGAAGACCGGCTCGCGTGTCTTCATCGGCAATGATGGCGTCGTGCCGCCGGGCGCCAACATTCCGACCGGCGCGCTGATCGGCATCAAGTCCAAGCCGCCGGCCAACGAGCTGATGTCGGAAGGCGACACATGGTTCGGCTCGCCGCCGATCAAGTTGCCGGTGCGGCAGAAATTCGACGGCGGCGGCGCCAACTGGACCTACGAGCCGCCGTGGTGGAAGAAGGCGATGCGCGCGACCTTCGAGGCCGTACACATCTCGCTGCCGACGATGCTCTACATCACCTTCGGCACATGGGCCGTGCAATGGTTCGGGCAGACGATCCTCGACCGGCATTACGGCGCGTTCCTCGCCTATTTCATCGCGGCGTCGGTCATCATTTCGGTCGCCATGACGGCCGTCGTGATCGGCATCAAATGGGCGACGATGGGGCGCTACCAGCCACAGGTGCAGCCGATGTGGTCGTTCTGGGCCATGCGCACGGAAGCGGTCGCCGTCATGTACTGGGGCCTCGCCGGCAGGGTCTTTCTGGACCACCTGCGCGGGACGCCATTCCTGCCGTGGACGCTGCGCCTGTTCGGCGCGAAGATCGGCAAGGGCGTCTACATGGACATGACCGACATCACCGAATTCGACTGCGTGACAGTCGGCGACTATTGCGCGCTGAATTCGCTGTGCGCGCTGCAGACGCACCTCTACGAGGACCGCGTGATGAAGGTCGGCAATGTGCATCTGGGTAAGGGCGTGACGGTCGGCGCGGGTTCGACCGTCCTCTACGACACCCAGGTCGGCGATTTCGCGCAGCTCGGGCCGCTGACGCTGGTGATGAAAGGCGAGTCGATTCCCGCCAATTCCGAGTGGATCGGCGCGCCGGCTGAGCCGCGGACATACGAAAAGCAAGCTGCGGCAGTCGCTTAACCAAGCTTCCAGACTATTTGCGAATCCGTTGAGGCCGATCAAGGCGCACGCTCGAGCGCCGCGCCAGTCTTCCCGGTGATTTTGGGTCGGGAGACTGACGGATGACGCACGTGGAAACGAATTCAACCCTGAACGCCAAATCCGCGGTCGAAGCGCCTGCGGCTGTGGCGCAGGTCGAAAAGATCGAGAAGCCTCAGGACACGGCGAAGGACAAAGGCGCAAAAGCCGAGAAGCCGAAGGGCGACGCCGAGGAAAAGGAGCACATGAGCGTGGGCGCGATGCGGCACGATCCGATCGTGATCCGCAAACTGTTCGAGAGCGGCGAATATCCCTACGCGCAACGCATGCGCGTAAAGCCCTACGAAGAGCACATGATCGCGCTCCAGCAGGAATTGCTAAAGGCGCAACGCTGGATCGAGGAGAGCGGCGAGAAGATCATGGTCCTGTTCGAGGGCCGCGACGCCGCCGGCAAGGGCGGCACAATCAAGCGCTTCATGGAGCACACGAACCCGCGCACCGCGCGCGTCGTTGCGTTGCAGAAGCCGACCGAGCGCGAAAAGACCCAATGGTACTTCCAGCGCTACATCCAGCAGTTTCCCTCCGCCGGCGAACTCTGCCTGTTCGACCGTTCCTGGTATAATCGCGCGGGCGTGGAACGCGTGATGGGCTTCTGCACGCCGTCCGAGTATCTCGAATTCATGCGCCAGTGTCCGGAGATCGAGCGCATGATCGTGCGCTCTGGCATCCGCCTGTTCAAATACTGGTTCTCGGTATCGCGCGACGAACAGAAGCGCCGCTTCGAATCCCGCGAGCACGATCCGCTGAAGCAGTGGAAGCTCTCGCCGATCGACCGCGCCTCGCTCGGCAAGTGGGACGATTACACCGAGGCGAAGGAGGCGATGTTCTTCTATACCGATACCGCCGACGCGCCGTGGACGATCGTGAAATCCGACGACAAGAAGCGCGCGCGTGTGAATTGCATGTCGCATTTCCTGTCGTCCCTGCCTTATCCGAACAAGGATCACTCGATCGTGCGCACGCCCGATCCGCTGATCGTCGGCACGACGGAGCATGTGATCGGGCGCGACTCGCACATTCTCGGCAAGACCGTGCATCCCGAGTTGAAGCGGGGCTGAGCAGGCCACGCTCATCAGCGTGGCCTGTGCATTTCTGCACGGTCGCGCCGCACGCATGGCGCTAGCTTCGGGGCGTTTCGCGAGCAAGGCGCACAGTCTTCCTCGCGATCCGCACCGGAGGATTTTTCATGCGCCGCCTTGCGCCGTCGCTCGCCGCCATCTGCCTCTTCGCTGCCTCGGCAGCTTCTCCCGCCCATGCGCAGGCCAATGCGCGCGCCGACATCTGCGCCGCCGACGACGACAGCGCCTTCGCGCCGGAGCAGCGGATCGCGTCCTGCACGGCCCTGATCACATCCGCCAAGGGCGCACAGAAGGATCGCGCGCCGCTGTTCGTCAATCGCGGCGCAGCCTACTGGTACGTGGACAAGGTGAAGTCCGCCATCGCCGATTTCGACCGCGCCATCGCGCTCGATCCGAGCTATGCGCGCGCCTATCACGGACGCGCGCGCGCCTATCGTTCGGCAGGCAAGCTCGCGAAGGCGCTGGCAGACGCCAGCGAGGCAGTGCGGCTCGATCCCAGGGATTCGAGGGCGTTCGACGCACGCGGCAACATATTCAACGACCAGCGCAAATACGATCGCGCGATCGAGGACTATGACGAAGCGATCCGCCTCGATCCAAGAAACAGCGTCGCCTGGCGCGACCGCGGCGCCGCCTATTATTTCAAGAATGACTACGAGCGCGCGATCAAGGAATACGACGAGGCCATTCGCCTCGATCCGCGCAGCGACAGAGCCTACGCCAACCGCGCGGTCGCCTACAAGAAGCTGGGCAAGGCCGCGCAGGCGTTCGCCGACGAGAACGAGGCGATCAAGCTCGATCCGAAACAACCGACCTATTTCGACAATCGCGGACTGTCCTATTCCGAGGAAGGCCAGTACGACCGTGCGATCATCGATTTTTCCGAAGCGATCCGCCTCGCGCCGCGGTCGAAATTCTTCACGAACCGCGGCAATGCGTATCAGGCGAAGGGCCAGTACGGTCGCGCCATCGCGGACTACAACCGCGCGATCCGCGTCGACCCGACGAATGCGAACGCCTACAACAATCGCGGCGCGGCCTATCGCAACAAGGGCAATCTGCGTCGCGCGATCGACAATTACGAACAGGCGCTGCGCCTCGATCCGAAGATGGATACGGCCAAGGAAAATCTCGAAGTCGTGAAACTGGAACTGGCGCGCGAGCGGCGTTCGCGCCGGTAGGCGTCGCCCGCTCCGATCGCGCGCCGGCGCTCAGGCCGGCGCATGATCGGGCGTTCGATACATGTGCTCAGGCACCTGCGCGAGCGCCGACGGTTCGAGCTGGGGGCCGAGCCCGTAGAATTTCTGGAAGCTCATGATCAGCGGACGCCAGAGATCGGGATCGACGCGATCCGCTTCGCCCTGCAGCAAGATGCTCTCGTGAATGTGCGCGCGCAGCACACGCAGTTCGAGACACTGCGCGCCGCCAGGCCAGTCGCGCACCGCCATTTGATGTGCGCCTTCGAGCGTGGCCTCTAGTTGCACCGGGCATTCGCGCACGCGCGGCGGCGCCACGATGGCGCTTTCGTCCCGCGTGAGCCCAGCGCGCGCAAACTTGTCGGCGCAATGGACGTAGCCGCGCTTCGCCTTGCCCGACGGCACGGGATCGGAGCCGGTCGTCAACGCGAGGCGATTGACAGCGCCCGCCATGCCATCATCGGGCAGGTTGAGCACGCATTCGCCGGAACGCAGAATGTTCTCGGTCGTCTTCGATGTCGCGGCGAGACCGACCATGCAGCGCCAACCGAGCCAGAAAATCGAGGACATGGGCGCGAGATTGGCCGAACCGTCTGCGTTCAAAGTGCTGACGAGAACGACAGGCGTGCCGAAATAGAAAATGGCGGGGTATTGCTGGCGGTGCATCGCAGGCTCCAGGGCATGACGTTGCCTTGCTAACGCCCAATGCGCATCGCCGCCCACCCGTTTCCTGCTGTGCTACTTCGAGTATGCGATGCGATAGATCGCGCCCGCATAATCATCGGAAACGAGCAGCGCGCCGTCCTTGTCCTGCAGGACATCGACGGGGCGGCCGATGTAGTTGCGCGCGCCCTGCAGGAAGCCCAAGGCGAAAACCTCTTCCTTCTCCAACTTGCCATCGGCGCTCGCTATCACGCGCACGATGCGGCCGCCACTGAACACGCTGCGATTCCACGAGCCGTGTTCGGCTATGAAGATCGAATTCTTGTACCCCTCCGGAAATTGCGCCCCGGTATAGAATTTCATTCCGAGCGGCGCGACATGGGGGCCAAGCAGGGAGACGGGTGGGACGAATTCGCCGCATGTGCGGCCGGCCGAAAATTTCGGATCGGGCGTGTCGCCCTGATGGCAGAAGGGAAAGCCGTAATTCGCGCCCTCCTTGTCGATCATGTTCAATTTGTCTGCGGGCATGTCGTCGCCCATCCAGTCGCGAGCATTTTCGGTGAACCAGAAGCGGCCGGACCGCGGATCGATATCGCCGCCGACCGTGTTGCGGACCCCTCGCCCTATCGTCTCGGCCTTGCCCGTCCCGGGATCGAGGCGGCGCACCTCGCCTGTCCCCTTCGGCAGGTCGCAGATATTGCAGGGCGCGCCGACGCCGAAGATCAGCCGCCCCTCCCGGTCGAGGGTCAGATACTTCCAGCCGTGATGGCGGCTCGACGGCAGATCGTCGTAGACGATCCTGGGAGCCGGCATGCCGTCGAGCCGGCCTTCCGCGCCGTCGTAGCGCAGGATGCGGTTGACGGCCGCGACATAGAGCGCGCCGTCGCGGAAGGCGATGCCGGTCGGCATGTTCAGATTCTTGAGGATCGTTTTGACGATGCGCTTGCCGCTCTGTTCGGTCACGGCATAGACGGCGCCAGCATCCATCGAGCCGACGAAGAGCACGCCCTTGTCGCCCCAGGCCATCTGGCGGGCCGCCGGCAGGCCGGAGGCGTAGAGGCTGATCGAAAAGCCCGGCGGCAGCTTGATCTTCTTCAGGTTTTCCACAAGCTGCGGCGCGAGCGCGGCGTCGCGAGCCTGCGCGGGGACGAGCGGCGATAAAATCAGCGCGAAAAACGCGGCGGCAACCGAACTGCGCACGAAAATCTCCTGTCCCGACGGAGGAAAGCTAGCGCCGGCGCGGCCTGCCGCCAGTCGAAAATTTGACGATAGGGCCAAAGCGCGACAAAAGGCGGGCAGATCGCGCAAGGCGCGACACAAGCTGCCGTGGCGCGCAAGGCGCTATAAAAAGCAGACATGCCGCACGGCGTGCGGCCAAGGGATTTTCATGTCGCACAACACTTTCGGCCATCTGTTCCGCGTCACGACCTTCGGCGAGAGCCATGGCAAGGCGCTCGGCTGCGTGGTCGACGGTTGCCCGCCGATGATCCCGCTGGAGGAAGCCGACATCCAGGGCTTTCTCGACAAGCGCCGGCCGGGCCAGTCCCGCTTCACCACGCAGCGCCAGGAGCCGGATGCGGTGAAGATCCTGTCGGGCGTCTTCATCGACGAAGCTTCGGGCAAGCAGGTGACGACCGGCACGCCGATCGCGCTCATGATCGAGAACGTCGACCAACGTTCGAAGGATTATTCCGACATCAAGGACAAGTTCCGCCCGGGCCACGCCGATTTCACCTACGAGGCGAAATACGGCATCCGCGACTATCGCGGCGGCGGACGTTCGTCCGCGCGCGAGACGGCGGCGCGGGTCGCGGCCGGCGCGATCGCGCGCAAGGTGGTCGCGGGCGTTTGCGTGCGCGGGGCGCTGGTGCAGGTTGGCCCTCACAAGATCGACCGCAGCCGCTGGGACTGGGACGAGGTCGACCGCAATCCCTTCTTCTGCCCCGATCCCGTCGCAGCGCAGGAATGGGAGAAATATCTCGACGGTATTCGCAAGGCCGGATCGTCCATCGGCGCGGTCATCGAGATTGTCGCGGAAAATGTGCCCGCCGGATGGGGCGCGCCGATTTATGCCAAACTCGACTCCGAGATCGCCGGCGCGCTGATGACGATCAACGCGGTCAAGGGCGTTGAGATCGGCGCGGGCTTCGCGTCGGCCGAACTTACGGGGGAAGAGAACGCCGACGAGTTGCGCATGGGCAATGACGGCAAGCCGCTGTTCCTTTCCAACAATGCCGGCGGCATTCTAGGCGGCATTTCGACGGGCCAGCCTGTCGTCGCGCGTTTCGCGGTCAAGCCGACCTCGTCGATCCTCACCCCGCGTCGCACGATCGACCGAGCGGGGCATGAGGCGGACATTCTCACCAAGGGCCGTCACGATCCCTGCGTCGGCATTCGCGCGGTGCCGGTCGGCGAAGCCATGGTCGCCTGCGTACTGGCGGATCAATTCATGCGGCACCGCGGCCAGGTGGGCTGAGGCGCAAGCATTCGTTCGCCACCCTCGCAAGTCGACGGTTTAAGCGTCCAGTAATCGGCTTGACTTAATTTTTCCGCCCGCACCGCCGCGCAGACATCGGACGGAACACCGTCTCGATCGACGAAACGTTTCAGATCGCGAATGCATTTCACATTTCTGGAAGTCTACGGGACGCTGGTCGCATTGGTCCTGTTCGCGACGTTGCTCGTCTGCGGCGGCGCGTTCTTCGCGCGCGTGCTGAACTTTCCCGGATTTGCCGAAGCCCGCCTGGCGGAAAGAGCGGGCCTCTCGCTGTTGTGCGGACTGACGTGTCTCCCGATCGTTCTGGATCTGACAGGTCGCCTCGGCCCCGTTCCCATGACCCTGGTCGCGACCGCGTCGGCGCTTGCCGGCGCCGCGCTCCTGCCGATCGGCGCCGCGCCCGCGCGTCTCAATGGGAGATGGCTGGCGGCCGGCGGCGTCTGGATTGCATTCGCTACGCTTTGCCTCATCGACATTCCCGATGGGTCTGGCGGACTGCTGCACAGCCACTTCGTGGTCGACTATGTCAAACACGCCGCGACGACCTGGAGCATCGCGCAGTCGGGCACGCCGCCGTTCGACCCCTTGTTCCACGAACCCGACCGCACAGCGGCTTATTATTATTTCTTCTACACGCTTACCGCCGTCGTCAGCATTGTCGGCGCCCCCCTCGGGATCGCGGCGCGCCATGCGGCGTTCGCCAGCGGGATCGTCACGGGCTTCGCGATCCTGGCCCTGCTCTATCAGGTCTGGCGGCGCTCCGGCTGCGACGAAGCCGCCGGCGTCCGCGACGCGCGACCGGCCATGCCATGGATCGTGGCCCTGATGCTCGCCGCCGGACTCGACATCATTCCGGGGCTGGCGCTGGCCATGCTCGGCAACCGGCCCCTCATCGAAGCGCCTATAGACGGCTGGACCGCGCAGATCACGCCCTGGGTCGCGGGTTCGCTCTGGGTGCCGCATCACGTCGCCGCGCTCTGCGCCGCCTTCGCGGGCTTTCTCGCGCTCGCGCGTCCGGCGGGCGGGGGCGATATTCGACGCGCCGTTTTCGCGGGCCTGGCCTTCGCCTCCTGCGCCGGCCTGTCGATCTACATGGCGATCGGCGCGGCCATGATCGCGGCCGTCCTTCTCGCGCGCCTGATCGCAGCCGCGCGCTATCGGGATGCGGCCGATCTGACGATATCCGGGTTGATCGCCGGCGCGCTGGCCGCGAGCTGGCTTCTCACGCTTGTCGGCTATGGCGGAGAAGCGCAGCCGCTCGCCCTCGGGATACGCGGGTCGAAATGGTTCGCCGTGATCAGTGAGGATCCACGCGTCCTGACCGCGGCGCGCGCCATCACCTTTGGCCCGTTCTATCTGGTTCAGTTCGGGATATTCGCGCTGGGCTCCTATGTGTTCTGGCGCCGGGCCGGGCGGCGAGGCATGGCCGGCGACGTCGGCTGGCTCCTCGTCGTCGCCGCCGCGGTCTCCCTTGTTCTCGGCGCCTTCGTGCGCTCGACGACCTACAACAACGACCTCGGCTGGCGCATCGTGATGTTCGCCGAGGCCTCGATGTTCGTTTGGACGCTGTCCGCGATCCGCGCGGGATGGCTGGGCCAGCCGCGACTTGCGCCTCTACCGGGCATCCTGCTCGCGCTGGGATATTGCACCGTGGCGTTCGGCGCCGTTCAGAGCCGCGTGTTCTATCTCGCCGACACGCCCACAGCCCGGCAGGATCGGGCGAGCCTGCCGGACGAAATCCGGGGCTGGACGTGGCTCGACGGCGCCTTGCCGACCGGGTCGATCGTCCAGGAGAAGCCCGCCGATCTCCGGTCGTTCTCTTACGGCCTTTACGGACGTTTCCGCACCGCGGTCTCGGATCGCGCCAACGGGATGCTGTTCGGCGCGCCCAAGACCGCCGTGCGGGCGCGCGTGGACGATATTCGTCCCATCTACGACGACCCCCAGGCGACGCTCGGGCAGGTGCTGGATATCGCATCGCGTTATTCGATCAGCGCCCTCGTCATCAATGCGCGCGATGCGAATTTTGGCGATCCACGCTCATGGACAGCGCAGGCGCGCCCTGACTTCCAGAATGCGCACACCAAGATTTTCCTCGTGCGCAATCTGGGCTCCGCCGAGCCCACGGCTCCGAAATAGTACGGATCCCGGGGCTTGCGTCTCCAGACAGGCTCGAGTGCGAAAGCCGGCGGAGCGCGGAGCGCCCTTACCGCTCCTTCTTCAGCCCCTCCACGACGCCGACGATCGGTCCGATCGACTTCCAGCCGTCGTTGCGCTTGATATCGGGCGAATAGAGCGCGGAAATCGAACCGTCGAGAAATAGCGCGTCAGGACATTTCAGAGCGAGAAACAGGCTGGCGAAGGCGAAGAAGGTCACCGGCGCATCGGCGATGACAAAACGCGCGAGGCCGTCCTCGCACATGCCGACGCCGTTGCGGAGCTTTTCGGAGACGCCGTCCGGCTTGATCTTGGGATGGAGCTTGCCGCCTATGACCAGCATCGGGCCGGACTGGGTCGCGTAATCGGGCTTGAGATTCTGCGCGAGAAATTTCCTGGTTTCCGTGACGCCGACCGTCTGCCCCTTCACCCAGAACACCCCATTCGGCAGCATGCCGAAATTGCCCGCGCCGGCGCGCCGGTTGACCGGATGCCCTTCCTCGCCATTCTCGACGTAGAGCCCGACCGGGGAGAGGTCGGGCTGGTACATGCCGGCGTTCATCGCGAATACGAGCCGGCCGCCCCTGGCCGCGACATCTTCCGACAGCCGATCGAACCCACCGTAAGCGTCGCCATTGGCGTCGCGCCAGAACATTCGGATATCCGCTTTTCCCGGCGCGAACGCGCAGATCGTGAAGGGCGCGTCCGCGTGGCGGGTCGAGACGCAAGCCGGCGCGGCCGACGCGCCGCCAGGCGCAACGAGCCCAACCCCGAACACCGTGGCGAAAATCGCAACAGCGCGCTTGACGATATGTTGCGTAAATCTCATAAAACGACTCATGGAGGCGCGCATGCAGGGTCAATCTAACATCCTGGAATGGATCAGGAAGGGGCTGGAGAAGCCCGGACTGTCGCAGGCGGGCCTGGCCGAGGCGCTCGGCATCGACCGGGCGCAGGTCACCCGCCTCCTGCAGGGCAAGCGCGAGCTGAAGGTGCGCGAACTCAAGCTGGTCGGCGACTATCTCGGCGCGGCCGCCCCCGCCATGGCCGCCACCGACGCGCTCGACGGCGCGCCGGCGCATGATGTCGCGGCTTCCGTGACCGAGGCGATCGAGGCGATCGCGCGCGGCGAGATCGTGATCGTCACCGACGACGACGACCGCGAGAACGAGGGCGACCTGATCATGGCCGCCTCGCTCTGCACGCCCGAGAAAATGGCCTTCATCATCCGCAATTGCTGCGGCATCGTCTGCGCGCCGCTGCCGCTGGACGAGGCGCGACGCCTGCATCTGCAACCGATGGTGGCGGCCAACGACGCGCCGCTCGGCACGGCCTTCACCGTCTCCGTCGACGTCAAGCACGGGCTGACGACGGGCATTTCGGCAGAGCAGCGCTCCAACACGGTGCGCGCGCTCGCCAACGGCAATATGGGCGCGGCCGATTTCGTGCGGCCGGGCCATGTGTTCCCGCTGATCGCGCGCGAGGGCGGCGTGCTGATGCGCTCCGGCCATACGGAGGCGGCAGTCGATCTGTGCCGGCTCGCCGGGCTGCCGCCGGTCGGCGTGATCTGCGAACTCGCCAATGACGACGGCACGGTCATGGCCGGCAAGCAGATCGACGCCTTTGCCGAGAAGCACAATCTGAAGCGGATTTCGGTCGCGGACCTGATTTCCTACCGTCAGGCGCGCGAAAAACTGGTCGAGCGCGTGGCCGTGCGGCAGGTCAAGACCTTCGTCGGCGAAATGGCGCTCTATTGCTACACGACGCCGTTCGATCCCGTGCAGCATTTCGCGCTGGTCCACGGCTCGATTGGCGACGGCAAGAATGTGCCCGCGCGCCTGCACCGCGCCGACATTCTCAGCGACGCCTTCGGCGCCTCCGACACGTTGCGCCGCACGCTCGAGCGCTTCAAGCGCGAAGGGCGCGGCGTTCTGGTCTATCTGCGCGACGGTACGGCCGGCGTGCCGGCCAATGTCGTGAGCGCCAGCGACGACGATTCCGAGGCCAAACGTACGAAGCAATGGCTCGACGTGGGTCTCGGCGCGCAGATCCTCAGGGATCTCGGCGTGCGCTCGATCATGCTGCGCACATCGACTCCGATGAATTACGTGGGCCTGTCGGGTTTCGGCATCGAGATCGCCGACGTCGAAGGGGTTTAGGCGCCGCATCTCGTCAAGAGCAATTTGCCGGTCTAGATTCCTCCGCAATACCGGAGGAAGTCATGAACGCCCCGCAGCCCGCCTTCAACCTGATGGACCCCGCCTTCGTGCGGGATCCCTACCCCGCCTACGCCATGCTGCGCGCGCGTGCGCCGGTGTGGAAATCGCCGATGGGCGTGTGGGTGCTGACCCGCTACGACGACATTGCGAAGCTGCTCAAGGACCAGCGCTTCGTCCATGATTTCGACGGCGCGATTTCCGACCCGCGCAACCGCGGCGCCTTGCGCGAAGAGCCCGTCTACAAGCAGCTCGGCCGCTCCATGCTTCTGCGCGATCCGCCCGACCATACGCGCCTGCGCGGTCTCGTCGCCAAGGCGTTTACGGCGCGGCGCGTGGAAGAGATGCGGCCGCAGATCGAGCGCGTGGTGAATGCGCTGCTCGACGGGCTGGCGCCGCGCGGCAAAATGGATGTGATCGAGGATTTCTCGCACAAGCTGCCGGTCATCGTGATCTGCGACATGCTCGGAATCCCCGAGGAAGATCGCGCGCAATTCCTGACCGGGTATCGCGTGTCCGGTCGCGCCATCGATCCGACGCCGATGACGCAGGCCGAGCTCGACCAGGTCAACGCCAATATTCTCGCCGGGCGCGCCTATTTCGCGAAGCTGTTCGAACTCCGCCGCAAGGAGCCCGGCGACGATCTCACCAGCGCGCTGTTGCAGGTGCAGGACGAAAAGGACGGACGCCTGAGCGAAGACGAACTCTTCGCCAACATTTCGCTGCTGTTCGCTGCGGGACACGAGACGACGACCAATCTGATCGGCAACGGGCTCTTGGCTCTGCATCGCAATCGCGACCAGTGGGACAAACTCGTCGCCGACCCCTCGCTCGCTGCAAGCGCGGTCGAGGAACTCTTGCGTTACGATTCATCCGTGCAACTGACGAGCCGCAAGGCGTCGGTCGATGTCGAGATCGGCGGGCAGGAAATCAAGCGCGGCGACGAGGTGATCTGCCTGCTGGGCGCGGGCAACCGCGATCCCGAAGCCTACGAGAACGCCGAAAAACTCGACATCACGCGCAAGAATGTGCGGCCGCTGTCGTTCGGCGGCGGCATCCACACATGCCTCGGCGCGCAGCTCGCCCGCCTCGAAGGCGAAATCGCGTTCCGCGCGCTCGCGACGCGGCTGCCGGGCATGCGGCTCGAGAACATGGACAACCCGCAGTGGAAGCCGACGATCACGCTGCGCCGGCTGGAGCACCTGCCCGCAGTGTGGGATGTGGCCTAGCCTTTCAGCCATCATTGCGAGGAGCAAAGCGACGAAGCAATCCAGAGCCAGGGTCTGGCTCTGGATTGCTTCGCTTCACTCGCAATGACGGAGACTGAACTGTCCCGCCGCTCACACGCCCATCAGCGTCATCACATGCGCCGCCGCGGACCGCGACAGCCCTTCCAGGCTGTAACCGCCTTCGAGCAGGCTCACGACGCGGCCCTTCGCCTTGCGCTCGGCGATCTCCATCAGCTTGCGGGTCGCCCAGGCAAAATCGGCTTCGACCAATTTGAGATTGGCGAGCGGATCGAGGCGGTGGGCGTCGAAGCCTGCCGAGATGATCACGAGATCGGGCGCGAAGGCCTCGATGCGCGGCAGGATGGCGATTTCCATGGATTCGCGGAACACGTCGGAATCGGCGCCGGCGTAGAGCGGCGCGTTGACGATATTGTCGTGCTCGCCGCGCTCGCTGACGGCGCCCGTACCGGGATAGGCCGGCATTTCGTGGGTGGACGCGTACATGACGGTCGGGTCGGACCAGAAGATGTCCTGCGTACCATTGCCGTGGTGGACGTCGAAATCCATGATCGCGACGCGCTCGGCGCCGTGGACCTTCTGCGCGTGGCGGGCGGCGACCGCCGCATTGTTGAAGAAGCAGAATCCCATGGGCGTCGCGCGCTCGGCGTGATGGCCCGGCGGGCGCATGGCGACGAAGGCGTTGGCGACCTTGCGCTCCATCACCTCGTCCACCGCCAGACAGGCGCCGCCGACAGCGCGCATCGCCGCCTCCATCGTACCGGGACACATGGCGGTGTCGCCGTCGAGTTGCACCAGACCTTCGCTCGGCGCGGCGCGTTCGAGGGCGCCGATATAGGCCTCGGGGTGCGCCCGCAAAATCGCCTCGCGATCGCCAAAGGGCGCCTGTTCGCGCAACAGGGTCTGGAAGCGCTCGTTCTCGAGAATGCGCTCGATGGCCCGTACGCGGTCGGGCCGCTCGGGATGGTCGGGGCCCATGTCATGCGCCAGAGACGAGCGATGAGAAACGAACAAAGTGCTCAAGCGATTGCTTCCACCCGCAAACGAGGACGATTTTTCACCGATCGGGCGCTGCCTGTCGGTCGTTGACTGACCGGAAGCATCGCGCCCGGCCTTCGTCCTGTCCACCCCGACTAGTGTCGTAAAATGGCAACAGGACGGCGCTTTCCTGCGTCACGTGGCGACGCGAGGAAAGAATTTCGTAACCAAAGCGATGAATATGGTAATCAATCGCCTAACGGCCTTGATCGGCCTCAATTCCATTTTGATTCAGTCGGGACGGACCGGAATGAGACTCGCTTTCGTCGCAATCGCGGGCGCGCTGCTTCTGAGCGCATGCAACGCCAATTACGCGCGCGTTCCCGATCCGAAGCTGTCGACCCGCGACGCCGATCTCGTCGCCATGGTGCCGCGCTACGAGGTCAGCGCCGACTACAATCGCTACGAGGTCAACGACCCGACCGGCCAGCCGCCGGGCACGATCGTGGTCGATACGAAATCGAAGTTCCTTTACTTCGTCCTGCCCGGCAAGAAGGCGATTCGCTACGGCGTCGCCACCGGCTCGGAGGCCTTTGGCTGGAGCGGCACGGCGCGCGTCGGTTCGCTGCAGGAATGGCCGGCCTGGCACCCGCCGGCGGACATGATCCAGCGCTGGCCGCATCTGAAGCCCGTGGTCGACGCGGGCGGCCTGCCCGGCGGCGCCGACAATCCGCTCGGCGCCCGCGCGATCTATCTCTACCAGGGCAACAAGGACACGCTGTATCGCATCCACGGCACCAACGAAGAGGACAAGATCGGCCAGTCCGTGTCCTCCGGCTGCATCCGGATGCGCAACATCGACGTGATCGATCTCTACAATCGCGTGAAGATGAATTCGAAGGTGGTCGTTCTCTGAAACGACCGCCTTTCGAGCGACAAGAAACGCGGCTCCGGCCGCGTTTTTTTATGCCGTCGCGGCCGGTGGGCCGGAAATCGTGAGGTCGACGACTTCCGGCGGGCGCATGAAGCGAACCGGCGCGATCGAGGTGCCGAGGCCCGCCGAAATCACGATATGCCGGTCGCCGTGCATGGCGTGGCCGTATACGAGATCGGGACCAAAGCGGCGGTTGGCGGTGAAGGGACCGACGATCGGCAGGTTCACCTGCCCGCCATGCGTATGGCCGCACAGCGTCACCGCCACCCGCTCGGGCACGCGGTGGAAGACATAGGGCTCGTGCGCCAGCAGCACGATCGGGGCGTCATCGGTCACCTGATCGAGCGCTTCATCGAGATCGTCGGCGCCCTTGAACCGATAGCGGCCGACGCGATGCGCGAGCTGGTCGCCGAGGCCGACGATCCAGAAGGGCTTGCCGTTCTTCGACAGGCGCAGAACGTCGTTCTCGAGCACGGAAGCATTCATGTGTTTCAGCGCGCGGCGAATGCTGTCGCCGCCGTCGCCCTTCATGCGCGGCAAGGGGCCGTGCCACCAGTCATGATTGCCGAGGATGGCGTGGACGCCGAGCGGCGCGTCCAGAACCGATAGCGCCTCGGCCCATTGCTGCGGCAGGACCGGACCGGTCACGAAGCGGTGCCCGCCGTTGAAATCGCCGAGCAGGACGACGAGGTCGGGCTTCAGGGCGTTTGTGACTTCCGCGATGTGGCGGACGCGCGAGGCGGGCATCCACGGCTCGCAGGCATGGATGTCGGCAATGATGGCGATCTTCACATCGAGCCCCGCCGGCCACGTGCGCGGCGTGATGCGATAGCGCGTGACGTCGAGCATGAAGCCCGGCTCGACGGCGACCGCGTAGCTCGCAAGTCCGGTCGAACCGAGAACGAGGCCGCCCGCGCCCTGCAACAATGCCCGACGTGTGATCATCCACCAAGGCTCCGCACCGCGCGTGGATCGCGAGGGCCCGATTGATCGAACCTCGCGCGGATCACATGCCGGCTTCGCCCGAGACGATCTCAGGCCGCTATTTCTTGGCTCGCGATATGGGCGTCATTGCGGCCCAGCGAAGGCGCGGAACCAGGTTCGAAGTCGGAAAGGTTAAAGCCGAATTCGGCGGCGACGGCGGCCAGACCGATCTCGCGGTAGATGCAGGCGCGGATTTCCGGCGCATCCGGCCGGTTGGCGATGGCCTGCAGAAGGATGGTCTGAAACTCGAACATGCGCATACTCAACTCTGACGCTCCGGGAGTCGATTTAGCTCCACAGCGCGAGAGTTACGCCTGCCGGGTTAAGGCGGATTTAAGCCTAACGAATTGCCATGTCCCGAGGCGGGACGGCTATTCCTTGGTGATATCCGGCGCGGTCGGGTTCTTCATGCCGACAACGTGGTAGCCGGCGTCCACGTGCAGGATTTCGCCAGTGACGCCGCGCGACATCGGCGAGAGCAGGTAGACGGCGCTTTCGCCGACTTCCTCGATCGTCACCGTACGGCGCATCGGGGCGTTGTACTCGTTCCACTTGAGGATGTAGCGGAAATCGCCGATGCCCGATGCCGCGAGCGTCTTGATCGGGCCAGCGGAAATCGCGTTGACGCGGATCGCCTTCTCGCCGAGGTCGGCCGCCAGATAGCGCACGCTCGCCTCGAGCGCAGCCTTGGCGACGCCCATGACATTGTAGTGCGGCATCCACTTTTCCGCGCCGTAATAGGTCAGCGTCAGCATGGAGCCGCCGTCCGCCATCAGCTTCTCGGCGCGCTGCGCGACCGCCGTGAACGAATAGCAGGAGATGAACAGCGAGGTGTTGAAGTTCTTGGCCGTCGTCTCGATGTAGCGGCCGGTCAGCTCGTCCTTGTCGGAGAAGGCGATGCAATGGACGACGAAGTCGAGCTTGCCCCAGAGTTTCTCGACCTCGGCGAAGACAGCGTCGAGACTCGCCTCGTCGGTGACGTCGCACTGGCCGACGACGTGGCCGCCCAGCTCCTGCGCCAGTGGGCGCACGCGCTTTTCCAGGGCGTCGCCCTGATAGGTGAAGGCGAGCTCGGCGCCCGCCTCGCGGGCCGCCTTGGCGATGCCCCAGGCGATGGAGCGCTGGTTGGCCAGGCCCATGACGAGGCCACGCTTGCCTGCCAGCACGCCCGAGATCGTGGGGACTTGGGGTGTCGTTTGCGACGTCATCTTGTCCGACCGGAAAAAGCACTTGGGCGCGACAACGCCCATCATGCCCGCCGTTTAATGGGCGCCGTGCGCAAGCGCAAGGGCTGCGGCGGGCCGGCCGCCCCTAAGGCCCCGCCGCCGTCCACAGGCGCATGAAAACCACTGGCGCCGGGAGTGCGCCCGTCCTATCCTTAACGCTTGGTTGCCGCACGCGGCTTCTGGCGTCTTTCGAGTATGTCCGAGGAACTCAAATCATCGCCGCACAGCGAAGCGCTGCACGAGGGCGCTTCCGAGCTGCGGCGCTTCGCCCGCGCGCTCGTCGGGCCGGTCTCGACGCGCACCGCGGACGCCCTCGCGCAGACCGCGATCGTGCGAATCGAAGCCGCCGATCGCTTGGGCGAGGATCCGCTGGAACGCGCCTTCGCCGAGATCGTCCGGCTCAACCGGCGCCGTGTGCGCGAGCGCGGCCGCGCCACCGAATCGGCTGAAATTTCGGGGGAAAGCGAGCGCCGCGAGGCCTCGGTCGCCAACCAGATTTCCGTCATGCCGCTGGACGAGCGGGAGAGCCTGCTGATCATCGCCCTGGCCGGCTACGGCTACGAGGCGGCCGCCCGCATTCTCGACCTTCCGGTCTCCAGCGTCGTCTCCCGCCTGATGCGGGCGCGCGCGCGGCTCGACGGCGCCAGGCCCGGCGTCGCCCCACGCGGCGGGCATCTGCGGGTCGTGAAATGAGCGGCGCGAGCCGCGTCAGCGAAGCCGAGCTCCATGCTTTCGTCGACGGCCAGCTCGGCGACGAACGCGCGCTGGCGGTCGCCGTCTGGCTCGCGGAAAGTCCGCGCGACGGGCTGCGGGTCGACGGCTGGCGCATGCAGAACGACGCGATCCAACGCGCTTTTCCCGCGCCGGCGCGCGAGCGGGCGACGCTGGCCTTTCGCGCGATCGATTCCGACGCCCCCCTGACGATGCCATCGACGCCGGCGATCGAGGATTACCGCGCGCGGCGCAGGCGCAGGCGCACGATGGCGCTGGTCGCCGCTTTCGTCGCCGGCGCCTTCGCGGCGAGCGCCCTGGCGCTGTTCGCGCACCGCATGACCACACGGCCGATTCCCTCCGATCCGATCTTCGTCGAGGTGACGACGGTTTCCGACGAATTCGCCCGGCGCGCGGTCGAAGCCTGGCGCACTTACGCCCGCGATCCGGCCCGCCCGGTGGAAGTCGACGCCCGCGACATGGCCGGCCTGACCAAATGGCTGAAGGAGCGGACCGGGCTCGCGCAGCCGCCGACGATATCTGGGGCGCGGCTCGCGGGCGCGCGCGTCCTGCCCGCGCACGGCGGGAATGCCGCCTTCCTGCTCTATCGCCTCGCCTCCGGCGATCCGGTCGTCCTGCTCGCCGAACGCGGCGCGCGCAGCCCCGGCGCCTACAGGTCGGGAGACGTGTCGGCGCGCGCCTGGAGCCGGGAAAGTTTCGATTATGCGATCGCCGGCGCCGTGCCCGATGCGCGACTGGCGGCGCTCGCCGCCGAGCTCGCCGGCCCGCGCTGAGGGGCTTTCGCCCTGTCAGCCCAGATTCTTGCGCGGATCGTAGGCGCGCTGGTCGCGCCAGCGGCGCATCAGCGTATCGAGGTCGGGATCGGCGGTCTCGGGCAGCGCGATCTGCAGCGTCACATAGAGATCGCCGTGCACGCCGGTCGCCGATTCCAGCCCCTTGCCACGCAGGCGCAGACGACGGCCGGAAGACGAACCCGCGGGCACCGTCAGCTCCACCTTGCCGGCGAGCGTCGGGACGTCGACCTTGCCGCCGAGCGTCGCCTCGTAGAGCGTGATCGGCAGGTTCAGCCTGAGATCGCGGCCCTCGACCTTGAACAGGGGATGGGGCGCGAAGCGCAGGGTGATGATGGCGTCGCCGGGCTCCCCGCCATAGGGACTTGGCTGGCCCTGTCCGCGCAGGCGGATCTGCTGGCCGTCCTCGACGCCCTTGGGGATCTTGACCTCGAGCGTGCGGCCGTTAGGCAGGACCACATTGACCTTGCCGGCGCGCGCGACTTCGGCCAGCGGCACGAGCGCGCTGGCGGCAAAATCCTCGCCCTTGGGCGGTGGGCCCGCCCGGCCGCCGCCGCGTCCGCGGCCCGCGCCGAACAGTTCGGAAAAAATATCGCCGGCGTTGAAGCCGCCGCCGCCGCCAGGGCCCCCCGGGCCGCCGCCGCCGAAATTGAACTCGAAATGTTCCGCGCCGCCGGGGCCCGCCTGCCGCCGGAACCCGCCGGGGCCGCCCGCGCCGAAGCCCTCGAAACCGCGCGGCTTGCCGTCGGCGCCGATCTCGCCGCGATCGAACTGGCCGCGCTTTTCAGGGTCGCCGACGACCTCGTAGGCCGAATTGACCTCGGCGAACTTCTCCTGCGCCTTGGGATCGTTCTTGTTCTGGTCGGGATGGTATTTCTTGGCGAGTTTGCGGAAGGCCTTCTTGACCTCATCCGCGCTCGCGCCCTTGGAAACACCCAGTACGTCGTAAGGATTTCGCATATGTACAAGCCCATTCCGGCGCAGCCCGTCAGGCGCCGCACCCATGTCTCGCGAGTCAATTTGGGGCGTCCGGCCTCACAGCGCAAGCGCCTGCGGGTTCTGGCGCGACCGTAGGCCGCGCCCGGCTATTCCATGTCGAGTGGCGCAACGCCCGCAGGCTTGCCGTCGGCGCCGAGGCGGATCTTCTCGATCCGCGTCTCCGCCTGCTTCAGCAATTCCTCGCAACGCTTCTTGAGCGCCTCGCCACGCTCGTAGGCGGCGATCGAATCCTCGAGCCCGATGTCGCCCTTCTCCAGCCGGGCGACGATTTCTTCCAGCGCCTTCATCGCCTGTTCGAAGGGCATGGCGGCAATTTCTTTTGCGTCGGTCACGGCTGCCTCTCGGTTCCCGTCATTGCGAGCCCAACAGAAGTCGGCTCGCGCCGACTTCGTCTTGGAGCGAAGCAATCCATCTCCGGGACTTTATCCAGATTCGGGGATGGATTGCCGCGTCGCTTCGCTCCTCGCAATGACGTGGAGCGATTTCGCGCGGATCGTCTCGCTCTATACCACGTCCGGCGCGTCGCCGCCCGCCGGCGGTCGCCGGGCGAAGACAAGCTTCTGGTAGAGGAGCCCAATGCCGATCAGCACGAGGCCGAGGCCGATGAAGGACAGCGCCCGCATCAGGCCTTCCAGTCCGGACATATCGTAGAGGAATATCTTGAGCGTCGCGGCGAGCACGAACAGGCCCGAGGCGATGCGCGCGCCCTGCGTGCGCCGCCAGACGCCATAGATCAGCAAAGCCGCGCCGAGCGCCAGCCAGACCGCCGAATAGGCCCAGATCTCGACATCGTCAGCGCCCTGCCGCTCGCACATGACCGCGTCGTGGAAGAAGCGGCGGGTCTGAAGGCAGGCATACAGGAACAGCAGCGCCAGCGACAGGACGCCAGCCGCCGTCACGTACCATTGCGGGCGCGAATTGCGCGACATGCGCATCAGGACCGCCGCCAGAAGCGCCGGCAGCAGATAGGCGATCAGCAGCGCGTTGAAGACGGTTCCGCCTTCCACGGCGCGGCATTCCAGGAAAGGGTTCTGGAATGCGGCGAGACCGGCCGCCGAAATGGCCAGCGTGATCGCGCCGAAGACCATGGAGGCGATGGTGAACACCGGGCTGGCGCGCCTGAGATCGAGACGCGTCAGCACGATGGCGAAGAGCAGCGCGGATGTCGCGAACAGGCCCTGCTCGATCAGCGAACTCGACTGCGCATAGGCGTCGCCGCCGTTGAGCGCATGGCGGGTCTCGAAGAAGACAAGCAGGCCGGAGAACAGGATCGTGAGCGATTGCGCAACCCGCACGGGCAGGTCCTCGCCGCCAGCAAGCCGCATGCGCCGCGCCGCGAACCCGAAAGCGAGCGCCGGCACGCCGTAACCGAACAACAGCCAGTTGAGGACCGGCGTCGTCCCGAGCGCTTCGCCGACAATGCGGGGCTCCCAGGCCAGGCGGCCGAGCACGACGAAGCCCATGACGGCGACCGCAAAGCGCAGCGCCAGCAGATCGAGCCGGGTCGCGACATAGGCCGCCGCCAGCGCGGCGACGGACAGGGCCACGGTCAGCACGCCCTTGTCGAAGACGAAGATGAAGCCGAGGGCGAGCGCGGCCAAGGCCGCAGTCGCGAATGCGCCGAGCGCGATCTTGATCGCGGGTTCGGCGTCCGGCCCGTCGCCGCGCCGGAAATACTGGGCGAGAACGACGAAGACAGCCGCCAGCGCGCCCGCCACGAGCGCGAAGGGCGGGCTCGCCTCGCTGCGGGCAAGCCGCAGATAGACGACAGCGAGAATCGCCAGCGGCGCGACGGCCGTCGCGCCAGCGTAGCAACCCGCGAGCGCCATCGGCAGGCGCGGCGCCGTGGCGAGCTTTCGGGCGCCGAAGCCGGCGACGGTGATCGCCGACACGGCCGCGAAGGCAGTAAACAGGCCGGATTGCAACGGCTCGTGCAGTGTCGCCACGGTCGAGAGGTGGATTGGCTTCAGATGATCGCCGGTCCAGATCCAGAGAATGGCGGCGGCGAGCGCGCCAGCGACCGGCGTGACGACGGCGGCCGGCGGCGCCATCGCGCCGATCGCCGCGAGGCCGGCGACCAGCATTCCGAGCATGATGACGGGCGTCGTCGCAAGGCCTCCATGCGCAAAGCCCGCAAGCGCGACAAGGAAGCCGATCGCGCCGAACGCGCTCAGGATGACGCTGGCGACGGGATCGAATGTCGATTCATCGTCCGGCGTCGCCAGATGCGGCAGGAAGGCGAGGAAAGTCGCCGCCAACGCGGCCGACACGATGGTCTGCACCAGCGCTGCATGGAAGAAATTGGTCGAGCCCTGCGCGACCAGCACCAGCGCCCACAGACCGGCGCCGACCGCGGCGGCCGCCGCCAGCCACAACCAGCGCCGGATGCGCGACAGCGCATAGGCCGCGCCTGTCGCCGCCGCGAGGTAGAGGACGACGGGCCACGGGTT
Source organism: Methylobacteriaceae bacterium (assembly GCA_020638195.1). Lineage (GTDB taxonomy): Bacteria > Pseudomonadota > Alphaproteobacteria > Rhizobiales > Beijerinckiaceae > JAJXWB01. The sequence goes on along the minus strand of JACKJC010000003.1, from coordinate 445,035 downwards.
CGGCTGAGCGGAAGAAACCAGCAGCGGCGCGGCGAAGGCGCCGACGAGGCCGAGACCGGCGAGCGCGGGGCCATGCAGGGCGGCGGCCAGGATCGAGGCGATCGCGACGAGGCCGAGCGCGACAAACGCGGGCGCTGGGCCGATAAAGCCATAGAGGCCATGCGCCGCATAGATGGCGCCGAACAGGGCGACCGTGCCGGCCGCCGTCAGCACGGCCGGGATTTGCGACGGCGTGCCCGTCTTTTCGCGGCGGCGCAGGACCTCGCCAGCGGCAGCGAGCAGCGCGCCGAAGATCAGGCCGAGGATTGTGCGGGCGCCGGGGCCGAAATAACCCTGCTCGATCGAATAACGCACCAGCAGTAGCCCGCCGAGCGCGAGCGCGACGCCGCCGACCCAGACCGTCCAGCTGGCGCCGAGACGTTCCTCGAGACTGCGGGCCGGCGCAACTGGCGTCGCGGCGGGGGCATTTTCGTTGGCGCCGGCGGGCGCGCCCGGCCAATTGAGCCCGGCCCAGCCGGAGACGGGTTCGGGCTCAGGCGCTGACAGCGGGACGGGCGGAGGGGTCGGCGTCGACGGCGCCTCGACCGGTGAGGCCTGCGCGTCGGCAGCGGGGAGCGCCTCGGAGGCTGAACCCGGCAGCGGCGGGGCGACCGACGCCACGCCGAGGGCGCGCGCCTCCAGTTCCGCGATGCGGCGCTCTGCGGCGTCGAGCCGCTCGCGCGATTTCAAGGCGATGAAGAAGGCGACCGGTCCGGAAACCGTGATCAGCAATCCGACGAGCGCGAGTAGCGAAAGCATAATTCCCCCTGGACCCGCTCAACAGCCAAGGCCGAGTCGGGCGCGGACGCAAGATGGAGATGTTTGAAAAGGCCGCCTGTACGAAATCACACGCGGGGAATCACGGCCCGACGCTCACAGGGGCAGCGCGAAGGGCACGCCTTCCCAGCAATCCTCGCCGCGTCCGATCGCCTCGATGGCGGCGACCATGCGGCCGCCGCGCCCGAGGCGCCGGTCGGCGATGGCGACGAAGCGCGGGTTCGGCGTCGCCGTCGGCGAAGCCGCCCGGATCGTCGCCGCGATCTCGTCCTCGGCGCGCCCTTCGTTGAGAGCGCAGGCGGTAACGAAGGCTGCCGCCGTAGAGCGGGAAACGCCCGCCCAGCAGTGGATCAGCAGGGGATCCGCCCGATCCCAGGCGCGCACGAACGACAGAAGCGTCTCGACATGCGCGACATCAGGCGCGACATGGCCCGGCAAAGGCTGGGCGATGTCGGACATGCCGATGAAGAGATGGCGATCCGGCGCGATGCAAGCGGGCCGCTCGACCGGCGTGCCGACATTGATAAGCGTGACCATGGAGCGCGCGCCGCTCGCGCTGGCGATCTCGTCGATGCGGGCCAGCGAACAGACATGCACGCGCGGCATCAGCACTCCCCTTCGATGGCGCGGAAGCGATCGAGGAATCGCAGCTCCGCTTCTTGCGAGGATATTGGCGCAAGAAGCGCCTCGAGGCCACGCGGCCGGAAGTCCGGCTGGCCGAAAATGGTTCGGGCCTCACTGAGGTCGAATCCTGCGAGGGCGGTCGCCTCGAAAAAGGCCGCAGCGCGGTCGGCCTGCTTCACCAGCCGCGCGAGGCCGGCGGCAGGCTTTGCGGCCAGGCCGAAGCGCAGGAGGATGGCCGCGAGAATGCGATGTTCGACGTCCTTGTAGCTGTCGCCGATGACGGCCTTGAAGGGCGAGATCATGTCGCCGACGACATATTCGGGCGCATCGTGCAGCAGCGCGAACATGGCGCCGCGCGGGCCTATACCGATATCCTGCTGCGAGGCGATGCGCTCGACCAGAAGCGAATGCTGCGCGACGGAAAAAATGTGCGGGCCGGTCGTCTGCCCATTCCAGCGCGCGACACGCGCGAGGCCGTGGGCGATGTCCTCGATCTCGACATCGAGCGGAGAAGGATCGAGCAGATCGAGACGGCGGCCCGACAGCATGCGCTGCCAGGCGCGCGGCGGTTTCGCGCTCCGGCTCATTTCTTCAACGCGAGCGCCGCGCACTTGGCGTGGCAATGACAGCCGACGAGATGATCGTTGACCATGCCCGTCGCCTGCATGAAGGCGTAGACGATGGTCGGGCCGCAGAACTTGAAGCCTGCGTCCTTCAACGCCTTCGACATTTTCTTCGAGGTCTCGGTTTCCGCCTGGATATCGTTGAGGTCTTGCAGCCTGTTCTGAACCGGCTTTCCATCGACGAATTTCCAGAGGAAATTCGAGAAGCCTTCCTTCTCCTCGATATCAAGATAGGCGCGCGCGGAAAGGACCGAGCCCTCGATCTTCTGGCGATTGCGGATGATGCCTTCGTTGGCCATCAGCTTCTCGAGTTTCGCCGGCGTATAGCGCGCGATCTTCGTCGGCTCGAAGCGATCGAAGGCCTTACGAAAATTGTCGCGCTTGCGCAGGATGGTGATCCACGACAGGCCCGCCTGAAATCCATCGAGCAGCAGCTTCTCGAACAAGGCGCGCGAATCATATTCCGGCACGCCCCATTCGTTGTCGTGATAGGCGACATAGAGCGGATCGACGCCCGGCCAGCCGCAGCGGGCAAGGCCGTCGTCATGCATCACAGCGGGGCGCGGCTCGGGTTTCTTGGCCATGCCCTGTGCATAGCGAAATGCGGGGAATCGCGAAAGTGGACAGCCGATGAACCGCGAGCCCTCAGGCTCGCGTTTGCTGACTAGGGCGAGCCTTGCGGCGCCCGGTCCAGGACGCTGACCTGCACGTCGCCTGCGGCTAATGGCGCTCCGTTCGAATCTTCCAGCCGGTCGAGCCGCAGGGTCGCAAGTCCCCGCCCGCCCTGCGCGCCGCCGAGCACGCCGACAGCGATCTCGCCGGCGCGAATCTCCGCGCCGGGCGCGGCTTCGCCATCGATCGCCACCTTCAGCACGCGCTTGCGGACCAACCCGCGGTGCTGCATGCGCGAGACAACCTCTTGCCCGATATAACACCCCTTGTCGAAGGCGACGCCGTTTAGCAGGTCCATGTTGGTCTCGTGCGGAAAGGCGTCGCCATAGGCGAAATCGAGCCCGCCCGACGGCACGCCGCAGGCGATGCGATGGGCCTCGTATTCGCCTCGCGCATCGCCTGCAAAAGCCCGCGCCGGCGCGACCGGCAGGATCGCGCGTTTGCCCAACGCTTTCGCGCGCGGATCGGCGAAGACGAGCGCATCAACCGGCGCCTGCGCATCGCCGAACAGCGCGACGACGGCGAGCGCCTCGTCGCCCTTCGCGTCATCTGACAGGTTTGCGAGTTCGACCTTGGCGCGCAGACGATAGAAGGTCAGGCGTTTCAGGAGGTCGGCCGCCTTTTCACGGGACGTATCGAGCAGGAAGCGTTCTCCGTCCTGCGCAATCAGGAAATCGAAAAGGATCTTGCCCTGCGGCGTCAGCAGGGCGCCGAAGCCCGGCGCTTCGGCTGAAATCTTCGTCATGTCGCAAGTGACGAGGCCTTGCAGAAAATGGCGGGCATCGGCGCCGGAAACGGAGAGAACGGCGCGGTCGGTGAGAAGAACGGCGGGCATGGAACAATCCTGTCAGGACACGGCAAATTGTGTCGGCGCGGGCCCAAGTCAAGCCGGGACCGCCGGCCTCCAGCCGGCTCCCTGCATAACGCCGGCCAGAGGCCGGCGGTCCCGGCTGTTTCGCGGAGCCGCGCGTTGGTCTAAACCCTGACCAACCCGAGGACCCCAAATGACCCAGACCTATGACCTCATTCTTTCCGGCGGCGAGCTCGTCAACCAGGACGGGCGGGGCCAGCGCGACATTGGCGTGATCGGCGACACGATCGCCGCAATCGGCGATCTTTCGTGGGCGTCGGCGGGAGAACGCATCGATTGCCGGGGGCTGACCATCCTGCCCGGCGTCATCGACACCCAGGTGCATTTCCGCGAGCCAGGCCCGACCCACAAGGAAGACCTCGAGACCGGTTCGCGCGGCGCCGTGCTCGGCGGCGTGACCGCCGTCTTCGAAATGCCCAACACCAATCCGCTTACGACAGGCGAGCCCGAACTCGCCGACAAGGTCGCGCGCGCGAAAAACCGGATGCATTGCGACTTCGCCTTCTGGGTCGGCGGCACGCACGAGAATGTCGCTGACATTCCGGAGCTCGAGCGTCTGCCGGGCGCGGCTGGCGTCAAGGTGTTCATGGGTTCGTCGACCGGCTCGCTGCTGGTGGAGGACGACGACGGCGTGTCGCGCATCCTCGGCGCGACGCGGCGGCGCGCGGCCTTCCATTCGGAAGACGAATATCGCCTCAATGAGCGCAAACCCTTGCGCGTCAAAGGCGACCCCAATTCGCATCACGTCTGGCGCGACGTGACGGCGGCGCTGCAATGCACGCAACGCCTCGTGCGCATCGCGCGCGAACAGCGCGCGACCATCCATGTGCTGCATGTCTCGACCGGCGATGAGATCGAGTTTTTGGCCGCGCACAAGGATGTCGCCTCCGTGGAAGTGACGCCGCATCACCTCACGCTGTCGTCGGACGACTACGCGCGCCTCGGCACGAAATTGCAGATGAACCCGCCGGTTCGCGAGACTTTCCATCGCGACCGAATCTGGCGCGGCGTCGCGGAAGGCGTCGCCGATATTCTGGGCTCGGACCACGCGCCGCACACGCTGGAGGAAAAGGCAAAGCCGTACCCCGAAAGCCCCTCGGGCATGACCGGCGTGCAGACGCTCGTGCCGGTCATGCTCGATCATGTCGCGGCCGGACGGCTGACGCTCGAACGTTTCGTCGATCTGTCGAGCGCGGGTCCGGCGCGTCTTTTCGGCATCGCGCGCAAAGGGCGCGTGGCGGTAGGTTACGACGCCGACTTCACCGTCGTCGATCTCAAGCGTCGCGAGACGATCAGCGACGAGTGGATCGCCTCGCGCGCGGGCTGGACGCCGTATCACGGCAAGCAGGTGACCGGCTGGCCGGTCGGGACCATCGTGCGCGGCGCAAGAGTCATGTGGCAGGGCGAGCTCGTCACGCCAGCGCGCGGCGCCGCAGTGCGGTTCCACGCCGCGCTCTGAGACTGGCGCGCGACTGCGCCATCGGACAGAATGCGCCGATGTCATCCCTCGCCGATCCCGCCGCCGAACCGCTTACCCTGTCGCAGGTCCTGCGCGACCTCGGCCCGCTGCAATTCGTCAACGGGCTCATCGGCTTCATTTTCGCCGCGACCGGTCCGGTCGCCATCGTTCTGTCAGTCGCGACCAAGGCGCATCTCAGCGACGCGCAGATCGCATCCTGGATCTTCGCTTGCTTCTTCATCAACGGCGCGCTGACGCTGTTCATGACGTGGCGATACCGCCAGCCGCTCTGCTTTTTCTGGACCATTCCAGGCACGGTGCTCGCGGGCCAGGGGCTCGCGCATCTCAGCTTCGCCCAAGTCGTCGGCTGCTATTATGCGACGAGCCTGCTGATCCTGATCGTCGGCGCCACCGGCCTCGCAAAACGCGCGCTCGAATGGATTCCCATGCCCATCGTCATGGGCATGGTCGCGGGCGTCTTCCTGCGCTTCGGGCTCGACATCGTGCGCGCGCTCAGCGGCTATCCGCTGCTCGGCTGGGCGATGCTCGTGGCCTTTCTCGCGTTGTCGGCGAACGAGCGCATCGCCCGCTTGATGCCGCCCATTCTCGGCGCGCTGATCGTCGGCGCGATCGTCCTGATCGTCTCGCCGCGCGGCGCGGGAGAAGCTTTGACCGGGCTCGCGCTCGCCAAGCCCGTGATCGCAAGCGCCGCCTTCTCGTGGCAGGCGATGATCGAGCTCGTCGTGCCGCTCGCCATCACCGTGCTCGTGGTGCAGAACGCGCAGGGCTTTGCGATCCTGCAGGCGGCGGGCCACAAGCCGCCGGCAAACGCCGTGACGATCGCCTGCGGAATCGGCGGCGTTTTCAGCGCGGCGGTGGGCGGCGTCGGCACTTGCCTCACGGGGCCGACCAACGGCATCGTCACATCGTCGGGCGAGCGCCATCGCCATTATGCGGCGGCCCTGTCGACGGGCGGGCTCGCCATTGTCTTCGGCCTGTTCTCGCCAACCTTCACGCGGCTGATGCTGTCGACGCCGAAGGAATTCATCATGATGCTCGGCGGGCTCGCCATGCTACGCGTATTGCAGGGCGCCTTCGTGTCGTCGTTCAAGGGCCCTTACGCCTTCGGCGCTCTGGCGAGCCTCTTGGTGACGATCGCCGACATTCCGCTGTTCGGCATCGGCGCGGCCTTCTGGGGGCTGGTCGCCGGCGCCATCGTCTCGCGCATTCTCGAGCGAGAGCATTACGCGAAGGGCTGACGCGCCCTATTCCGGATCGGCCGACCAGAAGTAATGCCAGACGCCGTCGGCCGCGATGCCGATGCGCATCGGCGGCGGACGGCCCGATTTGTCGGCGCGCGAAAGGTCCGCGAAGCGCACGCAGGCGAGCATGATCTGGCGTTCGTCCGGCGTCGGATCGACAGGCGGCTTCAGGGCGAAGGCCGGCCAGATGAACATCCGCGCCTTGCCGCGCGTCTCGATCACATAGGCCTGCCGCAGCACGTTGCGCAGCAGCGTGAGAATTTCCTCGCCCTTGCCGTCAAAGGACAGTGTCTTCAGGCGCTCGATTGGATCTTCCCCGGGCGGGCGCTTTACGCCGCGCTCGAACAGCGGGCGCACCTCGTTCCAGTCGATGGGGATGCGTAGCGCCTCGATGTCGCGCGTCGCGCAGGCTTGCAGAATTTTCTGACGGATGGCGACGACAGCGCGCGGCAACGCGGCTGCGTCCGTCATCGGCTCGGAGAATTTAGATATAGACGATTTGGGAGGGGCCATCATTCGAACCTGAGCGAGGCGCGTGGCCTTTTTGCGTCCGCTTCATTCGGGCAGGAACCGAGCAGCGCCGCACGGTAGATCTAGTCAGTCGTCATCGCGAGGAGCGCAGCGACGTGGCGATCCCGCCCCGCATCTGGATCAGGTTCCGCTGGATGGATTGCTTCGCTTCGCTCGCAATGACGGCGGGTATGATTTCGCGAGAGCTGGAAATTTCAATGTCGCGCGCCGACCGTGAAATCGCCGCGGCGGACGCGCTCGGGCAGCTTCGCGGTGAAGCTCGCCACGGCGTCCTCGCCGTAGCGTGCGACGAGTTCCTGCAAGCCCGCTGTGATCGCGGCGTCGGCGAAGGATTCCATGTCGAGCCCCGCCATCAGCGCCTCGACGAAGGCGTCGTTGACATAGACGAGCGCGGCGCGACGGTCTTCGGTCGCGATGTCGAGGTCGAGTTGCAGGGCGGGGAGAAACGACGTCATGGTCGGCAACCTATACGGCCGCTCGCGCGTACGCGATCAAGGTCTTGATGGAAGGTTAACGCGGCGTCGCAACTTCCGGTTAACCATATCGCGCGACGTCACGCGCCGCCGTAACGGTCGGAAATATCGCGCGCCAAACGCCCGCCTTCGGCGACGAAACGAGCGATCGCCGCGCGCGCATTCGCCGTGCATTGGCCGTAGGTCGTCTCGTAGCCGCGATAGCCGCGGTTGTAAGCGCCGGCGAGCTTTTCGCGGCGCTCGGGCGCCGTTCCCTCCGCATCGAGCAGCGCCGCCATTTTCGCGCGATATTCGGCGCCGTCGCCGTCGCCGCAGAGATCCCGGAGGTAGGAAAGCGCGCCCATGATTTCGGAAAGGCGCAGGAGCTGGTTCTCGTAGAGCGGGACGCCGGGCGTAGGCTCCGGCGGGGGCTCGGGCTTTTTCTCCGGCGCCTTCGCCGCCGCCGACGGCCGCGCGGGCTTGCGTTCGACCGGCATGGCCGGCGACGCGATCAGCGACAGCGCGAGCGCGCAGAGAACAGCCCGGCTCACGCGCTTCATGTCGCTTGCCCGCAGATTTCGGCGGCGCGCGCGAGAATGCGCGCGAGATGCGGCGTCGTCGGCAAGCCGTCGAGATCGTGCGGATCGACCCAGCGGACCTCGCCCGCCTCCGGGCCCGTCGTCGCCTCGCCACCGGTCCAGACGCCGACGAATGAGGCGACAACGAAATGATGGCGCACCCGGCCTTCGTCGTCGCGGTCGATGCGCTGCACATGCCGGTTGAAGCCGATGATGCGGGCCTCGACTCCCACCTCTTCCATCAATTCGCGCAGGGCTGCTTCCTCGATGGTCTCGCCGGGCTCGACGAGGCCGCCCGGCAGGGACCAGACGCCGGCCCCCGGCGGTTTTGTGCGAGTTGCGATCAGGACCTTGCCATCGCGAAACACGGCGATGGACGCCGCCAGGATCGGGCGCGCGGGATAGGTTCGATCATCATTATCGAGGGCGGGCGCAGCTTGCGTCACGGGCGATGGCTCAAGGATAGAGGCGCTGCTTGCGCCAGTCGCCGTCCGGCGCATCGCGTCGGAAATCGATGCGGTTGTGCAGGCGGAATGCGCCGTCGGACCAGAATTCGAACTGCACCGGCCTGATGCGGAACCCCTTCCAGTAGGGCGGGCGCGGCACCTCGCCGATCGCATATTTGGCGGCGAATTTCGCGACCGCCTTTTCCAGCGCGAACCGGCTTTCGAGTGGGCGCGACTGCTGGCTTGCCCAGGCGCCGATGCGGCTGTCGCGCGGCCGCGAAGCGAAATAGGCGTCGGACTGGGCCTCGTCCACGATCTCGACGGGGCCGCGGATGCGCACCTGCCGGCGCAGCGATTTCCAGTGAAACAAGGCCGCCGCCTTGTGCGCGCCGAGCAGTTCCACGCCCTTGGCGCTCTCGGCGTTGGTGTAGAAAACCGGCCCGCGCGAGTCGAAGGCCCGGCACAGGACCATGCGAAGGTTGGGCATGCCGTCGGCGTCGACCGTCGCCAGCGCCATGGCGTCGGGATCGTTGATTTCCTTGGCTTTCGCCTCCGCGAGCCATTGCTCGAAAAGGCCGAAAGGCTCGGCCGCCTCCGTAAAGTCACCGGCCGTTAACTGCTCTGCGCGAGTATCCATGACGGTTCCTTGTATCATGGCGGAACAGAGTGCGTAGCCCCCGGCGTCCTTCAGCAATCGTTTCCATAGAGCGCGCCTGCGCCCCCGCGCGGGGGATCGCGCTCGCGACGGTTTGCGGGCTGACGCTTGCGGGCTGCTCGATGTCGCTGCCATTGATGGGCTCCGCGACCGTCGCGGGCGTCGACCACGAGCCGACCGGCTCGATCGCCAAGACTTCCGTCACAGCAACGAGCGCCTCGCCGCTTTCACGGCATCTGGAAACAGAAGACTGGCGGCGGGCCCGCGCCGCGCTCGCCACCGCGCTCGACCCGCAGGGCAACGGCTCCACCGTCGCCTGGGACAATCCGCAGACCGGCCGCAAGGGCACGTTCATCCCCGTCGCCGCGCCCTATCCGGTCGATGGCGAGGTCTGTCGGGCCTTCATCGCGAAAATCGACGGCGGCGACGCCAAGGAAGTCGTGCAGGGCTCGGCCTGCCGCACCGGCGGTACGGACGACTGGACCGTCCGCGACGTCAAGCCGTTCCGGCAGAGCTAGAGACCCGTCGAATTTGCGCCGCAAACCTGTGGGATTGAGCGCGCGACCGATTGGAGCCGTGCGAAGCGCAATGCCGCACGGCCATTCGGGTCGCCCCTGAAACCCATACGGAATAATCGATGTCTCGCACGAGAAATGGCGCGTTCGCGCTCGCGCTCGCTATGGTCGCAGCCTCTCCCTCATTCGCCGGAAACGACGGCAAGTTCGACGGCACGTGGTCCGTCTCGGTGGTAACGGAAAAAGGCGATTGCAATCCGCAGACCTGGACGGTGATCGTCGCCGGCAACCGACTGCAGCGGGTGCGGGAGCTGCCGGTCAGCGCCTCGGGCTCGATCGACGCGCAGGGGCAGGCGCGGTTCAATGTCGCGAGCATGGTCAATGCCGATGGCATGATGCACGACAGGACCGGCAGCGGCCGCTGGGACGCGCCCAGCCAATCCTGCTCGGGCCGCTGGCGCGCGGCGCGGCTCTGATCTAGGTCGCGGCGCCGCGCGCGAGATCGCGCGTCAGCGCCGACGCTTCGAGGACCGGCAGACCGCAGACCATGCCGCGACAGACATAGGCCGCCGCCATGCCCCCGACCGGCGTGCGGCCGTGCGCGGGGCTCGACGTCGGCCAATCCGCGCCGTCCTTCGTCCGCAAGACGCAGATTGCGGGATCGGGCGCGGCAAGCGCCGCGCGCAACAGGGCGTCGGCGCCGCTATCGCCCGCAATGACGACCACGGCGGCGCGTTCCAGAAGATCGGCGGCGGCAAGCAGGGTGGGGCTCAACGCGAGCGCCGCGCCGGCGCCGGAAAAGGCGCGGATCAATCTTTCGCAGGCCTCGCGCCAGTGCGCATCGCCCGTCAGATGCCAGAGGCGCGCGAAGGCTTCCGCCATGAGCCCCACGCCCGAAGGCGTAGCATTGTCGCGTACGTGGCGCGGGCGGCCGACCGGCACGTCGGCCGCGCCCTTCGCGGTTATGAACAGGCTGCCGTCGTCATCGCCAAATATCTGCTGCGCCTCGCGCGCAGTCGATAGCGCCTTGTCGAGACAGGCGCGCGCGCCCGTCGTCTCGAACAGCGCGAGCGCGGCGAGCGTGAAGGCGGCGTAATCGTCCAGTTGGCCGATCGCCGACACGCGGCCACGCCATGCATGCGCGAGCCGCCCGCTTTTTTCACGCGCCATATTGTCGACGAAACGAAACGCCGCCTCTGCGACCTCGAGCCACGACGGCTGCCTGAAGACGACGGAAGCGCGTGCGAGCGCGCGGATCATCAGGCCGTTCCAGTCGACGAGAATCTTGTCGTCGCGTGCGGGTTTTTCGCGTTTCTCCCTGATGTCGAAAAGTTTTGCGCGACTGGTTGCGAGTGCGATCTCCGAACCTGCGTCGCCATAGGGCGCTACGCGGCGCAGCACGTTGCGCCCTTCCCAATTGCCGCCCGCGCGTACGTCATAGGCGTCCGCGAACGCCTGCGCTTCTTCGCCAAGCGCTGCGCGAATCTCATCCGCTGACCATGTGTAGAACAGCCCCTCCTCGCCTTCCTGATCGGCATCCTGCGCGGCAGCGAAGGCGCGGTTGCCGGCGGCATCCGCATCACCGCGCATTTCGCGCATCAGCCAGCCCACTGTCTCTTTCGCGCGTTCGGCGTAGAGGCGCGAGGGTTCGGCGGCATGCGCCAGCGCCAGCAGGTCGAGGATCTGCGAGTTGTCGTAGAGCATCTTCTCGAAATGCGGCACGTGCCATTCGGCGTCGACCGAATAGCGCGCAAAACCGCCGCCGAGATGATCGTAGATGCCGCCCTCGCACATGGAGGTCAGCATGTGGCGCACCGCGTCGTCGAGATCGGCGCGGCCGGTGCGGCAATGCTCCTGCCAGAAGAAACGGAAAATCGGCGCATTGGGAAATTTCGGCGAATCGCCGATGCCGCCATGCGTCCGGTCGACCTGTGCGAGCAATGCGCTGGCGAATTGCTGCAACTGTTGCGGACCGGGCGGAGCGCCCGGCGTTGTCGCGGAGAGTTCCGCGAGGTGTTCGGTGAGCGCCCTGCCGTTGATGGCGACGCTGTCGCGCCTCTCGCGCCAGGCTTCGTGGACTGCGGCCAGCACCTGGGGAAACGAGGCGCGGCCCCAGCGCGGTTCGGGAGGAAAGTAGGTGCCGCCCCAGAACGGCGCGCCGTCGGGCGCGATGAACATGGTGAGCGGCCAGCCGCCCTGCTGGCCCATGGCGTGCAGCGCGCTCATGTAGATGTGGTCGATGTCGGGCCGCTCCTCGCGATCGATCTTGATGTTGACGAAGAGGTCATTCATCAGGCCTGCGATTTTTTCGTTCTCGAAGCTCTCGTGCGCCATCACGTGGCACCAGTGGCACGCTGCATAGCCGATCGAGAGCAGGATCGGCTTGTCGAGCGCGCGCGCCTCTTCCAGCGCGGCATGGCCCCAGGGCCGCCAGTGCACGGGATTGGCCGCATGCTGGAGGAGGTACGGGGAGGTTTCGCGGGAGAGAAGATTTTCGGCAGGCAGCATGGGGGCAAGATAGCGCGAAGACGTGGGGGGTCTACTGCAGCTATCCCGCTTCGCCCGGCCGTGCCAACCTGAGCGTGGCGCATTCAACGCGCCGATTTTAATCCCTCGGGGGGCTCGATGCGCCATTTCTTGATTGCAATTGCCATAGTCATCGCATTCGAGGCGACCGCGAGGGCGCAAATCCTCAAAAGAGAGCCGCCGGCCGGCCAATTGCCTGCTGGCGTCACCGTTCTGGTTGATGACGGTCGCTGTCCGAAAGGACAAATCAAGGAGGTGACCGGAGGCGGAAATATGGGCGGCAGCAGCTATGTCTCCGGAGGAACGCAAGGCGCCAGCCGAACCCGGCGCTGCATTCGCCGCTAAGAATTTCCGGCCATCAATCCAAACGCGGCTTCCGGGCGCTAGATACGTCCGGAGGAGGCCCGCACATGTCCACGCTGCAAGACATCGATCCGCAATCCGGCGATCCCGCTTCCTGCGACGCCGTGGACATGGTGATCGTGCCCCGCGCGCACGACATCGGCGACGGCTTTTTCGTGCGGCGCGCTTTGCCGGCGGCGGGCCGGCGCATGGTCGGGCCATTCATCTTCCTCGATCAGATGGGCCCCGCCCTGCTGCCGCCCGGCAAGGGCATCGACGTGCGGCCGCATCCGCATATCGGGCTCGCCACCGTCACCTATCTCTACGAGGGCGAGATCATGCACCGGGATTCGCTCGGGAGCGCGCTGCCGATCCGCCCTGGCGCGCTCAACTGGATGACGGCGGGCAGCGGCATCGCGCATTCCGAACGCTCGGGCGCGGACTGGCGCGCGCATGGCGGCACGCTGTCCGGCCTGCAACTCTGGGTCGCGCTTCCGCAAGCCTTCGAGGAAACCGCGCCCACCTTCGACCATTATGACGCCGGCCAGCTGCCGGTCGTCAGGGACAAGGGAGTCGAGGCGCGGATCATCGCGGGCAGCACGCTCGGCGCGCGTTCGCCGGTGAAGACTTTTGGCGATACGATTTTCGTGGATTTCACGCTGGCCGCGGGCGCCAGCGCGCCGGTCGACGCCGCGAGCGAGGAACGCGCGATCTACGTGTTTTCGGGCGCGATCGAGATCGGCGGCGAGGTCTTCGAGGCAGGCCGGCTCGTCGTTCTCAAGCCAGGCGCATCGCTCAAGATTTCAGCGACGGCGCCCGCCCGCTTCGCGCTGATCGGCGGTGAGACGGCGGACGGGCCGCGCTATATCTGGTGGAATTTCGTCTCGGCGCGCAAGGAACGGATCGAGCAGGCCAAGGCCGACTGGGCGGCGGGGCGCTTCGCCTCCGTTCCCGGCGAGACGGAATTCATCCCGCTGCCCGGATGAGGGCGAGGCTCTCGTCGAACCTCAGATCGAGTTCGCGGCCGCGATTGAAGGCCTCGTGGCGGGCGAAACGCATTGCGGAGGACAGGTCGCCGAACACGCCGCCGATGCGGCCGTGCTGCTCGGTGACGACGAAGGACGCGCCCTGGCCGCGGCTCACGCGGAAGGACAGCGGGTTCGAGACGTCCTGGGTACGGGTATCCATTTTTCGGTCTTTCCAGTTCTTCGGCTCAACGCCGACGATGCGGGTTTCGCATGCGGCGGATGAACGTGTGATGAGCGACCACGACGCAATTCAGCCCGAATCCGGGCAATGTCGCGGCGCCATTCCGCACATTGCGGGGGGTGCGGCGCCTGTGCGACTCTTTGGGCGGGAGGCGAAACGATGCGCACCGGACCAAAGAACCTGATCACCGACGTCGCCGGCGTGAGCATCGGCAACGCACACGACGAAAAGGTCGCGACCGGCGTCACGGTCGCGCTGTTCGATAGCGAGGCGACAGCTTCGGTTTCGGTCACCGGCGGCGCGCCTGCGGGACGCGATCTCGAATGCCTCGCGCCGGAAGCCCAGGTCGACGCGGTGCACGCCATCCTACTCTCGGGCGGCTCGGGCTACGGCCTGGACGCTGCGAGCGGCGCGCAGGCGTGGCTACGCGAACGGGGACGCGGCGTTGTGTTCGGACGCGCCGTCATCCCGATTACGCCGCAGGCGATCTGCTTCGATCTCATCAACGGCGGCGACAAGGACTGGGGCCGGTATCCGCCTTACCGCGAACTCGCTTACGACGCCTGCGATGCGGCGGGCGCCGATTTCGCGCTCGGCACGGCGGGCGGCGGTTTCGGCGCGACGACGGCGGACCTCAAGGGCGGTCTGGGATCAGCGAGCGTGGTGACCTCGGCCGGCCATACCGTCGGGGCGCTGGTGGTCGTCAACGCCATCGGCTCGGCGGTCGTGGGCGGCGGCCCGCATTTCTGGGCCGGCGCCTGGGAGATCGGCGACGAATTCGGCGGGCTCGGGGCGCAGACGCATCCCTCGACCGCGCTCGCCTGGAAGGGACGGCCGATCACGCCGGCGACGACCATCGCGATGGTCGCAACCGATGCAAAGCTGACCAAGCCGCAGGCCAAGCGACTGGCGATTGCGGCGTCCGGCGGCAAGTCGAAGGGGCTGCGGCTCGCCCATGCGATCTTCGACGGCGACATGGTGTTCGCCGCCTCGACCGGTCGGCGCGCGCTCGGCGATCCCGCCGCCGAACTGATCGAGATCTGCGCACTCGCTTCCGACTGCCTCGCCCGCGCCATCGCGCGCGGCGTGCATGCGGCGAGCGCCCTGCCCTTTCCCGGAGCGCTGCCGGCCTGGCGCGACCGTTTCGGCGCAGCGTGAGAGCGCATCGCCGAACAGGTAAAAATCGATTCAGATTTGACGCGAATTGAGATCAACCTCGCGGCAATCTCGATTCAAAGACGATTCAAATTGAACGGATCGCTCGTTGCCGCGCGCTCTTAACCCGCCTGCAAAGCGCCGGCGCGACGTGCGCGAAACGAATTTCTGAAGCCCTGCAAAATCATCCGCGTGGACACAATCGGCATGTTGACGATGGCCTCGCGCGAGGCGGCGTCAACGCGAGAAAATGAGTAAAAATTAATTCATATCTGGCGCGTGTTCGCTTCAAAGGCGCGGTAAATCTGACTACGGATCGCAGGGAATCGTTAAGGTCTTCGGAGGGCCGCCGAGGGTTCAATGCATGCATTCCCGAGGGAGGAACGACATGCATCCGCAATTCAACCTGGTCCTTCTTTCCTGCCTGATCCTCGGCGCCGCAGCCGGACTCGAAAGCCGGCTCGCCGGCAGGAAGCTCGCCATCGCCACGCATCTGGCCGCGACCTGTCTCGGCTATTTCGCCTTCGCGGTCAGCGCCACGCCGATCGAGTCGAGTTTCGGAGTCGGCACAGCGCCGATGAACGCCATGGCGATCGCCTTCCTGATCTGCGCCTGGATTTCGGAGACGGATTCGCTGCGCAGCGGCGAAGCGGCGGCCGAGCGCGGCGACGCCTCCAACCATGTCGTGGCCTTCGTCATCGGCTTTGCCGGCGCGATGGGCTCGACCTTGCTGCTCGGCCTTTCGGTCGCGACGATGTTCGGGCTGTTCATGCGACGCGCGCACGCCGGCTGCGAGCCGGTCTATGCGTCCGAACTTGCGGGATCGCGGTTCGAGGAGTGACCCTCAGCCCGCGATCTTCGAGAAATCGGCGACGCGCCGCATGGCGGCGCGCAGCTCGCCGAGGAGCTGCAGCCGGTTCTTGCGCAAGCGCGCATCGTCGGCGTTGACCGTCACCTTGTCGAAGAAGGCGTCGACCGGCGCGCGCAATTTCGCGAGCGCATGCATGGCGCCTTCGAAGTCTTCGGCCTTGACGCGTTCCTTCGTCTCGCCGCTCGCGCGATCGATCGCAGCCTTCAGCGCGCGTTCCTCGTATTCGCTGATGAATTCGATATTGGCGGGCTCGTCGAAGGCGCCTTCGCCATCCTTCTTCTCTTCCGCGCGCAGAATGTTGGCGGCGCGCTTGGCGCCGGCGAGCAGGTTCTTGCCGTCGTCGCTGTCCAGGAATTGGCCGAGAGCCTCGACGCGCTTCACGATCAACAGCAGGTCGTCCTGATCCTCCAGCGCGAAAACGGCGTCGATCAGGTCATGCCGCGCGCCCTTGTCGCGCAGATAGACCTTCAGACGGTCGGCGAAGAAACCGAGCAGATCCTGTGCGCTGTTGGCGTGAATGTGCATGCGCGATTGCGCGAGCCGGAACGTGTGGAGCAACGGCAGGCGCAGGTCGTTTTCCAGTACGAGGCGGATGACGCCGAGCGCGGCGCGGCGCAGCGCATAGGGGTCCTTCGAGCCGGTCGGCTTTTCGTTGATCGCCCAGAAACCGGCGAGCGTGTCGATCTTGTCGGCGAGCGCGACGGAGACGGACACCGGATCGGTCGGCACGCGGTCGCCCGGGCCCTGCGGCTTGTAATGCTCCTCGATCGCGGCGGCGATCGAGGGCGCCGTGCCCTGCGCGGCCGCGTAATAGCGGCCCATCAAGCCTTGCAGCTCCGGAAACTCGCCGACCATTTCCGACACGAGGTCGGCCTTGGCGAGATGGGCGGCGCGCGCGGCGCGCGCGGGATCGGCGCCGACCTTCGCGGCCAGTTCGTAGGCCAGTTCCTCGATGCGCTTGACGCGTTCGCCCTGTGTGCCGAGGCGCTCGTGGAAGACGATGCTGTCGAGCTTCGGCACGCGCTGTTCGAGCGGCGTCTTGAGGTCGCTCTCCCAGAAGAATTTCGCGTCCGACAGGCGCGCGGCGACAACGCGCTCATTGCCGGCGACGATCTCCTTGCCGCCATCCTTCGCCTCGATGTTGGAGACGAGAATGAACTTGTTGGCGAGCGTGTCGCCGCGCTTCAGCACGAAGCATTTCTGGTTGGCGCGGATCGTCGCGCGAATGACTTCCGGCGGTATGGCGAGAAAGGACTCGTCGAACGAGCCCATCAGCGCGCGCGGCCATTCGACGAGGCCGGCGACCTCTTCCAGCAGGCCCTCGTCCTCGACCAACTCCAGCCCCTGCGCGAAGGCGAGGTCGCGGGCGTCATGCAGGATGATGTTCTTGCGCCGGTCGGCGTCGAGCACGACCTTGGCCTGTTCGAGCGCCGGCAGATAATCGTCGAGGCGGCGCACCTTGATCGCCGCGGGCGCGAGGAAGCGGTGGCCGTAGGTGATATTTCCCGCAGCAACGCCGTCGATCTCGAAAGGCACGATCTCCGGCTCTTCGTTCTCGGGCCCGAAGGTCGCGACGATGGAATGGAGCGGGCGCACCCAGCGCAGCGCGTCCGGCCGCGCGGAGGCCGCGCCCCAGCGCATGGATTTCGGCCAGGGGAAAGCGCGGATGATCCCGGGCAGGATTTCGGCCAGCAGCTCCAGCGTCGGCTTGCCGGCGCGTTCGACGATGGCGACGTAGAATTCGCCCTTCTTGGGGTCCTTCTCGATTTTCGCCTGATCGAGCGAGGCGAGGCCCGCACTCTTCAGGAAGCCCTGCACGGCGGCGTCCGGGGCGCCGACGCGGGGGCCCTTCTTCTCCTCGCGCACGTCGGGCTGGCGGCCCGGCAGGCCGGCGATGTGCAGGGCGAGACGCCGTGGCGTCGCATGGGCGACCGCACCCTCGAACTTCAGGCCGCGCTCGATCAGGGCGCCGGTGACGAGCCGCTCCAGGTCTCCCGCCGCCTGCCGCTGCATGCGGGCGGGGATTTCTTCGGAAAAGAGTTCGAGGAGGAGGTCGGGCATCGGAACCGGCGAAAGTGAAAACGCGCCGTCTTCTCCCGCAAGTGCGCGCTGGACGCAAGCTCGGGCGAACAATTCGCGACGCGAGGACGCCGGCCAGGCAGTCGGCGCGGGCCTCGCGCCTCTCGCAATCGGTCGCCGGCCCGATAAGATCGGGCGCAGGTTTCAGTCGAAATATTTCGAGAAGTTCGTTTTCTGCGTCCCGGGGGGAAGCGCCATGCCGATCGTTCAGGGTGCCGCGGAAGGGCCAAAACGCGAGCAAATCCGCCGTCAGGCCATCGTTCTCGTTCACGGCATGGGAGAGCAGATCCCCATGGAAACGGTCCGGGATTTCGCCACGGCCGTCTGGGCAAGCGACCGCGACCTCCACAGTAGCGACGAGAAGAAGGCCGGACAGCTCTTCTCCGTCCCGGATTCGACGACGGGGTCGCGGGAACTGCGGCGCATTTCCACCCGCAAGAGCAGGCGAAGACACAGCGACGTCAACGACGACAACGACGAATATGCAGTGCGCAACGAATTCTTCGAACTCTATTGGGCCGATTCCACGACAGACACGACCTGGGCGGATTTCCTGGGATGGTATGTGCGGCTCGTGGTCCGCCGGCCCTCGGAAGCGCCGAAAGCGGTTCGATGGATCTGGGGTCTGCTCTGGGTCGTCAACGTCGCATTCCTGCTGTCCGCCCAGATCGCCTTGCTCTGGTTCGTGACGACCGAGATCGACCAGCTCTTCATCGACGCAATCGAGAAGGCGCGGGGAGCGCAGCAATCGCTGGATTGGGGTGCGACATACCGGCTCGCCTTTCAGACGCCGACCGTCGTCAGCACGTGCGACCTCGTTTGGGCGCCGGGGCTCGTCGCCCTGATCGGCGCCCTCGTCTACAAGTTCAGCAGGTTCAAGAAGCCCAGTTACTGGCTCGCCGTGACGGCGGGCTTCATCGCGCTCTGGAGCCTCGTCGTCCTGATCGGCGTGCTCGCCAAACCCTTCGTCTTTCAGACCTCCAGGGAGCACAATATCTTCTGGCCCGGCTTCATTGCGCTGGTCGGCGCGGCCCTGCTGCTCATACAAGGCTTTCTCATCAAGTTTTTCGGCGATGTCGCGCGGTATACGGTCGCCTCGCCGGGCAATATCGTGCCCCGGCAGAAAGTTCGCGACCGCGGCGTCGAGCTGATCAACAAATTGACGGCCTCTGGCCAGTATGACCGCATCATTCTGGTGGCGCACAGCCTCGGCTGCCTGATTGCCTACGACATTCTCTGCCTGCTCTGGGCGGACTATGTCGCGACCCGGCGCAAGCCCGAACTCGTTCCGAACGCGGATGCGGTGCGCGGCGAGGTCCAGGAAGTCATCGAGGCCGCGACGCAGAAGCCGATCGACCTCCGTCGGTTTCGACGGGCGCAGCGCGCGCTGTTCAGGGCCTTGCGGAGAGCGGACGACGAGCGACTCGACGCGGTCGGGCCCGATGACGAAAAGGTCAGCGCGCGCTGGCTGATTTCCGACCTCGTGACCATCGCCAACCCGCTCACCCACGCGGAATTCCTGCTCGCCCCGAAAAAGAAGCAGCTCGGCGATCGCTTCAGATGGCGGGAACTGTCGCGCTGTCCGCCCCGACTCGAGGAATTCCGAGGCCGCAAATCATTCGTCTACCAACCAACCCAGGGCGGCGCGTTGCGGTTCAATCACGACGCCGTATTCTCGGTCGTCAGATGGACCAGCATCCACGACCGGCCGGAAGATCCGCGATTGTTCCTCACCGGCGATTTCATCTCGGGGCCGGTCTCCGGGATTTTCGGGCCTGGCGTCGTCGACGTAAAAGTCGAGCCGCGCCGGAAGTCCGGCTCGTTGCCGCAGAGACTTTTCACGCACACGATCTACTGGGAATTGAAGCAGGCGGACTACGGACACGCGCCCCGCTCGGTGAGCGTGATCCGCAACGCCCTGAACATACTGGACGAGAGCAAGCGGGAAGACGCGCTGCTGAAGGACGCCAATCGGGCGGTCGGAGAGGCCGGCGGCTGATCGAGCGTGCGCCGTCCGCCGCGTCTTGATGCAGTCCCGCGCGCAGTGAACCGGCGCGCGGGATAGCGAGGCTCAGAGCGCCTTGTGCGCGCCGTCGCAGAGCGGGGCGTTCTTTGTCTGTTTGCAGGCGCAGAGATAGGCGGTCTTGGTCTCCGGCGCGGTCCAGGCCATCGGCGCGAAGTCTGAGCCCTTGTGGGAGCCGTCGCACAGCGGCTGCTTGGCCGACTTGCCGCAGGTGCACCAGTAATAGTTCTTGCCGGCTTCCACCTCGACCGGGATCGGCGACTTCTGGGCGATGACGGGTTGCGACATGGAATCCTCTCGTGTTTGCATGTGCGAAGATCGCATCCGTTCTTTAGAACGATCCCAAACTCACCTGTCCATTGCACAAACGCAACAGGGCGTATCAGAGAATGCACATGAGCAGACTGGAGCAGGTTCTCGGCGCGATCGACGCCGCAAATTCCGGCGATCCGACGCTGGAAGACGGCGGGCCGGCCGCACTCGCCTACGGACGCAGGATGACCGCGCGGCTTGCGATTTTCGCACCCGAGGCGAGTGAACTGCTGCAGATCGGCGTGCGCGGACAGCATATCGAGCGTTTCGCCATCCCGCGCGCCGACTATCCGATGGACAAGCCCGGCTATTTCCGCTGGCGCAATGCGCTGAAAGAGCGGCATGCGAAGCGGCTTGCCGAGATCATGGGCGAAGCTGGCTATTCGGCCGAAGACGCGGAGCGCGTCGGGCAGATCGTGCGCAAGGAGCGGCCCCGGACCGATCCCGAGGCGCAGACGCTGGAAGACGTCGCATGTCTCGTGTTTCTGGAATTCTACTCCGAGGCGTTCCTGACCAAATACGAGGAGGCCAAGGCAATCGACATCGTGCAGAAGACCTGGCGCAAAATGTCGGACGCAGGCCACGCTGCGGCGCTGGGGCTGACGCTTGCGCCGCGAGTCGGCGAGATCGTGGGGAAGGCTCTGGCCTGAGCGGCGCGGCTAGCTGCGGCAGCGATCGAGAAAACGCCGGAACGCATTCTGGCTGTTTCGCGTCGGCAGTGATGCTTTCTCCCCCGCGACAACAAAGGAAAACGGCTTGCCCGCCGCGAGGTCCTCGAAGATCGGGTCGCTGGCGGAGGTATCGACGACGACCGCACCGCCATCCTCCGTCGCCTTGTCCTGCGCCACGCCACGATAGCGGGCGGTTGCGTCGCCGACCGTGATCGCCACATCCGCCTTTGAACCCGCCGGCAACTGCTTCGTCGTGTCCAGCGTCATACGCACGCCGCTGTTCGGGATGCAATAGAGAACGGCGCCGACGAATTCGGTCGGCGAATAGGCCGGAAAAACGAGGCCGACCTTCACGCCGTCGGCGCCTTCGCTGACTGCCCAGTAGCCATATGACTCGGCGTCGGCGCCGGACGAAGTCTGCGGCGACGGCTGTGCGGCTGTCGTGTTCGGCGCGGCCTGATGCGCGCGAACGGCCGATTCCGCGCCGGCGAGGGCGTCGTCGAGAAGTTCAATGAGACGACCGGACGGCTTCTGCTCCGTTTGCGCCGCCGCGCTGGCCAGAACAGCGGCGGAGACCGCGAAGATCGCCAACGCGCATGAGAATGGCTTCAGAAACCTCATCGGTCACACTTCCGTTCAGTATGGCTCATGCGACGCTCCTCACCGCGGCGCGGGCGTATTCGACTGCGATTTCTTCTTCTGAAGCGCGTCGTATTGCTGCCGCCACTGGCGCACGCGCTGCAGCTGCATCTGCTCGAACTGCGCGACATTGGGAAGGCCGTCGAGCATCTTGTTGAGGACTTCGAGATCGGCGAGGTCTTCGCGCTTGAGCTGAATCGATTTCAGGGCGTTCAGCCGCGACTGATACGACTGGAACAGGATCAACAGCCTGTTGACGTACATTTTCGCGGCGGCGGGATCCTTCGCCGGATGCGTCCAGAGCGAGGGGTTGCTGTCGAGCGCCAGCGCGTCGCGGATCGCGACGAGGTCCGCGATCATCATGTAGGTTTCCGTCACGCCTTCGCGGCCGCGGCCGAGTTCCTCGGCGATCTGGTAGCCCATGTCGTGTTTCTGGCCGGTCGCGTCGAGATCGTCGACCGGCGCCAGCATGCCCGGCCTGTTCGGGTCCTCGCTGCCGCCCCACCAGCCCCGGCCGACCCAATAGCCATATCGGCCCCACACGTTCTCGTTATTGCTCAAGGTTTCGCGCAGGACCTTTGTCACTTCGCGGATGCGGGCGGTGGTGGTCACTTCGTTTGTGGTTCCGGACTTAACGCCGGAAGCGCTGCCGGGTTTTGGCTGACATTTCGAGAGGGCGTCGGCGCGGGCCTGATTCTCGTGCTGCGTGCCGTTGAACATCCAGCCATCGGCCATGCACCAGCCGTAATGCGCACCGTAGTTCGACTGCCAGCGCGCGCCGCCGAAGCCGCAGCCCCGGCGCAGGGCTTCCTCGTTCTGCGCGACAGCGCCTTTCGCATAGGCGCTGCATTGGCCGGGATCGCCGCCGGCATGGGCGACGCCGGAGAGGATGAACAAGAGAGCGGTCGCGGCGAAAACCTGCCGCGCATGCCGCGCATTTCCTGATATCTGACCAGTGGAAGTCACGTTCGAATCCGTCATCATCCTGACGCCGCCGCGCATCTCACGGCGCGGCGCCGCGAATGGATTGACGACATCACGAATGATCGCGGCGCGCCTTATGCTGGCTCAAACACGGCAATAAGGCCCTACCGGACGGTCCCCCGCGCCTTCTGCGAGGACAGAACGAGGTCCAGAAGCGCGCCTTCCGGATTCTCCCCCTGCACATGGGCGAGCAGCGGCGCGAGGCGCCCGTCGACGAGCAGCGTCGCGAAGCCGTGCACGAGCGACCAGGCGGCAGTCACGCCCGCGACGATGGCGGCGGGGTTGGCGCCGCTCGCCCCGCCGCCTGCGCGGGCGGCGACGGCGCCGCGCAGCAGCGTCGCCATGTCGGCCAGCGCCGACTTGAGAGCGGGGCGATCAGAATCGAGCATCTCGCTGCGATACATCAGGTTGAACAGGCCGGGATTGGCGATGGCGAAGGCGACATAGGCCCGCCCGATCGCATCCATCGCATCGTCCGCCGTCGCGGCTTCGTCCAGCGCGGCGCGCATCTCAACGGCAAGCCGGCGGAAGCCTGAGGCCGCGAGCTCCGACTGCAAGCCGCGCAGATCGCCGAAATGGTTTTTCGGCGCGGCATGCGACACGCCGACTTCCGCCGCGGCCGCCCGCAGGGAGAGGCCGCCGACGCCTTCCCGGCGCAGCAGGGCCTCGGCGGCGTCGAGCAGCGCCTGTTTCAGATTGCCGTGGTGATAGGGGCCGCCGCGCTCGGCGTC
Source organism: Methylobacteriaceae bacterium (assembly GCA_020638195.1). Lineage (GTDB taxonomy): Bacteria > Pseudomonadota > Alphaproteobacteria > Rhizobiales > Beijerinckiaceae > JAJXWB01. The sequence goes on along the minus strand of JACKJC010000003.1, from coordinate 421,989 downwards.
CCCTGTCTGCGCGGCCTGCTCCGTCCTGCTCATACACGCCTCCTGATCTGCGATCGATATTTACAGCGGAAATATATATTGACAACGGAAATCTCGTACGCATATTGACGCTGTCAATATTTGGAGTTCGACCCGTGCACCTGTCCCAGCTTCTGATCGCGATCGCGACATTTCCCATTGTTTTCGTTGGACTGGCAGTCGCGCTGATCTTCTGGCCGGTTCGTCGCCCCGCCGGCTTCGGCGGCGCGGCGCTGGCCGATTTCCGCCGTTTCGTGGCGCGGGGCGATTTCGCGCCGCCGCCGCTGGAACAGCGCTTCGTCGCGCGCGACGGCGCGAGCCGCGCCTACCGGCTCTACGGCTCAGGGGCGGACCTTTTGGTGTTCATGCACGGTTCGGGCGGCGATTCCGCCTATCTCGCCCGCTTCGCCGAGGGTCTGGCGACGGTCGCCGGCCTGCGCGTCGCGACGCTCGACATGCGCGGTCACGGCCATGCGCCGGGCGTGCGCGGCGATGTCGACCGTCTCGACCGTCAGGAGACGGACATCGCCGATCTCGTGGCCGCCCTGAAGGTCGAGGGTGGCGGCGGACGGTTCTTCATCGGCGGGCATTCGATCGGCGGCGGTCTCGCGATCCGCTACACGGCGGGCGGCCAATTACCCCGGCCTGACGGCCTGCTTCTCGTGTCGCCCTACGTCAGCAATGCAGCGCCGTCGGCGCGCCCGATGTCGGGCGGTTGGGCGCATGCGCGGGTTCCCCGCTTCGCCGGCATTCAGATGCTGCATCGCTTCGGCATTCACGCATTCGACGGATTGCCCGTCGTCCAGTTCGCGATTTCGGAAGCCGCGAAGACCGGCGCGGAAACGCCGGCCTACAGCTGGCGCCTGTTCCGCTCCGTAACGCCGCGCGAAGACTGGAAGAAGGAAATCGCGTCGATCGCCTGCGAAACGCTCGTGCTCGGCGCGGAGACGGACGTCATCTTCAACGCCGAGGGGTATCGCGCAGCGTTTGCGCCGAACCCGCGCGTTCGCGTGGAAATCGCGCAGGCCCTCGGGCATTTCGATCTCGCCGTGTCCGATTTCGCGCGGGATCAAGCGGCCGCATTCCTGCTGGCGCGGATGACGGAGGTTTGAGGACGAAGGGCCTCAGCCGGCCTTCTCCAGCCCGCCCGCATCCGTCTTCAACCACGCCGCGCCGCACGCCTTCGCCAGCTCGCGCACGCGCAGAATGTAGCTCTGGCGTTCGGTCACCGAGATAACGCCGCGCGCATCCAGAAGATTGAACGTGTGGCTCGCCTTGATGCACTGGTCATAGGCGGGCAGCACCATGTCGTGGCGCTCGCCCTTGTCGCCCGCCGCCAGCAGCGCGCGGCATTCGGTTTCGGCGTCTTTGAAATGGCGGAACAGTTTTTCCGTGTCGGCGTGCTCGAAATTGTGCCGCGAATATTCCTGCTCGGCCTGCAGGAAGACGTCGCCGTAGGTGACCTTCTCCGCGCCTTCGCGGCCGTTGAAATTGAGGTCGTAGATGGATTCCACGCCCTGCAGATACATGGCGAGGCGCTCGAGGCCGTAGGTGAGCTCGCCCGACACGGGCGAGCATTCGAAGCCGGCGACCTGCTGGAAGTAGGTGAATTGCGAGACTTCCATGCCGTCGCACCAGCATTCCCAGCCGAGCCCCCAGGCGCCCAGCGTCGGGCTTTCCCAATCGTCTTCCACGAAGCGAATGTCGTGCAACAGCGGGTCGATGCCGATGGCGGCCAGCGACTGGAGATAGAGGCCCTGCAGGTCCGGCGGCGACGGCTTCAGGATCGTCTGGAACTGGTAATAATGCTGCAGACGGTTGGGGTTCTCGCCGTAGCGGCCGTCCTTTGGCCGGCGCGAGGGCTGGACGTAGGCCGCTTTCCAGGGCTTCGGCCCGAGCGAGCGCAGCGTGGTCGCCGGATGGAACGTGCCGGCGCCGACCTCCATGTCGTAGGGCTGGAGAATCACGCAGCCCTGCGCCGCCCAGAAATTCTGGAGCGTGAGGATGAGCCCCTGAAAGCTTTTTTTCGGGTCGTTGAAGGCGCTGGTGGTCATGGCTGTCTGATCGTAGAGGGCCGATTTGCGGCGCAACCTATGGGCCGCGCCACCGGCGGTCAATGCGGCGTCGACGCCGTTCAGCCGTGGTTCAGGAGGCGCACTCTAGGAAAGCCGCCAACGTCGACGCCGGAGCCAATCTCGCTGCTCCCGCATCGCCGGCCAGGAGGGTTGGACATGGGCTACAATCTGAAGACGGCGCTTTCGGCGGCTGCGCTCGCCTTGGGTCTGGCGGCCTCGCCGGCCTTCGCGCAGATGTTCGGCGCGCCGGCGAGCGGCGGCGTTATGGCCGGCGGCGGCTTCGGTGGCGGCCATGGCGGCGGCTTCGGCGGCGGTCGGGTCGGCGCGCAGGTTTACGCTCCGCAATTCCAGGGGCCAGCGGCAATCCCGCGCGCTTATGTTCCGCAGGGTCTGCCGGGCGGCGGCATTGTAGCGCCGCGCGTCCACCCGCAGGTCGGCGGGTCCAACTGGGCCACCGGGGGCGTCGCGATCGCGCCACAGCGGCCGCGCGTGTGGTCGCCGCGAGGCGTCGTGGCCGCGCCGCACGATACGGCGCAGTCGATGTATGTCGGTGGGCGGCATCGTCATCGCGGCGGCCATTGGCGCGGCGGGGCGGCCTATCCGGCCTATGTCGGCGGCTACGACCCCTACCCCGTCTATGTCCCGCCTCCGGTCTACGAGACCTATGCCGACGACGACGAATATTGCGTGATGCGCAAGGTTCGCGTGCATACCCGCCACGGCTGGCGCCGGGTGTGGCGCAGGGTCTGCGCCTAAGTCGCCGTCGCGGCAATCCCCGCTTCGCCGCGGTGGATCGCCTCGGCCTCGGGCGAAAAGCCGCCGCCGGGCCCATGCAGGACCAGCGGCGGCAGCAACGCCAGCGGCGCGCGCGAGCCCTTCTTACCTGAAACGAGCAGGCGCACCGCGGGTTCGCCTGCTTTCGCATGGACGGGCAGAAGCCGCAGCCCGCCGATCCGTCCTTTCGCGCTCGCCAGAATGTCCGCCAGCGCATCGGCGCGATGGATCATCAGGAACGACCCGCCCGGCTTGAGCAGCGCCAGCGCCGCCTTCATCCATGCATCGAGCCCGCCCAGCGCGACATGCGCGCGCGCCCTTGCGGCGTCGGGCGAGACGCGCGCGGCCCTAGGGTCGAGAAAGGGCGGATTGGTGAGTACGAGATCGAACGCGCCATCCGCGAGGCCCGCCGCGCGACGACTTGACGCCCTCAGCACATCCGCCTCGATCGCCCGGGCGCGCGCGGCGAAACCGTTCGCCGCGATGTTTTCGCCGCAAAGAGCCGCCAACGCGGGATCGATCTCAACGAAGGTCATGTCGATCGCTTGGGCGCGCGCCAGAGCCGACAGGCCGGCGGCGCCGGCGCCCGCGCCCACGTCGACCGCGAGCCCCCGGGCCTGCGCTGGCGTGCAAGCGGCCAGCAGCACCGCGTCGGTGCCGGCGCGATGGCCGGAGGGCAGCTGACGCAGCGTCAGGCGCCCGCCCAGAAAGGCGTCAGGCCGGGGAGAGTTCTGCGCCAAGCCCGGCCTCCTGGAGCGCGAGCCGCGCCCGTTTCCCGTCGTCGGCGGCGACCAGCAGGCGGCGGCGGATGAAGCCGAGCGAGCCTTCAAGGACGCTCATATGCCGGTCGGTCACCAGAAAGGCGATGTTCTCGCCCGCCAGAACGGCCTCGGCGAAGGACAGGAGCACGGGATCGTTGGTGCGCAGCAATTCGATCATGGGTCGCGCCAAACTGTCACGGCGCCTCCCGCCCCACAAGCAGCCGCCCGCAATTCCATTTGGCGGCAAAGAACGCTAAATAGCCGATGTTCGCATCATCTTAGCGGGGTTGTTTTGGGCGTCGTCATTCCCCTCGAGGAAAAATCCAAGCCGGAAGCCAAGGGCGGCGTCGAGCGGCTCGTGTCGCTGGTTTCGGCCGACATGGAACGCGTCAACCAGACGATCCTGGCGCGCACGGGCTCCGACGTGACGATGATCCCGGAAGTCGCCAACCACCTGATCTCCTCGGGCGGCAAGCGCCTGAGGCCGATGTTGACGCTGGCGACCGCCGCGCTGTGCGACTATCGCGGCGACGGGCATATCAAGCTCGCGGCCGCCGTCGAGTTCATGCATACGGCCACCCTGCTGCACGACGACGTGGTGGACGAGAGCGACATGCGCCGCGGCAAGCTCGCCGCCCGCATGCTGTGGGGCAACGAGGCGAGCGTGCTGGTCGGCGACTTCCTGCTGGGACAGGCGTTCAAGATGATGGTGGAGGTCGGCTCGCTGCCCGCGCTCGACATTCTCTCGACCGCCGCCACCGTGATCGCGGAGGGCGAGGTCATGCAGCTCGCCGCCGCCAAGGACACCTCGACGACAGAAGACGCTTATCTCGCGGTCATCCGCGCCAAGACGGCGGCCCTGTTCGCCGCGGCCTGCGAGGTCGGCCCGGTCGTCGCCAACAGGCCGAAGGCGGACGCCGCCGCCTGCCGCAGCTACGGCGCCAATCTCGGCATCGCCTTCCAGCTGATCGACGACGCGCTCGACTATGGCGGGCAGGCCGCCACGCTCGGCAAGAACACGGGCGACGATTTCCGCGAGGGCAAGATCACGCTGCCTGTGGTGCTGTCGTTCCGGCGCGGCACAGACAGCGAGCGCGACTTCTGGCGCCGGACGCTGGAGAAGGGCGAGATTTCGGACGGCGACATCGAGACCGCGCTCGGCATCATGCGCAAGCATCGCGCGCTCGAAGACACGATCGAACGCGCCCGCCACTATGGCGCGATGGCGCGCGACGCGCTGGAGATATTCGGGCAGTCGCCGATCAAGACCGCGCTGCTGGAGACCGTGGATTTTTGTATTTCAAGGGCGCATTGAGGGCTAGTTCCCCCGTCATTGCGAGCGAAGCGAAGCAATCCAGAGCCGGGTCATGGCTCTGGATTGCTTCGTCGCTACGCTTCTCGCAATGACAACTGGCTACTCCGCCGCCTCGCTCGGCGTCTCGCAACCTTGCGCGCAACACCGGCCCGGCTGTTTCGATACCCGTTCGCCCGTGTCCAGCACGCCGCGATCCAAGAGCGCGTCGATCAGGTCCTTCTTTTCCTGCACGGGATAATTGCGCCAGATTTCGCGTTTCATCGCCTCTGGCGAACCGCCGCCGTGCAGCGAGATCACCGACATCCAGCCCGCCTGATCGGATACGGTGAGATCGCCAATGAGACGCGCCATTTCCATGCGCTTTTCCGCGGGAATGTCGGCGCGACCGCCGAGCACGGCGGCGAGAGAGGCGGCCGTTTCGGGATTGTGATCTTCTTCCGGTCCCGGCAGCGCCACGACCAGCCCGCCCGAAACGTAGTGGGCGAGCTTGTGCATGTCGTAGATTTTCGTCGCCAGCAACAGCTTCCCGATATTGGAGAAGACCGCATCCGGCATGACCGAGCCGGTCGCATCCTGCGTACAATAGACAGAAGCAGCAATGCCGCAGGCGAAGAAACTCTCGACGATGGTGATGAGGTCGACCATCGCCTCGCGGATATGCGCATGGCGATCGGCGTCGAGCCCGTTGGCTTCGATCATGTGCGCCCCCGCGCCGATCAGGAGATCGCCGAAGCCGGCGCGCGCGCCGATGCAGGAATGGCGGTGGTGCGTGGCGTAGGATGTCGTGAGAAAGCCCGCCTCCTCCGTCTCGCCCGCCATGAACACGCGCTCGTGCGGCACGAAGACGTCGTCGAAGATGACGACGCCGACGGACTGGCCGTATTTGGCGGAGAATCTTGCCCCCGCATCGCCCGGACGTCCCGCGCGTTTGGCGACGATGGTGACGCCCGGCGCATCGACCGGCACGGCGCAGCAGATGGCGAAGTCGGAATCCTCCGCCGTATGCGTGCGGCATGGCATGACAAGAAATTCGTGCATGTAGGGCGCGCCGGTGACGATCGCTTTCGTCCCGCGAATGATCACGCCATCCTTCCGGCGCTCCTTGATGTGCACATAGACGTCGCGGTTCTGCTGCTTGCCGGGCCGGAGCGAGCGGTCGCCCTTCGCGTCTGTCATGGCGACGCCGAGCGTGAGGTCCTTGCCCTGGACCTCATGGAGATAGTTCAGAAAGCGCTGGCTGTAGTCCGTTGCATACGCATCGTCGGCGCGACGGGTCGCCTGATAAATGCCGTTCAACGCATCGTGCGTGAGATAGCGCTGCGCGCAGCCCGACGTCTTGCAGACGAGGCGCACGGCTTCGAGTTTGGCGAGAAGATCGGCGGAGTTCTCGCTGACATGAACCATGCGATTGACGGTCTTGCCCGATGTCGGCTGCGTCGCCGTCATCAGCTTTCGATGCGCCTCGACATGCGCGAAGTCGTAGGTGACGCCGACGCCCGCGACGCCCGGCGCGAGCAAAGGCTCGTCGGCGACGCTGTCGATCTGCCGTCCTTCGATGAAGACGCGCGGGCTATATGCCCGCAGCGATTCCCGATAATCGGCGGCGTTCATCAGCATGGCGTGTTCCTCTCGGCCTCTTGCCGCTCGTCTTGTTGAAAGAATCGGGCGGGGCTAGAACGAAGTCAATCGCGCGGAAGCGTCAGGCGCACGAAGAGGAACAACGCCATGCTCATGCTTCAGGCGCAGGCCTCGACCCTGCTGGTCATCGACTTCCAGGCCCGACTGACGCCGGCGATCGAGGGCGCGGGCGAAGCGATCGCCAATGCGCGGCGCCTGGTGCGCGGCGCCGAGATTCTGGACGTGCCGACGCTCTATACGGAGCAATATCCCAAGGGGCTCGGGCATATGGTTCCGGAGCTCGCGCCGCCGGCCGCGGCGCTCGTCGAGAAGACGAGCTTCGATTCCACGCGCGCGCCGGGTTTTCTCGACCGGCTGCCCGAGACGCATGCGCTCGTCGTCACGGGTTGCGAAGCGCATATCTGCGTGCTGCAGACCGTGCTGGGGCTGATCGAAGCGGGCCGCAAGGTCTTCGTCGTCGCGGACGCCGTGGGCTCGCGCAAGGCGCAGAGCAAGCGCTTTGCATTGCAGCGCATGGCGCGCGCCGGCGCCGCGCTGGTCACGACGGAAATGGTCCTGTTCGAATGGGTGCGCGACGCGAAACATCCGCGCTTCAAGGAGATTTCGGCGCTGGTGAAATGATCAGCCGCAGTCGTCGATCAGCTCGTAGCTCGCCCAGCCGCGCCTGATCTTGTCGGAACCGTCCTCGCCGGGATTGGGCATGGCTTCGCCGGGGAACCACGACAGGCTGATCCATCCGCCCGAGCGTACATAATTGTAGTTCTTGAGATCGAGCACGACGATCTGCTCCGGCAGCATCTTCGCAACGACGGGCGCGTCGTGGGAGGGCCGCGCGCGCAGCGCTACGAAACCGTCCTTCGTCGGCTTGACCGAGCAGGCCGTGAAAGTTTCCGCGCGGGCGGCGCTGGCAAGCGCCAGGCTCGCAAAGGCGACCGCCAGAATGATCGGGATGAACATCAGGACGCTTGCGACGATTTTCATTGCACCCACCGTATCTGCCTGCCGCGGCGCCCGCGTACAGATCCTTTGTCGACGAGGCGCCAACCGCCCGGCGGCAGAAGGCCCGAATTCCCGCCGGAAGAATGTGTGCGCCCGCACGCCCGGCGCCGCTCGACCCGCGGACGGACTGACCTATGTGCAAGCAGGCATGGGGCGCATGCAGACGGGAGCGCAGGGCATGGCAAGCGGCGACAAGGCGTTCACCGGTTCGATCCCGGCCATCTACGACGAATATCTCGTGCCGATCTGGTTTGCGCCCTATGCCGAAGACCTCGTGCGACGCCTGAGCGGCGTAATGCGAGGACGGGTGCTGGAAATCGCCGCCGGCTCCGGCGCCGCGACACGTGCGATGGCGCGCGCGCTACCGCCGGCTGTCTCCATCGTGGCGACGGACCTGAACGGGCCTATGCTCGATGTCTCGGCTTCCCGCCTCGCCGATCGCAGGATCGAATGGCGGGTCGCCGACGCATCCGCCTTGCCCTTCGACGACAAGGAATTCGACGCCGTCGTCTGCCAGTTCGGCGTGATGTTCCTGCCCGACAAGGCAAAAGGGTTCGCAGAGGCGCGCCGTGTTCTCAAACCGGGCGGCCTCTACATCTTCAATGTCTGGGACACGCTGGATGCGAATGTGTTCGCGCTCGTCGCGACCCAGGCGCTGGCGGCGGTCTTTCCGGAGGATCCGCCGACCTTCTTCGAGCGCCTGCCATACGGTTACAACGACGCTGGCGATATCCGCGCCACGTTGGTGAAGGCGGGTTTCGCCAATACGGAAATCGAGACGGTGGAAAAGACGGACCGCGCGCCGAGCCCGCGCGCGGCGGCGATCGGCATCTGCCAGGGCACGCCGCTGCGCAACGAGATCGACACGCGCGACGCGAGCCGGCTGGACGAAGCTACGGAGGCCGTGGCCGCCGCGCTCGCCGCCAAATTCGGATCGGGCGCGATCGCGGGACGCATGCGCGCGCTCGTCGTCACCGCGCGCTAGCGCGCGCGACCCCGCGCTCGATCAGCGCCGCAATCTCTTCTTCTCGCAAGCCCGCTTCGCAAAGAAGCTCGCGCGTGTGCTCGCCGAGCCGCGGCGCGTGCCGCACGATCGTCGCGGGCGTCTTTTCGAATTTCGTCGGCGGACGCGTGACGCGAATTTTTCCGACCGCCGGATGATCGTGCGTCTCGAAGAAGCCTGTCGCCTTGAGATGCGGATGATCGGGCAGATTGTCGAGGCCATAGAGGCGCGTCGCGGGAATGTCGAGGCGGTCGCAGGCCTCGAGCCATTCCTGCGTCGTGCGGCGCTCCAGCGCATCGCGCATCGCGCCGTAGAGCTCCTGGATGTGCTTGTTGCGCTCGAGACGATCGGTGGCGATGGGCACGAGATCGAGGCGGTCGATCTCGGACACGAACGCCGTCCAGTGTTCCGCCGTGTAAGGCAGCAGCGCCAGCCAGCCGTCCTTGGTGCGCATGGGGCGCCGCCCGCCCTGCATCAGCCGCGCATAGCCGGCGGAACCCTCGCGCGGCTCGAAGGTCATGCCGCCCATGTGTTCGGCGAGCACGAAGGCCGCCATGGTTTCGAGCATGGGCGTCTCGACATATTGCCCCTCGCCGGTGCGCGCGCGATGAAAAAGCGCGGCGAGTACGGCGTTGCAGAGCGCCAGGCCCGTCGTCTTGTCGGCGATCAGGCTCGAGACATAGTCCGGCCGCTCGGCATAGACATTGGCGATGGACGCGAGACCGCTTGCCGCCTGGATGACGTCGTCGAAGGCGGGGCGCGCGCGGTCCGGCCCGTCCTGCCCGAAGCCGGTCGCCACGCAATAGACGAGATCGGGTTTTTCGGCGCGCAGGGCCTCGTAGCCGAAGCCGAGGCGCTCGACCGCCTCGACGCGCATGTTGTGGACGAAGACGTCGGCGCAACGCACCAGTTTTCGCACGGCGTTGCGGCCTTCATCCGTCTTCAGGTCGATCGCGAGCGAGCGCTTGTTGCGGTTGATGGCGAGAAAGATGGAACTCAGGCCCGCCGTCGATCCGTCCGCCTTCTGCGCGCCGTTGGCGCGCATCAGATCGCCTTCGAGCGGTTCTATCTTGATGACGTCGGCGCCGTAGTCGCCGAGGATCTGCGTCGCCAGCGGGCCGAGCACGACCGCCGTCATGTCCACGACGCGTACGCCCGCAAGCGGGCCGCGTGGCTGGTGCTGCGCCTTATCTTGCGCCAAGAAATCCTCCCGTCTTGCGCAGCAGTCTATCAGGCGAGGCGGGTCATGCGAGACCGGACTTTACGCGCACGCGTCGCCGGGCCAGTCTGACCGCGCCCCGGGCAAGACATGCGCGACCTCACAGACCTCATCGAACCCACCAACGCGACCCACAGCGCGCGCTATACGAAAGCGCTGCTCGATCGCATGATGTTCGCCGGCGATCCGCTGGCCGATCGCGCCGTGGCCGCGCTGCACGAACGCAATTACGACCGCGCCGCCGACAAGCTCGGGGCGGTGCGTGCGCTGGCGGCCGAAGGCGATCCCGCTGCGTACGCCTTCGTGGAGGCGGTCGCGAGGCCGCCTGACTGGCTCGACGCCAAGGCGATTGCCGCAGGGCAGAACGTCATGCTCGGCTTCGTCGCGCTGTCGCGCCTCTCGTTGATGCATTCGCTGTTTTCGGGCGGCGTCTTCGTCCGCGCCACACTGGTCACCCGCGCCACCGGGCGGCTCGGCGCCAATCCCGCGACGCGCATCAGCGAGACCGGCGCCTTCATCGGCGCCATCCTCCAGCCAGGCGGGCTCGACCAGGGCGCGCTCGGGTACGAGACGACGCTGCGCGTGCGCCTGCTGCATGCCTCGATCCGCGCATGGCTGAAACGCATGTCGGATTTTTCGCGCGATTTCGTCGGCGAGCCGATCGACCAGACGATGCTGGCGATGACGCTGAGCCTGTTCTCCTATCTCAATCTGCGCTCGTTCGCGCGACTGGGCGTGCGTTTCAGCGAAGGCGAGAACGAGGCGCTGCAACATCTGTGGCGCTACGTCGGCTGGCTGCTCGGCATAGACGAGGCGCTACTGGCGCGTTCGCTCAGGCAGGAGCGGGAGCTCTGGAGCGCGCTGGTCGCGCATCAGGCTTTCGCCGGCGACTGGGGGCGGCAATTGCTGGACGAAAGCGTGCGCACGGCGGCATCGCTCACGCAGGGACGCGGCGACATGCGTCCCTTCTTTCGCTCCGTCTTTCTTCACCTGTCGGGTCCCGCATGGTTCGGAACGCAGGAAGACGTGCGGATCGATCCGCGCCTGCGCGCGCTACGCGCCGCTAATGTCGCGCAAAGCCTGCGCCGTCGCTGGATTCCGCGCGCAGCCGACAGGATGGCGGCCGCCGGCCTCGAAGCCTTCGAGAAATCCGTCACGCTCGCGCGCGCCCATCATTTCGAGGTGAAGATCGAAACGCCCGAGGAAAATGCGCGCGCCGAGGCCGCCTTGAAAGCAGTCGCGGCGGCCGTGCGCGAGCGCTTCGCCGACCTGAGCGCGCCGGCGAGCTGACCCATTTTGGGGCAGACGCCGCGAACCCCGCATAAACGCTCCCTCAAGCCTAATGCCCGATAACCTTTGAAGAGCGGGGCGTGCGCCTTGCCTGTGGTTTTCGCGCCGCGGGCCGCACGCCCATCAACGGCAAGCGTCACGACGCGTGGATGCGACGTACAGGCGGCAAGCGTATGGGTCGTTCGCGAATTGGTTGGGCGTTGGGCGTGGTCGCGCCGTGGTGCCTGGGCATGGGGCTTCTCGTGTCCATCACCGCCGACGCGGGCCAGGATTTCGCGTCCGGCGCGTCGCTGGCGCCGATCGAGGCGCGCGCCGCGCTGCAGCCGCGCGATCTCGTGCCTTCCTCCGCCCTGTCGGGCAATCTCGGCTCCTTCGGCTCGCGGCGCGGCATTTTGCGCGAGGCGCGGCTCGCCATCGGGCCGAGCGCCGAATTCCATTCGACGCCCGACGAACTCACGCCGCGAGCGAAACTAAAGCCGCGTCCCGGCCATTTCCCGATGATCGTTCGCTCAACCAAGAGCGACCCTTTCGTCGCGCTGCGTCCCTCCTTCGAGACGCGCATGAACAAGCCCGGCGGGCTCCAGCAGCTGCGCGCCGCGGACCTGATGTTCCATATCGACGAAAGCGGGCTTGCCTCCACCTTCCAGCCGTTCGACGGCGAGGCGACGGGCCCTGATTCCGTCGCGAAATTCGAGCCGTGGGACGCCGACGACGCGCCGGTGACCGCGCCCTCGCCCGGCGGCGGCGGAACCTCGCCGACGCAGGGCGGCTCCGTCATCACCGTGCGTCCGGCCGTCGTCGCCGCGCGCAATGCGCAGGGCGCGACGCCCGTCGTGCCGCGCGCCTATGCGCTGGGCTCGACAACGCCCGCGCCGGCAGATTCCACGCCGGTCGAGATCGTCGCGGCGCCCGGCGCCCCGCGCGTCGCGAAGGCGCGGCCCAACACGACAGTCGTCTCGCGCGCGCCCGACGGTCGGCCGGACTATCTCGCGCTCGTCGGCCGCAATCGGCTCGAGTCGGAAAAGAAGTGCCTCGCGCAGGCGATCTATTTCGAATCGCGCAGCGAGCCGGAGGACGGTCAGGCCGCCGTCGCGCAGGTCATCCTCAACCGCGTCGGCTCGGGCCTCTATCCCAACACGATCTGCGGCGTCGTGTTCCAGAACCGCCACCGCTACAAGGCCTGCCAGTTCTCCTTCGCCTGCGAGGGCAAGTCGCTGCGCATCACCGACCAGGACTCCTGGGGCACGGCGTCGCGAATCGCGGAGGAAGTGCTCGACGGCAAGACCTGGATCGCGGATGTCGGCGCCTCCACGCATTACCACGCCAATTACGTGCGGCCGCGCTGGGCGCGGCACCTGAAGAAGATGGACGTGATCGGCAAGCACATTTTCTATCGGCTGAAGCCGGGGCAGACTTAGCGGCTCCTACCCCTGCCCGATCTGCAAAGCCTTCTCGCTCTGGCGCTTCAGCACGCCGGCGATCTTGTCCTGCAAGGCCGAGAGATACCACGGCAGGCTGACTTCCACGCGCACGACATCGTCGAAGACATCGAGCGCCGCCGTGACCTGCTGATGCAGGGCGACGAGGCGCAGGTCGGCGTGATTGGCCTTCCAGTCGGCCTCGAAGGCCGAAAAGACGCTCGAAAGTTCGGTCTGGCCCTTCTCGAGTCCGCGCGCAATGCGACGCTGCGCCTCGGCGGCGCCGAGCGAATGGGAGACGGTGACGACGATCGGTTGGGCCAAGGTCTTGCTCCTGCGACGCCATGACATGGGGACTGCCGGGCGCGCTGTCCAGCCGTTCGGTCCGGCGCTTGCCGATCCGGCCCAAAACGGCCATGTTCGCAGGAGATTCTGCGCCGCGCGTCGGCCCCGCCACGGGGCCGCGCCTCCGCGTCCCGGACGCCTACCGAGAGTGCCTCGCTTGCCTTCACCTGCCCCGTCCAAGTTTACCGCGCCCCGCGCGCTGCGCACGATTGCCGCCGTCGCCGGCTGCGCCCTCGTCGCCCTGTGGGCCGGGAAGGCGGCCGCAGCGCGCGAAAGCGTCGCGGTTTCAACGCCGTTCGAGGTCGGCGAAAGCCCGGCCGGCAATTATCTGGCGGCGCTGGTCGCCGGCGCCGAGCGGGATACGCTCGCCGCCTCAACCTATTTTCGCGAGGCGCTACGCGCTGACCCCAACAATGCGGAACTTGCGGAGCGGGCCTTCGTCGCCTCGCTGGCGAACGGCAACATGCCGGAAGCCTTCGGTCTGGCGGAAAGGCTGACGCGCGCCAATCCCGGCAACGGCCTCGCCAATCTCGCGCTCGGCGTGCGCGCGATCGAGCAGAAGCGCTGGAGCGTGGCGCGTCGCTATCTCGCCAAGGGCGGCTCGGGCCGCCAGCGCGACCTGACCGCGACGCTGCTGACCGCCTGGACCTATGTCGGATCGAAGCAGACGTCGAAGGCGCTGCCACTGGTCGACAAGCTGCACGACGAGGCTTTCGCCGTGTTCCGCGACTATCACGCCGCGCTGATCGCCGATGTCGCCGGCAAGCCCGACGAGGCGACCAAGCGGTTCGAGAAGGTCTATGCGACCGACAAGAACACGCTGCGGCTGATCGACGCCTATGCGCGCCATCTCTCCAAGAGCGGCGACCGCGAAGGCGCGATCCGCGTCTATGCCGCCTTCGACCAGATCGTGCCGCGTCATCCGATCGTGACCGCCGCCCTCGCCGATCTGAACGCGGGCAAGACGCTGGAGCCCTTCGTGGGCACGGCGCAGCAGGGCGCGGCCGAATTGCTCTATGGGCTGGGCGCGGTCGGCGGCCGGCAGGGTGACGAGCTCGCCGCGATGATCTACCTGAGGCTCTCGCTCTTTCTCGAACCCAACAATGGCCTCGCGCTGGTGACGCTGGCAGACGTCTACGAGCGGCTGAAGCAGAACGAGCAGGCGATCGACGCCTATGATTCCGTCTCCGAGAAGTCGCCGCTGCGCGTGAACGCCGACATCCAGATCGGCCTTCTGCTCGAGACGATGGACAAGAAGGACGAAGCGACGAAAATCCTCACCGATCTCGTCAAGGAGCATCCCAACGACGCGGAAGCGCAGACGGCGCTCGGCAATCTCCTGCGCTCGCGCAAGGATTTCACCGGCGCGATCGACGCCTATACGAAGGCGCTCGCGCTTTCCAAGGGGCCGGAGAAGGCGCTCTGGTCGCTCTATTACTATCGCGGGATCGCCTACGAGCGCGCGAAGAACTGGCCGCCCGCGGAAGCCGATTTCAAGAAGGCGCTGGAGCTTTATCCCGAACAGCCGCTGGTTCTGAACTATCTCGGCTATTCCTGGGTCGACAAGAACATGAACCTGGACGAAGCCTTCAAGATGCTGCGCCGCGCGGTCGCGCTGCGGCCTCAGGACGGCTATATCGTCGACAGCCTGGGCTGGGCGCATTATCGCCTCGGCCGCTACGATGAAGCGGTCAAGGAACTCGAACGCGCGGTCGATCTCAAACCGAGCGATCCGGTCATCAACGATCATCTCGGCGACGCCTACTGGCGCGTCGGCCGAAAGCTCGAGGCGCAGTTCCAGTGGAACCACGCGCGCGATCTCAAGCCCGAGCCGGACGATCTCGAGAAGATTCTCGCGAAGATCAAGAACGGCATCGTCGACGAAAAGTCGGAAGCCGCCGACGCCGGCAAGAAGAACGGCGGCTGAGGCCGCATGTATCTGCCGCCGCATTTCCGCATCGAGGATCGCGCGGAGCAATTCGCTCTAATCCGCGCGCGCCCCTTCGGTCTGCTCGTGACGAACGGCCCCGGCGGGCTGATGGCCAATCCCCTGCCCTTCCATCTCGACGCGGAAGCCGGCGTGCTGCGCGCCCATGTCGCCCGCGCCAATCCGCAATGGCGCGAGGCCGACGGTTCTCGCGAAGCTCTCGTCGTGTTCCAGGATGTCGACGCCTATGTGACGCCCGGCTGGTATGCGACCAAGCGCGAGACCGGCAAGGTCGTGCCGACCTGGAATTATTCCGCCGTGCATGTCCACGGCGCGATGCGAGCTGTCGTCGACCGCGACTGGCTGCGCGAACTCGTCGGCGATCTGACCGACACGCACGAGGCGACGCGCAAGGAACCTTGGAAGGTGGATGACGCGCCTTCGGACTATCTCGACGTCATGGTGCGCGGCATTGTCGGCGTCGAGGTGCGGATCGCGCGCATCGAGGGCAAGGCGAAACTGTCGCAGAATCGCAGCGAGGCCGATCGCGCCGGGGTCGTCGCGGGTTTGCGCGATGATGGCGGCGAAGACGCCTTGCGCATGGCCGAGCAGATCGAAGGCGCCGCGAAATCGTGACCGATGTGATGAAGGCGCGCGCGCCGGCCAAGATCAATCTGACGCTGCACGTTCTGGGTCGTCGCGACGACGGCTATCACGAGTTGCAGAGCCTCGTCGCCTTCGCGCGCGTCTGCGATCATCTGACCCTGACGCCGGGCGAAGCGCTCGCGTTGACCGTCGACGGGCCGACGGCGGAAGCCGCCGGCGGCGGCGACGACAATCTCGTACTGCGCGCAGCGCGCAATCTTCGCGCACGTGTCGAGGGCTTGAAGGTCGGCGCATTCGCGCTGACCAAATATCTGCCGGTCGCCGCGGGCATCGGCGGCGGCTCGTCGGACGCCGCCGCGGCGCTGCGGCTGCTCGCGCGAGCGAACGACATTGCGCCCGACGATACGCGCCTCATGGAAGCGGCGCGCGCAACAGGCGCGGACGTGCCGGTCTGCCTCGACCCCGCCGCGCGGATGATGATGGGCGCCGGCGAAAACCTCGGGCCGAAGCTCGACCTGCCCGCAATCCCCGCCGTGCTGGTCAATCCGCGTGTTCCCGTCGAGACGCGCAAGGTCTTTTCCGAACTCGGACTGCGGCCCGGCGATTCCTACGGCTTTGGCAAGCATCCTGTCATCGAGACCGGCATGGGCGCCGATGCGCTGATGTCCACGCTGAAGAAAGGCCGCAACGATCTTGAGGATCCCGCCGGCGTCATCGCGCGCGAGATCGTTTCCGTTCTCGCGGTGCTGGGCGCGGCGCGCGGCGCGAAGCTCGCGCGCATGTCGGGCTCGGGCGCGACCTGTTTCGCGCTGTTCGACAATCGCCATCACGCCACGCGCGCGGCGCGCGTGATCCGGCGCGATCATCCGAACTGGTGGGCGAAGGCGACGCTGTTGCGGTGAGGCGCCGCTCGCGGCCCGAGCGCATCCGGGCAAGGCGCGCGACATAGCCACAGGGCCGTTATCGACCGCGCCCCGTCATTGCGAGCGCAGCGAAGCAATCCAGCCACCGGGCGCCGATCGAGCGGCCAGCGCCTTGCCAATCCGGCGCCTCCCGGTGGATGGATTGCTTCGTCGCTACGCTCCTCGCAATGACGGTCCCCGCCCACCTCGGCCATCCGGCGCCAACCTCCCCCGCCGACGCCCGGCGCCTTACGGCCGCACGATCCGCACGGGATCGCTGCCGTCCCAGGTCGCCGCGACCTTGCGGATGTGTTCGAAGAACTTGCCCTTGGCCCCGCTGATGTCGGAAATCTCGATCACGGTTCCGGCGTGGCCCGTCGTTTCGAAATAGGCGAAGCGACCCTGCGGCCCGCCGATCTGGCCCTCGTGGCCGATGGTAAAGCCGGACGACAGCGCGTTGTCGTAGAGCGCCTGATAGTCGTGGCTCCAGCAGGACATGTGCTGCAGTCCCTCGCCATGATCGCGCAGAAAATCGAGATACATGGACGGCGCATCGTTGCGTTGCTGGATCAGCTCGATCTGCAGGTCGCCGGAATTGGCGAGCGCGATCGAAAGCTCGACGGGAGATTCGCGCCCGCGATAGCGGAACCAGTCGGTCTTCACCCGCTCGATGTAGAAGAACGGCCCGACCTTCAGTGTCTGCGTCCAGAAGCGGAGCGCGGCCTCGATGTCGCGCACGACATAGCCGTTCTGGCAGATGCTTCCGAAGAGCAGACTCATGGAAATTCCTCGTCCACGCGCGATTTTCGCCGCGCGATGACGCAATATCGCACGGCGGAAGCGCGCTTGCCATTTCCCCGGAGCGCGTGGCTTGCTATCCATGGGCCTTCGATACCGGGCTTGCGTACGGTTTACATATAAACTAATACGGCGTCCGAACCTGCGAAAGACGAGAGGAACGTCATGGCCGAGGCTCAGGAATTGCCCGCACGCGAAGCGATGGAATATGACGTCGTGATCGTGGGCGCGGGACCGGCGGGCCTTGCAGCGGCGATCCGCCTGAAGCAGCTGTCTCCCGATACGACTGTCGTCGTCGTCGAAAAGGGCTCCGAGGTCGGCGCGCATATTCTTTCGGGCGTCGTGGTCGATCCGATCGGCCTCGACAGGCTCTTCCCCGACTGGCGCAAGGAAGACGACCGGCCGCTGACCGTGGAAGTGCACGAGGACAAGTTCTTTTTCCTCGGTCCGAAGGGCGCGCTGCGCCTGCCGAATTTCGCCATGCCGAAGCTGCTCGACAATCACGGCAAATATGTCGGCTCGCTCGGCAATGTCTGCCGCTGGCTCGCCGGCCGCGCGGAAGCGCTCGGCGTCGAAATCTATCCGGGCTTCGCGGCGTCCGAGGTCCTCTACGACGACAAGGGCGCGGTCGTGGGCATCGCGACCGGCGACATGGGCGTGGGCCGCGAAGGCGAGGTCAAGGCGTCCTTCACGCGCGGCATGGAGCTGCGCGGCCGCTACACGCTGTTCGCCGAAGGCGCGCGCGGCTCGCTGACCAAGGGGCTGCTGACGAAATTCGGCCTGACGGAAGGCCGCGACTTCCAGAAATACGGCATCGGCATCAAGGAGCTCTGGCAGGTCGACCCGGCCAAGCACCGGCCGGGCGCGATCCAGCACACGTTCGGCTGGCCGCTCAACATGAACACCGGCGGCGGCTCGTTCCTCTATCACATCGAGGACAATCAGGTCGTTGTCGGCTTTGTCGTGCATCTCAACTACGACAACCCGACGCTCTCGCCCTTCGACGAATTCCAGCGCTTCAAGACGCATCCCGTCGCGGCCGAGACGCTGTCGGGCGGCAAGCGCATCGCCTATGGCGCGCGCGCGATCACGGAAGGCGGCTACCAGTCGGTGCCGAAGCTGACTTTCCCCGGCGGCGCGCTGATCGGCTGCGCGGCGGGCTTCGTCAACGTGCCGCGCATCAAGGGTTCGCACAACGCCATGCTGTCGGGCATTCTCGCGGCCGAGAAACTGGCGCCGGCGCTGGAAGCGGGCCGGTCTCACGACGAGGTCGTCGAGATCGAGAATGAGTGGCGCGCAGGCGACATTGGCAAGGACCTGAAGAAGGTCCGCAACGTGAAGCCCCTGTGGTCGAAATTCGGAACCGCGATCGGCGTCGGCCTCGGCGGGCTCGACATGTGGACGAACGAGTTGTTCGGCTTCTCCTTCTTCGGCACGCTGAAGCACGGCAAGCCCGACTATGCGACGCTGAAGCACATCAGCGAGGTAAAGCCGATCGTCTATCCCAAGCCCGACGGCAAACTGACCTTCGACAAGCTGTCCTCGGTGTTCCTCTCGAACACCAACCACGAGGAGGATCAGCCGGTTCACCTGAAGCTGAAGGACCCCTCGATCCCGATCGCCAAGAACCTGCCGGAATATGGCGAGCCGGCGCGGCTCTACTGCCCGGCCGGCGTCTACGAGGTCGTCTATCAGGACGAGGTCAACAAGCGCGATCCGAAGTTCGTGATCAACGCGCAGAACTGCGTGCACTGCAAGACCTGCGACATCAAGGACCCGAGCCAGAACATCAACTGGACGTGCCCGGAGGGCGGCGGCGGTCCGAACTACGCGAATATGTGAGGACGAGGCGGCGCCCTACCTCTCCTTTATGGGGAGGTCGCGATGCGCAGCATCGCGGGTGGGGTTCGAGCCGCTGCCCGAATGCCCAAAATGCGCCCGGTTCGTTTGGGCTCCAGCCGCTCATCCGCTTCGCGGATGAGCGACCTCCCCATGAAGGGGAGATAGTTCACGCCACGCCCCGCGCCCGACGCATCGGCTGGCCGCGCTCCGCGCAATAGCCTCACCTGACGCTTTCGACTAGGTTCGCGCGCCCCCCAAGGAAACGTCATGCCAAATTCCGCTTCCGCGGCCCACGCCCCACGCCGCCTCCCGGTCGAACTCATCATCGCGGCGGGCTGCGCCATCGCCATCCTGAGCTTCGGGCCGCGCTCGGCGATCGGCGCATTCCAGCGCGACGTGCTGGTCGACAACAACTGGACGCGCGACGTCTTCTCGATCGCCATCGCCCTGCAGAACCTGATGTGGGGCCTCGGCCAGCCGCTGGCCGGCGGCTTCGCCGACCGGTTCGGCGCGCCGCGCGTGCTGATCGTCGGCGCGCTGCTCTATGCGGCTGGCCTCGTCATCATGGGCCTGTCGACGACGCCGCTCGTGTTCGGCCTGTCGGCCGGCGTGCTGATCGGCTTCGGCCTCTCGGGCGCCTCGTTCAATCTCATCCTCGGCGCCTTCGGCCGGCTCGTGCCGGAAAACCGCCGCTCGATGGCCTTCGGCTTCGGCACGGCGGCGGGCTCGCTCGGGCAATTCCTGTTCGCGCCGCTCGCGGTCGCGCTCATCCAGAACTTCGACTGGCGCAACACGTCCTTCATCTTCGCGGCGATGATGATGGCGATCGTGCCGCTCTCGTTCTTTCTCGCCTATCCCCGCGAACCGGCGAGCGCGAAAGCCGCTGACGCCGGGCCCGCGCCGACGATCGGCGAAGCGATCCGTCAGGCCTTCATGCACAAGTCTTACGTGCTTCTTGTGACGGGCTATTTCACATGCGGCTTCCAGCTCGCCTTCATCACCACGCATTTCCAGATCTACCTCACCGACAAGGGCCTCGATCCGCGCGTCGGCGGCTGGGCCTTCGCGATGATCGGCATCTTCAACATGGTGGGCTCGCTGGCGTCGGGCTGGTTCGGTACGCGCATGCCGCGCCGCTACATCCTTGCCTTCATCTATTTTTCACGCGCGATGACGACTCTGGTGTTTCTGCTGGTCCCGGCGACGCCTGTTTCCGCGATGATTTTCGGCGCGGTCACGGGGCTGCTCTGGCTTTCGACCGTACCGCCGACCTCCTCGTTGGTCGGCGTGATGTTCGGCCAGCGCAATTTCGCGATGCTCTATGGCTTCACCTTCGTCAGCCACCAGATCGGCGGCTTTTTGGGCGCGCTGCTCGGCGGCACGATCTACGAGGCGACCGGCTCCTACAACTGGGTCTGGATGCTCTCGATCTTCTTCGGCGTGGCGTCCGCGTTGATCAACCTGCCGATCGAGGAAAAGCCCGCCGAGCCGAAGGTTGTGGCGGCCTGATTTCGCGTCTAGGACTCCAGACCAAGCAATTCAGCCCCACGACGGGAGAGGAAAACTCGTGAGCACGTTCAAGGCCATCCGCATCGACAAGGACGACAACGGCTATCGCGCCGGCCTGACTGATTTCGACGAGAAGGACCTGATGGAGGGCGACGTCACGGTCGTGGTCTCGCATTCCTGCGTGAACTACAAGGACGGGCTCGCGATCACCGGCAAGTCGCCGGTCGTGCGCCGCTTCCCGATGATCCCCGGCATCGACTTCGCCGGCGTCGTCTCGGCCTCCTCGAACCCGAATTTCAAGGAAGGCGACAAGGTCATCCTCAACGGCTGGGGCGTCGGCGAGACGCATATGGGCGGATACGCCCAGAAGGCGCGCGTGAAGGGCGACTGGCTGACGCCGCTGCCGGCGGGGCTCTCGGCCGCCGAGGCCATGGCGATCGGCACAGCCGGCTATACGGCAATGCTCTGCGTGCTGGCGCTGGAAAAGCACGGCATGACGCCCGATCGCGGCCCCGCGATCGTCACGGGCGCGGCCGGCGGCGTCGGCTCGGTCGCCATCTCGCTTCTCGCCAAGCTCGGCTGGCATGTGATCGCCTCGACCGGCCGCGCGTCGGAGGAGGTCTATCTGCGCGGCCTCGGCGCCAGCGAGATCATCGACCGTGGCGAGCTCTCTGCGCCCGGCCGTCCGCTCGGCAAGGAGCGTTGGGCGGCGGCCGTCGACAGCGTCGGTTCGGTCACGCTCGCCAATGTTCTGGCGCAGACGAAATATGCCGGCGCGGTCGCCGCCTGCGGTCTCGCGCAGGGCATGGATCTGCCCGCCACGGTCGCGCCCTTCATCCTGCGCGGCGTGTCGCTGCTCGGCGTCGACAGCGTGATGGCGCCGCAGGCGCTGCGTCGCGAGGCCTGGGGCCGGCTCGCCAGCGATCTCGACCGCGCGAAGCTCGCGGCCATGACCAGCACGGTCAAGCTGGCCGATACGCCGCGCGTGGCGGCGGACATTCTCGCGGGCCGCACCCGTGGGCGCGTGGTGGTCGAAATCGCCTGACCATTCGGGGTCGGTCCGGCGGCGCGAACGTAAATCGCCTCGGGCCGGCCTAGATTTGGATCAAGGACAGGGCCACATACGAAGAAGGAAGCTTTCCCGGACAACGCGATCAAGGCAGGGAGCGATGAGCAGCGCATTCACACGCGAAAACGACGACACCGAATCCATCGAGGACATCGGCGAACGCCCCGTCAGCCCGCATCGCAATCTGGTGACGCCAGAAGGCCTGGCGCAGATCGAGCATGAGCTGGAGGCGGCGCGCGTCGCTCTTGCCAAGGCCGAGCATGACCGCAACCGCCGGGCGATCGCCATGGCCGCGCGCGACCTGAACTACTGGAGCGCGCGCCGCGCCAATGCCGAGCTCGTGCATCCCATCGCCGACAAGGGCGAGGTGCGCTTCGGCCATACGGTCACGGTCAAGACGGCGAAGGGGAAGAAGGAAAGCTTCAAGCTCGTCGGCGAGGACGAGGCGGATCCCGCCAAGGGCTTGATCCCACATGTCGCGCCGCTCGCGATGGCGCTGCTCGGCAAGGAAGTCGGCGACAAGGTCGAGGTCAAGCACGAGAAGGCCGAGATCGTCGCGATCTCGTAAGAGCGTAAATCGGGCGGGAGATCATTCTCCCGCCAGCCGGCCCTTTTCCTTCGACAGATAATTCCAGGCGTGGTCCATGAAGGCGCGCACGCGCGCCGCGCCCTTGAGGTCGGCGTGTGTCAGCAGCCAGACGGCGTTGGGCGCCGGCGGCTTGGCGTTGACGCGGATCAGCTCCGGCATGCCGTCGCCCACCACGCGCGGCAGCACGGCGAGGCCGAGACCCGCCGCCGCGCCCAGCGCAGCGATATGCATCGTGTTGACGCGGGCGACAACGCGCGCCGCCGGCACGTTGCGCGCGATCCAGAGTGCGGGCTCGATCTCCTCCATCGGCGGGCCGAAGCCGATGTAGAAGGCGTCTGGCCCGACCGGATCGCAGCGCGCGAGATCGGAATCCTTCTTCGCATAGACGCCCCAGGCCATCATCCCGACCTTGCGGCCGACGAGCGTGTCCGGCGGCTCCGACGTCGCGCGGATCGCGACGTCGGCGTCGCGCCGCGACAGGTTGAGCGAGGCGTTGGAAGCGATCACGTCCACCCGGATTTCCGGATAGGCTTCGCGGAAAGTCGCGAACATCGGCGCGAGCAGCGAGGCGAACATGGAATCCGTGGTGGTGACGCGCAGTTCGCCGCGCGGGCGCTCGTCCTGGCCGGCGAGGCGACGCTCGAATTCGACGACGCCGTCCGACATGCGGTTGGCGAGCGAGATCATCTCCTCGCCGGCGCCGGTCGGCGCATAGCCCGCGCGCGAGCGCTCGAACAAGGGACGGCCGAGGTCTGCCTCGATCTGACCGAGGCGACGGAACACGGTCGAATGATTGAGGCCGAGCGCGTCCGCCGCGCCGACGAGCGAGCGGGCCTCCGCGATCGCGCGCACCAAGCGGAAATCGTCCCAGTTCATGATCCTGCCGCCTCCGCGAATCTGTCCCGGCTATTTGCCGTCGCGCGGCGCCGCGGCGCGCGCCAGTCGGTCCCGGATCGCCTCGCCGATATTGTCGGCGGGAATGGGCGCCACGGCAATCGCTTCCGCGCCCGTCGCATCAAGCTCGCGCAGGCAGAAATAGAGGCGCGAGGCAGCCTCGACCAGATCGCCGCGCGCCGAAAGATCGAGTACGGCCGCGCCCGAGCTGGCGCCGAAGCGCCCGGCGAAGTCCAGCCCCGCCTCGCCCTGCCGCAATTCGCGCGCATCGAGCCTCAGTCTGGCGCGCGGCGCGTAATGCGAGGCGAGCATGCCCGGCGCCTCGACCTTGCCCGCGACCGGCGTCGACAGCGAGCCGACCAACGCCTCGATCTTTTCACGCGACACGCCGCCCGGCCGCAGAAGGACCGGCGGACCGGCGAGACAGGCGACTATGGTCGATTCCAGCCCGACCGAGGTGGGGCCGGCGTCGAGCACGGCGTCGACGCGGCCCGCGAGATCTTCCAGGACATGCGCCGCCGTGACTGGACTAACCCGGCCCGAAAGATTGGCCGAGGGCGCCGCGATCGGCCTGCCGGCGGCGGCAAGCATCGCCCGCGCGATCGCATGGTCGGGCGCGCGCAGGGCGACGGACGCCAGACCGGCGCGCGCCAGCTCGCAGACGCTTCCGCCTTCGGCCACGGGGACGACGAGGGTCAGCGGCCCGGGCCAGAAGGTCTTCGCCAGCTTTTCCGCGATATTCGAGAACCGCCCCTCGCGCCGCGCGGCCTCGAGGCCCGTGACATGCGCGATCAACGGGTTGAAGGCCGGGCGCCCCTTGGCCGCGTAGATTCTTGCGACCGCCTCGGGCGAGGTCGCATCGGCGCCGAGCCCGTAGACCGTCTCCGTCGCGAAGGCGACGAGGCCGCCATCGCGCAGGATTCGCGCAGCTTCCGCAATGCCCTCGGAATTGGGCGCGAGAATGCGCGTTGGCTTGTCGACTGGAGAGGGCAAGGCGCTTTGACGGTCCGGCGATCTGGTTTACTCATGAACGACCCGGCGACCTTCTGGGAGGCGGGGCGCGGGCGAGCTATTGCATATCGCGTCGGCCGCCGACATGCCTGTGGACGAGAATTTGCGCGCGGACGCGCGATCCGGGGAGCGAAGATGACAGACGAGGTTCAGGTTGCCGTCGCCGACGGCGTGATGCGGATCACCATGAACCGGCCAGCGAAGAAGAACGCGCTGACCGGCCCGATGTACGACGCCATGACGGCCGCACTCGAGCGCGCTGACGCCTCCGACGATATTCGCGCCGTTATGCTGGAGGGGTCCGGCGGCTCGTTCACCGCCGGCAACGATCTCGCGGACTTTCTGGCCACCGCGACGCGCGGCGACGAACCGCGCGCGACCTATTTCATCAAGAAGATCGCGATGCTGGAGACGCCGATCGTCGCCGCCGTCGACGGCGTGGCGGTGGGCGTCGGTACGACGCTGCTGTTCCATTGCGATCTCGTCTACGCGACCCCGGCCGCGAAATTCCGCATGCCCTTTCTCGATCTCGGTCTGGTGCCCGAGGCCGCCTCCTCCATTCTCGCGCCGGCGCGCTTCGGCATGGCCAAGGCCAGCGAATATATCCTCCTCGCCGAGGCCTTCGGGCCGCAGGAGGCCGAAAAGCTCGGGCTCATCAATGGAA
The DNA here is from genome assembly GCA_020638195.1 of Methylobacteriaceae bacterium. Classification (GTDB taxonomy): domain Bacteria; phylum Pseudomonadota; class Alphaproteobacteria; order Rhizobiales; family Beijerinckiaceae; genus JAJXWB01. The sequence continues at coordinate 397,323 of JACKJC010000003.1, read as the reverse complement.
TTGTCGCGCCCGAAGCGCTCGGCGACACCGCGATGGAAGCCGCCCGGAAGCTCGCCGCCAAGCCGCCAGCGGCCATGCGCGCCGCCCGCCGCCTGATGCGCGGCGATCGCAAGGAGATCGAGGCGGCGATCGAACGCGAGATGGTCGCCTTTGGCGAGGCCCTGCGTTCGGACGACGCGAAGGCGGCCTTCACTGCGTTCTTGAGCAAGTCGAAGGGATGAGACGCCGCTCAGGCGGCGGAGAACAATTCGTTGGCGATCGCCTGAGGCTCGCGACCCTCGACCAGATGGCCATGATTGATCAGGAGTTCGGTGGCGTGCAGCAGGCCGCGCATATGGGCGGCCGATTGCGCGCAGACCGCCGCGATCTGCTCGCCGCAGTCGTCGGCGCCCGCCGCGACCGCGCGCGAGATCGCGTCCACTGCATCGACGCCGCTTTCGGCGAGTTTCTCGACGTTGGCCTCGAAGAGAGCGCGAAAACCCGGATCGAGACCGGCATAGACGGCCAATGCCTGGTCGCTGCCGGGCAGCGGCGATTGCATGAAATAGGCGCGATAGCTGGCGGGCCGCCAGGCGGCGATGTCGTCGGCAAGCTCCGGCATGGTCGGCAGGAGCTCGATCAACATCAATATCTCGTTGTAGACGTTGAGAAAATCATTGGCGAGGCCAGACGCGGGATTGACCAGCGCCATGGCGCGCGACTCCAGCGAGTCCGCGCCCGCGCTCTCGAAATCGGCGTTATGATCCTCGCTCAAAGACATGCTTTCGACGCAGCCCTGCACACGGCACATTAGCCACGGATTCCATAACAACTTCTTTCCCAAACGCCCCCAGACGACATGACATCGGGAACCTGCCATGTGCGGACGATACGCGATCACCCTGCCGCCGGAAGCCATGCGACAATTATTCGGCTACATCGAGCAGCCGAATTTTCCGCCCCGCTACAATGTGGCGCCGACCCAGCCCGTTCCGATCGTGCGGGCGGCGCGGGGCGAACGGCATTTCGGCCTCGTGCGCTGGGGCTTCCTGCCGGGCTTCGTGAAGGACCCCAAGACCTTCCCGCTCATCATCAACGCGCGCGCGGAGGGCATAGAGGCCAAGCCGAGTTTTCGCGCCGCGATCCGCCGGCGGCGCTGCCTGTTCGTCGCCGACGGCTGGTATGAATGGCGCCGCGCGACCGACGCGCGAGGCAAGATGGTTAAGCAACCCTTTCTGTTTCGCGCGCGCGACAAAGGTCCACTCGCCTTCGCGGGACTGTGGGAAACATGGTCGGACCCGCAGGGCGGCGAGCTGGAGACCGGTTGCATGATCACGACATCCGCCAATGCCGCGACGGTCGCGATCCACGACCGCATGCCCGCGATCATCGCGCCCCAGGATTTCGATCGCTGGCTCGATTGCTCCGACGATCGCGCGACACGTGTCGAGATGCTGCAACCGGCGCCTGACGACGCGATCGAGTTCTTCGAGGTGTCGCCGAAGGTGAATTCCTACAAGAGCGAGGGGCCGGAGTTGCAAACGCCGGTCGGCTGAGCCAAGAAACCGGCGCGGCAAGATCGCTCGAAAACAATCTCAAATCGACCCGGCCGCGGGCGCCGAAATTTTACCGCGCCACACGTCGCTTCGCGTTTCTGGGCGCGGGCTGCGGTATCGCAGCCACGGCCTTCGGCGCTCGTCGCATGAACTTCGGCTACGCGTTGAAAACGCACGGCTGTCGATCTAGAAGCGGCGAGTTGGAGTCGTTCCGAGCGCGTCATTTTCATTTGGCGGTTTCTCGAATGCCCAACGCATTTTCTGAGCGCGAACTTGCAGTCGAAAGAGTTTCGGCGATTTTTCTCGCACTTTTTCTGGTTCTCTTAGCGGCAGTCGGCGCACATGCGCAGGGACGCGCCAGCAGCGCGCCCGCCTGGGCGGATATTTCCGGCGCGACCGTCTACGATCGGGAGCAGCTGTGGGCATATATCTCCACCCATGCGGTGGATTCCGGCCATATCAACGACGCCGAGGCAATCGCCGCTTCCATTGAACAGCTCTATCGCGAGGACGGCTATTTCCTCGCCCGCGTCGAGGTGCGGCGCGACCCGCGTCAGAATCTCGTCGAGTTCGACATGCGCGTAGGCAGGGTGTCGACAATCGCGATCGAAGGCTTCGAACCGCCCGTCGTCGCAAAACTGCAAACCTATTTCGATCAGGCGGTCGCCCGACCGGGGGCTCGTCACCCATGCGCCGGGCCGCCAACCCCTCCACGCGCCCGCCATGTTTTCATCGACAAAGGGCGATCACGGATGGAACTGCGTCGCCAGCGGGCACGGCCGCCGCCGACGGGTCGACGCCAACGAGGCGGCGACGGAAACGGGATCGCTGCCGGGCCTGGTGTTTTCGGAGACAATCGCCCGCGATATTCCCGCATGGCATTCGCAGGATTCGGGTTGCCTGATCGCCGTCCGCCGCAAAGCGAGACGGTAGCGGCTGCGATTGTCTCGATCTCGCGCGCCTCGGACCGACGCCTAAGTCGCAAAATCAAGAACGGCCGGGCGTTCCCGCGAGGCTCACCGCGACAGCAATCCGCGCTTCGCCTTCCTGCGCGCCGCGCGGCGAAAAGCGCCGACGATTTCGACATGCGCGGAAAACCGAAACTGGTCGACGGGTGTCGCGTGCTCGAGCGCATAGCCCGCATCGACGAGCATGCGCGCGTCGCGTGAGAATGTCTGCGCGTTGCAGGAGACGCCGACAACGAGCGGAACGTCGCTCGCGGCCAGTTCGCGCGTCTGCGCCTCCGCGCCCGCGCGCGGCGGATCGAAGACGACAGCGTCGTAATTCGCGAGCTCCGCGCGCAGCAGCGGGCGCTTGAAGAGATCGCGCGCTTCGGTCGCTACGCGCCGCAGGCCCGACGCGTTGCGCGCGGCTTTCAAGAGCGCGGTCAGCGCGGCCTGATCGTGTTCGACAGCATGGACCTCGGCGCGCTCGGCGAGACGCAGCGCGAATGTGCCGACGCCAGCGAAGAGGTCGGCGATGCGCCGCTCGCCTTGCATTTCGGCGACGACGAGATCCGCAAGCGCCTGCTCGCCCGCCACCGTCGCCTGCAGAAAGCCGCCGGCGGGCGGCGTTATCTTCGCGCGACCGATTTCGAGAACAGGCTGGCGGCGCTCGATCAGCGCGACGCCGTGATTGGAGAGACGCGCGAGATCATGCGCGGCTGCGAGCGCGATCAGCTGCTGCGTTAGGTCGAATTCCAGCTTGCCCGCGCCACGAATATCGATGTCGAGACCGGCGTCGGTCGCTGTCGCGGCTACGTCGAGCGGCTTGCCGAGTTCGGCGAGCGTCTGGGCGATCGCCTGAGCGGCGGTGGGCGCGCGCGCGAGACCCGGCGCGAACAAGGGACAAGCGTCGATCGCGATGATTTCGTGCGAGCGCGCGCGCATGAAGCCGACGGTCGTACGACCGCGCGCATCGATGCGTGCGTGAAAAACGGCTCGGCGGCGGCCTGCGCCATGCGCGTCGACGCATTTCCGCACATCCGTCTCGAGACGCGCGGCGCGCAGGGCGTCCGCGAGCAGATCGCGCTTCCACGAGAGATACTTCTCGCGCGCGAGCGCCTGTACGGCGCAACCGCCGCATTCGCCATAGAGCGGACAGATCGGCGCGATGCGGTCGGGCGAGGCCTCGAGCACATCGACCAGCTTGCCGCGCTCGCCGTCGACCTCCGCGAGCACGGTCTCGCCGGCGAGCGCATAGGGCGTGAAGACGAGGCCGCGCTGCGTGCGCGCGACGCCCTCGCCGCGCGCGCCGAGGCGTTCGATCTTCAGGCGGGCGTTGAGATCGAGAGTCATTTGCGTTCCGCGGCTATCAGAAATTCGCGATTGCCGTCGCCGCCCTCGATCGGCGAGGCCATGAGCCCGATGCGGCGCCAGCCGAGATCTTGGACCAGCTTTTCGACTTTCGCGCAGACGCGCGCGTGGATTTTTTCGTCGCGCACGACACCCTTCTTCACGTATTCAGGACCAGCTTCGAATTGCGGCTTCACCAGCGCGACGAGTTTCGCGGCGGGCGCGGCGAGCGCAAGAACGTGCGGCAGGATGCGGTCGAGAGATATGAAGCTGACGTCGATGACGACGAGGTCCGGCGAGGTCTGAAGATCAGCGGCGGACAATTTTCGTGCATCCATCTGTTCCATGCTTTTCACGCGCGCATCAGCGGCAATCGATGGGCGCAGCTGTCCCGTGCCGACGTCGACACAGGTCACACACGCGGCGCCGCGCGACAAGAGCACATGCGCGAAACCGCCGGTCGAGGCGCCGATATCGAGACATGAAAGCCCCGCTGGGTCGATGGCGAAGGCGTCGAGCGCGGCCGCCAGCTTCACGCCGCCGCGCGACACCCATTCGTAAGGAGCGGACGCTTCGATCCGCGCATCCACGCCGACGGGTTCAGATGGTTTTGCGACCTTGCGCCCGTCGATCGAGACAAGCCCCGCCTCGATCGCCTCGCGCGCCTTGGCGCGGCTCGGAAAAAGGCCGCGTTCGACGAGCGCGATATCGATGCGGGTCATGGATGCAGCGTCATCGCGCGAGCGCCGTACGCATTTCCGCCGCCGTGACGGCGAGGTCGCCATCGTCCGCGCGCGGAGGGAGCCGGAAGGTGAGTTTCTCCTCGACGATGAAGCGGCGCGAGGTGAGGTCGGTCGTCTCCATCATCGGAATGACATGCGCATGTACATGCGGCACGTCGATGCCGGTGAAGGCGAAGCCGACGCGCGGCGCGCCATAGCGCGCTTTCATGTGCTTCGACAGACGCTGGCCCAGCGTGACGATTTCGCCGGCGAGCGCGGGCGGCAAGTCGTCGAAATAGGCATGGTGGTCGCGCGGTATGATCAGCGTGTGGCCGGGGCGCACGGGATGGATGTCGAGAAAGGCGACGAGGTAGTCGGTCTCGCAGACGCGATGCGACGGAATGTCGCCGCGCGCGATCGCGCAGAACAGGCAGTCCTTCATTGGTCTCCTCGTCACAGAGGAGATCAATCTATCACGCGATCATCACGCGCGCCGCGCCCTTTTCGTCGCCGAGCGCGGACAGCGCTTTCGCGACGATGCCCTTCGAATCGAGCCCGGCCGCCGCGTACATCTTCTCCGGCGAATCGTGGTCGATATAGGCGTCGGGCAGCGACAGCGTGCGCACCTTCAGGCCGCGATCGAGCAGACCGTCCTCGGCGAGCAATTGCAGGACATGCGCGCCAAACCCGCCCATCGAGCCCTCTTCCACGGTGATGAGCACTTCGTGGTTGGCGGCCAACCGCCGCAGCAGATTGCGGTCGATCGGCTTGGCGAAACGGGCGTCCGCCACCGTGGTCGAGAAGCCCCGCGCCGTGAGGTCCTCGGCGGCGAGCAGCGCCTCGGCGAGACGGGTGCCGAGCGAAAGTAGCGCGACCTTCGAGCCCTCGCGCATGATGCGCCCCTTGCCGATCTCGAGAATTTCGCCGCGCTCGGGCATTTCCACGCCGACGCCCTCGCCGCGCGGATAGCGGAAAGCGATCGGGCCTTCGTCATAGGCGGCGGCGGTGGCCACCATATGGACGAGTTCGGCTTCGTCGGCCGCCGCCATGATGGCCATGTTCGGCAGGCAGCCGAGATAGGCGAGATCGAAAGCGCCGGCATGCGTGGGCCCATCGGCGCCGACGAGACCGGCGCGGTCCATGGCGAAACGTACGGGCAGCCTTTGCAGGTCGACGTCGTGGCAAACCTGGTCGTAGCCGCGTTGCAGGAAGGTCGAATAGATCGCGCAGAAGGGCTTGTAGCCCTCGGTCGCCAGACCCGCCGCGAAAGTGACCGCGTGCTGTTCGGCGATGCCGACATCGAATGTGCGGTGCGGGAAGGCCTTGCCGAACAGGTCGAGGCCGGTGCCGGACGGCATGGCGGCGGTGATCGCCACGATCTTGTCGTCGCGCTGGGCTTCCTTCACCAGGCTCTCGGCGAAGACCTTGGTGTAGGCGGGCGCATTGGCCTTGGGCTTGACCTGCGCGCCGGTGATGACGTCGAACTTGTTGACGCCGTGATACTTGTCGGCCGAGGCCTCGGCCGGCGCATAGCCCTTGCCCTTCTGCGTCACGACATGGACGAGCACCGGGCCGGTCTGCATGTCACGCACGTTCTTCAGAACGGGCAGCAGATGGTCCATGTTGTGGCCGTCGATCGGGCCGACATAGTAGAAGCCGAGCTCTTCGAACATCGTGCCGCCGCCGGTCACGAAGCCGCGGCCGTATTCCTCGGCCTTCCTGGCGCGCTCGTAGAGGCCGCGCGGCAGATGGCTGGCGATCTGCTTGACCGTCTCGCGGATCGAGACGTAGCGACCGGAGGCGAGGCGCGCGAGATAGGCGGACATTGCGCCGACCGGCGGGGCGATCGACATGTCGTTATCGTTGAGGATGACGACCAGTCGTTCCTTGCGGGCGCCTGCGTTGTTCATGGCCTCGTAGGCCATGCCGGCCGACATGGAGCCATCGCCGATCACAGCGATGACATTGTTCTGCTTGTTGGAGAGGTCGCGGGCGACCGCCATGCCCAGCGCGGCCGAAATCGAGGTCGAGGAATGCGCCGCGCCGAAGGGGTCGTATTCGCTCTCGGCGCGCTTGGTGAAGCCCGAAAGGCCGCCGCCCTTGCGCAGGGTGCGAATCCGGTCGCGCCGGCCGGTCAAAATCTTGTGGGGATAGGCCTGGTGGCCGACGTCCCAGACCAGACGGTCGCGCGGCGTGTCGAAAACGCGGTGGATGGCGACGGTCAGTTCGACCACGCCGAGGCCTGCGCCGAGATGGCCGCCGGTCACGGAAACGGCGTCGATTGTCTCGGCGCGCAATTCGTCGGCGACCTGCCGCATGTCCGATTCAGGCAGCTTGCGCAGGTCCTCCGGGGTCGAAATCCGGTCCAGCAACGGGGTCTTGGATGCGCTCAACTCTCGTCCCTTACCCTTGAAAATACTTCCCCATGGCCGCCGCCTCAGGCTCGAAGGGACGAATTTTCCGTTTACACCAGTTCAATATGGCGCCGCAATGCACCGTGGAAAGGGCTGCGAGGCAGAGAGATTGCAAGTCCCGCAGCAAACCGGAACACTCGGCCGCCCTGTCGGGTTTTCCTCGGCGCAAGATCAGGAGGCGACGATGACCGATCAGTCCAAACCGCACGGTGCGCGCCCGCACAGCCTCGGCGAGGCGATTTCCCGGCTGAAGCCCAAATGGGGCTGGTTCGTCGCTTTCGGCGCCCTGACCGCGCTGATGGGGCTCGCCACCCTGCTCTATCTCGTGGTGATCGGAACGATCGCCTCGGTCTATATGATCGGCTTCGCCATGATTCTGGCCGGCGGCGCGGAAATCGCCATGGGCCTGAAGGCCCGGACCTGGGGCTGGCTCGCCATCTGGATTTTGGTGGGCCTGCTCTACATCGTGGCCGGCGCCTTCGCGCTGGCTCAGCCGCTGGTGGCGGCCGCCGCCTATACGCTGCTGATCGGCGCCGCTCTGCTGATCACCGGCGTTGCGCGAATTGTCGCAGCCTTCCGGCTGCCGACCGGGAACAAGGCGATGATCGGGCTCGCCGGGGGCGTCACGGTCGTGCTGGGCCTGATGATTCTCCTGAGCTGGCCCGCCTCCGGCCTGTTCGTGCTCGGCACATTCCTTGGAATTGATCTGCTTTTTTACGGTTTGAGCTGGATTACGTTCGGCATGCGGCTCAAGAACCTGTAAAGGCGAATCTGCGCCTGTCATTGATCGCAGGCGCGCTTTGCTTCAATAGAACAGCGGGTTTCAGCGCCGATTCCGGCGCTGCATCCGTTTGGGGGGCGCCCCACATATTCTGAAGGCGATCTCACATGACGAAATGGGTCTACACCTTCGGCGACGGCAAGGCCGAGGGCGAGAGCGGGATGAAGAACCTGCTCGGCGGCAAAGGGGCGAATCTCGCGGAAATGGCCAATCTGGGCCTCCCCGTCCCGCCCGGCTTCACGATCACCACGGAAGTCTGCACCTATTTCTATGCCCACGAGCGCGCCTACCCCGCCGAATTGGCGGCCGAGGTGGACGCGGCGCTCGCCCATATCGGCAAGCTCACCGGCCGGGAATTTGGCAGCCAGACCAATCCCCTGCTCGTGTCCGTGCGCTCCGGCGCCCGCGCCTCCATGCCCGGCATGATGGACACGGTGCTCAATCTCGGCCTCAACGACGCCACTGTCGGCGCGCTGGCGGAAGGCGCCGGCGACGAGCGCTTCGCCTTCGATTCCTACCGCCGCTTCATCCAGATGTATTCGAACGTGGTGCTCGACCTCGATCATCACAATTTCGAGGATGCGCTGGAATTCTACAAGGAAAGCAAGGGGTTCTCGCTCGACACGGAATTGTCCGCGGCCGACTGGCGCCACGTGATCGGCAAATACAAGGAAATCGTGGAGCGCGAGAGCGGCAAGCCGTTCCCGCAGGATGCGCGCGAACAGCTGTGGGGCGCGATCGGCGCGGTCTTCTCTTCGTGGATGAACCAGCGCGCCATCACCTACCGCCGCCTGCACGACATTCCCGCGAGCTGGGGCACGGCCGTCAACGTTCAGGCCATGGTGTTCGGCAATATGGGCGACAGTTCCGCGACCGGCGTCGCCTTCACGCGCAACCCCTCGACGGGCGCCAACGAGCTCTATGGCGAGTTCCTGATCAACGCGCAGGGCGAAGATGTGGTGGCGGGCATCCGTACGCCGCAGAACATCACGGAAGCAGCCCGCATCGCCGCCAAGTCCGAGAAGCCGTCGATGGAATCGGCGCTGCCGGACGTATTCCAGGAATTTTCGCGGATCACCCACCTGCTGGAAACGCATTATCGCGACATGCAGGACCTGGAATTCACGGTCGAGCGCGGCAAGCTGTGGATGCTGCAGACCCGCAACGGCAAGCGCACCACCAAGGCGGCGCTGAAGATCGCGATCGACATGGCCAACGAAGGCCTGATCACGAAGCAGGAAGCCGTGCTGCGCGTCGAGCCCGCTTCGCTCGACCAGCTGCTGCATCCCACCATCGACCCCAAGGCCGAACGCAAGATCGTGGCGACCGGCCTGCCGGCCTCGCCGGGCGCGGCCTCGGGCGAGATCGTCTTCAACTCGGATGAAGCGGAGCAACTCAAAGCGGCCGGTCACAAGGTCATTCTGGTGCGCGTCGAGACCAGCCCGGAAGACATCCACGGGATGCACGCTGCCGAAGGCATTCTCACCACACGCGGCGGCATGACCTCGCACGCCGCCGTCGTGGCGCGTGGTATGGGCAAGCCCTGCGTCTCGGGCGCGGGCACGATCCGCGTCGACTACAATGGCGGCTCGATGCGCGTCGGGCCGAAGGTCTTCAAGAAGGGCGACATCATCACGGTGGACGGCTCGACCGGTCAGGTGATCGAGGGCGCGGTGCCGATGCTGCAGCCCGAGCTTTCGGGCGACTTTGGCCAGTTGATGCAATGGGCTGACGAGGCGCGCCGCATGAAGGTGCGCACCAACGCCGATACGCCGGCCGACGCCCGAACGGCGCGGCAGTTCGGCGCCGAGGGCATCGGCCTTTGCCGCACCGAACACATGTTCTTCGAGGGCGACCGCATCATCGCCGTGCGTGAGATGATTCTCGCCGACGACGAGAAAGGCCGTCGCGCCGCGCTCGACAAGCTGCTGCCGATGCAGCGCGGCGATTTCGCCGCCCTGTTCGAGATCATGCACGGCCTGCCTGTGACGATCCGCCTGCTCGATCCGCCGCTGCACGAATTCTTGCCGCACACGGATGCGGAAATCGCGGAAGTGGCGGCCAGCATGGGCGCGGATGCGGCCAAGTTGAAAGCGCGCGCGCAGGAACTGCACGAGTTCAATCCGATGCTCGGTTTCCGCGGCGTGCGCATCGCCATCGCCTATCCCGAAATTGCCGAGATGCAGGCGCGCGCGATCTTCGAGGGCGCGGTGGAAGCGTCGAAGCAGACAGGCACAACCGTGCATGCGGAAGTGATGGTGCCGCTGGTGATGACCAAGCCGGAGCTCGATCTCATCAAGGGCCGCATCGTCGCCATGGCGGAGGCCGTCGCGAAGGAAACGGGCGTGACGATCCCCTACACGGTCGGCACGATGATCGAGCTTCCACGCGCCGCGCTGCGCGCCGCAGAAATCGCCGAAGCCGCCGAATTCTTCTCCTTCGGCACCAACGATCTGACGCAGACGACGCTCGGCATTTCGCGCGACGACGCGGCCTCGTTCCTCGGGCCATACACGGCCAAGGGAATTTTGCCGACCGACCCCTTCGTGACAATCGACCAGGAAGGCGTCGGCGAACTCGTGAAGATTGCAGCCGAACGCGGCCGCAAGACGCGGCCGGGTATGAAGCTCGGCATCTGCGGCGAGCACGGCGGCGATCCGGCCTCGATCGCCTTCTGCGAGAAGACCGGGCTCGACTATGTCTCCTGCTCGCCCTATCGCGTGCCGATCGCGCGGCTCGCCGCCGCGCAGGCGGCTCTGGGCCAGAAGGCGGGAAGTCTGGCGTAAGATGGACCGCGAGCCCCAGGGGCTCGCTTTCCAACATCAATTGCGAGCCTGAAGGCTCGCGGTCCCGGGGTGCTCATGGTCATCGCGCGCAACTACTACGTGCCGCTCATGTGTTTCGCCGGCGTCGTGGTCGGCGGCTATGCACGCGCCCATCCCGAATTCGCTCATAGTTCGGTCCCGCCCTACGTCTGGCTTCTCGGCGTCTCGCTCGTGTTCGACCTGGCCATGATGGCGCTGGCGTCACGCATCGCGATCGTGCCGCTGAGCATGAACATGCGCGTGATCGGCTTCTTTTCGGGCGTGGCGCTCTACATGCTGATTGTCTACGTGTCAGGCGGCGCGGCGTCGACGTGAGGAGAGCGACCGCAATCCCGACGCTTCAGTCGCTCCGCGCCGGTGGCAAGCGCGCGCTGGCGCAAGCGCTCGCGCTGATCGAGACCGCACGCGGCACGGAAGAGCTGGTCGATCTGCTCGACATGGCCGCCGCCGATCCCAAGGCGCATGTCGCGGGGCTCACCGGCCCGCCCGGCGTCGGGAAATCGACGCTCACCAACGCGCTGATCCGCGACTGGCGCGGCAAGGCGGAGACCGTCGGCGTGATCGCCGTGGACCCGTCCTCGCGCGCCACCGGCGGCGCCCTTCTGGGCGACCGCGCGCGCATGCAGACCGACCCGCAAGACAAGGGAGTCTATGTGCGCTCGATGGCGGCGCGCGACAGGCTGGGCGGGCTTTCCGACGATACGGTGGCGGCCGTCGCGCTGATGCGCGCCTTGTTCGATCGCGTGCTGGTGGAAAGCGTCGGCATCGGCCAGTCGGAGGCCGATATTTCCTTCGCCGCCGACAGCGTCGTGCTTTGCGTGCAGCCGGGCTCCGGCGACTCTCTGCAATTCATGAAGGCGGGCGTGATGGAGCTGCCCGACATCGTCGTCGTCACCAAGGCCGACATGGGCGCCGCCGCGCGGCGCGCGCGGTCGGAGGTCGAGGGCGCGCTGACCCTGTTCACCCGCGACGACGACTGGCATGTGCCGGTCGTGCTCGTGTCCGCGCCCACGGGCGAAGGGCTCGACGAACTGCATAAAGCGCTGGCTGCGCATCGGGACCATCTTGGGACCAGCCGCCTTGCCGCACGCCGCAAGACACAGGAAAAGACCTGGATCGACGAGAGTGTTCGCGCGAGATTCGGGGCTGAAGGCGTTGCGGTCGCGCGAAAACTCGACCTCGCGCCGGCCGGCCCGTTCGGGCGCGAACGGCAGATCGCCGCGCGGCTCCTGCAGGCGATGCTGGCCGCAATCCGCGGCTGAGCCGCCTATTCATTTCCGGGCGCGCCTATAGAATTTCCGCCCGCAACCGTTGCCGAACGTCGTGTCGGACGCGATCTTCGCATGAAATATGCGGGAGGAAACAATGACGGCAGCCGTGCTCGCGCCGGTCGACGAGACGATCACCATCGCGGAGCTGACCCGCGATCCCTATCCGATCTACCGCCGCCTGCGGCGCGAGGCGCCGGTTCTGCGGGTTAAATCGGTGGGACGGACGTTTCTCACCAAAGCAGCCGACACGAAATTTGTGAAGGACAATGCGGCGCTGTTCAGTTCCGACGATCCGAACACGCCGATGAAGCGCGCCTTTCTCGCGCATACGCTGATGCGCAAGGACGATTCCGAACATCGCGCCGAGCGCATGGCGATGATGCCGGCGCTGATGCCGAAGACGATCGAAGGCGCATGGGCGCCGCTCTACAAGAAGCTGGCCGGCGAATATCTCGACCGTCTGCCGCGCGGCGAGATTGTCGATCTCTTTCCCGCGCTCGCCGGCCCAATCGCCGCGCGCGTTCTCGCTGAAGTCATGGGCATTCCAGACGCCAGCGACGCCGACATGCAGCGCTGGTCGCAGATCTTGATCGACGGCGCCGGCAATTTCGGCTGGACGCCCGGCCCGTTCGAGGCCAGCGATCAGGCCAATGCGGAAATGGACCGCTGCATTTTGGCCAACATGGCGCGCGTGCGCGCGACGCCGGATTCATCCGCGCTGTCCTTCATGGTCAACGCCAAGAATCCGATCCCGGAAAGCCAGATCGTCGCCAATGTGAAGATCGCCATCGGCGGCGGGATCAACGAGCCGCGCGACGCGCTGCTGACGATCATCTTCGGGCTTCTCACAAATCCCGATCAGCTCGAGGCCGTGCGCGCCGGAAACAAATGGACCGACGCGTTCGAGGAAGGCGTGCGCTGGGTCGCGCCAATCCAGGCGAGTTCGCGCCTGGTGATGGAGGATGTCGAGATCGGCGGCTGCGCGATCCCGAAGGGCGACACGGTGATGACCATCCAGGCGTCGGCCAATCGCGACGAGGATGTTTTCGAAGACGGCGAGAATTTCAACGCGCTGCGCGGGCCGATGCATCATCAGTCTTTCGGCAGCGGTCCGCATCATTGCGCCGGCGCGCATCTGGCGCGGCGCACGGTCGGCGCGATCATGCTGCCAATGCTGTTCGAGCGTTTCCCGAACATGCGGCTGGTTGATCCAGCAAGCGTACGCTGGCACGGTTTCGGGTTCCGAGGACCGCTCAACATGCCGGTGGTGTTGGGGTAGGCCCTATTCCACGGTCGCGGGCTCGGCCGCGGTAACGACCGGCGGATGATTGCGCCAGACGAACCAGGCGAGCAGCGCGACGGGAATACCGATCAGCGACGTGCCGATGAAGAAATGCTCGAAGCCGACGCGCTCGACGATGAAGCCCGAGGCGCCGGCCAGGAAACTGCCGGGCAGCGCGCAGAGCGAGGTCAGCAACGCATATTGGCTGGCGGCGAGTTCCGTCGAGGCCAGTTCCGACATGTAGGTGATGAGCACGACCTGCGCGAAGGCGTAGGCGAAGCCCTCGATGCTGACCGCCGTGACGAAGGCGACATAATCGCTGCGCCCTTCCGCCGCGAGCCAGGCGAGCGAGAGATGCGAGGCGGAGCCGGCGATCGTGCCGATCAGCAGCGTCGACATGAGACCCAGTTTGCGCACGACGAAAGTCGCGAAGAACGTGCCGGCGAGCGCGATCCAGAAACCGAACAATTTCGTGACCGTGGCGATGTCTGTGCCGGAAATATGCAGGCTCTTGAACAGGGGCATAGCCATGGCGCTCGTGAGGTAGCCGGGCATGCGAAAGCCCGCGATCAGCAGCAGCACGGGCACGGCCCATGGGCCGAGGCGCGTGACCAGCTCCTTGATCGGCGCGATGACGGTGGCGACGAAGCCCGGATGTTCGTGCTTCGCGTGCAGGTCGGATTCAGGCTCTGGCGCGACGAAGGCGGCGACGGCGCCGACCGTGATCAGCGCGGCCATGCAGAGATAGGATGCGCGCCAGCCGTATTTGTCGGCTATGATGAGCGCGAGCGCGCCGGCGGCCAGCGTGCCGACACGATAGCCGGCTTCCATGAAGGCGGTCATCATGGATTGCTTGTGCGCGGGCGCGGCGACGATGCGCCAGCCGTCGATGGTGACATCCTGCGTCGCGCCGGCAAAGCCGAGCGCCAGCGAGAAGCCGATCGTCCACCAGATGAAATGCGCGGGGTCGCCGAAGGCAACGCCGATCAGCGACAGGATGATTGCGATCTGCGAGAACACGATCCACGCGCGACGGCGCCCGAGCAGGCCCGCGAGCAAAGGCGGATCGTATTTGTCGAGAAAAGGCGCCCAGATGAACTTGAACTTGTAGGCGATGGTGAGTTCGGCCAGCAGGCCGATCGTATGCAGGGGAACGCCGGCCTCCGACAGCCACGCCGATTGCGTTGAATAGACGAGGAGATAGGGGATGCCCATCGAGAAGCCGAGCGCCGTCATGGCGGCGTAGCGGCGATCGGAGGTCAGGTGGGCGAGGAAGGAGGATTTTTCTTGGACTTCGGTCATGCAAATCGGCGGCGTTTGAATGCAGCGCGGATTATGTCCGGGCTGCGCGCGACGGGGAAGTGACCAAAAGCCCACTGCTCGCGTTCGGCGGAGCGACCCTGTAATCTCCCCTCATGCCCGCCCCGGACGCCCCTTCGCCCGACGCACTTTCGCAAGACGCCCTTGCCGCCGCGCTCGATTTCTACCGGCATGTCGGCGTCGACATTGCGGTCGGGGAGGCGCCGCGCAATTTTTTCGAGGAGTCGGAGACGGCTGCGGCGCGGCGTCTTGAAGCGCGCCCAGCGTCTGCGGAGCGGGTCGAGCCCCACCCCCGCCGCGTTGCGGCGGCCCCTCCCCGCAAGGGGGAGGGAGAGGAGCGCGCGGCGTCCGAGCCATCGCGGCAGGCGCCTCGTGAAACGTTTCGCGAACCGCCGCGCCGCCCTGCCCCGCCGCCACTGCCGGAGGCTTCGCGGCCGTTGAACCCGGCGCTGGCCGCTGACGCCGCCGCGGTCGCGGCTTCCGCCGCCGAGAGCGCGGCCGGCGCTCGAAATCTCGACGAGTTGCGCGCCGCGCTCGACGCCTTTCAGGGGTGCGCGCTCAAGACCACTGCCACCCAGCTCGTGTTCGAGGATGGCGCGCGAAACGCGCGCGTGCATCTCGTGGGCGAGGCGCCCGGCGCGGACGAGGATCGCGAGGGCAGACCTTTCGTCGGGCGGGCCGGGCAATTGCTCGACAAGATGCTGGCCTCGATCGGGCTCGACCGGAGTCAGGTCTATATTTCCAACGTCGTGCCTTGGCGCCCGCCGGGCAATCGCACGCCCTCGCCGCTGGAAGTCGCAGCGTGCCTGCCATTCACGCGCCGGCAGATTGACCTTGTCGGCGCTGAATTCGTTATCTGCCTCGGCGCCCCCTCGATGCAGGCGCTGCTCGAGATCAAGGACGGTATCTTGAAAACGCGCGGGCGTTGGATGGCCTATCGCGACGGCGCGCGCAGCATTCCCGCGATGGCCATGCTTCATCCCGCCTACCTGCTGCGCCAGCCGTTGCAGAAGCGCCTCGCGTGGCGCGACCTGCGCGCGCTCAAGCGCGCGCTCGATGGCGAGGCTCCTGATTTTGCGCCGACTGCTTGAAGCGGCCGCGCTTGAAACATAGCTGTAGATTTGGCATCGAAGCCATGAGGTCGGCCGCGTGACGCGGCCCTGTAATCTGGAGGGCCGCCATGCGCTGGGAAGACGCCCGTCGTTCCGACAATATCGAAGACCGCCGCGGCGACGAATATGCCGACGCGGGCGGAGGCGGCGGCGGCCCGATGATGGGCGGCGCCGGCCATCTCGGCCTCGGCACGATGGTGGTGCTCGGCGTGATCGCCTATGCGCTCGGCATCGATCCGCGCATTCTGATCGGCGGCGCTGAAATGCTGAACAATTTCCGAGGCGGCGGCCAGACAGTGGAAGAACAGGCTCCGCGCCAGCAGACCACGCGCCAGACCGGCGCGCCGTCCGACCAGATGGGCCAGTTCGTGGCCGCCATCGTCGGCATGAACGAGGACGTGTGGTCGGACATTCTGCCGAAGCAGAAGAACATCCGCTTCACGCCCGCCCCGCTCGTCATGTTCTCCGGCGCGACGCGCTCGGCCTGCGGCGCGGCGCAATCGGCCATGGGGCCGTTCTACTGCCCGCTCGACAAGAAGATCTATCTTGACACCTCCTTCTTCCGCGACATGAAGCAGAAGTTCGGCGGCGGCGGCGATTTCGCCTATGCCTATGTGATCTCTCATGAAATGGGCCATCACATCGAAAACCTGCTCGGCATTCTGCCGAAGGTGCAGCGCGCGCAGCAGCAGTCGGGCCGCGCCGAGGCGAACGGCTTGTCTGTGCGCGTCGAGCTGATGGCCGATTGTCTGGCCGGCGTGTGGGCCGCCAACGCCAACGCCAAATGGCGCAATATCGACCCGGACGACATCCAGAAGGCGGTCGCAACCGCGCAGGCGATCGGCGACGACCGTTTGCAGAAGGCCTCACGGGGCTATGCCGTGCCGGACTCGTTCACGCACGGTTCCTCGGCGCAGCGCGTGCAGTGGCTGCAGCGCGGCATGCAGTCCGGCCAGGTCGATTCCTGCAACACGTTTTCGCGCTGAGCTTGCGCTTCAGACCACGCGTCGCGCGCGTGTAACCAGGGTGCGCGCGCGAAGTTTTCGCGCGAGGGTCGCGGGCGTTTCGGCTTTTGCGGCCAGCAGGTCCTGCCTGATCGCGACGATTCCGACGCAGGGCGCGAGCGCTGGGAAAATGCGCCGCGCGAGACTGTCTGGTTCGGCGCGCAGCGCCATGGCCGGCGGCGTCGCCGACAGCGACCAGTCGGACATTTCGTCGATGAAGCCCGACATCGGCGCATAGCCGGCGGCAAGCACGAAGACGCGGTCGCCGCGCGATGCACGCACGGCCCTGTCGAGCCGGGCGAAGACATCCGTCTCTTCCACCAGACCGCAGCCCGCATGATCGGCGAGCGCGGCCAGGCGCGCGTCGGGCGGGCCGGCGATGCAGGCGTCGCGCACGACATCGGCCACGGCGGCGCCCACCAGCGCCGCCAGAGAGCGAACGATGGCCTCCTGGGCGCGGCCTGCCGCGGGATCGGCGTCGGAAGGCGCGAGAACGATTGCTGATAGCATGGCGCGCTCTCTAGCACCGGCTCGCGAAAACTCGGCGCCTCTTTGTGAGGCGATAGCCGTATCGGGGCGAAGGCCGCTTGACAGCGCCGATCAATGTTCCATATTTGTTCTCATGTTCCCGGTCCGTTCGCCGCCTCGTCTGTCGGGGGCGACGCGCGTGAAGGATGCGGGGTTCGCGTGTGCGCGTTGCGTGTAGCGTTCGGCGTCATTCGTACGGGTAGGGGCGCGAGGAGGCCTTCATGGGTCGCGGTGCAGTCGCAAGCGCAGGTCAGGTAGATGTTCGCGTCGGGCCGCGCGATCCTCGCGCCCTTCTAGGCTCTCATAACGGCGCCTGCGACCTCGACGGCGCGGGCCCGCCCAAGGCGCTGCGCGGGCGCGGCGCCGTCACCAACAAGACGGGCCGGTTCGAGAAGGAGGCGCGCGCGGCGGTCGACGACGGCTGGGGCACGCTCGGCGAGATCGAGGCGCTGCGCACCGAGATCCATACCGAACGCCCGCGCGCGATCATCACGCGCAACGATTCGCCCGACATATCCTTCGATCGCTCGATCAATCCCTATCGTGGCTGCGAGCACGGCTGCATCTATTGTTTCGCGCGGCCGACGCACGCTTATATGGGCCTGTCGCCGGGGCTCGATTTCGAAACCAAGCTGTTCGTGAAGGATGGCGCGGCGCAATTGCTGCAGCGCGAACTGTCGGCGCCGGGCTACCAGCCGCGCACGATCGCAATCGGCACCAACACAGATCCCTATCAGCCGATCGAGCGCACCTACCGCACAATGCGCTCGATCCTGGAAGTGCTGTCGGCGGCCAATCATCCCGTCGGCATCGTCACCAAGTCGGCGCTGGTCCAGCGCGACATCGACATTCTCGGACCGATGGCCGAGCGCGGGCTCGCCAAGGTCGCGCTCTCGGTGACGACGCTCGATCCCGCGCTGGCGCGCAAGATGGAGCCGCGCGCGGCTTCGCCCGAAAAGAGACTGGAGACGATCGAGCGACTGGCGGAGGCCGGCATTCCCGTGGGCGTGATGGTCGCGCCGGTCATTCCGGCGATCAACGACGAGGAAATCGAGACCATTCTCACCCGTGCGCATGCGCGCGGGGCGCGCGAGGCCGGCTATATCGCGCTGCGCCTGCCGCACGAGGCGCGCGAACTCTTCGCAGAATGGCTGATGCAGCATTATCCAGGCAAGGCGCGGCACGTGCTGTCGCTGGTGCGCGACATGCGCGAGGGAAAGCTCTACGATGCAACCTTCGGCAAGCGCATGAGCGGGACCGGGCCTTATGCCTGGATGATCGGACGGCGCTTCGAGATCGCCGTCGAGAAAATCGGCTTTGCGAAGACGCGGACCCGGCTGCGCACAGACCTGTTCCGGCCGCCGGCCGGTCAGGGCCAGCAGCTCAGCCTGTTTCAGTTCTAGAGGAGCGCCGCGTCATCCGCCGACCTTCGGCACGCCGTAGCGAGCGGCGTAATAGACGACGACGAGCAGGACGATCGTCAGGATGAAATAGACAATCGCCGACATGCCGAAGCCGCCGGACGCGGCTTTCGCGGGCTGCTGATGAAGCGCGATGGCGCGCGGCGTCGAGGGACCGCCATTGGCGACATCGGGACCGTTGCCGGAGAGCGTCGCGTCGGCGAGATGGCGATAGGTGGCCAGACGGCGCGGCGTGCTCTCGCCGATGATGTAGGAATCGGCTTCGCCCTCGCTCGGCTCGCGCCCCTTGGCGCTCCGGAACTCCTGCAGCCAGTCCAGTTCGTTCTGCTTGAAGATGGAATAGGCGACGAGACCGGTAATGTCGGAATCGCCTTTCACCAACGCCGCGAAGACGGCGTTGCGGCCGCTGTCCTGGATCTCCGGATGGAATGCGGCCGCGCCCGCAGGCGCCGTCGATTCGGCCACAGGCAGCTTGGCCCGCGATTCGACGTCGGTCATATCGTCCATATGCAGCTTCCTCGGCACGCAATTCGATCGAGCCAATTTACCGATTGTTAAGGCCTCTGGCCAGCAAGGCATGGAGATTCCGGCCGAAATTGCGTTCGTAACCCTAATTCGCAAGCTCGCGATCGCGTCCGTGCGCGCGCTGCCTTTCATCGCCGCCGCCGATCGGGATATCTGGGACGTCGGCGCGTTCTTCTCACCGCGCGCCGCCGAGGAATGCGCGCTGTGCCCGACTTTCGACACGAGGACGACCTGCCACGCGCCGCCCGGCGCGTGGTGGCCGGCATGGACGAGGTCGGGCGTGGCCCGCTGGCGGGTCCGGTCTGCGCCGCCATCGTCGTGCTCGACCGCGACCGACCGCCGCTCGATGTCGACGATTCGAAGGCCCTGTCGGCCAGGGCGCGCGAGGCGCTGTTTGCGGAGATCTGCGCCAGCGCGCGCGCTATTTCCTTCGCGAGCGCATCGGCGCGCGAGATCGACGCGATCAACATCCGGCAAGCGACACATCTGGCCATGCGGCGCGCCGTCGCCGGTCTCGCGCTGGCGCCGACGCACATATTGGTGGATGGAAACGATCCGCCGCCCGGCCTTCCCTGCGGCGCGACCGCCATCGTCAAGGGCGATTCCGCTTCGCTCTCGATCGCGGCGGCCTCCATCGTCGCAAAAGTCCTGCGCGACCGCATGATGACGCGGCTCGCTGTTTTCCATCCCCAGTATGAATTCGAGAAGCATGCGGGCTACGCCACCGCGCGACACCTCGCCGCACTGGCGGCGCATGGTCCGTGCCGCCATCACCGCATGACATTTTCGCCCCTGCGGCAGGCGAGCCTTTCCTTCTGACCCTTTCGACCGAACATTTTTTCGTTTGCGGCGGCCCTGAGCGCTCTTGCGCCAACCCTTAATTAACCCGGCCGCGCTAGCCCCTGCCAAATAGTTGAAAAATCGACGCGATATCTTAACGCATGCGTTCGAAAAAGGGACAGGAATTTCCTCTCCCGCTAAACCCCGCTTTTACCTCGTCCGGGCATATTGCGCGTGTTGGTAGCGTAACCGGTATGAGTTCATGCGTAGCGCACGTGCCGGGGCGGCGAGCCCGAAGGCCCAGATTCAGGTATCGCGTACTGGTCCTTCGGCTTCGCGCTTCCCCGGCGTGCAACGCGCCGCGGCGCAGGCCGTCCCCCAAAACATCCCCAAGGACGAAATTCTCATCGGCGACTGCATCGCGCTTCTGCGCGGTCTGCCGGAAGGTTGCGCCGATCTCGTCTTCGCCGACCCGCCCTACAATCTGCAGCTCGAAGGCGCGCTGTCGCGTCCCGACCAGAGCATGGTCGACGCCGTCGACGACGATTGGGACAAGTTCGGCTCGTTCGCCGAGTACGATTCCTTCACGCGCGAGTGGCTGGGCGCCGCGCGAAAGGCGATGAAGAAGGATGCCACGATCTTCGTGATCGGCTCCTATCACAATATTTTCCGCGTCGGCGCGATCATGCAGGATCTCGGCTTCTGGATCCTCAACGACATCGTGTGGCGCAAGGCGAACCCGATGCCGAATTTCCGTGGCCGCCGCTTCACAAATGCGCACGAGACGATGATCTGGGCGGCGCGCGACGCGACCACCAAGTCCTATACCTTCAACTACGAGGCGCTGAAGGCCGGCAACGAGGATTGCCAGGTCCGCTCCGACTGGTACATGCCGATCTGCACGGGCGGCGAACGCCTGAAGGACGAGGCGGGCCGCAAGGTGCATCCGACGCAGAAGCCGGAAGCCCTGCTCGCGCGCATCATGCTGGCGGCGTCCAAGACCGGCGACACCGTGCTCGATCCCTTCTTCGGCTCGGGCACGACGGGCGCGGTGGCGCGCCGGATGAACCGCCATTTCATCGGTATCGAGCGCGACGTGACTTATGCGAGCGCGGCCCGCAAACGCATCGCCGCCGTCGAGCCGCTGCCGGCCGAAGCGCTGGCCGCAGCGCCTTCCAAACGCGCCGAACCGCGCGTCGCCTTCGCCAGCGTGGTGGAATCCGGCCTGATCGCGCCGGGCACTGCGCTGATGGACGAAAAGCGCCGCTATCGCGCGATCGTGCGCGCCGACGGCGCGCTGTCGCTGGGCCCGGCGATCGGCTCGATCCACAAGACCGGCGCGCTGGCTCAAGGCCTGCCCGCGTGCAACGGCTGGACCTTCTGGCACTTCGAGGACGGCGCACAATTGCGCTCGATCGACACGCTGCGCACGATCATCCGCGACCAGATGCGAGCGGCGGGGGAATAGACCGCATTTTTCCTGTGGCTTGAACCGGGATAATATCGCGCCTGCAACAGAGCGCGGGGCCCATGGTTCTCATTCCACTCGCCGACGACGCCCCGCACGCGCGGCGCGAGACGCCTTATGTCACCTATGCGCTGATCGCGCTCAATGTCGCGATCTTCGTCTGGCGGCTGTCGGTCTCGAAAGGCGAGGACATATTGTTCGAACGCCATTGGGGCGTGACGCCGGGCCTGATGTTCGGCACGAACGATCTCGGCCTCGTCGAACGTTTCCTGCCGCTCTTCACCTACATGTTCCTGCATGGCGGCTGGTCGCACATCATCGGCAACATGCTGTTCCTGTGGATTTTCGGCGACGACATCGAGGACGCGCTGGGGCATTGGCGTTTCATCGCCTTCTATCTCCTGTGCGGCATGTTCGGCGCCCTGCTCTATTGCGTCTTCACCACGCATCCGCAGGCGCCGCTGGTCGGCGCGTCGGGCGCGATCGCCGGCGTGATGGGCGCCTATCTGATGATCCGCCCCTGCGCGCATGTGCGGGTGCTCGTCTTCATCAAGGTGGTCGCCATCCGCGCCATGTATGTGATCGTCGCTTGGGCCGCGCTGCAGGTCTGGCATGTGATCACGCCGGGCGAAACGGCGGTCGCGTGGTGGGCGCATATCGGCGGCATGCTCGCCGGCGCGGCGCTGATCCCGGTCATGAAGCAGCCCGGCGTGCAATTGTGGGAATGCGTCCAGCAGCGCACGTTCGTGAGCCCGTGGGACGAGACGCTGCGCCCGCCTTCTAGTCGAACTCGACCGTAAGTCCGTGGCGGTCGCATTCGTCCTCGATCGCCGCCAGAATCAGCTGCAATTTCTCGACGTCGATTTCGTCGTCCTCATGCGGAGCGTCCCAGCGCTCGATGTCGTCGAGGCTGATGATGAAGTCGGGCGCGTCTTCCGCGGCGGGCGGCGGCGGGCTGGCGACGACCGTCAGCGTACGGCCGGCGTGACGCACGCGGATCGCGCCTTCGGTTATCTCGACTTCGATCGCCGGCTTGCGTCGCGCCATCTTCAGGGCCTCGGGATGGGCTGTCGCGGAAGGCCTATCCTGCATCGGCGCGGCCGCAAGGCAAGCGCGCTCATGTGCGCGGCCGCGCGGGCAGGTCGAATCCCGCCTGCCTGGCCACTTTGCGCATCAGGCTCGGCAAGGCTTCGCCGGGGAGGCCTGCGAGCAATGCCCAGCGCGCCCCCTCTGGCGCGGCGCAGGATTTCGGCGCCCGGCCGACGAAGACGGTCAGCTTCAGCGCGAAATGCGTGAACACATGCTCAACTTCGCCGCTTGCCGCCTTCCAGGCGAGCGCCAGCGGCGCAGCGTCGAGCGCGCGGGCGGAATCGAAATCGCTGGACCATTCCGTTCCCGGAAATTCCGTCATGCCGCCGAGCAGCCCTTTTGGCGGGCGCGTGCGCAGCAGGACGGCGTCATCGCCGCGGATCGCGACGAAGGCCGCGCCGCGTCGCTCCAGGCGCGCTGATTTCGGCGCCCGGCGCGGCCAGCTTTCCGGCGCGCCGGATTTTCGGGCGAGACACCTTTCCGCGAGCGGGCACAGAACGCAGGCGGGCTTTTTCGGCGTGCAGATGGTCGCGCCGAGATCCATCATGGCCTGCGCGAAATCGCCCGCGCGTTTCTCCGGCGTCAGTTCGTCGGCGCGGGCGCGGATTTCGGGCTTGGCCAGCGGCAAGGGCGTGTCGATGGCGAACAGGCGGGAGACGACGCGCTCGACATTCCCATCGACGACGACGGCGCGCCGGTCGAAAGCGATGGCGGCTATCGCGGCCGCCGTATAGGGGCCGACGCCCGGCAATTCGCGCAGGCCCGCCTCGTCCGACGGAAATCCGCCGCGCTCGGCCAGAATGCGGGCGCAGGCGACGAGATTGCGGGCGCGCGAATAATAGCCGAGCCCCGCCCATTCGCGCATGATCTCCTCGTCGGGCGCGGCGGCGAGCACCCGCACATCCGGCCAACGCTCGAGGAAGCGGCGGAAGTAGGGGCCGACAGCGGCGACCGTCGTCTGCTGCAACATGACTTCCGACAGCCAGACGGCATAAGGGTCGGGCGTCACGCCGCGCGGCGCGCGCCACGGGAGATCGCGGGCGTGGCGGTCGTACCAGGCGAGGAGCGCGGCGGCGGGCGTGGATCGAGGCGGCATCGGCGGCACTGATAGCACGGCCGGGCGCCGCTCGCGCATTTCCGACCCGCGCGCTAATCTGCCGCCATGCCGCCGCCACGCCGCCCCTTCCGCGCAAAGCCGCTCGCGGAATTTCTGCCCGACGCGCTCGATCCGCTGGTCGCGCGGCTCGGCATGTCGCAGGCGACGCTGGTGCTGGACTGGGCGGAAATCGTCGGCGAACGACTGGCGGGCGTTTGCGAACCCGCAAGGTTGCGCTGGCCGCCGCGCGGACCGAAGAGCGATCCGACCAAAGCCTCGGAGCCCGCGACCCTGATGCTGCGCGTGGCGCCCGGCATGGGACTGGAAATCCAGCACATGGCCCCGGTCCTGATCGAGCGCGTCAATGCGCATCTGGGCTGGCGCTGCGTCGGCAAGATCGCCCTGCGCGCCGAGCCTTTTTCGCCGAAGCGCAAGCCGAAGCGCAAACCGCCGGTGGTCGACCCGCAGGCGCGGGCGGAGGCGGAGCGGCTCGCCGAGGGCATCGAAGACGAGGCGCTGAAGGCGGCGCTGACCCGGCTCGGGACGGCGGCGCTCGCGGAAAAGCGACGCTGAAACGCCTCCCGCTTGCCGTATCCCTGCATTTGCCATATTCGGCCAGCACGACTTGCCTTATCGCGGCTGGATTTTCCGCCGCAGCATGGGATCGAGCATGACCGAGCCGCTTTTCTTCTCGCGCCGCCATCTTCTCGCCGTGGCAACCGCCACGACCGGCCTCGCGCTCGCGCCCGAACTGGCCTTCGCGCTCGACGGCAAGGTCGACGTCAAGGAACTGATGGCGCCGGACGCGCTGCCGGACGTCTGGGTCGGCAAGGCGGACGCGCCGGTCACGATCGTCGAATACGCCTCGATGACCTGCTCGCATTGCGCGGCCTTCCATCAGGAGACCTATCCGCTCCTGAAGAAGAACTACCTCGACACCGGCAAGGCGCGCTTCACGTTGCGGGAATTTCCGCTGGACGCGCTGGCGGCGGCCGCCTTCATGCTGGCGCGCGCGGCAGGCGACAAGCGCGAGGCGCTGGTCGACCTGCTGTTCGCCCAGCAGAAAAATTGGGCCTTCGTCGACAAGCCGCTCGACGCGCTCGAAAACACAGTCAAGCAGGCGGGCATCGGCTCGGACGAGTTCAAGAAGGTCCTGCAGGACAAGACGCTCTACGAGAACGTGCTGAAGGTGCGCCAGCGCGCCGCCGACAAGTTCGGGGTGGATTCCACGCCGTGCTTCTTCATCAACGGCGAGCGCAAGAAGGGCGAGATCGCGCCAGGCGACCTCGACAAGCTGCTCGCGCCGTTCCTCGCGGAGAAGAAGTAACAGTCTTCCCTCCGCAAAAAATTCCTGTGGATTGCGCCGGACTCGGTTCGGACTCGCGATTCACAAGAAAACGCCGCGATTTGCTTGCATTTCCCGCCTGTCTGTGACGCTTTCTAATCAGACATATTGAGCTGCCGTGCGGCGGCGGGAACCGTTCATGAAATTCAACAAGCTCCGGCTCGTCGGCTTCAAGAGCTTCGTCGAGCCGACCGAATTCCAGATCGAGCCGGGCCTCACCGGCGTCGTCGGGCCGAACGGCTGCGGCAAGTCGAATCTCGTCGAGGCCCTGCGCTGGGTCATGGGCGAGAATTCATACAAGAACATGCGCGCGTCCGGCATGGACGACGTGATCTTCTCCGGCTCCGGCAATCGCCCCGCGCGCAACACGGCCGAGGTCGGGCTGGTGCTCGACAACTCCCAGCGCACCGCGCCCGCGGCCTTCAACGACAGCGAATTGATCGAGGTCACTCGTCGCATCGAGCGCGAGGCCGGCTCGTCCTATCGCGTGAATTCGCGCGAGGTGCGCGCGCGCGACGTGCAATTGCTGTTCGCCGACGCCTCGACCGGCGCGCGTTCGCCGGCGCTGGTGCGGCAGGGCATGATCGGCGAGATCATTTCCGCCAAGCCGCAGGCGCGCCGCCGCATTCTGGAAGAAGCCGCCGGCGTCGCCGGCCTGCATTCGCGCCGGCACGAGGCGGAACTGCGCCTGAAGGGCGCGGAAGAAAATCTCACGCGTCTCGAAGACGTGATGAAGCAGGTCGACGCGCAGGTCGATTCGCTGAAGCGTCAGGCGCGGCAGGCCTCGCGCTACAAGTCGCTCGCGTCGGACATTCGCAAGTACGAGGCGCTGGTCGCGCTCAGCCTGCATCGCGAGGCCTCGCAGAACCTGGCCGACGCCGAGCGCAAGCTCGAGGCCGACGTGCGCGAAGTCGCCGAACGCACGACGCAGCAGGCGGAAGCCGCGCGCCTGCAGGCGATCGCCGCGCATGGCCTGCCCGGTCTGCGCGACGCCGAAGCGCGCGCCGGCGCGGCGTTGCAGCGCATCGCGCTCGCGCGCGAAGCGCTGGAAGCGGAGGAAAAGCGCGCGCAGGAGCGCGCCGCCGAAATCGCTCGCCGCATCGAGCAGATCGCCCGCGATCTCGAGCGCGAAAAGGCCCTGATCGACGATGCGAGCCAGTCGATCGCGCGGCTGGAGGCGGAAGATTCCGAACTGAAGGAACTCGAGGAATCCGAAAGCGATCTGCGCGCGGAAGCCGCCGAACGCGCGCAGATGGCGGAAGAAAAGCTCGCGGAAACCGAGCGGCTCCTGTCGGATGCGCAGGCGCTTCTGTCCGACGCCAGCGCCAAGCGCGCCGCGGCAGAGACCAGCGTGCGCGACGAGACGCAGCGGCTCGCGCGTTTCGAGGCCGAGATCACCCGACTCGAAACCGAATTCGCGATGCTCGCGTCGAGCGGTTCCGGCGAGGAAGAAGCGCATACGCTGGCGGAAGCGCTCGAAAACCTGATCGAAGAGGCCGCAGCCGCCGAAGAGCGCGCGCTGCTGGCCGAAGAGGCCCACGTTGCCGCGCGTGAAAAGGAAGCGGAGCTGCGCGGCCCGCTGACGGAAGCCGATCGCAAGGCGCAGCGCCTCGAAACCGAAGCGCGCACGCTTTCCAAGCTGCTCGATTCGAACGCTGGCGGACTCTGGCCGCCCGTCGTCGAGGAGATGAAGGTCGAGAAGGGCTACGAGGCCGCGATCGGCGCGGCGCTCGGCGACGATCTCGAGGCTTCCGCCAACACATCCGCGCCCGCGCATTGGGCGACGACGGACGCCTCCGGCGATCCGGCGCTGCCGCCGGGCGTGACGCCGCTGTCGCAACTCGTGCAGGCGCCGCCGGCGCTGGCGCGTCGTCTCGCGCAGATCGGCGTCGTGCTGCGCGAGGAAGGTTCTCGCCTGCGTGGCCTGCTGCGGCCGGGGCAGAGACTCGTATCGAAAGAAGGCGACCTCTGGCGCTGGGACGGATTTACGCAGGGCGCCGAAGCGCCGACGCCGGCTGCGCGAAGGCTCGCCGAAAAGAACCGGCTCGGCGATCTCACGCGGGAAGCGGAAGCCGCGCGGCGCGACGCGGAAAAACTGCGCGCCGAGGCCGAAGCCGCGCAACAGGCTCTGCGTATGGCGGCCCAGGCCGAGCAGGAAGCGCGCGCAGCGCAGCGCGCCGCCGAACGTCCGGTGGCGGAAACGCGTGAGCGTCTGGCCGCCGCTGAAAAGCGCCGCGCAGCCTCGTCCGCGCGGCTGTCCGCCTTGCAGGAAGCCAAGGGCGCGGCGCTCGCCAACCGCGATGAGGCGCGCCAGCGCCAGCGGCAGGCTGAAGCGCTACTCGACGAGCTGGACGAGCCCGCTTCGCTCGCCGGCGCGCTGGACGCCGCCCGCGCCACGGCCGCGCAGGATCGCGCTGCGGCCGCCGAAGCGCGCGCGGCCTTGCAGGCGCTCACCCGCGACGCGGAAGCGCGCGCGCGGCGCCGCGCGGCGATCGCCAACGAACGCCGCTCGTGGATCGACCGGCGCGAGAACGGCGCAGATCACATCGCTGATTTTGAAACGCGCCGCGCGGAAGCGCAGGAAGAAGCCGAGCTGCTCGCCGAGGCGCCGGACGAATTTCTGATGAAGCGCCGCGCGCTGATGGGCGAGATGGAGACGGCTGAAGAAGCGCGCAAGGAAGCTTCGGACGCGCGCGCCTCCGCCGAGACCATGCTCACTGAAGCCGACCGCGTCGCGCGGGCCGCGCTTGATGCGATGAGCGTTTCACGCGAGGAGCGGGCCCGGTCCGAATCCCGTGTGGAAGCCACGCGGCAGCGTCTCGCTGACGTGTTGCGCTCGATCGAACACGAACTGGAATGCGCGCCCGAACAGCTCGCGGAACTCGCAGGCGTCAAGCCCGGCGACGAATTGCCGCCGGCCGACGAGATCGGCGAGAGGCTCGACAAGCTGAAGGCAGATCGCGAACGTCTCGGCGCCGTCAATCTGCGCGCCGACGACGAACTGACCGAGGTCGAGGCGCAATCGGCCAAGATGGTCGCCGAGCGCGACGATCTGACCGAGGCGATCCGCAAGCTGCGCGGCGCGATCGGCAATCTCAACCGCGAGGGTCGCGAGCGGCTGCTGGCGGCGTTCGACGTCGTCAACAATCACTTCAAGGAATTGTTCTCGACGCTGTTCGGCGGCGGCACGGCCGAGCTGCAACTGGTCGAGAGCGACGATCCGCTGGAGGCCGGGCTCGAAATTCTCGCGCGCCCGCCCGGCAAGAAGCCGCAGACCATGACGCTGCTGTCGGGCGGCGAACAGGCGCTGACCGCGATGAGCCTGATCTTCGCGGTCTTCCTCACCAATCCCTCGCCGATCTGCGTGCTCGACGAAGTGGACGCGCCGCTCGACGATTCCAACGTCGAACGCTTCTGCGATCTCCTGGAAGAAATGCGCAAGAAGACGGATACGCGCTTCGTCACGATCACGCACAATCCGATCACCATGGCGCGCATGGACCGGCTGTTCGGCGTCACCATGGCCGAGCGCGGCGTCAGCCAGCTCGTGTCGGTCGATCTCGCGCAGGCCGAACGGTTTTTGGAGGCGGCGGAGTAAGCGCGCGGCGGCTGCCGGCTGGAAGCCGGCGGTCCGGTTCAAGCCGCCGTCATTGCGAGCGAAGCAATCCATCCACGAGACGCCAGAGAACGCGGGATGGATCGCCGCGTCGCATTATTCGAAGTCGGATACATCCGACTTCGCCCAAGCTCCTCGCGATGACGGCCATCGGCGAATGGCGTAGAGACGGAACTGTCGGCCTCCGGCCGGGAATTCGTTTCCCGCATTCCCCCTCGACGGCCACGCTTTCGCTGCTAGATTGATTGCGCCGGCCACATCCGGCCGATGCATTTCAGGGGGAGGCCTGTCATGCGCGCTTTCAACGTCGTCAAATTCAAGGTGAAGCCCGGGCAGGAAGCCGCGTTTCTCGACGCACATAGAGACGGCAAGGCGAAATGGCCGGGGCTCGCGAAGGGAACGATCATCAAGACCGGCGACCAGGCCTATTGCCTGATCGGCGAATGGGAGAGCCAGGACGCTCTGGCCGCTGCGCGACCGGCGATGATCGCGACGCTCAACTCGTTTCGCGCGACGCTGGATGAAGTCGCGGCGGGAGGCGGTGTGACGGACGCCGTATCCGGCGGCGTCGCGCTCGACATCGCCTGACTTACAGCCGGGACCGCCGGCCTCCTGTCGGCTTCATCATGGATGCAAACTGCCGGCCGGAGGCGGGCGGTCCCGACTCGCATCTGCCATGCGCCCTCCCCTCTCGCAGCCTCAGCCCAAGCTGCTAATGTCCGCGCCGGGAGGATTCCAAATGCGTTCTTACGACGTCACCGTTTTCGATGGTCCGCTTGCGCTCAACGAGCGGCCGACGCCTGAGCCTACGGGCGAGGAAGTGCTGGTGAAGATCACCGCCGCCGGCGTGTGCCATTCCGATATTCACATCTGCGAAGGTTTCTACGATCTCGGCTCCGGCAAGAAGCTCAACATGGGCGAGCGCGGCGTGAAACTGCCGCTGACCATGGGCCATGAGATCGCTGGCGAGATCGTGTCGGGCGGGCCGGACGCGGGGCCGGTGAAAGCGGGCGAAAAGGTCGTCGTCTTTCCCTGGATCGGCTGCGGAAAATGCGCGGTCTGCGCGCGCGGCGACGAGAACCTGTGCCTGCAGTCGCGCTTCCTCGGCATTTTCCGCGGCGGCGGCTACGCCACGCATGTGCTGGTGCCGCACAAGCGTTACTGCCTGCCGATCGGCGACATGGATACGTCGGTCGCCGCGCCCTACGCCTGCTCGGGCCTCACCACCTACGGCGCGCTCAAGAAGATCGGCGCCAAGATCTATCAGAAGGAGCCGATCGTGGTGATCGGCGCCGGCGGCCTCGGCCTGATGTGCCTGACGCTGATGAAAGCAATGGGTGCGCATGGCGCGATCGTGGTTGACGTGAATCCCGCAAGCCGGGACGCGGCGATGAAGGCGGGCGCGCTGGCCGCTGTCGACCCCAAGGCGCCGGATGCGGTCGCGACGATCCGCAAGATGACGCCGGATGGCGCGGGCGCGGCCGCCGTGATCGATCTCGTCGGCGCGGGCGCGACCGTGCAACTCGGCCTTGATGTGATGGCGCGCGGCGGGCGTGTCGTGGTCGTCGGCCTGATGGGCGGCGAAGTCACCGTGCCGACGCCGACCATTCCGCAGCGTGCGATGACGCTGCAGGGGTCCTACGTCGGTAATCTCGAGGAACTGAAGGAGCTGATGGCGATCGTCGCCAAGGGCGGCGTGCCGCGAGTGCCACTGATCGAGCGCCCGCTGGACGAGGCCGACGCCTCGCTCAACGATCTTCGCGCGGGCAAGGTCGTCGGGCGGATCGTGCTGAAGCCATGATGTTAATTCCCTCTCCCCGCCTGTGGGGAGAGGGAGCTACAAGCCTCGCTCTCCGACTTCGAGACTGCGAGCCTGAAGGCTCGCGGTCCACTTTTCCCGGTCCAGTTTTACGCGTGCCCGGCCTCGCCCGATAGGAACCCCAGGTCAACGCCCATGGCGCGCAGCGCGCGGTCGTATTTGTTCTCGTGCGCTGAATCGAAAATGAGCGCGGGATCGGCGGGTCCGGTCAGCCAGCCGTTGTGCAGCAGCTCGTTCTCGAGCTGCCCCGGTCCCCAACTCGCATAGCCGAGCGCGAGCGCCGCATGATGCGGGCCGACGCCGTCGGCGATGGCGCGCAAAATGTCGAGCGTCGCGGTCAGGCACACGCCCTTGTCGATCTCGACCGTCGAATCGCCGGACTGGAAATCCGCGCTGTGGAGCACGAAACCGCGGCCGGATTCCATGGGCCCGCCGCGCAGCACCTGCACGCCCTCGACCTCCGGCGGCAGCCGGATCGCCGCCTTCTGGTCGATGACCTTCAGTTGCACCAGAAGCTCCGGAAATGTAACGGATTTCGACTTCTTGTTGATCACGATGCCCATCGCCCCTTCTTCCGAATGGGCGCACATGTAGATGACGGTGCGCGCGAAACGCTCGTCCGGCATCGAGGGCATGGCGACGAGAAGCTGGCCGTCCAGATAGGGTGCTTCGTCGGATTTCAGGTTGTCGTTTGCATCGTCCATAGAGCAAAGGTAGTCGTCGCACCCTGCGGCGCCAAGGAGAGGGGCAGCGCTCACGACAAGTTCACTGGCGCGCGAGCCTGCTGCCTATTATGTCGCTGCCATGCGTATCTTCCGTACCCTGGCGATCCTTCTTCCGCTCACCTTGCCCTTCGGCGCTTCCGCCGCGCCTGGCGGCGACAAGGCGCGCGTCTCTTTCGTCTCCGGCGGCGGATTTGGCGAGGGCGCGTACGCGGCGGCGATCGTGATCGATCTTGCGCCTGACACCACCACATACTGGCGCAATCCGGGCGAAGCCGGCTCGCCGCCGGTGTTCGACTTCTCGGGCTCCAGCAATCTGGCAAGCGCCGACGTGGCCATGCCCGCGCCGACACGGATCGTGGAAGCGGGCATGGACGTGTTCGGCTGGCATGATCGCGTGGCTTTCGCCGTCACGATCATGCCGAAGGACCCCAGCAAGCCGGTGACCGCCGCCCTCAAGATGGATTACGCGGCCTGCGAGAAAATCTGCATTCCCATGCACGCCGAGGCGCGGCTCGAGTTGCAGCCTGCGGGCGGGGCCGGCGCCAAGCCAGCTGTCGTTGCGGCGGCGCGCGCGGCCGTGCCGAAGCCGATGGACGTGGGCGCGGCAGCCAGCCTCGCGCCGGTCCCCGGCGCGGACAAGCCGACCTGGATCGTGACCCCGAAAGCGGGCGGCGCGACCGACCTGTTCGCAGAGGCGCCCGAGGGCTATTTCGCGGAAACGAAGCGCGAGCCGAACGGCGCGTTCCGGCTGGCGCTGGTCGAGGCGCCGAAGGGCGCGCCCGCACCCAAGACGCCTGTGCGGCTGACCATGCCGACGGCGGCAGGCGCGATCGAATTTTACGTCAGGCTCGACGGCGGGCGGGCTTCGCCCTAACTTGGTCGCAGCGGCTTTCGCCGCACGAGAATCCAATCAGGAGTGGAAATATGATCAAGGTTGGCGAGCGCCTGCCGAAGGCTACGTTCACGGTCATGACGGCAGACGGCCCGGCCGCGAAATCGACGGACGACCTGTTCAAGGGCAAGAAGGTCGTGCTGTTCGGCGTGCCCGGCGCCTTCACGCCCACCTGCCACAAGAACCACCTGCCCGGTTTCATCGAGAACGAGAAGGCGATCAAGGCCAAGGGCGTCGACGATATCGCGGTCATCGCGACCAACGACGTGTTCGTGATGAGCGCTTGGGCCAAGGACACGGGCGCGGGCGACAAGATCACCTTCCTGGCGGACGGCAGCGCCGCCTTCGCGAAAGCCACGGGCCTCGACCTCGATCTCTCGGAGCGCGGCATGGGCATGCGCAACAAGCGCTTCTCGATGATCGTCGACGACGGCGTCGTGCGCTCGCTCAATATCGAGGAAGGCCCGGGCGCGGAAAAGTCCGGCGCCAAGACAATGTTGGAGCAGCTCTGAGAGCTGCTATTGGCCCTGCCCGCCGCGATCGGTCTAGACTGAATGACGGTTGCGCGCGGGAGGGCTTTGCCCCTTGATCGAACTTCTTGGCGTCAGCGTCGCCTATGACGGCGCGCCGCGGCCTGCGGTGCGCGATGTCTCGCTCGCCATTCCCGCCGGCGAATTCGTTGCGCTGGTGGGGCCTTCTGGCTCCGGCAAGACATCTCTGCTCAAGACCATCAACCGACTGATCGCACCGACCAGCGGCGTCATCCGCATCGAGGATCGCGACGCCGCGGAATTTCCCACACATGAATTGCGTCGGCGCATCGGCTACGTCTTCCAGGGCGTCGGCCTGTTTCCTCACATGAGCGTGCGCGAGAACATCGCGATCACTCCATCGCTTCTGGGCTGGCCGCGCGAGCAAATTGTTGCACGCGTCGACGCAGTCTTCGACCTGATCGCGCTGCCGCGCGACTATCTCGATCGCGCGCCGGCTGCGCTCTCCGGTGGGGAACGCCAGCGCGTTGCCGTTGCGCGCGCACTGGCCGCCGAACCGCGCATCGTCATCATGGACGAACCGTTCGGCGCGCTCGATCCGGTGACGCGAGACGCGCTGGGACAGGCTTATCGCGCGCTGCATGAGCGCATGGGGCTGACCACCGTCATGGTGACGCACGATACGCAGGAGGCGGCGCTCCTGGCCGACCGCATCGTCGTGCTGCGCGACGGCGCAGTCGTCGCCGACGATACGCCGCGCGCGATGCTGTCGGGTGCGCATCCCGAAGCGACCGGCCTGTTCGATACGCCGCGCCGGCAGGCCGCCGCGATCGCGGATCTCGCGCGATGAATGCGCAGCTCGCGGCAGCCTTTGCGACGCTGCCGAATTATCTGTCGCAGCATGTCCTGCTCAGCCTCAGCTCGATGGCGCTCGGCGCCGGCGTCAGCCTGCCGCTCGCCATTTGGGCGGCGCGGCGGCCACGCTTGCGCTGGCCGTTGCTGGCTGCGACCAGCCTCGTACAGACC
The DNA here is from genome assembly GCA_020638195.1 of Methylobacteriaceae bacterium. Lineage (GTDB taxonomy): Bacteria > Pseudomonadota > Alphaproteobacteria > Rhizobiales > Beijerinckiaceae > JAJXWB01. The sequence continues at coordinate 363,942 of JACKJC010000003.1, read as the reverse complement.
ATACCGGCTCTCGCGCTGCTCGCGCTGTTCTATCCGCTGCTTCTTGCCCTGTCGGGCGCCACACAAAATTTACTCGGCGCGAGCGTGCCCTCGCTCGGCTTCCTGCCGGCGTTGCTGGCGCTCGCGCTCTACGCCATGCTGCCGATCGTGCGCGCGACGATTTCCTCGATAGCGGGCATCGAACCCGCGATCACGGAAGCGGCCGACGCCGTCGGCATGACATCATCGCAGCGACTGTGGCGCGTGGAACTGCCGTTAGCGGCGCCTTCCATCGTCGGCGGTTTTCGTACCGCCATGGTCTGGACGATCGGCGCGGCGACTTTGGCGACGCCAGTCGGACAGGTCTCGCTCGGCAATTACATCTTTTCGGGCCTGCAAACCGAGAACTGGGTGTTCGTGCTGTTTGGCTGCGCGGCCTCCGTCGCCGTCGCGCTGGTCGCCGATCAATTGCTGGCGCTGGTGGAAACCGGCGCCGCGCGCCGCGACTGGAAACGGATTTTCGTCGGCGCAGGCGGATTCGTTCTGGCGGCGCTGGCCGCCCTCGCGCCGGCGGCGCACGCCACGCGCGGCGCCTATGTGATCGGCGCGAAGAATTTCTCCGAACAATACATCCTGGCGGATCTCATGGCGCTGCGGCTGCAAGCCGCCGGGCTTTCCTCCGAGAAGCGCGAGGGGCTCGGCTCCGCGGTCGTTTTTCGCGCGCTCGCGGCCAACGATATCGACGTCTATGTCGACTATTCTGGCACGCTGTGGACGAGTTTGATGCATCGCACCGACAATCCACCGCGTGAAAAGATGCTGGCGGAGTTGCGCGACTGGCTGAAGAGGACTTCGGGCGTCGTCATGCTCGGCGCCGTCGGCTTCGAAAACAATTACGCGCTGGCGATGAAGCGCGAACGCGCGCGGCAATTGGGCGTCACGACACTCGTCGATCTCGCACGTGTCGCACCGCAACTGACGTTCGGGACCGATCTCGAATTCCAGTCGAGGCCGGAATGGAAGAGTTTGCGCGAGGCCTACGAGCTGCGCTTTCGCGCGATCAAGTCCTACAATCCGACCTTCATGTATCGCGCGCTCGACGACGGGCAGGCCGACGTCATCACGGCCTTTTCGAGCGACGGTCGCATTCTCGCGCAAAATCTGGTGACCCTCGACGACCCGAAGAACGCCTTTCCGCATTACGATGCGATCGTCCTGATTGCGCAAAAGCGCGCCGATGACGCGAAGCTGCGCGCTGCGCTGCAGCCGTTCGTCGGCGCGATCGATCTCGCGCGTATGCGGCGGGCCAATCTTGAGGTCGATCGGGATCAGGAGAAGCTCACGCCGCGTGCTGCGGCGGAAAAGCTGGGGCGGGAGGCCGGGCTTTTGAAGTAGGCTGACCGCGCGCACGGTCGTCATTGCGAAGCGGCCTGAAGCAATCCAGGCACCACGACCTGGCTGGATTGCTTCGTCGCTCCGGTGGCTCGCGAAGCGGTTTCACCGGCTTCCGCAATGACGGCGCAGGGCCAACTATTTCCTTGAACGGCGCCATCCCCGAGCGCGCCAAGAGATCGGCGCGTTCGTTCATCTCGTCACCGGCGTGCCCCTTCACCCATTTCCAGGTGATGTCGTGCCGCTGCGCGGCTTCGTCGAGGCGCTGCCAGAGTTCGACATTCTTCACCGGCTTCTTGTCGGCGGTCTTCCAGCCGCGCTTCTTCCAGTTGTGGATCCAGCCGGTGACGCCATCGCGCACGTAGATGGAATCGGTGTGCAGATTAACGGCGCAAGGGCGCGTGAGCGCTTCCAGCGCCATGATGGCGGCGGTGAGCTCCATGCGATTGTTGGTCGTGAGCCCTTCACCGCCCGACAGTTCCTTCTCGACGCCGTTGAAGGTGAGTATGGCGCCCCAGCCGCCGGGGCCCGGATTGCCGGAACAGGCGCCGTCGGTCCAGATTTCGACGCGCCTGGGCTGCATATCCTTGCTCACGCGTCGGCGCCGTAATCGCGGATCGATGAGGCCTGCGCGTGAAAACGCAGCTTGCGGAAATATTCGAGCGGGTCCTTCGGTTTAACGAGAGCGCCGGGCGGCACGTTCAGCCAGTCGACGAGGCGCGTCAGAAGGAAGCGCATGGCCGCGCCGCGCGCGAGCGCCGGAAAGGCGTCGATCTCTTCGGCTTTCAGGGGCCGGCGGCGACGATAATTCTCGATCATCGCCCTGCCCTTCGTGATGTTGAAGGAGGCGTCCGGCTCGAAGCACCAAGCGTTGACGCAGATCGCGAGATCGTAGGCGAAGGCGTCGTTGCAGGCGAAATAGAAGTCGATCAGGCCCGAAAGCTTCTCGCCGAGAAAGAAGACATTGTCGGGAAAGAGATCGGCGTGGATCACGCCTTCCGGCAGGCCGCGCGGCCAGTTGGCCTCGAGCCAGCCGAGTTCCTTTTCAATGAAGGCGGCAAGCCCCGGCTGCACGCTGTCGGCGCGCGACGCCGCGCTTTCGTAGAGCGGCCGCCAGGCTTCGATCGACAAGGCGTTCGGGCGTTTCAGCGCGAAGCCCTCGCCGTCGATGTGCAGCAGGGCGTCGGCTTCGCCTACCGCCGCGCATTGCTTCGCGTTCTGACGGCGCGGCCACATGCCATCGAGATAGGTGACAATGGCCGCGGGCCGGCCCGCGAGCCGGCCGAGCGCGTCGCCCAGCCTGTTCTTGACAGGTAGCGGGCAATTCAAGCCTCGCGCCGCCAGATGCTGCATCAGGCCGATGAAGAACGGCAGGTCGGCTTCCGCGACGCGCTTTTCATAGAGAGTGAGGATGAAATAGCCGCTCTCGGTGTGCAGCAGATAGTTGGAATTCTCCACGCCTTCCGCGATGCCCTTGAGCGAGAGCATGGCGCCGAGATCGTAATCGGCGAGGAAGGCGGCGAGATCCTCGCCCGAGACATCGGTGTAGACTGCCATTGGGCGAATGCTTCGGGAGGGCTTCTGGGCTGCGGCGCCGCGCCTAGCAGGCGCTGCCGGCCCGTGTTAGCGAGGCCGATCCGCCCCGTCAAACCGCCTGCCACATGACAGCCGTCCCGTCCTGGCTCTGGATCGTCTTCACCGTCGCCGCCTCCGGCGCGCAGACGGCGCGCAACGCCATGCAGCGCGACCTCATCGCCACGCTCGGCACGGCGGGGGCGACTTTCGTGCGCTTCCTGTTCGGCTTGCCCTTCGCGCTTCTGTTTCTGGCGCTGGTTTCGGCCGCGAGCGGCGTCGCCCCGCCGACGCCCGGACCCACGTCGTTGTTGTGGACGGGTTTCGGCGGCGTCAGCCAGATCCTCGCCACGGGCCTGATGTTGGCGGCGATGCGGGAAAAGAGTTTCGTCGTCGCCATCGCCTATACAAAAACCGAACCGGTGCAGGTCGCGCTGTTCGGCCTTCTCTTTCTCGGCGACCGGGTGACAGGCGGCATGGCGGCGGCGATCGCGGTCGCGACGCTGGGCGTCATGCTGATGTCCTGGCCGAAGCGCTCGGCGGAAGCCGCGCCGACGAGCTGGCGCGCGGCGGTTTTCGGCCTCGTCTCGGCTGCCATGTTCGCCTTCTCGGCCATAGGGTATCGCGCCGGCATTCTGGCGCTCGGCGCGCCCAATTTCGTGCTCGGCGCCTCGACGATTCTCGCGCTCGCGCTCGCCATCCAGAGCGGGCTCATCGTGATCGGGCTCGCACTGTTCGACCGCGCCCTGCTCGCCCGCATATTTCGCGCATGGCGCCCGTCCCTGCTCGCGGGCTTCATGGGCGCGCTCGCCTCACAATTCTGGTTCCTCGCCTTCGCCATCGACACGGCCGCGCGGGTGCGCACGCTCGCGCTGATCGAGATGATTTTCGCGCAGGTCGTAACGAAGAAGATTTTTCAGCAGAAGACGAACGCCCGTGAGATCGCGGGCATGGCGATCATGATTGCGGGCGTCGTGATCCTGATGTGGACGTGACGTTCGCGCGCTAATCCCGCAATTCGCGCGGCAGCGGGAAGAACGTGTTCTCGCTGCTCATCGTCACCGTCTCAATGGTGATGTCGAATCGCTTGCCGAAGGCCTCGATCACCTCGTTGACGAGCACTTCCGGCGCGGACGCCCCGGCGGTGATCGCGATGGAGCGGACGTCCCCGTAAAGCGACCAGTCGAGATCGCGCGCGCCGTCGACGAGCTGCGCCTTCGGACAGCCAGAGCGTTCGGCGACTTCGCGCAGGCGCTGCGAGTTCGACGAATTCGGCGAACCGACGACGATCACGGCGTCGACATCAGGGCTGATCGCCTTGATCGCCTCCTGACGATTGGTGGTCGCGTAGCAGATGTCCTGCTTGTGAGGGCTGATGATGTCGGGAAAGCGCGCCTTCAGCGCCGCGACAATCTCGGCGGTGTCGTCGAGCGACAAGGTGGTCTGCGTGACATAGGCGAGAGGATCGGCGTTGCTGATCTCCAGCGCGCCGACTTCCGACACCGATTGCACCAGGATGACCGCGCCGTCCGGAAGCTGGCCCATCGTGCCGACGACTTCCGGGTGGCCGGCATGGCCGATCAGCAGCACCTTGCGACCGCGCTTGTGGTGGATTTCCGCCTCGCGATGTACTTTCGTGACCAGCGGACAGGTCGCGTCGATGGCGAAGAAATTGCGCGAGGCCGCTTCAGCCGGCACCGATTTCGGCACGCCATGGGCGGAGAAGATGACCGGCGCGTTGGTATCCGGGATTTCCGAGAGGTCCTCGACGAAGATCGCGCCCTTGGCCTTCAGGCTTTCCACGACGTAGCGGTTGTGGACGATCTCGTGGCGCACGTAGACCGGCGGGCCGTGGCGCTCGATGGCGCGCTCGACCGCCTCGATGGCGCGCACCACGCCGGCGCAAAAGCCGCGCGGCGCGCAGAGCACGATTTTCAGCGCGGACTTGTCCTGCCGCGTCTTCGCGGGCTCGCTTTTGGACCGGACTTCTGGGGCGGATGTCATTGCCGGAAATGTTCCCTGCGGCCGATATGGCCGCCTGAGCCCTAAATGGCCGGCTTGCCCTCCCCGATCAAGGCCAAAGCGCCGATCGTCTCCCGCCGAAGTGATTTGCCTGCGGATTGCGCAGGCGGCGGCGTCCGACTATCAAAGCGGCGGACGCCGCCCGCCGATGCGGATTGTTCCGGCCGATGCCGACACGAGTGGCGCAAGGGACCCGCATGGCGCGCGATGTGACAGACACCACGCATATTTCGTCTCGCGACGAGCTCGTGGCGTGGATGGAGGCCGGCTGCAAGGCGCCCGAGCAGTTCCGCATCGGCGCCGAACACGAGAAAATTCCCTTCTATACGGCTGACAAGTCCCCCGTGCCCTACGAGGGCCGCAATGGCGCGGACAACGGCATTCGCGCCTTGCTGGAGGGATTGCAGGCGCGCACCGGCTGGGCGCCGATCATGGACGGGGCGGCCTTGATCGGCCTGTTCGACGAGCAGGGCGGCGGCGCGATCTCACTCGAGCCCGGCGGACAATTCGAACTGTCCGGCGCGCCGCTCGACAATGTCCATGCGGTGGAAGCCGAATTCGACCAGCATATGGCGGACGTGAAGGCGGTCGCCGCCCCCCTGGGCATGGGCTTCCTCGACATCGGCATGAGCCCGCTGTGGACGCGCGAGCAGACGCCGATCATGCCCAAGCAGCGCTACGGCATCATGATGCGCTACATGCCCAAGGTCGGTTCTCGCGGCCTCGACATGATGTTCCGGACCTCGACCGTGCAGGTCAATCTCGACTTCCAGAGCGAACAGGACATGGTGCGCAAGCTGCGCGTGTCGCTGGCGCTGCAGCCGGTCGCGACCGCTCTCTTCGCCAATTCGCCCTTCACCGACGGCAAGCCGAACGGCATGCTGTCGATGCGCTCGGAAATCTGGCGCGACACGGATGGAGCGCGCACGGGCATGCTGCCCTTCGCCTTCGAGCCCGGCATGGGCTTCGAGCGCTTCGTCGATTACGCGCTCGACGTGCCGCTCTATTTCGTGAAGCGCGGCGACCATTATCACGACGTCGCCGGCGGCAATTTCCGCGACCTGCTGGCGGGCCGGCTGGCGCAATTGCCCGGCGAACGCGCCACGATGGCGGACTGGGCGAACCATCTCTCGACGCTGTTCCCGGAAGTGCGCGTCAAACGCTACATCGAGATGCGCGGCTGCGACGTCGGCCCCCGCGCGCATATTTCGGCGCTGCCGGCTTTGTTCGTCGGCCTGCTCTACGACGGCGCGGCGCTGGACGAGGCCGAGCGGCTGGTCGCGGACTGGACCGCCGAGGACCGGCAGAAGCTGCGCGACGAGGCGCCGCGCCTCGGGCTCGCGGCCATGATCCGCGGGCGCAAGCTGCGTGATGTGGCGGTCGATACGCTGGCGATCGCGCGGCGTGGTCTGGCGCGTCGCGCGCGCAAGGACGCCGGCGGCCAGGACGAAACGCGCCATCTCGAGGTCCTGGAGCGGTTTGCCGAGAGCGGCCGACCGCTGGCGGCCGACCTGATCGAACGCTACCAGACCCGCTGGGGCGGCAGCGTCCTGCCGGCTTTCGAAGAATGCGTTTTCTGAAATAAGCGGCCGGCGTGATCAGCGCCGGAAGACGCCGCCCGCGGAAGGGCCCATGCGCAGCCGCGTCGAGCCGTCCGGCGTCATCGCGGCGGGACGGGGGCCATCGCCCGGCGGCGAGAGGAATCCGGAGCCGAGGCTCGCCGCGCCCTGCATGACCTGCGCTTCGACGCGCACATGCCGACCTACGTTGAGGCAATTGTCGGCGCCGCTGATCGTGGCGCTCTCGGCGCTATAGGACATGCAGCCGCCGGCAATGGCGGGTCCTGCCAAAACCGCGAAGCAGAGAGCGGAAACTCCGGACGCCGAGTACTTGATGATCGGTCGGGCCAGGCCCCTGCCGTCTGGATTTCGCATCGCGCCCTCAGTGCTTTCTCGGAACGACGTCCCGGCTGATGTCTAGCGAAGAGCTGTCCATTTGGTCGAACATAGTGGCAAGATCGTGTCCTAGGTCGTTGATCCCGCCCAATCTCCGAAAACGCTCTGGATAAGCGCCATTCCTGCAACAGCCGCCGTGTCCGCGCGCAGGATGCGGGGCCCGAGCGAAATGCGCAGGACATTTGGGGCGGAAAGGGCGAGCGCCCGCTCCTTCTCGTCGAAACCGCCCTCCGGGCCGATCAGCAGGCCGACCGCCCGCGCCCCTTGTTCGCGCGAGGTAACGAGCGCCTCGATGGGATCTGCGATTTCGGCGGCCTCGTCGCAAAACACGAGCAGGCGGTCGTGCGGCCATTGCGCGATCATCCGCTCGAACGGGACTTCGGCCGCGACCTCGGGGACGCGCAGCACGCCACATTGCTCGGCGGCCTCGACCACATTGGCGCGCATGCGCTCGAGGTTGAGCCGCGAGACCTGGGTGCGCCGCGTCAGGACGGGGCAAAGACGGGCCGCGCCCATCTCGACGGCCTTCTGCACGACATAGTCGAGCCGCGCGTGTTTCAGCGGCGCGAAGCAATAGTCGATGTCCGGCCCGCCTTCCTGCGGGCGCGTGCGTTCCTCGACAGCAAGGAAGGCTTCCCGCTTCTTCGCCTGAGCGATCGAGGCCAGCCATTCGCCGTCGCGGCCGTTGAAGACGAGGATCTTGTCGCCTTCCTTCAGGCGCAGCACGTTGAGCAGGAAATTGGCGCGGTCCGGGCCGGCGGCGATCTGGGCGCCGGTATGCAGGGTCGCCTCGACGAACAGCCGGGTAGCGGCGAAATCGTAGCGGGCCATGCTACGAGCAGGTGATGCGTTCGCAGGCGCGCACGTTCTTGACCATGCGTGCGATCGTCTTCGGGCCTGGCCAGCCGCCGACGCCCGTCCCATTCATCGCGAAGGAGGGCGTCGCGTCCATGGCGAGCGCCCGGCCGGTTTGAACGTGCAGAATGAGCTGCTTGCGCATGTCCTCGCCGTCGGCCTTCTCTTCCAGCTTCTTCGCATCGAGGCCGAGCTTCTTCGCATGGCCGAGCGCGCCCATACCGTCGATCGGGCCGCGATGGGCGAGCATGGCGCGATGCAGCGCGTAAGCTTTCCTGTCGTCGTAGAGCGCGCGCGCGGCCATCGCCACTTTCGCCGCCTGCACGCTGCCAAGCGACAGAATGGCGTTCTGCACGAGGATCAGGCTGAAATCCTTGTCGCCGACCACGAGCTTGTGCAGGTCGGGCTCCGACTTTTTGCACCAGGGGCAATTGTAGTCGAAGAATTCGTAGAGCATCGCGTCTGGGCTCTTGCCGCCGGCGACGATGAGGCCCGGAAGGTCGAGCGAGATTTCCGACGGCAGGCGCCAGGTCGGCGCGGGCTTGCCATCGTCGCCGCGAAATTCGTCTTCGGCGCGGGCGAAACCCGAGGCGAGCGCCATCGCGGCGCCGCCAATAAAAGCACGTCTGTCCATCATGCGGCCTCTGTCGCGGCGCCCACGAGCTTGCGCGCGTCGAGCGCGCTGATCGGATGGCCGAAGGCATAGCCTTGTGCGAATTCGCAGCCGAGCTGGTAGAGCTCGATCGCGTCCGATTCCGTTTCCGCGCCTTCCGCCACGACTTCCATGCCGAGATCGTGCGCCAGCGCGACGATCGAGCGCAGGATCACGGGTCGCGCGCCGGACGAATTCTGTTGCACGAAAGAACGGTCGATCTTGATCGTGTCGAAGGGGAAACGCTGGAGATAGGCGAGCGAGGAATAGCCGGTGCCGAAATCGTCGAGCGACAGCCCGGCGCCGAGGTTCTTGATGCGGGTCAGCATCTGCGCGGCATATTCCGGGTTCTCCATCACGAGACTCTCGGTGAGCTCGAGCTTGAGCGTGCCGCGGATGACGTCTGAGCGCGTCAGTGCGTTCTTCACGTCCTGCAGCAAATCGTGGCGCAGGAGCTGGCGCGAGGAGACGTTGACAGAGGCGAATATCGGCGGCTCGACGTCGAGCGCCTTCTGCCATGCCGCGAGTTCGCGCGCCGTGCGCTCGAGAACGAAGACGCCGAGTTCGACGATGACGCCGGTTTCTTCGGCGATCGGAATGAAGACGTCCGGGCCGAGTCGCCCGAGGCTCGGATGATCCCAGCGCAGAAGCGCCTCGAAGCCGGCGACGGTGCGATCCTCCAGCCGCACGATCGGCTGGAAATAGACCTTGATCTCGCCGCGCGACAGCGCGCGCCGCAAGTCAGCCTCGAGCGCCAGTCGGTCGGAGCGCTGGCCGCGCATGCCCGGCCGGAAGACCTCGATGCGGTTGCCGCCGACGCGCTTGGCGTGGCGCATGGCGATCTCGGCGTCCTTGAGCATGTCGTCGCGCTTGGCGTGCGTCTGCGGATCGAACAGCGCGATGCCGACGGACGCGGAAAGCGCGATCTCCCGCTCGGCGAAGGAGACCGGCGTCGCCAGCGCGCGGCGGATAGTCTCAGCCAGTTGCACGACGTGCTCGGGATTGCTTTCCGACAGCACGATCACGGCAAATGTGTCGCCGGAGACGCGCGCCAGCGTGTCCTGCGGCTGCAGCAGGCGCGAAAGTCGTCGCGCAGCGGTCAGCAGGATCGAGTCGCCCGCCGAAATGCCGATGGTTTCGTTGATCTGCTTGAACCGGTCGATGTCGACGCACAGCACCGTCGGACGCGCTGCGTCGGCGCGCGCAAAGGAGAGCGCGGCCTCCAGCCGGTCGAAGAACAATTCGCGATTGGGCAGTCCCGTCAGATTGTCGTGCACGGCGTCGTGCAGCAGGCGCTCCTGCGCCGTGCGCTCGTCGGTGACGTCGACCAGCGTGCCGACGACGCGGATCACCTCGCCGTCCGCGCCGACGACGGGGCGGCAGCGCAGGCGATACCACAGGTAATGCCCGTCGGCCGCGCGAAGCCGGAACTCTTCGTTGATGCGGCCGCGCCGCTGTTCGAGCAACGTGTCGAGGCAAGCGCGATAACGGTCGCGCTCGAAGGGATGCAGGATTTCGAGCCAGTTGGTGGCAGGCCCCTCGAGATCGCCGCGCTCGATACCGAGATGGGCCTCGACCTCGGGGCTGACGTAGATGTGGTCGGCCGGCACGTCCCAGTCAAAAATGACGTCGGCGGCGCCGGTCACGGCCAGGGCCTTGCGCTCGACGTCGGAAATCGCGCCCTGCGCGAGGCCGCCCGAGGCGAAAGCGTTCTGCATGACGGTGAAGCCGATCAGCATGACGATCAGCACGAGGCCGCCGATCAGCGTCGGACCGACGATGTCGTTCGACAGCGCGCCGGTGACCGCGAAACCCGCCGCGCAGACCCAGGCGAGCAGCAGGAACCATGTCGGGATGAGCATGATCGCGCGCTCGTAGCCATGCGTCGAGAGATAGACGACCAGCAGGAGGCCCGCGCCCGCGACGGTCGCGAGCGAAATATGCGCGACGCCGGCGGCGACCGAGGGGTCGTACCAGGCGAGCCCCAGCAGCGCGAGCAGGAAGACGACCCAGAGCGCCACGACATGCGAGGCGCGCACATGCCAACGGTTGAGATTGAGGTAGGCGAACAAAAACACCACGAGCGTGGCGGACAGGATCGTCTCGGCCGCCGCGCGCCAGAACCGGTCCGCCTCCACGCCGACGCCGAAGGCGCGCGCGAAAAAGCCGAAATCGATGCAGACATAGGCGAAGACCGCCCAGGCGAGCGCGGCGGCGGCGGGGAAGATGACCGCGCTCTTGACCACGACGACGATGGTGAGGAACAGCGCCAGCAGGCCGGAAATGCCGATGACGATGCCCTTGTAGAGCGTGAGACTTGTCGCGCGATCCTTGTAGGCGTCCGGGTCCCAGAGGTAGAGCTGCGGCAGGTTGGGCGTGCGCAACTCGGCGACATAGGTGACGGTCGTGCCGGGATCCAGCGTGATGCGGAAGACGTCGGCGTCCGGATTGTCGTCGGCCTCCGGCGGGAAGCCCTGGCTCGCCGTGATCGCATTGATGCGCACGCCACCGAGATCGGGCCAGATGACTCCCGATCCCACCAGCCGGAAATGTGGGGCGACCAGCAGGCGCTCGATCTGCTCGTCGGTATCGTTGGTGAGCGCGAACACGATCCAGGACGGGCGCGCGCCTTCCTGCTTGGCGCGCACTTCGATACGACGGACGATGCCATCCGAACCTGGAGCGGTCGAGACCTGCAGGCGGTCGCCCTGGGACGAATAGGATTCGATGGCGCGCGTCAGGTCGATCGCCTGGGAATCGAGCGGCACGCGCACGGATTCGATCGCGTGGGCCGGCAGGCATTCGAGGGCCAGAACCAGGACGGCCAGAAGCAATCGGAAAAAACGCACGAATTCTCTCTCTCGGGGGCGGCCGCCCAGGCGAAATTCAGACCGGGGGGTGCGCCCTGTTCGTGTCGGAAGTTTGACTGGTAAAGCCTCTCGCCCGCGCGGGCAAGGCAGGCTCAGGCGCGCCCGCCGTCCAGCTCGTTGCGCAAGCGCAGGCGTGGCGGCAGCGGCGGGTCGTTCTCCAGCACGGCGAACAGCAGATGGTCCTGCCAGCGGCCATTGATGCGCAGGTATGACCGGGCCAGCCCCTCCCGCTTGAAGCCCGCGCTCTCCAGCACCCGGATCGAGGCCATGTTGGTGGGCAGACAGGCGGCCTCCACGCGATGCAGACGCAGGCTCGCGAAGGAATGAGCGACGGCCGCGCGCAGGGCCCGCGACATGTAGCCCTGCCCCGCATAATTGACGCCGACCCAGTAGCCGATCGTGCCGGCCTGGGCGACGCCGCGCCTGATCTGCCCGATGGTCAAACCGCCGACCAGCGCCTTGTCGCGCGCGCGGAAGATCAGGAAGGGGAAGGCTTCGTCGCGCGCCATTTCCTCGGTATGACGCCGGATGCGGCGGCGGAAGGCGGCGCGGGTCAGATCGTCGGACGGCCAGACCGGCTCCCAGGGAGTGAGGAAATTGCGGCTATGCTCGCGCAGGCGCGACCATTCGGGAAAATCGCCCATTTCGGCAGGGCGCAGAAAGACGCCATCGCCGCGTACGAAGGCGCTGTGATCGTGACTGGGCCCCAGTCGAAACAAGGCCATGGATCAGCCCGTCCTCAATCGCTCGGCGACGCGATCGGCCGTCAGGCCCCTGCCGGTCGGCCCGACGGTCGCAAGCGTCGGCGCGCTCGACAGCAGCCTGCGGCCGACGGCGCGCACATCGGCGAGTGTCAGGCCATCTATTTCGCCGATGATTTCGGAACGTGCAAGAACGCGGCCGAAGATCGAAGTCTGGCGGGCGATCTGGTTGACGCGGGCGGGTGAGGATTCGAGCGCCGTCAGCAGCGACACCTTGGCCTGCGCCTTCGCCCGGCGCAGCTCCGCCTCGGTCAGGTCCTCGACGGCGAGCGCGAGGCAATCGACGGCGACGCGCGCGAATTCGGCAGCGTCGCGCGGATCGGTCGCCGCCTGCAGGCCGAACAGGCCGGTGTCGTCGTAGGACCAGTTGAAACTGTCGATCGTATAGGCGAGGCCGCGTTTCTCGCGCACTTCCTGAAACAGGCGCGAGGACATGCCGCCGCCGACCGCGCCGGAAAAGACATGGGCGGCGCAAGCGTCCTTGTCGCGATGGCCGACGCTCTCGAAGGCGATGACGACATTGGCCTGCTCGGCGCCGTGCCTCAATTTCTGCTCGCCGCCGCGATAGCGCGCGGGCTCGTAGGCGGGCGCGCTGACCTGCGGCATGGCGCCGAAGAGCCGCTCGGCGGCGCGTGAAATCTCCGCATGGTCGACAGCGCCCGCCGCCGAGACGATGAGCGAATTCGCGCCATAGAAGCGGTCGAGATAGGCGCGGATCATGCCGCCATCGAAGGACTTCACCGTCTTCTTCGTGCCGAGAATGGGACGGCCGAGCGGCTGGTCGGGATAGGCCGCGCGATCCATCAGCTCCATCACGAGATCGTCGGGATCATCCTCGACGGCCGCGATCTCCTGCAGGATCACATTCTTTTCACGATCGAGTTCGTGCGGGTCGAAAACGGAATCAGTCAAAATGTCGGCGAAGATCTCGAGAGCGCGATTCACTTCGCCTGGCAGCAGACGCGCAAGATACGCGGTGTGTTCGCTCGCGGTCTCGGCATTGATGTCGCCGCCCGCCTCCTCGATCTCGGCGGCGATCGTCAGCGCGTCGCGGCTGCGCGTGCCCTTGAATGCCATGTGCTCGATGAGATGCGACAGGCCGTGTTCCTGCGCTTCCTCGTTGCGCGAACCGACCGCGACATAGACCGCGACCGAGGCCGTCTCGGCGCCGTCCATGCGGTCGGTGACGATCCGCATGCCGGAGGGAAGCGCGGTCGTCTCGACGCTCATGCGGCCGTCAACGCACGCGCGCGGGCGCGAATGAATTTCTCGACCGCGCCGATGTCGTTTTCCACGACATCGAAGCGCTCCTCGCGTTCCATGATGTCTGCGAGATGCGGCGGCAGTGCGGGATGCACCCCCGTCGCCGTCCTGATCGCGTCCGGAAATTTCGCGGGATGCGCCGTGCCAGCGACGATCATGGGCGTATGCGCATGTTTCGCCAGAGCGCGGAAGCCCGCGGCGACGCCAACGGCGCTGTGCGGATCGAGGATGTATTCGCTCGCCGTGTAGACGCGCGCAATTTCTGCGGCCGTCTCCTGTTCGCTCACGCTCGCCGCGTCGAAGTCCGCGCGGATCGCCGCCAGCGGACCCGCCTCGATGTCGAAGGCCTTGGCCTGATCGAGCCGCGCCATCAGGTTGCGGATCGCGGCGCCGTCGCGGCCATAGGCGTCGAACAGCAGGCGCTCGAAATTGGAGGAAACCTGGATATCCATCGAGGGCGATTGCGTCGCCTTGACGCCGCGCACTTCATAGCGGCCGGTCGAGAGCGTGCGCGCCAGAATGTCGTTCTCGTTGGTGGCGATCACCAGACGTTCGATCGGCAGGCCCATCTTCTTGGCGACATAGCCGGCGAGAATGTCGCCGAAATTGCCTGTGGGCACGGTGAAGGAAACCGGCCGGTGCGGCGCGCCGAGCGCCACCGCGCTCGTGAAATAATAGACGATCTGCGCAACGACGCGCGCCCAGTTGATCGAATTGACGCCGGTCAATCCGACATCGTCGCGGAAGCGCGCATCGCGGAACAGGCCCTTGAGGATCGCCTGCGCATCGTCGAACGTGCCTTCGAGCGCGATGGCATGGATGTTGGAATCGGCGACCGTGGTCATCTGCCGGCGCTGCACGTCCGACACGCGGCCATGCGGATAGAGGATGAAGACGTCGACCTGATCGAGCCCGCGGAAGGCCTCGATCGCGGCGGCGCCCGTATCGCCGGAGGTGGCGCCGACCACCGTCGCGCGCTTGCCGCGCGCCTTGAGGGCGTGGTTCATGAGACGGCCCAACAGCTGCATCGCCACGTCCTTGAAGGCGAGCGTGGGGCCGTGGAACAACTCGAGCAGGAAGAGATTGTCGGAGAGTTGCGCGAGCGGCGTGACCGCCGGGTGGCGGAACGTGCTGTAGGCGTCAGCGATCATCGCCGAGAGGTTTTCACGCGGAATAGCGTCGCCGACGAAGGGCGAGATGATGGTCTCGGCGGCTTCCGCATAAGTGCGGCCGGCAAGCCCCGCGATGGTGGAGGCGTGAAGCTGCGGATAGGATTCCGGCAGGTAGAGCCCGCCGTCGGTCGCAAGCCCGGCCAGCGCCGTCTCGGTGAAATTCAGCGCGGGCGCCTCGCCGCGGGTGGAAATGTAACGCACGTGGGTATTCCCGAATGGATCGCGGCGGGGTTTAGCATGGAATCGGGGCGGGAGGGGAACAGGATGACCCTACCCTACCGCCGCCCGCCCGCCAGTTTCGCCGCCTCCGGCATGGCGCGCAGCCGCAGCATGGCCACCACGCCGAGCGCCGGGCCGATCGCCAGCGCGCAGAAGGCATAGCGCCAGCCGACCAGTTCGACGACATAGGGCATGAGGTGGATGCTCACGAGCGTCAGCGCGAAGCCGATGGAGGTTTGCAGCGTCAGCATGGAGCCGCGCAGGCTGTCTTCGCTGAGTTCCGCGACGGAAGCCGAGAATTGGGCGGAATCGGCGATGACCGAAACGCCCCAGACGATGGCCACGACCATGACGAGCCAGACCGGGCCGCCGTAAGCAAAGCCGATGGCGAGACAGCAGGCGCCGCTGACGATCATGGCGGCGCTGGTGACCAGCGTACGGCCGAGGCGATCCGCATACCAGCCGCCCGCGAAAGCGCCGAGCGCGCCGGTCGCGATGACGAGGAAGGCCGCCAGATGCGCGTCGATCGGCGGCGCGGCGCCGTAACGGGACGCGAAACTCGCGGCCAGATAGGCCGGGATCCACGCCCACATGGCGTAGAGCTCCCACATATGGCCGAAATAGCCGAAATTCGCCTGCCGCAGCGCCTTGTTGCGCCAGCCCTGCAGGGCGTTGGAGAGGCGGAACGGCGGCGCCTTGGCTCGGTTGGGGCCGAGCGTCACGAAGCGTACGAGGATCGCGGCGATAAGCGCCCCGACAGCCGAGGCCAGGACCGTCGCGCGCCAGTCGACGCCACTGAGGCTGGCGGCCAGATGCGGCGTCGCCGAGCCGAAGGTGAGCGCGCCGACCAGAATTCCGATGAGCAGGCCGAGATCGCTGCGCGCCCAGGTCGCGACCATGGCCATGCCGACGGGATAGAGACCGGCCATCGAGGCGCCAGTGACGAAGCGCAGGGCCGGCGCGAGCGGCGAAGTCGGCGGGAGGAAGGCGAGTGCAGCGGTGGTGGCGGCGGCGACCAGAGCGCAGATGAAAAACATGCGGCGCAGGTCGAGACGGTCGGGCAGCGTGAGAATGGCGCTGACCAGCGTGCCGACGACATAGCCCGCCTGCACCGAACTGGTCAGCAGCGCCTCGTGGAACGGACCGAGCGCGTAGTGCTGCTTGATCTGGCCCATCGCCGCATTGGCGGCGAACCAGGTGGAGAGCGCGGCGACCTCGGCCGCGACGAGAAGAGCGATGGACCGAAGGCGCTCACGATCCTGGTCGGCGCTCATCTCAGACCTCCGGCTGCGAGCCCCGGCCCTTCGCCCTGCCCCATGCCCACACACCAAACACGCCGACCAAAGTGGCCGCAAGTCCGAACCACGTCCAGGCGTAGGACAGGTGGTTATTCGGGATATTGAGTTCGGTGGCGCCGCCGTGCGGCCAGCCTTTCGCGGCGGGATCGGCGTCGAGATCGATCGCGAAGGGCGCGGGGCTCTGGAGTTTCAGCGCCGCGGCCATGGCGGCGGGATCGCGGGTGAAGAACAGGTGCTTGGCGGGCTCGTCGGCGGGCGTGAAGGGGTTGCGGCCTTCCGGTTCGCGCATGAGGCCGGAAATCTCGACCTCGCCGGACGGCGGCGCGGTCCGCAGGGCCGGCTGGTCCTTCCACGCGAGCGGCGCGAAGCCGCGATTGACCAGAAGCGTGCCGCCGCCCGAGAGCGCGAAAGGCGTCATCACCTGATAGCCCGGTCCGATATTGCTGTCAGCGACATTAGGCGCGGAGCTGCGGAAGACCAGAATTTCGCCGGGGAGATAATGCCCACGGGCGGCGACGTGGCGATATTCGTAATCGTCGGGCTTCAGCCCCGCCCATTGCGTCATGGGCGGCAGCGGCGCCGGCGGCTGGTGGATGCGCGCCGCGATGCGCGCGATCAGCGCCTCTTTCCAGGCGAGGCGCTGTAATTGCCAGACGCCGAGCGAGACGAGAATGGCAAAGCAGACCGTGGCCGCGATCGTCGGACCGATCAGCCCTGTTCGCGCATCCCTGGCGGCGGCGGGCACTTCAGCCTTCCAGCCGGCCCTGCTCGGCCTTGTTGGCGTATTGCAGCGCGACGAGCACGCCCTTGAGCGGGCGCAGCATGCCGAGACAGACAATGAGCGTCAGCGGCAGGAAAATCACGAAATAGACCCACATCGGCGGCTCGTAGCTGACTTCCAGCCAGAGCGCGGCGCCGACAATGATGAAGCCCGCGATCAGCATGACGAAGATCGCCGGGCCGTCGCCAGCATCCGCGAACCTGTAATCCAGCCCGCAATGATCGCACTTGTCGGCGATGGTGATGAAGCCCTTGAACATCTTGCCCTCGCCGCAGCGCGGGCAGCGGCCGGCCATGCCGGTCGAATAGGGCGAGATGGGTGGATACTGGTCATAGGCCATGGCGGGTGTCCGGGCGGACCTCAAAAGAAAAGGGGCGGCCGAAGCCGCCCCCGATCGATGCGACTGGCGTCAGTGGCCATGCGCTATATGCGCGCCCCACGAACCCCAGACGTAGATGCAGGCAAACAGGAACAGCCAGACCACGTCGACGAAGTGCCAGTACCAGGCGGCGAATTCGAAGCCGAGGTGCTGCTTGGGCGTGAACTGGCCCTTCATAGCGCGGATCAGGCAGACGATCAGGAAGATCGTGCCGACGATCACGTGGAAGCCGTGGAAGCCGGTCGCCATGAAGAAGGTCGAACCGTAGATCGAGTTCTTGAAGGCGAAGGGCGCGTGGGCGTATTCGTAGCCCTGCACGAAGGAGAAGATCATGCCGAGCACGATCGTCGCCATCAGGCCCTTCTTCAGGCCCTCGCGGTCGCCGTTCAGCAGCGCGTGATGCGCCCAGGTGACGGTCGTGCCGGAAGTGAGCAGCAGCAGCGTGTTGAGCAGCGGCAGGTGCCAGGGATCGAGAACCTCGATGCCCTTCGGCGGCCAGTGACCGCCGGTGAATTCCACGCGCGAATACTGGATCGCCTCGTTGGTGAAGAGGCTGGCGTCGAAGAAGGCCCAGAACCAGGCGACGAAGAACATGACCTCGGAGGAAATGAAGAGGATCATGCCGTAGCGGTGCGAGAGCTGCACGACGCGCGTGTGATCGCCCGTCTCGGCCTCGTGAACCACATCCGTCCACCAGGCGATCATGACGTAGAGCACGCCGATCAGGCCCGCGCCGAAAATGTAGGGGCCGACATGCAGGCCGGCCATCTTCAGGTTCTTCATCCAGAAGATCGCGCCGACGGCGAGCACGAAGGCCGAGATCGAGCCGATGAGCGGCCAGGGGCTCGGAGGCACCAGATGATAATCGTGATTTGGCTTCGCGTGACCGTCCGCCATCTTCCTTCCCCTTCCGGCCAGCCGGCCGCGTGCGACTTTGTTTAAGTCAGATCCTGGATTTCGGTTGCGCCTGCTCTGCCGAGCGGGCGGGCTTTTTCGATTCGAAGAATGTGTACGACAGCGTGATCTGCTCGACGCCCTTCATCGCCTCGTCCTTCTCCAGAGCGGGATCGAGGAAGAAGACGACCGGCCATTCGGCGGTCTCGTGCGGTTTCAGCGTCTGCTCGGAGAAACAGAAGCAGCTCAGCTTGTCGAAATAGCTGCCGGCTTGATCGGGCGTGACGTTGTAGGCCGCGGTCGCCGAGATCGTGCGGTCGGTGCGATTGGTGACGCGATAGAAAACCGTCTTGGTCTCGCCGGTGCGCAGCGTGATCTCTTTTGTCTCTGGCTCGAACGCCCAGGGCAGATTGCCGCCGACGTTGGAATCGAAGCGCACGGTCAGGACACGTTCGCCTGGCTTGGCTGGCGCGACATGGGCGCGCTGGGTCGTGCCGCCGTAGCCGGTGACGGCGCAGAACATGCGGTAGAGCGGCACGGCGGCAAAGGACAGGCCGAGCATGAGGCCTGCGACGCCGACCGTCACGACGGCCGAAACGCGCTTGTTGCGGGCGGACTTGCCTTGGGGCGCGGGTGCGTTCATCAGCCGGCCCCCTTGATCACGCCCGAGCCGAGCTTTGCGATGGTGACGGCGTAGAACAGCGCGCACAGCAGCGCGACCGCGAGGCCGATCGCGATATTGCGTTGGCGTCGCGCCTTCTGCTGCGCGGGCGTGAGAACGACGCCGTTCTCGATCGGGGAGCGCGGGTCCATCGCGTTCACGACGCAAACCCGAGCGGCGCGAGAATTCCGTGCTCGGCGACGATGACGGCGAACAGCAGGAACAGGTGCAGGATGGAATAGGCGAAAAGGCGCTTGGCGGCCTTATCCTTGTCGCGGCCTTCCGTGTCGCGCCACACGGCGAAGGCGAGCGCGAGCATGATCAGGCTCGAAACGAGCGCAACGACGCCGTAGGCGCGGCCCTCGAAGCCGATCATCCACGGCGACAGGCAGACCGGCACGAGCAGGACCGAATAGAGGAAGATCTCGAGCCGCGTACGCGCGGCGCCCTTCACGTTGGGCAGCATCGGCACGCCGGCGCGGCCGTAGTCAGCGCTCTTGAACAGGGCGAGCGCCCAGAAGTGCGGCGGCGTCCAGAAGAAGATGATCGAGAACAGCGCGAGGCTCTCGACGCTGATCGAGCCCGTGGCGGCTGCCCAGCCGATCATGGGCGGAAAGGCGCCGGCCGCGCCGCCGATCACGATGTTCTGCGGCGTCCAGCGCTTCAGCCACATCGTGTAGACGACGGCGTAGAAGAAAATGGTGAAGGCGAGCAGGCCCGCAGCCAGCCAGTTCGTGACGACGCCGAGCGTGAAGACGGCGAAGGCCGACAGGGTGAGGCCGAAGGCGAGCGCCTCACGCGGAGCGATACGGCCCGAGGGGATCGGGCGCGTGCGGGTGCGCGACATGATCGCGTCGATGTCGCGGTCATACCACATGTTGAGCGCGCCGGATGCGCCAGCGCCGACGGAAATGGCGAGCAGCGCGGCAAAGCCGATCACGGGATGAACATGGACCGGCGCCGCGACGAGGCCGGCGAGCGCGGTGAAGATCACGAGCGACATCACGCGCGGCTTGAGCAGCGCGAGATAGTCGGTAGGCGCGCCGCCGACCAGATCAGCTGCGCCGAGCCCTGCTTCCCGCCCGTTCGCTATGGCCGTCACGTCACTCATGTCGTTACTTCGTCAGACCCTTTGGAGGGCGCGGCCGGTCGCCCGGCCGCGCTTCGTCTCAGTGGTCGCCGCCGGTGATGCGCGGCAGCGTCTCGAACTGATGGAACGGCGGCGGCGAGGACAGCGTCCACTCAAGCGTGGTCGCGCCGACTCCCCAGGGATTGTCGCCAGCCAGGCGCTTCTTCGCAAAGGCGTCGAGCACGACGTAGAAGAAGAATAGGAGGCTCACGCCAGCGATGTAGGTGCCGTACGACGACAGGTGGTTCCACTGCGCATAGGCGTCCGGATAGTCGATGTAGCGACGCGGCATGCCCGACAGGCCGAGGAAGTGCTGCGGGAAGAAGGTCAGGTTGACGCCGATGAACAGCAGCCAGAAGTGAACCTTCGCCAGCGTCTCGTTGTACATGTAGCCGGAGATCTTCGGGAACCAGTAATAGAAGCCCGCGAAGACGCCGAACACCGCGCCGAGCGACATGGTGTAGTGGAAGTGCGCGACGACGTAGTAGGTCTCGTGCAGCGCGCGGTCGATGCCGGCATTGGCGAGCACGACGCCCGTCACGCCACCGACCGTGAACACGAAGATGAAGCCGATCGCCCAGACCATCGGCGCGCGCATCGAAATCGAGCCGCCCCACATCGTCGCGATCCAGGAGAAGATCTTCACGCCCGTCGGCACCGCGATCACCATGGTCGCGAAGACGAAGTAGCGCTGCGTGTTGAGCGACAGGCCGACCGTGTACATGTGGTGCGCCCAAACGATGAAGCCGACGAAGCCGATCGCGACCATTGCGTAGGCCATGCCGAGATAGCCGAACACGGGCTTCTTCGAGAAGGTCGACACGATGTGGCTGATCAGGCCGAAGGCCGGCAGGATCAGGATGTACACTTCGGGGTGGCCGAAGAACCAGAACAGGTGCTGGAACAGGATCGGATCGCCGCCGTTGGCCGGATCGAAGAAGGCCGTGCCGAAGTTGCGGTCCGTCAGCAGCATCGTGATGGCGCCGGCGAGCACGGGCAGCGAGAGCACGAGCAGGAAGGCGGTCACCAGCACCGACCAGGCGAACAGCGGCATCTTGTGCAGCGTCATGCCCGGAGCGCGCATGTTGAAGATGGTGGTAATGAAGTTGATCGCGCCGAGCAGCGAAGACACGCCCGCCAGATGAAGCGCCAGGATGATGAAGTCCATCGCCGGGCCGGGGTGGCCGGTGTTTGCGGAGAGCGGCGGATAGAGCACCCAGCCGCCGCCGAAGCCCTGCATACCCGGCGCGCCCTCGAAGAACATCGACATCAGCAGCAGCGAGAACGAGGCCGGCAGCAACCAGAACGAAATGTTGTTCATGCGCGGGAAGGCCATGTCCGGCGCGCCGATCATGATCGGGACGAACCAGTTGCCGAAGCCGCCGATCAGCGCGGGCATGACCATGAAGAAGATCATGATGACGCCGTGCGCGGTGATGAACACGTTGTAGAGATTCTTCGCCGCATCGACCGAATTGTCGCCGTGCAGGAACTGCGACAGGCCGGGGAAGATCTGGATGCCGGGATTGGCGAGCTCCAGACGCATGCCGAGCGAGAGCAGGAAGCCGATGCAGCCCGCCATCACGGCGAAGTACAGGTAGAGCGTGCCGATGTCCTTGTGGTTGGTCGACAGAAGGAAGCGGCGCAACCCGGTCGGGGTGTCGTGGTGATGGTCGGCGGCGTGAGCGGTATCGGTGGCCATGTGCTTAGTCCTCGAAATTCGTCAGGCCCGGATCAGCGGCTGGCGTCGGCCAGCGCGATCGCGCGGTCGGCTGCGGAAGCGTATTTCTTCTTCGCGGCGGCGAGCCATTCGGCGTATTTCTGCTCGCTCACGACGCGGAAGACGATCGGCATGAAAGCGTGGTCCTTGCCGCAGAGCTTGGAGCACTGGCCGTAGTAGACGCCTTCTTTCTCGGCCTTGAACCAGGTCTCGTTGAGACGGCCGGGCACGGCGTCGATGCGGATGCCGAAGGACTGGATCACGAAGGAGTGGATCACGTCGGCGGCCGTCACCTGAACGCGCACGACCTTGTTGACCGGCACCACCGCCTCGTTGTCGACCGCGAGCAGGCGCAGATCGCCCGGCTTGAGGTCCTTCTCGTCCTTCATCAGCGAGTCGAAGCCGAAGCCGCCGCCCTGATCCTTCGGATAATCATAGGACCAGTACCACTGCTTGCCGGTGACCTTCACGGTCAGGTCGCCTTTCGGCAGGGTGAGCTGGTGGGTGAGCAGGCGGAACGAGGGAACCGCGATCACGACGAGAATCAGGACCGGAATGATTGTCCATGCGACCTCGAGCAGCGCGTGATGCGTCGTGCGCGAGGGAACCGGGTTCCGCTTCTCGCTGAAGCGATACATCACGTAGATCAGCAGCGCCAGAACGAACAGGCTGATGATGATAATGATCGGCAGCAGGATGTCGTTGTGGAAGAAGTCGATCTCGCGCGCGATCGGGGTCTCGCCCTCGATCAGCTTCATCTGGCCGGGGACGGCATGTCCGATCACGCCTTCCGCCGCCATGGCCGCGGTCGACACGGCGGACAAGGCCATCGCGGCCAATCCGGTGCGGGCAGATCTCGCGGCCCTCGCCACGCCTGAGAAATCGATCATCGCCCTGGTCGCTCCCCTTAGAAACGCTTTGCTTCGCGTGCGCCCGACGGCCTTCTGCCGCCCGGCGCTGAATTTCGATTGTGACCGGAAATCCGCTGGATTTTTGAGAGAATCCGGGCGCGGCTTGAGGCCATTGAACCAGTTAAAATCACAATCGTCTTTGAAGCGCAACACGTACGAACGGCAAGTCGGCCGCCACCCCGTTCGCCGTCGCGTCGCTTGACAGGGTCGCCCCGTTTGTTACGCAGCCTCAAGCGGTCGCTGCGGCGCGCCGGCGCTGGGAATTGCGTCGCGAACACGCGCTCCGCCCCGCGTCGAGTCCAGCAATTCGCGTTCGAATTGAAACGATAGGGCGAGCGAACCGCGCATGATCCCGACCAAGACCCGCATTTCTGTCCTGCGCACCGGCGCGGCGGCCCTGACTTTGCTCGCGGGGGCGTTTGCCGCCCTTCAT
The DNA here is from genome assembly GCA_020638195.1 of Methylobacteriaceae bacterium. GTDB lineage: Bacteria > Pseudomonadota > Alphaproteobacteria > Rhizobiales > Beijerinckiaceae > JAJXWB01. The sequence goes on along the minus strand of JACKJC010000003.1, from coordinate 341,024 downwards.
GGCGCGGCCGCCCAATCGGCCCAGCCGCAGGCCGGCGGCGCGCCCGCCGAAAACCAGCGCAAGGCCAAGTTCAACGACTGGGAGTTGCGCTGCGAGACGCCGCCGGGCGCCTCGAAGGAGCAATGCGCCCTGCTTCAATCTGTCGCAGCCGACGACAAGCCGAACATCAATCTGGTGGTGATCACGCTCAAGACAGCCGACGGCAAGAGCCGGCTGCTGCGGGTGATCGCGCCGCTCGGCGTGTTGCTGCCGAACGGCCTCGGCCTGAAGATCGACCAAACCGACATCGGCCGGGCGGGCTTCGTGCGCTGTCTGCCGACGGGCTGCGTCGCCGAGGTCATCATGGACGACAAGCTGCTCGAGCAGCTCAAGACTGGCAAGACGGCGACGTTTATCATCTACCAGACGCCCGAGGAGGGCGTCGGAATCCCCCTCAATCTCGCGGGATTCGGGCAGGGCTTCGACGCGCTGCCGTGAGCGCGGGCGCCGGACGCTGGCCTGAAGCGGCCTCAACGGCTATACAGCGGACGCAGTTGGGAGTTTCGAACATGCGCGTTGATTTCTGGACGCGTCCGGCCCGCGGGTTTTCCGTTGCGGTCGCGGCGATGGCGGCAGGCCTCGTTCTGGCGGGTTGCGGCGGGCCTGCGGGCTCGGTGGCAGGCGGCGATCCGGACCCGGTCTCGACGAAGCTCGGCAATCTCCTGGCCTTCAACTCGACCACGGCCCCGCCGCTGCCCAACAAGGGCTCCGGCCCGCGTATCGATTGCCCGGTGGTGCAGATCGAGCCGGGCATGTCGGCCTTCCGCGTGGGCGGCCCAGATTCCTCGACCGTGCGCTACCAGATCGCCATCGGCGATGTCGCGCGCGACTGCTCGCAGTCGGGCGGCCAGCTTCTGGTTCGGGTCGGCGTGGAAACGCGCACGGTCACCGGTCCAGCGGGCGGGCCCGGCTCCTACACGGCGCCGCTGACCATCGCGCTGCGCCGCACCGGGGACGAGAAGGTTCTGTCCTCCAAGACCTATCAGGTCGGCGGCGCCGTCGGCTCGACCGGCTCTTCGATCAACACGCTGGTCTCGGAACCGCTCGCGGCGCCCTTCATCAACGAGCGCGCGGCCGATGACTACGAGGTCGTTCTTTCGATCGGCAAGGGCGGCGAGACGAGGGATCGTCGCCGCAATCGCCATCGTCGCTGAAGAGCCGGACGGCGGGCGTCGTCGCCAGCGGCGCGCTGATCGATTTCATGCTGTTTTTCCGACCAAAGGCGCCTGCGGCCTTTGCGATGACGATGCTCGCCGTGAAGGTGAGGCGGCAGGCGCCCGCCAAGGCGTGAGGCCCGTTTCCACAGGCGCAGAGCGTGGGCGGGCAGCGCGGCGATTGACTTGGCCGCGCGTCCGGTTACATGTGCCAAGGTCAGTTCAAGATCTTTCGCGGAAGAGACCGGCATGCCTTCGGGCGTCGTCGGCGCCGAAGGCGCAACCGCCCCGGAAACGCTCAGGCAAACGGACCGCGAAAGGATGACGCTCTGGAAAGCGGCGCTGCTTCTGGCAGGCGCCCACCGACGGGGGTAACCGCGCGCTCAGGCGCTCGGGAAATCTCTCAGGTCACGGGACAGAGGGGGCGCCGCCGGCCGATTTCGGCCTGTGGACGCTTGTTCCGATTCCGGAGGTCCCTTGGCCGAATCATCCTCGACCGAAACGCTCGCGTTCACGCCGCTGCACGCGCTGCATCTGCGGCTCGGCGCGCGCATGGCGCCGTTCGCCGGCTACGACATGCCGATTCAGTATCCGACCGGCGTGATGACCGAGCATCTTCACACGCGCGAAAAATGCGGGCTGTTCGATGTCTCGCACATGGGCCAGGCGATCCTGGAAGGGCCGAACGCCGCCGCGCGGCTCGAAACGCTCGTGCCCGGCGATATCGTTTCGCTCGCCGTCGGCCGCACGCGCTACACGCAATTCCTGACGCCGGAGGGCGGGATCATCGACGATCTGATGGTGACGCGGCTGCCGGGCGATCCGGAACGCCTGTTCATCGTCTGCAATGCTGCGCGCAAGGACGTCGACTTTGCGCTGTTGCGCGAAAAACTGCCGGACCTCACGCTCGACGTGTTCGAGGATCGCGCGCTGATCGCCGTCCAGGGGCCGAAGGCGGTCGATGTCGTCGAAGGATTGATCCCCGGCGTGCAATCGCTGGTCTTCATGCAGGGCGGCGATTTCGAATGGCGGGATTCGCCAGTCTTCGTGACGCGCTCCGGCTATACCGGCGAGGACGGCTATGAAATCTCGTTGCCCGCCTCGCAGGCCGAAACCTTCGCCGAGCGGCTGCTGTCGCATCCCGATTGCCTGCCGATCGGCCTCGGCGCTCGCGATTCGCTCAGGCTCGAGGCGGGGCTCTGCCTCTATGGCCACGACATCGACGAGACGACCGATCCGATCGAGGCGGCGCTGAACTGGTCGATCTCGAAGCGCCGTCGCACCGAAGGCGGCTTTCCCGGCGCCGCGCGGATTCAAAAGGCTCTTGCGGAAGCGCCTGCGCGCCTGCGTGTTGGCCTGACGTTCGAAGGCCGGCAGCCGGCGCGCGAAGGCGTAGAAATTGCAACGCCCGACGGCCGCGTGATCGGCAAGATCACGTCCGGCGGGTTTGGACCCAGCCTCGGCGCGCCTTGCGCAATGGGCTATGTGGCGCGCGAATTTTCCGCGCCGGGAACGGAAGTCGCCGCGCTGGTGCGCGGCAAGGCGCTGCCGGCGCGCGTGGCGAAAACGCCATTCGTGCCCAACCGCTATCACAAGGGCTGAGAGGAGAGGTTCATGGCGACGATCCGCTACACCAAGGACCACGAATATATCCGCGTCGACGGCGATATCGGCACGGTCGGCATTTCCGACCATGCGCAACACGCGCTGGGCGACGTCGTCTTCGTCGAACTGCCCGCCGTCGGAAAGAAGGTCGCGCAGGGCGGCGAGGCCGCCGTCGTGGAAAGCGTGAAGGCCGCGAGCGAAGTCTATGCGCCGGTCGCGGGCGAAGTGCTGGAGGTCAACGGCGAACTCGAGGGCGCGCCCGCCAAGGTCAACGAAGACCCGCTCGGCGACGGCTGGTTCATGAAGATCCGTATCGCCGACGCGGCCCAGCTCGACGGGCTGATGGACGAAGCCGCCTACGCGGAATTTCTGAAGACGCTGGAGTGAATGGACCGCGAGCCTTCAGGCTCGCAGTCCGGGCATCGGGCATTGGGCAGTCGGCATTCGACTGCCCAATGCCCGATGCCGATTGCCTAAGGCGAGCCTGAAGGCTCGCAGTCCAAACTCAGGAACCCCATGCGCTACCTGCCCCATTCACCCCAAAACCGTGCGGACATGCTCGCCAGGATCGGCGTCGCGTCGATCGACGATCTCTTCGTCGATATTCCGAAGGACAAGCTGATCGACGGCCTGCCCGACCTCCCGCGCCACAAGGGCGAGATCGAGGTCGAGCGCATTCTGTCCGGCATGGCGGGGCGCAACGTTTCGGCGGGCAGCGTTCCATTCTTCGTCGGCGCCGGCGCCTACAAGCATCATGTGCCGGCTTCCGTCGATCACCTGATCCAGCGCTCGGAATTCCTGACCAGTTACACGCCCTACCAGCCGGAAATCGCGCAGGGCACGCTGCAATACATGTTTGAGTTCCAGACGCAGGTCGCACGCCTGACTTCGATGGATGTCGCGAACGCCTCGATGTACGACGGCTCGACCGGCTGCGCGGAAGCAGTGCTGATGGCGCATCGCGCGACGCGGCGGCGCAAGGCAGTGCTGTCGGGCGGCCTGCATCCGCATTATGCCGATGTCGTGCGCACCGTCTCCGACATGGCGAGCGACGCCGTCGTGACCATGGCGCCCGATCCGCTGGCGACTGAAAACATCATTGCCGCGATCGACAAGGAGACGTCCTGCGTCGTCGTGCAGTCGCCCGACGTATTCGGCAATCTGCGCGATCTGAAGCCGATCGCGGACGCGTGCCACGCCAATGGCGCGCTGCTGGTGGCCGTCTTCACGGAAGTCGTTTCGCTCGGGCTTGTCACGCCGCCCGGCGAGATGGGCGCGGACATTGTCGTCGGCGAAGGCCAATCAATCGGCAACGCGCTGAATTTCGGCGGCCCCTATGTCGGCCTGTTCGCGACGCGTGACAAATTCGTTCGACAGATGCCGGGACGCCTGTGTGGCGAGACGGTGGACGCCAACGGCAAGCGCGGCTTCGTGCTCACGCTGTCGACGCGCGAGCAGCACATCCGCCGCGAGAAGGCGACGTCGAACATCTGCACCAATTCCGGCCTGTGCGCGCTCGCCTTCACGATCCACATGACGCTGCTCGGCGGCGTGGGGCTCGAACGTCTCGCGCGCCTGAATCACGCAAATGCGGTGAAGCTCGCCGACATGCTGAAGGGCGTGTCGGGCGTCGAGGTATTGAGCAAGACCTTCTTCAACGAATTCACGCTGCGCGTGAAGGGCGATGCGGCTGCCATCATCGAGAAGATGGCTGGGGCTGGCGTGCTCGGCGGCGTGCCGGTCTCGCGCCTGCTGCCGAACGCGGGCCTCGACGATCTCGTCATCGTCGCCAACACCGAAGTGAACACGGACGATGACCGCGCCGCCTTCGTCGCCGCGCTGAAGGGAGCAATCTGATGCTCAACAATCAGGGACGTCCCACGCAGGCCGGCGAGGCGCATGGCCTCGCGCGCGAGACCTTTACCGGCAATCGCGCGCTCGAAATCGACGAGGCGCTGATCTTCGATCAGGGAGGGTTCGATCGCACCGGCGTCGATATCGACGAGCCGGAAGAGTTTGCCGATCGTCTCGGTGGTCTCGCGCGAAAGAACAGGGCGGACCTGCCGGGCCTCGCGGAGCCGCAGGCGGTGCGCCATTACGTGCGGCTGTCGCGCAAGAATTATTCGATCGACGCCGGTCTGTTTCCGCTCGGCTCGTGCACGATGAAGCACAATCCGCGCCTCAACGAAAAAATGGCGCGACTGCCCGGCTTCGCCGACGTGCACCCCTTGCAGCCGCAATCGACCGTGCAGGGCGCGCTGGCGCTGATGCAGGAATTGTCGCGCTGGCTGCTCTCTTCCACTGGCATGGAAGCCGTCGCGCTTTCGCCCAAGGCCGGCGCGCATGGCGAACTCTGCGGCATGATGGCGATCAAGGCCGCGATTGTTTCACGCGGCGAGCAGGAAACTCGCAAGACTGTGCTCGTGCCGGATTCCGCGCATGGCACGAATCCCGCGACCGCCGCGTTGATCGGCTTCGAAGTGGAATCGGTGCCGGCCGGCGAGGACGGTCTGGTTCATCCCGCCGCCGTGCGTGAAAAACTCGGACCGCATGTCGCGGCGATCATGCTGACCAATCCGAACACCTGCGGCCTGTTCGAGCGCGAGATTTCAGAGATTGCCGACGCCGTGCATCAGGCGGGCGGCTATTTCTATTGCGACGGCGCGAATTTCAACGCGATCGTCGGCGTCGCGCGCCCGGGCGATCTCGGCGTCGACGCCATGCACATCAACCTGCACAAGACCTTCTCGACGCCGCACGGCGGCGGCGGGCCAGGTTCGGGCCCGGTGGTTCTGTCGGAGCGTCTCGCGGCCTTCGCGCCCGTGCCGTTCCTGCGGCAGAAGGACGGCGCGCTGACGCTTGTCGAAGATACGGAAGGCTCCCAGGCCTTTGGTCGCATGACCGCTTTCCACGGGCAGATGGGCATGTATGTGCGCGCCCTCTCCTACATGCTCTCGCATGGCGGCGATGGATTGCGGCAGGCCTCGCAGGACGCGGTTCTGAACGCGAACTATGTTCGCGCGGGATTGTCGGATTTGTTCTCGCAGCCGTTCGGCGACCGGCCCTGTATGCATGAAGTGCTTTTCGACGAAAGCTGGCTGAAGGGCACCGACGTCACCACGCTCGATTTCGCCAAGGCGCTGATCGACGAGGGCTACCATCCGATGACGGTCTATTTCCCGCTGGTCGTGAAGGGCGCGATGCTGATCGAGCCGACCGAATCGGAATCCAAGGCCTCGCTCGACCTGTTCATCATGGCGATGCGCGATCTCGCCTTGCGCGCGCTGCGTGGCGAGAAGGAGCGCTTCGCCACTGCGCCGCGCTTCGCGCCCCGCGCGCGCCTCGACGAAACGCGCGCGGCGCGTTCGCCCGTGCTGAAATGGACCGCGCGCGCGCCGGTCGCGGAAGCGGCGGAATAGCTGGCCAAAGGCGGACGCGACACCAGGTCGCGTCGCCATTGCGACCGACTTGACTTACCTTGCGGCCAATCGGGCAAGGAAAATCGCTCAAGCGATGTCGCGCAGGTCAACGGCGCGCGATCCGTTGTTCCAGGGAGGAATGGCCATGGCGCTGTTCCGGATGCAGATCGTCGCCACGGACGGGCGTGGCGCGAGCGAATGCGAGGCGGACCTCGCCTCGACCCATGATGTTTGGCGCTGGATCGAAAGCGTCGTCCTGCGTGACGCGCATCGCGACGCCACGATCCGCGTGCGCGATACGCGCGGCGATATCGTCGTGCTCACCGGCGCCCGCGCCGCGCGCACGTGCGCGCTGGCGAGAGGGGCCGGAGAAGAACTGGAGCGGCTGGCGATCGCGGTTTGAGCAAGCCACAAACGAAAACGCCGGCCAACCGGCCGGCGTCTCTTGTTCGCGAACAGCGTCCGCTCAGTGCAGCAGACGGCCGAGATCCTTGATGCCCTGATCGACCAGAGCGGCGCCGCCGGCGCCGGCCGTCTCGGTCTTCAGCACGGCTTCGGCCGCGCGGGTCGCAACGTCGGCGGCGACCGAGCGCACCTCGTTGGCGGCCTGGACTTCGGCCTGGGCGATCTTGTCTTCCGCCTGCCTGGTGCGGCGGGCGATGTAGTCGGTCATGCGCTCCTGCGCTTCCTTGGCGAGAAGCTCGGCTTCCTGCTTGGCCTGCGCTACGATCGCGGCGGCGTCGGCTTCGGCGGCCTTGCGCTTGGCGTCGAAGGAGGCGAGCAGCGACTGCGCTTCTTCACGCAACTTCTGGGCTTCCGCCAGTTCCTTCTTCACGCCCTCGATGCGGCCATCGAGCGCGCCGACGATCTTGGAATGGACGCCGTAATAGGCGAGCACGGCGACAAACAGGAAAAACCCAATCGCGACGAAATGTTCGGCTTCCAAAACCATCGGATCAGGCCTTTGCGTTAGCCAGCGCCGCGGCGATCTTCTGCGGATCGGCCGGCTTGCCGGTGATGTGTTCGACGATGGCCGAGGCCGTGTCCTTGGCGATCGTCTCGACGTTCGACATGGCCTTGGCCTTGGTGTCGGCGATCTTCGTCTCGGCGGCGGCGAGCTTGGCGTTCAGTTCGCCTTCCAGCGTCTTGCGCTTGGCCTCGGTCTCGGCGGCAAGCGCCTGATGGGCCTGCTGGCCCAAGCCTTGAGCCTTCGCCTTGGCCTCGGCCAGCGTCTTCTCGAGGTCGGCGCCGGCGGCTTCGGCCTTGGCCTGCGCGTCGCGGGCGGCCGAGAGGTCGCCGGATATCTTGTCGCCACGGTCCTTCAGGATGCCGGCGACGCGCGGCAGGGCCACGCGGCTCATCAGCAGATAGAGCGCGCCGAAGACCAGCGCCAGCCAGATCAGCTGCGAGGAGAAATGAGTGGAGTCGAAGGGCGGGAAGGCCGAGCCGTGCTCGGCGGCGCCGCCGTGAGCCTCGGTGCCAGTCGTATGGGGAGCGTTTTCGGCCATGTCTGTCCGCCTGGAATTACAGAACGAAAGGCGCGCCCCGCGATGCGGGGCGCGCGATAGATCACTTCATCACGAAGAGGAGCAGGATCGCGACGAGGAACGCGAAGATGCCGAGACCTTCCGCGAGCGCCGCGCCGATGAACGCGCGACCGAACTGGGCGTCCGAGGCCGAGGGATTGCGCAGCGCGCCGGAGAGGAAGTTGCCGAAGATGAGACCGACGCCGATGGCGGCGGCGCCCATGCCGATGGCGGCGAGGCCGGCGCCGATGTACTTGGCTGCAACAGGATCCATGTGTGTGCTCCTTCAGGAGTATTGTGGGCGACTATCTGTTGTTGTGGCGCAAGCGCCTTTTATCAGTGGCCCGGGTGAATCGCGTCGTTGAGATAGACGCAAGTGAGAATGGCGAAAACGTAAGCCTGCAGGAACGCGACCAGCAGTTCGAGCGCGCTGAGCGCGACGATGCCGAGCAGCGGCAGGGGCGAGATGACGGAATAGACGCCGGCGCCGAGCAGCATGGCGACGAAGCCGCCGAACACTTTCAGCGTGATGTGGCCCGCCAGCATGTTGGCGAAAAGTCGGACCGACAGGGTGATGGGACGCGCGACGAAGGAGATGACTTCGATCAGCACGATGAAGGGCAGCAGCGCCGGCGTCACGCCCGAGGGCACGAACAGGTGCAGGAAATGCGCGCCGTGCTTGTAGAAGCCGTAGATGATGACCGTGCCGATGACGAGCGCGGCGAAGGCGAAGGTCACCACGATCTGGCTGGTGACGGTGAAGGCGCCGGGGATCAGGCCGATCAGGTTCGAGAACAGAACGAACATGAAGAGCGAGAAGACGAAGGGGAAGAAGCGCATGCCCGCCGTCCCCGCCGTGTCGTGCACTGTCGAGGCGACGAATTCATAGGCCATTTCGGCCGCCGCCTGCAGGCGGGTCGGAACGACGTGGCGGCCGCTCGTCGACAGCACCATCAGCGCTGTGATGGCGAGAAAAACCACCAGCATGAACAGCGAGGCATTGGTGAAGGACGCGTCGACGCCGCCAATGTGCAACTCGAACAGGCGATTGATGTTGAACTGATGGATCGGATCGATCCCTTGCGATTCAGCCGCCACGGTCTCACCCTTCTCGTCGTCGCCGGCGCGAGGCCGGCCCGTTCACTTCTTGCCGTTCATACCGATGCCGCCCCGCGCCGAAGGCCCGGCGGACATGCGATAGATGTTCCAGAACCCCGCGACCGTTCCCAGCGCGAGGAAAACCAATAGCAGCGCCGGCGCAGTGCCGAGCCAGTCGTCCAGCTTCCAGCCGATCACCGCGCTGACGCCGATCGCGCCGACGAATTCGCCCATGGCCTTCATGCCCTGGCTCATCGCCCGACCCGTCGCCCCATCGAGCGGCGTCTCGTCCGCCGATTTCTCGGGAGCCTGACCGGTCTCGGCGAGCTTCCGCGACAGAGCCGCAAGCCGCGCCTTCAGTTCCGCGTCGTCCTCGCCCGCCATGCGCGCCTCTTCCGAAGCCCTTCAGGCCCCGGCGTGAACCGAGGCCCCGCCGCCGCGAGCGGCGGTGCAATCCGGCCGAATTGCCGAATTTCCGGGGAATCGATGCGGATCGAGACGATCACGCCCCTTTGAAATCGCGCGCAACATATTGGCGAGCCCAAATCCTGTCAAGGATGGACGCGAACGTTTTAACATTCTGTTTTTTATAGATTTTCGCCGAAATTTCGACCCATGCGACGATCGTATTGGCGCCGCGCGCGGCTCCCGCGCCGCATTGCCGCCCACTTGTCATGGTTCCGCAGGTGTTCCTCGCCTTGCCGATCACGGGCGGGTTTTGCTAAAAAGCAGCCTCTCGAAAAGGTTGGATCATGTTCGCTGTACCGCCTTCCCTGCGCGTTCTCTCGCTTGCCGCCAGCGCCTTTCTGGTTCTGTCCGCGGCGCCGGCGCTCGCCGACTGCCAGACCGACATCCAAGGCTACATGAAGCGCCGTGACGGCGTGATCGCTCAGCTCAAGCATCTGCAGAAGGGCGGCAAGAAACAGCTCGACCCGATCGCCGCCTGCCCGAAGTTCCGTTCGCTCGCCAGCATCATGTCCGAGACGGTCGCCTATTTCGAGAAGAACAAGGAATGGTGCCAGATTCCCGATAATTTCGTGGACGGCGCCAAACAGCAGCGCGCGCAATTCGCCAAGACCGCCGGACAGGCCTGCGGCATCGCGGCCAAGATCGCCAAGATGAAGAAGCAGGCGGAGCAGCAGGCCGCGCAAGGCGGCCTCGGCGGCCCGCAGGTCCAGCAATTGCCGCACGGACCGTTGTGAGCCCGGCCACGGGCGGTCCGCATCTCCTTCCCGATTCAGTCGCGCGCCACCTGGCGCTGCGTTTCGCGCCGGCCTGGGCGGTTCTCTTACGTCCAGCTGGCGCGAATCGACGCCCGATCGGCTGCGGCTCCCTTCTCCTGCCCTGCTGTAATCGAGTTAGCGCTGGCGAGCGCGGTCTCCGGCGTATGGGCCTCGCATGGGCGGTAATTGGCTGCTGTTCGATCGGCGCCGTTGAGTGGCGTGCGGGCTCGACCCATAACGATCTCGTCGACCGCGAAATCGGCCTGCGTCGGCTGCACGCGCGACGTCCCCCGCCCGCTGCGTGACGCCCCCGGCAGGCGAAGTGCATTTCTGGCGCCGGGGCGCCTCGTCGGCCCTGCTGTGCTGCTGTGTTTCAATGGTTTTTCGATCGCCTTCACGCCCTGCCCCGGATCGTCGCCTATCCCTTCAGAAACGTGTATCACCTCGTGGCTGCGGCGGTGCTTGGGCTGGCCTTCGCCTGGCGGCTGATGGGGCTGGGCGGCGGTGTTCGGTTCCCTGCCCTGCCTGCGCTCCTCGCTTCGCGCTGCGGCTATCTTCTGAGTCGACGGGTTGGCATGATCCACGCACTGCAGGATATCCGCGACGACGCCATCGCTGGGTGCGCCTGACAGCCCGGCTGTTCGGCGGATCGCGTCCGCGCGGTGGTCGCGCTGATGTATGTGGCTGCGGCCACGCTGTCCGCCCTGGCGGTCCACCTCGCCGGCGTCTCGCTCTTGGCGTACGCGGGAGTCGCTGCTTTCGCTGCGCATTGCGCGTGGCAGGCTTTCCGACTGATCCGCTGGAGGATCGCGCGCTCAAATTGTTTCGCGCGAATCGCGATGCGGGACTTCTGCTGTTCGCCGGCTATCTGGCGGCGGCATTGGCCGCCTGACGACGTCAGTTGCGCGCGATGATCTCGCGTTCGCCGGCGTGCAGCGGCATCTCTCCTTGGCCTCATCTCACGGATTGCGCAGCGGCGGCTGGCGGGCGAACAGCGGCGAACCACGGCGGCGCGTTGTCCGGACGCGCACGCTACGATGCCGCAGCGCCATCTCCATCGCGTGAAACTCGCTAAGCGCGCGTTTACCAGGCGCGGAGGTAGGCCTGCGCTCCAGTAATCGCCAGGCGGCGACTGCTTCGCGCTTCGTCCTCGGTTCCACCAGCGTGGCGGCTCACCGGATCGTCGTAACGCGGACGCGGCATAGGAACTGGCTCGCGTTCTCCACGCCGATACAGGCCTCGCCATCATCTTTGATGCGAGGTAACCGGTTGAGGGCCGAGCGCGGACATCGGGAAACCCCGAATGAGCTCTGTCTTGAACCACTGCGACCTCTGGCTCCAGGCCCAAAACCCCAATCCGAACGGTGAAATCCCCTGTAAACGTAACGGCTTGGTCGCCATCGACTGAACTCGATCCCTCAAATTCACCTGACCCACAGCGAGGCGGGCGCGGGCATGCCGAAAATCACGTCCGCTGCGGCTTGCGCCGCCGGGGCGCTGGCCATAGGACGCGCTCATGTCCCTTCCCACGGCCGATCTGTCCCTCGCCGACGCCGCCCGGACGCTCGACCTCGTCGCGGCGGAAGCTGGCGAACTCGCGCTGCGTCAGTCTGCCTGGGTGACGTCTGCGCGACCGAGGATAAGGCGGCGGTCGCTCCATCACGGAAGCCGATCTCGCAGTCGACGCCTTTCTCGCGGAACGCCTGCGGGCGCACTTTCCCGACGCGGCATGGCTGTCCGAGGAGACAGCCGATTCGGACGAACGCCTCGCGCGCGAAACCGTGATCGTCGTCGATCCTATCGACGGCACCCGCGCCTTCGCGGACGGCGATGCGCGCTGGAGCGTGTCGATCGCGCTGGTGCGCGCGGGACGCCCGATCGTCGGCGCGATCGCCGCGCCGGCCGCCGGCGAGCGCTATGTCGCCTTTGCCGGCGGCGGCGCGTGGCGCAACGGCGAACGGCTGCGCATCGCGCCCCCCGCGACCCTTGCAGGCGGCCGGCTCGCGGGACCGCAACCGTCGACGGGCAAGGTCGCGCGCGCGCTCGAGATGAACGTCGTTCCGCGCATCCCCTCGCTCGCGCTGCGTTTCGCGATGGTCGCCGAGGGCGCTCTCGAGGGCGCGCTTTCGTCCGCCAATTCGCACGACTGGGACATTGCGGCCGCCGACCTCATCCTGCACGAAGCCGGCGGCTTGCTCGCCGGCCTCGACGGCGCGGCGCCGCGCTACAATCGCCGCGACCTCAAGCACGGCCCGCTGGCCGCCGCGGAAATCGCCGCCCATCCCGAGCTTCTCGCCGCCTTCGCGCGCGCGCAATAAACGGAAACGCCCGCCCTCTCTCGACAAGGCGCAGACATGACCTCGAAAGACACGCCCGCAAAGCAATTGCCGCATCTGGTTCTCGGCGGCGAACTGGTGAGCCTCGACGGCGCCGAGTTCAAGGACCTCGACAAGGTCGAACTCGTCGGCCTGTTCCCGAACTACGCCTCGGCTCACGCGGCCTGGAAGGCGAAGGCGCAGGCCACCGTCGACAATGCGCACATGCGCTATTTCATCGTGCACCTGCATCGCATGCTCGATCCCGCGCAGGATTGACGCGCGCAAGAGGAGCGCTTGCATGACGCAGCGGTCGAAGCAGAAAGACCGATGACGCCGGCGCTCCTCCTCTATCGCGCGGCGAGCAGCCTTTTCGCGACATTTGCTCCACGTCTGCTCGCGCATCGCGCCACGCGCGACAAGGAAGACCCGGCGCGCCTCGCCGAGCGCATGGGGCGCGCCAGAATTCCGCGCCCCGATGGCCCACTCGCATGGCTGCATGGCGCAAGCATCGGCGAGGGCCTCGCGCTTCTGCCGCTGATCGACGCGCTGACACGCAGCGGCGCGCATTGCCTTGTGACGACCGGCACGCTCAGTTCCGCGCGCGTCGTCGGCGACCGGCTACCGCCGGGCGCGATCCATCAATTCATTCCGCTCGACTGTCCGTCCTTCGCGCGCCGCTTTCTCGATCACTGGCGGCCCGATGTCGCGATCTTCGCGGAAGCGAACCTGGCCGAACTCATCCTCGAACACGGCGATGCGGCGCTGCTGTTTCTGGTCAATGCGCGCATGTCGGAAAAGTCTCACGGGCGCTACGCTTCGCACGGTATGGCAACAAAAATTCGGCGCTTCGATACCGCAGAAACAGCAAGGCGCTGCGACGCGGCGCGTTTCCTGCCACGCCTGGCGCGCCTTCATGCGAACGCCGGCAATCTGAACATGATGTCGCGCTGCCGCCCGCCGCGCTCGGACAAGCCTTCGCTGCGCAACTAACTGCGCAGGCCGCGCGCGGCTGACGTGGGTCGCCGCTTCCAACGCATGAGAGGCTGAAGCAGGAAATCTGCCTTGCCAAGACGCCATTCTGCGCGCGCGCTTTCCTGACCACTTGAACATCATCGCGCCTCGCAACGCACGTCGCGGCGTTAGAGATCGCAGCGCTGGATAAACAGGCGAGCGCCTGCCGACGGATGCGCAGCGCTGGCGATGCAATCGCGCCCGATACGGATGCTGTCGCCGATACCTTCCGGCGAAATGGGCTTGTGGTAATGGCTGGCGAACGTCAATCTTACGAAAAGTCGCTGGTCGCGGGCGGCGGGGCAGAACCCGATCGAGCTGCAAAATCGGCGCGGCTATTCTGGCACGGGCCGTCGGGTCGTACCTGTCGACGTTTAAGTGTGATGCTCGACGCTTCCGGCGGCGCTTGCGCGCGTGCGTTGATGTAACGATCTCGCCGCGACTTGGCGCGTTCTTCGCATTATCCCGCGCAAAACGGCAAGGATGGCGCGCTGCCAGCGGCGCTATCGAGCGCCTGAGCGGGACGACCGTCACGTTCTGGTCGCGGCTGCTCATCTTCGCTCTACTGGAGCCGCGCGATGAGGACGCCCGCGTTCTGGCTCTCGCCCAACGCCCGGAGCGCGTCGCGCGGATGTTGCAGCTGTCTGGCGCGTCGGTTTTACGCCTTTTGTCGCGCGCCGTACGGTACAGCAGGGCGCGATCGGCGCGCTGGCGATCGTCGTCGGTACTCGTCGCTATGGCGCTGGCAAGACGCCGGTTGCGTTGGAGATCGCGGCGATTGCTCGAGGCGCGCGGCGAGCGCATCGCCTTCTGTGTCGCGCGGTTATGGCGGCGCAGCGGGCGGCGGGGCCGTTGTACGATGGCCGCGCGCCAGCGAGGTGGGCGACGAGGTGTTGCTGCTGGCGCGGGCCGCGCCGATATTCATTGGCGCCGATCGCGCGGCGGCGGCTTTCGGCAGCCTCTTAGTCGCCGGGCAGGCCTGAGCGCGCGGATCCTCGACGGCCCTCGGTAGAGCCGGTGGTCGGAATTTGACCTCGCGGCTGCCGTCGTCGACGGCGCGACAGGCCTTCGGTAACGGCCTGCCTGCTCCGCTGCTGGGTTACAGGCGCTGCTGGCGGAAAACTCGCCGCATGCAAGCCGCATCATCGTTGGTCCGCTGCTTTTCGGCGGCGGTCGTATGCGCGAACATGGCGTCAAAATTTGCGGCGGCTTCGAAGCGGGATGCGCGGGCGCATGTGCCTGCCGGCCACGGCGTCGGCCTTCGCTGCAAATGGCCTGCCGGACAAATTCTTTCTGCATCGTTGGAGGAAAATCGGCTCGTAATGTCGAGCGCCGCGCCTCCCCTGATCACCATCCGTATCGCGACGGATATCGACGAACTTCGCCGTTTTGCGCGTGAAAGGAACGCGCGGCTGGTCATGACGCATAAAGATGTGGGTGCGCTCTGCTGCCTCGCTGGAGAGCACGCGGCGCGTCAGTCATTCCCAAAAGTGGCTGGTGTTCGAAACGAGAGCAGTCGTCGCGCCATTGGCTGAAGGCTCGCAGAGGCGCACGCCATGGAAGCGGTGAGAATGACGCCGGTGTGGTGATCAGTCCCTCTCCCCTTTGGGAGGTTGGCTGCATCACCATTCACGAAATTGGCGGCGGTTCGAAAACGCCAGCATCGCACGATTGCGCGCCTCCTTCGGCCCTCCTGCTGCTGGGAGGGATATGGATAGCGTCGCGAGATTCCGCGTCGGCTACCAGAGAACCCACAACCCTTGCGGCTGAGGCGCTTCAGCTTGGCTCGGGCTGAAAGCGTAGGCCTCCCTGCAGGTCGACGTTCCAATAGCGCAGATCCTCGCCGGACTTCCGGTTTCGCCGGTCGCCGCGCAGCGCACATACGCCAAGCGGCGCACGCGAATGTCGCCATCCAGATACTCGACCTCGGCCTCCCAATAAGCGGCGATGGGCGTTCGAAACGGTTCATCTTGGGACTGAACCCCAGAGCGCGCGATTTTCGAGTACCCGCCCGCCTTCGGCATTTCTATGACTGTTCGACGGCGGCCAGCTCATCCAGCCTTTCGTCGCCCTGATCGGCCAGAGCCGGCGCGTGGTCGATCGTGACTGTGCACGGCGCTTCCGCCACCACGCGCGAAGAGACTGATCCGAGAAAGCGGCGCACGGACGAGGAGCGCGCGCCGATGACGATCTGTTTGACCCTATTGGCGCGGCGTAATCGAGAGTGCGCTGGCGACATCGGCGCTTCCAGAACGTGGAATGTCGTCTGCGCGCTGGCGCAGCCGTTGTAGCGCCGCGCTCAACTTTGAGCTCGACCAGGCGATTGACGTGGGATGTGTTCTGGCCCTTCCTGCATCCAGTGCGTAATTGATGCCGATCTGGTTAGTGAGGGATGTTGAGGGCAGGCGACGCGCCCTGGTGGCTGGCTTGGTGGTACGCGGCTGACCGTGTCGCGCAGGGTTGCCGCTGGCGATGCTTCGCATCCAGATCGACGCAGACCGCTACGATCGCGCGCGGCTGAGATCTGGTCGGCGATCTGTGTCTCCGGCGCTGGCTGAGCGAACGGCGTCTTCCAGCGTCGCTTCCAAGCTGCCGCAGGGGAAGTCGCCCCATGTGCCGCCGCTTCGGTAATCCGCGTAATGTCGGCGGTGTAAGAGATCGGAGCGAGCCGCGCGTCGGATGGCGCTTGGCTGACCGACTTCTAGACAACGGAGAGAACATCTCCCGCATCCATTCCGCACTTCCGGCCTGATCGCGCGCGGAGTAAATCTCCGGATCGCGCCAGAGCTGCTTGCGCAGGTTGCGCCGCGTGCCTGGAAGCTGAAGGCCTTCGCCCGTCGCCAGATGGTAGAGGAGCACGCCGAGCGAGAAGAGATCGGAACGCGGATCGGAAAGCGCAGGCCGCGCACCCGTTTCGGGCGAAATATAGGGCCGGTCCTCATCGGCAGGCGGAATTTTTCCGCGCGAGCAGGTCGGGTAAATTGCTCGTGACGCTGGCGGTGGCCGAAGTCGATCACTGGAAGGTGGCCTCGCTGGTCGTACGCAGGATGATGTTGGACGGCTTGATGTCAGATGGATGACGTTGACGATGCAGCGCATCGAGCGCTGTGGGCGATGCGCGCCGGAGATCGCGGACGCGCTTTCATCCCGATGCCAGTGGCGGGTCTCGAATTCCGGCAGGAGCGAAACGCCCTCGAGATATTCCATCACTTCCAGGTATGGCTGGCGCGAGAAATCGCCGGACCGCCACGCAACGCGGGAGTACGCGGCCCGAGAGCTGCGGCAGGGATCATCTGGCCCATCTGAAGCCGACAATCGTTGTCGCGTCGTCGCCGTCGAGGATGAGCGGCGTCTTGAGTGACAATGGGAAAATCGATGCCGCCGCGCGTCACGCGCCACAACGAGCGCCATGCCGCCGACATGCAGAAGCCGCACGAGGAAGCCGCCGACGAACGTACCGGTCTTCAAGACATCGCGACCCATGGTCAGCGTCCCACGAACAGTCGTGCGAGAGAATGGCGGCATTACGTTCTTGATCTTTGCGCGGCGCGTTCGATGTCGCAGGGCGCGCGGCAGAAGCTGACCGTCCGCCTGGCATCGTCGTAGATGCAATAGGCGGCCGTCGGTATCTGGTCGCGCGGCTGACCGACGGCGCCGAGAACCGCGAGCCATTTTCGCGAGGGCGAAAGCGGCACTGGAATGGCGGACTGCGGCGTGAAGGGAATGGCGGGCTTCATCGAGGCCATGTTGAAGAGCTGCGGCACATGCACATGCCCGCAGAAGGTGACATGCGCATCGCTGGCGCGCATGGAGCGTTCCGCCACCGCAGGATTGTTGACATAGATCCAGGCGGCCGGATTGGAGGCGTCCGAATGGACGTAGAGCGCATCGCCCTCGCGATGGGTGCGCGGTAATTCGGCGAGCCATTTCTTCTGCGCGACATCGAGTTTGCCGCGGGTCCATTCGAGCGCCGCGCGGGCATATTCATTCATGCCGGACAGCGAACCCGACACCGCCTCGTCATGATTGCCGAGCAGAACAATCGCGCCCTTCTCCTGCATGCCGCGCGCGACATCGACGATATAGGCAGGGTCCGCGCCATAGCCGACGAGATCGCCGAGGATGATGTAGCGCTCCGCGCCCTGCTTGCGCGCGTGGTTGAGGCAGGCGTCGAAGGCCTCGCGATTGCCGTGAATATCCGACATCAGCGCAATCAACATCGTGCGGCCGCTTCTCCCCTGTCCGGCGCTTCTTGCGACGCCCGAGAGATCAGCATAGCGCACGGATCGCGCGCGCACGCAACACTCAGAACAGCGAACCCTGCTCTGCCCGGCTGTCTGCGGCCTACGCCTGATGCCTTCGCCGTCGGCAGTCGCATGCGCGCGGCCGTCGGCGAACTGGATCGACAATCTCTGGCCCGGCGTGACCGCGGCCGCGCTGCGAACGGGCGCATCGTGCTCGTCGCGCACCAGCGCAAATCCGCGCGCGAGCACGTTTTCATAGCCCAGCGACGCACGCAGCTTTTCGAGCGTCGCGAGTCTCTCGCGGCGCTGCACGAGCAACCTAGCAAAGGCGGGCGCGAGACGGCCGCGCCATGTGGCCGGCCGTCTCCCGGCGGCGCAATTCATTGGCGCCGCGAATCGGCGATTCCTCCATCGCACGTCTGGGTATAAGGATCGTCGCCGAGCGCGTCGGCGTTTCGTCAGGATCGCGACGCATCGACTTCGAGCCCGTCCGCCGCACGATTGAATCTGCCACGTTTCTGGTTGAGTTCGGCGCGGGCGAATGATCCGCCAGAACGCGCGCAGCAGCAGCCGAGCTGTACTTTCCGGCGCGCCAGCAAATCACGCATGTCCTGCGCAGGGCCCGAGGCAGCAGGCGTCGAGCGACTGGCGGCGGCTTCCGAATGTCGTCTGGCGTCGGCAGACGTATGAGCGCGCAATTCGCTGCGGCGTGTGTCGAGCAATCGCGTTTGAGTATGCGCGAGCTGGCGAAGTTCGACCTGTTGCGCGAGAAGATCGACGCACAGGCACGACTCTTCGGCGGCGCTTCGTCGGCGTCGCCGGCGCGCGCAGGCTGGCGGTATGGTCGATCGCTGCCGTATCGGTCTCTGTGGCGATGGCTGAGACGAGAGGGAATTATGCTCTCCGGCTGCTGCGCGAATAACGACCTCCCTCGTTGAAGGTCCAGAGGTCTCGAGCGAGCTGCCGCTGCGCGCAACGATTGTGCACGTCCGGCCGGCGGATCGGCCTGTTCGGGCAGCGCGCCAGGCCGCGAACGGCGGCGGCGACTCGCTGGCCGCCGTCTCGCCCCTGCACGCGCACTGGTTGTGACGACCACATCGCGCGGGAAAAGCGGACGTGATGCGGTGGAGAATGCCGTGATGACGGCGCCGGTCGGCGATGACGACGCTGATGTATCGTCGGCAGGGAAGGGCAGAAGCTGCTTTCGCGCAGCATCAAAAAGACCCTCGGCGGTAAAGTCGCTTGCGGCGTTCCTCCAGCTGCGCGAGCAGCGCGCCGACGCCCGCCGGTTCGATCGCCTCGATGACGATCTGATAAGAGGACTTGCCCGGGAAGGTCGTGAGTTTGCCGGTGGCGATGACCTCCAGCCCCTCTTCCGGCTTTCGTGCGCGAGACGCGAAAGACGCCCTTCCAGATAACGGCGTCGAGGCGCGCGTTCTGGTCCTTGAGGCTGAAATAGGCATGGCCGGAGGAATGGGGCCCGCGATAGTTCGAAATCTCGCCGCGCACGCGCACGAAACCGAATCGATCCTCGACCGTGCGCTTGAGGGCGGCGGCGAGTTCGGAAACGGAGAGTTCTGGGGCGTTGCCTGCGGGCGATTCTGCCATCGCGCCATTATGGGGGATCGGGCCCGGGACCGCAGCCCCTTCGTCTCCGCCAACGGATCGGCAGGGCCCAACGTTCATATTTTTACCCGGACAATATTGACTTGGTGTTTTATCCGGGTATAAATAACGCCATGACGAACCAACCCACATACGTGGCCTTCCTCGGCCATCGCTGCCTCGCCCGCGGGCCCATCGGGGCGATCGCCCGCGCCGCCCATGCCGCGCAATCGGAAACCGCGCCGCTGCTGGTCTTCAACGCCACGACCAGCGCGCCGCTCGACCTCGACCTGCGCGGCTCGGCCGACGAGGCCGCCCTGCGCGTTGAGGCACCGTTCGGTGCCTGAGCTGGCGCTGGTCGCGGGCGACTGCTTCGGCGCCGTCGCCGCGAAGTGACGCCACGGGCGACGCCATTGACCGCTGGTGCGCAGCTGGGCGGCGCCTTCGATCGCATTGCGCAAACTGGTGAGCGCCGCCGCGACCCGCGGCAGGAAGCGCGCTGGTCGGCAGCCGCGTACAAGTTCGCGAGCGCCATCGCCGGCAATCTTCCTTGACTTCGAGGAAGGGACCCGCGCCCCTGTTCGCGAAAGATGGCGTAGCCTTTGCTTCGCATCGCCAACTGGCCTGACGACATCTGTAATATTATCTCTCTGGACGCTGGCGCAGCTTCTGCCTCTTCGCGCAAATCTCGGGGACGATGCCATGACCGACATTCACTTCATCATCGGTCTGGACAGGCGCCGGCAAGACGACTTGGCGTGCGTCGTTGGCCAGCGAGCATCAGTGCGCCGCCCTTTCCATCGACGAATGGATGGGAAATCTGTTCGCGCCCGACTGGCGCCGGATTTCGTCGCGATCGGCGAGTGTTTTGAGTATGCGCGGCGGCAGATGTGGGATGTCGCGGGAAGGCAGTCGCCTGCACGCCTTGCGTGTTCGACACGGGCTCACACGCGCGCCTCGTGGGATTTCGCGGTGCTGATGAAGCCACGCGACGGGCAGGGCCTTCCGGCGCGCTTACTCTGGCGTCGCGGCGCTTCGCCGAGACCTGCTGGGCGCGGGTTGCCGCCTGAAACGTGGCGCGGGATGGCGCTTCATGCCTTCGAGGTGACGTTGACCGGATGCTCCGATTTCATCGAAAACGACTCAGGCGCTGACGTGGTCGAGCGCGCGAGCCTGGCTTCACGATGGTCGGCGCGGGAAGACGCCTGACGCTCACCCGGCAGCGGGAAAATCCTTCGCCAGTTCCTTCAGCGCGCCATAGGCACAAGGTATTTATACGCCTTCGGCGTAGGGAGCGATGGCGTAATTCGCCGTAGATGATGGTCGCGCTCTGGCGGAGAAATTCCAGGGCATCGAGGCGCGACAGGCCCTCGTCGATCCTTTTTGCCGCAGGCTTGAGCTCGTCGCCCCTTGGCGTCGCACATGTTGCGCCGCACTTTCTCCGGCGATTCAGGCGAGGCAGGCATCGCCTAGATGCGCTGCGCTGCGTGATTTGCGCGTTTGGCAGAGAGCTTGCGGCCGGTCTTTCGTCGATATTGGAGTGCCGACCGCGAAGGGATTGCCGCGCTGCTGTGGAAAATTCGTAACCTTCACGCGCGCGGAGATCAGGCGGGGCGAAAGCCAGGTCAGGCGCGCATCGCGTACTTTTCGTGCGACAGGTCTGGTCGCGCCTGATCCCGCTGCGGTCGGTTTTGAATCTCCGGACCATTTTCATGACCTCCACATTGAAGGTCTCCTCACCTGGTCTTCAATTGGCGAACTTCAGGAGTTCGACGTCGATCTCCCCACGCGGCTTGCCCTGGTCTGGCGATGACGATGGCCAGGCAGGGCGGATCCGACGCCGGGGCCTGATTCCCAGCTGCAAGGCTTCGAGAAAGGGCCTGGCGCTGGCTGGTGTCGTCCATATGCATTGCGCATAGGCCGGTTTGTCGGATCTGCAGCCGCCCCCTGACGCTTGAGCCAGTTGCGCTGCGCGACGAGCAGCGCCGCCCGCTCCGCCGGCGCCACGCGCTGGCGCAGCGCATTGTAGGCGGCGACCATGGCTTCGTCGGCCGCGAGCGCCAGCGGCGAGGCGCAGATCGCTTTCTCAATGTCGCTCTTGGCCGCCTTGCAGTCCATGGCGGCGGCGGACGCAACCGTCGCGAAGAACCCAATTATGGCGAAGGCGGTCCTGCGCATCCCGATCTCCCGTTTGGCGCAGCCAAGCCCAACGCCCGGCGAGGATCAAGCCGCCTGCCCTGACTTTTCCCGTCGCGCCTGATATGAGGCGGCGGAATTCGGGAAAGGCCGCCATGAATGTTTTGCTGATCGGCTCCGGCGGGCGCGAGCATGCGCTGGCTAATGCGCTGGCGAAAAGCCCGCGCCTCACGAAACTTTTTTGCGCGCCCGGCAACCCCGGCATCGCCAATGTCGCGGAATGCGTGAGCGTCGATGTCGCGGATCACGCGGCCGTCGTGAATTTCTGCCGGCTGATGAAGATCGAACTCGTCGTCGTCGGCCCGGAACAACCGCTCGTCGAAGGCCTCGTCGATTCGCTCGAAGTCGCCGGCATTGCGGCTTTCGGCCCTTCGAAAGCAGCCGCGCAGCTCGAGGGGTCCAAAGGCTTCACCAAGGATCTGTGCGCGCGCGCCAATATTCCGACCGGCGCCTACGGCCGCTTTGCCGATCGCGACAGCGCGCTCGCCTATGCGCGCAAGCAGGGCGCGCCGATCGTGGTGAAGGCGGACGGTCTCGCCGCCGGCAAGGGCGTCGTCGTCGCGATGACAACAGCTGAAGCCGAAGCCGCCATCGTCGCCTGTTTCGAAGGCGCCTTTGGCGCGGCGGGAGCGGAAGTGGTTGTGGAGGAGTTCCTCGAAGGCGAGGAAGCCTCGTTCTTCGCGCTCTGCGACGGGTCGCGCGCGCTGGCGCTGGCGTCCGCGCAGGACCATAAGCGCGTCGGCGACGGCGACACTGGCCCCAATACCGGCGGCATGGGCGCCTATTCGCCGGCGCCGGTCGTGACCGACGCTGTCTCGGCGCGCGTAATGACGGAGATCGTGGAGCCGACCGTGCGTGCGATGGCGGAAGCCGGCATGCCGTTCAAGGGCGTACTGTTCGCCGGCCTCATGATCGGCAAGGACGGGCCGAAGCTGATCGAGTTCAACACGCGCTTCGGCGATCCGGAAACGCAAGTGATCCTGCCGCGCGTCGATGACGATCTGCTGACGCTGCTCGAATCTTGCGCGCGCGGAAAACTGGATGTTCCGCGCGTGAACCTGAAGCCGGTCTCCGCGCTCACCGTTGTGCTGGCGGCCAAAGGCTATCCGGCCGCGCCGCAGAAGGGCGGCGAGATCAGAGGCGTCGACAAGGCAAATGCTCTGGACGGCGTCGTCGTGACGCATGCCGGCACCAAGCGCTCGGGCGAGGCGCTTGTCGCGAACGGCGGGCGCGTGCTCAATGTGACGGGCTTCGGGCCGGATGTGCGCGCGGCGCGTGAACGCGCCTATGCGGGCGTCGCGCAGATCGACTTCGCCGACGGTTTCTGTCGACAGGATATCGGCTGGCGGGCGTTGTAGGAAGGAAAGGCGCGATGCGTTGGCTCTCTGTCGCTCTCGCGCTCGTCACGACGCCCGCTGCCGCGCAAAATTTCTCGCCGCCCGACGTCGCGCGCCTCATCCTCAACGAGCGCGGCGGCGTGCGGGACTCGACCGGCTGGGGCGACGACATTCTGGCCGCGCTGACAGAAAACAAGTTTCAACCGTCGCGCGAAAACATTTGTTCGGTGGTCGCGATCGCCTCGCAGGAATCGGGCTTCGTCGCCAATCCCGCTGTGCCCAACCTCGGCAAGATCGCCGACAAGGCGGTGAGTGAAAAACTGGGCAAGATCCCGATCCTGGGCACCAGGGCCTACGACATGCTCGACGGCATGCCGGACGCCCGTCATTCCTTCATCAAGCGCATCCGCGCGGCGCGCACCGAGCGCGATCTCGACCTCGCCTATCGCGCGCTCGTCGAATATGGCGCAGGCAAATCCTCGCTCGACGCGCTTCTGCAATGGGGCCTGCTCGACAAGTGGATCGAGGAGTACAACCAGATTTCCACCGTCGGCTCGATGCAGGTCTCCGTCGCCTTCGCGCTCAACAGCGCGCGCGGCGAACACTGGCGCCCGATCACGCATGCCGAGAGCAATGCGGTGCGTGACAGGCTCTATACGCGCGCCGGCGGGCTCTATTACGGCGCCAAGCAATTGCTCGGCTACGAAACGGGCTACGGTCAGAAACTCTTCCGCTTCGCCGACTACAACGCCGGGCGCTATTCCTCGCGCAACGCGGCCTTCCAGGCGATCGTGGCGAAACTCTCGGGCCAGAAGGTCGCGACGGACGGCGATCTGCTCTCCTATGACAAGGTCGGCCGCGCCAGGGCGGAGGTCACCAACAGCGAGATGGCGCTGCGCGTGCTGATCGAGCGCTACGCGCTCGGCATCGATAACGCCGCCCTGCGTCGCGATCTGCTGAGTGAGAAGAGCAAGGATTTCACGAATACGCGCACCTGGAGCGCGGTGCGCGCGCTGTACACCCGCATGACAGGCAAGAATCCCGTCTTCGCGCAGGTCCCCGGCATTCAGTTGAAGAGCATCAAGATCAAGTCGAAGATGACGACCGCCATTTTCGCGGACAGGGTCAACCGCCGCTACGGCAAGTGCATGGCGCTGGCCACGCAGATGCAGAGCCGGCCGATCCTGATGGCGCCGCGCTCGTTCTGGCCGGATTGAGCGCCGCGCGCACTGCGCGCAGTGCGTATGGCGGCGATCGACCATCAATAGCCGCGGCCTCGACGAGCATGCTTGCTCCAATTGTTCCAGAATTCGATATGCGCCATGATGCGGGGACCGGCCCGTGAAATGAATGCGCGCGAAGCGCAATGCGGGCCTCGGAGGAATGCATGAGCGCACTCGCGCCCTATGACGTCAGCGCCTTCAATACGGCTGTGACATCGGAAAACAAGATCCACGATGACGATGTCGCGCGCCGCTTCGGCTTTACCGGCGCGCTGGTGCCGGGCGTGGAAGTCTACGCCTATATGGCGCACATGCCGGTCGCGCGCTGGGGCCGCGACTGGCTCGAACGCGGCGGCGCCGAATGCCGCTTCATCAAGCCGGTCTACGACGGAAACATCGCGCGCGTGACCGCGTCCGAGGACAAGGGCGTTCTCGACCTGCGCGTGGAAAGCGGCGGCGTGTTGTGCGCGACGGGCCACGCGGCTCTGGCGAACGCCGCGGCGCCGCCCGCGATCGATACGCTGCCGCTCGGCGCGCTGCCGCAGGAGCGGCCGAAGGCGAGCGAGAGCAATCTCGCGCCCGGCATTTCCCTGGGGCTTGCGCCCGTGACGATCGATCGCGCCGCGCTCACGCAATATCTCGCCGATATCCGCGAGCAGGACGACGTCTATCTGCGCGAAAATCTTGTCCATCCCGGCCAGATCCTGCGGCTCTGCAATGCAGCGCTGGTGCAGAGCGTTGTGCTGGGCCCGTGGATTCACGTCGGCAGCCGGTTGCGCAATTTCAGCGCCGCGCGCGTCGGGCAGGAGCTCACGCTGCGCAACCGCATCACGTCGAACGGCGTGTCGAAGGGCCATGCGATCGTGGAATTCGACGCGCTGGCCGTTGCGGACGGCGTTCAGGTGATCGCGCAGATCACGCATACCGCGATCTGGCGGCCGCGCCATGCGGTGGAAGCGGCCTGAGGAGATATTCATGACCAAAGAACGCATCGGCTTCGTCGGCGTCGGCCTGATGGGGCACGGCATGGCCAAGAATATCGTCGCGAAGGGCTATGACCTGACCGTGCTCAGCCATCGCAACCGCGCGCCGGTCGAGGACCTCGTGAAACGCGGCGCGAAGGAGGCGAAGAGCGCGCGCGAACTGGCCGAGGCCAGCGACATCGTCTTCATCTGCGTGACCGGCTCGCCGCAGGTCGAGGCGATCGTCCGTGGCGGGCTGAAGGACGGATTGAAGACGGGTTCGATCGTCGTCGATTGCTCGACCGCCGATCCGGTCTCGACCATGGCGCTTGCCGGAGAGCTTGCCAGCGTCGGCGTCACGCTGGTCGACGCGCCGCTGTCGCGCACGCCCAAGGAGGCGTGGGAAGGCACGCTCGACACGATGGTCGGCGCCAGCGACGATATTTTCGCGCGC
The DNA here is from genome assembly GCA_020638195.1 of Methylobacteriaceae bacterium. Taxonomy (GTDB): domain Bacteria; phylum Pseudomonadota; class Alphaproteobacteria; order Rhizobiales; family Beijerinckiaceae; genus JAJXWB01. The sequence goes on along the minus strand of JACKJC010000003.1, from coordinate 315,610 downwards.
ATCAAGCCGGTGCTGGATACATGGGCCGGCCGCGTCGTGCATATTGGCGGCACGGGCGACGGGCATCGCATGAAGCTGCTCAACAATTTTCTCGCGATGGGCTATGCCGCGCTCTATTCGGAGGCCGTGACCCTGGCGCAGAAAGTCGGCATCACGCCCGAGCGCTTCGACAGCGTGATCCGTGGCGGGCGCATGGATTGCGGCTTCTACCAGACCTTCATGCGCTGGACGCTGGAGGGCGACCGCGACGCGCACAAGTTCACGCTCGCCAACGCCTTCAAGGACATGCGCTACCTCGAATCCATGGCGGACGCCGTCGGCATGTCGAACCCGCTCGGCAATGCGGTCAAGAATTCCTATGCGCTCGCCGTCGCGCGCGGCGGCGCGGAAGATTACGTACCGATGCTGGCGACGGCGGTGGGCGCGATGAACGGCGCGGATATTGCGCCGAAGAAGTAGGCGCGGCGTCAAACCCCTCATTGCGAGCGCAGCGCAGCAATCCAGATCCGAGGGCGTCACTCTGGATTGCTTCGTCGCTGCGCTCCTCGCAAAGACGGTTTCCGTCCCGCCTACTCCCTCACACCCAACAATCCGCTGATCTCCGCCAGAACTTCCTCCGGCTGGTCGTGCTGCACCCAATGGCCGGAATCCGCGATCGTTTTCGCGATCGCATTCGGAAAACGCTGCACCAGCCCATGCCGCTTCTCGTTGTCGAGAAAGCTGCGATCGGCGAAGAGCAGCAGCGTCGGACATGTGATGCGCGCCCATAACGCGACATGGTCTTCCGGCCACAGCCGATGCGGCGCGGCCACGCGCTGGCGCTTGTCGAATTTCCAGACAAAGGCGCCGGTTTCGTCGCGCTTCAGCGCGTGTTTCGCCAGGTGCAGCGCCAGTTCGTCCGTCAGCCGCGTATTGCGCTTCTTCATGCGCTCAGCGGCTTCCTCGATCGTGGCGTAGCCGCGCGGCGTCTTGCCTTCGCGCTCCTTGAGCTGGGCGACATATCTCAACATCCGCTCGTGCGTCGGCGCGCGAGAAGCGTCCGGCAGGACGGTGACGCCGTCGAGCACGACGAGCTTGTCGACCTTCTCCGGATAGGTTCCCGAAAAGATCAGCGAGACCATGCCGCCCATGGAATGGCCGACGATGCTGGCGTGCTCGATGCCGAGTGCCTCGTAGAGACGCAAGATGTCGTAGACATATTCGGTCAGCGCGTATGAGCCGCCCTTCGTCCACTCGGAATCGCCATGGCCGCGCAGATCGGGCGCGATGACGTGGAAATGCGGCCGCAGCTCCCGCGCGAGGCGGTCCCAGCTGCGGCAATGGTCGCCGCCGCCGTGGATCAGCAGCAGCGGCGGGGCGCTTTCGTTGCCCCAGTCCGCATAGTGCAGGCGCAGGCCGTGCGACGTGTAGAAGCAGTCTTTCGGTTCGCTCATGTCTCGGTCGTTTCCTGAAGGCTCACGCTTCGGCGATGCGTTCGATCGCCATTGCGCGCAGTTTCGCGCGCTGGATTTTGACGCCATTGGCGCTGTCGGTCACGGGAAAGGCGTCGATGAAGGAGATTCGCGCAGGAACCTTGTAGCCGGCAAGGCGCGCGCGGACATGGGCGATCAGCTCCGCCTCCTGCGGCGTTGCGCCGGGCTTTACGATCACGAAGGCCGCGCACCGCGTCTGCGTCCCGATGTCGATGGCGACGACCTGCGCATCGGCGACACCCTCGCACGCCTTCAGTTCATCCTCGATCTCGCCGGGGCCGACCAGAAATCCGCCGAGACGCATAGCGTCGCCGGCCCGCGTTTCGTAGATGAAAGAGCCATCGTCGCGCATGCGGCCGATGTCGCCGGTGCGAAAGAAGCCGTCCGCCGTCGTCGCTTCTGCGGTGGCCTGCGGATTCTTGAAATAGCCGAGAAAACGCGAGGGCGCCTCGATCTCGATCTCGCCGCTGACGCCAGCGCCCGCGATTTCATTCGTCTCACTGTCGCGAACGCGCACGCGCGCTCGCGGCGACATCGGCCATCCCCCGCATTCGATGCGGTCGGCGAAATGCGCATCGCTGCGGCCTATCGAGAACAGGGCTTGTACTTCGCTGGAGCCATAGAGGCCATGCAGCGGCAATCCGCGCGTCTCGGCCTCGGCGGCGAAATCGCGCCAGCCCGGCTGAAAGGCGGCGAAGCCGAAGATTTTCGCATGCGGAAAGGGCTTTGCCTCGTCGGTCAATGCGAGGATGCGACGGAACATTTCGTCCGAGCCGAAAGCGTGCGTGATCTGCTCGTCCTGCAGGATGCGCAAAGCCGGCGGCGCGTCGAACGCGTCCATCGCGTGTATGCGCGCGCCGCCAGCGAGAAAGCCGAGCAGGCTCGCCATTCCGAACGTGCCGCAGAAGGGCAACATGGCGAGCAGTGATGCGTCAGGCGAAATCTTCAGGGCCGCGGCGATGGAGCGCGCATGCCCTGCGAGCGTCGTCTGCGAATGCGCGACGAGCTTTGGCCCCTTGGTGGTGCCGGATGTCGTGAACAGGAGCAGCGGCGCATCTCCGCTCCCGCCCGGCGCGTGGGCCGGCGCATCCGTCTCGAAGGCGTCGAACGGGACGCAGCGCCAAGGCGCTTCCACCGCGCCGGCGCCGACAATCGCGATTTTTTCGAGCGCGGGCACGGCGGCGGGATCGAGGTCGCGCAGGATCGCGGGAAAATCGATGGAACGGAAACCCGGCTCCAGCACAAGCATTTTCGCGCCCGAGAGGCCGACCACATGCGCGACATCGGCCGCACGATAGCGCGTGTTCACCGCCGCGACGATAGCGCCGAGGCGTGCGGCAGCGAACAGCAGCGCGAGCCATTCGACGCGATTGACCAGCCACACGGCGACGACATCGCCCTCGCCGATGCCCTTCCGCGACAGCCAGCCCGCCGTCTGCGCGATCTTGCGCGCGAAATTCTTGCGCGAAACGGCGGCGCCGTCGAAATGGAAGAGAATGTCGTCTGGCGCGCCCTGATCGATCAGCGCGAGAAGCGGCGGGTTTTCGGTTTGCGTGTTCATCCGGTCTCGTATGTTTCGTGCGCCATTGGTTTCGACCTGAGGATAATGTCTAATCCGCCGGCTTGCGAGGGAGGCATGTTGTTGACGGTGAAACGCCAGACCGCTCGTGCATGGCCAAAGCGCGGATAACCAAGGCGCTGAAGTCGATGACGCAACCTCCCTCCCCCGCCCGCCTCGCCATTGGCGGCATGCTGGCCATGGCGTCGGCCTTCGGCATCGGGCGTTTCGTCTATACGCCGATCCTGCCGGTCATGATCGCGGACGGCGCGCTGACGCCAGCGAGCGCGGGCATTGTCGCGGCCGCCAATTTCCTAGGCTATCTGCTCGGCGCGCTCGCGGGCGCCAGCGCCGCGACGCAGCGCCATCCGCGCCTGTTCTTTCTGGGCGGTCTGCTCGCGGGCGGGCTGTCGCTCGCAGGCATGGCCGCTCCTCCGTCTATTCCCGTTTTTTCCATCATGCGTTTCGTCGGCGGCTTCGGCAGCGCATTCGTCATCGTCTGCCTCTCCAGCATGGCGCTGGAGCCGCTGGTGCGGGCCGGCCGCATCGGCCTGTCGGCCGCGCCTTTCGCGGGCGTCGGCTTCGGCATCGCCTTTTCGTCCGGGCTCGTATCCGTTCTCGCGTCGGCGGGCGTCGGCTGGAAGGCGATGTGGGTCGCCAATGCGCTGGTCTCGACGGCCATGGCGCTGTTGCTGTTTTTCCTGCTGCCCGCGCCATCGCTCCCGGCGCATGCGCCGGCGCCCGCCGGCCGCGGAGGATTGCCGCGAATTTCGCCGGCGCTCGCGGCGCTCGTCGTCTCCTACGGCCTGTTCGGCTTCGGCTATGTCATCACCGCGACCTTCCTGGTCGCCATCGTGCGAGAGACGGCCTCGCTTGCGACGCTCGAGCCCTACGCCTGGGCGATCGTCGGGCTTGCCGGCGCGCTCTCCATTCCCTTCTGGTCCTGGGTCGCGCGACGCACGACCGATGTCTTTGCCTATGTCGCGGGCTGCCTCGTCGAGGCGACGGGCGTCGCGCTCAGCGTGGTCTCGCCGACACCGGCGACGATCATCATTTCCGGCATATTTCTCGGCGGAACCTTCATGGCCATCACCGCCATCGGCCTCGGCATCGCGCGGCGCCTGACGCAGATGGCGCCGCAGCGCGCGCAGGCGATCATGACGTCGGCGTTCGGGCTTGGGCAGATCGTCGGCCCCGCGCTCGCCGGTCATATGCGCGAGACATCGGGCAGTTTCGTCGCGCCATCGCTGATCGCGGCGGCTGCCTTGGTGGTCGCCGGCGCGCTCGGCGCCTTTGTCGCGCGGTCGCGCTAAGCCTTCTTGCGGCCATAGACGCGCGCGGTCAGCGCCGTCTCCTGCCATTCGGGCGTGATGAAGACATCCTCGAGCCCATGCTCCGCGTAGAGATGCAGGATGCGCGCGAGCGGATAATTGTTCATCTGCATGGTCGGCGTGTCCCATGCGCGCCGCTGCAACAGGTTCATGGCGATACGGCCGCCCGGCACATGATGCTTGAGCGCATAGACCAGCTCGCGGGCAGGAGGCAGCGTTCGCTGAAGTGAATAATGAAGGCAGGCGACGCCGCCCGGCGCGAGGCGCGCCAACATTTGCGCTGTGAGCGCAAGGCCGCGTTCGACCGGAATGTGCTGCAGCACGATGTAGCTGTGCACGAGATCGAACGAACCGTCGAGCCGCGTGAGGCCATCGTCGGAGAGGACGAACTCGGCATTGGCGACGCCGGCGTCGCGACAATTTTCACGGGCTTCCGCGATCATGGCTTCCGAAATGTCGACGCCGACGACGGCGTCGTAACGCTCCGCGAGCGGCAGCGCGAGGCGGCCGACGCCGCTGCCGAAATCGAGCGCGCGGCGATGCGCTACGTCGCCGTAGCGCGCCGATATCTCGCGCATCGCCGTGTGGATCTCGCGACGACCCGTCGCGAAGAACCGCTCGCGATTCCCCGCGATACGCTCGGCCTTGAACTCCTCGAAACTGACGACGCCAAAATAGGGGTCGATCTCGCCCCATTTGCGCCAGTCGCTGTCCGACACGAAAGACATGCGGCCTCCATTTGTCCTCGAGACTGCGGACGTGAGGCGGCAAGGTCAACGAAAGGTAAAAACAATGGATAAAGTTAACCGTTAACCGGCCTCGAAGCGCGCGAAAACGATCTGCGTGTCACCATAGGCGCGGCGGTCAAGCGCGCGCAGGACTGGTGGGAGGTCGATCTCCACTTCCGCCGCTTCCTCGATGACGCAGAGCGCGCCATCGGCTAGCCATCGACCTTCGATCAGGGCGTGCAGGGCGCGTGGCGCGAGGCCCTTGCCGTAGGGCGGATCGAGAAAGGCAAGATCGAATTTTTCGCCTGCGGGCGCATCGCCGAGCTTGGTCGCGTCGCGACGGAAGATGCGCGTGAGACCGCCCAGCCCGAGCGCCTCGACATTTTCGCGCAACAGGGCGCGGGCTTCGGACCCTTCGTCGACGAACAACGCGAATCGGGCGCCGCGAGAAACTGCTTCGAGGCCGAGCGCGCCCGTACCGGCGAAGAGATCGATCACGCGCGCATTCTCGACCGTGTTGTCATAGCCGTGCGCCAGAATGTTGAATATCGCTTCGCGCAGGCGGTCCGAGGTCGGCCGCACCGCCTGCGAAGACGGGCCTTTCAGCGCGCGTCCGCGAAGGCGACCGCCGACGATACGCATTTACTTTCCACGCGGCTTGCGCGGGCCACCCGAGCGCGGCCGATCGCCGCCGGGACGCGAGCCTCCGGGACGGGAGCCGCCAGGCCGAGGCCCCTTGCGCTCGCCGCCCGGCTTGTCAGCGCGTTTGAACGGCCTATCGCCGCCGCGATCGTCGCGGGCAAAGCGCTTGGCGCCGTCGCGCTGGCCTTCGCGTTGCGGACGCGCGCTATCATCGCGCGATCTCGCGAAGCGTTGCGGACGGTCGCCGCCGTCACGTGACGACCTGCCCGGGCCGAACGAGCGCTCCGCGCGCCCCTCGCCACGCGGCGGCCGCTCGCCCGCTCGGTCATCGCGGCCACGTCGCATCGGCCGGTCGCCGCCGCGCTCGGCCTTGAAGCGGCGGGCGTTGCGCGTATCCTCGACCGGCTTCGGCGCCGTCGAGACGACGCGCTCGACCTTCACCGCCCTGCCCTTGCGATCGGCGGTCTCGCTGCGCTCGATCTTTACCCGATCGTCTTCGTGCATGCGCTTGTCGCGGTCGGCGCGCAGCGTCGAGACATGCTTGCGCGGCCCGCTCTTGGGGCGCTCGCGCTTGGGCTCGGGCTCGGCGCGCTCGTCGCGGCGCTCGAATTTTTCGCGGCCGGGGCGGCCTTCGAACGCGCGCGAGGGACGCTCGCGATCCGGGCGATCGCCGCCTCGCGCGCGCGGCGCGCGCTCTTCGCGATCACGCGAAAACTCGCGCTCGCGGCTCTTCTGTCCTCGCTCGGCATACTCGCGACTCTTGGGTCCGCGCTCACCACGCTCCCGTTTCGGCGGCCCGCGCTCATCGTTCTCGCGCGCGGGCGTATCGAAATCGGCCTGCGATTGCGCGATCAGGCTCGGGCCCAGTTGGTCGCGCAGCACGCGCGTCTTTACTTCCTCGACCGCGCCTTCCGCGAGTTCGCCGAGCTGGAACGGGCCGTAGGACACGCGGATGAGCCGGTTGACGTCGAGGCCAATGGAGCCGAGCACGCGGCGCACCTCGCGGTTCTTGCCTTCGCGCAGGCCGAGCGTCAGCCATGTGTTGGCGCCTTGCACGCGATCGTGCTTGGCCTCGATCGGCGCATAGTCGACGCCGTCGACGTTCACGCCTTTCGCCAGCGTATCGAGCGCTGCCTGATCGGTCTCGCCATGCGCGCGCACACGATAGCGGCGCAGCCAGCCGGTCTGCGGCAGTTCGAGCGTACGCGCGAGGCCGCCGTCGTTGGTCATCAGCAGCAGGCCCTCGGTGTTGATGTCGAGGCGGCCGACCGTCATCAGGCGCGGCAGCTCGGGATGGCGCTGGCTGAGATAATCGAAGATCGTCTCGCGTCCCTCGGGATCATGATCCGTCGTCACATAACCGCGCGGCTTGTGGAACAGGAAGAGCCGCGTCTTGTCGCGCGCCGCCATCGGGCGGCCGTCGATGGTGATCTTGTCGGCCGATGTGACGTTGAAGGCGGGGCTTTCCAGCGTGCGGCCGTTGACCGCCACGCGGCCCGCGGCGATCCATTCCTCGGCGTCGCGGCGCGAGCAGGCGCCGGCGCGGGCCATGGCCTTGGCGATGCGTTCGCCCTCGTAGGCCTTGGGCGGGCGCGTCTCGCGCTCGGGGCGGCCTTTTGCGGGGCCGCGCGGCTTGCCGAACGGCTTCCTGCCCGAAGGTTTTCCGCCGCCGGACTTGAAAGGCCGGCCGCCCTGTCGTTTGTCTTTCTCGGTCATTGGCGCCTGATAGCAGGTTGGACGGCGGATGGTAATTGAAAAGGTCGATGCGGGCCCCGACCCCTGGGATGCCGCCTTCGCGGCGGCGCGGGCGGCGGCGGCGGCCGGCGAAACGCCGGTGGGCGCGGCGCTGGTGCGGGACGGACGCGTGATCGCGGCCGCCGGCAATCGGGTGATCCTGGACCACGACCCCACGGCGCACGCCGAAATTCTCGCCATTCGCCGGGCGGCTGCCGAAATCGGCTCGGAGCGGCTGATCGGCTGCGACCTCTACGTGACGCTGGAGCCTTGCGCCATGTGCGCGGGCGCGATCTCCTTCGCGCGCATCCGTCGCCTCTATTGGGCGGCCAGCGACCCCAAGGGCGGCGCGGTGGAGCACGGCCCGCGATTCTTCTCGCAGCCGACCTGCCATCACACGCCGGACCTCTACGGCGGCATTCGCGAGAGCGAGGCGGCGGACATGCTGCGGGATTTTTTTCGGGCCCGACGGTAGGCTAGCCCTTTCGCCGGATCAGCCAGTCCGACGCGAAGAGATGCGCGATGCCGAGCGCTGCGATGGCGCCGCCGACGACGCCGGTCGCCTCGATCCCCCAGCCCTGATAGACCGCGCCGGCCATCGCCGAGCCGATGCCGCTGCCCAGATAGATGCCGGCGGCGTTGAGCGCGAGCATCACGCCCTGCGTCGCGGGATCGATCGCCATCAGGCGCGCCTGCTGCGGAACGGTAAAACCCCATCCGACGAGGCTCCAAATGAAGCTGAGCGCCATGCCGACGGGCAGGTTGAAGGGGATGAGGGTGAGCGCCGGCAATACAAGCGCCTGCCCGCTCAGGAACAGAATCAAAGCGCCGCTCGGCCCCAGCCGGTCGACGAGCCGGCCCGAGAGCAGATTGCCGACGACGGCGCCGAGGCCGCCCGCTCCGAGGATGAGCGCGACGCCGTCGCGTCCCATCCCGAGGCGATATTCGGCGAGCGGACCCATGAAGGTCATACCGAGATAGCCTGACGTTGCGATCGTGACCGTAAGGAGGACGGCGACGAGATGGCGCGGCGAGAGCAAGGTTCGGCCGAGCGTGGCGAGCGACTGCGGCTGGAACTGGACGTCTGATGGCACGGCGAACGCGATCCAGATCATCATCAGCGCGCCGAGCGCGGCGGCGACGATGAAGGCCGCGGGAACGCCGTAGGTGTAGCCGATAAAGGCCGCGCCGGGCACGCCGAGCACCTGCGCCACGGTCATGCCGACGAAGACGAACGAGAGCGCGGACCCGCGCGTCTCGGGGCTCGAGATGGCGACGGCGATCGCGGCCGCGACCGGCGTCGTCATGCCAGCCCCGACGGCCACGACCACGCGCGCGGCATAGAGCGTCGTGGCGCTGGTCGCGAAGGCCGAGGCGAGACTCGCCGCGACAAATAGACCGAGGCCGATGAGAATGACGGCGCGGCGGCGCCAGGCGCCAGTCAGCGCGATGACGATGGGCGAGGAAACCGCGTAGGCCAGCGCATAAGCGCCCATCACCCAGCCCGCCTGCGCCTTGGAGAGCGCCAGCGACTGCGTGAGCGGCGCGAGCAGCGCGATGACGAGAAAGGCGCCGGCGCCGATCGTGAAATTGACGAAGGCGAGCGGTAGCAGAATGCCTTTGGGGAGAGCGGGCGCGTCGCTCATGTCAGCTCGCGCTTGAAGCCGAGATGGCTCTGCGCAAAGCCGATGCGCGCGTAAAAGGCGTGCGCGCGCCTGCGCGGATTGGATGTCGTGAGCTGCGTCGATGGGCAGCCACGCGCCCGCGCCAGGTTGTTCATATGTGCGATCAACATTTCGCCGACCCCATGCGAACGCAGTTGCGAGGAGACGCGCACGCCCTCGATGATGGCGCGCCAGGCGCCCTGTTGCGTGAGGTTCGGCGCATAGGTGATTTGCGCGGTCGCGACCACCTTGCCGTCGATTTCGCCGACGACGAGCTCATTGTTGGGATCGGAATCGATCGCCTGGAAGGCGCGGACGTAACTTTCCGCCAGCGGCTCGCCCGGCGCCTCGCGCCAGCCGTTGACGTCGTCGTCCGCGAGAAGAGCCACGATGGCGGGGAGATCGTCGCGCCTGGCGCGGCGAAAGACGGGTTCGGACAATGAGCGTTTCCGGTTCGGGTTTTCGAAAGGTTAGACTGTCGTTTCGACGCCGGCCAGCGCGCGCCCCGCGATGCTGCTATCGTCTGCCGACATTTCTCTGAAGGTCCGGACCCCGCATGAAGACGCTCGAAACCGATGCCCTGCTCGCAGCCGTCAACGAATGGGTTGCGATCGAAAGCCCGACGCCGGATGTCGAGGGCGTCAACCGCGTCGGCGCGCTCGCGGCGCGGTTGATCGCCGCCTTGGGCGGCAGCGTCGAGCGGATTTCCGGCGCGCCCAATTTCGGCGACATCGTCATCGGCCGCATCGCAGGCGAGACGGAGGGCCTCGGCATCCTGCTGCTCGGGCATATGGACACGGTGCATCCCGTCGGCACGCTCGCCGGCCCACTGCCGATGCGTGTGGAAGGCGACCGCGCCTACGGGCCGGGCATCTACGACATGAAGGGCGGCAACGCCATGGCCTTCGCTGCGCTCGCGCATCTGCACGCGCTGGGCAATCGCCCTCGCCTGCCGGTGACCGTGATGATGATCCCCGACGAGGAAGTCGGCAGCCCCTTTTCACGCGAACACATCGAGCGTGAGGCGCGCAGGCATCGCATTGCGCTCGTGGTCGAGCCGTCAGGCGAAGGCGGCAAGCTGACCATCGCGCGGCACGGCATTGCCCGCTATTTCCTGAAGACGACGGGCATACCCGCGCATGCCGGCGCCTATCACGCGAAAGGCCGCAGCGCGATCCGCGAGATGGCGCGGCAAGTCGTCGCAATCGAGGACATGACGGACTATGCCCGCAACGTGACGCTGAACGTCGGCACGATCTCCGGCGGCACGCACGAGAACATGGTGCCGCTGCATGCGGAGGCGCATGTCTATTGCCTCGTGCCGCTGCCTGAACACGAGAAGGAAGTGCGCGAGCGGTTGATGGCGCTGAAGCCTGTAGACCCCGACGTGAAGCTGGAAGTCACGCCCGGCCTCTACCGCCCGTCTTTCGTGAAGTCGCCCGAGATTCAGAAGCTTTACGATCACGCCGCCGCGCTCGCGCAGGAGATCGGCTATCCCGTCGCCGGCGAGCGGATCGCGGGCGGCGGCAGCGACGGCAATTTCACCGGCGCGCTCGGCGTGCCCACGCTCGATGGGCTCGGCGTGCTCAGCGACGGGCCGCATACGCATCACGAACACCTTCTCGTGTCCTGCCTGGTCCCGCGCACGAAACTGCTGGCGCGGCTGTTCGAGACGCTGCCTGTCTGAACCCTCGCCCTGCATCTCAAATCATGCGAGAAGGCCCGGGTAGACGGGGTCATCATGGTCGGCGCATACGGCTTCGAACCACATGAATTGCGGGCGGCGGCGCTGGGAGAAATCCATGCGCGGCCTTTCACGCGCGCCGAGACGCCGTGCCGCATGCTGCTGTTCGCCTTCACCACCGACGCGACGGGCGCGACGGCGGCGGTCGAGGCTCTCGTCGAACTCGCCCGTTCGCGCGGCATCGCGCCGCCCGATACGGGCGCCAAGCAGATCCGTCTCGATTTCTCGCCGGCACGGCTCGTCTTCGAGCGGCACGGCGAATTCGTCACCTACAGCTGGAGTTTCCCCGGCGGGGCCGAACCGTTCCGCCCGGCCGCGGACGAATTGCAGAGCGTAATGCGCCTCTTGCCGCAACCCGGCCCCCTGCTGGTCGCCGCCGATCTGCACCTGATCGCGGCCGCAGACGCGCCGGACGATTTCATGGGCCTGTTCGCCGGGCCCGCGGTCGCCGCCTCCTCGATCGACGAGGGGCGAGCGACCATCGCCAGCGATTTTTCCGCCGACGCATTCGGCTTCGTGCGTTTTCTCGTCATCGACCATTCGCTGTCGCCGCAAAGCGCCGGCGCGCTGACACAGCGATTGCTGGAGATCGAGACTTACCGGATGCTCGCGCTGCTCGGCCTGCCCGTCGCGCAGCGGCTATCGCAGCCGATCCGGCGGATCGAGGAGGAATTGCCGCAACTGCTGCTGGCGGTCGAGAAGGGGCGCGGGATCGAGGCCGATCGCGCCCTGCTCCATCGCCTGACGGCTATCGCCACGGAACTCGAGACGGGCTCGTCGGAAAGCCTGTTCCGGCTCGGCGCGACGCGCGCCTATCACGAACTGGTGCGCGCGCGACTCGACTCGATCCGCGAGAGCCGCATGCCGCATTATTCGACGTTCGCCTCGTTCCTGTCGCGGCGTCTGACGCCGGCGATGCGAACCTGCGCGACCATCGAGCAGCGACAGGCGAGCCTGTCGTCCAAGATCGCGCGCATCGCGGAATTGTTGCGCACGCGCGTGGACATCGAACTCGAAAGCCAGAACGCGGATCAGATCCGGCAGATGGCCGAACGCGTGCGCCTGCAGTTGCGCCTGCAGCAGACAGTCGAAGGCCTGTCGATCGCAGCCATCACCTATTACGTGTCGAGCGTGCTGCATCTTCTGTTCGAGGGCGCGCACGCCGGCGGCGTGCATGTCGATCCCAGTGTCGCAACGGGCGCCTCGGTGCCGGTCGTCCTCGCCGCGGTCGCCTTCGTCGTCTGGCGCATCCGGCACGCGCACAAGGAGTGACGCGGTTCGGTTGACCTGTGTCGCCTTAGCTTTACATTTCCGGCCCAAGAGACAGCGCGCCGATGAATTGCGCGGTGAGACCAGGGGACGGGGCTGATGAGGATCAACGACGGCTGGCGGCGCGGGTTGCGCGCGGCGCTGATGGCGGGCGCCGCTGCGGGAAGTCTGGGCGCGGCGCAGGCCGCCGATCTCTCGAAGATCAAGACTATCGTCGTGATCTATGCGGAGAACCGCAGCTTCGACAATCTCTATGGCCTGTTTCCCGGCGCCGACGGCATCGCCAACGCGAAGCCGAAAGACTATCTGCAACGCGACCACGACGGCTCCGTGCTGCCCTATCTGCGCGTGTGGAATTCCAAGGGCGAGGCCGACCCGAACTATCCGCAGATGCCGAACAAGCCGTTCCGCATCGATGCGCCGCCCGTCGACAAGAAGGCGTCGGATGTGCTGCTGAGCCCGATCCACGCCTATTACCACAACATCGAACAGATCAACGGCGGCAAGAACGACATGTTCGCGGCCATGTCGACCGTCGGCGGCTATACGATGGGCTATTTCGACGGCTCGCAGATGAAGATGTGGAAGTGGGCGAAGGAATACACGCTCGCTGATAATTTCTTCATGGGCGCCTATGGCGGCTCCTATCTCAACCACCAGTATCTGATCTGCCTGTGCGCGCCCGAGTACAAGGATGCGCCGGAGTTCATGCGCGCGATCCTCGACGACAAGGGCAAGCTGAAGAAGAAACCGGATTCGCCATCGGCCAAGGACGGCGCGGTGAAGACCTATACGGTCGGCCTCGGCGGACAGGTGACGCCCGACGGCTATTCTGTGAACACGACGCAACCGCCGTTCCAGCCGAGCGGCCTGCCGCCGGCCGAGAACGGCGGCCTCGACTTCGCCGATCCCGGCGGCAGCGAACGCATCGGCCTGCCGCTGCCGCCCTCGAAGATGAAGACGATCGGCGACACGCTATCTGCGAAGGGCGTAAGCTGGGTCTGGTATTCCGGCGGCTGGAACGCCGCGCTGAAGGACGGCATGCGGCCACGCGCCGAGAAGCGTTCGGTCATCTATTCGCGTCACGACGGCTCGCTGAATTTCCAGCCGCACCATCAGCCCTTCAACTATTACGCACGCTTCGCGCCGGGCACGAAGGATCGCGAAGAGCACCTGAAGGACGGCGACGATTTCGTGAAGGCGATCGAGAGCGGGACGCTGCCGCAGGTGAGCTTCTACAAGCCCGCCGGCGTCTTCACGGAACACCCCGCCTATACCGACATCATGACCGGCGACGCGCATATCGCCGACCTCGTCGACAAATTGTCGAAGTCGCCGCAGTGGAAGGACATGGTCGTCATCGTCACCTATGACGAGAACGGCGGCTTCTGGGATCATGCCAAGCGCCAGCGTGGGCCGGGCTGGAGCGACCGCTGGGGGCCGGGTTCACGCATTCCCGCGCTGATCATCTCGCCTTTCGCGCGGCGCGGCTATGTCGACCACACGCCCTACGACACGGGCTCGATCGCCAAGCTCATCACCGCGCGCTTCGGCCTCGAACATCTGAAGGGCGAGCGCAGGAATGTCGGCGATCTCACGAAGGCGCTCCAATTGAAGTGAGGGCCGAAGCGGGCGGCGATTTCACCGCCGCCCGAACAATTTCTCGATATCCGCGAGCTTGAGTTCGACATAGGTCGGGCGGCCGTGGTTGCACTGGCCCGAGCCGGGCGTCGCCTCCATCTCGCGCAGCAGCGCGTTCATTTCTTCCGGCGTCAGCCTGCGCCCCGCACGCACCGAATTGTGGCAGGCCATGGTCGCCAGCACATGATCGAGCCGGCGCTCGGCGCCTTGCAGGCCGGCATGCTCGGCCAGTGTATCGGCGATATCGGCGATCAGCTGGCGCACGTCGATGCGGCCGAGCAGCGCCGGCGTTTCGCGCACCAGAATTGCGCCGGGCCCGAAGGACTCGACGGCAAGGCCGAGCTTTTCAAGCGCGGGAGCGGCGTCGGCGACGCGCGCGGCGGAGGCTTCGTCGAGTTCGACGACTTCAGGCGCGAGCAGGCCCTGCCGCGCAATGCCGTGTTCCTCGCGCTGGCGCTTCAATCTTTCGTAGACGAGACGTTCGTGCGCGGCGTGCTGATCGACGATCACCATGCCGTCGCGCGTCTGCGCGACGATATAGGTCTCGTGCACTTGCGCCCGCGCGGCGCCGAGCGGCGCGGCGACATCCTCCGCGCGCGTCTCCGTATGCGCGCGCGCATCGGCCGAAGGCGCGACATCGCCGACATCGAAGGCGGCCTGCCGCGCCTCGCCGAACCCCGAGGGCGCGGCGGGTGAGGCGCGCCAGTCCCAGTCGGCGGACGAACGCGGCGGCGGCGACTGGAAGACACCCGCCCTGCCCTGCATGGCGGCGATCGCGGCGCGCGCAGAATCCGCCGCGCGATGGCCCGCGTTGGTGATCGCGCTTTTCAAGCCGCCGACGACGAGACCGCGCACCAGACCCGGATCGCGAAAGCGCACTTCGGCCTTTGCGGGATGGACGTTGACGTCGACCTCGCGCGGATCACATTCGAGATAGAGCGCGAGCGCTGCGTGACGACCCGCCGGCAGGAAGTCGATATAGGCGCCGCGCACCGCCCCGGCGAGCAGCTTGTCGCGCACCGGCCGGCCGTTGACGAAGACATATTGCATGGCCGCGGTCGCGCGATGCCAGGTCGGGAGCCCGGCGAATCCGGTCAGCCGCATGTCCTCGCGCTCGGCCTCGATGAGCAGCGCATTGTCGATGAAGTCGCGCCCAAGCACCTGAGCGACGCGATCGGCAAAGCCCTTCGCGTCGTCGTTGGTCGCGCGAAAGGCGAGCGTCGTCAGATGATCGCCGGACAGCGTGAAGGAGACGTCGTGATGGGCGAGCGCGATGCGGCGCACGATGTCGGCGACGGCCTGCGCCTCGGCGCGCGGGGACTTCAAGAACTTGAGACGCGCCGGCGTCGCGGCGAAGAGATCGCGCACCTCGATGCGCGCGCCGCGCGGCCAGGCCGAGGGCTGCACGGCGCCTTTGGCGCCCGCCTCAACGCGAATGGAATGTCCGATGTCCGCGCCCTGTTCGCGCGCGTCGATCGACAATTGCGCCACGGAGCCGATCGAGGGCAAGGCTTCGCCGCGAAAGCCGAGAGTCGCGATGTTGGAGAGATCGCCGTCGGGCAGTTTCGACGTCGCGTGCCGTTCGACGGAGAGCGCGAGATCTTCGGCGCTCATGCCCGCGCCATTGTCGATCACGCGGATGAGCTTGCGACCGCCGTCCTCGATGACAATGTCGATCTCGCTGGCGCCGGCGTCGAGCGCGTTCTCGACGAGTTCTTTCACGGCGGAGGCCGGGCGTTCGACCACCTCGCCCGCGGCGATGCGGTCGACCGTGACGGGATCGAGCAGGCGGACGTTCATCGCGGTGACGTTACGGCATGGAATCGCGGGGCGGCATGGCTATGGGTAGCATGGCGCGCGCTGGGACCGCGAGCCTTCAGGCACGCTTCGCATGCGGGCGCGCCGCCCACGTGCTTCGAGACGCCGCTTGCAGCGGCTCCTCAGCATGAGGGCTTTTCCACATCCCACGCCCTCATGCTGAGGAGGCTGCGCCGCAGCCGTCTCGAAGCATGGCAAAGCCTGAGCGCGCGCGATCCCGTCACATCCCCGTCGGCCGGCCCGCCAGCGCGACCAGCAGTTTGCCGTCGCCGAGCAGCTTCTTCGCCGCACGCTTGGCTGCGTCAAGATCGACCGCCGCGACCAGCTTGTTGCGCTGGTCGAGATAGGCGGTCGGTCGGCCCTCGAGCTGCAATTGCATGAGATTGCCGGCGATCTTGGTGGAGGTGTCGAAGCGCAGCGCGTAGGAGCCGATCAGGAATTTGCGCGCCTTGGCGAGTTCCTCCTCGGTCGGGCCCCTGGCGGCGAGATCGGCGATCTGTTCTTCGATCACGGCGAGCGATTCGGCCGCGCGCTCGTTCTTGGTCGAGGTCGCCCCGACCAGCATTGCCGCATGATCGTAATTCTGCAGGTGCGAATAGACGGAATAGGCGAGGCCGCGCTTCTCGCGCACTTCGCGGAAGAGCCGCGCGGTGAACGCGCCGCCGCCGAGGATGTGGTTGACCACCACGGCCGCCATGAAGTCGGGATCGTCGCGTTCGACGCCAGGCCGGCCGAACCGGATCGTCGCCTGCGGCACGTCGATATCGGTGATGATGCGCGCGCCGACGCCGCTCATGGCGGCGGGCGGCACGGTCAGGAGCGAGGCGTGCGCCGGCAGCGCGCCGAAGACTTCATCGAGTTTGGCGGCGAGCGTGGCGGCATCGATCGCGCCGACGGCGGCGATCGCGAGATTGTCGCGCGCCATCAACTTGGCGCGCATGTCGACGAGGTTTTCGCGCGAAATCTTGGGCAGCGTCTCGATTTCGCCGCGCGCGGCGCGCCCGTAGGCGTGACCGGGGAAGGCGGCGGCGCGGAAGGTGCGCGAGGCGACCGCGTCCGGGTCCTTCAATTCGCGCTTGAGGCTGGCGACGAGTTGCGAGACGACGCGATCGATCGGCCCCTGTTCGAGCCGCGCCTCGTTGACCGCCAGGCGCATAAGTTCGAAAGCGGGATCGAGATTGCGCGTCAGCGTCTGGAAATGACCGGCCAGATGATCGCGGTCGACCGAGAAATGCAGATGGACGGCAAGATCGTCCATCGCCTCGTGGAAGGCGCCGGAATCATAGGGGCCCGCGCCTTCGTCGAGCAGGCCGCCGAGCAGCGTGGCGAGGCCCGGCTGCTCGATCGGGTCCTGCGAGGCGCCGCCGCGGAAGGCGAATTGCACCGCGACCAGCGGGACAGCGTAATCCTCGACGAGCCAGACTTTCAGCCCTCCGGGCGTGACGATTTCCTGAACAGCCGCGGCGCGGGACGTCTCGGGGATAGGCGACAGATCGGTCACGCGGTGGCCTCGGGCAGAAGATATCCAGTCACGGCGCGACGCTTGTCGAGCCATTTGCGGGCGGCGGCGACGACCGCCTCGGGCGTCACGGCCTCGATGCGTGCCGTCCAGCCGGATACGTCCTCGATCGTCTCGCCGATGGCGAGCGCCGCGCCATACCAGCGCGCGAGCGCGACCTGGCTGTCCTGCGCGTAGACGGCGTCGGCGACGAGGCGTGTCTTGGCGCGTTCGAATTCCTTGTCGCCGGGCGGATTGGCGATGAAATCCGCGATCACGCCGTCGATGGCCACGTCGAAATCGTCGAGCGAGACGTCCTCGGCCGGCACGCCATAGACCCAAAGCCGCGTCGCATCGAGCGATGACGACATGTAATAGGCGCCGGCGGCCACAGCCACGGGCTTGTCGATCACGAGCTGCTTGTAGAGGCGGCTCGACTGGCCGGCGCCAAGCAGATGGCTCATCACTTCGAGCGCTTCCGCCTCGCCCGGCTCGGCCGTGCGGGCGGACGGCACGACATAGACGCGCTCGTAGGTCGGCTGCTCGACCTTCTCGTCGGCAAGCGAGACATGTCGGCGGGCGCGCGCCGGCGGCTCCTGCGGCCGACGGCGCACCGGCGGGGCGCCGCGCGCGGGAATCCTGCCGTAGGTTTCGCGCGCGAGCTTCTCGACATCGGCGGGCTGCACGTCGCCGGCGACGACGAGGATGGCGTTTTCGGGCGTGTAGAAGCGCTCGTAATAGGCGAGCGCGTCCTCGCGGCCGAGCGTCTCGATCTCGTGGCCCCAGCCGATGATCGGCGTGCCGTAGGGATGGTGCGCGAACAGCGCGGCCTGCACCGCTTCGCTCAGTTCGGCGCTCGGATCGCTGTCGGTGCGCATGCGGCGCTCCTCCAGAACCACGTCGCGCTCGGGCGCCACGACCTCGTCGCTCAGCACCAGGTTGGTCATGCGGTCGGCCTCGTATTCCATCATCGTGCCGAGGTGTTCGCGCGGCACGCGCTGGAAGTAGGAGGTGTAGTCGTGGCCGGTGAAGGCGTTCTCCTGGCCGCCGAGATCGGAGACGAGCGAGGAGAACTCGCCCTGCGGATGGTTCTTCGTGCCCTTGAACATCAGATGTTCGAGGAAATGCGCGATGCCGGACTTGAGCGGCGGATCGTCGGCCGAGCCGTTGCGATACCAGACCATGTGGGTGACGACGGGCGCGCGATGGTCGGGAATGACCACCACTTCCATGCCGTTGTCGAGCCGCGAATGGGCGATGTGCGGGCCGGCATGCGCGCCGCTTGCGGCGGGTTGGGGCGAAGCGGCGGCTTGGGGAAGGTTCATGAAGGGTCCTGCTCGACGGCGTGGGAAACGCCTGCCGCGCGAGGATTCGGGCGGCGCAATCGTTCGGACCAATATAGGGAATCTGCGTGGCGCCTCAACCGGCGCCACTGCATCGCGCGATCAGTCGTCGGCGCCCTTGTTCGGATTGATGCCGCGCGCATAGTCGCCGGCCGACGGCGCCTCGTAGCGGCGAACCGGGCCGCTCTGGGTCGCCTTCACGACATTCTTGGGCGCGCGATAGCCGGTCGGCGGCTCGGTCAGATAGTCGCGCGACGGCTCGACGCCGGGTTTCGCCTCGTCGTCCTTGGAGCCGAGCGAGAAGACCTTCTTGATGTTGTAGGCCGATTCCTCGACACCGCAGTCCGGCATGCCGTTGCGGCGCTGCGGGCAGACTTCCGGGCTGTTGCTGCGGGCCGCCGAGCGGCCCTGCATCAGCTCGGTCGGCGTCAGGGCCGGGTTGGCCTTGAACTCGGCATTAACGTCGCGCGGCGCGCGGGCAGCGGCCGCCGCCTCGCGGCGACGGCGGATGTCGGGATCCTGCGGCCAGTTGGCGGCGCGGTTGTGGCCGGCGACCGGCGGCGGCAGTTCGTTGCCCTTGGGCACGACAAGCTTGGGGCGCTCACGGAAATCGATGTCGGGCTTGTCCGCAGCGTCCTTGCCGAGGCCGACCATATTGAGAATGGGGTCGAGGCTCGATGGACGGTCGTCGAATGCGCGGGCGGCGGTCGAGGCGGCGAGCGCCGCCGTCCAGACCATGGCCGCTCCGGCCGCAGCCATCGCGAATTTGCCGGCGATTTCGCGTGTCACGTGCAAAACCCTCATCAAAACGCCCCCAACGCCGCCCGATGCGGCTCGACCAAGCGGCGAGCGGCGGCCGGCGACCTTATCCCTTCCATTCGCGGCGAATTGTGGGCGCCGCATCCGGAGGCGGGTCCGCAGGCCTCGGGCGAAGGGACTCATACAGGAGGACCGCCACGCCGGCAACGATGGCCGCGTCGGCGACATTGAACACGTAATTGGCCAGCGGCCCGACCGGCAGGGTCGTGTGCAGGTGGAGGAAATCGGCGACCGCGCCGTAACGGGCGCGGTCCAGCGCATTGCCGAGCGCCCCGCCCATGACGAGGCCGAGCGCGACCGCCGTCAGCCGGTCGGTCGCCGTCCACAGCCACGCGCCGAGCAGGCCGACCGCCAGAGCCGCCAGCGCCAGCAGGCCGAGCATGCCCAGCGGCGTGTCCGCCCGCAGCAGCGAATAGGAAATGCCGGGATTCCAGGCGAGCACGACGTCGAGAAAGGGCGTCAGCCGGATCGGACCGCGATCCTCGATGCCGAGGATATCGATGATCCAGAACTTCGAAATCTGGTCGGCCGCGAAGGCGACGCCCGCCGCCGCGGCCGCGACGAGGCGCACGTGGGTCTTCAGGCCCACTAGGCCGCGCCCCATCTGCCCTGCGCCTTCAGTTCACGCAGCGCCGCGGCGTCGCGCGGCGTCACGTCCGGGAATTCCGGATCGGCGCCGACGAGCGGCGAAATCTTCCAGGAGCGCGCGCATTTGCGCCCCTGCGCCTTCGCCGGCGTGACGGCGACGCCGGGCGTGTCGGGCAGGACGAAGGCGCCTTCCGGCGTATCGCCCGCAGCCTCGATCGTAATCCCGGAGGTGATGCAGACTTCCGCCATGTCGACGCCGACGACGGCCTCGCGCAATTGCGGATCGGAAATGAACACGACCGGCGCCGCCTCGAGGGACGAGCCGATCGCCTTGTTGGCGCGTTCGATCTCCAGCGCGCCGGTGACGACCGAGCGGACGCGGCGAATTTTCTTCCAGCGTTCCGCCAGCGCCTCATCGCGATAGCGCGCGAGGCCCTCGGGGAAGATTTCGAGATGGACCGAGGGCGCGCCATCAGGCCGGAACATCGCCCAGGCCTCGTCTGTCGTGAAGACGAGGATCGGCGCCAGCCATTTCAGCACGGCGTCGCAGATGGCGTCGACGACCGTCAGCGCGGATTTGCGCAGATGGCTCGAGGGCGCCTCGCAGTAGAGCGCGTCCTTGCGGATGTCGAAATAGAAGGCCGAGCAATCGCCGGTCATGAAGGGCGTGACCGTCGCGACCACCTTCTTGTAGTCGAAATCCGCATAAGCCTGCTGGACGACCGCATCGACCTCGGCGAGGCGATGCAGCATCAGGCGCTCCAGCTCGGGCATGGTCGCGAAGTCGACGCGGTCGCCTTCGGAAAAATGCGCGAGCGTGCCGAGCATCCAGCGGATGGTGTTGCGCAGCTTGCGATAATTGTCGGTGACGAACTTGAGGATTTCCGGCCCGATACGCTGATCGTCGGAATAGTCGACGCTCGCCGTCCAAAGGCGCAGGATGTCAGCGCCGCTTTCGGCGATGACCTTCTGCGGCACGACTGTGTTGCCGAGCGACTTCGACATCTTGCGGCCGTGCTCGTCCAGCGTGAAGCCGTGCGTCAGCACCACATCGTAGGGCGCGCGGCCGCGCGTGCCGCAGCTTTCCAGCAGCGAGGAATGGAACCAGCCGCGGTGCTGGTCCGAACCTTCGAGATACATGACCTCGTCGACGCCGCCGTCGCGGATTCGATGCACGCCCTGCAGGCCGGGGAAGTGCTTTGCATCTTCCAGAACGAAGGCGTGGGTGGAGCCGGAGTCGAACCAGACGTCGAGGACGTCGTCGACCTTGTCGAACTCATCCGGGTCGTAGTCGGGCGCGAGGAAGCGCGCCTTGGCCCCGTCCGCGAACCAGGCGTCGGCGCCTTCGGCCTCGAAGGCGTCGCCGATGCGCTTGTTGACGCGCGCATCGACCAGCGGCGCGTGCTCGCCCTTCCTGACGAAGACGGCGATCGGGACGCCCCAGGCGCGCTGGCGCGACATGACCCAGTCGGGCTTGGCCGCGATCATGCCGGTGATGCGGTTCTGCCCGGAGGCCGGCTCCCAGCGGACTTTTGTGATTTCCTCGAGCGCGACAGAGCGGAGGGACGCTCTCTCCCCGCTCCCCGCGCCCTCATGCTGAGGAGCGCCCGACAGGGCGCGTCTCGAAGCATGGTCGTCGTGGCCATCCTTCGAGACGCCCGCTTGCGCGGGCTCCTCAGGATGAGGATTCGTTGGAGCCGCGTCATTCGGGACAAACGGCCTGTCCATCGCCACGAACCACTGCGGCGTGTTGCGGAAGATGACCGGCTTCTTCGAACGCCAGCTGTGCGGATACTGGTGCTTGAGCCGCCCGCGCGCGATCAACGCGCCGCGCTCGACCAGCGCCTTGATGACGGCGTCGTTGGCGTCGCCTTTGTCGCCCTTTTCGGTGATGACGCGCTTGCCGTCGAAGCCCGGCGCTTCCTTGGTGTAGAAGCTGTCCTCGTCGACGGTGTAGGGGATGCGCGTGTCGATCTTGCGCTCGGCCAGCATGCGGCCAGACGCCATCCAGATCTCGAAGTCCTCGCGGCCGTGGCCGGGCGCGGTATGGACGAAGCCCGTGCCGGTATCGTCGGTGACGTGATCGCCTGAAAGCAGCGGCACGCGGAAGTCGTATCCGCCGTCAAGACCCGCAAGCGGATGGGCGCATTCTGTCATCGCAAGAACGTCAGACGAAACGTCCCGTAACCGTTCCCAGTCCTCGACCTTCGCGGCCTTCAAAACATCCTCTGCCAATTTGTCGGCAAGCACGTACCTATCGCCGACCTTCGCCCAATTGTTCTCAGGCGCGGCGGTTACACCATAGAGGCCGTAGGAGATTTTCGGGCTGAAGCAGATCGCCCGATTGCCCGGCAGCGTCCACGGCGTAGTCGTCCAGATCACGACCCTAGCGCCGAGTAGCTCTTCAGCTTTTGCCCAGATCTCCGGCCAAGCAGTCGCGCCATGGGCTCCACTGGAGCCCACACTGATCGGGAACGCCACCCAAACCGTGTCCGACGTATGGTCCTCGTATTCGACCTCCGCCTCGGCGAGCGCCGTCTTTTCGACGACCGACCACATGACCGGCTTGGAGCCACGATAGAGCAGCCCATTCTCCGCGAACTTGAACAATTCGCGCGCGATCTGGGCTTCGGCCGGGTAGGTCATGGTGAGATAGGGATGATCCCAGTCGCCGACGACGCCGAGCCGCTTGAATTCCTCGCGCTGCACGTTGACCCAATGGTCCGCGTAGGCGCGGCATTCGCGGCGGAAGGCGATCATGGCCGCGCTGTCGCGCAGGTCGGGCTTGGCCTTGCCCTTGGAACGGTAATTCTCTTCCTCGATCTTCCACTCGATCGGCAGGCCGTGGCAGTCCCAGCCCGGAACGTAGTTGGAGTCCTTGTTCAGCATCTGCTGGGAGCGGGTGACGAGGTCCTTCAGCGTCTTGTTGAGCGCGTGGCCGATGTGGATCGCGCCATTGGCGTAGGGCGGGCCATCGTGCAGGACGAATTTCTTGCGGCCTTTGCCCGCCTCGCGCAGCAGCCTGTAGAGGCCGATCTCGTTCCAGCGGGCGAGGATTTCCGGCTCCTTCTTGGGCAGTCCGGCGCGCATCGGGAAATCCGTCTGCGGCAGGAAAAGGCTTGCGGAATAATCTGGACCGGATTTGTCGGCCTTCGCGGCCTTGGGAGCATCGTTCATGTCGAACCGAAATCTGGGGCGCGCCGGGACCGGCGGCCGAATGGGATGACGAAGCGGAGCGACCCCGGCGCCGCGCGAGCTCAGGCTCGAGCGCGGCCCGGGCGGATAATTCGCAGGATTTCGAGGGCTTCGATCATGGCGCTGCTATATCACGTTTGGCCCGGGCGGGAAGGGGCGACCGCCAACCCGCTTCCCCCGGCCGCGGACGGCGCTATTCTCTGCACCGTCGCCGGAGGTCGCCATGCGCCCTGTCCTGTCCGCCCTCGCCCTGCTTATCGCCTTCGCGGCGCCCGCCCGCGCGGCGGAAGTCGAAAAATGCCCCGACATGATTGCCGGGGGACCGACCATCTTGCGGGCGGCCCTGGCGGCCGACACTGTACGGCTGACGTTTGTCGGCCATGCCACCTTTCTGATTGAGACGCCGGGCGGCGTGACCGCCGTGACCGACTATAATGACTACGTCCGCGCGCCGGTCGTTCCCGATGTCGCGACGATGAACAAGGCGCATTCGACGCACAACAGCCTGAGCCCCCAGCCCGGCATCAAGCACCTGCTCAAGGGGTGGGGCGACGACGGCAAGCCAGCCAACTGGGACGTGACCGAGGGCGACCTGCGTGTGCGCAACGTGCCGACCAACATCCGCGACTGGGCGGGCGGCACGGAATATGACGGCAATTCGATCTTCGTGTTCGAGGCGGCCGGCCTGTGCATCGCCCATCTCGGCCATCTGCACCACCGCTTGACGCCCGAACACCTGCAGCAGCTGCGCCACATCGACGTGCTGCTCGCCCCCGTCGACGGCTCCTATACGCTGGGCGCCGCCGGCATGATCGAGACGATTTCGACCGTCCGCGCGCCGCTGACGATTCCGATGCACATTTTCGGGCCCTCGACGCTCGAACGCTTTCTCGCGCTGGCGCGTGAAAAATTCGAGGTGAAGTTCGAGGGCGCGCGTTTCGTCGAGGTTTCGCGTGCGAGCCTGCCGCGCAAACAGACGGTGCTGGTGCTGGAGGGGCGATAGATTATCGCGGCTGCGGCTAGATTCAGGATTTCCTGAGGTTGCAGGTTTCCCTGCCGCCGTATAGCCGCCCCTCCTGCCAACATCCCGTGGACCGGCATTCCTGAAGCTTGGGCGTGCAATGGTCGGAGACGCAATTGGCGTCGCCGGGCACGCGCTGCTTGCAGCGCTTGGCCCACATGGACTGGAAGCCGCTGCACGATGTCTGCGCAGAGGACGTGTCCGCGCCGGCAGCGACTGCGAAAGCAAGAAATCCGAGGATCAGAAATAGGCGCATGAAATCTCTGCCGCTACGGCGACCCGCGGCCAGGCTGAAGCTATCTGCTATGTTTGCGGCTGTCACCGGCCGGGCGCGCGCCCCGGCCCGTCGCCATCACAGATCACGCGCGCCGGGATGCGCCATCTGCTCCCGCCGCAAGCGCTCCTCGCGCGCTTTCTCCTTGGCATTGTGGCGGCCGACGATACAGCCGCCGATCGCGCCGATGACGCCGTGATGGACGACATGGCCGGCGATGCCGCCGATGATCGCCCCCTTGATGCAGCCCTTGGCGTTCGCTTCGGTCGGGGCGAGCGGCAGGGCTAGCGCCGGCAGGGCCGCAAGGGCGAGCAGAGGCAGGCGAAGCGGAATGCGCATCATGAAACTCCTTCATCCCGTCGCAGCGGCGACCGCACCAATCAATGCGTGATGAACGAACGGGTTCAGCGCCCGAACAATTGACGCAGCTTGTTGCGCAGGATGAATCCGGCGACGACCGCGATCGCGATCGTCACGACGACTGCCAGAAAGCCCGCAACGAAAACGAAAAGCCCGCTGGCGATGACCACGGCGAAGACGAGACCGAGGAAGCCGCTGAGTTTCGTCTGGAACGTGTAGGTGCGCTGCGCCGAGGCGCCCTCGAATTCGAAGGGGCTGCAGCGGCGCGTGCGGTCGGACGAATCCTGCCCCGGCGCGATGATCTCGATCTCGCCGCGCGGATATTCGATATCGACGCGCTCTTTGTCCTTGGGGGCCATCAGCCGGTCTCCATCGTCAGGAGATATGGGGCGGCATGCCTGAGCGCAATATGAGCGCGTCACAAAACCTGCGACAGCATCCGTCGCGCCTCGGCTACGTCATCGTTCATGCGGGCGACCAGCGCTTCGACCGAATCGAATTTCGCCTCCGGCCGGATGAAGCCGATGAAGGCCACTTCCACCATCCTGCCGTAGAGATCGCCCGCGAAATCGAGCACGAAGACCTCGAGCAGCGGCGGGCCGTCGTCGAAAGTCGGGCGCTTGCCGAAATTGGCGGCGCCGCCAAACGTCTCGCCGTCCACCGTCAGCGTGACGGCATAGATGCCGTGGCGGAGCTTGCAGGAGGGGTCGAGCGCGATATTGGCGGTCGGAAAGCCGATGGTGCGGCCCCGTTTGGCGCCGTGAATCACCTCGCCCTCCACGAACCAGGGATGGCCGAGAAGGCGGGCGGCGAGCGCGACATCGCCTGATTCCAGCGCGGCGCGGGTGGCGGTCGAGGAGACGGCGTCGAGCGATCCTTCCTCGTCCTGCGAAATGCGCTCGACGATGTCGACCGCGAAGCCCTGGCGGGCGCCTTCGGCTTGCAGAAATTCAGGCGTGCCCTGACGCTTCGCGCCAAAGTGAAAATCGTAGCCTGCGACCACGCCGGAGACCCCGAGCCGGCGAATCAGGACATCGTCGACGAAGGCCTGCGCCGAGAGTCCCGACAGCGCGGCGTCGAAGGTGAGCACGATCATGCCGTCCAGGCCGAGGCGCCGCAGAAAGGCAGCCTTGGCCTCGTGCGAGGTCAGGCGGAAGATCACGCTTCTCTTCGCGAAAAAGTCGGCGGGGTGCGGCTCGAAGGTCAGGACAGCGCAGGGCTTGCCGAGTCTTGCCGCCAGCGCCTTGGCGCGGGCGATGACGCCGCGGTGGCCACGATGCAGGCCGTCGAAATTGCCGATAGCCACGACTGCGCCTTCGAGCCCGGGCGGGGGCGAGAGCGGATCGGTGGCGTCGATGAAGCGTGAAGATGGGGTCAAGGCGTCAATGCAGTATGGCGGCCTCGAGCCGGCGCGCGCGGCGCAAAAAGCCATGCGACGGCGTAAGGGTCAAGTTGCCTTCACGCCTCGGCCTTGGCGGCGGGGCGCGGCGTCGGGTTCCTGGAGGGCGCCATGACCAGCGCCTCGCCATCGAGAACGACCTTGCCGTCGACCAGACATTCGCAATGCAGGCGCACGCGGCGGCCCTTTTCGGTCAGCTCGACCACCTCGACCACCACGTTGATGACGTCGCCGATCTTGACCGGGCCTTTGAAATTGAGGGTTTGCGACATGTAGACGGCGCCGGGGCCCGGCAGGTACATGCCGATCACGGTCGAGATCAGGCTCGCCGTGTAGAGGCCATGGACTATTCGCTCGCCGAACCGGGTCTTGCGGGCGAAATGGTCGGAGAGGTGGACCGGATTTCGGTCGCCGGAGAGGTCGGCGAAGGCGATGACGTCGTCATCCATGACGGTCTTCATCAGCGTCTCGCGCTGACCGACCGTCAGATCCTCGAAATAGTGGGTCTTGTATGGCGCGGACATGCTCATCCCCTCCGGAACGCGCGCCCGCAGTAACCTTTTGGCAACCCTGTCGCAAGCCGCCGTTACGGCAATCTCCCAACTTTATTAGACATTCCAGCTCGCTAGGCGGTCGCGTTTACACTACCGAAAGTCCTGGGCTGCTATTCCTCTCATGCAGGCTCCACCGGCTTTCGGCCGGACGGTGGCGCGGGGAGACCGAAATGACTGCGGATTCAACGATGCCCATTCTGGTCGTCGACGATTATCAGACGATGGTTCGCATCATCTGCAACCTGTTGAAGCAGATCGGCTACGAGAATGTCGATACGGCCAGCAATGGCGCGCAGGCGCTCGAGCGCATCGGCGAGAAACAGTACGGACTCATCATTTCGGACTGGAACATGCAGCCGATGACCGGCTTCGAGCTTCTGGTGAAGCTGAAGGGCGAGGCGGCGACGTCGGACATTCCCTTCATCATGGTGACGGCGGAATCCAAGACCGACAACGTGATCGCCGCCCGCAAGGCCGGCGTTTCGAGCTATATCGTCAAGCCGTTCAACGCGGCGACGCTGAAGGCGAAGATCGACGCGGTATTCACGGCCCGCGCCGCCTGAGACTTCATCATCCGCCTTTCAAGACGGCCGCCCCCGGGCGGCCGTTTGCTTTTGGAAATCTCTCCGGCGCGAGCGCGACCGTGACAGACGACAGGCCGGCGGTTAGTCTTGGTCGGACCTGACGCCGACCGCCCGGGGGGTGAGTGTCCCGGATATTTGTTTCTCATTCCTCGCACGACAACGCCGCAACCGTCGCGCTCCGCGACTGGCTCGTCGCGGAGGGCTGGTCGGACCTTTTCCTGGACCTCGACCCGGAACGCGGAATTGCGCCCGGCGAACGCTGGGAGCGGGCGCTCAACGAGGCCGCGCGCCGCTGCGAGGCCGTGATCTTCGTAATCTCACGCGCCTGGCTATCTTCACGCTGGTGCCTCAACGAACTGACGCTCGCGCGGCGCCTCAACAAGCGGATGTTCGGCGTCCTGATCGAGGAGGGGCTGCCGATCGCGGACCTGCCCGCCGACGTCGTCAACCACTGGCAAATGGTCGACCTGGCCGCAGGCAGCGATCATCGGCAATTCCGTGCCGTCCTACCGATTTCCGGCGGGGAGGCGCATGTGACCTTCTCCCGCGAAGGCCTTGCGCGACTGAAGGCGGGCTTGCTGCGCGCCGGGCTGCACGCCGCCTATTTCGCATGGCCGCCGGTGAACGACCCGAAGCGTGCGCCCTATCGCGGGCTGCGCCCCCTGGAAGCAGACGACGCCGGCATCTTCTTCGGCCGCGAAGCGCCAGTCATCGACGCCATCGACGGATTGCGTGGCCTGGCGGAGGCGGCGTCGCCGCGCTTGATGGCAATTCTGGGCGCATCGGGCGCGGGCAAGTCCAGCTTCCTGCGCGCGGGACTCCTGCCGAGACTCGGGCGGGACGCCCGGATTTTTCTTCCCTTGCCCGCGATCCGTCCGGAACGTTCGGTCATCAGCGGCGAGACGGGCCTCGTCAACGCGATCTTCGCCGCATTCGAGGCGAACGGCGTCGTGATCGCGCGGGGCGAAGTCCGCGACGCCGTCACGGATGGGGCGCACGAGGTCAAGGCGCTGCTGCGGCGACTGCGAGCGGCGGCCAATGTCGCGACGGCGGACGGCGGCCCGCGGCCGCCGACCGTCGTCATCGCGGTCGACCAGGCCGAAGAACTCTTTCTGAGCGAGGCGCAGGACGAGGCGCGCCCGTTCCTGCGCCTGCTCGCCGCGCTTCTCGCCAGCGACGATCCCGCCGTCGTCGTTCTGCTGACCATCCGCTCGGACAACTATGAACGCCTGCAATCGGCGCCGGAGCTCGACGGCTTGCACCAGGAGACGCTCAGTCTACCGCCGATGCCCAAGGGCGCCTACGCCGATGTCGTGAAGGGGCCGCTGCAGCGGCTCGCCGACACGCCGCGCGCCATCCGGATGGAGGAACGGCTGATCGAGGCGCTGCTCGCGGATGTCGAGGCCGGCGGCGCGAAGGATGCGCTGCCGCTGCTCTCATTCACGCTGGAGCGTCTCTATCAGGAATACGGAGCGTCGGGCCAACTCACACTCGCCCATTACGAGAAACTGGGCGGCGTCATCGGCTCGATCGAAGCCGGCGTAGAGCGCGCCTTAATGGCGGCCGACAACGATCCGGCCATTCCACGCGACCGGCACACGCGGCTGACGCTCATGCGCCGCGGCCTCATCCCGTGGCTCGCGGGAATCGACCCTGACACCAAGGCGCCGCGCAGACGCGTCGCGCGCGCCTCGGAAATCCCGATCGACGCGCGCCCGCTCGTCGATCTGCTGGTCGAACAGCGGCTCCTGTCGACGGATGTCGCGAAGGACACGGGCGAAACCACCATCGAACCGGCGCACGAGGCGCTCCTGCGCCAATGGCCGCTGCTTCAGGACTGGCTGAACGACGACGCGATCCAGCTGACCTTGCTCGATGGCGTGAAGCGCGCCGCGCGGGAATGGGGCGCGAACGGAAGGACGCCGACCTGGCTGACGCATGGCGCCGAACGGCTGCGCGCGGTCGAACGTGTGCTCGAACGACCTGACCTCGCTGCCAGCCTCGACGCCGACGACCTGCGCTATGTCGCGGCGTGCCGGCTCGAGGAGCGACGCGAGCGCTGGCGCGGCGCGCGCGTCTGGATGCTGGGGGGCGTCATGGCCGTCGCGGCCGTCGCCGCCGTCGCCTACAAGGACGAGATTCTCGCGCTGTGGCGCGCCTATACGGTCGTGCGACCCTACAGGGCGGCGAATTTCGATCCCTTTGTTCTGTCGGCAGAGAAGGAAAGCCGGCTGACCACGGGCGACACGCTGCGCGAATGTCGTGTGGATTGCCCGGAGATGATCATCATCCCAGCCGGGCGTTTCAGCATGGGATCCCCGCCGGGCGAAGCCAATCGCTATGACAATGAATCGCCGCGACACGAGGTCGTCCTGCCGCGACGTCTCGCCGTCGCCAGGACCGCCGTCACCAACGACCAATGGAACGCCTGCGTGACCATGGGCGTATGCCGGGCGGTCGAAGCGGAAGGAGCGGATGCGGGCGGCAAGCCTGTCGTCAATGTCAGTTGGGACGACGCACGGACATACGCTTCGTGGCTGTCGGGCATGACCGGGCGAAACTATCGCCTCCTGAGTGAGGCGGAATGGGAATACGCCGCGCGCGCGGGAAGTTCGACCGCCTATTACTGGGGCGACGACATCGGCGAGGGACACGCGGTATGCGACGGCTGCGGGACGGAATGGGACAGCCTGAGCGCCGCGCGCGTCGCGCGGCTGAAGCCGAACGCTTTCGGGCTGTACGACATGGCCGGCAATGCCTACCAATGGGTCGCCGACTGCTCCCACGACACATACGCGGGCGCGCCGGCGGACGGCGCGGCCTGGACGGATGGCGGCGACTGCAGGAAGCGCATGGCGCGGGGCGGGTCGTGGGCCGACAATGCGGGCTTCGCACGTGCGGCGGCGCGCATGGCGCTCGAAGCCGACGTGCAATCCCGGGTCGTGGGATTTCGCGTCGCGCGAGATCTGTCGGCCGAGATTGTTCGATAATGCCAGTCTATCGATCAGATCATTTTTCGGAGGGGATGGGGACATGAAGTCTGCAAGGTCGGCTCTGGCATACGGCTCGTTTGCATTGTTTCTGGCTGCGCTTCTTATCGCCGCGC
The DNA here is from genome assembly GCA_020638195.1 of Methylobacteriaceae bacterium. Taxonomy (GTDB): domain Bacteria; phylum Pseudomonadota; class Alphaproteobacteria; order Rhizobiales; family Beijerinckiaceae; genus JAJXWB01. The sequence continues at coordinate 285,268 of JACKJC010000003.1, read as the reverse complement.
CGGCCATCGCGAAGGAACGCCGCAACCCGCAGCGCATGCAGGGCGAGGCCGCCGCCGGCGAGTCCTGTGTTTCCGCCTATGCGCGCTGCTCGCAGAGATGCACGACCAATCTGGGCGGCGAACCGGTCGACATGTGCCGCAGGAAGCATTGCGACAGCAAGATGGCGATCTGCCGAAAGAACGGCTGCTGGCAGCAGGACGCTCGGTTCGGGGGCGAGGTGACCTGCGGGCTGCGGTAGGCTGCAGATCGTCGCCTACCCCGCCCGGCTCACCGCCGCCTCGATCGCCGCGACGTCGATCTTGTGCATGGTCATCATCGCCTCGAAGGCGTTCTTCGCCTTCTGGCCGCCGGCGGCGAGCGCGTCGGTCAGGACCTTCGGCGTGATCTGCCAGTTGACGCCCCACTTGTCCTTGCACCAGCCGCAGGCGCTTTCCGCCCCGCCATTGCCGACGATGGCGTTCCAGTAGCGGTCGGTCTCTTCCTGGCTTTCGGTGGAAATCTGGAACGAGAAGGCTTCCGTCTGCCTGAAGATCGGCCCGCCGTTGAGGCCGACGCAGGGAACGCCGACCACCGTGAATTCAACGGTGATCACCTGCCCCTTCTTGCCGCTCGGGAAATCGGCCGGCGCGAAATGAACCGCCTCGACGCGGCTGTCGGGAAAGGTCGCGGCGTAAAAATTGGCGGCCTCTTCGGCGTCTTTTTCATACCAGACGCAGATCGTGTTCTTCGTCATGCTCGCATCGCTCCCGTTACCCGCCCTGCGCTAGCTAGCGCGCACACGCGCGAGAGGAAGGCACAACACGAGCGCCAGCGCCGAGACCGCGAACATGACGGCGAAGGCGGGGCCGTAGCCGCCGCTCGCATCGAAGATCGCAGCGCCGAGCCAGGCGCCGAGCCCGCCGGCGATCTGGTGGACCATGGTGACGAGGCCGGTGAGCGCGCCCAGATGCCGGGCGCCGAAGAAGCGCGTGGCGAAGATGACGGCGAGCGGCGCGGTGACCATGAAAGTCGCGCCGAAAACCAGCGCGAAAATCGTCACCGACAGCGGCGACTGGTCGACGAGAACGAGGCCGAAGACGAGCACGCGCGCCAGAAACGACAAGGCCGTCGGCAGAACCGGGCCGAAGCGGTCGCTCATGATCCCGGCGCCGACGACGCCGATGAGGCCGGTCAGCCCCATCATCGCCAGCAGGTTGCCGGCAAGCAGCGCATCGACGCCCCTGTCCTGCGCGAAGGCGACGACATGGGTGGAGACGAAGAAATCGTCGAAGCCGCAGATGGCGTAGATCGCGAGCAAGAGCCACATGCGCGGCGTGCGCAGCGCCTCGGCGACGCCGAGGCCCTCGACAGGCTGCGCCGCGCGGGCGGCGCCCGACGCCACCTTGGGCAACGCGATCATGACGATCGCGGCGAGCGCGAAATGGGCGAGGCCGAGCCCAAAAAACATCGAGCGCCAGGTGAGCGTCGCCAGAAGCGCGGCGAGACCTGCGATCATCACGAGCTGGCCGACGCTCATGCCCGACGTGACTACCGCATTGACCATGCCGGTGCGCACGGGAAAAGCGCGTGTGACCATGACCCCGACGGGAATGAGCGAGGCCGCGCCATTGCCGAGGCCGAAGAGGAGGCCATAGAGCAGCACGGCGTGCCAGGGCTGCGTGATGAAGCCCATCATGCCGATGCCGGCGCCGCCGAGCGCGAGGCCCAGCACCAGCACGAGGCGCGGGCTCTTGGCGTCCGCGAGCCGCCCCGCCCAGAACATGGCGAGCGCCGAGACGACCTGAAACGCCGCCACCGCCAGCCCCATCGCGCTGCGCGGCCAGCCGAATTCCTCGACGATGGGCTTGAGCGTCAACCCCACCGCAAAGCGCGCGCCACCGCCGATGAAGAGTATGGCGAAGCCGCAGAGGAGGACGATGGTTGCGGGGGCGAGGAGGCGGCGGGGCATGGAGGTAGATTAGCGCGCGAACGCGCTCACCACACCAGCTCCCGCAAATGCGCCGCAGGCGCCGCCCCTGCCTCCGCCAGAAGATTGCGATACGCGGCCTCGTCCACGCTCCAGTCGTCGGCGCCGCCCGCCGGATGCAGCGCGTCGCGGTGGATGCCCGATGTCACGAACAGCGCATCAAAACCCTGCGCCGCCGCGCCCCTGATGTCGGTGAAGAGGCCATCGCCGACGGCGAGCACGCGGGCGCGATCAAATTCTTTTCCACGCGCGCGAAGTGCTTGCTTGAGGGCAGCCTCGTAGATGATGGCGTGCGGCTTGCCGGCCATGATCACGCGACCGCCGAGGCCGGCGTAGCGCTCGGCGAGCGCGCCCGCGCACCACAGTAGATCGTCGCCGACATGGACGACGATGTCCGGATTGGCGCAGATCATCGGGAGGTCGCGCTCCTTCATCGCGACCAGCGCGGGCATGTAGGGTTCCGGGTCGCCGTATTCGTCGACGAGCCCGGTGCAGACGACATAGTCGGCGTCCGCAATCGGCAGCAGCGGCGGTTTTTCGCCGAGGCGTTCGGCGATCGTGTCGAACAGCGGGAGATCGCGCGGCGGACCCATGTGATGCAGCGGCGCGAGGCCGCGCTGGCAGGCGAGATCGACGGTGACATCGCCGGACGACACGATGGCGTCATAGGCTGCGCGCGGCAGGCCGAAATTGTCGAGCATTTGCACGATCCCGGGATGCGGGCGCGGCGCGTTGGTCAGGAGTACGACCGTGCCGCCCTTCTTGCGAAACCGCGTCAGTGCGTCTGCGGCCGACGGGGTATGCGTGCGGCCGTCGTGCACCACGCCCCAGACGTCGGAGAGGATGATGTCGTAATCCGCGGCGAGTTCGGAGAGGCCGGCGATCGGCTTCGAAGGTTTGATGCTCATGGCCGCGCGCTACGGGTCAGATCGCCACAAGTCAAGCCGGCGGCAGGTTGGGACCCAGCATTTTGGCGGGATCGACGAGGCGATCGAACTCCGCTTCCGAGACATGGCCGAGAGCGAGCGCGGCCTCCTTCAGCGTGAGATCGTCATGCAGCGCCAGATGCGCGATCTCGGACGCCTTGTCGTAACCGACGACCGGCGCGAGGGCCGTCACCAGCATCAGGGAATCCGCGACATATTTGGCGATGCGCTTGCGATTGGGCGCCATGCCCTCGACCAGGAACTTGCGGAAATTCGTCGCGCCGTCAGACAGGATCGCGATGGACTGCATGACATTGTGGATGATGAGCGGCTTGTAGACGTTCATCTCCAGATGCCCGCCGGCGCCGCCGAAACCGACCGCGACATCATTGGCCATGACCTGCACGGCGATCATGGTCAGCGCCTCGGCCTGCGTCGGGTTGACCTTGCCGGGCATGATGGAGGATCCGGGCTCGTTGGCGGGAAGAATGAGTTCGGCAAGGCCCGCGCGAGGACCGCAGGCGAGCAGGCGGATGTCGTTGGCTATCTTGTAGAGAGAGCCCGCCAACGTGCGCAGCGCGCCGGAGAAATGCACGAGCGCGTCATGCGCGCCCTGCGCGGCGAATTTGTTGGGCGCGGTGACAAAGTGCAGCCCAGTGAGTTCGGCGATCTCCGCCGCCGCCGCTTCCGCAAAGCCCGGCCCCGCGTTGACGCCCGTGCCGACCGCCGTGCCGCCGAGAGCGAGGCGATAGACGCCGGGCAATGCGGATTCCAGGCGCTCGACATCGTCGCTCAACATGGCTGCATAGCCCGAGAATTCCTGGCCGAGCGTGAGGGGGGTGGCGTCCTGTAGATGCGTGCGGCCGATCTTGATAATGTCGGCCCATTCGGCCGCCTTGGCGCCGAGCGCATCGCGCAGGCCGGCGATGGCGGGGATCAGCTTTTCGCGCGCGCCGGTCGCTGCGGCGATGTGCATGGCCGCCGGAAACGTGTCGTTCGACGACTGCTGCATGTTGACGTGATCGTTGGGATGCACCGGCTTCTTGCTTCCCAAGGGCGTTCCCGCGAGCTGGCAGCAGCGGTTCGAAATCACCTCGTTGACGTTCATGTTGAACTGCGTGCCGGAGCCCGTCATCCACACACGCAAAGGAAACTCGCCGTCGTGACGGCCGGCCAAAATCTCGTCGCAGGCCTGCTCGATCAAGCGATGAGCGTCCGCGCCGAGGCGGCCTTGCGCGCGATTGACGTTGGCGACCGCCTTTTTCAGCACGGCATAGGCGCGGATCATTTCCGGCGGCATGAGGTCGCGGCCGATCGAGAAATATTCGAGCGAGCGCTGCGTCTGCGCGCCCCACAGCCTGTCGGCGGGCACGTCGATCTCGCCCAGACTGTCGGATTCTTTTCGCATCGCGGTCATTTTCGTCCCCAGCGGTCGGGCTTCGATTTTCGATATAGGGCGTCGCGCGCGCGCCTGCCGGGCTGCGACGCCGCGCACCATTCCCAAAGCGGCCGGACCGACATATATTCAACGCCGAATATATATTCGCGCCAAAAGGGAGCGCCCGATGTCCAAACTCCAGCTCGACGTGTCAGGCATGACCTGCGGCGGCTGCGCCCGCTCGGTCGAAAAGATCATCCAGAAGCAGGACGCCGCCTCAAAAGTGTCGGTTGATCTCGCCACCGGCCGCGTGGAAGCCGAGACCTCCGCCGATCCGGCCGCCATCGCCGCCGCGCTGACGGCCGCGGGCTTCCCGGCCAAGCAGGCTGCGGCCTAGCCTCGGGCTGGCCGCGCCCTATTCTCTCCCGCGCAACATGACCGGGAGAGAAACATGGTCGACAAGATCAAGCCGCTGCTGACCGTCGCCGCCACCGCCACGGGCGGGCGCAACGGGCATACGGCCGCCGCCGACGGATCGGTGAAGGCGGACCTGTCCGTCGCCAGGGAAATGGGCGGCCCCGGCAAGCCCGGCACGACCACGCCCGAACACCTGTTCGCGGCAGGTTACGCCGCCTGTTTCGGCGGCGCGCTCGATTTCATCGCCAAATCGCACAAGAAGGACGCCAGCAAGGCGGCCGTCACCTGCAATGTCTCGATCGGCCCGCGCGAGGGCGGCGGTTTCGGACTGGCGGTGAAGATCCACGTGGAAGACAAGAGCCTGCCGCAGGCCGAACTTTTGGCGCTGGTGACCGAGGCGCACGAGAAGATTTGCCCGTATTCGCACGCGACCCGCGGAAATGTGGATGTGCAGCTGGAGGTTGTTGGGAGCTGACCCCGCCCCAATCCATTCACCCTCCCCTGCTTTTTGAGATGCGTCGCCCGGCTACGCTTGATAAAGAAAACGCAAATTTTTCAGGATTTGCGCCGTGGCGACGAAGAATGGACGGAAAGACGCGAAATCGGGCGGGCAGACGCTGCTCGCCCATCTCGTCGCGTCCGGCTACAAGCGCGCCGAGCCGCCGATCCTGCAGCCGGCCGCTGTTTTCCTCGACCAGCTCGGCGAGGACATGCGCGGCCGCCTCTACCTGACGACGGACGCAGCCGGCGCCGAACTCTGCCTGCGCCCCGAATTCACTTTGCCCGTCTCTGTCGCCTATCTGGCGTCGAGCGCGGCCGGCAAGGCCGCCGCCTTTTCTTACCTCGGCTCGGTCTTCCGCTTCCGGCCCGACGGCAGCGGCGAATTTTTGCAGGCGGGCCTCGAAAGCTTCGGCCGCAAGGACAAGGAAGCCGCCGACGCGGAAATTCTGGCGCTGTCGCTGGAAGCGGCCGCCAAGGCGGGGAGCGGCGATCTCAACGTCACCATCGGCGACGCCGGCCTGTTCGCGCAATTCCTCGATTCCCTCAAATTGCCGGCGAGCTGGCTGCGCCTCATCCGGCGCGGCCTCGCGCATGGCGTGTCGCTGGACAAGATATTCGAGGCGTCGCCGACCAACGGCTCGGACGATCATTCCGGCGTGCTCGCCGCGCTGGAAGGCGCCGACAAGCAGGGTGCGCGCGCCCTGGTGGAAGACCTCTTGTCGATCGCGGGCATTTCCTCGGTCGGCGGGCGCAGCGTGAGCGAGATCACCGAACGCTTTCTCGAACAGGCGAGCCTGCGCTCGGGTCCCGGCGTGCCGCAGGACAAGCGCGACCTGATCGCGAAGTTCCTGGGCGTCTCCGGCGATCCTGACGCCGCCTCGGCCACGCTGCGCAAGCTCGCGTCGGACGCCAAGCTCGATCTTTCGGCGGCGCTCGATTCCTTCGACCAGCGCCTCAATTTCATGGTCGCGCGCGGGCTCGACCCGGCGTCGATGAAATTCTCGGCGCGCTTCGTGCGGCGGCTCGATTACTACACGGGCTTCGTCTTCGAGGCGCATGCGCCCGACGCCGCGCCCGACAAGCCGGTCATCGGCGGCGGACGTTACGACCGCCTGCTCGGCACGCTCGGCGCGAAGAAGGACATTCCCGCCGTCGGCGCGGCCATCTGGGTCGAGCGCCTGTTTGCGGAGGTTTCGGCGTGAGCGACAGCAAACTCATCGTCGCCGTGCCCTCCAAGGGGCGGTTACAGGAAAACGCCAACGCCTTTTTCGCGCGTGCGGGGCTCGATGTCGTGCAGGGGCGCGGCGCGCGCGATTATCGCGGCGTGCTCAAGGGCGTCGACAATGTCGAGATCGCCTTTCTCTCGGCCTCCGACATAACGGCGCATCTCGCGCAAGGCTCCGTCCACATGGGCGTGACCGGCGAAGATCTCGTGCGCGAGACCATTCCCGACGCTGCGAGCAAGGTCGAACTGCTGACGCCGCTCGGCTTCGGCCACGCCAATGTCGTCGTCGCCACGCCGCAGGCGTGGATCGACGTGCGCAACATGGCCGATCTCGCCGACGTCGCCGCAGCCTATCGCACGAAGCGCGGCCAGCGCATGCGCGTCGCGACCAAATACATCAATCTCACGCGCCGCTATTTCGCGGACAACGGCGTCGCGGACTATCGCATCGTCGAAAGCCTCGGCGCGACCGAAGGCGCGCCGGCCGCGGGACAGGCTGAGCTGATCGTCGACATCACCACGACCGGCGCGACGCTGAAAGCCAATGCGCTGAAGGTGCTCGACGACGGCGTGATGCTGCGCTCGGAGGCCAATCTCGTGGCCTCCACGACGGCGACATGGGACGAGACCGCACGAGAAGCGGCGCGGCTCATTCTCGCGCGCATCGCGGCGGAAGAAGAAGCGCGCACGACGCGCGAGGTGCGCGCCTTCGTGCCGGAGCTGAGCGAAAGCAAGTTGAAGAAAGGGGCCGCCAAATACGGCGCGCGCCTGCGCGGTCGCGGACAGGACGGCCTCGTCATGCTCGCCTGCCCGAAGACGGACGCGCCCGATCTCGCGGAATGGCTGATCAAGCATGGCGCGGACACCGTGACGGTCGGTCAGGTCGACTATGTGTTCACCGCGAAGAACCCGCTGTGGGAGAAGCTGGCGAAACGGCTGGGCTGAGCGGAGCGCGCGCCTGAAGGCTCGCATTCCCTATTCGCCACAAGCCGTCATGACCGATGGCCGGCACGCGCCCGGCCATGAAGGCGGTAGAATGCCGGCTCATTCCGTTCTAGGCTCCGCGCAAACTTATCGCGAGCCCCTGCATGACCGTTCTCGTCCTCGGACTTCTCGTCTTTCTCGGCGTGCATCTCGTGCCGACCTCGCCGCCGGCGCGCGACGGCCTCGTGCGCAAACTCGGCGAAGGCCCGTACAAGCTCGCCTTCACGATCGCCTCGCTTCTCGGTTTCGTGCTGATCGTCTGGGGCTTCGGCATGGCGCGCCATTCCGGCGTCAATGCGCAGCTCTGGACCCCGCCGACCTGGACGAAGCACATCGCCTTCCTCTTGATGTGGTTTTCCTTCGTTCTGCTGGTCGCCGCCTACGTGCCCTCGCACATTCGCGACAAGGCCAAGCATCCGATGCTGGCGGCGGTGAAGATCTGGGCGCTGGCGCATCTCATTGCCAATGGCGATCTCGCCGGGATCATCCTGTTCGCTTCCTTCCTCGCCTGGGCGGTCTACGACCGCATCTCGGTCAAGAAGCGCAATGCGCTTGGGCCGCTCGGCGCGCGCCACGGCGGCGTGGCGCAGGATGTCATCGTCGTCGTCGTGGGCACGATCGCCTATCTCGCCATGTTGTTCTGGGGACATCCATGGCTGATCGGCGTGCGTCTGATCGGCTGAGGCTCGTTTTCCCGCCGCATTTTGATGTAAGAGGGGCGAACCAGCTGTTTGCTCGAGGGGATGCAATGAAGAAGCTCGCTATTCTGGCCGCAATTTCCGTCGCGGCGGCGCTGGCCGCACAGCCTGCGCTGGCGAAGAAAAAGAAGGACCAGGAGCAGGAGCAGGGCCAGGCGCAAAAGAAAGACGACAAGTTCGCCTACGAATCGCCCTTCCCGACCAAGGCGACCTGGCAGCTCAGGACCATCAACGGCAAGAACCCGCCGGCCGAGGCCTCGCTGCTGATCGACGAGAATCTGCGTGGCACGGGCTCGTCGGGCTGCAACACCTGGTCGGCTACGCTCTATCCGATCAAGGGCCATCGCCTCGCCATGGGCCCCGTCGCGATGACCAAGAAGAATTGCTCGCCCGAGGTGAACAATTTCGAGCGCGCCTATCTCACCGTGCTGCGCTCCGGCCCGACCTGGGATCTGCAGGGCTCGACGCTGACGGTGAAGAGCAAGTACGGCGAACTGACCTATAATCGCGGGCTGTAGTCAAGGCAGGCCGGCGCCGCCCGAGGCGCCGTATATCTGGCCGGTCGTATAGCTCGCGGCGGGGTCCGCCAGCAGCACGTAGATCGCGGCAAGCTCCGCGGGCTGACCGGGCCGTCCGGCCGGCGCTGTCGAACCGAATTGTTCGAGCTTGCCCATGGAGGCGCCGCCGGAGACCTGCAACGGCGTCCAGATGGGCCCCGGCGCAACGCCGTTGACGCGGATGCCGCGTTCGGCGAGCTGCTTGGCGAGCGAGCGCACGAAGTTCGTCGTCGCCGCCTTGGTCTGCGCGTAGTCATACAGGTCGGGCGAAGGGTCCATTGCCTGCTCAGATGAGGTCGCGATGATGGTGGCTCCCTCCGGCATCAGCGGCACGGCCTCCTGCAGGAGCCAGAACGGCGCATAGATGTTGGTTTTCATCGTCGCGTCGAAATCATCCGTCGAGATTTCCAGAAAGGAATCGTGCGCCTGCTGGCGCGCGGCGTTGGTGACGAGGATATCGAGCCCGCCGAGCGCCTCGTGCGCGTCGCGCACCAGCTTGCGGCAAAATTCTTCCTCGCGCAGGTCGCCAGGCAGGAGGACCGCCTTGCGGCCGGCTCTCTCGATCAGCGCCAGCACATCGCGCGCGTCGTCTTCCTCGTTCGGAAAATAATTGATCGCGATATCGGCGCCCTCGCGCGCGAAGGCGATGGCCGCGGCGCGACCCATGCCGGAATCGCCGCCGGTGATCAGCGCCTTGCGGCCGGTCAACCGGCCCGCACCCCTGTAGCTTTCTTCGCCGTGGTCCGGCGGCGGCTGCATCTTTTTCGCCAGACCCGGCCAGTTCTGCTTCTGCTTTTCGAACGGCGGCGCGGGATGTTTGGGCGTGGGGTGCTGCAACCGCGCGTGCGACCGGTCATCCATGGCTTGCCTCCTCAATCGAGGCAGAACGTAATGCGCAATCCTTCGTTCCGTTGCCGCGATCGCCCGGGGACGCCGCGAAGGTTAAGCGTGTCGCGCGAGCACATCCTTCACCGCATTCACCAGTTCGTTCTCGGACACTGAAAACTGCGCGGGCCGCGCGCTCTTCCATTCCTCGTTGGACTGGATCGCGGCCGCCGCCCGCGCGCCCTCGATCAGATCCTTGATCTGCACTTCGCCCCGCGCGTGCTCGTCCGAGCCTTGAATGATCACGCAGGGCGCATTGCGGCGGTCGGCGTATTTCATCTGCGCCTTCATGCCGGCGGAGCCGAGATAGAGTTCGGCGCGCACGTTCTCGGCGCGCAAACGCGCGACCATCGCCTGATAATGCGCGACACGGTCGCGATCCATCACCAGCACGACGACAGGGCCCATCTGCGCGCCAGCGCTGACAATCGGGCTGTCGACCAGTTTCAGCGCCGCGAACAGACGCGAGACGCCGATGGAAAAGCCGGTCGCGGGCACGGGCTCGTTGCGGAAGCGTCCGACGAGGCCGTCGTAGCGGCCGCCGCCGCCGACCGAGCCGAAGCGCACGGGAGCGCCCTTGTCGTCCGTAACGCCGAATGTCAGCTCCGCCTCGAAGACGGGGCCGGTGTAATATTCGAGGCCGCGCACGACGGAGGGATCGATGCGGATTCGGTGGTGATCGTAGCCCGCAGCTTGGACGATTTCGGCAAACTCGCGCAATTCCGCGACACCTTTTTCGCCCAGCGAGTTCCCCGCGACCGCCGCCGCAAAATTTCCGAGCGTGACAGAGTTTGCGCCGACAAGGCTGCCGGAGCCGGAACCTTCTTCTCCCCAGCCTGTGAAATTTAAGATTCTCGAAATTTGAACCGGATCGAGACCCGCCCCTTTTGTGAAATCCCCGCTCTCGTCCTTGCGGCCGGGGCCGAGCAGCATTTCAACGCCATGAGCACCCAAACGATCCAGCTTGTCGATCGCCCGCAACACCGTGAGCCTGCGCCCCGCGTTCTCATCGCCTCCGAGGCCGATCGCCTCCATCACGCCGTCCAGAACCTTGCGGTTGTTGACCTTCACGACATAGTCGCCGCGCTGAATCCCCAGCTTTTCCAGCGTGTCGGCGGCCATCATGCAGATTTCGGCGTCGGCGGCGACGGAGGCTGCGCCAACCGTATCCGCGTCGAACTGCATGAACTGCCGAAAACGGCCGGGGCCGGGCTTTTCGTTTCTGAAGACGTAGCCGGCGCGATAGGAGCGGTAGGGCTTGGCGAGCTTGTCGTAATTTTCCGCGACATAGCGGGCGAGCGGCGCGGTCAGGTCGTAGCGCAGCGACAGCCATTGCTCGTCGTCGTCCTGGAAGGAGAAGACGCCCTCGTTCGGGCGGTCCTGATCCGGCAGGAACTTGCCGAGCGCGTCGGTATATTCGATGAACGGCGTCTCCACCGCCTCGAAGCCGTAGAGTTCGTAGGACTCGCGGATTTTCGCGAGCATGCGCTCGGAGGCGGCGAGTTCGGCCGGGCCACGGTCGGCGAGACCGCGCGGCTGGCGGGCTTTGACTTTGTTGCTTGCGTCGCTCATGCGCCGGGGTTTAGGCGCGCTGGCCCGGGAGAGCAAGGGCGTTTGAGCCCCGCCTCCCCCTTCACGGGACGAGAGGCAGACTTGCGCAGCTTACCCCGCCCCTCGCCCTGACCCTCTCCCCGCAGGCGGGGAGAGGGAAACCGATTACCCGAGCGCGACGACGAAGATCGCGCTCGCGACCAACCCGAGCCCCACCTGTCCCCATTCCAGCAGACCCCAGGTCGCGATCAGGCCGCGAGCGTCCGAGCCGCCATGGTCGGCCGCCAACAGGCGGTTGTTGAGAGGCACCAGCACGAAGAACATGTAGGGCCAGCTCGCCATGGCGAAGGCGGCGCCGATCAACCAGAGCGCATTGCCGCCGGACTTGAATTCGATCAGCGCGGCGATGGCGGAAGCCAGCGCGAACAGGGCGAGCAGCAGGAGCGCGCGCCGGTCGCTCGGCGCCCATTCCTTGACGAGCGCGCGGTCGTCCAGCGTCAGCCGCGCGGGCTGTTCGACCAGCACGGAATAGAGCGCCGCGCCGAGATAGGCGGCGGCGAAGGCGAGCGCGATGGGACCTGCGTGCATGTGTCGTCTCCTGCGCGGACATTGGGCCCGCCTGCGCCGACTCCGCAAGGAGCCAGATCAACGCAAGCGTCCGGCTTCACCCCTGCGGCGCGAAAACGCCGTCGGCCTGCGGCTCCAGCTTCAGATGCCGCTTGTGCATGGCGAGCAAGGTCGAACGATGGCCGATCGAGATGACGGTCGTCTGAGGCAGGAGATCGAAGATCGCCTGATAGATTTCCGCCTCGAGCTTTTCGTCGAGCGCGGCGGTCGCCTCGTCGAGCAGCAGCCATCTGGGCTTTGCCAGCAAGGCGCGGGCGATGGCGAGGCGTTGCTGTTCGCCGCCCGACAGGCGCTGCGACCAGGTGTCCTCATCGTCGAGACGCTCGACGAAAGGCTCGAGGCGCGAAGCCTTCAGCGCCGCGTGAATCTGTGCGTCTGCGTATGCGCCCGGCTCGGCCGGATAGGAAACGGCGGCGCGCAACGAGCCATTCGGCAGATAGGGACGCTGCGGCAGCACCAAAGCGCGCTCGCCCTCCGGCAGGCGGATTTCGCCCGAACCATAGGGCCAGATGCCGGAGGTCGCGCGCAGCAGCGTCGACTTGCCGGAGCCCGATGGGCCCGTGATCAGCGCGCTTTCGCCGGGTTGGAACACAAGGGCGTCGGCGCGCACGATCTGCTTGCCATTCGGCAGAGCAATCGTCACGCCCTCCAGGGCCAGCGGAGCGCCGGGGGACGCGGCCATGCGGTTGGGGCCGGCGTCGCGGGCGGCCTCCGCGGCCTTGATCGCATAATCGAAGGAACTGAGACGCTGGACGACCGCCGTGAAGCCCGCGAGCGAGGTGTAGTTGTTGACGAAGAAGGTCAGCGCGCTTTCCACGCGACCGAAGGCGCCGGCTGTCTGGGTCATCACGCCGAGCTGGATCTTGCCGGCGAAATAGAAGGGCGCGGTGAAGATGTAGGGGATGATCGGCGACACCTGCCCGTAAGTCGCGGTGAACGCCATCAGCTTCTTTCGCTGCGTGACTATGCGCATGTAATTGGCGATGACGGCGCCGAACTTGCCGCCGAGCGCGGTCTGCTCGGCGCGCTCGCCGGACAAGAGCGCCACCTGCTCGGCATATTCGCGCAGGCGGGCGAGCGAGAAGCGGAAGTCGGCTTCCACGCGCTGACGTTCGAAATAGATGCCGACCAGGGAGCGGCCGATCAGATGCGTCACCAGCGTGCCAAATGCGGCATAGATCAGCGCAACCCAGAACAGGAGGCCGGGAATGACGATCTCCGTTCCGGGAATCGCGTAATTGCCCGAGAGCTCCCACAGGACGATCGAGAAGGAGACGAGCGATGAAAGGGTCGAGATCAGCAGGATCGAATATGTGTAGATGCCCTCGCCGTCGCCGCCGCCGATGATGAAGCGGTTGACGTCCTCGGCGATGCGCTGGTCCGGGTTGTCGGCCGCGCCGCCGGCGAGCGACATGCGGTAGTGCGCATGGCCGCCCAGCCAGTGCGAAACGTAGAAATCCGTCAGCCAGCGCCGCCAGCGGATAACCAGCATGGATTGCATCACGAATTCGATGATCGCGCTGGCGATGTAGACGAATGCCCAGGGCACGAAGACAGAGAACAGAAGCTTCCAGAAGGTCGCGGCGTCCTTGGCCTGGATGGCGTTGAACCAGTCGCGGTTGAAGAAAGACAGGCGGACGGTAATGCCGACCTGCGCCTGGTTGATGAGAACGAGCGTCACGATCATGGCGACCGCGATACGGCGCTCCAGCCCGCCATAGGAGCCGAACGGCCAGATGCGCGCGACGCCCCGGTCGCCCTGCGTGAAATAGAGGTCGGCGATCCGCAACGGCTCGCGCATCACGCCGAGGCGTGAGACGACGTAGACGAGGATCGAGAACATCGCGACGGTCAACGGCAGGGAATCGGGCGGCGAGAAATCCTTGAGCCGCTCGTGCCACATGCCGGCGCGGACGGCGACGACCGCAAGGCCGAAGACGATCGTCTCGGCCGAGAAGATCGCCACGAAAATCTTCATGAAGGCGGAAATGCGCGCGGAGGCGGCCGTCGTCAGCGCGCACAAGAAGGCTGCGCCGGCGACCAGATACATGAAATTATCGCCGAGCCTGAAGGCCGCGACCGCCGCAACGAGCCCGAATGCGCCGACCGCGCCGCTGAGAAACCTCATGCAAATCACCTCAATCGAAGCGCCCTGGCCCGTGTATCGACCGGCAGCGCTCTGAGCGCAAGCCGGACCCGGGGTGTGGCTTTTTTGCCGAGTTTGCGCCGGATTTACGGCCGCGAAAGGCTGATGGCGCATGAATCGCGCCATGTTTGACATTGAGCGCGTCCACCGTCATGAAAACTGGCCGGCCTCCCCCAATCCGGGCCGGGCGCGCCGCTTTTTCGCGCGCAAAGCGTCGCTTTCGGAGAGAGCCGCATGAATGAGGCGTCGCTGACGCTGAACGCCCCCCGTCCCGTGGGCGCCGATCCGTTCGATTTCGCCGCGCTGGCGACCGGACGCGAACCCGAACGCTATTCGCTGCACACCCGCCATCTCAACGAACAGATGGTGCGCGTGCTGCAGACGATCGGCTACGACGTCGGCTTCGCCAAGGGCGCCGGGCAATATCTGTGGGACCGAAACGGGGCGCGCTACCTCGACCTCCTGTCGGGTTGGGGCGTTTTCGCGCTCGGGCGCAATCATCCCGACATTTCGCGCGCGCTGATCAGCGTGATCGAAGCGGACCTGCCGAATCTCGTGCAGATGGACGTGTCGGTTCTGGCGGGCCTGCTCGCCGAACGACTGCTGAAATACACGCCGTGGCTGGACAAGGCGTTCTTCTGCAATTCGGGCGCGGAGGCGGTGGAGGCGGCGATGAAATTCGCGCGCTCGTCGACCGGGCGCTCGCGCACCCTGTTCTGCGACCACGCCTTCCATGGCCTGACCTACGGCGCGCTGTCGATGAACGGCGACGCCATCTTCCGCGACGGTTTCGGGCCGTTGCTTCCTGATGTCGCGGAAATTCGGTTCAACGATCTCGACGCGCTCGACCGGGCGCTGGCGGGCAAGGATGTCGCGGCCTTCTTCGTCGAGCCGATCCAGGGCAAGGGCGCCAACATGCCCGACCCCGACTATCTCTCGCGCGCCGCCGCTCTGTGCCGCAAGTACGGGACGTTGTTCGTCGCCGACGAAATCCAGACCGGCCTCGGCCGCACCGGCAAGTTCCTGGCGGTCGAGCACTGGGGCGCGGAGCCCGACATGGTGCTGCTGGCCAAGTCCCTGTCCGGCGGCCATGTGCCGGTCGGCGCCGTGCTGGCGCGCCGCAAGATTTTCGAGAAAGTGTTCAACCGCATGGATCGCGCCGTCGTGCACGGCTCGACCTTCTCGAAAAACGATCTCGCCATGGCCGCGGGCCTCGCCACGCTCGAAGTCATCGAGAACGAGAAGCTGATCGAGAACGCCGCGCGGCGCGGCGAGCAGATCCTCGAGGGCTTCCGCTCGATGAACCAGCGCTACGAACTGGTGAAGGACGTGCGCGGCAAGGGTCTGATGATCGGCATCGAATTCGGCGCGCCGAAGTCGCTGAAACTCAAGACCGCATGGACCGTGCTGGAGAAGGTCAATTCCGGCCTCTTCTGCCAGATGATCACGATCCCCCTGTTCAAGGACCACAAGGTGCTGAGCCAGGTCGCCGGGCACGGCAACCACACGGTCAAGCTGCTGCCGCCGCTGACGATCGGCGACGAGGACGTGGCCTGGATCGAACGCTCCTTCGACGCGGTGATCGCGGACGCGCACAAGGTGCCCGGCGCCGTCTGGTCGCTCGGCAAGACGCTGGCCGATCACGCGATCAAGGCGAAGATCGGCGGCTGATCCGGGAGGGCCTGCCTCGCGGCCGGCCAATGAGACTCGAAATTTCGCGCGGGCCGAAGTCCGCTGTCAGTCGGCGTTCTCCAGGCCCTCGATCGACTGGCCGTTGACCTGCGCGACGAGAACGGGCGAGGGCTTGAAGGTCACGACGCGGCGCGGCTTGATCGGCGCCTCGACGCCGGTCTTGGGATTGCGCCCGATGCGCTCGCGCTTGGAGCGTACGTTGAAGGCGCCGAAGCCGCGCAGCTTCACCGACTCGTTGCGATCGAGGCTGTCGGCAATTTCCTCCAGCGTCATCTCGAAAATCATGCGCGCCTGCGCGCGCGACAACGTTGGGCACGCCGCGAATACAGCGTCCAGCAGGTCGGCGCGCGTCGTCGTTCGCCCGGTGTTCAAGACTTTGCTCATTCGCCGCACGCGCTCGAAGCGCGCCCCCCGTATCAAGAACCAGACAGCCTTCGCCCGAACGCCTTATCGAACCAGATCGGTTCGACGTTGGCCGTGCGGCGATGGGCGGGCGCTGGCGCAAGCAACCCTAAGGTCCGAAACCATAAGCCGAATTGTCGCGGGCGCAAGCGGCACGCCGCAAATTTGGCGCCGCTCCAGAATCGACGCCGGCTACGAGCAAAAAAGGCCCGGCTTGCGCCGGGCCTTCGATTTCTGCGCCCGAGGCGCGAATGGACTTCTTAGAAGTCCATTCCGCAGCGAAACGCGGCCTCCCGCGTTTCGCATTTCGGGCTCTTGGGCGAATGGACTTCTTAGAAGTCCATTCCGCCCATGCCGCCGCCCGGCATGGCCGGCGGAGCGTCCTTCTTCGGAAGCTCGGCGATCATGGCCTCGGTGGTGATCAGCAGGCCGGCGACCGAAGCCGCGTCCTGCAGAGCCGTGCGCACGACCTTGGTCGGGTCGATGATGCCGGCCTTCACCATGTCGGCATAGTCGCCGTTCTGGGCGTCGTAGCCGTAGGCGTAGTCCTTGGCCTCGACCAGCTTGCCGACCACAACGGCGCCGTCGCCGCCGGCGTTGTCGACGATCTGGCGAGCCGGAGCCGTCAGCGCGCGACGCACGATGTCGACGCCGGTCTTCTGGTCCGGGTTCGAGCCGCCGACGCCTTCCAGCGCCTTGACGGCGCGCAGCAGCGCGACGCCGCCGCCCGGCAGGATGCCCTCTTCCACCGCAGCGCGGGTGGCGTTGAGCGAGTCGTCCACGCGGTCCTTCTTTTCCTTGACCTCGATCTCGCTCGCGCCGCCGACGCGGATGACCGCGACGCCGCCGGCGAGCTTGGCCAGACGCTCCTGGAGCTTCTCACGGTCGTAGTCCGAGGTGGTCTCCTCGATCTGCGCCTTGATCTGCTGAACACGGCCTTCGATGTCGGCCTTGGCGCCGGCGCCGTCGATGATCGTGGTGTTCTCCTTCTCGATGCGGACGCGCTTGGCGCGGCCGAGCATCGGGAGAGCGACGTTCTCGAGCTTGATGCCGAGGTCCTCGGCGATCATCTCGCCGCCGGTCAGGATGGCGATGTCCTCGAGCATGGCCTTGCGGCGATCGCCGAAGCCCGGCGCCTTGACGGCGGCGATCTTCAGGCCGCCACGCAGCTTGTTGACGACGAGCGTGGCCAGAGCCTCGCCTTCGACGTCTTCAGCGACGATCAGCAGCGGCTTGCCGGTCTGCACGACGGCCTCGAGGATCGGCAGCATCGGCTGGAGCGACGACAGCTTCTTCTCGTGGATGAGGATGTAGGGGTCCTCGAGCTCGGCGACCATCTTCTCGGCATTGGTGATGAAGTAAGGCGAGAGATAGCCGCGGTCGAACTGCATGCCCTCGACGACGTCGAGCTCGGTGTCGAGGCTCTTGGCCTCCTCGACCGTGATCACGCCCTCGTTGCCGACCTTCTGCATCGCTTCCGCGATCATCTTGCCGATCGAGGCGTCGCCGTTGGCCGAGATCGTGCCGACCTGGGCGATCTCGTCGTTTGAGGTGACCTTCTTGGAATTCTTCTTGAGGTCGCCGACGACGGCTTCCACCGCGGTGTCGATGCCGCGCTTGAGATCCATCGGGTTCATGCCGGCCGCCACGGCCTTGGCGCCTTCGCGCACGATGGCGGCGGCGAGAACGGTCGCGGTCGTGGTGCCGTCGCCAGCAGCGTCATTCTGCTTGGAGGCGACTTCGCGCACCATCTGGGCGCCCATGTTCTCGAACTTGTCAGCGAGTTCGACTTCCTTGGCGACGGTGACGCCGTCCTTGGTGATGCGGGGGGCGCCGAACGACTTCTCGATCACGACGTTGCGGCCCTTCGGGCCGAGCGTGACCTTCACGGCGTTGGCGAGAACTTCCACGCCGCGCAGCATCTTGTCGCGGGCCTCGGTGGAAAACTTGACGTCTTTGGCTGCCATGTTCTGAAACTCCGAAAATTACGGGGACGGGTTCGAAAAGCGGCTATCTCAGGCGATCACGCCCATGATGTCGCTTTCCTTCATGATCAGGAGGTCCTGACCGTCGATCTTGACTTCGGTGCCCGACCACTTGCCGAACAGCACGCGGTCGCCGGCCTTGACGTCGAGGGGAACGAGCTTGCCGCTCTCGTCGCGGGCGCCGGGACCGGCGGCGACGATCTCGCCTTCCTGCGGCTTCTCCTTGGCGGTGTCCGGGATGATGATGCCGCCCTTGGTCTTCTCTTCGCTTTCGATGCGCTTCACGACGACGCGATCGTGCAGAGGACGAAACTTCATGGTCTCACTATCCTAAAATCGCGGCCGCCTTGGCGGCGGCCGTTCTGGTTGGAGGCGCGTTAGCACTCGTTAACGCCGAGTGCTAACAGGCGAGGGGGAGATAAGGGCGAGCCCCCCGATCTGTCAAGGCGGTCTAAGACTTTTGGTTGAGCGAACCGGGCCGGCGCCGAGCGGGGCGCGGCCTTTGCGGATCGCGCGCGGTTGGATTAGCTTGGCACCCGTCACGGAATTGTCATGCGTCGCCGGATCGTCCTCCAATCCCTTGTTTCCACGCTGGGTTTCGGCGTTCTGCTCGCGGCCCTGACGCTGATCGCCGACAATTCCTTCCTGGCGCAGGCCCGCTGGTTCTTCCTGGCGGCGGCGGTTCTGCCGGCTCTTGTCATGACCTGGCGAGCGGCGGCGGCCTATCTCGCGGTCGTGGCCGCGCTCGCCGGCATCGTCGGCTTCCTGAACGACGGCAAGATCGCGCTGACCGAAATGCCGCTGACCTGGCTCGATCTGCAGATCGCGGCCGCCAATCCTCAGGGCTTTCTCGGCGCGGTCAAAGTGTCGCCGGAGGCCGCCTTCGCCACGGTCGGCGCGTTGCTGGCGGCGATCGTCGCAGCGCTCACGTGGCGGGTCGCGCGGCTCGACCGGGCGCAGGCGCGCGCCAACGCGCCAGCGCGCGCGCTCCCACTGCTGATCGCCGGCGCGCTCGCCTGGACCTCGGTCGGGCAATTCGCGCAGCGACTCGAGACGGCCGTGCAGGGCCATGACTATGCCGAGATCGCCAACATGCCCGAAGGGCTCGTGCTGATCTCGAAACTGGTCGGCGCCGTGCCCTTCCTGGCGTTAACCGCGCGCTACGAGGCGTTGTCCGGCACGCCGTTCCAGCAACTGGCGCAGGGCGGCGCGCAGGCGGCGCCGGCGGCGGGCGATCCGACCGCCTATCTGAAGCCGCCGGCCGCGCCTGAAAAACAGCCGAACATCGTGATCGTGCTGCTCGAATCCACCTTCGACGTTTCGAAAGTGTTCGCGACGAAGCCGGTCGTGACCTCGCCGCTGTTTCCCGCCTCGAACGCCGGCCAGCTACAGGGCGAACTCGGCGTGCATGCGATCGGCGGCGGCACGTGGATCAGCGAATTCGAGGCGATTACCGGCATTCCCTCGCGGCTGTTCGGCTATGCCGGCTATTACACGCATGTCGAGCTCGGCCCCTATGTGAAGGCCTCGCTCGCCACCTATCTGAAGGCGCGCGGCTACCAGACGCTGGCGCTCTATCCGGTCGAGGGCACGTTCTACGGCGCGCGCGCGGCCTATGGGCATTACGGCTTCGATCGTTTCATCGACGGCGAGGACCTGAAGATCAAGGAGCCCTGGTTCGCGCAGGACACCGACATCATGGAGCGTTATCTCGGCAAGGTCGCCGGGACGGACAAGACGAAGCCGCTGTTTTCCTTCATGCTGACGATGGAGAACCATTCGCCGCATCCATGCACGCGCTATTCGAGCGAGAAGGAGATGCCCTACCGCTTTGAGGGCGAGACGAATGCGCGCGGCACCTGCGAGCTCAACGAATATATCGCGCGCTATCGCTCGACCGAGACGGCCATCGCCATGCTCGAACAGGCGTTGCAGGCGCGCGAGAAGGAGACGGGGCGACCCTACGTGCTCGCCGTGTTCGGCGATCACCAGCCGAATTCGTTCACCGGCACAGGCCGCATGCCGCTGTGGTCGCCGAATGATTATTCGGCGCTGCGGCGCGCACCCAACGACGTGACCTTCTACCAGATCCGCTCATCGGCGCCCTCGCCATTCGCCACGAAGCGCCTCGATATTTCCGTCGTCATGCTGCCGACGCTTGTCAGCGCCTATGTGGCGCGCGAGAAGGGCGACATGTATCTGCCGGGGAATTTCGCAATACAGGCGCGCTGCGGCGAGAAGATCGACCTGCCGCGTCTCAACGCCGCCTATGGCCGCGACGCGGCAATCCCCGCGGGCCAGGCCAATTCTGACCCGAAAGCGTTCGCGCTCAGCCAGAATTGCCGTAGCGCGCTGGTCGCGGCGCGGACCAACTATCTTTCCCTGATCGACATTCCGTGACGCAGATGCGCGTCACGACGCGGCGCGTTCTGATCGTCGCCAATCCCAAGGCGCGCGGCCATGCGCCGCGCAAGCTCGCGGCGATCCGCGATGCGCTGGCGCGCGACGGCGTCGCGGTCGACCTCATGCAGTCGCAGGCGCGCGGCGACATCGAGCGCATCGTCGCCGATATCGGCGCGGGCTTCGACGTGATCGCCGTGCATGGCGGCGACGGCACGATCAACGAGGCGATTGCCGGATTGCGAACGATATCCGGCGCGCAACCCGCGCTTGCGATCATCGCCGGCGGCACGGCGAATGTGCTGGCGAGCGAGACGCGCGCGGCGCGCGACGCGGACGCGATCGCCGCCGCGATCCGATCGGGCCACACGACGCCGCTCTATTACGGCCTGGCGAATGGCCGGCCGTTCGTGCTGATGGCGTCCGCCGGCCTCGATGCGGCCGTCGTCGCGCGCACCTCGCCGCGCCTGAAGCGCGCACTCGGCAAATGGGCCTATGTCGCCGCGGCCGTTGCGCAGAAGCGGCGGGCGAACACGCCCGACCTGGTCGTGACGACGAACAAGGAAGAATTGCGCTGCCGGCTCGCGATCTGCGCCAATGCCGCGCGCTATGGCGGCGATTACGTGATCGCGCCGCAGACCTGCGCGACCAGGCCGGGCCTCGCGCTCGTCGTCGTAACGGACGACAGTCTCCTCGCTCTCCTGCGCATCGGCTGGCGCATGCTGTCGGGCGGCGGGCTCAACGGCGCGGGCGTACGCATTCTCGATGTTTCCGAAGTGACGCTGGCGGTCGCGCAGGGGAATGAAGCGCAAGAAGCCGCGGCGCAGGTCGACGGCGATCCCTTCGGCGTCACGCCGGTGCGCGCGGTTTGCGCGGAAGCCCCGGTCAGGCTCGTGGTCGCCGGCTGATCGGCGGAACGCCGCCGCAAGACTTTCTTATGCGCCATGCGGTATGTAGCCCGCATGACCCGCATCGCCGCGCCTTCGAGGACGAGCCGTGACGAAGCGCGCCCGGCGCGCTGGCCGGAGACGCGCGCATGAAGGTGCTGCTCGCCTTCGTGGTTAACGCCCTCTTCAATTTCGTCATCGGGCTGATCGTCGCGAAGTTCCTCGGGCCAGAAGAATATGGTCGGTTCGCGCTCGCGCTCGCGCTTGGGCTCGTCATCCAGACCGCCGTCTTCGACTGGATCCGGCTTTCGGCGATCCGCTTTTATTCGCAGCGCACGCGGGACGACGAGCCGCAGGTGCGCGCGACCCTCGACACCGCTTTCGCCATTCTCGCGGTCGGGCTGACCGTCGTCGTCGGCGCGGTTTTGATGTCCGGGGTCGAGCTCGGCCTTTCGCATGCGTTGATCGGCCTGTCGATGGCGACCGCCGTCATCAACGGGCTGTTCGACTATTCAGCGGGGCTTGCGCGCGCGCGTTTCGACGATCGGCAATACGGACGCCTCGTCATCGTCAAGAACGCCCTGTCGCTGGCGCTGACCACGGGCGCGGCCTTCGTCTTCCAGTCCGCGAAAATGGCGCTGCTCGGCGCCATCGTCTCGATCGCGGGCTCGATCGTCGCCTCGCGCCGCGCGCTGACCGACGCACACAGCGAGCCGAAACGCGCGAGCTTCGATCTCGGGCGCTCCTACCTCGCCTATGCCTTGCCGATCATCACGGCGAACCTGCTCTATCTGCTCATTCCCTTCGTCAATCGCTCGCTCGTCGCCAAATATTACGGCTTCGCGGAAACGGGCCAGTTCTCGCTCGCCTTCGACCTCGGCCTGCGCGCGGTGCAGGCGATCGGTTCGGCGCTCGACGTGCTGCTGTTCCAGATCGCAGTCGCCGCGCATGAAAAGCACGGGATGGAGAGCGCCAAGGACCAGATCGCGCGCAACATCACGATCGTGCTCGCCGTCATCGCGCCGGCCTGCGCCGGCGTCCTGCTGACGCTGCCGTCGGTCGAGGCGCTGGTCGTACCGATGCAGTTTCGCGGACCGTTCGGCCAGTATCTGACGCTCATGCTGCCCGGCCTGTTCGCGCTGACCATGATCAATTTCGCGATCAACCCGATCTTCCAGATCCAGAAGAAGACGGCGGCGCTGATCGCCGCGGCCTTGATCGGCTGCGCGGGCACGCCGCTGCTGGTCGCAATCCTGCCGCGCGGCGCGGACGCCTCGAGCCTCGCCATCGCGCAGAGCGGCGCCTATCTCGCCGCCATGGTCGCGCTGATCGGCTTCGCGACGGCTTCGCGGCCGCGCTGGCCGGCGCTGCGCGATTTCGCCGCTATCGCGGTTTCGACCGGCGCCATGGTCGGCGCGCTCTGGCCGATGCGTGGCTGGACGCCGGGCGTGCTGACGCTCGCCACGCAGATCGTGGTCGGCGTCAGCGTGTTCGGCGCAATGGCCCTGGCGCTCGACATCGCCAGCCTTCGCAGGCCTGTCATCGAAAAGGCTCGCGGGCTGCTCCGCGGAAAACGAAACGCAGCGAACGCCGTCGGCGAGCCTTGATGGCCCGGCCTCGGGTTTACAAAAAGAAAACCACGTTCCTTTGCGGATGATTTACTGCAATTGTGGCGCGTTATCTTCTGCATAACCACAAGATTGCGTAAATCACATCATTCGAATTCTAGGTGATACGATCCCTCATCGTCTTCGTGCGCCTCGGCGCGACACACGGGATCGAAAAATGTCTCCAATTTGGCGCATCATGCTGCTCGCGGGCGTCGCGGCCATCGCGAGCGAGCCGGCGCTGGCCGGCAATTACGGCGGCGGCTTCATCGAATTCGTCATGACCGGGGGCCAGCAGGCGGCGCCCCAGCGTGATCCCTTCGCGCAACCGCGCGCGGCAGCGCCCGTTTCCGCAGCCGCGATGCAGTCCGCGCCAATCCTCTATGCGGCGCCGCCGGCGCATCGCGCGCCCGTGCGGGTCGCAAGCTACGGCGCGGCGCCGCTCGAGGCGCGGCGCAGCGTCGCCGCCGAATATCTGCGCGCGGAAGTCGACTACAAGACGAGCGAGCGGCCGGGCACGATCGTCGTCGATACGCGCGATAAGCATCTCTATCTCGTGCAGGAAGGCGGACGCGCCATTCGCTACGGCATCGGCGTCGGCCGACCGGGCTTCACCTGGGCGGGCGTGAAGACGATCACGCGAAAGGCGGAATGGCCGGGCTGGACGCCGCCGCCGGAAATGATCAAGCGCCGTCCCGACCTGCCAAAGCACATGGAAGGCGGGCCGGAAAATCCGCTCGGGGCGCGGGCGCTCTATCTCGGTTCGTCGCTCTATCGCATCCACGGCACGAACGAGCCGTACACGATCGGCCAGAACGTCTCGTCAGGCTGCATCCGCATGATGAACCACGATGTCGAGGATCTCTACGATCGCGTCCGGGTCGGGACGAAAGTGATCGTTTTATAAGACTGCGCGAAAAGCGCGGGAGGCGGGAGAGGAAGGCCGTCGCGGCGACGCGGCGGCCTTCCGGTTCTCAGGGCTCGGACGAGGCGACGCGCATTACGCGTCGTAGGTGTCGTCGTCGTACGAACCGTCGTCGTCGTCATAGTCCGAATCGTCGGAGGCGTTCTGGTAGGACGCGTCGCCGCGGCCGCCTTCGTCGCCGTAGTAATTGTTGATCACGGTCTCGCCGCTCCCGGCGTTCGCCTGATGGCCGAGCCCACCGCCGAAGCCGGAGCCCAGACCAGCGCTCTGGCCGTGGCCGCCGAACATGCCGCTCAGCGAATTGACGAGGAGCGCGCCGCCGGCGACGCCAGCCGCCGCGCCGAGCGCGCCCTTGAGGAAGGTCGAGCCGCCGCCGCCTTGCTGCTGCTGCGGCGCGCCGCCCCAGGGACCGCCCTGACCAGCGCCCTGCTGGGGCGGAGGCGGGGGCTGCGAGCCCCAGCCAGCCTGCTGCGG
This sequence comes from Methylobacteriaceae bacterium, assembly GCA_020638195.1. Taxonomy (GTDB): domain Bacteria; phylum Pseudomonadota; class Alphaproteobacteria; order Rhizobiales; family Beijerinckiaceae; genus JAJXWB01. The sequence goes on along the minus strand of JACKJC010000003.1, from coordinate 261,034 downwards.
AGCGCCGCCTTGCGCCGCCCCTCCCCAGGGGCCGCCCGGGCGCGGCGGTGGTTCGGGCCCGCGTTGCGGCGCGGGCTGGCCGCCAAAGAGAGAGCCGAGACCGCCGAGAAAGCCGCCCTGCCCCTGCTGCTGGGGCGCCGGACCGCCCTGCGCGATCTCTTCGCGCAATTGCTGATTCTCGGTCTCGAGCTGCTGCAGACGTTCCGAGGCGGATTTCATCGCCTGCTCCTGCAACAGCACGGCCTGCGCCAGGAGGTATGGCGCATAGGGCTGCAAGCGGATGGCTTCCGCGATGAAGGCTTCCGCATCCTTGTCGCGCGGCTGCCCAGCCGCGGCATTGGTGCGCTGAAAGAGTTCGACGAGCACCTGGCGCTCTTCGGGCGACATGAATTTCTCCCATGTGGACGCGCTCGCGGCGCGCTGCACAGATATGGGCGAGAGAAAGACGGCCGCCAAGGCCATTCGCGTGCGCACCGACACGCGGCGCACATTAAATTCCGGAAAGGCGAGCGTTTGGCCCGTCTTCAAAAGCAAAACCCCCGGCTTTCGCCGGGGGTCGATGAAGCAGGCTGGCGAACCAGCGCCGGGATCGCTGCCTTACTTGAGGTCCTTGCCGGTGAGGGCGAAGGAGAGCGTGCCGACGATCGCCGCGCGGCCGTAGGTCGACAGAGCCTGGCCCGGGAAGGCGAGGTTCGGGCCGGCGTTGGCGTTGCCGGTGAACTGCGAGGCGGCAGCCTTCGACAGGCTGGTGCCATGGTAGCGCACGTCGAGCGTCACGAACTTGTAGGTATAGGACGCGCCGAGGTTCCAGTAGTTATAGCTCGGCAGCTTGCCGACCGTGAAGCCGGGGTTGACGGCGAGCGTAGCGGTCGTGACCCAGATCGGATCGACGGTGCCGACCCACTGGCGACCGAACTCGCCGGAGACCGCGAAGCCGTAGGGCAGCGTGACCTTGGCCGTGGCCGACAGGTATTCGCCGTGAGCGCCCGTGTTCAGATAGCTCGGGGTGTAGAAGAAGTTGGCGCCGATCGAGAGCCAGTCGGTGACCGTGTAGGACGGCTTGGCGTAGAGTTCGAACCAGCTGATCGGCTTCGGCGAGAAGACCGGGTTCGGCGTGGTCACGCCAACGATGCCGGTCGGGGTGTTCGGATAGCCATAGTAGATGCCGCCGAGGTCGAGGCCGAAATTGCCGTAGGTCACGCGCAGACCGCCGTAACCGTCGAGCTCCATCGAGGGGCTGGGGACGACGTTGGAGAGCTTGATGCTCTCGCCCGCGACACCAGCGTACAGCTGGAACATGTCATTGATGTTGTAGCGAATCTCGCCGTGAGCCCACACGCTCGGCGCGTGGTTGGACTGCGTCAGGCCGCGGAACAGGTAGTCCGTCGTGACCTGGGCGCCGACTTCGAAGTCCCAGGGGCTGAACGCGACCGGAGCGACGATCGGCTCCTTCTTGGTGGGCAGATCGGCAGCATAGGCGCCCGTCGTGACGAGCAGGGCGGCCGCAGCGGCAGCAAACAGTTTCATTTCGTTTTTCTCCAGCGAACTTGAAATTCGATGTGGCCAAAATGCGTCGGACGTGTGCGCCGCGGCAACGACGTTTCGTGTGCACTCGCACAAGTTTTGAGCAATATTCATGCTGCGTGGCGAGATCGGATCGACGCGTTGCAAAAACGTCACAACGCGATCGACGGCAGACAAGGCGCCTTTGCCGGAACACATGCGCATGCGCCGTCTGGTTAAGGATTCATTACTTCAACAGATCGATGTTTCGTGGGGCGAATTAAGCGAATTTGAAATGCTCGGCCTGCATAGTGTCGCGATTACATTTATCCATGGCGCGACCGACATGCTCGATCACACACGCATAGCCGGACATTTTCGCAAGTTTCGCAATGATCACAGCGGCGCGGCCGCCGTCATTTTCGCGATCGCGCTCCTGCCCATGGCGCTCGCCGTCGGCGCCGCCATCGACTATGCATCGGCGATTCGAATGCGTGCGACGCTGACAAGCGGCCTGGATTCGGCTGCGCTGTCCGTCGCGGTCGCGCAGTCGGCCGGTCAGAACATCAATCTCGCCAACGTCGCATTGACGGAGGCGGTCAAGAAGCAGCTGCAAGGCGCGCTCGGGCCGATGGCGGCAAACGCGAATGTCGTCACGACGGCTTCGATCGACGGTTCCGGGGCGCTGGCGGCGACCGCCCAGATCACCGTTCCGACCCGGCTGATGGGTCTGATCGGCATTCGCGACATGACGGTGAATGCGACCACCCGCGTTTCCATGCCGGCCGGCCCGGTCGAATTGGCGATGGTGCTCGATACGACGGCCTCGATGGCGGGCGCCAAGATCGACGCGCTGAAGGTGGCCGCGACGGACCTGAACAACACGCTGTTCTCGATCCCGAACGCGGCCGCCAACGTGAAGGTCGCGGTCGTGCCGTTCAACCAGTACGTCAACATCGGGCTGACCGATCGCAACGCGAGCTGGCTGACGGGCGCGCAGGATTACACGACGCCCGCGAGCGGATCATGCCAGGACCTGCCGAACATGGTCTGCACCGGCGGATACACGCCGGTGACTTCGACCTGCGTGAGCGACGGCATTCCCTACACCTGCTCGTACAACAGCTGCAATGCGTTCACGCAGCAGGGCACCTACCAGTCGTGCCCGAGCCCGGTGGACCACGTGTGGCACGGCTGCGTGGGTTCGCGAAATCTGCCGAGCGATGTCGACGCGAACGCTGACAGCGCAAATGCCGGCAACCCGGTCCCGGCCCTGATCGACTATTGGTGCTCGCCGCCGCTGCTGCGACTGACCAACAACCAGGCGACGGTGCAGACGACGATCAACAGCCTCTACGCCTCGGGCGAGACCTACATTCCGCCCGGTCTTCTGTGGGGCTGGCGAGCGCTTTCGCCTAACGCGCCTTACGGCGACGGCGCGGCCTACAACAGTCGCACCCGCAAGTACGTCGTGCTGATGACCGATGGCTTCAACACGCATTCGCCGAACTATCCCGACCACAGCGGCGCGGATACGGCCGCGGCCAACACACTGACCACGCAAACCTGCGCGTCGATCAAGGCGAAAGGCGTCAAGATTTTCACGGTCGCCTTCCAGGTCACGGACCTGACGATCAAATCCGTCCTGCAGAACTGCGCCTCGTCGAACGCCGCCTACTACGACTCGACCTCGGCCGCCGATCTGCTGACCGCGTTCCAGGCGATCGGCAATGCGATCACGCGGGTGCGAATCCTCAACTGACATAACGAACCGGGAGACAGGTCCGATGAAACGCCTCGCATTCGCCCTGAGCCTCGCGCTCGCGCCAGCAATCGCCTCCGCGGAAACCTGGATGGTCGTCGAAGGAGCTAATGGCAAGGTGAAGGGATCATGGACGGTCGCGGTCGCGGGCCCGTCGATCAACGGCGCCGCCGCGATGAAGAACGAGAACGGCATGGCGATCGCCTACAAGATCGCCGGCAATGCGCAGAACGGCGATTACGTGATCCAGCGCATCCAGCCGACCGACGGCGTGGCCTGCACCTATGTCGGCAAGGCCGCCGGCCCGAAGACGATCAACGGCACGGCCAAATGCGGGCGCGACAACGTGCAATGGTCGGCGACGAAAGTGAATTGAGGGCGGCCTCGTCTGGAGCGCGCGCCCCAGAATAAAAACGGCGCCCGTCTCCGGGCGCCGTGCGGGACCGATGCTGCCGGTCCAAGTCGGCGCTTCCGGCCTTGGCCGGAAGCGCTCTCGGGAGGAACTCAGTAGTTGTAGGCGCGTTCGCCGTGGTCGGTGACGTCGAGGCCTTCGCGCTCGGCGTCGGTGGGGACGCGCAGGCCGACGACGAGGTCGACAACCTTGTAGATGATCGCCGAACCGACGCCCGACCAGATCAGCGTGGCGAGGACCGCGACGATCTGCGAGATCACCTGCTGACCGAACACATAGGTGCCCGCGTTGTTGCCGGTGATGTTGGTGTAGTCGGTGATGCCGACGCCGCCGAGCGAGGGGGCGACCAGGATGCCCGTGGCGATGGCGCCGATGACGCCGCCGACGCAGTGCACGCCGAACACGTCGAGCGCGTCGTCGTAGCCCAGAGCGTGCTTCACCTTCGAGACGAAGATCAGGCAGATCGGGGAGACGATCAGGCCCAGCACGATCGCGCCCATCGGACCCGCATAGCCGGAGGCCGGCGTGACCGCGACGAGGCCGGCGACCGCGCCCGAGGCCATGCCGAGCAGCGAGGGCTTGCCCTTCACCATCCACTCGACCATCAGCCAGGAGAAGGCCGCCGCGCAGGTCGCCACCATCGTGTTGACGAAGGCGAGAGCGGTCGCGCCGTTGGACTCGAGGTTGGAGCCGGCGTTGAAGCCGAACCAGCCCACCCACAGCAGCGAGGCGCCGATCATGGTCATGGTGAGCGAGTGCGGCATCATGGCTTCACGCGGATAGCCGACGCGCTTGCCGACCATGATGGCGCCGACGAGGCCGGCGATGCCCGCGTTGATGTGCACGACCGTGCCGCCCGCGAAGTCGAGCGAGCCCGATCCGTTCATCAGGAACTCGCCGATGCCCTTGCCCTGGTTCAGCCAGCCGGCGGCGGCGATCAGTTCGTCGATCTTGCCCTGAGCGGCGGCCTTCTTGGCGGCGTCCGAGCCAGCGGCGGCGAGCGCCTTTGCGGCGGCGGCCAGATCGTCCGGAGCGGGCGTCGCCCAGACCCAGTGCGCGATCGGGAAGTAGATGAACGTCACCCACAGGAAGGTGAAGAGCATCACCGCCGAGAACTTCATGCGCTCGGCGAAGGCGCCGACGATGAGGGCGGGCGTGATCATCGCGAAGGTCATCTGGAAGACCATGTAGACGAATTCCGGAATGACGACGCCATTCGAGAAGGTCGCAGACACGGAATTCGCATCGATGCCTTTCAGGAAGGCCTTGCCGAAGCCGCCGAGGTAGTGGCCGCCGCCGTCGCCCAGCGAGATCGAGTAGCCGTAGAAGCACCACAGCAGGCCGACCATGGAGACGATGGCCATGACCTGGGTGAGGATCGACAGCATGTTCTTGGTGCGCACGAGGCCGCCGTAAAACAGGGCGAGGCCGGGCACCGACATCATCAGCACGAGTAGGGTCGACACTAGCATCCATGCCGTGTCGCCCTTGTTGGGCGTCGGCGCGGCGGCGGCCGGAGCGGCTTCCTTGGCCGCGTCAGCGGCCGCCTGCGCAAGCGCGGTGTCGAAGGTCAGCAAAGCGCCGAGCGCGCCTACGCCGACCGCCGTCAAGGCCGCCTTCTGGAGGGGACTGAATTTCATTTTCTTGGCTCCTGATTATCGGAAATTCTTGCGGGTTCGGATCAGAGCGCCTCGTCGCCGGACTCGCCGGTGCGGATGCGGATCGCCTGATCGAGCGGAGATACGAAGATCTTGCCGTCGCCGATCTGACCGGTGCGCGCGACCGAGGAGATGGCGTCGATGACCGCCTGGACCTGCTCGGAGGAGACAGCCAGCTCGATCTTCAGCTTGGGGAGGAAGCTGACGGCGTATTCCGCGCCGCGATAGATTTCCGTGTGACCCTTCTGACGGCCGTAACCCTTGACCTCGGTCACCGTCAGGCCGTGCACGCCGATCGAAGTCAGGGCGTCCCGGACCTCGTCGAGTTTGAACGGCTTTATGATCGCCATTACGATTTTCATGTTGTCGCCTCTGTCTTCGCCCTGTTTTCACCTGACGGGTATTTCCCGCCGGAGTTCGTTCCGGACGGTCCGGCTCCGCCAGAACGGGCTGAACCGAACAGTGCGTTAACAAGATGCGTGCCAGAGCGGCGCGCCACCCCGGGCGGCGCGTGAAATCAGGCGATTAGCGGTGGGCTTGGCAAGGCTGGCGCCAATCGAGGGGCAATTTGCCTAAATCATAGGCGCCCAAATGCGCAGCGATCACGCCAGCTCTTGCGGCCGCGGGCCGCCGCAGGCCCAGTCCAGAAGTTCGACAGTGTGGACGACCGGCGCAGGGCCGTTCTGGGCGAGCTGGGCGATGCAGCCGATATTGCCGGCCGCCACCGCCTGAACCTTCAGCCGCGCGATATTGGCCTGTTTTCGCGCGCGCAGGCGGCCGGCGAGTTCGGGCTGCATGATATTGTAGGTTCCCGCCGAGCCGCAGCAGATATGGCTCTCGGGAATGTCCTTGACCGTAAAGCCCGCCTTGCGCAGCAGGGTCTTGGGCAGGTCCGTGATCTTCTGGCCGTGCTGCATCGAGCAGGCCGAATGATAGGCGATGGCCATGTTCGGCTGCATCGTCGGCGCCCATTCGAGCGTCGACAGATATTCCGTGACATCCTTGGCGAGCGCCGAGACGCGCGCGGCCTTTTCGGCATAGACGGCGTCGTCGCGCAACATGTAGCCGTAATCCTTCACGGTCGTACCGCAGCCGGACGCTGTGATGAGAATGGCGTCGAGACCGCCGTCCTCGATCAGCCGTGTCCATGCGTCGACATTGGCGCGCGCGAAATCCAGCGCCTGATGTTCGCGGCCCATATGATGCACGAGCGCGCCGCAGCACCCTTCGCCAGGCGCCGCCACGACCTCGACGCCGACGCGCGCGAGCAGTCGCTTCGCCGCCGCGTTGATCGACGGTTTCAGCGCGGGCTGCGCGCAGCCCTCGAGGATAGCGACGCGGCCGCGGCGCTGCCCGGAGAGCGCGACGGTCGCCGACGGCGACGAAGGCGCGGACGAAGGCGCGAGATCGAGCATGGCCGCGAGACGCGGTCCTACGCCCGGCAGGAGCCGCATCAACGGCGCGAGCGGGCGCGCCAGACGGCCCGCCGTCAGCGCGAGCTTGAACCGTTCGGGATAGGGCAGCACGAATGCGAGCAATTCGCGCACGAGGCGATCCGGCAGCGAGCGCGTATAGGTGTGCTCGATGTGCGCGCGCGCGTGATCGACGAGATGCATGTAGTGCACGCCCGAGGGGCAGGTCGTCATGCACGACAGGCAGGACAGGCAGCGGTCGACGTGTTTGACCACCTCGTCGGAGGCGTTCTTGCCGCCCTCGAGCATGTCCTTGATCAAGTAGATGCGCCCACGCGGGGAATCGAGTTCGTCGCCGAGCAGGAGATAGGTCGGGCAGGTCGCCGTGCAGAAGCCGCAATGCACGCAGGTGCGCAGGATCTTTTCCGATTCCCGCATCTGCGGATCGGCGAGCGCGGCGAGGGAGAAATTGGTCTGCATCTTAGAGCGCGCTCTGCCAGGCCTTGATGGCCTCGATAGGGTGAATGAGCATGATGATGTTGAGCGTGAGATTGTCGCGGATGACGTAGCCGACGCCGATCTCCATCGCGATGGCCGCAGCAACCGTCAGCCAGACGGGCATGAGCCGCGCGAGCGAGAAGCCCAGAACCATCGCGAGAATGTCGCTGGTCGAGTTGATGACGCTGTCGCCGTAATAGTCGAGAGAGATGGTGGCGGCGCGATAACGCTCGATGATGATGGGGGAGTTTTCCAGCACCTCCCATGCGCCCTCGATGACGACGGCGGCGAAGAGCGCCACCGCGAAGGGAATATCGCGGCCGGTCAGTCGTCCAACCAGTTTCGCGGCGCCGTAGAACAGGAAGCCATGGATGATGTGCGAGAACGTGTACCAGTCCGTGATGTGCTGCGAATTCTCCGAGGAATTCACGACGCCATGCCAGAATTTCACATAGCCGCATTTGCAGATGAGCGGATGGCCGGAGGCATAGACGAGGGCTTCCGCGATGACGAGAGCGACAAATGCGAGGGCGAGATAGAGCGGGGGACGCCCGTCATTGCGAGGAGCGGAGCGACGAAGCAATCCATCCACCTGCGTGTCACGGTGGATGGATTGCTTCGCTCCGCTCGCAATGACGGACTGGTTCATTTCAGATCCCGGCATACATGCGTCCGGGGTTCAGAATGCCATCGGGATCGATGCTCGCCTTCACGCCGCGCGTCAGCTTCATCAAGGGGTCCGACAGCGGCTGGAACACTTGCGTGTGCGCGCGCACTTCATCCGGCGCGCGCACGAGCGTGGCGTGGCCGCCCGTGACCGCGACCGCCGCGCGAATATCCTTCGCGCGGGCTTCGCCCGTCGCGTCGACCGCGAGCCAGACGAGACCGCCACCCCAATCGTAGAAGTGCGCGACGGCGCCGTTTCGCTGGATCAAGCGCACGAGGTCGGGCGCACGGGACGGCGCGGTCGAGACGCGCCAGATTGCGCGGTTGTCGGGAGCGCCGAAGAAGGCGCATTCCGAGACGTCGCGCCAGAGCGCGCACGAGGCGGCATCGTCGATGACCGCGCCGCCGCTGACGAGCTTGCGCAACTCGTCGATGCGATAGGCGACGGAGGCCGCGAAATTCTCGATGCGCAGCAGCGTGCGCGCCGTGTCGGCGCCGACGCCCGCCGGCAGATGCGCCGCGCCGCTGACCTCGAATGGCGACCCCAGCGCCTGCGACAGGGCCGCGATCGCGCGCGCATCGTCGAGCCCGTCCAGAACCAGCGTCGCGCTGGTCTCGGGTTTCGGCAGGAGCTTGAAGGTCACTTCGGTCAAGGCGCCGAGCGTGCCGTGGGCGCCGGCAGAGAGCTTCACGAGGTCGAGGCCGGTGACGTTCTTCATCACGCGGCCACCGCTCTTGATCGCCTCGCCGGCGCCATTGACGAAACGCACACCGATCAGGCCGTCGCGCGCCGCGCCGACGGAGATGCGGCGCGAACCCGAAAGATTGCAGGCTGCAATCGCGCCGATGGTCGGAGCGCCGCTCGACCCATAGAGGCGACGATGATCCGGCGGCTCGAACGGCAAGATCTGGTTGCGCTCGGCGAGCAGCGCCTCGATGTCGGCGAGTGGCGTTCCCGCACGCGCGCAGATCACCATTTCCGCAGGCTCGTAGAAAACGATGCCGTCGAGCCCGCGCATGGAAACGGTGTCGGCTGTCTGCGAGGGGCGGCCGAGACCCGCGCGCGTGCCGCCGCCTTCGATGGCGAGCGGCGTCTTTTTCGCGCGCGCGTCGGCGACGATGGCGCAGAGGTCGGATTCGGTGGCGGGCTGGTGGGTCATCTCGGGCTTTTCTCCCTCTCTCCGCCTGCGGGGAGAGGGTCGGGGTGAGGGGCTAGTTGCGGCTCGCGCGCGGGTGGAGGAAGTGACTGATCGGCAAACAGGCTGGCATCGGCCAGGCCCCTCACCCTGCCCTCTCCCCGCAAGCGGGGGGAGGGTTCACGCCCTTACGCCGCTCTGCCCTCGAGCGGAAAGACTTTCGCGGGGTTCAACAGCCATTGATCGTCGAAGGCCGCGCGAACCCGCATCTGCTGATGCAGGTCGGCCGTGTTGAACTGGCGCGGCATGAGATCGCGCTTCTCGATGCCAACCCCATGCTCGCCGGTCAGACAGCCGCCGACGTCGACGCAGAGTTTCAGCACGTCCTCGCCGGCCTTCTCGGCCTTTTCCTGCTCGGCGGGGTCGTTGACGTTGTACATGATGAGCGGGTGCATGTTGCCGTCGCCGGCATGGAAGACGTTGGCGACGCGCAGGCCGTAGCGATCGACGATCCTGTAGGTCTCGTCCAGCACATGGCAGAGCTGGCTCGTCGGCACGGTGCCGTCCATGCAGATGTAGTCGGCGACGCGGCCGGTCGCGCCGAAGGCGGACTTGCGGCCCTTCCAGATGCGGGCCGCCTCCATCGCGCTCTGGGATTCGCGCACGGTCTTCACATTGTTCTTCTGCGCGATGGCGACGATCTTCTTGAGCTGCGTCTCCATCTCCTCGTCGGAGCCCTCGACCTCGACGATCAGCAGCGCGCCGGCGTCGAGCGGATAGCCGGCATGCGCGAAGGCCTCGCAGATTTCGATGGCGAGCTTGTCCATGAATTCGATCGCCACGGGAATGATGCCGTGGCCGATAATGTCGGATACGCAGGCCGCCGCTTCCTCCGGCGTCGCGAAGCCGAAAAGGACGGGGCGCGCGCCCTCGGCCTGGCGCAGCAGGCGCACGGTCGCTTCCGTCACGATGCCGAGCTGGCCCTCCGAGCCCGTGATGAGCCCGAGGAAATCGTAGCCCGCCGCATCCAGCCAGTCGCCGCCGATATCGACGATGGTTCCGTCGACCAGCACCATCTTCACGCCCAGCACATTGTTGGTCGTCACGCCATATTTCAGGCAATGCGCGCCGCCGGAATTCATGCCGATATTGCCGGCGATGGTACAGGCGAGCTGCGATGACGGGTCGGGCGCATAGAAGAAGCCGTCGGCCGCCACTTCGTTGGAAATGCCGAGATTGGTGACGCCCGCCTGCACGCGCGCGATGCGGTCGGCGTAGTCGACTTCCAATATCTTCGACATTTTGGAGACGCCGATGACGACCGCGTCTTCCTGTGGAATGGCCCCACCCGAGAGCGAGGTGCCGGCGCCGCGCGGCACGACCTTCACGCCTTCCTGGTGCAGGTAGGCCATGACCTTGCTCGTCTCCTCCGTCGAGCGCGGCAGGACGACGGCGAGCGGCAGGCGACGATAGGCTGTCAGCGCGTCGGTCTCGAAGGCGCGACGCTCGTCCTCGCTGACGACGAGACATTCGGGCGGCACGAGCGCGGCGAGACCGGCGACGATCTGGTCGCGTCGCCCAAGGATTTTCGGGTCCGGCAGGGGAAAGGCGATGGCCGACATTGGTGCGTTCCTCGTGGCCGGTGGGACAAGTTGACGATTGCTCCCTCCGGCCCCTAGATGGGCGATCAAACTAGCATGCAAGCTGGCGCTTGGGGAGACGTTCATGAATGCGGGACAGCCGAAGGGCAGACGCGTCGGGCTGATGGCGACCTGCCTCGTGGACCTGTTCCGGCCGAGCGTCGGCTTCGCCGCCGCCAAGCTGCTGGAAGACGCGGGCTGCACGGTGGATGTCCCGAGCCAGACCTGCTGCGGCCAGCCCGCCTACAATTCCGGCGACAAGGCGGACGCCCGCGCGCTGGCGCTGCAAGTTATCGAGGCGTTCGAAGGCTTCGATTACGTCGTCGCGCCGTCCGGTTCCTGCGCCGGCATGATGGCGAAGCATTATCCCGAATTGTTCGAGGGCGATCCGGAGCTGCAACGTCGCGCGCGAGCTTTCTCGGCCAAGTGCTTCGAACTGGTCTCGTTTCTGACCGACGTGCTGGGCGTCGAAAGGGTCGACGCGCAATTTCCGCGTCAGGCGACCTATCACGACTCGTGTTCGGGCCTGCGCGAAATGGGCGTGCAGGCGCAGCCGCGCAAGCTGCTCGGCACCGTCGAGGGCCTTGAACTCGTCGAGATGAAGGATTCGGATGTCTGCTGCGGCTTCGGCGGCACGTTCGCGGTCAAATTCGGCGAAATCTCCGGGCAGATCGTCGACCGCAAGACGCAGGACATTCTGGCGACGCAGGCGCCGGTGCTGCTGGCCGGCGATCTCGGCTGCCTGATGAACATGGCCGGCCGCCTGTCGCGCAAGGGTCGCGAGATGGAGGTGCGGCACGTGGCCGAAGTGCTCGCCAACATGACCGACGAGGCGCCGCCGATCGGCGAGCCCGTGGGCTACCAGGCGCCGGAGGCGGAGAGATGAGCGTCCACGCCAATCCGACCACGCCGCATTTCAAGGACAATGCGCACAAGGCGCTGCACGATCCGCAATTGCAGGAAGCCATGGGCAAGCTGCGCGTCGGCTTCACGGCCGCTCGGCAGATCGCCGTTTCCAAGCTGCCGGAATTCGAGGCGCTGCGCGACAGCGCGCGCGACATCAAGAACCATACGCTCGCCCATCTCGACCTCTATCTCGAGGCCTACGAGAAGAAGGTGACGGCCTCCGGCGGACACGTGCATTTCGCGCGCACCGCCGAGGAGGCGCGCAATGTCATTCTCGACATTTGCGCGAAGCGCGGCGCAAAGACCGTCACCAAGGGCAAGAGCATGATCTCGGAGGAGATTGCGCTCAATGACGCCATGGAGAAGGCCGGCATCACGCCGGTCGAGACCGATCTCGGCGAATATATCATCCAGCTGCGTGGCGAGATTCCCTCGCACATCATCGGCCCGGCCGTGCATCTGACCAAGGATCAGGTCGAGGGCGATTTCCGGCGCGTTCACACGCATCTGCCCAAGGACCGCGATCTGACCGAGCCGACGCAATTGCTGACGGAAGCGCGCGGCATTTTGCGTGAAAAGTTTCTGGCGGCCGACATCGGCATCACCGGCGCGAATTTTCTCGTCGCGGAAACCGGCACGTCGATCATCGTCACCAACGAGGGCAATGGCGATCTGACGCAGATCCTGCCGAAGTGCCACATCGTGGTGGCGTCGCTGGAAAAGATCACGCCGACGCTCGAAGACGTGTCTCAACTCCTGCGCGTGCTCGCGCGCTCCGCCACGGGCCAGGAGATGAGCGTCTACACGACGCTGTCCACCGGCCCGCGCCGTCCGGGCGATGTCGACGGTCCCGAGGAATATCACGTCGTGCTGCTCGACAACGGCCGCTCGTCGATGATCGGCACGGATTTCCAGCATATGCTGCGCTGCATCCGCTGCGGCGCCTGCATGAACCATTGCCCGGTCTATCATGCGGTCGGGGGCCATGCTTACGGTTGGGTCTATCCCGGCCCGATGGGCGCGGTGCTGACGCCCTCGCTGATCGGCGTCGAAAAAGGCGGGCAATTGCCCAACGCCTCGACCTTCTGCGGGCGCTGCGAGAGCGTCTGCCCGATGCGCATTCCCCTGCCCGGCATGATGCGCCACTGGCGCGAGCGCGAGTTCGAGCGTCACCTGACGCCATCCGCCGCCCGCTATGGCCTCGGCCTGTGGGCCTGGGTCGCGAAACGGCCCAAACTCTACCGGTTCGGCACGCGCATCGTCATGCACGTGATGGGCTATTACGCGCGCAAGACCGGCAAGTTCTTCGCCATGCCCTTCGCTTCGGGCTGGACCGACTGGCGCGACCTGCCGGCGCCGCAGGGCAAGACCTTCCAGAGCGAATGGAAGAAGCGGAGGGGGACGAAGTGAGCGCGCGCGACGAAATCCTTTCGAGCATCCGCCGCTCGCTGCGCGTCACCGGCGCCGAGGGCCCGCGCCGCGCCGCCGTCGAGGCGCGGCTTACCGGCGCGCCGCGCGGCGTGGTGCCAGCGCGCGGGCAGCTCGACGCCATGGAGCGCATCGGCCTGTTCAAGAAGATGGCCGAAAGCGCCTTCGCCAGCGTCGCCATCGTGCGGGGCGCGCGCGAGGTTCCCACTGAGGCCGCGCGCTGGCTGCGCGACAACAATCTTCCGGCGACCCTGCGCAAAGGCGAGGATAAAAGACTCGCAGACATGCCCTGGGGCGAGACCGCGCTCGAGATGGCGGAGGGCGCTTCCGACGGACGCGATCTCAACGCCGTTTCGCACGCTTTCGCTGCTGTCGCGGAATCCGGCACGCTGATCATGACATCGGGGCCTGAAAATCCGTCGACCCTGAACTTCCTGCCGGACAATCACATTGTCGTGTTGTCGGCCGCCGAGCTCGAAGGCGACTACGAGAGCGTGTTCGACCGCCTGCGCCAGAAATACGGCAAGGGCGAAATGCCGCGCACGGTCAACATGATCACAGGCCCGTCGCGCTCGGCCGACATCGCCCAGACCATGCTGCTCGGCGCGCACGGGCCGCGCAAACTGCACATCGTGATCGTCGACGAAGCCTGAACGAAAAGGCCTTCGCCACGTTTTGACCCAAAAGGAGGGTCAGATGGGCGAAGCAAAGCGCAAGGAAGACAAGCGCGAGGCGGAAGAAAAACGCCGCCTCGACGAGGGCCTGAAAGAAACGTTTCCCGCCAGCGATCCGCCAGCCGAGTCCGAGCCCGGCGGCGGCATAACAGGAGACGAACCGGCAAGACCCGGCCAGAAAACAGGTCGCTAGGAGCGCCCGCCTGCTTGTTTGCGCTGGAAACCCGCCGTTGGCCGTCTTATGGATAAGTGCGGCCAGAATTGCGGCGAACATGCGCGAGTTGGCGAGAATGGAATTTCGGACCCGGATCAGGTTTCTTGGCAGGTTTCTTGGGCTGTCTTGCGCGATCGTCGGGTCGCTGGCTAGCGCGACATCCCTGCAAGCGCAGTCCGCGCCCGGCCAGATGGGCCCGAGCCTGACGCCCGCAGCGCCCTCGCCCAACGTTTTCGTGCCGCTTCCCACACCTTCGGCGCCGCCCGCCGTCGCTCCCCGCCCCTCGCCGGCGCCTGCGAGCGAAGCCGCAGGCTTCCCGCCGCCGCAGGTGGCGGCGCCCAAGGTCGCCAAGCGCAAGCCCAAGCCCAAGCCGCCGATCCGCGAGTGGGCGCTGTCCGACGACCCGACCCCGTCCTTCCAGCCGGAGACGTTTTTCGCCACCGCGGCGGCGTCGGAGCGCTACGCCAAGATCGTCGACGCCGGCGGCTGGCCGAAAGTGCCCGCCAGCGTCGGACCGAAGTCGAAAGGCGCTGCGGTCGCCGCCCTGCGTCGACGGCTCACGATCGAAGGCGACCCGCATGAGGCGGTGGGACCGGGCGACCACTGGGACGCGCAGCTCGCCGCGGCGGTGAAGCATTTTCAGGCGCGCAACGGGCTTAGGCAGACCGGCGTCGTCTCCGGCGCCACGCTGCGCGCGATCAACACGACGGCGCAGGTGCGGTTCAAGCAACTCGCTTCGAGTTCGCAGCGTCTGGCCGGCGTGCAGTTCCCGTTCGGCGAGCGCTACGTCGTGGTCAATATTCCCTCCGCCGCCGTCGAGGCGGTCGAGAACGGGCAGGTCGTCAAGCGCTACACCGCTGTCGTCGGCGACGTCGACCATCGCTCGCCGGAAGTCGCGACGCGCATCAGCGCCGTCAATCTCAACCCGACCTGGACGCTGCCGACCTCGATCATCAAGAATGAAATCATTCCGAAGATGCGGCGCGACCCCGGCTATCTCGCGCGGTCCAGAATCAAGATTCTCGACGGGCGCGGCACGGTGATTGATCCGCGTTCGATCAACTGGAGCACGGAGAAGGCGGTCAATTACACGCTGCGGCAGGATTCCGGCACCCACAACGCGCTCGGCTCGATCCGAATCCAGATGAACAACAAGCATGCGGTCTACATGCACGACACGCCCTCGAAGGGCTATTTCAATCGAGACTATCGCTTTCTCTCGCACGGCTGCGTTCGCGTGCAGGGCGTCTACGATCTCGCCGCCTGGCTGCTGCAAGGTTCCGGAAACTGGGATCGCGCGTCGCTCATGGCGCAGATCGGCAAGGATCGGCAGGACCTAAGGCTGGCGAAGCCGGTGCCGGTGGTGTGGGTCTACATGACAGGCTGGGCGTCGGCCGACGGCGCCGTGCATTTCGCCGACGATGTCTATCAGGTCGATACGATCGGGCTGCAGGCGAGCGCGCACTGACCGGCGCGCTGATTTGCGCACTTGCCGACGGCCGCCCGGCGCCTCATCTAGAGGCGAGGCGTTTCTGGGAGTGCGTCATGCGACTCGCGATCATTCTTCTCGCCGCCGCCGCCGTGGCGGCCGGGCCTGCAGCGGCGAAGCCCAAACACAGGAAGGCCGTACGGACATACGAGTCGGCGCGTCCTGTCCCCGGCTTCTGCCAGCCGATGTGCTCCTTTGACATGACGCCCTGCGATCCGCCCGAGTACAAGCGCGCCGATGGCCGCTGCGCGAGCCCGCTAGTGGGTGGGACCCAGATGTTCTGATGTCGTTCTGACATACTTCGGCAAAGGAGAGCGCAAATGACGAGCCAGTCGCGACGCTCGCTTCTACTTCTCACCGCAGCCGCGATCGGCGCGAGCGCCTTCGCCGCCGACGCGCTGGCGCAGGTCTATTACGAGGAGCGCGTACGGCCTCGGCGACGTCGCCGCAGGTATGTCGAGCCCGACGACGACGATGGGCCGGACGAGGTCTATTGCCAGCCCATGTGCGCCGAGGACACCTCGCCCTGCGATACGCCGACGCAGAAAGCGGCGGACGGGCGCTGCTCGAGCCCGACGGCCGGCTCGATCCGATAGGCGAAGGCTTGCGCCCCTCGCCCCTCCAGAACCGGATCGACCCGTTCGGGGAGATACACGCGACGTCCGAGCGCGGATTATTCTACGGCAATCGCGGCGGGCGGTTTCACCGCGACGACCGGACACTCGGAACGTCGCGCTGGAAATCGAAGCAGTGGATCACGTGCCTGTGCGCCTTCAAGGGCCGGCGGAACGACGTGTTCGGGAAGCGCTACACGGACCTGTTCTTCATGGACGAGCCGACGGCTCTGGCCGCTGGGCATCGCCCCTGCTTCGAATGCCGCCGACCGCGCGCGCTCGCCTACCGAAAAGCGGTCGACCCCACGGAAAGGTTGCGCGCCGGCGATCTCGATCGGCTGCTCGATGCGGAGCGGCGAACTGGCCGCGCCAAGAAGCTGCATGATCGCGACATCGACGAGTTGCCGGACGGCGCGATCTATGCCGAGGGACGCCATGCTTTCGCCATCCGGGGCGAAAGCGTGCTCAGCTGGTCTTTCGCGGGATACCGAGCGCGCCTGCCGCGACCGCAGGGCCGGCCCGTCGCCTGCCTGACGCCGCCGACGAGCCTCGCCGCGCTATCCGCCGGCTACGCGCCCGAGTGGGGCCCGGACGCCGAAGCGATGGCGCTCAGCGGATGCGCGACCAGCTGACGGATTTGCAGATGAGGCCGCCGAGCACGCAGCCCTTGGTCGTCATGCTCGACCCCGACACCGTCGCTTTGCCGGAATAGGTCTTGCCGTCTTCCGGGTTGAAGGCGGAGCCCGCCCAGCCGCCGGAACCATCGGGCTTCATGTCGTAAAAGACCCGCTGGCCGACCTTGGCGTCGCTCTTGCCCGGATTCTTGAGCCAGGTGATCGTGCCGCAGACGCCGCCGCCGCAGGGCGACATGCGCACGCGGGACTCGCCGTTGCTGCGCTGCCAGTTGCCGACGATATCTGCCGCCATGGCGGGGCCCGCCAATGCGAGGACTCCTATGCACGCCAGGAACGATCGTTTCATGTCCAGCTCCCTCGTCTACCCCTTGGTCCGGGCTTCACAGGAGTGAAGCGAGCCGAAGGTTGACTGTCAATCGCCAAACCAAGTGGATGCTCCCTTGGCCTTGAGCGATCGCAAGGATTTGGCGCCATCCTTATGCTGCATTGCAACATCACGATTCGTGCGTCCGCCGCCGGCGCCAGATCCGGGCGGACTGCAATGGGGACTACGTCATGGGCACGCGGGCGCTCGACCTGATCTTTTCGCCGAAATCGCTGGCGCTCGTCGGCGCGAGCCCGCGTCCGGGCTCCTCGGGGCGCGCGTTGTTCGACAATATCGTCGGGGCTGGATTCAAGGGCGATATTGCGCTGGTCAATCCGCGCTATCAGGAAATCGACGGCCGCCCCTGCGTGTCCGCGCTGAGCGAGCTGCCCAACCGTCCGGACCTGCTCGTGATGGCGGCGCCGGCGGACCACGTGGCGGCGCAGATCGAGGAAGCCGAGCGGCTGGGCGTGCCCGGCGCACTCGTGATGACGCGCGATCCCCAGGGCTGGCGTGGCGGCGAGATGACCGAACGCCTGAAAAAGGTCGCGCAGCGCGGCCGCATGCGGATCGTCGGGCCGAACTGCCTCGGCCTGCTGTCGCCAAGGACCGGCCTCAACGCCTCGCTGTCCGCGCAGCAGGCGCCGGCGGGCGACCTCGCCGTCGTCTCGCAATCCGGCGCAATCGGCTCGGCGCTACTCGCCTGGGCCCACAAGAAGCATGTCGGCTTTTCCGGCATGGTGTCGGCCGGCGAAATGGTCGATGTCGATTTCGGCGATCTGCTCGACTATTTCGCGCTCGATGTCGCGACCCGCGCGATCCTGCTCTACATCGATCGCCTGGAGGACGCGCAAACCTTCATGTCCGCCGCGCGCGCCGCGGCGCGCGTGAAGCCGGTCATCGTCGTGAAATCGGGTCGGCACAAGCGCGGGCCGCGCGGCGGTTCTTCCGTGGCCAATATGGCGGGGCCGGACACGGTCTACGACGCCGCCTTTCGCCGCGCGGGCCTCTTGCGCGTCGCGGATGTCGACGAATTGTTCGACGCAGCCGAAGCGCTCGGCCGCATCAAACCGTTTCCGGGCCGGCGCCTCGCCATCGTCTCGAACGGCGGCGGGCTGGGGCGTCTGGCCGCCGACCGCCTCGCCGACCAGCGCGGCAAGCTCGCGCCGATCGAGCCTTCGACCTGGACCAAGCTCGAGGGCGTGCTGCCGCCCGACCTGTCGAAGGAAAATCCGCTCGACATAGACGGCGACGCCGATCCCGCGCGCTTCAAGACCGCCGTCGGCGCGCTGCTCGAGGACAAGACGACCGATGCGGTGATGGTGATGCACGCGCCGAGCGCGTTGTCGCGGTCGCTGGAAGCGGCCGAAGCCGTGATCGCCGCGGTCAAGGAGGCGCGCAAGAAGACGCTGTCGCCCAAGCCCGTTTTCGCCGTGTGGTTCGGCGCGACGGACGAGACCGACAAGCTGTTCGAGGACGCGCGCATCCCGCACTACCAGTCGGGCGCGGTGCGCGGCTTCATGCACATGGTGCGCTGGAACGAGGCGCGCGAGTTCATGACCAGCACGCCGCCGAACCTGCCCGAGGATTTCGAGCCGAATGTCGAGCGCGCGCGCAGCGTGGTGGCGCATGCGATCGAGCGCGGCCATCGCTGGCTGGCGCCGGTCGAGATGACACGCCTGCTCGACGCCTACGACATTCCCGTCGCGCCCGCGCGCTTCGCGAAGACGCCGGAGGAAGCCGGCGAACTCGCTCGCCTCTACATCGCGCGCTCGCGCGCCTGCGTGATCAAGATCGTCTCGCGCGACATCGCGCACAAGTCCGACATCGGCGGCGTCGTGCTCGACATTCGCACGCCGGACGCCGCCGTCGAGGCGGCGCGCGAAATGATGACGCGTATCGGTCGCGAACAGCCGCAGGCCAGGATCGAGGGCGTGACCGTTCATCCGATGATCAGGCGGCCGCACGGACGCGAATTGATCGCAGGCATCGCCGATGATCCGACTTTCGGGCCGGTGATCGTGTTCGGGCGCGGCGGCAAGGCGGTGGAAGTCATCGACGATCGCGCGCTGGCCCTGCCGCCGCTCGATCTGGCGCTGGCGCACGACATGATCAAGCGCACGCGCGTTTCCAACATTCTCGAATATTATCGAGACGTGCCGCGCGCCGACATCGACGCCGTGGCGCTGACGCTCGTCAAGCTTGCGCAACTCGCCGCCGACGTGCCGGAAGTGCGCGAGCTCGACCTCAATCCGCTGCTCGCCGACGAGGATGGCGTGATGGTGGTGGACGCGCGCATTCGAGTCGAGCCTGATCCGAGGCAGCGCGCGGGCCAGTCGAACCGGCGTTTCGCGGTCGCGCCTTATCCTAAGGACATCGAGCAGACGATCCGCATCAAGGACGGATCGGAAGTTCTCGTGCGCCCGGTCCGGCCGGAAGACGAGGACATGTATCACGCTTTCTTCGAGACCGTGCCGCAGAACGATCTGCGCCTGCGCTTCTTCGCGCCGGTCAAGGCCTTCAGCCACGCCTTTCTCGCGCGCCTCACGCAGATCGACTACGCGCGCGCCTATGCGGTCGCCGCGATCAAGGTCGAGACCGGCGAGATGCTGGGCGGCGTGCGGCTGATGATGGACGCCGACCTGACCGAGGGCGAATACGCCATCCTGCTCGGCCCAGGCGCCAAAGGACAGGGACTCGGCTGGACGCTGATGAAGATGATGATCGAGCACGGGCGGCGCATCGGGCTGCACAGGATCGAAGGTCAGGTGCTGACCGAGAACCAGCCGATGCTGCAGATGTGCAAGGCGCTCGGCTTCAAACAACGCGAGTCGCGCGAGGAGCCTGGCGTCAGCATCGTGACGCTGGATCTGACGAGGAACGACGCGGATCCGCAACCGTCTGCGTAGAGCGCGGCACAGCGCGCGCATCCGCGACGTCCGCGGATGCGCGCACTGTCTTCAGCTGTTTTCCTTGCGCGAGAACGGCAACATCCGCACGCGCTTGCCCGTCGCCTGAAAATAGGCGTTGGCGACGGCCGGTCCGATCGGCGGCACGCCGGGTTCGCCGACGCCGGACGGGGCGGCCTCGGACTTGATCATGTGAACTTCCACGACCGGCATGTCGTCGATGCGCGAGACGTCGTAGCCGTCGAAATTCCCTTCCACGATCCTGCCCCTGTCGAGCGTCAGCTGCGACTTGAGGATCGCGCCGAGGCCGAAGCCGATGCCGCCTTCCATTTGCGCGCGCACCTGGTCGGGATTGACCGAGATACCCGAATCGACGGCGCAGACGACGCGATGGACCTTCGGCCTCCCGCTCTTGTCGACCGACAGCTCCACCACCTGAGCCACGTAGGAGTGGAAAGATTCGGCGACGGCGACGCCGCGGAACCTCCCCTGTGGCGCCGGCGAGCCCCAGCCGGCCTTTTCGGCCGCGAGCCGCAGGACGGCCGCGTGGCGCGGCTTGTCCTTCAGCATGGCGAGCCGGTACTCGATCGGATCCTTGCCGGCGGCGTGCGCAATCTCGTCGATGAAGGTCTCCAACGCATAAGCCGTGTGCGTCGAGCCGACCGAGCGCCACCATAACACGGTGACAGGCGACTCCACGGTCGTCAGATCGACGCGCACGTTGGGGATCGCGTAGGGCTGGTTCGAGACGCCCTCCACGGACAGCGCGTCGACGCCGCCATGCACGAGCATCTTCTCGAAAGCCGACCCCTTGCTTATCGACTGGCCGACGAGGCTGTCACGAAGCGCGACGAGATTGCCCTTGTCATCCAGCGCCGCTCTCATCCTGTGGACGAAGGCGGGGCGATAGCGGCCCGCGCGCATGTCGTCCTCGCGCGTCCATTGCAGCTTCACCGGCGCCTTCCAGCCGATCGCCTTGCCGATCGAGACCACCTCGACAATGATGTCGGCGTCGGTCGAGGCGCGCCGGCCGAAGCCGCCGCCAGTCTTCTTGACATGCAGCGCGACCTTTTCGGGCGCAATGCCCGCGACCTTGGAAGCGACGAACTGGTGGATGCCCGGCATCTGATGCCCGCCCCAGATTTCAAGCGTCCCGTCCGCGTTCATACGGGCGACGGCGTTGATCGGCTCGAGCGCGGCGTGGGCGAGATAGGGGAATTCGTACGTCGCCTCCATCACTTTCGCGGCCTTCGCAAAAGCCGCGTCGACATCGCCGGCGTTGACCGCCACGTCGCCCGCGCCCTTGTCGGCGGCGGCGCGATAGGCGGCCGCGATCTCGTGCGACGACCGCGTCTCGGCCTTCGACTCGTCCCAGTCGATCGTCACCGCGTCGCGCGCCCTCATGGCCTCCCACATGCCCGTCGCAACTACCGCGACGCCGCGCGGCGTCGCAACGACGTCGACGACCCCCTTCATCGCCTTCGCCTTGGAGCCGTCGAAGGATTTGAGCGTCGCGCCGAACCGCGGCGGATGAATCATGATCGCCGTGAGCATGTCGGGAAGCCGCAGGTCGATCGTGAAGTCCTGGCGCCCAGTCGACTTGGCGCGGGAATCGTAGCGACGCAGCGTCTCGTTGCCGATGTATTTCCAGTCCTTCGCCGGCTTCAGCCCGATCTTCCCGGGAACCTGGCCCGTGGCTGCGGCCGCCGCCATCGCGCCGTAGGTCGCCGACTTGCCGGACGCATGGCGCAGCATGCCGTCCTGCGCGGTGATTTCGCCAGCCGGCACGCCCCATTTCGCGGCGGCGGCGGCAACGAGCATGGCGCGCGCTGTCGCGCCGGCCTGGCGATAGCGCGTCCAAGACGACGCCGTGCCGGTGGAACCGCCGGTGAACTGTGCCGCTCCGCCTATCGTGAGATTGCCATAGAGCGCGGGATCGCCTGCGGCGCCAACGACGGTCACCTTCGACCAGTCGGCGTCGAGTTCTTCCTGCACCAGCGTGGCGAGGCCGAAATAAATGCCCTGGCCCATGTCCATCTGCGATGAATAGATCGTCACCGTCTCGTCCGGCGCGATCTTCACGTAGGCGGCGAAGGGATTGACCGCCGTCTTGGCGGCGCCGTCGGGGGCGGCGGCCTCGGCCGAGAAACCGACGAGGAGGCTCGCGCCGGCGGCGGTCGCCCCGATCAGGAAAGAGCGACGGGACGGCGCGACTGCGCGCGCGCCAAGAGCGAACATATGGTCGTTCATGTCACGCTCCCAACAGTTTTGCGGCTTCGTGGATCGCCGCGCGAATGCGGTGATAGGTGTTGCAACGGCAGATGACGCCCGTCATGGCGGCGTCGATGTCCTGGTCGGTCGGCTTCCTGTTCGCGCTGAGCAGGTTGATCGCGGACATCACCTGACCCGACTGGCAATAGCCGCATTGCGGCACGTCGAGTTTGGTCCAGGTCGCCTGAACGATTTCGGCGACCTTGCCGGACACGCCCTCGATGGTGACGACGTTGCGGCCGGCGACGTCGGCAATGCGCGTCTGACAGGCGCGGGCCGGTTCGCCGTCGATATGGACCGTACAGGCGCCGCACAGGGCCTGCCCACATCCGAATTTGGCGCCGGTAAGTCCGAGATCGTCGCGCAACACCCACAGAAGCGGCTTGTCCGGATCCGCGTCGATTTCCCTGGGTTGACCGTTGAGCACAATGCGCATCGCGTTTCCCCCGATTTTCGGCCGTCGCAGCGCGCCGATACGAGCGGCGCGGCTTTCAGGAACTCGCGCGCATGCTTTCGTCAACGTTGGAAAGCGCGTCAGTCTTGCTGGCGTTCTCTCGACGGAAAGGGCTGACGCGCGAAGCTCCCGGCGGGCGAACTGGCGAACGGCCTTGTGCGCCCTTGTCGCGAGACTGCGTCAGAATGTCGCGATTGGCAAGCCGCGCCTCGACTTCGGTCGCGGTGGAACCCGCGCAGGCGGGCGCTCTAACGCGCCGGCGCGGCGGATTCGCGCAGATGGCGGCCGTTGACCCAGCCGCGCTGCCCGGCGACGTCTGCGCGCTCGACCCGGCACCACCTCTGCCCCTGCGCATTCTTGCACCCGAGGTTGCGCAGCACGGTTCCGTTCGAAAATCGCGCGACGATCTTCGCGTGCGGCGAAGCGTCCTCCCGCAGGTTGAGGCTATCGCCCGCCTTCACGCCGCTCACCGCCCAATAGTCCGGACCGCCGGTCAGGCCGTCCGCGAAATCGGGCCCCTTCTCGTTCGTCGCCCGCGTCTCGCCGAGCGTGATCGCGAGACGGAAGTTCGCTTTCTCGCCCCGCCGCGCGGCGCTGCGCATCATGTAGACGCGGGCCGTATAGTCGCCGCTCGACGGCGCCTTGCCCGCGAAGCGCTTGCCGCTGGTCGAACCGATGAAGAACGCGACCTCCTTTTGGCCAGGCGCCAGCAGGTTGAAATAGGTGGCGGTATTGGCGGTCTTCAGTTCGACTTCGAGGGATTCCGACGCGCCGGCCGGAAAGACATAGTCGACATACTCGTAGCCGCGGATGGCGTCGGACGCGGACGCGCGTCCGTCCTTGAAGGTCAGCCGAACCGTGCGGCTTTCCTCCTTCGCGAGAGACGCGCCGCACGCCAGAGACGCAGCCAGCGCGAGACAAGCCGCCATTCGCGCGGTTCGAGGGATTGCGCTCATTCCCATGTTTCCTCCGCAGCGACGAATTCGAGCGGTCGCGACGATGGCTGCCCCGCTCCTTCTCGAGCAACAACCGCATTTCAAATGCGACGAGTTGGCCCGTCAAGTCGATCGCGTGGAAGGGCGCGGCGGACCTTAGCCAGCCAGCGGCAAGCCTTTCCGATCAGGCCGGACAAATCATTCGGCCAGGACGCGCGTGGGCGGGAACGTCACTTCCACCATGGTGCCCTCGCCCTTGCGGCTGCGGATCGTGAATGAGGCGCGATTGGCTTCCACGAGGGCTTTCGTCAACGGCAGGCCGAGGCCGGTGCCTTCGTTCTTGCGGGCGGTCGAAACCTGGCGGAACGGTTCGAGCGCGGTCTCGAGTTCGTCGTCGTTCATGCCGACGCCCGTATCCTTGATGCGCACGACCGCGTGACCGGCGTCGGTCAGGGCGGTGGAGACGATCGCCTGACCGCCGGGCTCGTTGAACTTCACGGCGTTCGACAGCAGGTTCAACACGATCTGGCGCATCGAGCGCTCGTCGGCGACGATGTTAGGCAAGCCGGGAGCAAGCGACAGCCGCATGACGACGCGATCGCGATTGGCCTGCGGCTGCATGATCGACACGCATTCGGCGACGACGGCGTTGATGTCGACCGATGTGAAGTTCAGATCGACTTTGCCCGCCTCGATCTTGGATAGATCGAGCAGGTCGTTGACGAGGCTGAGCACATGCTCGCCCGACTTGTGGATGTCGCGCATGTAGTCGCGATAGCGCGCATTGCCGACCGGGCCGAAGCGCTCGTCCATGATGACTTCGGCGAAGCCGAGAATGGCGTTGAGCGGCGTGCGGATCTCGTGGCTGACCTTGGCGAGGAAGTCCGACTTCAGCGCGCTGGCGCGTTCAGCCTCGCGACGGGCGTCGCCGAGTTCGCGCTCGACCTTCTTCCAGGCCGTGAGATCGCGCAGGACGGCGCAGAATTTCGGCGTCGCGCCGCCAAGGCGACCGAGCGTCATGAAGACGGGGATCGAACCGCCCTGATGGGCGCGCGCCATGAACTCGCGACCGTCGTTGAGTACGCTCTGCACGCCGCCCGCCTTCACGCCGTCGAAATAGGCGGCGGCGGCCTCCTGGCTTTCCTTCGCGACGAGGACGGCGAAAGGCTCGCCGGCGACCTCGTTCTGGTCGAGACCGAACAAGGCCTCGCCCGAGCGATTGAGCGAGAGAATGCGGCCCTCGCCATCGAGCACGGCGACGCCGTCGGTCGCCGTGTCGAGGATGGCGTGCAGTTCGCGCGCCTCGGCGTCGCGTTGGCGCAAGTCGAGCTCCAGCGCTTTCGCGCGAGCGACTTCCGCACTGTCCTGAACCGGAGTTTCTAGAACGCGACTTTCCTGCGCGCGCGAATCGAGCGCGCGGCGCAGCGTGACGAGCGTGGCGGGCTGGCCGTCCCAGTCGACGGCCTGCACGCGCGCGTCAACCGGCAAAGTCTCGCCGTCGCGCGTCTCGATCTGCGCTGCGCCACTGTCGGGCGCACGACCGCGAAAAAGACGGTCGAGACCGCCTGCGCCATGGAAGGCGTCGATGTCGGGATAGTCGAGCAGGTCGAGCAACGTGCGATTGGCGTAGATGGGAACGTTGAAACGGCTGACCACGACGCCAACCGGCAGGCGATCCAGAATGGCGGCAGCGTTGCGCTCGGGCAGTTCACTCGCGATCCGGGCCGAGGCTTCCTCCGAGACGGCCGCGAGCGGCGGCGCTGGTTTCGGCGGATCGACAGGTTCGTCGGACTTTCCGAAGCGCGCGACAAGATCGATGAGATCGCGCGCGCGCCTGCTGGCCGCGGGGCTCAGCGCGCGTTCAGCCTCCTCCGCCGCCGGCTCGGCGCCGAGCGCGCGGCCGATTTCCTCGAAGGCGGATTTTTCGCCGGGCGAGAGTTCGGGCGCGGGCGAGCGATGCGGGAGATCGGCGACACGCACGGGCAGTTGCGGTCGCAGCGGAACGATGTTGCCGGCGGAGGTTGGCGCGGAAGCCGGCGCCTGCGGCGGCGTCTCCTCGACCAGAGGCTCGTCCTCGTACAGGGGCTCGTCCTGATGCCGCGCCGATGGCGCGGCGGGTTCGGCGCCGACATCGCCGCGATGGATCGGCTCTCCGCCGTCGGAAACGGCGACGATCTCTTCTTCCACGTCCGCTTCGTCGTTATCGATGTCTTCGGCGGCGCTTTCGCGCGGCTCGTCTTCAGCGACGGCCGCAACGGCCGGCGCATCCTCGCGCGGCGCAGGTTCGCGGTGATGTTCGAGCAGGAGCGGCGCCTCGGCTTCCTCGCGCGCGGCGAGCGCGGCAGGCTCGCCATGCGCGATCGATGCGTGAGATGTTCGATGGTCGTGGCCGCCCTGCCCTTCCGAGACCGGCGCACGTTGAAGGTCGGTCTCGCGCTCCACCGCGAGCGGCGGTGCGGTTTCATCCGAGGGCTGCGCGAGAGCGTCGATCGTTTCCGTCGCATTTTCGACGGCAGGCGGCGGCGTTTCGACGACGGGCGCGGCGACACGCTCCTGCCGCACGACGCCGTAGCCGCGGAAGCCGACGAAGCGATCGTCCTCGTCAAAGGCCGGCGCGGCGCCGAGAGCAATCGGCGCAAGCTTGCCATCGCCGGCCGGCCAGAGGGTTTCGACGCCCGCGAATGTATCGCGCGCAGCGAGCGCGGCGACGAGACGTCCGTCCGCGTCGAGCCCCATGTCGCGCGCGAGATCGACGAAGGAGCGGCCGACAATGTCGGCATGCGCGGCGCCGAGCGCTTCGCCAAGCGCGGGCGAGACGAATTCGACGATGTGATCTCCGTTCGTGCGCCAGGCGAAGCGCGTCCCGCGCGCGGGCGCGACGGGCGGCGACGGCGTTTCGGCCTCGCGCGCTGCTTCTTCCTCCTGATCACCGAGAACGGCAGGCGCCGGGTCATGCGCGACGTCCTGCGCAAGCGCGGCGGCGGGAGCGTCCTGCTCGTTCGGCTCCCCGACGGACATGGGAGAAGGTTGCGCGGCGTCGCCATCGGCATCGGATGCGAGCTTGAGTTGCGGCGGCGCTGAATCCTCGGCGCGGCGCGTCGTCGCCTGCGGCGCGCGCATGCCGAGCACGGCAAGGGCGAAGAGCGTTTCGCCAGGCGCCACCGTCACCCGGCGGCACAGGACTGTTACGGTCTCGGCGACGGGACCGAAGAAGAAGCGAAGCCGCTCGAGACGCGGCGCAGCGCCGGGCAGCAACGAACGCGACAGCGCGACGATGCGACGCGCGCCGGGCTCGGCGCCCAGCAGCAAGCGACGCGCGAGCGCGGGCTTGTCGCCCGCAAACAGCGATTGCGCGGCGGCGCTCGCGTAGACGACGCGGCCGTGCGCGCCGGAAATCACCAGCACGGGCGCGCCAGCAAGGCGCAGCGACGCCAGTGCGGGATCGGCCAGCGCCGCCTCGACGTGTTCTCTCGCCACCTCGGGGCTGAATTCAGCCTCGTTCATCGCAACGCCCTGTATACGCAAACATACCGGCTCGGCCGGCCACCAGACTTAACGGAGTCTTAACGTCACGGCGCCGCACGGTCTACGCGCGAGCCGGGCATCCCGAGGTTTTGATCGGTTAATGATGAACGAATGCGCTGCGACGCACAATTATGTTGCAATGCAGCAAGAATGTGGTAAGAAACTTGCGTTGCGCGTGGAGAAGCAGAGAATCGCTTCCCGTCGGGAAACGC
This sequence comes from Methylobacteriaceae bacterium, assembly GCA_020638195.1. GTDB lineage: Bacteria > Pseudomonadota > Alphaproteobacteria > Rhizobiales > Beijerinckiaceae > JAJXWB01. The sequence continues at coordinate 233,717 of JACKJC010000003.1, read as the reverse complement.
CGCCAAAGGGAGAGTGCAATGGCTCAATCGCCTTACGAGATTCCGGCTGAAATGCGTGATTTCGCCGAAAAGAGCGTCGAGCAGGCCCGCAAGGCCTTCGAAGGCTTCATCGGCGCCGCGCAGAAGGCCGTCAGCGCCGCCGAGGCGACGCCCTTCGCCGTACCCGGCGTGAAGGAAGTCGGCGCCAAGGCAGTCGCCTATGCGGAAGCGAATGTGAAGGCCGCCTTCGATCATGCCCAGAAGCTGGTCAACGCGAAGGACGTGCAGGAAGTCCTGCGTCTGCAGAACGAATATCTGAAGGCGCAGCTCACCACCCTTCAGGACCAGGCGAAGGAATTCGGCGCCGCGGTCCAGAAGGCTGTCACACCCAAGTCGTCCTGAAGGATTTCTGAGGACGACGTTTCGACCCGGAGACTGATACATGGCCGTCCGTAGACCCGCCAAGGCGCCCGTTACGCTCGCAAAGACCGCATCGCCGAAAGCTCCCGAGACGGCCGCGAAGGCCGCCCCCGCCAAGCCCGCGGAAAAGCCTGCCGTCGCCGCGCCGAAGGCCGCCGCAAAGCCCGCGGTCAAGGCCGCCGAGGCCAAGCCGGTCGAGATCAAGGCAGCGCCCAAGCCGGTCGAGCCCGCGCCTGTCGTCAAGCCCGCCGAACCCAAGCCGGTCGAGGCCAAGCCGGTGGCCGAGACCAAGCCTGCGGCGCCCAAGCCGGCTGCGGCCAAGCCCGCCGCCAAACCGGTGGACGCTCCGGTCAAGGCGCCCGTCGCTGCCGCCGACATGGCCGGCGTGCAGGACAATCTGCGCAAGGCGGCCTCCAAGACGATCGAACAGGGCCGCGTGGCGTTCGAGCGGATGAAGGAAGCCAGCGACGAGGCGACGCACACGATCGAGGCGAGCCTCGCGGCCTCCTCAAAGGGCGCGGCGGAACTCGCGTCCAAGGCGCTCGCGGTCGCCAAGCTCAACGCCAATGCGACCTTCGACCACCTGAAGGCCCTGGCCAGCGCAAAGACGCTCGCCGACGCGGTGTCGATGCACGGCCAGTTTATCCGCACGCAGTCCGAAGCGGCGGTCTCGCAGGCCAAGGAATTCGCCGAACTCGCCCGCAAGGCCGCGACCGACGCCGCCGCGCCGATCCAGGAGCAGATCAAGAAGGCCCAGGCGAAGTAATCTTCGCCCCTTCGCGCAGCGCCGCCCTTCCGGGCGGCGTTTGCTTATGCAACGCGTCGCGCGCCTTGCAATCGCGCCGCGCCTCTTCTATGAAGCGCGGCGCACGACGCCGCCGTTCGACGGCGACATTTCGCGCCCGCGCACAGCGTGCCGCCATAGCTCAGTTGGTTAGAGCGCTAGATTGTGGATCTAGAGGTCCCCCGTTCGAGCCGGGGTGGCGGTACCATCCCAAAGCCCATTTACAGCTGAAAACGTCTCGCGCGGAACACGAAGACGCACAGCCGCGCGAAACACGCATGCGGACCATGCGCGCCCTCAGCGCCGATTCCGGCTTGTCCGTCGCCGGCGCGCTCGTCATGCTCATGTCCAACGACCGCTGAAGCGGCGACCGCGCGAGACGCGGATGGGACCGGATCGGCGCCGGGAGGAGACATGATTTTTGAGGGACTGCGCGTCCTCGAGCTGGGTTCGCTCGCCTCGGCGTCATGGTGCGCGCGGCTGTTCGCCGATTTCGGCGCCGATGTCCTGAAACTCGAACCTGACGGCGGAGACCCGCTGCGCCGCGCTGCGCCGCTGTTCGAGAACGCCGGCGCGAAGGAAAGCGCCGCCTTCGCTTTTCTCAATTTTGGCAAGCGTCTCGCGCGTGAATGCGAGGCCGATCTGCCCGCGTTGCTCGCCGATTGCGACGTTCTGGTGCTGGGCGACTGCGATGCGCCCGCAAGCCTTCCAGCCGACGCATCCCTCATCGTGATCGACGCGAGCTGGTTCGGGGCGGGCGGGCCCTACCGGAATCATGTCGCGACCGATGCGACCGTGCGCGCGCTCGCGGGCCTCGTGCAACTCGTCGGCCCGTCGAATGGCGCGCCGTTGCAAGCGCCGGATTTTCAAGCCGGTTATGTCGCGGGGCTCTGGGCCTTCATTGCCGCCTGCGCGGGGCTGATGGCGCGGGTGCGCGACGGAGGGCGGCGTTTCGACGCCAGCGTCTACGAGGCCTGCCTCACGCTGACCGAATATCAGGTGGCGGAAGCCGCGATCCGTAACGAGCCGCAGCAGCGCGCCGGGATCGGGCGCTTCGCACCGACCTATCCGCTCGGGGTCTATCGCGCGAGCGACGGCTGGATCGGCGCCACGATGGTGACGCCGGCGCAATGGCGCGGCTTCTGCGAGATGCTGGGCCTACCCGAACTCGCCGTCCCGCATTTCACCACGGGCCTCGAGCGCCTGCCGCACGCCGACGAACTCGAAGCGCAATTCGCGCCGCGCCTGGCGGAAAAGCCAGCCGCGCACTGGTTCGCGGAAGGGTTGAAGCGCAGGCTGCCGATCGTCGTCGTGCCGCGGATCGACGACCTAACCTCCTCGCCCGAGTTCCTGGCGCGCGGCGCCATTGCGTCCATCCAGGATGGCGACAAAATTCTTCGCGCGCCCGCTTCGCCATTGCGGCTCGTCGGCACGCCGCCGGCAACCGAGGCGAGGCTCGTGCGCGAAGGCGCCGATGCGCCCGCGTGGAAACCGCGTGAACAAGCGCCGCATTTCGCCACGCCTGCAGCGCCGAAAGGCGCGCTGCCGCTCGCCGGATTTCGCATTGTCGATTTCACGATGGGATGGGCCGGGCCGCTCTGCGCGCGCACGCTCGCCGATCTCGGCGCCGATGTGATCAAGATCGAGGGCTGCTCCTATCCGGACTGGTGGCGGGGCGTCGACCGGCGGCCCAACGTTCTGCGTGAAAAGCTCTACGAAAAAACCGGCCGCTATGCCGTGATGAACCGCAACAAGCGCGGGATCGCGATCGATCTCACGCGGCCCGAAGGCGTGCGGCTCGCGAAGGCGCTGGTCGCGCGCGCCGACGCGGTCGTCGAGAATTACTCGGTCGAAGTGCTGCCGAAGCTCGGGCTCGCGCCGGCTGAATTTCGCGCGACGAATCCAAAACTTGTCACGCTCTCCATGTCGGCCTTCGGCGCCTCGAGCCCATGGCGCAAATGCCGCGCCTATGGCTCGACACTCGAGCAGGGTTCAGGCCTGCCACATCTGCTGGGGCGCATCGGCGATCCGCCCGTGATGGGCCATCCCGCCTATGGCGATCCCGTCGGCGGGCTCGCCGGCATGGCGGCGCTGATGGCGGCGCTGCTGCATGCGCGCCGCACGGGCGAGGGCCAGCACATCGATCTCTCGCAGATCGAATGCATGATGCAGATGGTCGGACCCTGGGCGCTCGCGCATTCGGCCGACGGAACGACGGCGCAGCGATCGGCCGGACGCCATCCCGATCACGCGCCGAGCGGCGTCTATCCGTGCGGCGGCGACGACGCGTGGATTTCGATCGCCGTGACGAACGACGACGCCTGGATGCGCCTGACCGGCCTTATCGCGCGTTCTGATCTCGCGCGGCTCGCCGAGCGCGGTGCGCGGCAGGCGGCGGCGCACGAGATCGACGTGGCCCTGTCCGACTGGACGCGTGCGCGTGCGCCCGATGAGGCGATGGGCGCGTTGCAGGCGGCGGGCGTCGCGGCGGGCGTGGTGCGACGGCCGCTCGACCTTCTGGCCGACCCGCAGCTCGTTGCGCGAGACTTCTGGCTGTGGACGGAGCGCGCCTATATCGGGCGCCACGCACAGCCGGCCGCCGCCGTGCGCGACGCCGCCGCGCCCTACCCCGTGCGCTGGCCCTCGCCGACGCTCGGCGAATACAATCGCGTCGTCCTCGGCGAACTGCTCGGCCTGCCCGACGCGGAAATCGACGAACTCGCGCGCGCTGGCGTGATCGGCGACCAGCTCGTCGTCGCCGGCGATGCAGAGCGCGGCGCCGCATGAACGAGGCGGCAATGCAGACGGCGCCAGACATCCGCGCCGCGCAATCCGCGCCACTGCTCGATGTGCAGGGCATGTCGATCTCGTTCGCGACGGCCGGCGGCCGGCTGGAGGCGACGCGCAACATCACTTTCGCGGTGGCTCCCGGCGAGCGGATCGGGGTCGTCGGCGAGAGCGGCTGCGGCAAGACGATCACCGGCCTCTCCCTGCTGCGCCTGTTGCCCGAGGATGTCGCGCATATTTCCGGGCGGCTCGATTTCATGGGCGTCGATCTCGCGACATGCAGCGAGGCGGCGCTTCGCGACATTCGCGGGAAGCGGATCGGCATGATTTTCCAGGAGCCGATGAGCGCGCTCGATCCTGTCTTCACTGTCGGCGACCAGATCGCGGAGGGATTGCTCGCGCATGGCAGGATGAGCCGCGCGGAGGCGCGCGAGCGCGCGCTGGAGGCGTTGCGCTCCGTGGGCATAGCGGCGCCGGAAAAGCGTTTTCACGCCTACCCGCATCAATTGTCGGGCGGCATGCGCCAGCGCGTCATGATCGCGGGCGCGATGATCTGCAATCCGCAATTGCTGATCGCCGACGAGCCGACGACCGCGTTGGACGTGACCGTACAGGCGCAGATCCTCGAATTGCTGCGCGACCTCAGCGACCGCGCGCATATGGCGCTTCTCTTCATCACGCACGATCTCGGCGTAGTCGCGGAAACCTGCACGCGCATGCTGACCATGTACGCCGGCGAGATCGTCGAGGACGCCGGCGTCGACGCCGCGCTCGAACATCCGCTGCATCCCTATACGTCCGGCCTGTTGCGCGCGCTGCCGCGGCTCAGCGAACGGCGCAGCGCGCTGCCCTCCATCCCCGGGCGCGTGCCGGTTCTCGGACAGATGCCCGAAGGCTGCCGTTTCCGGCAGCGCTGTCCCTTCGCCATCGACGGCTGCGAAAGGCCGCAGCCCCTGCAAGACGCCGGCGCAGGGCGTCGCGTGCGGTGCTGGCGATTCCGCGACCTCGACCTGCCGGGGGTCGCGGCATGACGGACGCGCGCACGCCGACCTTGTCCGTCCGCGAACTTCGCGTGGAGTTTCCGGCAACCGAACGCGGCGCGACCGTCAAGGCGGTCGACGGCGTGTCCTTCGACATTCTCAAGGGCGAAACCTTCGGGCTGATCGGCGAATCCGGTTCGGGCAAGACGACGATCGGCCGCGCGGTCGTGCATCTGGTAGAGCCGACGGCCGGTACGATCCTGCATGACGGCGTCGATCCGGCAACCCTGTCGTCGCGCGATTTTCGCGCCGCGCGGCGCGCCTGGCAGATCGTGTTTCAGGACCCGAACGCCGCGCTCAATCCACGCAGCACGATCCTGACATCCGTGATGGAGCCGCTCGCCATCTTGGGCGTCGGTTCCGCCGCCGAGCGACGTCTCGCTGCAATGCGGGCGCTCGCGCGCGTCGGCCTGCCGGAGGAAATCGGCGCGCGCTATCCGCATCAATTGTCGGGCGGGCAGAAGCAACGCGTCGTCATCGCGCGCACGCTGACCCTGAAACCCGAGCTCATCGTCTGCGACGAGGTGGTGGCCGCGCTCGACATGTCCATTCGCGGCGATGTGCTGAACCTGTTCGCGGAATTGCAGCGCGAACTCGGTCTGACCTATCTCTTCATCACGCACGACCTGTCCGTCGTATCGCATATCAGCGATCGCATTGCGGTCGCCTATCTCGGACGCCTCGTCGAACTCGGTCCGGCGGATGCCGTGACGGAGCGCGCGATCCACCCCTATACGCGCGCGCTCCTGTCGGCGGAGCCCGCGCCCCTGCCCTCACACATGCGGACTGGCAAGCGCATCCTGCTCGAAGGCGAGATCCCGAGCCCGATCGATCCGCCGTCCGGCTGCCATTTCCGGACGCGCTGCGGCCATGCCGTCGACCTGTGCGCGCAACGCGCGCCGGACTGGCGCGAAATAGTGCAAGGTCATTGGGCTGCGTGCCATTTCGCGGAACAATTCTCTGGTGAGGAAAAGGCAGCCGACGAAAAAGCCGGCGCGACATTGATGGGAGGATGACATGGGACACGACGAAAAATTCGCTCGACTGAGCCGGCGCGAAGCGATGGCGCTGGCGAGCGCGGCAGGCGCGGCGGCGCTGATCAACACATCTGCGCTGGCTCAGGGCGCGCCGAAAAAGGGCGGGGTTCTCAAGGTTTCGGCCAACGCCAATCCCTCGAGCCTCGATCCGCAGACCGGCGGCGCGGGCTCCGACCATACAATGCTGTTTCCCATGTATGACACGCTCGTCGAATGGGACTACGAGACGTTGAAGCCGAAGCCGGGTCTCGCCGAATCCTGGTCCTTCAGCGATCCACAGACGCTCGTGATGAACATACGGTCGGGCGTGACCTTCCACGACGGCACGCCGCTTGATGCGGAGGCGGTGAAATTCAATCTCGAACGCGCCAAGACCGAGCAACGCTCCAACATCAAGGCGGATCTGGCGACGGTCGCCTCGGTCGCGGTGACCGGCCCGCAGCAGGTGACGCTCAAACTCTCGCAGCCCGACGCCGCCCTGCCCGGCATTCTCTCTGACCGCGCGGGCATGATGATCTCGCCGACCGCCGTGAAGGCGAGCGGCAATATCGATCGCAAGCCGGTCGGCGCCGGCGCCTATCAATTCGTGAGCTGGACGGACAACGAGAAGATCGTCGTCAAGCGCTACGACAAATACTGGCGCGCGAACGAGCGGCATCTCGACGGAATCGAATTCGCGATCATTCCGGAACTCGCAACGGGCGTGCGCTCCGTGATCGCCGGTCAGAACCACGTGGCCTATTCGCTGCCGGCGCGTCAGAAGGCGGTGCTGAAGCGGGCGTCCAACATCAACCAGGCGAGCGGGCCGACGGTGTATTGCCAGCAGATCTATTTCAACTGGGGCAAGCCGCCGTTCAACGACATTCGCGTGCGCAAGGCGATCAATCACGCGGTCGATCGCGCGACTTTCGTGAAGGCGACGCTCGACGGCGTCGGCGAGCCGGCCTACATGAACCTGCCATCGTCGCACTGGGCCTATGACGCGGACGTGGCGAAGCTCTACCCGCACGACCTAGACAAGGCGCGCGCGCTCCTGAAGGAAGCCAACATCCCGCAGGGTTTCGAACTCGACCTTGTCGGCTATACCGACCAGGATTCGATCCGCCGCGAGGAAATCCTGATCGAACAATTCGCCAAGGTCGGGCTGAAGGCGAAATTCACGAATGGCTCGATCGCCGAAATCAGCGCGGCCTTCTTCGGCAAGGACAAGAAGGGCGTGGGCCTCTTGTCGGCATGGACCGGGCGGCCGGACCCCAGCCTCACCTACACGCTGCTCTACTCGAAAAACTCGTATTTCAACGCAGCGCGCGCGGACGTGCCGGCGGGCCTGCCGGAGGCGCTGGCGGCGACGCGCGCGAGCGAGAATATCGATGCGCGCAAGAAAGCTTTCGCGACAGTGCAGCGCATCGTCATGGAAAACGCGCTGGCCTGCCCGCTCGCTTTCCAGTTCGAACTCGACGCGCTTTCGCCGAAGGTGAAGGGCTTCAAGCCGAACCTGCTCGGCAAGCCGAAATACGAAGGCGTCTGGCTCGAGAGCTGAGCCATGGCGCAGGGCTCCGCGCTGGCCATGATCGGACGCCGCCTACTGCAGGCGGCGCCCGTCATCGTGCTTGCGACCTTCATCGTCTTCGGCCTCCTGAAACTGCTACCCGGCGACGTCGCGGTGACGCTCGCCGGCGACAATGCGACCGACGACCGCATCGCGGAAATCAGGAGGATCTACGGGCTCGACAGGCCCTTCCTCGTGCAATACGGGGTCTGGCTGTGGAAGGCCGCGCATGGCGATCTCTCGCAATCCATCCTGTCGGGCGAGCAGGTCCTGACCTCCATCGCGCGGTGCTTTCCGCATACGCTGCTGATCGTCGTAATGGCGCTTGGACTGGCGCTGTTGATCGGCGTGCCGCTCGGGGCGGCGGCCGCCGCGCGGCCGAACGGGCTGATCGACCGCGCGACGATGACGCTCGCCTCGATCGGCATCGCAGTTCCGAATTTCTGGCTGGCGATGATCCTCGTCTCGCTGTTCGCGCTGCGCTGGAACATCTTTCCGGCGACGGGAGCGACGGCCTTTTCCGTTTCGCCCGCTGACGCGATCAATCACGCCATCCTGCCGGCGCTCGCGCTGGCGGCCGGCGGCATGGCGGAAGTTGCACGCCAGGTCCGCGGGTCGCTGCTCGACGTCATGTCCTCGCAATTCGTGCGCACACTGCGCGCCAAGGGGTTGAAGACATCGACGATCCTCTGGCGGCACGGCCTCAAGAACATCGCGGTCAACCTGCTGACCGTGACCGGCCTCCTGTTCAACCGCCTGCTTGCCGCGACAGTCGTGGTCGAAGCCGTCTTCGCCATTCCCGGCATGGGCGGTCTGATCGTGCACGCCGCGATTCAGCGCGACTTCACGGTCGTGCAGGGCGTCGTCTTCGCGATGGTGATCGTCGTCATTCTCGTCAATCTCGTGACCGACATGCTGTGCGCGGCGATCGATCCGAGGATCGGCCGATGAACGGCTTCTTCGCCTTTCTGCGACGCGACGTCAGGGCTGCGCTCGCCATCGCCTATCTGGCGCTGCTGGTTCTCGTCGCAGTCGCCGCGCCCTGGCTGTCGCCCTATTCGCCGACGGCGCAGAACGTCAACGACATGCTGGCCCAACCCAGCGCCGCGCATTGGCTCGGCACCGACGATCTCGGCCGCGACATATTGAGCCGGCTGATCCACGGCGCGCCGGCGACGATCTACGCGAGCTTCCTCGCCGTCGGCGTCGCCATTCTGCTCGGCGTGCCGGTCGGACTGGCGGCCGGCTATTTCGGCGGATGGATCGACGACGTCATCTCGCGCACGATCGACACGCTCCTGTCCTTTCCGGCGATCGTACTGGCGATCGCGGTCACCGGCGCGCTCGGCATCGGTCTGACCAATGGCATGATCGCGGTCGGCATCGTCTTCGCGCCGCAGCTGGCACGGCTCGCGCGGGCGCGCACGCTGGTCGTGCGACATGAGCTCTATGTCGACGCCGCGCGCTGCTTCGGCGCCTCGACGCCTCACATATTGTGGCGGCATGTACTGCCCAATGCGATCCAGCCGGTGATCGTGCAGGTGACGCTGCTGCTCGCCGCAGCGCTGCTGGCCGAAGCGAGCCTGAGCTTCCTCGGCCTCGGCGTTCAGCCGCCGCATCCGAGCTGGGGCGCCATGCTGGCGCGGGCATACCAGGCCATGGATATCGCGCCGGAGCAGATGTATCCGCCCGGCCTCGCCATTCTCTTCACCGCGCTCGCCTTCAACGCGCTCGGCGAGAGCCTGCGCATCGCGCTCGATCCGACCTTGAAGCGATAGGAGCAATCATGACGCCCGATCAGGCATTCGCTGAAATGGTCGCGCAGGGCGACATTGCGCTCGACAAGCTCGCCGAATGCGCACGACGATGGCCGGACAAGACATTCATTCATTACGGCGAAGACGGCGTAAAACTCACCTTCGCGCAATTCACCGACATGACCGACCGTTTGGCCGGCGGCCTGCTGGCGGCGGGCGTGAAGCCCGGCGAGGCCGTGAGCGTGCTGACGCGCAATTCGCTGGTCAGCGCGCTCGCCATGTTCGGCATCTGGCGCGCGGGCTGCCTGTTTGCGCCGATCAATTTCAATTTCAAGGGGCCGCAGCTCTCCTATCAGCTCGCCGATACCAAGCCTTCGGCGCTCGTCACCGACCCGTCCTTTCTCGAAATCCTCACCGAGGTAGCGGACGCCTGTCCGCCGCGCCTTGTCATCCACACGCCGAAACCGGGCGATCACGACCATACCGGCGCGGCGTTCCCGCCCGCATTCAACAACGCGGCCCTGCTCGATTTCGGCACGCTCTGCGCGCACGAGACCAAGGCGCCGCCGGTCTCGCCCGGTCCGTTCGATCTCGCCAACATCTGCTACACGTCAGGCACGACCGGCCCGTCCAAGGGCGTGCTGCAGAATTTCCGCTGGATCAACCAGTACACATTCTTCCTGCGCGCCTTCGCGAGCGAGGACGATGTCATCTATTGCGACCTGCCACTCTATCATGTCGGCGGCGCCTTCGCGCTTCTCGTACGCGCGGTCTGGCGCGGCAATACGGTGGGCCTGTGGGACAGGTTCTCGCCGACGCAATTCTGGGAGCGGATCGCGGAAGTCGGCGCCACCTACGCGATCCTTCTGGACGTGATGACGCCGTGGCTGCTCGGCGCCCCGCCCCGCGACGACGATCGCGCCAATACGCTCGCCATGGTGCATATGCAGCCGCTGCCGCCGAACCACCACGAGGTCGCGACCCGTTTCGGCATCGATTTCGTCACGGCGGGGTTCGGCCAGACGGAATCCGGCAATCCATTCGTCGGCGTGATCGACGAACTGGGTGACGAGGAGGGCGTGCCGCAGACGCTGCGCAAGAGCCATTCCAAGGCGGCGATCCGTGCGTTATGCGAAAAGCTCGGCGTTCTGGTTGTCGAAGGTTCAACCAAACTGCCGACAGGATTCATGGGCAAGCCATCGCCGCTGCTCGAGGTCGCGATCCTCGACGAGGACGACAATCGTTGCGCGCCGGGCGTCGTCGGTCAGCTCGGCATTCGCCCGCGCTTTCCGGGTCTGCTGCTGCAGGAATACTTCAAGAAACCCGAGGCGACGCTGAAGACGTTCCGCAACCTCTGGTTCCACACAGGCGACGCCTGCGCGGAAATGCCTGATGGCTCCGGCGTCTATCGCTTCGTTGATCGCATGGGCGGGTTTTTTCGCGTGCGAGGCGAGAACGTGTCGTCGTTCGAGGTGGAGGCGCTCATCTCGCGCCACCCAAAGGTGCAGGCCACCGCCGCGTTGCCGATCCCCGCTGCGGAAGGATCGGAAGACGATATTGTCGCGTTCGTGCAGCCGGTCGCCGGCGAGACCCCGAGCGAGGACGAGATCCGCGAGCACGCGCGCGCGGTCATGCCAAAATACATGATCCCGAAGCACATCCGCTTCGTCGAGGCGCTGCCGGTTACACCGACCAACAAGGTCGAGAAGTACAAGCTGAAGCAGCAGATCGTGAAGGAATTGGGGTTGTAGGATCGGTGCACGTCACTGCGGGGAGCGAAGCGATGAGGCAATCCAGATTCATGGCGTGGATCTGGAGTGCTTCGCTTCGCTCGCAATGACGGCTCTGCTCACAACAGCTTCGCCAATTCCTCCTTCTTCACCTTGCCGGTCGCGGTCATCGGCAACTCGCTGGCGATGCGGATTTCCGGCACCTTGTAGACAGCCATGTTCTGCTTGCACCAGGCGGCGATGTCTTCCGCCTTCGTGGTCGCGCGCGCGGCCTCGTGAACGAGCACGAAGGCGACAGGAACCTGACCACGTTCCGCATCGGGACGGCCGATAACGCCGGAGCCGACGACGGCGGGATGCTGGCCGAGCATGGCCTCGATCTCCGCGGGGAAGACGCTCATGCCCTTGACCTTCAGCATCTCCTTGCGCCGGCCGAGGAAATGGATGAAGCCCTGCGAGTCGATCAGCCCGATGTCGCCTGTATGCAGCCAGCCGTTGCGCAGACTTTCGGTCGTCGCCTCCGGCTTGTTCCAGTAGCTCTTGAGCAGCGAAGGCGAGCGCACGCAGAGTTCGCCTTCTTGATCGAGCGACTTCAACGCGCCTGTCTCGAAATCGCAGATCCTGAATTCCGTACCGGGCACGGGCAGGCCGACGAAGATCGGCTGAGACTTCAGGTCGGCGTCATCGTCCTGCAGCCCGGTCGTGAACGTGTCGCAAGTATGCGTCTCGGTCATGCCCCACGCGGCCTCGATCATGGTGGCGCCGGTCAGCGCACGCCAGCGCTCGCGATAGGGAATGTTCAGCTTCTTGACGAAGGAGGAGCAGCGCACCTGTTCCAGCGAGCGCAGGTCGAACTCGTCGACGCGGGCGTGCTCCATGACTTCCACGGCATTATCGACGAGCAGGCTCGCGACAGTGACACGATAATGCTGAACAGCGGCCATGAAGGCGACAGGGTCCCAGCGCGCGAGCAGGACGTAAGTCGCACCGGCGAAAATCGGGAAGATGACGCCCATATCCTCGCCGGCGATCCAGAACACCGGATAAAAATTGATGCCGACGTCGTCGGGCTTCAAATCGATGCCGATATTACAGGTCGTCGCGGCCGTATAAACCATGTCGCGCTGCGTATGCACGCAACCCTTGGGCATGCCGGTCGTGCCGCCGGTGTAGTTGAGCGCGGCGACGTCATCGAGGCCGACATCGACCTGTGGCGGGCTCGTCTTCACCGCCGCGAGCGCGGGAAGAAAGTCGATCGCGCCTTCGCATTTGACGGCCGGCGCATCGAGGCCGCCAGGCAGCGGGATCGTCGGCGTCTGCGGCAGCATCGCGCCCATTGACGTGACGAGGATCATTTCGATCTTCGTCTTGTCCTTCACCTCCTGCACGAGTGGGAACAGCGTATCCAGCGCCACGATGGTTTTCGCGCCGGTGTCGTTGAGTTCGTAGATCAGTTCGTGACCCTTGAAGAGCGGATTCACGGGCACGTGGATCGCGCCGATCTTCAGAATGCCGAAGAAGGCGATGTGAAACTGCGGGCAATTGGCCATGAAGACCGCGACCGCGTCGCCCTTGTGCACGCCATTCTCGTGCAGCCAGGCGGCAAAGGCGTCGGAAAGGCGATCGAGTTCGCCGAAGGTCACTTCGCGGCCGTAATAGATCAGCGAGGCCTTGTCCGGCGTGCGCCGCGCCCATTCCCGGAGATAATCGGTCAGCAGGCGCTCGCCGAGCGGATAGACCGGCTCCTGCGGAATGTTCTTGGGCCAGTTCGCCCGCCAGAGCGCACGCAGATTGTCGAGATAGGCGGCTTCGGCTTGCGATTCCTGAGTCATTGGCCTCTCCGGGCGTTTCCTCTTGCAAAAGTCTAGGCCCATGCATGCGCCAGGTCGACTCGACGCGATCAAAATCAGGGGGCAAAATCGTCGGACATAATGAGAGAGAAGCGCCCCTGATGTCCCGTCCGCCCTTCCGCAAGCTGCTGATCGCCAATCGGGGCGAAATCGCCATCCGCATCGCGCGCGCCGCCGCCGCGCTCGGCATTGCGAGCGTCGCCATCCATTCGCAGGACGATGCGGCCTCGCTCCACGTGCGCAAAGCGGACGAGGCGCATGCCCTGCCGAAGTCCGGCGTCGCAGCCTATCTCGACGCCGCGCGCATCGTCGCGCTGGCGCAGGAGACGGGCTGCGACGCGATCCATCCGGGCTACGGCTTTCTGGCCGAGAATGCGGCTTTCGCGCGCGCCGTCGCCGCAGCGGGCCTCGCGTTCGTCGGCCCCTCTGCGGAGGCGCTAGACCTGTTCGGCGACAAGCTGAAGGCACGCGAACTGGCGCTCGGCGTCAATGCGCCGGTCATTCAGGGCGCCATCGTGCGCGACGCCGACGAGGCGCGCGCTTTCTTCGCCATCATCAATGCGCCGATCATGCTGAAGGCGGTTTCGGGCGGCGGCGGGCGCGGCATGCGCGCCGTGCGAAAGGCAGACGAGATCGCGGAAGCCTTCGCGCGCTGCGCGTCGGAGGCGCAGAGCGCCTTCGGCGATGGGGCGCTCTATGCGGAGCGCCTGGTCGAGAGCGCACGGCACATCGAAATCCAGATTCTCGGCGACCGTCATGGCGGCCTCACGCATTTCGGCGAGCGCGAATGCACGATCCAGCGCCGCAACCAGAAGCTGATCGAAGTCGCACCATCCCCTTCGCTCACGCCGCGCTTGCGTGAAAAGATCGCGGACGCGGCGATGACGCTCGCGCGAGCGGCGAACTACGACAATCTCGGCACGTTCGAATTCCTGGTCGACGCGCGCGAAACATCGGACGAGTCCTATTTCGCCTTCATCGAGGCCAATCCGCGCCTGCAGGTCGAACATACGGTGACGGAGGAAGTGTTCGGCGTCGATCTCGTGCAGGCGCAGATCCGCATAGCCGCAGGCGAGAGCCTCGCCGACATCGGCCTTGCCGAGACGCGCGCGCCGCGCGGCTATGCGATCCAGTCGCGCGTGAATCTCGAGACGATGAATGCCGCCGGCGAGGCGCTGCCGAGCGGTGGCAAGATCGCCGCCTTCGACATTCCCTCGGGGCCCGGCATGCGCGTCGATACATTCGGCTATTCGGGGTATCGCACGGGCGCGGCCTTCGACTCGCTGATCGCCAAGCTGATCGTGCATTCGCCGTCGCCCGACTATGGCGCCGCCATCGCCAAGAGCGTCCGCGCGCTCGGCGAGTTCCGCGTCGTCGGCGTCGACACGAACATTTCCTTTCTGCAAGCGCTGCTGACGCATCCGGATTTTCTCGCCAATCGCATCGACACGCGCTTCATCGAGGCTCATCTTGGTCAATTGATCGCCACAAGCGCGCAGGACCGCCATCGCTATTATTTCGAGGCGGCGTCCGACGACGCGCCATCGGGACAGGCGACGGCGCATGCGGGGCCCGAGGGCACAGTCGCGATTTCCGCGCCGCTGCTCGGCACGATCGTGTCGGTCGATGTCGCCGAGGGCGCGCTGGTCAAGCCCGGACAGCAGATCGCCGTGCTGGAGGCCATGAAGATGGAGCATCTCGTCACCGCGCCCTGCGGCGGCGTGGTGCGCGAAATCCGCGGGCGCAAGGGCGACACGCTCTACAAGGACGATCCGATCCTGTTCGTCGAGCCGGCCGACGTCGGCGTGGACGAGCAGTCGGCAAGCGAAGAGATCGATCTCGACGCCATCCGGCCCGACCTCGCCGACGTTTTCGCGCGACAGGCTTTTGGCCTCGACGAAAACCGCGCGGAGGCGGTTGCAAAACGCCGCAAGACCAATCATCGCACCGCGCGCGAAAACATCGCCGCGCTTGTCGATGACGGCAGCTTCATCGAATACGGCTCTCTCGCCATCGCCGCGCAGGCGGCGCGGCGCGCGAAGGACGATCTCATTCGCAATACGCCCGGCGACGGCGTCGTCGCCGGCATGGCCACCGTGAACGGCGACAGGTTCGACGCCGACCGCGCGAGAGCCATGGTGGTCGCATACGACTATATGGTGCTCGCCGGCACGCAGGGGCAGCGCAACCACAAGAAGCAGGACCGGCTCTTCACCATTGCGGAACGCCAGCGCATTCCGATCGTGCTGTTCGCAGAAGGCGGCGGCGGGCGGCCCGGCGACACAGAGCGGCTCGGCGTAACCGGCCTCGACGTGCCGACCTTCGCGCAATTCGCGAAACTGAGCGGCCTAGTGCCTTTGGTCGGCGTCGTGTCCGGCCGCTGTTTCGCCGGCAATGCCGCCCTGCTCGGCTGTTGCGACGTCGTGATCGCGACGAAGGATACGAGCGTCGGCATGGGCGGCCCGGCGATGATCGAGGGCGGAGGACTCGGCGTCTATCACCCCGACGAAGTGGGGCCGACGAACGTGCAATGGCCGAATGGCGTGATCGACGTTCTGGTCGAGGACGAGTTCGAGGCCTGCCAGGCCGCGAAGAAATATCTGTCCTATTTCCAGGGGCCGGTCGCGAGCTGGAGCGCGCCGGATCAACGCCAGCTGCGCCGCGCGATCCCGGAGAACCGCCTGCGCGTTTACGAAATCCGCGACGTCATCCATGCGCTGGCCGATGAAGGCTCGGTGCTGGAACTGCGCGGCGGATTCGGCGCGGGTATCGTGACCGCGCTGATCCGCGTCGAAGGACGCCCGTTCGGCCTCATCGCCAACAATCCGAAGCATCTCGGCGGCGCCATCGATTCGGACGCTGCCGACAAGGCGGCGCGCTTCATGCAGCTCTGCGACGCCTTCGATATTCCCATGGTGTCATTGTGCGACACGCCGGGCTTCATGGTCGGGCCGGAGGCGGAAAAGACCGCGCTCGTGCGGCATGTCTGCCGCATGTTCGTGACCGCCGCCTCGCTCGACATTCCCTATTTCACCATCGTGCTGCGCAAGGGCTACGGCCTCGGCGCGCAGGCCATGGCCGGCGGCGGCTTTCACGCGCAGACCTTCACGATCTCATGGCCGACGGGCGAGTTCGGCGGCATGGGGCTGGAAGGCGCGGTCAGGCTCGGCTTCCGCAAGGAACTGGAAGCGGTGGAAGATCTCGGCGAGCGCGAAAAACTGTTCCAGTCGATGGTCGCCAAGTCCTACGAGGTCGGCAAGGCGACGAACATCGCCTCCGTCCTGGAGATCGATCAGGTGATCGACCCCGTGGAGACGCGGCGCTGGATCATCCGCGGCCTCGACTCCTGTCCGGCGCCGCAGCGGCGTGAGACCCGCAAGCGGCCGTTCGTCGACACATGGTGAAACGAAAAAGCCCGCAGCTCACGCCGCGGGCTTTCCGAATCCTCAGTGAGGTATGATCAGTGCTTGCCGACGTTGTCCGGCAGCTTGCCGCCGTTGGCCGCGATCATCTCCATCATCTTCTTGTGCAGCCAGATGTTCATGCTGGCGCTGTCGGACGTGTCGCCCTCGAAGTGCAGCTCCTTGGCGAGCTCCTTGCGCGCGGAGAGGCTGGAATCGAGGCCCAGCGCCTTCATCATATCGACGATCGACACGCGCCAGTTGAGCTCCTGGCCCTGCTTGTCGACGAGATCGTCGAGAATGGCGGCGACGTCGACGGAGCCCGCCGCCGCGATCGGGGCGGCCGGACCAGCGCCCGGGGCCGCCGGCTTCGCTTCCTCTGCGGCGGCCGGCGTGACACCAAAAATCTTGCTCATGATGGAGCCGAAGAAGCCCATTTGTAACTCCTGTTTCGATGCCGCCGACGCGTTGTGCGGCAGCAACAATTGGTCTTTCGAACATCCGGCGAAGGACGTCCTTCAAATTCGCTTCCGGCGACCGGGGGCCGAAAACGCGCCGATGATCGTCGCCACGGCTTTTCGTTGCAAGCGAAAAGTCTCCGACCGCGCCCGCAGCAATTCCCAATGCTGAAACGCGAACAAGTGCCGAAAGTAACGTTGGCCCATCAGCGCGGCGCGATCATGCAGGCGAGCATGACGGGCCGACGACGGACGAGCGTCCGGCCGGTCCAGGCCAGCGCGGTTTCGATCCGGCGACCGCGATCCCAGACCTCGAAATCATCGTCGTCGCCGAGCCTGATCTCGATCCCGGACGGCTCTCGCGCGAGGCCTTCGCCCAGCGCCTTCACATAGGCTTCCTTCGCGGTCCAGAAGCGCAGGAAAATTTCCGGCGCGCGCTCCCCCGCCGCATCGAGAACGGCCTGCTCGGCGGGATGAAGAATGTTGCGCGGCGTCTCGAATGGCGCAGCGATCGTCTCGACATCGACCCCAATGCGGTCATCGGCCAAGGCGGCGGCGACGATATTGTCGCGCCCGGCGAGCGAGAGATGGAGGGGGGCCGCTGGCGCGACAATGAGCGGCGCGCCTTGCGGGTCGTGGCCGAGGACGACATCGTTTTCCGCGCAATCGGCGCGCCGGGCGACGAGCCGGCGCGCGAGCGCGGCGCGCGCGGGCGAGAGGTCGCGCGCCAGTTGCTCGAGGCGCGCGACAAAGATGTCGGCGTGTCCGCCGGGATAGTCGAACGACAGGGCGAGCGGATCGATCTCGGGCCTCCTGCGGTGGCGGACAGCCATGCTGAAGGCGGTCTAGCATGTGGGCGCGCGCCGGGCGAAGATCGCACGATGGAGATGCATGAGACCGTCGAGACGGGCGCCGCCAGGACCGAACCCCATGTCAGCCGCGCCGGCATGTGGCGCGGCGCCGTCGAATCCCTGCCTTTCCAGCCGGGCGCGCTGATTTTCGGCCTCGCCGTCGGGGCGGCGGCGGGCCAGACGGGGCTCACCTTCGCCGAGGCGATCGGCCAGAGCGCCATCGTCTACGCCGGCGCTTCGCAGATGCTGACATTGCAGATCTGGACGCCGGACTGGACGCTCGGCGCGCTTCTGGCGGCAATCGGCGTGACGGCGGCGATCAACGCGCGCTTCCTGTTGATGAGCGCGACCTTCCGGCCGTGGATCGAGGGGCTCGACCGGCGTCTCGTTTATTTCAGCCTGCTGTTTCTGACCGATGCGAGTTTCGCGATCGGCGCGCGCCATCACGCGGCGGGCGGGCGCGACCACGGGCCGGTCATCGGCGCCAATATCCCGCTCTATCTCGGCTGGGTGGCGACGACGGCGATCGGCTTTTGGGCGGGCGCGCTGGTCGCGCATCCCGAGCGCTACGGGCTCGACCTCGTTCTGCCGATCGTCTTCGCGACGCTGACCGTGCCGATGGCGCGACGCGCGAAACGTTTCGCGCCGCTGATCATCGCCGGGCTCTTGGCGATCATCGTCTCGCAATTCACAGCAGGCTGGTTCATCGTCGCGGGCGCGCTCGCCGGCGCCCTGTCGGCCGCGCTCATCGACGAGGCGGCATGACCATGTCCATCGGCCCATGGACGGTGATCTTCGCGACGGCCGCCGTAACGATCCTGATGCGGCTCGGCGGCTACTGGCTGATGGCGCGCGTGCCGATGACGGCTCGCGTACGACGGGGACTGGAGGCATTGCCCGCCTCGATCTTCATCGCCACGGTCGCGCCGATCGCGCTCAAGGCGGGTGTGGCGGGCGTGGCGGCGGTCTGTGTCGCTGCGGGCGTTATGTTCCTGCTCAGGCGCGAATTGCCGGCGCTGGCGGCGGGGTTCGCGACGGCTGCGGGATTGCGGGCGATGGGGATGTGAGAGCGCGACGGCGTGAAATTCGTGCGGTCTGTCCTAATTCTCGCTGCATCAGAGCGCCCGGCCGGAGGCAAGCATGAAGATCGAACGGATAGGGACCCGCCCGTCGGATTCGGGCTCGGTGGATTATTTCGCCGGCAAGGTTCGGATCGATCCCCTGATGAGCGCGCCCGACCCCGCGCGCGTCGCTTGCGCGCGCGTCACCTTCGAGCCCGGCGCGCGCACGGCCTGGCACACGCATCCGCTCGGACAGACGCTGATTGTAACCGACGGCTGTGGCTGGGCGCAGCGCGACGGCGGGCCGGTCGAGGAGATCCGGCCCGGCGACGTCGTGTGGTTTTCTCCCGGCGAAAAGCACTGGCACGGCGCAACCGCGACGACCGCGATGACGCATATCGCCATTCAGGAAAAGCTCGACGGCAAGGCGGTCGACTGGCTCGAACAGGTGAGCGAAGCGCAATACAGGCGTTGACCGGCGCTCAAGCCGTCGGCGACAGCAGCGCCGTGATCCGCTTCTTCAACCCGTCCCGCACGCTGCGATAGGCGTCGAGCATCTGTTCGCGCGAGCCCTGCACGGCGGTCGGATCGATCGTCGGCCAGTAGACGACGTCGACCGCGAGCGTGCGGGTGAATTCCAGCGCCTTGTGGTGCGCTTCGGGCGACAGCGAGACGATGAGGTCGAAACTCGAATCCTCGAGGTCCTCGAACGTATGCGGCCGGTATTTGGCGATGTCGATGCCGATGTCCTCCATCGCCGCGACGGCGAAGGGATCGAGTTCGCCGGCCTTGACGCCGGCTGAGGCGAAATAGATTTCGCGACCGTAGTAATAGCGCGCGATCGCCTCGGCCATCGGCGAACGCACGGCGTTGAAGGTGCAGCAGAACAGAATGGATTGCGGGCGACGGCCGCTCTCCATCGTCAGCCTCCCGGCGCTTCAGGGCCGCGCGGCACGCCGCGTCAGCCTTTCCAGTGCAGCGCTGTGACCAGCGTGAACAACCGGCGCGACGTATCCATGTCGCATTCGATCTTGCCCTTAAGCCGCTCGGCCAGAAGTTGCGCGCCCTCGTTGTGCAGGCCGCGCCGGCCCATGTCGATCGCCTCGATCTGCGCCGGGGTCGCGGTACGGATCGCCGCATAATAGCTCTCGCAGACCATGAAATATTCCTTCAGGATCTTGCGGAACGGCGTCAGTGAGAGAATGTGCATGACGACGGTGGCGCCGCCCTCTTCCCTGATATCGAAGGCGAGCTTGGCGTCGTGCAGCGCGATGAAGAGCGCGTAGGGGCCGCCGTCGTGGCCCGGCAGGGCGAACCTGTTTTCCTCGATCAGATCGTAGATCGCGATCTCGCGCTCGTGTTCCTGATCGGGCGTGCCGCGGCCGATCGAGGCGTCGTCGAGCGTGATCGCGACCAGGCGCTTGTTGTCTGCTGTCATGCCGCGCCTCTGTTGATGCGGATCGCCACCGAGCGCGCGTGCGCTTCCAGCCGCTCGGCCTGCCCGAGCGCGATCGCCGAAGGGCCCAGCAGGTTCAGCGATTGCGGCGAGCATTTGAGAATGGACGTACGCTTCATGAAGTCGAGCACGCCGAGACCCGAGGAAAAGCGCGCCGAGCGCGCCGTCGGCAGCACGTGATTGGAGCCGCCGACATAGTCGCCGATGGCTTCCGGCGTATGCGCGCCGATGAAGATCGCGCCCGCATTGCGCACACGCGAGGCCAGACTTTCGGCGTCCTCCGCCATGATCTCGAGATGTTCGGCGGCAATGCGATCGGCGAGCGGGATCGCGTCGGCGAGCGATTTCACGACAATGGTCGCGCCGAAATCGCTCCAGCTCGCGCGCGCGATCTTTTCTCGCGGCAGCGTCGTCAACTGCGCTTCGACCGCGCGCTCGACATCGCGGGCGAGTTCCGCGCTGTCGGTGATCAAAATGCTCTGCGCCGCCGTGTCGTGCTCGGCCTGCGCCAGCAGGTCGGCGGCGATCCAGGCGGGATTGGCGGAGGCGTCGGCGATGACGAGAACTTCCGAGGGGCCGGCGATCATGTCGATGCCGACCTGTCCGAAGACGCGGCGCTTGGCGGCCGCGACATAGGCATTGCCGGGGCCGACGATCTTGGCGACGGGACGAATGGTTTGCGTGCCATAGGCGAGCGCCGCGACGGCCTGCGCGCCGCCGATGCGATAGATTTCGTCGACGCCGGCGCGAGACGCCGCCGCCAGCACGAGCGGGTCGATGGCGCCGTCGGGCGTCGGCACGACCATGACGATGCGCGGCACGCCGGCGACCTTGGCGGGCACGGCGTTCATCAGCACCGACGACGGATAGGAGGCGGTGCCGCCGGGCACATAGAGGCCGACCGCCTCCACCGCCGTCCAGCGCCAGCCGAGTTCGACGCCGGCCTCGTCGGTAAAGCGGAGGTCTTGCGGCTTCTGGCGTTGATGGAAGGCGACGATGCGGCCATGCGCCACATCCAGCGCGTCGAGCGCGGGTTTCGGACAGGCGGCGACGGCGGCTTCGATCTCGGCCCTGCCGATGGCGAGACCACGTTCGGCGAGATCGATCCGATCGAATCTCTTCGACAGGTCGATCAGCGCCGCATCGCCACGCGACACCACGTCGGCGATGATGTCGCGGGCGGCGGCGTCCACGTCCTCCGACACTTCACGCTTCATGGCGAGCAGGTCAGCGAAGCGCGCGTCGAAATCGGCGGCCGTCGCATCGAGCCGCAGGGTCATCTTTGAGCTCCGGAATCAGGCGCGGGCGAGCGCCCCGAAATGGTCCGTCAGGTCATGACCCCTGTGCGGGGCCCGCGTCAAGCGCGTGGCCCGGCCGGGATTTGGCGGTCCAGCGTGGCCCGAGGTCGCGCAGATGCGCCTCGAGGCATTCGACATCGAGCCGCACCGCCGCGCCGCCGGAAAAAGTCAGCAAAACGCGGCCCGCCGGGGCGTCGGTGGTCGTGAAGAAGATCGAGAGCAGGCTCAGCACGCTGTTGGGCTCGCGCTGGGGCACGCCATTCTGGCGGACGGTGCGCACGCGCTCGAACTGGAGCGCCGCGACCGCCCGCTCGCACTGGCCGGCATCCGCCGAAATCCAGTCGAATCGCGAGAGGCCGAGGACGAAACGGTCCTGCTCGGGCAGCCAGGCCATATCGCCGACGCGCACGAGCGCGTCCTGCAAATGGGCGGAGACGACTTCGAGATCTTCCGCATCGAAGGCGATGAGACGGAGGGGGTGGTCGCTATCGGGGCATTGCTGTGTCATGACGGCCTCGCACACGCCATGTGGGGCCGGCGGCCGCAGTTCGCAAGCGTCCCGCGGCCTCAGGCCGCGCTGGCGACGCTATGCGACCCACCCGTCAACATGCCGCGCAGCTTTACGAGGGCGCGCAACGCGAAACCCATGGGCAGCGGCATGGCCACCCGGCAGATGGCGAGCTTGCGGACGTAGGTCCGCACGCGCCAGCGCGAGACGACGCCGGCTCGAAACAAGGCCACAGACCCCGGCGCCAGCTCGTTCCACCGGCCCTGCTCGTCGCGAACTTCGACGCCGCCCTCGAGAATGTGAATCCATTCGTCCACGCCGAAGCGCCAGTCGAATTCGCCGGCCGTGCAGTCCCAGACGACCGAGACGGCGGCGCCGTCTCGGCTGCGGGAAAGTTCGGCCATGCGGGCGCGCGGCGCGCCGGATACGATCCAGTCCTTGGGGATCGGCGCGTCGTTCAGCGCGATATCGGTGGTGGAAATGTAGATTGCCGGCTCGCCCATGTGGTCTCCGCAGGTCCCTGACGTGGACCAGAGGATAGGAGGCGCCGGTTAATCGGCGCTTGGCGGCGGCGTTACGGCGCGAGGCTATTCTCGCGCTGGTTAACAGGATCGTTGTGGAGGCGGGACCGGGGGCCCCGCACTAGCCCGCCGAAATGCGCTCGACCTCCGCGCCGCAGGCGCCGAGCTTCTTCTCCAGCGCCTCGAAGCCGCGATCGAGGTGGTAGACGCGGTTGACCATGGTCTCGCCTTCCGCCGCCAGCGCGGCGATGACCAGCGAGACGGAGGCGCGCAGATCGGTCGCCATGACCGGGGCGCCCTTGAGCGTCTGCACGCCCTCGATGATGGCGGTGTCGCCGTCGAGCCTGATCTGCGCGCCGAAGCGGGCAAGCTCCGAGACGTGCATGAAGCGGTTCTCGAAGATCGTCTCGGTGATGCGCGAGACGCCATCGGCGCGGGTGACGAGCGCCATCAGCTGCGCCTGCAAATCGGTCGGGAAGCCCGGATAGGGCTCGGTGACGACGTCGACCGGCTGGATCGCCCCGCCGTTGCGCGTCACGCGGACGCCGTCGTTGGTCTGGACGCATTTGGCGCCGGTCTGCTCGACCACGTCGAGGGCGGCCTGCAACAGATCGGCGCGGGCGCCCTGCAGCAGCACATCGCCGCCGGTCATGGCGACCGCCATGGCGTAGGTGCCGGTCTCGATGCGGTCGGGCAGCACGGCATGGCGCGCGCCGTTGAGACGCGTCACGCCCGTCACCTCGATCGTCTTGGTGCCGGCGCCCTTGATCTTGGCGCCCATCTTCATCAGGCATTCCGCGAGATCGACGATTTCCGGTTCTCGCGCGGCATTGTGGATGACCGTGGTCCCGTGCGCGAGGCTCGCGCCCATCAGCGCCGTATGCGTGCCGCCGACCGTGACCTTGGGGAAGAGTATGTCGCCGCCTTTCAGGCCATTCTTCGCGCGGGCGATGGCGTAGCCGCCCTCGATCTCGATCTCGGCGCCCAGTTCCTTCATGGCCATGAGCAGCAGGTCGACGGGGCGGGTGCCTATGGCGCAGCCGCCGGGCAGCGAAACCTTGGCCTCGCCCATGCGCGCGACCAGCGGCGCCAGCACCCAGAAGGAGGCGCGCATCTTCGACACGAGATCGTATGGCGCCGTGGTGTCGACGATCTGGCGGGCGGCCAGATGCACGGTCTGGCCCTGCGTGTCCGAATCGCCGGAGCGTTTGCCCTCGATCGTGTAGTCGACGCCGTGATTGGCGAGAATGCGGGCGAGCTGCGAGACGTCGGCCAGACGCGGCAGGTTTTCCAGCGTCAATGTGCCTTCGGTCAGGAGCGAGGCGATCATCAGCGGCAAAGCGGCGTTCTTGGCGCCGGAAATCGGGATCGTCCCGTTGAGACGGTGTCCGCCGACGATGCGAATGCGATCCATCTAACCTCGCTTCCGGGCGCGGCTGCCGCCTTCGCCCCAAATTTCGGGCGGCCATGCCGCCTCAAATGCGCCCCGTCACAAGCCCGTCGTATTGTGGCGGACCAAGGGCCAGTTCAACTTTCGCGGCCTTCGCCCGACGTTTTGTCGGCCGGTGTGGCATTTTCACGCGCAACCGCCGCAGGCTCGGCCGCGGCGTCTTCGACCGGGCGGCTGGCCGCCTTGCGCCGGCGCAGATTGTCGCGCAATGCGCTGGCGAGCCTGCCATTGCGGCCAGAACCGCCCTTTGCGTCGCCGGCCTTGCTCATGCCCGGAAAAGCCCCTGCCCCGATCCGGCGCATGTTTAGGGGCGAAGGCGGCGGGCTGCAAGCTTGGGGGCGGGTTCAGGCGCCAACCGCGCTTGTCATGCCGGCGACGCTGTGGCACAAGCGCGCCGTCCGCGCCGGCCCCGCGCCGCGTCCGACCAAAAGCTGCGGTAGCTCAGTGGTAGAGCACTCCCTTGGTAAGGGAGAGGTCGAGAGTTCAATCCTCTCTCGCAGCACCAGAAAATCCAAACAGTTTCAAGGGTTACGGGGCCGAGCACTCCCCATTCCCCCACAGAACGAATACCGAAAATCCCCCAGTTTCCCCCAGACATTGGGGGAACGCTGGGGGAAAGATCGGCTCGCCCGTTCACGCCCCGTCCCGGTTGCACCGCTGTACCACTTGGCGAGTTCGCCCTTCCGCGATCCTCACGACCCGTGACAGGCTTCCTGAATTGAAAAGACCCCCGCCGGGTTCATCCATCGGCGAGGGTCTTCCAGAGGCGTCGTGTCCAGCAACAACCACCGGGTCCAGCCTACCAGCGCGCCGCGCCCCGGTCAATTCGTACCGGAGGCGTAACGATGCAATCAATTGCAATAGCCGAGACCAAGGCATCCTATCTCAACAGCCCGAAGGCGAAGGCCGCGTTCAAGGCGTATCTGAACAAGGGGTCCGCGACGGTCGCGCTGGACGACGATCTGCTGACCCTGCCGATCTGGCAGTGGACCAGCACGACCAAGACCGCCTCGCATGAAAGCGACACGGGCGCGGCCATCCTGCCGAAGTCTCCCGTGCCTGACGACGCGCTTGATCGTGTCTCCGGCTGGAAGACGATCCTGCGCCGCCTCGCGCCCGACAAGCGCGGGTATGCGTTCCGTCTCCTCCGGGACGTGGTCTTCCAGCATCACCATTCCACGAACGGGCGCTGGAATGACGCGCTCGGCCGGTTCGAACGATGGGGCGTCCGCCCGGCCTATGTCGGCTGGCCAGATCACGACGGCTGGCGGAACATCATGGGCGATGGTGAGGCCGTATCCGAGGCGCACTTCCGGCGCGTGAAGGCGGACCTGCGCAGGCGCGGGTTGATCGAAGACGAAGTGCATCTGTGGGATGGGCAGACGCATGTCTGGATCAAGCCGACGCCGCTGCTATCGCGCATCCTGTTCGAGCCCGGCATCTGGCCGACCGTGCAGGCGCAGTTCACGACGCCGAAGAAGAAGCCGCGCGGGCTGAGCGCACGTCATGCGGAGATCGACGCCGAACAGGCCGCGCTCTACAAGGACGCGATCACGATCAAGACCGGCGGACCAGTCCTGTCGAGCGACGAACGCTGGGCCATTTGGCATCGGCTGACCAAGCCCACGCCCATGTCGAAGCGACACAACAAGACGCCCTTCGCGCCGAAAGGCTCGTCCCGATACAAGCTCCTGTACGAGCGGCTGGGCCTGCAATGGGCATGAACGCCCGATCATTTTTAGTTTCTAAAAATGATCGCCCCCTACGCGGTTTCAGGGCCTCCGAAACGGGCCTCTGGAAGGCAAAAAAGCCCGGTTTTCCGGGGGAAATTTCTAAAAATGATCGAACCAAAATTAGATAATACTCTAGAGATAACATGAATGAACAAGATTGATGGAGATGGCAGCGCCTGCGGCGACTGCCGCCTCTTCCTTCTCTCTTTCTCTCTCTTCCGGGAAGGAGATTGAACAAGCAATGGGTCCGATCATTTTTAGAAAATGAAATTGATTGCAACTGAACAATCAAATCTGACCCGACGATCATGCCGAGTGGTTCGCTACGCAGACCACACTCGAAATCTCTTGCTGACATGACGTCGCGCATGTGCAGATTGATCAGCCGACATGATGTTCGGCTTTCGCAAGAAACCAGCTCCAGCGCCTGAGACGCGCGCGACGCTCGCCACCGACCTGAGCGCGCCGTCCGAAATGTTGCTCGACCTGTTCGGCGCGACGCCGTTGCAGTCGGGCGTCAGCATCACCCCCGAAAACGCCATGCGCGTGCCGGCCGTCAGGGCGGCTGTACAGGCGATTGCCGAAGCTATCGGCGGCCTCCCATGCTCGATCTTCGAAAGAGCTTCCAGCGGCTCCGTACAGCTCGCCAATGACCATCCTGCGCACGCCCTTGTGCATGACGCCGCGAACCCGTGGACGCCATCGAGCCGCCTGTTCGAACAGGTCACCCGCGACGCGCTCACCTTCGGCAACGGATACGCCTTCATCAACCGCCGGGACGGCGAGCCCGTCGAACTCATCCACGTGCGGCCGATCAACGTCCAGGTGCTCTACATCCTCGAAACCGGCGAACCCGAGTTCAGGATCACGAACGGCGACGACCAGCGCGTCGTCGGCTTCCGCGACATGCTCCACATCATGGCCCCGTCGATTGACGGCGTCGGCGGCGCGAGCCCCGTTCTCATGTGCGCCGAAAGCATCGGCGTGCTGGTCGCGATGCAGGGATACGCCGCGCGCCTGTTCGGCAAGGGCGGCCGTCCCGCCGGCATCCTGAAATTCCCGGGCAAGCTGGGCGCGGAGGTCGCCAAGCGCATCAAGGCAAGCTGGCAAAGCTCACAGTCTGGCCAGTCGAGCGGCGACACGGCGGTCATCGAAGAAGGCGGCGACTTCAAGCCGCTCGCGTTCAGCAGCGTGGACAACCAGTACATCGAACTCTGGCAGCACCACGTCAACGAAGTCGCGCGCATCTTTCGCGTCCCGCCGTCGCTGATTTACGAGCTGGGCAGGGCCACGTGGGGAAACGCGACCGAGATGGGCGCGTCCTTCCTGAAGTTCACGCTCGCTCATTGGCTGAAGGCTTGGGAAGCCGAAATCAACCTCAAGCTGATCAGCCCCGAAGACCGCGCCCGGTTCTACGCCGAGTTCGACACCGACGATCTGCTGCGCGCCGATCTGCCGGCGCGTGCGGCGGCCTATTCCACGCTGGTCAACGCTCGCATCCTGAACCCGAACGAAGTCCGCGAGCTGGAGAACCGCGCCCCGTATGCGGGCGGCGACGCTTTCATCAACGCCAACACGACCGTGGACGGCGGGTCCGACATCAAGCCCGGCAAGGACGCCGCGAGCAAGGGCGACGCCAATGCAGCGTGACACGCCCACGCATCGCCAGTTCTTCGGGGACGCGGAACGCGACTTCGCACTCACCCCCGAGCTGATCATCGAACTTGAGCGCGTCACGGGCGCGGGCATCGGCGGCTTGTGCAAGCGGCTGTTCGCGTCGGACTTCAAGCACGCCGACCTTCTGGAAGTCGTGCGCCTCGCCCTGATCGGCGGCGGCGAGACGCCCGAAGACGCGGCGGCCCTTGTCGCGGCCTACGCGACTACGCGCCCACTGGCCGAGACCTTCCCGCTCGCCGTCGCGATCCTCGAAACCCTTTGGTTCGGTCGCACTCAGACGGGGGCAGACGATGAATAACGGCCCGATGCAGCGCGCCGTGCGCTCGGTCTTCAACGCCGAGCCCGATGCACGTCTCACCGTCCGCGAAGTCGCGGCGCGCATCTATCCAGATCGCGAAACCATCGGCGTGACCGAGACGAACACGACCAACCGCATCCTTCGCCAACTCGCTCCCGTGCTGGGCCTGACCCGCGTCCGTGTCGGGCATGAAGGCGGCGCATGGAAGCACGTGTGGGGACTTGGAAAATGATTGTTCAGTTGCAATCAATTGCACGACGTGACGCCGTCGCCAGCGACGTGATGGAGTACGCGATCCGCTTCGCGACCGAAGGCGAGGAAGGCGTGTTCACGGGACACGCGGCGATCTTCGGCGAGCGCAACCGTCACAACGAGATCGTCCGGCGCGGCGCGTTCACGCGCACGCTCGCCGATCACATCGCCCGCAACGTCCGTCCCCCGATGCTGTGGGCGCACCGCGCGGACGAGATTGTCGGCGTGTGGACCGACATACGCGAAGACGACACGGGCCTCGCCGTCACCGGCAAGCTGATCACGGAAACCGCGCGCG
This sequence comes from Methylobacteriaceae bacterium, assembly GCA_020638195.1. Classification (GTDB taxonomy): domain Bacteria; phylum Pseudomonadota; class Alphaproteobacteria; order Rhizobiales; family Beijerinckiaceae; genus JAJXWB01. The sequence goes on along the minus strand of JACKJC010000003.1, from coordinate 205,522 downwards.
GCAAGGAAGCGCACGCGCTGTTGAAGGCGGGAGCCCTGAACGGCCTGAGCATCGGCTTCCGCGCCAAGAACGCGACCCGCGACGCGAACGGCGTTCGCATCCTCTCCGAAATCGACTTGGTTGAGATCAGCCTTGTCGCTCTGCCGAGCGCGGGCGGCGCTCGGATCAAGCAAGTGCGCTCGGCATCCACCGACGCATTCACCCGCGCCGTCACGGGCGCAGTCGCATCGCTTCGCAGAAAGGACTGACCCATGACGAAGCACTTCAAAATCGAAACCCGGTCGGCCGAGCCGGTCGAAACGCGCGACGACGATCCGATGGCGGCGGCCACGGCGGCCGTCGAGGAACTGCGCAACGCCAGCGAAGAATTTCGCACGCAGCACACGACGGAACTGCGCGGCGTGACGGATCGTCTGGCGGCGCTCGAAACCCGCCTCAACCGTCCGACGCAGGAACAGCGTCAGGACAACGGCCCGTCCATCGAACAGCGGGCGTTCAACAGCTATGTCCGTCGCGGCGCGGAACGTATGGGCGCGGACGAAATCCGGGCGCTCGCCGTCTCGACCACGACGGCCGGCGGCTATCTGGTCCCGTACCAGTTCCTTCGGGAGATCGACCGCAACCTCGTGCTGTTCAGCCCGATCCGCAGCGTCGCGCGCATCCAGACAGTCTCCGAAGGCGAGGTCCGCCTGCCCAACCGCACGGGGACCATGACCGCTTCGTGGGAAGGCGAGACGGACGCCGCGCCGCCCACCCAGCCGACCTATGGGCAGGGCGTCTACAACGTCGCCGAACTCAAGTGCTACGTGGACGTGTCGAACCGCCTGCTGGAAGACGCGGCCTTCAACATCGAAAGCGAACTGGCTTACGACATTTCGCAGGAGTTCGGCCGCGCCGAAGCCACCGCCTTCGTCACGGGCGACGGGACCAACAAGCCGCTCGGCTTCCTGAACACGACAGGCATCACGACGGGCGTCACGACCGCCGATCCGGCGGCCATCGTCGCGGACGAAATCATGGACCTCTACCATTCGCTCCCGACCGCATACGCGGCGCGCGGCGCGTTCGCCATGAACCGCACGACCATCGGACAGGTCCGCAAGCTCAAGTCGAGCATGGGCGAATACTACTGGCAGGAAAGCCTCGCCGACGGGAACCCGCCGACGCTGCTGGGCCGGCCGGTCATCGAGTTCCCGGACATGCCCGACCCGGCGGCCGGCGTGACGCCGATCATCTTCGGCAGCTTCATGGACGGCTTCCGCATCTTCGACCGCGTCAGCCTCAGCATCCTGCGCGACCCCTACTCGCAGCAGACGAACGGCCTCGTCCGCTTCCACGCGCGGCGTCGCGTCGGCGGCGGCGTGAGCAAGGCCGAAGCGTTCCGCTTCCTCACGATGCACGCCTGATGACGACGGCGGGACATGCGCCCGCCGCTTCCATCTTCCTTCTGAAAGGACCAAGACATGACCATCGGAACGACCGCCAAGGCCCGCGTCTACATCGGGTCCGCGAACGCCACTATTTCGGACCTCGTCGATTTCGAGGCGGACACCTATACCGAAATCAGCGACGTGATCGACCTCGGCGAATGGGGCCCGGAAGCCAAGGTGCTCGAATACACCCGTCTGTCGGACGCCCATGTGCGCCGTCTCAAGGGTTCTATCGACAGCGGCTCCATCAAGCTGATCGTCGCCCGCAACACGACGGACGCAGGCCAGAACAAGGCCCGCGCGGCGGTCGAAGACTATCTGCCCTACGCGATCAAGATCGAACTGAACGACAAGCCGACGCCGACCGGCGAGAACACGGTCTACTACATGCGGGCGGTCGTCGGCGGCGCTCAGAACGAGTTCAAGGACGCCGACAACATCGTCAAGACCACGATCACGCTGGGCATCGACGGGGCGATCCTCGAAATCCCGGCCGCGCCTGTCGTGGCGCTCTCGCCTGTATCCGGCGCGCTCACGGGCGCGACCAACGGCGTCGCCTATTCGCAGACGATCACGGCGTCCGGCGGCATTGGCACGCCGACCTTCGCCGTCACGACCGGCGCGTTGCCGGACGGCCTCACGCTGAACGCCTCGACAGGCGTGATCAGCGGCACGCCGACCGCGACGGGCAGCTCCTCCTTCACGGTGACCGTCACCTACGACGGCGGCGGTTCGGCCGAAGCCGACTACACGCTCGCCGTGGCGTGACGGGCATGACCGATGCGCTTGGCGGATGAAATCACGTGCATGGTTGCGGGCGAGGCCGTCGTGCTTCGCCCGTCGCTGCGCAACGCCATCCGCCTCGAACGTCGTCCTGGCTCCTTCGCGGGCGTCATCGCCAAGATCATGGAAGGCAGTCTTGAGACGGCCTGCGCGATCCTCAGAGACAATGCCCGCGTGACAGACCAGCAGGCGCTGGACGCCCTGCCCAGCCTGCAAGAGCCGTTGCTGGCCTATGTCGCGGCATGCGCGGGACTGGACGCCAGCGACCGCAAGCTCGACGCCGACAAGGGCGAGAGCGTGCCCTTCCGCGAGTATCTCGAAAGCCTTTACCGGATCGGCACGGGATGGCTGGGCTGGTCTCCAGCCGTCACGCTGGACGCGACGCCGGCCGAGATTACGGAAGCCTACAAGGGTCGCGTGGATTTCCTGCGCGCGATCTTCGGGGCGTCCGAGCCCGACAAGCAGCCCGAGCCCAAATCCGTGTCCGAGAAGTTCAGGGCCGTCTTCAAATCCGTGGGCACGACCGTGGTCAAGCGCCCGATCCGCAAAGCGAGGAAGGCAGCATGACCGACTGGCAAACGCTCATTCGCCAGCTACAGCGGGAAAGCGGCATGTCCGAACGCGCCTTGTGCGCGGCGGCCAAGATCAATCGCAGCACGTACCGACGCATCATCACGGGGAAGTTGCGTTGCGGCGGACCAATCGAGGTCTATGAGCGCGTCCTAGCCGTGCTGGGCTACGAACTCGAAATCATGCTGAGCAAGACGCCATGCCAGTCCGAGCCCCCTACATCTGCGGATGCGGAAAAATCGTCCCCTCTGGCCAGCGATGCGAATGCAGCAAAGCCCGCGACCGGGAACGCAAAGCTCGACACGATCAAGTCCGACCCTCAGCACGGGAGCGCGGATACACCGGCAAGTGGGAGAAAGAGCGAGCCACCTACCTCGCCGCCCATCCCCGATGCGTATACTGCGGCGAGCCCGCCAGCATCGTGGACCACATCGTCCCGCACCGTGGCGACCGCTCCCTGTTCTGGCGCAGATCGAACTGGCAGGCCCTATGCGCGCCCTGCCACAACGGCGGGAAGCAGTCTCAGGAACGACAACAGCGCCGCTAATTTCATGATCGCATGTGAGGGCGCGGCATGACGCGCATCCATGTCGGCGGACCTACGCCCAAGCTGCATCTGTTCCGGGGCCGCTACATGACGGCCAAGGAGATCGCGGCCATCACCGGCAAGCACGTCAACCTGATCCATCAGCGCATCCGTCAGGGCCGACCGCTGGACGTGGACGGCAAGCCGGGCACGAAGCCCAAGACCTACCTGCATGACGGGCGGCGTCTGACCATCAACGCGATTGCCGAGCGCACGGGCATGTCCCGTTACCAGATCGTCAGACGCATCAGCGGCGACCGTGTCATGGGCGAGCAAGAGCTGGCGGCCATGCCGCGCGAGCGGGGCAAGAATGAGCACCTGGTCTTCTACAATGGCCAACGCCTGAACATCAGCGAGTGGTCGCGCAAGCTGGGCAAGAACAAGAACACGCTCATACGACGCCTTCATGTGGGCTGGCCTGTTCACCTCGCCCTGACCGCGCCAGTGATCCAGCCTCGCGAAGTCCGCATGCGCAACCGCGAGATGATCCGTCGCATCGTCGCGTGCAATCAATTGCACCAGATCATTACCGCGAGCGGACCGTCGGTTGACCACGACGAACCCTACCCCGGGGGTATCCGACAACTTCCGCCCTACCACAGGGGACCGGCGGGGGGACCTTCGCGAAACATCCCGAAATGATGAAAGAGGCGCATGGGCATGACCACTCCCCTCCTCTCGCTTGATGACGCGAAGGCGCACCTGAACGTCTTCATCGCGGACGATGACGCGCTGATCACCGCGAAAATCGTGGCGGCGGAAGCGTGGGTGGCCCAGTACATCGGCGTCGCGCTGGACGACGCGACGACCTTCCCCGATGGAACGCCCGAACCGATCTTCGAAGCTGTGCGCCAGCTTGTCGCGCACCTCTACAACAACCGCGAGGCCGCGCTGATCGGGACGAACATCGTGGAGAACTGCCCCGGCATGTTCGACCTGCTGGCCCCGTATCGCGCATGGACGTTCTGACATGAGCCGCCAGTCCGAACGTCTCGCCCAGCGTATGGCCGCCATCCCGAAGGCGGTCAAAGACGCCGTGAAGCCCGCGCTCATCAAGTCGGGCGACGAACTGGCGGCGTCGGCACGGTCGCTCGCCCCCGAGGACACGGGCGCGCTGCGCAACTCCATCGCCGTCACCCAGCCGGGGCAGGCGACCCCGCCATACTCGCAACCGGGCGGCTCGCGCGTCGCGGGCGAGACGGAAGTGCTGATCACGGTCGGCGACACGCAGGTCAGGTACGCGCATCTTGTCGAGTACGGGACCAAGCAGGCCCACGCCCAGCCCTACTTCTGGCCTGCCTTCCGCCTGAACAGGAAGCGCATCCAGAACCGCCTCAAGCGCGCCGTCGCGAAGTCCGTGCGCGAGAACTGGGGGGCGTCGTGAGCGAACCCTCTCTTGACCTCCAGAAGGCGATCCGCGCCCGGCTGGCGGCGTCGTCGGCCGTCACCTCGCTGGTCCCCGCGACCGCGATCATGGATCGCAACTGGCGGCCGGAGGTCTTCCCCTGCATCCTGATCGGCGAAGGCCAGACGCTCGCGCCCGAAGGGCTCGCGCGCAGTCGTTTCGTCGTCTACGCCGACCTGCATCTCTGGCAATCGGACCCTTCGCTATCGAGCGTCAAGACCATCGCATCCGCCGTGCGCGACGCGCTCGCCGATGGTCCGCTTGCACTCGACGGGTTTTATGTCGCGGACCTGTTCGTCCACGGCTCCCGGTTCATGCGCGACCCGGACGGCGTGCATTCGCATGGCGTGATGACGCTGTCCGCGACCCTTGTGGAGTTGGCGACATGATCAACCTTCGATCGGGCGCATTCGACCGCGTCGTCACCATCGAACGCATGACCACGACCGTGGACGACTACGGCGCGCCGCAACAGGCATGGGTTCCGGTCATCGCCGTGCATGCCCAACTCATTCAGGCGACGGCGAAGGAGTTCATCCGGGACTTCGGCGCGGCGAGTGTGGCGACCTGCATCTTCCGCATCCGCTATGTCGCGGGCATCACGTTGGCCGACCGTGTCGTCTATGACGGCGGCGACTACCACATCAAGGAAGTCGCCGAAATCGGCCGGCGGCGCGGGCTCGAACTGCGATGCGTCCTGCAACCGTGAGTGCAATCAATTGCAATCCATGACGACATATCCGGCTTGGGCCTTCGATGACAGCGCCATCCCCGATCCGTTCGGGTTCGGGGAGCGCGCGGTCAAGTTCCTGCGCAGCTTGAAGCATCCCAAGAACCCGCTGCCCGGCCACGCCTTCCAGCTCGACCCGTGGCAAGAGCGCATCGTCCGTCGCATCTATGGCCCCCGCCATGACGACGGGACGCGCATCGTGCGCACGGTCGTGCTGCTGGTCCCGCGCGGCAACCGCAAGACCAGCTTGGGCGCGGGGCTCGCGTTGCTCCACACCTTCGGGCCCGAACTCATTCCCGGCGGCGAGTGCGTGGCCGCCGCCTGCGACCGTAAGCAGGCCAAGATCGCCTACCGCGAAGCCTATGAGATCATCCTGTCGACGCCGCGCCTCGAAAAGATCGCCCGCCTCGCCGACTACAAGAACGTCCTGAACAACACACAGAAGCGAGCCTTTTTCGAGAGCATCAGCTCGGACGCAGGGAAGCAGCACGGGCGGACGCCCGCCTTCGCGCTCATTGACGAATTGCACGCATGGCCGAAGCGCGACCTGTGGGACGCGATCCGTTCGGGCCTGCCGAAGACCAAGGGCTCGCTCATGTTCCTCGCCACCACGGCGGGGCGGGGACAGGAAAACCTCTCCCATGAAATCATCGACTACGCCCGCAAGGTGGCGCGCGGCGAGATAGACGACCCGTCCACGCTCCCGATCCTGTTCGAGACGCCGGCCGACGCCGACTGGAAGGACGAAGACGTGTGGCGCGCGGCCAACCCGGGCCTCGTACATGGCTATCCCGACATGGCCGGCCTTCGCCAGCTCGCGCGTGAAGCCTCGCATCGTCCCGGCGACCGCGACGCCTTCCGCCAGTATCACCTGAACATGTGGCTGGACCAGTCGCTCAGCCCGTTCGTGGAAATGAGCGTGTACGACGAGGGCAAGTCCCCCGTGGACCTCGCCGAACTCGAAAGCGAGCCGTGCTGGCTGGGCGTGGACCTGTCGAGCAACAGCGACCTGACGGTAATCGTCGCCGCATGGCGCGACGGCGACGGCGGCTACATCGTCCACCCGTGGTTCTTCTGTCCGAAGGACAACCTGTATGCCCGGCAAGAGCGATCTGGCGCGCCCTATGTGCAGTGGGCCGAACAGGGTTTGATCGAGCCGACGCCCGGCAACGTCGTGGACTTCCGCACGGTCGAAGACCGCATTCGCGAGATTTGCGACCGCTTCCCCGTGCGCGAAGTCGCCTTCGATCCGCACCTCGCCCGCAACACGCTGAACAACCTGCTGGAGGACGGCTATCCGTGCGTGGAAATGCGTCAAGGCTGGATCACGATGGCCCCGGCGATCAAGGAGCTGGAGCGCGCCATCGTCGGCAAGCAGTTCCAGCACGGCGGTCATCCCGTGTTGCGCTGGAACTTTGAGAACATCCAAGCCGAGACCGACAAGGCGGGCAACATCGCCTTCCACAAGGGCAAGGCGCGCGACAAGATCGACGGCGCGGTCGCGTGCGCGATGGCCGTGGCCCGCGCTTCCACCGGCAACGACATGAACAGCGTCTATTCGAGCGCCGAACGCTCGGACGGCCTGTTGATCTTCTGAGGGTTGAACGATGGCCAGCGACGAAGAACGCCTCATAGTCAGTCTCGAAGCCCGTATCCGGGATTTCGAGCGCAATTTTCAGAAGGCCAGCAAGACGGCGAACGATAGCTGGGGACGGATCGAACGTCGCGGCCAACAGGGCGCGCAGAAGGTTCAGGCGACCTTCGCAAAGGCGACCGAAGGCGTGTCCAGCAAGTTCACGTTGATGGCGAAGACGGCGACCGCCGCCCTGACCGCTGGCATGGGCATCAGCGAACTGCGCCAGATGGCGGATGCATGGACGAACGCCGGTTCGAAGATCGCGGCCTTCGGGGACGAAGCCGCGAAAGTCGCGGCCCGCCAGTCGCAGCTTGCTGACATAGCCATCAAGACCCGATCCTCATTCGAAGGCGTCGTGACGCTCTACACGCGCCTGCGCCGATCCACGGAAGACATGGGCGCGTCTCAGGCCCAGGTGACGCGCGCGACCGAAATCATCACCAAGGCTTTCGCCATCAGCGGCGCGACCGCGTCCGAGGCGAAGAACGGCGTCATTCAGCTTGGGCAGGCGCTGGGCTCCGGCACCTTGCGCGGGCAAGACCTTCGTTCGGTTCTTGAGGAAGCCCCCGTGCTGGCGAAGATGATCGCCAAGGGCATGGGCGTGTCCGTGATGGAGCTGCGCCACCTTGGCGAACAGGGCAAGCTGACCGCCGACAAGGTTTTCAAGGCCATTCTGGACGGCGGCAAGGACGTGGACGCGGCTTTCGCCAAGACCAAGCCGACCATCGCCAACTCGTTCGAAGTCTTGCACACCGCCATGACGCGATACGTCGGGGAGGCGAACGAAGCTGGCGGGGCATCGGCGCTGTTCTCGGGGGCCATCATCAAGATGGCCGATCATATCGAGACGGCCGCGCCGCTCGCCTTCTCCCTCGCCGCTGGCCTCAGCGCGGCCTTCGTCGGCGGGCCCGTGGTCGGCGGCATCACCGCCGCGACCGTGGCCCTTGTCGCGTTCAGCAATCAGATACACCCGATTTCCGGGGAACTGGCGAGCCTTGCCGACTACGCATCGGTCGCATGGGACATGATCAAGGACGGCGGCGGCAAGGCCGCGACCTTCGTGCAAGAGAAGTTCCACGAAGCTGCGCAATTAATTGCACAAGCCATGTCGGGCGACGCCACGGGCGGCTTTCAGGTTTTCCTAAAGGCCGTGAAGATCGTCACCAACACGATCATCGGCACCTTCGTCTTCACCGCCGACGCGATCAAGGAGAGCTTCGCGAAGCTGGGCCCGGCGCTGGGCGACATTATGATGCAGTCCGTCAACGGGATCGTCGCCAGCGTCGAATGGATGATCAACAAAGTCATCGCGGGCATCAACGCGATCACCGCCTTCACGAACCAATACACGGGATCGTCCTTCCGCCTCGAAAATGTGGACCTCGGACGGTTCAAGAACGGCTTCGCGGGAGCCGGGGCGGAAGCAGGCCACGCCTACGGCGACGCCTTCAACAAGGCATTCGGCAAGGACTACGTCGGCGGCGCGCTGGCGGCGACCGAACAGGGCCTGCGCCGGATGCGCGAGAAGGCCAACGAACTCGGCAGGGAGCGTCAGAAGGCCGCGCCCAAGAAGGCCGACGACGGCTCGCTCGACAACCCGCTCAAGCCGGGCCGCGATCTGGAGGGCGAGAAGAAAGCCGAGAAGCAGGCGAAGTCCTACGCGAGCATGATCGCGAAGGCGCGCGAGTTCATTCAGACGCAGGAAGTGGAGCGTCAGGCCCTGACGCTTAACGCCGAGAAGGCCGAAGCCCTGCGCAAAGAGCAACAGCTTCTGAACGAGGCGACGAACGCCGACATAAAGCTGACGCCTGCCCAGCGGAAGGAAATCGAGAACCTTGCGGAGGGCATGACCAAGGCAGAGTTCGCGACGAAACGCTTCGCGGACATGAAGCAGTCCATCGAACAGCTTTCGGAAACGATCGGCACCGAACTGGGCGACGCGCTGGGCAACGTCATCACCAAGTCCGGCAAGCTGGAAGACACCGCGCGTCGTCTCGCCATCCTGTTCTTCAAGCTGGCGATGCAGGCCGCGCTGCTGGGCAAAGGCCCGCTCGCCGGCCTGTTCGGCATCAAGGAAGGCGGCCTGCTGGGCAACCTCGATATTGGCAACGCGAACGCCGCGCGGGCCGCGCTGAAACAGATCGTGAAGCCGGAAGTGAAGGCTTCCGACATGTCGTCCTATCCCGCCGCATCGCGGGCCGTGGACGCCGAACGCGCGGCGAAGGCGGCGGCCACGGCGGCGGCAGGAAGCACGACTGACCGCGTCGGCGGCTCCCGCTCATGGCGGAACAACAACCCGGGCAACATCGAGTACGGCCCGTTCGCCAAGAGCATGGGGGCGACCGGTTCGGACGGTCGGTTCGCGATCTTCCCCGACTACGGGGCGGGCCGCGCTGCGCAGGAAAAGCTGCTGTTCGACAGCAAGGGCTACCGCGACCTGACGCTCGGCAAGGCCATCAGCCGCTGGGCTCCCGCGTCAGAGAACAACGTCCCGGCCTATCTCCGGGCGATGGGCGGCGATCCGAACACTCGAATGCGCGATTTCACCAAGGACCAGCGGCAGGCCCTGCTGGACGCCATGCAGAAGCACGAGGGCTGGAAGGTCGGCAAGACCGTTGCCAAGGACACCGGTGTCCAGCAGGCGATGGAAGCGCAGCGCCGCCTCGCCGAACAGCAGAAGGAGGTCGCGCAGGCGGCGACGCAGTCCGTGACCCCGCTGAACCAGATGCAGGACGGCGTCGCCAAGATGGCGGGCTCCTTGTCTCAGGGCGTCCCGGAGGTCGGCTCCTTCACGTCTTCCATCGAGAAATTAATTGCAAAACTGTTCACGGGCGGGGGCGGCGCGTCCTTCGCCAGCGTGCTGGGCTTCGCCGAGGGCGGCCACGTCGCAGGCCCCGGCACTGGCGTTTCTGACAGTATCCCGGCCATGCTGAGCGCGGGCGAGTTCGTGGTCAACGCGAAGGCCGTGTCGCGTCATCGTGGATTGCTGGAAGCCGTCAACAGCGGTCGGCGGCTCCCGGCCTTCGCAGGCGGCGGGTTCGTGGGCATGTCGAGTTACGCCCCGTCGTCGGTCTACAGCCCTAGCGTCAATGTTCACGTGGCGGGCGGCGCGCGGGACGCCGGCTTCGCCAAGCAGATCGCCGATCACGTGGGCGTGGCGCTCGCCGCGCAAGGTAAGCCCGATGGCTTCCGTCGCAACCGAGGGCAGCAGCTCGCCGAACTGCATCGGGCAGGGGCGTTGGCGTTCGCCCGGAATGGCTGAACCGAACGCTACTTGAAGCGAAGGATATTTCTCATCGTATTCGAGACATGCTCCTGTTCTTTGCAAATTGGGCAACGAATATAATATCGACGATGAGATGGCGTTATCTTTGAGTACTTCGGATCATACTTGTGGTCAGCAAGGCACTCAAATCTGGCAATTTCGCGCCTGCGATCAAAACCATATACATCAATCCGCGTTGTTTTCTTACACCATTTTTTCGCGAAATGCTGCGTCGGACGCCCGCTGCCGTTCTCAGTTCTCCCGACATACAAACATTCTTTCTGGTTCCAAAAAATGTATACACAATTTGTTGTTGTAATATGATCATCATACCATTTAGCGAATGTTTTCTTTTTATCCAAAAGGCCGTGCGGCTTTCCTTTTCGGTGATGCCACTGTTTCTTATATTGAAAGCCATCTGGTCCCTTTTTAAATAGGATTTTTACTTCATCCGATTTAAGCATTTCATCTTCAATGACCTCTACAAGATCACTTATTAGGCCAGCTCGATTATCCCCGGTTAGCCGAGACGGGCGTCCCTGTTTCTTCCAAATCTTTTGCTTTAGTGGATACGTCTTCCTAGCCCACAATTCAGCCAAGGCCGCATCGAATTTTCGTTCGTTAGCATTCATCGGTCGCACCTCCGCCGCAATCAATTTCGCTGGAAACTGCGTTTTACTCAAGCCGACACCTTGACGACAGTCGCTTTCGGCAGCGCGTCCGAAGCGCTCTGATCCCAGCTCATTTCTTCCTCCCCTTCTTGAGGAACGCCAAGGACGTCGAGGCTTCAGGCAGCTCGACGCTGGCGGGCTTCTCAAGCGCGGCGACGCGCGCTTCGAGGTCGCTCACCCGCTGCACCAGACGCGCATCGTTCGCTTCGGCTTCACTTATGTACGCCCCGCCGACTGAAGCGTTCAGGCGGTCAACGATGACTTGGTTCAACGATGAACCTGTCCGCTTTGCTTCGTCCGACAACGCCGTGTGCACTTGGAGCGGGAGGCGCAGCGTCATCTTCATCCATACCGTCATCGGGTGCCCCATTAACCACTCGACCTATCGCTGGCAGTTAGCACCGTCGTCCCGACCTTGACCAGACCACAAAATGACACCATATTGTGGTGGCATCATAGTGGGTCAACTGAGGTGAAGGTAATGACCGCAGACGAAATCAAGCTCACTGTCCGTATGCCGCTCCGCATGAAGGTGAAGCTCAAGGCCGGCGCGGACGCGAACCGCCGAAGCCTAAACAGCGAAATCCTGACGATCATCGAAAGGGCGATGAAGGCAGACCCGACCCCGTCTAAGCCCGCCACCGACAAAGCCGCGTGACAAGTTCGGCGTTGCCGGGCCGCCGATCCAACAGCCCCGGCTAGTAGGAGTGAGTGTTATGGCGTCGAAATCCAGCGAAAAGATCGAACAGCTCGATCTGTTGGAGAACATTGAATTTTTCAATGTCTTAGAGCGGATCCAAGAATTGGCGACGATCTGTCAATACGTCAAAGACATTCATGTGCAGTGGTATGAAGGTTTTCAGTCCTACTTCGTCGAAATGACGACTGATGACATGGAAATCAGCATGCAATTCTCCCCTCCCAAGAACGCTACGGTTACGCTGGAGGAATACGAGGCCTATTTCAGCGACATTGTGACCTCCATTTCGAAACAAATGGCGGCGTGACCGTTCGTCCAGACGGCTCCTTCGGGGGCCGTCTCAGCGAGCGATCATGCTCGACTTGGAATGGAGTGCCCAAGATGGACATTGTTGCGGACGAACCCCGGAAGATCACGGTCTACGAAGACGTCGCAAAGCGCGCGTTCTACGTCATCGATAGCGCCGACACGGAAACCCTGCATCCGGTCGGCTATGCCGAAGGTGATGAAGACGATCGCGAGAGTGCGAAAGACGAAGCGTACAGCCTTGCAATCCAAATGGCAGATGACCGCCTTATCAGTCGCGAGGAAGTCGAATACGGCGGACCGTGGGAAGACGCATGACGTCCACACTCGCCCGACTGCCGCCGCTTGGTCCCGCGCCCGTCAAACGGCGCGGGCCTCGCTTTCGGACGGCCCGTCAGCTTGTCCTTGATGGCGTCTTCCCCGGCCTGAGCGAGGCCACGATCCTTCGCCACGCCCGCGCGCACGGCATCGGCAAGAAAGCCGGTCGCCACGTCCTGTTCAGCGATGACGACATTCCGCGTCTGTATGGAGCGTTCCCGTCATGCCTCTCAAAATCGTCAAGCGTCGCAAAAGCAAGTTCTGGGTCATCCGGGGCACCATCAGCGGCATCCGCTATGAAGAAAGCACTCAAACTTCTGACAAAGCCCTAGCCGAGGAAATGCGGGCCGCGCGAGAGGCCGAACTGTTCAAGGAGAAGGTCTACGGCAAGGTCGCGACCGTCACCTTCGCCCACGCCGTGGCGGACTATCTCGAACACGGGCGCGGCGACAAGCGACACATGGCCCCGGTTCTCGCGCACTTCGGCACGACGCTGCTGCGCCACGTGGACCAGCATGCAATCGACATGGCGGCGATGAAGCTGTTGCCGAACGCCGGGCCCGCGACACGCGACCGTCAGGTCTATGGCATCGTCTCCAAGGTGCTGCATCACGCCGCGCGCAAGGGATGGTGCAACACGCCGATCATCGCCCGGCCCAAGAAGCCGAAGGGGGTCGTCAGATGGATCACGCCCGACGAAGCCGAGCAATTAATTGCAAACTGCTCGCCCCACCTGCGCCCCCTCGTAATCTTCCTTCTCTACACCGGCGCGCGAGCCGGCGAGGCCCTGTGGCTGGACTGGAAGAATGTGAACTTAGAGACGCCGCAGGTGACGTTCCCGCGCACCAAGAACGGCGATCCGCGCAGCGTCCCCCTGCATCCCCGTGTCGTGCATGAACTGGCGGCCCTCAATCACCGCGAGGACGAGGTCTTCCGCACGGCCTCCGGGGAGCCCTACGCCCGCCCCAAGCGCGCGGACGACACGTCGGCGGGCACCCGGATCAGGACGGGCTTCGCTGCGGCGTGTCGGCGCGCAGGCATCGCGAACTTCCGAGTTCACGATTGCCGCCATACCTGGGCCACGTGGCACTACCAACTCAACCGCGACCTTGCGAAGCTACAGGCCCTTGGCGGATGGAAGACGCCGACGATGGTCTTCCGATACGCTCACAGCAACGTCGAACAGCACGCCGAAAGCATTGCGAAGCTGCCTTGGAACGCCACCGGGGGAGAACTGGGGGAAAATCGACCGAAAAAATCCGGGAAATAGAGCATGTTCAACGCACTAGCTTCCCGACCGGTGGCCTTGGTAAGGGAGAGGTCGAGAGTTCAATCCTCTCTCGCAGCACCATGCAAAGCCTTGAAATCGCGCCCCACAGCGTAACCCTAACTCCAAACGCCCGTCGCATACCCGGCGCGGCGGGGACAGTATCCCGCCACATTGGCTTTCTAGCGTGGCGGAACGTTCGAAATTCTGGAGACCGGCCATGGCGCGTAACCTTGCCTTGCTGTTCTTGTGTCTGCCCCTCGCCCTGCCCCTGAGCGCGCAAACCGCCGCCGCGCAGGGCGTGACGCCGGTCTGGCCGGGGCCGCCGGTCTATGGGCGGCAACGCGCGCCAGACGCCGATTTCGACGATGACGATTACGCCTACAGACGGCCGCTGGCGCGGCCGGGTCGCCGCGCGTTCAGCGACGACGATCTCGACCGTCTGGATGTGCCCGGCCGACCGCGCCAGCTCGGGCCGCGTCGGGGCCGCGCGACGGCGGCGCTGCCGGCAGACGCCGATCCCGCCTATTCCACCGCGGCCGACTATGATTCCGACATCGACTGGAGCGAGCAGACGCGCGCCGCGGTCGCCGATCCGACCGGCCAGAAGCCCGGCGTTATCACCGTCGATACGCATGCGCGAAAACTCTACCTGTCGCTCGGCGGCGGACGGGCGATGGAATATGGCATCGGCGTGGGGCGGCAGGGGTTCGGCTGGAAGGGCGTCGCGCATGTCGGCCGCAAGGCCTACTGGCCGGGCTGGACGCCGCCCAAGGACATGCTGCTGCGCCGGCCCGACCTGCCCGACCACATGGAGGGCGGGATCGAAAACCCGCTCGGCGCCCGCGCCCTCTACCTGTTCAAGGGTTCGAAGGACACACTGTTCCGCATCCACGGGACGAACGAGCCCGACACGATCGGCAAGGCGGTGTCGTCGGGCTGCATCCGCATGCTGAACTCGGACGTGGTCGATCTCTATCGGCGCGTGTCCAAGGGCGCGCGGGTGGTGGTGCTATAGCCCGGCGTCATTCGGCCGCCGCGACGCGCCCTTGCCTGCCTTGCCGCATCTGCTTCCACACTAGCCAGCCGACGATCGACACGTTGACCGCGTTCCACAGCACGCCGTTCAGGAAGGCCATGCCGTAGGATCCGGTCCAGTCGAATATGAGGCCGGAAAAATAGCCGCCGAAGGCCATGCCGACGATGGTCGCCGTTACCAGCACGCCGATGCGGGCGCCGGCTTCGCGCGGCGGCAGAAGTTCGCGGCAGATGACGGCGTACATGGGCACGATGCCGCCCTGAAACAGGCCGAATATCCCCGAGACGACATAGAGCGACGTCAGCCCGTCGAAGAAGAGATAGAGCAGCAGCGCCACGCCCTGCATGACCGAGCCGATCAGCAGCGTTTTCGCACCGCCGATACGATCCGACACGTAGCCCGAGGCGACGCGCGAAAAGATGCCGAGGAAGAGCATCAGCGACAGCATTTCCGCGCCGCGCGCCACGCCATAGCCGAGGTCGCTGCAATAGGCGACAATATGGACCTGCGGCATGGACATGGCGACGCAGCAGGCGACGCCCGCGATCGACAGCAGCGTCATCAGCGTGCGCACCGACAGGCCGAGATTGGCCTGCGCGGCGGCGGTGGCCTTGGCGGCGGCCGCATAGGTGTGTTCGGCCGGGCGGCGGCCGAGCGCCAGAGACAGCGGCAGGACCAGCGCGGCTACGAACAGGCCGAGCCCGACATAGGTGTGGCGCCAGCCGAAGGCCGGCACGGTCTGGTTGATGACGAGCGGCCAGATGGCGCCGCCGACATAATTGCCCGACGCCACCATGACGACCGCAAGGCCCAGCCGCTTCACGAACCAGTGGGAAATGTCGGCGATGAGCGGGCCGAAGCCGACCGCCGACCCGAAACCGATCAGCAGATGGGCTGCGGCGAATAACTCGATGCCGGGCGACAGGCCGCCGACCAGAAAGCCGAGCGCCAGCACGAGCGCCGACACAGCGAGCGGCAGGACGATGCCGACACGGTCCGCCCAGCGGCCGAGAACCATGGCGCCGACGGCGAAACCCACCATGGACAGCGTATAGGGCATGGAGGCCGCCGCGCGGCCGACGCCGAAATCGGCCTGGACCTTCGGCATGATGACGACGATCGACCACATGCCGGCCGCCAGCAGCGTCGCGATGACCAGCGAGAGGACGAGCCGGGTATTGGCGTAGGCGCCGTCCGGCGCATGGCGCGGATCTGTTGGCGCGGACGAGGGATTCATGTGGAGCGGTCTCGGTAACAGGGGCGCGCAATGTCCCCGCATCTGGCCGTCGCCGCAAGGCGCGGGCCGCGCATTGCGCTCGCGCCTGCCATGCGCCGGCCGGGCGCGACGCAACCGGAAGCCGGGCAATTGGTAAAATAACTATTAATTTTGAATTGAATTGCGCCGATCGGCCGGAGCGGGTCAATTCCGCGAGCAGGCCGACGGCGCATCGCCTGCCCCGTCATTCCGGACGGACAGAGGGAAACGGAAAAATGAACATCGAGGCCGCCAGGGCCCATTCCGACATGTTTCGCGGCGCGCCGGCCCTGCCTTCGGCCGGGGCGCTCGCGCTCGTTCATCGCGCAGCGATCGTCGCGCTGCTGGCGCGCCGGGCGATCTATCTGGTCGCGCTCGCGCGCGTCGCGCCGCAAGCCGTTGCGACCATTGCGCTGGCGTCGTCGGAAATCGCGCTGATCGATCGCATGACGGGCGGAGCGACGACCGCCCTGCTCTCCGACGCGCTTGCGAAACTCGGCCGACTCGGCGGCGCGTCGCCGGCCACGCCACGGTTCGCGCGAACCTTCGCGGTCGCGCGCGGCCTGTCACGAATAGCTGATTTCCAGATCGCCGCGCGCCTGCGCGCCGCAAAATATAGCGAGCGGTCGTGAGCGCCGTCCGGGTCAATCTCTTCGCGCCACAGCAGGCGCTGGAGGCCGTTCTGGCGCGGCTCGAAGAGGGTCGCGCCTTCACGCTGTTCACGCTCAATCTCGACCATGTCGTGAAGCTGCGCGGCAGCGGCCCGTTCCGCCGTTGCTACGCGGCAGCCGATCTGGTGTCCGCCGACGGCTGGCCGATCGTCTGGTATTTCCGGCGGCGCGGCGTGAGGCTTCAGCGTACGACCGGCGCCGACCTGACCATGCCGCTGTGTGTAAAGGCGGCGGAAACGGGCATTCCCGTCTTCTTCATCGGTCCGCAGGCGCATGTGCAGGAGCGCGCGCTCGACGCCTTGCGCGAGAGGAGCCCGCGCCTGAACATCGCCGGCGCGGATTCTTCCATCATCGAGCCCGAGGATGGCTCGGCGATAGACGCCCTGGCGCGTCGAATCCGCGTCTCCGGCGCGCGGCTTTGCTTCGTCTGCCTCGGCGCGCCGAAGCAGGAACTCGTGTCCCATGCGCTGAAGGAGCGTTGCCCCGGCGTCGGTTTCGTCTGCGTCGGCGCCGCTCTCGACTTCATCTCCGGCGCCGTGAAACGCGCGCCGCGCTGGGTGCAGCGTCTCGGCATGGAATGGGCGTGGCGCATGACATCCGATCCGCTGCGCCTCGCGCCACGCTACTGGCGCTGCGCGGAAGTTTTCCTGCTGATCGCGCTGCGCCGCCTGCCTCTCGCCTTGATCGCGCAGCCCGCGCACGGGCTCGCGGTCGCCGCGCCGCCGCGCGACTGATCAGCTAAAGCGCGCCGCCAACCGCACCGTCAGGAAACGCCGCAGCGCCGGGAAGAGCGCGATGATCGCCGCGCCGTAGCAGGCGGCGGCGAGCATTATCTTCATGGCGATGGCGAGCGCGCCGCTCGGCGCCGGCGTCAGAACCAGAACGGCGAACATGCAACAGACCGCGACGCCGATCCGCAGGGTCGCGCCGAAATCGATCGGCAGGTCGAGCCAGCGCTTCGAATAGACGACCGCTCCGAACGCGGCCAGCGCGGTTCCGCCGAGGCAACCGATCGCCGCGCCCTCGATACCGCCGTAGGCGAGGCCGATCGCCGCGCCGAGCAGGGTGAGAACGGCGTCGGCGAAATTGGAGACGGTGAGCGCCGCCGTGCGCTCGAGCAACATGCCGGCCTGATCGGTCGTGTGCGTCTTGTAGGTGCGGATCGCGCCAGCGGCGGCGGCGACGGGAAAGACGACCGTCGTCACGGCGCGATAATCGGCGGCGATCAGGAGATCGACCAGCGGCGCGGCGAGAACCGAGACGCCGACAGTGGCCGGCGTGAGCAGCGCCAGCATCAGCGTGCCGTTGAGCGAGACCTGCTCCAGCGCGCCCTTGCGATCGCCCGCCTCGATCCGGTCGACGGCCAGCGGAAAGGCCGCCGCGGTGCAGAGCATGGCGATAAAATTGGCGATGCGCTGGCCGAGCCCCCAGCCCGCCGAAAGCAGACCGAGGCCGACCGCGCCGGCGCCAGCTTCGACGAGCACGCGAATGCCATTGATCGCCGCCCATGCGAAAAGGCCTGACAAGATGAGCGGCGCGCCATAGCGCCGCGCTTCGCGGAAGATCGCGCGATCGAAAACGCCGATCCGCGGGCGTACGCCGAGCGCGCCCATGACGGCCGCGGCGCCCGCCGCCTGACCGAGCGCCATGGAGCAGAAGACGACCGCCGGCGTCGCGCCGACCACGATCAGCGCGAGCACGGACAGGCCGGAGCCGAGGATGGGGCCGGAAAATTGCGCGGCGGTATAGGCGCTGATGCGATGCTGCGAACGCGCCCATTCGCTGTAGTGAACGACCAGAAGCCGCGTGACGAGATAGGCTGCGGCGGAAAGACTGGTCGCGAGATCGGCTACGGCGCCGACGGCGAGCAGGCAGAGTGGCGCGAAGACGATCTGCGTCGCCGATCCGTAGAGCGCCATGCTTCCGTCCATGGCGCGAAATCGTTCGTCGCCTTCGCCCTCGTATCGCTGGCGAAAGCGCAGGACATAGAGAGACCACCAGACAAGACCGATCAGCGCGGTCAGTTCCTGCGCGGCGATGACGAAGGTGACGACGCCGAAGGCGGCGGGCGCGAGCAGATGCGTCCACGCGATCATGACCGCGAATTGCACGAAAGGCCCGAGCACCTGCGCTGGCAGATAGAGAATCGTGTTTCTGAACAGCGAGCGCGACATCAGCCGCGCTCCGCCGCGAAACGCCGGGCGCGCCGCGTCGGCGCGCGCGAAGGCTCCGCGCGCGGCATTTCGCAATAGAAGATCAGAAGCAGCACGATGAACTGGTCGAAGACGAGCGATTTCACGGAAATGCCCGCGGCCGAACTCAATTGCACGAGAATGTAGACGAACAGCGCCCAGGCGCCGGGCCGCGCGCGCCGCCAGAACTCCCAGAGCAGCGCGACGAAGGCGACCAAGAAGAACACCGTCATGAAGGCGCCGTACCCGAACAGCAGGCCGAACCACGAACTCTCGATGCCGTATTCGATGCCGAGCGTGTTCTGGATCGTTGCGAGACGCTGCTGGTCCGGACCGAACAACAATTCGTCGAAACTGAAATAATCGAAGAGCTGGAAGATCAGCAGGCGCGCGTCGGCCGATCCCTTGTCGTCCGAGAATCGTTCGATCAAGCCATCGAACGTTCCCCGCTCGGCCAGCAGGACGATCGCACCGATGAGGACAGGCGCGGCCAGCGCCGCGCCGACGGCGACACGCATGTCGAAGCGCCGACCGGAGAGAATATCGAGCGCGGGACGGAACAAGGCCGGCGCGCCGAGCACGATGCACAGGACGATGGCCGTGCGGCCGCCGAAAGTGACGGAAGCGGCAAGCTGCACGCCGACCAGAGCGAGGCGAAGCGGCCAGCCGACGGCGCGGTCCGCGCCATAGAGAAGCATCAGGATATAGGCGGCGCTGACGCCGGCGTTGACGAGGGGATGGCCGAGCAGCGCGGTCGAGCGATAGTCGTGCAGGATCGTCTTGCCGCCCGTGACATAGGGCGTGAGACGCCAATGCGTGACGAATTCGATCATGCCGATGCAGGCGTTGACGAACAGAAAGGCATGCAGCGCGATGCGCAGGGTCGCGCGCGTCCGCTCGTCCGCGTCCGCGTAGAGAACGAGGAAGGCGAGACTGCACAGGAAGGAATCGATCAGCGGCGAAATCGGTGTCTTCTGCACGAGCACGGCGAAGACGATCATGGCGATCCATGTCGTCACGAAATATGTCGCGCCGGGAAAGCGTTCGGTCTGCTCGGCAAGCCAGGCGAACGGCCTTGCGCGGCCGAAAAAGCGCGCCGCCAGCGCGAGGCACGCCACATAGGTCGCGGGATGGAATTTCTGCAGGAAGCTGCCGCCTGCCTGATCGTAGGCGATACCGAGCGCGGACAGGGTCATGGCGGAGACGCCGAACAGCAGCGCCACCATCAGAAGCGTGAGCGCATCCGCGACGCGATCGAGCGGCGAGCGGTCGCGCGTCATCAGCGCAGGCTCCTGCCACGCGCCGCGGTGAGCGCGAGCGCGACGCAGAGATCGCCGAGACCGAGACGGTCGAGATCGTCTTCGACGCGCGCGACATCTGCGCCCTTGCGCGCGACCGCGACCATGGCGTCGATCGAACGCGTGTCCTGCGCGAGGCGCGCGGCGGCGCGGAACTGGCCCGCGTCGATCAGAACGAGGTCGACGGCGTCGTCGTCACAGGCGACGCCCTCGTCCGCGCCGTCTTCCGCATTCAGCGGCTGCAGCAGGATTTCGCCATCGCCGTCCCTGCGCAGAATCCGCGCACGGGCGCCACTGCGCCGGAGCGTGGCCGGCTCGAAATCATCGGCGAAGTCCGAGAGCGCGGGCGCCCGCGCGTTCCGATCGATCACGAGCGCGCGCAGACCGCGATTGCAGGCGGCATGCGCGAGCGACAGCGCGATGGTCGAGGCGCCGCTGCCGGATGCAGCGCCCGCGACCAGCACGAACGGCGTTCTGCCCGATGCGGCGAGCGCATCGAGCAGGCTGTCGAACAGCGCGTCGATTTCGACGCGATACGGTCCGGCTGCGCGCATCGCGGGCGCGACGGAACCCGGCCCTGCCCGCGCGGGGGCGCCGCGCGGCCGCGGCAATTGGGGGATGTCATGGTCGCCACGTGATGGCGGCGTCCAGAGCTTCGCGCTCGCCGCCGCCGCGCCGAGGGATGTCGGACGTATAATTTCCCGTGGCCGCGTTGGCGCGGCGCTCGCGCCGCGACGGTGGCGATATTCGGCGACCAGCGCGGCGGCGATCCACAGATTGACGCCCGCGACGAAAGCGATGAGGAAGGCCGCCAGGGTCTTCGGGCTCGACGGCGACATCGGCGCGGACGGCGGGCTGATCAGCATGGCGAGCGGCGCGGAAATCGGATCGCGCCGCACAGTTTCGCGAGCGGCCAGGGCCTTTTCATAAGATGCGCGCAACGCGGATGCGGCGCGGTCGAGATCGTTCAGTTCGACGCGCTTATCGCCAA
The DNA here is from genome assembly GCA_020638195.1 of Methylobacteriaceae bacterium. Taxonomy (GTDB): domain Bacteria; phylum Pseudomonadota; class Alphaproteobacteria; order Rhizobiales; family Beijerinckiaceae; genus JAJXWB01. The sequence continues at coordinate 184,409 of JACKJC010000003.1, read as the reverse complement.
CCTTGTTGGTCGAAATCTCCAGCGTGCTGACGAGCTTCGTGGCGGTACGTTCGGCCTCGCGCGCGGTCTTCAGTTCGCGTTCAGTCGCCTGCGCGATCCTGTGCTGCTCGGCGCGGATCTGCGCGCGCGTCGATTCCATCTGCTTCTGGATCGTCAGGTAACTGGGATGGCGCGGGCCGAGCACGGATTGCGCATAGGCCTCGTCGCGCGCGAGCGCCGCATAGTCGGAGCGCAGCTTCTCGATCACCGGCGAACGCAGGTCTTCGTTGACGGTCTGCGCGTCGAGACCGGCGGCCAGCGCGGCCTTGATCTGGGCGTAGCGGGCCTCGAGATCGGCGCGCTTGCCGTGCGCGACGACCAGCGCGCTGTTGGCGTCTTTCAGGCGCTGTTCCGGCGAGCTGCGGCCTTCGGAGACGACGAGTTCATGCTTGTCGCGATAGTTCTGCGCCTTGCGCTCGGCGACTTCGACACGCACACGAAGATCGTTCAGCTTGCGGTCGATCGCCGCGCGCTCGCGGTCGGACACATCGTCGGTCAGGCGCGCCTTGGCCGCGAGATAGGCGTCGGCGAGCGCCTGCGCGAGCGCGAGCGCTTTCTGCCGCGTGCGCCCCTTGACCTCGACGTCGATGACGTAATTGCGCTCGCTGCGCTTCATCGACACCGACTTTGCGAGTTTCTCGGCGGCGGCCAGGCGACGAACCTCGGCGGTCGGCGCCGCGGCGCCCGTGATCGAGCGCACGACCTCGAACAGCGACCCGATCAGGCCCGGCGGCTCGTCGGCGAGGCGTTGTTCATCGACGACCTTGAGCAGCACGATCTGCGAGGTCATCAGGCGCATCTGGCTTTCGACCAGCGCCGGATCCGGGTTCTGCGGCATGGGCGCGGCGTCGACGCCGGCCGGCACGCGCTCGCGCGGGTCGAGCAGCAGCGACATTGTCGCCGTATAGGACTTCGGCGCGATCAGGGCATAGGCGAAAGCGAGGCCGAGCGTCAGCGCGAGGCAGGGCACGAGCAGACGCAGGCGCGAGAAGACCGCGCGCGACATTTCGCCGATATCCATCGAAGGCGCGCGATCTCCGCCGGCCGTAGCGTACGGCCGGTCGAACGATCCATAACCTTCAGCCCGCAAGGCCATACGAATCTTACGCTTTCGCTCGTCGCGCCGGGTAGCCGGCCACGCGGCCAACCAATCGCGGAAAGCGTAAAGGTTTATGGTTACGAATTGCTTGCGACGCCTGGCGCCCCAGCGAAGCTCGACCTGAGCAAAATCAGGCGTTTGGGCGCTCATGGCTTGGGCCTGAGCAGACGCGCCGCGCGCTTCTCGAAGGCGCCCAGCATCGCCGCGCGCATTTGCTTCGGCCGGAATTGGTCGTCGAACGGCAGCGGCCGCGCTGGAAAACGTGCGCCATTCGCGCGCTTGCCCGGCAGGCCGCGATACCAGCTGTAACGGTCGGACAATTGCCAGGTCGCCACCAGCTTGACGGCCGGAACGAGCAGCGTCTGCGACAGGAAATCGCTGGCGAGCGAGGCCACGGCGGCGTCCCGCTCGTTCGGGGCGTCGGGCAAGGCCGCATCGTCGACGTCGAATTCGCTGATATAGATTTCGAGGCCCTTCGCGCCGAAATCGGCGATGTAGCGGGCGAAGCCGGCATAATCGCGCGGAAATTTCGGCTGGAGGTGCGATTGCAGGCCGATAGCGTGCAGCGGCGCGCCGGCATGCTGCAGGCGGTCGACGAGACCGGCCAGAAGCGGCCGGATCGAGCGGCCCCAGTCGCCGTCATTGTCGCATTGCGCCTCATTGAGCGTGAGTTTGACCTTCGGGTCGACGGCCGCCACGCGACGGAAGGCGCGCTCAACATAGGCCAGTCCCATCGCGGAAAACCAGGGCCCGTCGCGCCAGCCGCCGATCCTGCGATCCATCGGCCAGAAGGGCTCGTTGACGACATCCCAGGAGTGCAGCGCTCCCGCGTAGCGTGACGCGACGCGCTCGATGTGCTCGTCGAAGACGCGTTCGATCTCGCGGTTCGACAATTTCTTCAGCCAGGCGGGCGCATTGTCGTTCCAGACGAGCGTATGGCCGCGCACCAGCTTGCCCTCGGCTTTCGCGGCGGCGACGATCCGGTCGGCGGGGCCGAAATTCCAGATGTCCTGCGCCGGGCGAAGCCAATCGAATTTCAGCGCGACGTCGGTCACGAACATCTGTGTTTCGCGGCGATAAAGATCGAAATAAGCGGGATTGTCGAAGGCCGTCGTGTCGATGGAGGCGCCGAAGATCACGCCGGCGCGCGCGGCGGCCGACGCCAGCGTGTTTTCCGCCGCGCCGAGCGGCGGCGCGAGGCCCGCGGCAGCGCCTGCCAGAAGCGCGCGGCGCGAGATCATGGCGCGCCCTCGTCCCGTCCGTCGCGCTTGCGCGCTGGGCCGACGGCGTCGATGAATTCGAAACCGCCGCCGATATTCAAAGTGTGGACGCCATCCGGCGGCGCGCCGGGCGGCGGGCCGAGGCGCTTCGCGACAGTCTGACGGAAGCCGTCCTCGCCGACATGGTCGATGCGGCAGAGGGCGAGCCCCTTGCCATAACCGCCGACGCAATCCTGCGCCGGCCGCCACAATGCGCCCCCGATCGTCTGAACGAGCCCGGCCGGGCGCGCGCAGGACGCATCGACGAGAACGGGCCCGTCGCCGCAGCGCGTCCATGGACCGAGCAGGCCAGGCGCGGAAAACAGCGAAAGGCAATCCCAACTCGAGCCGCCCTCCCCCGTCGTCGCGGTCATCCACCAGCGGCCATGCGCCTCGAACGGCGTCGCGTCGGAGAGATCGAGGCCCGCGATCAGGGTTCGGTCGCGAACCCAGCGATCGGGAAAGCTTTCGGCGCGATAGAGGTCGAGCCTGTTGCCGCCGGAGGATTCCGGCATCATCCAGATCTCGCCGTCATGCCGGAACACGAGCGGATAGGAGAGGTGGCAATCGGCCTCGAGTACGACGCGCGGCGTCTCCGCGCGTCCCTGGGCGTCGAGCGCCGCGACGGAGATGACGCCCTTGCCGGTCGCGTAAGGAAATTCCTCGCAGAAGAGATATGTCCGCCCCTCGTGCATGAAGGGAAACGGATCGGCGTAGAAGCGGGCGCGGTCGTCGGCGAGCCAGGTCCAGACGTCGCCGCTCCAGTCGTGGCGCGTCATCACGCCGCCGTCTGTCGAAAGGCGGCGCCATCCGACGCGCCAGTGATGGTCATGAGCGACGAGGCGCGAAAGACGCGCGCTGGCGCGAGCGGCGAGAGCCGCCGCGACGAAGGAAACGGGGCCGCGATGCGCGACGTGCTTCTTCGCCGCGTGAAGATCGCCTTCCCCGGGATCGCGCAAAGCGAGCGGCGTCAAGGCGAGAAGGCGCGCCGCGACGGCTTCGCGCCCGACATTCAGCGACCACGGACGCTCGTGCGCCGGCAAGCCTTGGCTGAGCATTTCGAAGCCGTTTTCGCGCACACGCGCCAGCGCGAGATGCGGCATGCGGCCATCGAGTAGAGCAGCGTCGCGGGCGGCGTCGCCCGGCGCGCCGTCGTAGAGCGGCGCGATCGCGCCTATCGCCGGTTCTGGCGCGCCCGTGAGATCGATGACGAGAACGTCGTCAGCATCGACATCGGCGAGCTGCATATCGTCGATCGCATCGCACAGACTGGCGCCGCGACGGCGATAAACTATGCGCTCGAATTCCGCGCACAGGCGCAGCGCCAGCGGCGGTTCCGCGCCCGACACGGCGCGGAGGCCGACGCGCCGGCCTGCTTGGACGAGCCGGTCGCACAGGGCTATGTGCCAGCGCTGGCTGGCGCCGCGCGGCAGAAGGAGCCGGACAGCGCTCATGCCGCCGCCCGTTTCCCATGGCGCCCGCAATCGCCTACAAGGCGTTGGTCCGACGGAAAGGCGCGAGTCGCACGATGAAGCCCCGCAGACTGCTGTTCTACACGCATGCGCTCGTCGGCGGCGGCGCGGAACGCGTGTGGGCGCGACTGGCGGCAGGATTTGCCGCGCGCGGCGACGAAGTCGATTTCATCGTCGATTTCGAGGCGCGGGAAAATCTGCGGTCCCTCGGCGAGCAGGCCCGGCTGGTCGTTCTGCCCAAGGGCCACGGCGCAGCGACCCTCGCGCTCGCCCGGCATATGCGCGCCATGCGTCCGCACGCCAGCCTGTCCGCGATTTCGGTGTCCAACCTGAAGCACGCGGCCGCCGCGACGCTCAGCCGCCGGCGCGACCGTGCGATCCTGAGCTATCACGGCTTCTACGAAGGCGAGCGCGAGCGCCTCAGCAATATCGGCTATCGCCTGACGCGACGCCTCAACGCGGCGACGGCCGCGACGGTCGCCGTTTCGGACAGCCTGCGACAGGATTTGATCGCGCGCTTCGGCGTACCGTCCGAACGCGTCGTCACGATCTTCAATCCCGCGGCGCCCGAGCCCTTTCCGCCGGAGCGCTCCGCCGCCGAGATCGCGGCGCGCGCGCCGCTCGTGGTCGCGATCGGCCGGCTGACGCCCGACAAGAATTACGCCGGCCTTCTGCGCGCCTTCGCGCGGGTGAAGACGCCGGGCGCGCGGCTGCGCATTCTCGGCGAGGGGCGAATGCGTCGAGAGCTGACGGCGCTGCGCGACGAACTGGGGCTGGGAGATCGTGTGGAGATGCCGGGTTTCGTCGACGATGTCGGCGCGCACCTCGAGGAAGCGCGCTGCTTCGCCCTGTCGTCGCTGAAGGAAACGTTCGGGCTCGCCTGCGTCGAAGCGCTCGCCTGCGGCCTGCCCTGCGTCGTGACCGCCTGCGGCGGCCCGCAGGAAATCGTCGACGCGCCGGATCTCGGCGTCGTCACGCCGGTCGACGACGCGGACGCGCTCGCCAAAGCCATCGACGTCGCGCTCGCGCATCCCGGCGATCCCGCGCCGCGTCAGGCGCGCGCGCGCGACTTCACGCTGGATACGTCGCTCGACCGTTACGACGCGTTGATCGGGCGCGTCATGTCGCATGGGCGATCTCCGATCTGACGGCTATCATCCGCTCGCTTTCCATCGCGAGATAACGTGCGAGCCGAACCGCGAATGCGATGATCGAGAGCGTCGGATTGGCCTGGCTCGACGTACAGAAGACCGCCGAACTCGCCACGAAGAGATTGGGCGCGTCGAAGCAGCGCAGATCGCGGTCGACCACGCCCTCGCTGCGCGTCGCGCCCATGCGCGCCGTGCCGATCTGATGGGTGCCGTGCGACATGCGGGCGACGACGGCGTCGACGTTTTCGGCTTGGGGTTGCCGATAATGGACTTCTGCGATCTCCGACCGGCGCAGCCAGTCGTCGAGGCGTTCATGCGCGCGCACGACGCCTTCGGCATCTTCGCGTGAAAAACGCAGGTCGACGCGCAGGCGCGGCGCGCCGAACCGGTCGGTCGCATCGGCGAGCGTCACGCGGCTGTCCGCGCGCGGGCTCTGCTCGCAGTGATAGGAGAGGCCGTAACGCATCGAGCGGTTGCGGATGAAATAGCCGGGGATGCGCTCGGACGAGAGATAGCGGCGATAGACGAAGCGCAGCAGAAAGGCCGCCATGCGCGGCGCATCGGACATGACATTGCGCAGATGCGGCAGCCAGTCGACATGCGGCCCGACGTGACGGATGCGAATGGCTTCAGGTAGGAGAATGTTCTTGAGGACAGGCGTCGACAGCGCGAGCGCGACGGCCGAGAGGGCGCCCGAGCGATGACGCGGATCGGCGATCGGCGGCACGATTGGCCAGAAGCAGATGTTGGGCAGGCCCTGCGCCTGCTGCAGGGCGAGGCTCGGCGTGAACCGGCGCCGCGTGTAGGAGCCGTGCCCGTCGCGCAGCAGATCGAAGGCGTCGTCGAAGCGATCGTCGCGAAAGAAGATGTCGGCGATCTCGCCGATGACATGACCCATGTAATAGCGGCCCAGCGGACCGTCAGCGCCGCCGAACATTTCGGGCCGCCTGCGTTGCGCGATCATCAGCAGGCGCGTCGATTCGAGACCGCCGGCGGCGATGACGAAGCGGTCGGCGACGATGCGCCGGCGTTCGCCATCGGCGCCGGCGATCATTGCGGCTTCGATCGCGCCATTGTCGGCAATCTCGAAATCGACGACGGTCGCGCCGAGTCGCAGGTCGATGCGTTGCGAGGCCGCCAGTTCGCGCGCATGCGCCTTGTGCATTTTCGGCGTATTGCTCGCGCGCTCGATCGACTCGAACGAAAAATCGTCGTCGGCGCCCCGTGCGCCGAGGATGGGCGCCTCGAATACGGGCTCGCCACAGGTCGCGTATCGGCAGGCCGCTTCATAGTATGGCGCGATGTCGTCGAAGCCGATCGGCCAGCGCGCGCCCTGCGCGAAGGGTCGCGGCTCGAAATCGCAGGGATCGAGCGGCATGCAGCGGCCGCCCCAGAGATTGGAGGCGCCGCCGAGACGTCGCGCGACGGCTATGCTCATGTCGTCGTGGGCGGAGGAATCGACGATCTCGGCCGCTGAGAGGTCCTGCGCCGAACTCGCGCGCTCGCCGCCGGATTCGAGCACGAGCGACGGGCGCCCCTGCGCGGCGAGTTCGAGCGCGAGCGCGATGCCGGCGGGGCCCGAGCCGATGATGCAGGTTTCGCACCGCAAGTCGTCGAGCGTGGCGGCGAAGTCCCGGATCATGCCGGCTGCGCCTCGCGCGCGACATGGGCGGCGATCGCCGGCGAGATTTCTGAATAAAGCGCGGTCATCTCTCGGTAGTAGCGCTCGCGCGTGAAGGTGGTGGTCGCGCGTTCGCGGGCGCGGGCGCCCATCGCGGCCAGCGCGGAATCATCGAGCGCGAAGGCGCGGCGCAGGGCGGCGGTCAACGAGGCGAGATCGGACGGCGCCGCGAGAAAGCCGGTCTCGCCTTCCTCCACCATTTCGGGCAGGCCGCCGATGGTGGTGACGAGCGAGGGCTTGCCCCGCGCCTGCGCTTCGAGAATGCTCTTGGGCGCGATCTCGTACCAGACAGAGGGCAGAGCCACGAGGCTCGCCGCCTCCACCTGCGCCCAAAGCGCCGCGCCCTTGAGATGGCCGAGGAAGGCGGAGGCGCCGCCACGCGCCGCCGCGCGCGCCTCGAGCTCGGCGCGCTTTGGCCCGTCGCCGACCACGACGAGCGAAACGCCGGCCTCGGCGCAAGCGTCGATCAGGACGTCGACGCCCTTTTCCGCCGACAGACGGCCGAAGAAGAGAACATGGCGACCATATTTTTCACGCAAGCTCGCGACGACAGCCGGGTCGACCGGCGCATCGTCCGCGCTCTCGAAGAAGTTCGGGACGTAGCGAAGCTTTTCCGGCGCGAAGCCGTGCTCCGCGAATTTGTCGACGATGAAACGCGCGGGGCCGATGAAACGCGAGACCGTGTTGCGCAGCGCGCCGACCCGCCATTGCACGAAGCCGTCGAGCGCGTAGATCGCATCCATCGCCAGCGAGCCGTGGGTGCAGCGGTTGACGAGGCAGCGCCACTGCCGACCGCCCCGGCATTGTTCGCAGACGCCGGTGCGCTCGGTATAGAAATGATAGGCGGGACAGATCAGCTTGTAGTCGTGCAGCGTGTAGACCATCGGCACGCCACGATCGCGCGCGGGCTTCAGGATGGCGTTGGTCAGGTGGTGATAGACGCCATGCGCGTGAATGATGTCCGGCTTGAAGTCGTCGAGCAGCCGCGCGAATTTTTCGCGCGCTTCGCCCGAATGGAAGTAGCGCGGCAGGGCGGCGAGGCCGGCGATGCCGGACGACGGCTCGAACCGCTCCGGGAAATATCCGCTCCACTCCGAAGCTTCGTTGTCAGGATGCGCCATCGCGAATTCCGCGCAGTCCCAGCCGCGTTCGCGAAACAGCGCGAGATGATCGAGATGCACGCCCTCGGCGCCGCCCTTGCGATGATGCAGGCGATGGATGGCGAGAAGGCGCATCAGCGCGCGCTCCACGGCGCGGCCGCGGCGGCCTCGATCATGTCAGCGAATATGTATTCCATTGCAGCGCGTCTCTCGACGCCGCGCAATCGCGCGACCCTCCCGAACAGCTATAGGGCGCGCGCGGGCAAACTCCCGGCTTTTCGGCTTTAACGGTAAATTTACGATGCCTGGTCCGGCTTCCAGCGCGTAGCGCTCAGGTCGTGTTCGCGGCGATATTGCCGATGATCACGTTAAGCGTCGTGCCAACGAGCTTGCTTGCCGAGACGATCGCGACCGCCATGCCCGTAGCGAGCAGCGCGTATTCGACCGCTGTCGCGCCCGAACCGCATCGCAGGAACTTGGAGATTGCCGCTTTCATTCGATATCCTTTGCAGCGACGAGAAACCGTCAGCGCATGGTTCGGGAACGTTAGGGGGCAATTCCTGCGACTTCGTTACGAAACCAGTCAAAATACTGAAGACCTTACGTCATTTTGGTTTCGCGTCGTGATTCTCAGTCCTCTTCGTCTCGGTCCTTCCAGTCGGCGATGCGCGCGCCGATGGCGGCGGCAAGCTTGCCCTCGGGGCTGTCGGCGCGTTCGGCAAAGGACAGATGCGCCACGGCGGCGTTGAGTTTTTCCTCGCGACGACGGAAGGCCGCGACATCGGCTTCGCTCATCAGAGGCGGCGTATGCGCGTCGTTCCACCCGAGACTGTCGAACCAGTCGAGATCCTTCTGGTCGGCGCCTGCGGCGAGAAGTCGCGCGCGTGCTTCGTCGATCTCATTGGGATTGCACATGATGTCCTCCGCCGATCCCGCCCGTGCTGGAATCGCGGCTTATTGTAAATCGGGTTCGCGCCGCCGGCTTCCACGATCACGGGCATTCCACGGATAAACCGCAACGGCGCGCCACTGGTTCCCGGCCCATGGCATGCCGCGCGCCCGCGGGCCGGCCCGCCGTCACGAGAGCGCGGGCCGCCGCAAATCGAGCGTGAGCGGGAACTCGCCGGTCGGCTCCGGCTGCGGCGGCGCGCTCTTGCCCGGCGTATGGCCGAAATCCTGGAAACGGGCGAGGCGCCTCGCCTCCGCCTCATAGGAATTAACCGGGAATGTCTCGTAATTGCGGCCGCCGGGATGGGCGACATGGTAGACGCAGCCGCCGAGCGAGCGACCGTTCCAGAGATCGTAGATATCGAAAGTGAGCGGCGCCTGCGCAGGGATCGTGGGATGCAGGCCTTCGGCTGGCTGCCAGGCCTTGAAGCGCACGCCCGCGACCGCCTCGCCCGACACGCCGGCGCCGGTCATCGGCAGGCGTCGGCCGTTGCAGGCGATGGCATGCCGGCCGGGGATGAAACCCGTGGCCTTGATCTGCAGGCGCTCGACCGAGGAATCGACATAGCGCACCGTGCCGCCGGCTGCGCCCATTTCGCCGAGCACGTGCCACGGCTCCAGCGCCTGACGCAGCTCGAGCTTCACGCCGCCGTGGTCGACCGCGCCATAAACGGGGAAGCGGAATTCGAGCTGCGCCTTGTACCAGGTGGGATCAAAATCGTAGCCCGACGCGCGCAGGTCCGCGAGCACGGAGAGGAAATCCTCCCAGACGAAATGCGGCAGCATGTAGCGATCGTGCAGCGCGGTTCCCCAGCGCACGAAGCCGCCCTGCTGCGGCTCGCGCCAGAACATCGAGATCAGTGCGCGGATGAGGAGCTGCTGGGCGAGCGACATGCGCGCGTCCGGCGGCATTTCGAAGGCGCGGAACTCGATGAGACCGAGACGGCCCGATGACGAATCCGGCGAATAGAGCTTGTCGATGCAAATTTCCGCGCGATGCGTGTTGCCGGTCACGTCGGTCATCAGGTTGCGATAGAGGCGGTCGACGAGCCAGGGCGGCGGCGCAGTCCCCTGCCCTGGCGCAGGCGTCGCGCCGAGCGCGATCTCGAGTTCATAGAGCGTGTCGTGGCGGGCTTCGTCCACGCGCGGCGCCTGGCTGGTCGGGCCGATGAACAGGCCCGAGAACAGGTAGGACAACGAGGGATGGCGCTGCCAGTAGAGGATGACGCTCTTGAGCAGATCCGGCCGGCGCAGGAAGGGCGAGTCGGTGGGCGAGGAACCGCCGATGACGACATGCGCGCCGCCGCCCGTGCCGGTGTGGCGGCCGTCGATCATGAATTTATCGGCGCCGAGACGGCACTGGCGCGCTTCCTCGTAGAGCGTGACCGTCGTGTCGACCGCCTCGCGCCAGTTTCGCGCGGGCTGGATGTTGACCTCGATGACGCCGGGATCCGGCGTCGCCTTGATGACGTCGATGCGCGGATCGAAGGGCGGCGGATAGCCCTCGATATGAACCTTGGCGCCGAGCGCGCGCGCGCTCGCCTCGACGGTTTCGACCAGTTCGAGATAGTCCTCGATCTTCTCGACCGGCGGCATGAAGACGCAGAGCGCGCCGTCGCGCGGCTCGATAGTGAGCGCGGTGCGCACGGCCCCTTCAACCGCGACCTGCTCGATCTGGTCCTGCTGCTCGGCGCCCGGCGCCTGTGCGGCCGGAGCCTGCACCGCCAGGAAAGTCACCGGAAGATCGCCACGTGGCTCCAGCGGGTCCTGCGCGTGGATGTAGGGGTAGGACGACGGCGGCACCCAGGGCAGCGAGGAGAGCGGCAAGCGGAAGCCGACCGGCGAATCGCCCGGCGCCAGATAGAACTTGTCCTTGCGCAGCTTCCATTTTTCCGAGCGCCAGCGGCGGCCCTTGGCCTGCGAATTCCAGCGCTGGATCGGCAGCACGAAGCCGGAGGGCGCGTCGAGCCCGCGGCCAAAAGTGCGCTTCATGCGCTCGCGCGCCTCGATGTCATCGAGCTTCGAATCGTCCGTGGTGACATTGGCCGGCAGTTCCGCCAGCTTCTTCGCCCAGTATTCCTCGTCCTCATAGGCCGGCACCACAAAGTCGGCGCCGACGCCGAGTTCATCGGCCACCTTGCAGGCGACGATTCCGGCCATTTCGACAGTCGCGGGCGGCGGATTTTCGACTGGCGCGATCAGATCAGCGTCGCGCCAGATCGGTTGGCCGTCCTTGCGCCAGTAGAGCGCGAGCGCCCAGCGCGGCAGGCTTTCGCCGGGATACCATTTGCCCTGCCCGTAGTGCAGCAGCCCACCCGGCGCGAATTTCTCCCGTAACTTGCGGATCAGCCTATCGGCGAGCCCCTTCTTGGTCGGGCCGACCGCGCCGGTGTTCCATTCGTCCGACTGGAAATCGTCGATGGAGACGAAAGTCGGCTCGCCGCCCATGGTGAGGCGCACGTCGTTGGCTAGGAGATCGCGGTCGACCGCCTCGCCGAGCGCGTCGAGTTTCCGCCAGTCCGCATCGTCGAACGGCCGCGTGATGCGCGGCGCCTCGTCGATGCGATCGACATGCATTTCGAAATGGAAGGTCGTCTGCGCGAAATCGACCATGCCTTCGATCGGCGCGGCCGAGCGGTAGTGCGGCGTGGCGGCGAGCGGCAGATGGCCCTCGGCGCAGAGCAGGCCCGAGGTGGCGTCGAGGCCGATCCAGCCGGCGCCCGGCACATAGACCTCGGCCCAGGCGTGCAGGTCGGTGAAATCGTGATCGGCGCCCTGCGGACCCTCGATGGTCGTGAGGTCGGGCTTGAGCTGGATGAGGTAACCCGACACGAAACGCGCGGCGAGGCCGAGGCGGCGCAGGATCTGGACGAGGACCCATGCCGAGTCGCGGCAGGAGCCGGAGCGCAGCGTCAGCGTCTCGTCGGGCGTCTGGACGCCCGGCTCCATGCGGATGACGTAGCGGATGTCCTTGTGGAGTTGAAGATTCAGGTCGACCAGAAAGTTGGTGAGCTGCTTTTCCTCGCGGGGAATGGCGGCCACATAGGCGTCGAGCGCGGAGCCGCAGGGCTCGAGCTCGAGATAGGGCGCGAGCTCCATCGCGAGATTGGTCTCGTAGACGAAGGGAAACGTCTCGGCATAGGGCTCGATGAAGAAATCGAAGGGATTCCAGGTCGCCATTTCCGCGACGAGATCGACCTCGATCGAGAGATGATCGGCCTTGTCGGGAAAGACGCAGCGCGCCTGCCAGTTGCCGTGCGGGTCCTGCTGCCAGTTCTCGAAATGCGTCTCGGGAAGGACCTTGAGCGAATAGCTCGTCACCTTCGTCCGGCAGTGCGGCGCGGGACGCAGCCGGATGACCTGAGGACCGATCGCGACGTCGCGGTCATACGAATAGGAGGTGAAGTGGCGCAGCGCGACCTTGATAGCCAATGACGCATCCCCAGTGGCGGTTTGCCCGCAAAATGCAGCAAGTCGCTCCGGGACGCCATTGCTGCGGCGCCTGCTTTTTGTGCGCTCGAACCGAAACCGGCCTGTCGGGACGGCGCCAGTGTGAAAAATTGCGCTGCGGCAAACTTTTGGCGTTCAAATGCGTTCTCAGGCTTGCCGTTGCCAGGATGCATCAATGCGCCACCTTTCCTGCCCAGCCTGCGGAAGCCGAGTCTTCTTCGAGAACTACACCTGCCTCGCCTGCGGCGCGCATATCGCCTTCTCGCCGGAGGCCAGCCAGATGGCGGCGCTCTTTGGCGAAGGCGCCGTCGTCGCCTGCGCCAACCGAGGGCAATTCGTCTGCAACTGGGCGACCGGCGACGATCAGCCCCTATGCCGCTCGTGTCGGCTCGACAGCGTCATTCCCAACCTCTCTTTCGCAGGCAATCTCGAACGCTGGCAGCGGATCGAACAAGCCAAGCGGCGCGTGGTTTACGATTTCATGCGGTTTGGCCTGCCGATCGAAGCGCGTGATTCCGCAAACCCCGGCGCATTGACCTTTCATTTCCTGTCCACCGACCTTGCCGCCGCACCGGTCATGACCGGGCACGATTCAGGTCTCGTCACGCTCGACATCGCCGAGGCCGACGATGCGGTGCGCGAGCACAGACGTACGGAAATGCGCGAGCCCTATCGCACGCTGGTCGGCCATTTCCGGCATGAGCTCGCGCATTATTATTTCGAGCGGCTGGTTCTGACCTCCAGCGATATCCGGGCCTGCCGCATCATCTTCGGCGACGAGCGCGCCGATTATCAGGAGGCGTTGCAGCGCCACTACCAGAATGGCGCCCCTGTCGACTGGCGGCAGCATTTCATCAGCGCCTATGCATCCGCACATCCTCACGAGGACTGGGCGGAAACATTCGCGCATTTCGTGCATATCGCGGCGACGATGGATACGGCGCTCGACCTCGGCTTTGCCGGCGAATTGTCCGGAAGGATCGTCGATCCCTATACGACGGAAGACTTCGATGCGTTGATCGAGGCCTTTCTCCCCATCACCGCGAAAGTCAACGAGATCAACCGATCGATGGGCCAGCCCGACATGTATCCCTTCGTGCTGAGCGACGAAGTGAAGGGCAAGCTGCACTTCATTCACATGATCGTCGCCAGGCGCGTGCGGAGCCGCGCCGCAGCGCAATCAGTCGATGCTGCATGAGACCTTGCCGGCGAATGTACGCGGCGCCTTCGCGCCTTCGACTGTCAGGCGAAAAGTTCCCGCGTAATTGTCGACGTTCTTCGACTTGCGCCTGGCTTCGATGATCAGGTCGGTTTCCGGCGTCTTCTCGTCGTGTTCGGCGCGCAGCCAGAGTTTCAGGTCGAGCCCTTCGATCCATCGCTGAACCAGACTGTCCGAATCGAACGCGACCTTGCGCGCAGGCTCCGCGCCCGCGGCCTTGAGTTCGATCTCGGCCTGAAGGCCGCTGACCGAGGAAGCGATCGAGCCGACCGCGCCCTGCAGCGAGAATTCGAGAGACTTGCCCTTGCTCTCGCAGATGAGCGTCGCGGTGGCATGCGCCGCGCCAGTCCACGAGAACAGCGCGGCGCACGCCGCGCCGACCATTTGCAACCGCATAGGCCCCCCTGTCAGCCGATCACGCTCCCAATTTCTGGATCTTGTGCGCGCCGGTGGCAAGGGAGACCATCTTGGTCTCCATGTAGAATTCGAAGGAATAATCGCCGCCATCGCGACCGATGCCCGACGCTTTCGCGCCGCCGAAAGGCGTCGGCAAATGGCGTACGTTCTCCGAATTGACCCAGACCATGCCGGCTTCGAGCGCATCGGCGACACGCAGCGCGCGGCCGATCTCGCCAGACCAGACGTAGCCGGCAAGGCCATAGCGCACGTTGTTGGCGAGTTCGATCGCCTGGGCTTCATCGTCGAAAGTGAGCGCGGTCAGGAAGGGGCCAAAAATCTCTTCCTGCGCGAGCCGCGAGTCCGGCTTGGCGCGCACCAGCGTCGGCTGCACGAAATGGCCCGCGCCCTCGCCGCGCGCGCCGCCGGCGAGAATCTGACCGCCTTCCTGTCTAGCAATATCGAAATAGGAGCAGACCTTCGCCAGATGCCGCTCGTGGATCAGCGGGCCGACCTCGGTCGCGGGATCGAGCGGATGGCCGACCTTCAGCTTCTTCACGCGCGCCGCCAGTTTCGCCATGAATTCGTCGGCGATGGAATTCTGGATCAGCAGGCGGCTCGACGACGTGCAGCGCTCGCCGTTGAGCGAATAGATCATGAAGACGACGGCATCGAGCGCGCGGTCGAGATCGGCGTCGTCGAAGACGATGACCGGGTTCTTGCCGCCGAGCTCGAAATGCACGCGTTTCAGCGTTTCCGCGCCCTGCCGCATGATGGCGGACCCGGTCGAGGATTCGCCGACGAAGCCGATGGCCTTGATCGCCTCGTGCTCGGTCAGCGCGCGGCCGGCGTCCTCGCCGAAGCCGTGGACAGTGTTGAGCACGCCGTCGGGCAGGCCGGCCTCCGAGCAAATGCGCGCCAGGAGATCGGCGGTCACCGGCGACCATTCGGCGGGCTTGTGGACGACCGTGCAGCCGGCCGCCAGCGCCGGCGCGATCTTCCACGTCGACAGCATGAAGGGCGTGTTCCACGGCGTGATGACGCCGACGGGGCCGATCGGCGTGCGGGTGGATACGTTCCAGTGCTCGGCCGAAGGCAGGTTCTGGCCGTCGCGCGCGGACTGGCAGCGGTCGGCGAAGAAGCGGAAATTTTCCGCGCCGCGTAGCGCCGCCTTCGACATGAAGCGCCAGGCCTGGCCAGTGTCCCAGCATTCCAGCGCCGCTATTTCGTCGGCATGCTTCTCGATCGCGTTGGCGATCCTGTGCAGCAGTTTCTGGCGGGCGGGGGCGGCCATCGCGCGCCAGGCCGGGAAGGCGGCCTTGGCGGCCTCGGCCGCGGCGGCGATGTCGGCGGCGTCGCCGCGCGCGACTTTGGCGATCAGCGACCCGTCGACCGGCGAGCGCGTCTCGAAGGTCGCGCCGGACTTCGCCTCGACGCGCTTGCCGCCGATCCAGTGGCCGACGCCGTTGGCGGACAGCGGCTGCAGCAGGGCTTGCAGTCGCGCCTTGTTTTCCTCGAACATGGAGCCGCTCCGTAATGACAACGGCATTTGTTTAACGCGTTAAATGTCTACCTGCAAGGGCGGGCGTCGCGGTGCGGCCGCAGGTCATTTGTTCGGGATCAATGGACATGGGGACCAAAACAATTTAACATGTGAATAAATCAGCTACTCGCCAAAGGGAGGCGTCAATGGGCAAGATCGTCATGGCCGCGAAAATCGCGCATGTCCCCTCGATCCTGATTTCGGAGCGGCCTGGCCCGCTATTCGGCAAGCGCCAGGGCGCGATCGACGGGCTGAAGGAGATCGGCCGGCGTGCGCGCGAGCGTGGGGCGGACACGTTTCTGGTCTTCGACACGCACTGGCTGTCCAATTTCGGCTGCCACATGAACGCCAACGCGCGGCACACAGGCGT
Organism: Methylobacteriaceae bacterium; assembly: GCA_020638195.1. GTDB lineage: Bacteria > Pseudomonadota > Alphaproteobacteria > Rhizobiales > Beijerinckiaceae > JAJXWB01. Next base: position 168,682 of record JACKJC010000003.1, on the reverse strand, counting down.
CTACACGAGCCATGAAGCGCCGCACATGATCCAGAACATGCACTACGATTATGCGGGCAATCCCGATCTCGCCGACATGATCTCGGCCGAGGCGAAGAAGGACAAGCTCGAAGTGATGGCGCACAAGGTCGAGACGCTGCCGCTGGAATACGGCACGATCGTGCCGATGCACTACATGAACCAGGACAATTGGGCGAAGGTCGTCTCCGTCGCCGCGCCGCTATTCGCCACCTGGCAGGAAAACCGGGCCTTCGGCGCCGCCGTGCGCCGCGCGATCGAGGCCTCGCCCTACAATGTGGCCGTGCTCGCGTCCGGCTCGCTGTCGCACAAGCTCGTTTCCAACGATCAGGTCGGCGACGATCAATGGGAGCAGGTCGGCAGCGAGTTCAACCGCCAGATGGACCTGCGCGTCGTCGAACTCTGGAAGGAGCGCCGCTACAAGGAATTCTGCGCGATGCTCCCGGAATATTCGACCAAGTGCAACGGCGAAGGCCTGATGTGCGACACGCACATGCTGTTCGGCATGCTCGGCTGGGGCGAATTCAACGGCGAGATGGAGGAGTTGACGCCCTATTTCCCGTCGTCGGGCTCCGGGCAGATCAATGTAGAATTTCATCTGACGAAATAGCAGACGCTGCATGCGGAACGGCGGCTTGCGCGGCGGCGGGCGCTGAGCGAAAGTCCCGCCGCCAATGCGCCCACGAGCGACGAGCCTGTCATCCCGGCCGAAGCGAAGCGCAGAACCGGGATCCAGAACCAACACTTTGCTGGGTCCCGGATCGGCCTGTCGGCCGTCCGGGATGACAGTCGTTGTCGTCTTGATGGTCCGCGCGCAGATATGGATCGACGAGACCAACGATGATCGAACGCAGCATCTTCACCGAGGACCACACTCTCTTCCGCGATATGGTCCGTCGCTTCCTCGACGAGCACGCCAAGCCTTTTCACGAGAAATGGGAGGCGCAGGGCTATGTCGATCGCGATGTCTGGCTGAAGGCCGGCGAACAGGGCCTGCTGCTGCCGACCGTCTCCACCGAATACGGCGGCGCCGGCGCCACGGAAGCGATGAGCTCGGTGCTGATCGAGGAGGTCGCGCGCGCCAATACGAGCGGGCTGGGATTCGGCCTGCACAATGACATCGTCGCGCCCTACATCGAGACCTACGGCACGGAAGCGCAGAAGAAGAAATTTCTGCCGGCCATGGCGCGCGGCGAGAAGATCGGCGCCATCGCCATGACCGAGCCCGGCACCGGCTCGGACCTGCAGGGCGTGCGCACCACGGCGCGCAAGGACGGCGACCATTACGTCATCAACGGCTCCAAGACCTTCATCACCAACGGCTGGCATGCCGATCTCGTGATCGTCGTAACCAAGACCGACGTGAGCGCCGGCGCCAAGGGCGTGAGCCTCATCATCGTGGAAGAAGGCATGCCCGGCTTCCGCAAGGGCAAGCGGCTGAAGAAGATGGGCCTGAAGGCGCAGGACACGTCCGAACTCTTCTTCGACGACGTGCGCGTGCCCGCAGAAAACCTGCTCGGCAAGGAGGGTGAAGGCTTCGTCTATCTGATGCAGAAGCTGCCGTGGGAGCGCCTGCAGATCGCGATTACCGCGCATGCCTCCGCGCAGGCGGCGATCGACACCACCGTGCAATATGTGCAGGACCGCAAGGCCTTTGGTTCGCCGATCGGCGAGTTCCAGAACACGCGCTACAAGCTCGCGGAGTGCCAGACCGAGGTCGAGGTCGGCCGCGTCTTCGTCGACAAGTGCCTGGAAATGCAGATCGCGGGCACGCTGGATTCCGCGACCGCCTCGATGGCGAAGCTGTGGCTATCCGAAATGCAGGGCCGCGTGCTCGACGCCTGCGTGCAATTGCACGGCGGCTACGGCTTCATGTGGGAATATCCCGTTGCGCAGGCCTATGCGGACGCCCGCGTGCAGCGCATCTACGGCGGCACGAGCGAGATCATGAAGGAACTGATCTCGCGCCAGATGGGGCTCGGCGCCGGCAAGAAGAAGCCGGCGTAGTGCGTGGACCGATCTGTTCCCTCTCCCCGTGAAACGGGGAGAGGGTTAGGGTTGGGGGGCCGGCCCAACGCCGCCCCGCGCACGCTGGGCCCCTCACCCCGGCCCTCTCCCCGCAGGCGGGGAGAGGGAGAAGAACCGACGTGCCCGATCTCGACGACATCACGACTTTCTTGCGCGCGCGTCTCGGCGGCGATGCGCAGGTGATCGACACGCATATTTCGCGCGTCGTGATCGGGCCTGAGCGCGCGTTCAAGATCAAGAAGCCGGTCGCGTTCTCCTATCTCGATTTTTCGACCCGCGAGAAGCGGGCTGCCGCCGCCGAGACGGAAATCGCAATCAACCGTCGCACGGCGCCAGCGATCTATCTCGGCACGCGCCGCATTTCTCGCGCGAAAAGCGGCGGACTGGAGCTGGACGGGGACGGCGAGACGATCGAGACGATCGTCGAGATGCGCCCGTTCGATCAGGCCGACCTGTTCGACCAGATGGCGCACCGCGGCGCGCTGACGGCCGAGCTGATGACGCAGCTCACTGAAAAGCTGGTTGCATTCCATCGCGACGCGCCGCCGCGCCTCGACTTCGGCGGCTCCGAGGGCATTGCGCGGATTCTTGCCATCGACGAAGCCGCGCTCGCAGGCTCCGGCCTCGCGACGCCACAACGCATCGCAGCCTTCGAAGGCGCATTGCGCGAAAAGCTCGCGGCAATCGCGCCGCTGCTCGATGCGCGGCGCGCCACAGGAAAAGTGCGACGCTGCCATGGCGATCTCACCCTGCGCAACATCTGCCTGTTCGAAGGCGAACCGACGCCGTTCGACGCCATCGAATTCGACGAGCGCCTCGGCACGATCGACGTGCTCTACGATCTCGCCTTCCTTCTGATGGATCTCACGCATCGCGGGCTCGCCGCGCACGCCAATCTCGTTTTCAACCGCTATCTCGACGCAACAGACGAGACCGACGGTTTGCCGGCGCTCCCCTTCTTCATGGCCGTGCGCGCCTCGATCCGCGCGCATGTCACGGCGACGCAAGCAAAGGGCGCGATAGGCGACGCCGCAGCAGGGTTGCGCGCGGAAGCGGAGAGCTATTTCGCGCTCGCCGAGCGCCTGATCGCGCCGCGCGAGAAAGCGCTGGTCGCCATTGGCGGCTTTTCCGGTTCCGGCAAGTCGACGCTGGCGGCGGCGCTCGCGCCGCATATCGGCCCCGCCCCCGGCGCGCGCATTCTCTCGAGCGACCGCATCCGCAAGGCGCTGCACGGCGTCGCGGCGACGGACCCGCTGCCGCCTGAAGCCTATGCGCCCGCCATAGCCGAGCGCGTCTATGCCCGGATGCGTGACGAGGCCGCGCGAACCCTGTCGCTCGGCGGCGCGGCGATCGCAGACGGCGTTTTCGACCGGCCCGACCTTGCCGCGGCGATCCAGCAGGTCGCGCAAGACGACACGGCGCCATTCGCGGGTCTCTGGCTCGTGGCGCCGCGCGAAAAAATGGCGGCGCGGATCGAGGCGCGGCGCGGCGATCCCTCGGATGCAACGCCGGCCGTTCTCGCCAAACAGATGGAAAAGGGCGTGGCGCCGGACGGCTGGAGGAGGATCGATGCGGCTCGAGAGCCCGCAGAAATTCTCGACGATGCGCTGAAGGTTGCGCCTAGAACTTGAGGCCCGTGCTGAAATTGCCGTTCTTGTCGAAGCCGACCGGGGCGTAGTCGTTGGGATCGGTTCGGCTGTTGGGCAGCGGAATGCCGCCGCCCACCGCCCTTTCTGCGGGCTTTTCCGTCTTGGCCGCTTTGGCCGCCTTGCCGGCCTTCGCGTGCTTCTTGCCCCCTCTGGCGTCCTGCGCCTGAGGCTTTGGCGTATCGCTCCATCCTTCGAGTTCGCCCGGGCGGCGATCGCTCGGCTTGGGAATGGCCTTCAATCCGCTCTGCGCGTACGCGGCGACCGACGTCGCGAACATGAAGGCCGTTGCGGCGGCGAGAAGCGAGGCGGTGCGAAATCTCATCAGCGTTCCTGTCGATTGCGCGGCAGATTGGCCGCGCACAAACCGGATTGCAAGACGCCATGAGAATGCGGCGCGGACGTGGCCGCGCCGATCGGAGAATGCGGCGCGGACCGAGCCGCGCCGATCTTGTCAGAGCCGCGAAATCTTCGGCTTCGCGTGCTTGCCGGCGCCCTTGGCCGGCGCGGCATGCCAACCGCCGGGCGGCGGCGTGACTTCGTTGGCGGCCGCCTCCGGCGTTTTCGGCCGGTAGGAAGCGGCGAGCGCCTTGGCGCGCTCGAAGGTCTTGGCGTCGAAACGGCTGGCTACGTCGTCGCGCTTCTTGGCCGCGTCGGCGTCGCCCTGATCGGCGGCGGCGGAGAACCAGAGATAGGACTGCACGAGATCCTGCGGGCCGCCCATGCCGCGCGCATAAAGGATCGCCAGATTGTACTGGCTGTCGCGCACGCCGTGTTCGGCGGCCTTGCGGAACCAGCGCGCGGCCGCCGTATAGTCGGGCTTGCCGCCGCCGTCCGCGAGCAGGACGGCGAGATTGTGCATGGCGCGCACGTTGCCGGCTTCCGCCGCGCGCTCGTACCAGCGGCGGGCGGTCGCGACGTTGCGATCGACGCCGAGGCCGCGCTCGAAGAGAACGCCGAGCCGGTATTGCGCCGGCGCCAGGCCCTTTTCCGCGCTCTTCTCGAACCAGCGCGCGGCCGCCTTCAGATCGCGATTGGCATGATTGCCGTCCGCATAGCGCGCACCGAGTTCGAATTGCGCTCCAGCATCGCCCTGCGCGGCCACCTTTTCGAGAGTCGCGGTCGGAACGACGATGGCCGCCGGCTTCTGGATCGAGCCGACCGGGGCGGTGTCGACGGGGCCCGCATCAGCACGAGGCTGCCGCGCCATCGTCGGCAGGTTCGTCGGCGCGCTCGTCGGCGCATCCACGCGGCGCGGGGCGGCGACAGGGGCTTTCTCGGCGGGGGCTGCGTCGGGAGGCGGACCAGCGTCCGCCTTCGGACCGACCGACGGCGCGATCTCGTCCTTCACGGCGGCGCCCTTGTCCTTCAGTGAGGGCGCGGCGGATTCGTCCCTGGGCTGCGGCGCCTTGGCGGCAGGCGCGGGATTGGCGGGACGCACGATCGGCGGCGGCTCCGCGAGACCGGAATTGCGCGAGGCGTAGACGCCCGCGATCTGCAACGCGCCGAGAAGGCCGATCAACGCGGCGAGCGACAGCAGGATCGGCTTGCGGCGACGTTCGTAGACCGCGCGGACCTGCGCCAGCCGGCCTTCGCTCTGCGTCTTTTCGGCGGCGTCGACGGCTTCAGCCTCGTCGGCGGCGACGCTCGCCGCCTGCGCCGCCAGCGCCGCGCGGCGCGCGGCGGCGATGAAGCCCGCCTGCGGCGAGGGATCGTCGAGATCCCCAGCGGACGCGGCTGTCGCACGTGAGCCACGGCCCGAGCCGGGCTCGATCAGAATGTCGTCATCGAGCGAGGGGGCCGCTGCCGCGGCGCGCTGCGGACGGGCCTCGACGCGCGGCTCGATCTTTTCGCCCTTGAGACGGGCGAGCGCGGCGGCGGCGCTGATGGTCGAGCCCTGCGGCGGCATTGACGGAGGCTCGACGGCGCGGGGCGACGCGGCGGCGACGACGGGCGACGCCGGGCGCGGCGCGTCTCGGCGCGGGGCTTCCTGGCGCGGCGCCTCTTGCCGTGGGGCTTCCTGACGCGGCGCCTCCTGACGCGGCGCGCGAGCCTCGCCAATATCGCCCTCGAGCGTCGCCAGCCGATCGACGACCCGTTCGAGCGTCGCGTGGACCGCCTTCAGCGTGGCGTGCGTACGCTGGTCGGATGCATCCTGCGTGGCGCGCAGGTCGGCGAGTTCGCGTCCGATCTCGGCCTGGCCCGCGCCGGCGGTGCTTGCAAGGGCCTCACGCACGGATTCGCGCGCCGCGGCGCGCGCGGCTTCCTCGGCGGCCTCGAAGGCGGCCGACCGCGTCTCGTTCAATTGCCCGAAGAGGTCGGAAATCATGCGCTCGAGCGAGGCGACGGATTCGTCGCGGCCGCCAGAGCGTTCGATCTTGCGGGAAAGAAGCTCGATCTGCGTCTGCAGCGCGGCCAGCTCATCGCGCCCGGCGCTGGGGGACGCGGCGCGATCGACCTTTTCGGAGAGGTCGCGCACGAGTTGTTCGAGGTGCTGTGTTTCAGCGGCCGGCGCGTGACGCGGCGCGGCGAGGCTCTGGGCAACGGCGCGATGCAGCTTGTCGAGCCTATCGCCAAACACGGCCATCTGCTCCTGCGCGGGGCCGGACGCCAGCGCGGCGTCGATACGTTGGGACAGGCCTTCGACGCGGCTTTCGAGGGAGCGCAGACCTTCCGAGCCCATGCCTTCGGCCACGACCGAGCGAATGTCGGCGACGATGCGCGCGACATCCGCCGGCGCTATGCTGGTGGTTCCCGTGCGCTCGAGCTTCGCGGCGAGTTCACCGAGTTCGCGCTGCGCGCGTTCGCCGCTGTTCGAAGCGACGGCGGCGCGCGAAAGCAGGTCGCGGACTTCGCGGGTCTGCTCGAAGATGGCGTGGAGCGTCTGCGGATCCGCGCCGCCGCGCGTCTCCAGATTCTCGATCTTGGCGGCGATGGCGCGCATGTCCTGCTCGAGCGCGCCGATGGAGGCGCGCGGGTCGAGCTCGCGCATGGCCGTGCGCAACTCGCGCGCAAGCTGATCGATCGGCGTGGCGACGGCGTCGCGCACGCCCTCGATGCGCGCGACGTGCAGCCGGTCGGATATGTCGCGCACCGCGTTTTCGAGCGAGGCGACGGAGGCGCGGGGCGCGAGTTCGCTCAAGCCGCGCGAGACCGCCGCGACTTCGCGACGCAGCTGGTCGATGGATTCGTCGTCGCCCGCGCGCGCGGCGCTTCTCGTGGAGAAATCCTCGCGCATCTTCTCGATGCGGTCGGACATGCGGACGAGGTCGCCCTGAAGGCCCGCGAAAGGCTGGGGGGCGCCTTCGGCCGGGATGGTCCGCTCGAGACGCTCGACGATGGAGGCGAGGCGCGTCTCCAGTTCGCTGGGCGCGCGACGCTGATCGAAGGGTGGACGCGGCTCGGCGCGGCGCGCGGCGAAGGACAGAGGCGCGTCGCCATCGAGCTCGCGCTGCCGGCGCATGATCTGCGACACCGCATCGATGGCCTGGGGCCGCGCGCCGCCGGCTTCGGCCGCGAACGAACGAATGGTCGGGCGTTGCGCGCCCTGCGCCATTTGCGAGGCGAGCTGTCCGAGCTGGGCCTCGATTCGGGAGAGCCGGTCGCCATCGCCTTGGCGACCCCCGCCTTCGAGATGGGCGGCGATCTCCGACAGCTTGGAATCGATTTCGCGCAGGCCCTCGTCGCCGCGACGTGTATCGTCGTCATGCGCGAGATCGTCGACGCGGCTCTCGAGACGCGACAGCGCCCCGCGGATCGGCTTCAGTCTCGGCTCGTCATGGTCACGCGCGACCTTGTGCTCGATATCGGCGAGGCGACGCGAGATCGATTGCAGCGTGCGGCCTTCGCGATTGCGATTGACCTGCGCGGTTTCGATAACGTCGACCATTTCGGCAAGCGCGCGGGCGGTCTTGTCCTTGCCGCGCGCATTGCGCCGCTCGTAGGCTTCCAGCGCGTTCTCGATCAGGCTCTCGGCGTCCTCGCCCTCGCGCCAGGAAACCTCGCGCGCGCTCGCGTTGCGCGACAGGCCACGGCCGCCGCGCCGCCGGTGCGCGGCGATATCCTCGACGTGGTCGTCGTCGTAATCGCGGCCGCGCTTCTCGCCACGACGGCGCGCGCGTCCATTGTCGCGCATGCGGGCGAGGCGCGCCGACACGGCGTCGATATCGTCGTCGTCTTGGTAGTCGCGGTCGGCGTCCGCGTCGCCGGCGCGGTCGGCAATGACTTCATTCAGCCATTCGCCAACGCTCATGCCTTCGCGCTGGGCGGCTTCGCGGGCTGCTTCCCGCGTATCGAAGCCTACCCCCTTGATGCTCCACGGCGCCGCCTTGTTCATCATCTCATCCGTTGGACCCGGCCTACCGGGCGCGTCGATCGAAAATCGGTACGCAAGAAGCGAATCAGACAGCGAAAACAACCTACCGTCCTCAGGCCGGACTTTCGAGCGCTTATGGTAAACACGGAGTTAAGGACCGACCGGATTCGATACACATCGGTAATTGAGTTGTTTTTACGTTTTTTACACTTTTAAGTTGCAAACACTCCGCGAATCACGCCTTCTGTGGGCATCGGCCGTTAGGGCCGTATCGAACCCAGGGGATGCGGGCGACATGGAACGGGGCTTGGAATCTTCATTTGCGGGCGCTGACGGAAGCGCCGACCTGCGCGCGGCGCAGCAGGCCGGAGACCGGCTGTTCACGATCGGCGACATGGCGCGCGCCTACAGGGTGACGCTGCGCGCCCTGCGCTTCTACGAGGACCGGGGGCTGATCAGGCCGATCCGCCACGGCGTCTCGCGCTTCTACGACGCCGCCGCACGCGCGCGCTTCGAAACAATCCTGCGCGGCAAGCAGCTCGGCTTCACGCTGACGCAGATCTACGCGATGCTGCCCAAGGAGGGCCCTGCCGCCTCCGCCGGGTCGCTCGCGCTCGAGGAAAGCCAGGTGCTGAGCCAGATCGCGCAGCTCGAGAAGAAGCGCGAGGAACTCGACACGGCGCTGGCCGCGCTGCGTGAGACGCACGGACGCATGGCCGGCGAGAACGGCCACGCGGCCAGCGCCGCCTGAACCAGATCATCCACCTTTCATTCATTCGCCAGAGGCCCGTCGCACATCGCGACGGGCCTCTTCGTTTGTCGCCAAGGCCCACTCGGCTTGACGGATACGCCTATACAGTTTATATATGAACTATGACGCGCGGATAAGCGCGCTATATCTTCATCAAACATCGGGGAGCGCCCATGCCGACCTACAAGGCCCCTGTCGACGACACCCTCTTTCTGCTGGACGACGTCCTGCACTATTCCCGTTACGACAATCTGCCGGGCTTTTCCGACGCGCCGCGCGACGTCGTCGAGGCCGTGCTCAACGAGGCCGCCAAGATCGCCGAGGAAGTGCTGCAGCCGCTGAACCTCGTCGGCGACCGCGAGGGCTGCAAGCGCGCCCCTGACGGTTCGGTGACGACGCCCAAGGGCTTCAAGGAAGCCTTCAAGGCCTACGCGGAGGGCGGCTGGATCAGCCTGCCGATGCCGCCCGAATACGGCGGCCAGGGCCTGCCGGCGGTGCTGTCGCATGCGGTCGGCGAATTCATGAATTCCGCGAACCAGGCCTTCGCCATGTATCCGGGACTGACGTCCGGCGCGGTGGCCGCCATTCTCGCGCACGGCTCCGAAGAGCAGAAGCAGCTCTACGGCACGCGCATGATCGCGGGCCAGTGGACCGGCACGATGAACCTGACCGAGCCGCATTGCGGCACGGATCTTGGTCTCCTCAAGACCAAGGCCACGCCGAACGGCGACGGCTCCTATCAAATCACTGGCCAGAAGATCTTCATTTCGGCCGGCGAACACGACATGGCCGAGAACATCATCCATCTCGTGCTCGCGCGCATCGAGGGCGCGCCGGCGGGCGTGAAGGGCATCTCGCTGTTCATCGTGCCGAAGTTCGAGGTTTCGAATGACGGTGCGATCGGCGCGCGCAATGCTGTCAGCTGCGGCTCGCTCGAGCACAAGATGGGCATTCACGGCAACGCGACCTGCGTGATGAATTACGACGGCGCCAGGGGCTTCCTGCTCGGTCAGGAAAACAAAGGGCTCGCCGCCATGTTCACGATGATGAACGAGGCGCGGCTCGGCGTTGCTACGCAGGGCCTCGCGCAATCCGAGGTCGCCTACCAGAACGCGGTCGAGTATGCCCGCGAGCGCACGCAGGGCCGTTCGATCTCCGGCGTGAAGGCGCCGCAGCAATCGGCCGATCCGATCATCGTGCATCCCGACGTGCGCCGCATGCTGCTCGAAGCCAAGGCCTTCAACGAAGGCGCCCGCGCCTTCATGCTGTGGACCGCGCTCGAAGCCGACATCCTGCACCGCTCGCCGGACGAAGAAGCGCGCAAGGCCGCCGACGATCATCTGGGCCTGATGACGCCCGTGCTGAAGGGCTTCCTGACCGACTACGGCTTCGAAAACGCCGTGAAGGCGCAGCAGGTCTACGGTGGCCACGGCTATGTCGGCGAATACGGCATGGACCAGTTCGTGCGCGACGCGCGCATCGCCATGATCTACGAGGGCGCCAACGGCATCCAGGCGCTCGACCTCGTGGGCCGCAAGCTGCCGAAGGACGGCGGCCGCGCCATCATGGCCTTCTTCAAGAAGGTCGGCGACTATGTGAAGGAGCACGAGGCGGACGAGGCGATGAAGCCCTATGTCGCCCCGCTCGGCAAGGCGCTCGGCGACCTTCAGAAGGCGACCATGTGGCTGATGCAGAACGGCATGGCGAACCCCGACAATGCGGGCGCTGCGTCCACCGACTACATGCATCTCTTCGGTCTCGTCGCGATCGGCTACATGTGGGCGCGTATCGCGGAAGGCGCCCAGGCGCGCAAGGCGGCCGACGCGTCGCAGGCCGCCGTCATGGACGCCAAGCTGATGACGGGTAAATTCTACATGGAGCGCATGCTGCCGGAGACCGGGCTGCGGCTCGCGAGGATCAACACAGGCGCAGCCACGATGATGGCGATGCCGGCGGAAGCGTTCTGAACCGCGACACGAATTTAGTTCCCTCCCCCATGTGGGGAGGGGAGACGCCACACCTCAAGCGACCCGCGAACATCAACAGCGGGCGCCGCTCAAGGGAGCACCAGATGGCAGACGCATTCATCTACGACGCCGTGCGCACGCCGCGCGGCCGCGGCAAGTCGGACGGCTCGCTGCATGAAGTCTCGACGCTGCAGCTCGCCGCCGGCGCGCTGCGCGCGCTCAAGGACCGCAACGAACTCGACACGAAACTGGTCGACGACGTCATTCTCGGCTGCGTCGATACGGTCGGCGAATCCGGCTCCGACATCGCGCGCGTCTCCGCGCTGGTCGCCGGCTACGGCAATCACGTGCCGGGCGTGCAGATCAACCGCTTTTGCGCCTCGGGCCTCGACGCCGTGAACTTCGCCTCCGCGCAGGTCATGTCCGGCCAGCACGACATGGCGATCGGCGGCGGCGTGGAGAGCATGAGCCGCGTCGGCATGGGATCTGAAGGCGGCGCCTGGCCGGTCGATCCCTCGGCGGCCATTCCGACCTATTTCATGCCGCAGGGCGTGTCGGCCGATCTCATCGCCACAAAGTATGGTTTCTCGCGCGACGATGTGGATGCTTATGCAATCGAGTCGCAGAAGCGCGCCGCGCAATCCTGGAAGGAAGGGCGCTTCGCCAAGACAGTCACGCCCGTGCGCGACATCAACGGCGTGACCATTCTCGATCATGACGAGCACATGCGCCCCGACGCCAACATGCAGTCGCTCGCCTCGCTCAAACCGTCCTTCATCATGATGGGCGAACAGGGCGGCTTCGACGCAGTGGCGATCCAGCGTTATCCCGAGGTGGAGGCGATAAACCACGTCCACCACGCCGGCAATTCCTCCGGCATCGTCGACGGCGCGGCCGCTCTGCTGATCGGCTCGGCGGAAGCGGGCCAAAAATCCGGCCTCAAGCCGCGTGCGAGAATCAAGGCGTTCTGCAACATCGGTTCGGAGCCGGCGATCATGCTGACCGGCCCGGTCGACGTGACCAAGAAGCTGCTCGCCAAGACCGGCATGAGCATCAACGACATCGACCTGTTCGAGGTCAACGAGGCCTTCGCCTCGGTCGTGTTGCGCTTCCTGCAAGCCTTCGACGTCGATCCCGCCAAGGTGAACCCGTGCGGCGGCGCCATCGCCATGGGCCATCCGCTCGGCGCGACCGGCGCAATGCTGGTCTCGACCGCGCTCGACGAACTCGAACGCACGGGCAAGCAGACAGCGCTGATCACACTGTGCATCGGCGCCGGCATGGGCACCGCGACGATCATCGAGCGGGTTTGACGATTTCCCCTTCTCCCCGCGGGCGGGGAGAAGGTGGCGCGCAGCGCCGGATGAGGGGCCGGGAGCGCCCCGCATCTTTGTTATCGACCCAGCCCCTCACCCCCGCCCTCTCCCCGCAGGCGGGGAGAGGGAGTTGAAGGGAGCATCGCTATGAACCTCGTCAATTTCAAACACGACACCGACGCCGACGGCATCCTGACCCTCGTGTGGGACATGCCCGGCAAGCCGATGAACGTGCTCGACCAGTCGCTGATGAACGAGCTCGACGCCATCGTCGATCACGTCATCGCCGACGCCGCGATCAAGGGCGTCGTGCTGACCTCGGGCAAGGACGCATTCTGCGCGGGCGCGGACCTCACCATGATGGAAGGCGCGGGCAAGGAATTCGCCGCCGCCGTCAAGGCGCGCGGGCAGGAAGCCGCGATGAAGGAATTCATGGCGCAGGCCGGCGCGGGATCCCGCGTGTTTCGTCGCATCGAGACGTGTGGCAAGCCGTGGGCGGCGGCTATCAACGGCGTGGCGCTGGGCGGCGGCTTCGAGATCACGCTTGCCTGCCACTATCGCGTGATCGCCGACAATGCGAAGGCGCAGGTCGGCCTGCCGGAAGTGAAGGTCGGTCTCTTCCCTGGCGCCGGCGGCACGCAGCGCATTCCGCGCCTGATGGCGACGCCGGACGCGCTGCAATTCCTGTTCAAGGGCGAGAGTTGGAAGCCCGCCAAGGCCAAGCAGATGAACCTCGTGCACGAGGTGGCGCCCGAAGGCGAGATCGTCGCTCGCGCGAAAGCGTGGATCAAGGGCGGCGGCAAGGCCGTCGCGCCATGGGACGAGAAGAACTTCAAGATGCCCTCGGGCAAGATCTTCTCGCCGATCGGCATGATGGTGTGGCCGCCGGCGAACGCCATCTACCGCAAGGAGACCTATGACAATTATCCGGCGGTCAAGGCGATCCTGAAGTGCGTCTATGAAGGCCTGCAACTGCCGATCGACCAGGCGCTGACGGTCGAGACGCGCTATTTCGCGCAGATCATGCGCTCGAAGGAAGCTGCGGCGATGATCCGCTCGCTGTTCCTGTCGATGGGCGAACTCAACAAGGGCGCGCGCCGTCCGAAAAGCGAGCCGAAGACCACCCTCAAGAAAATAGGCGTGATCGGCGCGGGCTTCATGGGCGCGGGCATCGCCTATGTCACGGCCATGGCGGGCGCGGAGGTCGTTCTGGTCGATCGCGACCAGGCCGCCGCCGACAAGGGCAAGGCGCATTCGGACGCGCTGATCTCCGCGCGTGTCGCCAAGGGCCGCGCGACCGCCGAGCAGAAAGAGGCCCTGCTCGCGCGCATCACGCCGACGGCCGATTACGGCGACCTGAAGGGCTGCGATCTCGTGGTCGAGGCCGTGTTCGAGGATCGCGGCGTGAAGGCGGAGACGACGAAGAAGGCGCAAGCTGTGCTCGGCGCGGACATCGTCTTTGCGTCCAACACCTCGACGCTGCCGATCACCTCGCTCGCGACGGAAGCCCAAAAACCCGAGAATTTCATCGGCATCCACTTCTTCTCGCCGGTCGACAAGATGATGCTGGTCGAGATCATCATGGGAGAGAGGACGGGCGACAAAGCGCTCGCCACCGCGCTCGATTTCGTGCGTCTCATCAAGAAGACGCCAATCGTCGTCAATGATACACGCGGCTTCTTCGCCAACCGCTGCGTCGGCCGCTATGTCGCGGAAGGCCATCTGATGTTGATGGAAGGCGTGCCGCCGGCGATGATCGAGAATGTCGCGCGCATGGCGGGCATGCCAGTCGGCCCGCTATCGCTCAACGACGAAGTCGCGATCGACCTCTCCTGGAAAATCGTGCAGGCGACGAAAAAGGATCTCGGCGAGCAGGCCGTCGATCCCGCGCAGGAAAAGCTGATCAAGACGATGGTCGTCGATCACGAGCGCTTCGGCCGCAAGAACGGCAAGGGTTTCTACGATTATCCGCAGGGCGGGAAGAAGAAGCTGTGGCCAGGCCTGTCCACGCTCGCCGGCAAGGCGCTCGACCCCGACACGATCGACGTCGAGGAACTGAAGCAGCGCTTCCTCGTCGTTCAAGCCGTCGAGGCTGCGCGAACGATGGCGGAAGGCGTCGTCACCGATCCGCGCGAGGCCGATGTCGGCTCGATCCTCGGTTTCGGCTTCGCGCCATTCACGGGCGGGGCGATCTCCTACATCGACTTCATGGGAACGAAAGCCTTCGTCGAGCTCTGCGATCGGTTGACCGCCAAATACGGCGACCGCTTCGTCCCGCCCGCGCTGCTGCGCGACATGGCGAAGACAGGCGAAACGTTCTACGCGAAGTTCGCGCCGAAAAAGGCGGCGTGAGCTTTAAACACGTGGCAAGAAGCGCCGGCCCTCGCGGCCGGCGTTTTCATTTGAGGATTTACGGTGAATCTCTGGCTGCGTCTTATCCTGTTCCTGATCGCACTGCCCTTTCGGTCGAAACTCGCGCTGCCGGATTGCGTTTCGGTGCGGTCGTATCGTGTGCTGCCCACCGATCTCGACATCAACATGCACATGACCAACAGCCGCTATCCGGCTTTCGCCGACATCCAGCAGCTCGACCTCTTCATCCGCACCGGCATGCTTCGCTCCGCAATTCAACGCGGCTGGCGGCCGATGCTGCTTGCCTCGAAAATCCGCTTCCGGCGAGAGCTCAAGGCGTTTCGAAAATTCCGCGTCGAGACGCGCATCCGCTGGTGGAGCGATACGAATGGCATCTTCGAGCATCGCTTCATCACGCGCGGGCGGGATGGCTCGGACATTGTCGCAGCCGTGATGCTCGCCAAAGGCTGCTTCTATGCGCCGAAGGACAAGCGCTTCGTTCCCTTTGCGGAAATGCTCGAAGCGCTCGGTCTGCCCCAAATAGACCCGCCCGAACCGACGCCGGAAATCCTCGCCTTCATGCAGGCCGAAGAAGAATTGCGACTGGCGACCTGACGTTCGGCGCCGCCTCCGCTAATCTGGGCTTCCGGAGGAAAGCATGAGCCGCACGATTTCCTATTATTTCACCGTCGTTTCGCCCTGGGCCTATATCGGGCACGACCTCATCACGCGCATCGCGCGCAAGAACGACGCCGCGATCGACTACCGGCCGGTCAATCTCGGCGAGGTCTTTCCGCAATCGGGCGGCCTGCCGCTCGCCAAGCGCCATCCGCTGCGCGTCGCCTATCGCACGGTCGAATTGAAGCGTTGGCGCGAAAAGCGCGGACTGAACTTCGCGCTGAAACCCAAGGGGTGGCCGTTCAATCCGGAACTCGCCGATTGCGTGGCGCTCGCCCTCCTGGCGCGCGGCGAGGATCCCAACGTCTACCTATCCAACGCTTTTCGCGCGGTTTTCGAGAAAGAGTTCAATCTGGGCGAGGCCGCCAATATCGCCTCGGTCCTGAGCGAAGCCGGGCATGACGCCGCAACACTGATCGCCGACGCGCAGTCGCAACCGATCCGCGAGACCTATGCCGCCAATAACAAGGCGGCGCTGGACAGCGGCGTCTTCGGCTCGCCCTCCTATCTCCTGGATGGCGAAGTCTTCTGGGGGCAGGACCGGATCGAGCTGCTGGACGAGGCTTTGGCGAGCGGACGGCCGCCGTTCCTGCCGGATTGATTACTCTGCCGCGCTGCGCGTCACGCGCCATTGCGCGAGCAGCGAACGAAGCGCGGCGGGTTTGAGCGGTTTGGCGAGGACGCGAATTTCGCGGGCGGCGGCTTTCGCGCGTAATTCCTCGGTGCGATCGGCGGTCACGAGCACTGCCGGCAGGTCGCCGCCGAAATGCGCGCGCAGCGCGGCGATGACATCAACGCCATTGTCGGCGTCGAGATGATAGTCGACGACAGCCGCATCCGGGCGCAGCCCCTGCGCTTCGAGCTCGGCAATCGCTTCGGCGCGCGTCGCGGCGGTCACGACCGCGCAACCCCAGCCCGCGAGCAATGTGCGCATGCCGTCGAGGATTCGGGGCTCGTTATCGATCGCGCAGATGACGAGGCCGGCGAGCGTCGAAGGCGCGGGCGCGGATTCGCGCACCGTGAGCTCGGGCTCGCTCTGCGTCGCTTCCGCCAGGGGAATGTCGACGTAGAAGACCGAGCCGGCGCCGACGCGCGAGCGCAGGCCGAGATCGGCTTCGAGCACGCGCGCGAGGCGTTCGACGATGGAGAGGCCAAGCCCGAGGCCGGGCGCCGAACGCTGTGCAGGCTCCAGTCGCGCGAATTCGCGAAACACATCGGCGCGGCTCTCGTCGGGAATGCCAAGGCCCGTGTCGTAGACCTCGATGCGCACGCGCCCGTCCGGCCTGCGCCGGACGCCGACGAGCACCCGACCCTTCGGCGTGTATTTGATGGCGTTGGAGATGAAATTCTGCAGAAGCCGGCGCAGCAGGCGACGATCCGAGCGGACCGACAGGCTCGATGGCACGAATTTCAGACCGAGCGATTTCGTACTGGCGAGCGGCTCGAACTCGATGGCGAGCTGGCGGAAGACATCGTCGAGGCGCAGCGCGCTCATTTCCGCTGTCATCGCGCCGGCGTCGAGCCGCGAAATGTCGAGCAGGGCCGTGAGGATTTCCTCCACCGCCTCCAGCGAGGCGTCGACGTTTTCCGCGAGCTTCAAAGTCTGGTCGGGGCCCTGCGCGGCTGGGCCGCGCGCATGTTCGGACAGCGAGGTCGCATAGAGGCGCGCCGCGTTGAGCGGTTGAAGAATATCGTGGCTGGCGGCCGCGAGAAAACGCGTTTTCGACAGATTGGCGGCGTCGGCCGTCGCCTTGGCGGCGGCGAGCTCGCCGTTCAGCCGCTCGAGCTCATTGGTGCGGTCGCGAACGCGCTGCTCCAGGGACTCGTTGGTGGCGGCGAGCGCCTCTTCCGCGTCGACCTGCGCGGTCACGTCGGTGTAGGTCGTGACCACGCCGCCATCGGGCATGGCGGCTGAGCGGATCTCGATCACGCGGCCGGATGGATAGAGTCGCAGGCGCACGGGACGCCGCTCGTTGAGCAAGAGGTCGACGCGCGTCGCCACGATTTCTTCGCCGACGCCCTGCCCGTAGAGCCCACGTTGCGCGTTGTAACGCACGATCTCCTCGATGCCGACGCCGACACGCAACGCATCGCCCGGCAGATCGAAGAGGTCGCGGAATTCACGGTTCCAGCAGATCAGCCGATGATCGCGATCGAAGACGGTGATGCCCTGACGCGCGAAATCCAGGGCATATTGCAGGAGGTCGCGATTGTACTGGATCGCGGCGGAGGCTTCGTCCACCAGGCGCAACGCTGCCTTGTGCGAAACGTTGCGCCTGCGCAGAACGAGCGACAGCACCAGCCGCGAGGACGCCGCACCGATGGCCGAGGCCAGCAATCTCTCGGCGAAGCGCAGCATATGCACATCGGCTTCGGCGCCGCGCTCGCGCGTCTGGCCGCGGGAGGCCAGAAAAGAATCGAAGGATTCGCGCGTGCGCGCGGCGCCGAGATAGCGGGCCACCGTCGCTTCCAGTTCGCCCGCCGTCACGCTCGAGCGCCAGAGGCGCAGGGAGCCCGGCGTCGGGAGGTCGGTGCGATGCGTGAAGCTGGAGGCCTGCAGCCGCTCGATGCGCGAGGGCCTGCGAAGCAGCGAGACGAGCACGAATGTGACGATGTTGAGCGTCAGCGACGCGACCGCGCCGTTCACGATCTTCGGCAGGCCCACGCCGAACAGCGCGGTCGGCTTGAGCGCGGCGATGCCGAACACGCCGTCCTGCACGATGTGCTCCACCATGCCCGGCGCAAGAACCAGCGAAGGCAGGAACAGCGTGTAGGCCCACACGGCCACGCCGACGCCCATGCCGGCCATCGCGCCGATCCCGGAACCGCCGCGCCAGAACAGGCCACCGAAGAAGGCCGGCGCGATCTGCGCGATGCAGGCGAAGGAGATTAGGCCGATCGAGGCCAGCGCGGCGTCGCTGGAAAAACGGAGATAGACGTAACCGAGCGCGAGAATGATGAGGATCGCCAGGCGTCGCAGGACCAGAATGCGCGAGCCGATGTCGCCGGGCGCCGAAAGCATCAACGAACGTCGGCGGCGCAGCACGAGCGGCAGGATCAGATCGTTGGAGATCATGATCGAGAGCGCGACGCATTCGACGATGATCATCGCCATGCTGGCGGAAACGCCGCCGAGCATGGCGAGCACGGCGAGAATATGCCGGCCGGCCTGCAATGGCAGGGCGAGAACGGTCATGTCGCGGTCGATCGCGCCCTCGGGGAAGATCAGGAGGCCGGCGATGGCGAGCGGCACGACGAAAATGTTGATCGCGACGAGATAGGCCGGAAACAACCAGGACGTAGCCCTGACATCGCGTTCGTCGTGGTTCTCGACCACAGCGACATGGAACTGGCGCGGCAGCAGCAGGATGGCGATCGCCGACAGGCCGGTCATGACGACCATGGTGGTCCAGTCGACGGGCGCGGAGAAGATTTTCGCGACGCGCGGATTGGCGGCGCCGCGGCTCCACAAATCCTCCAGCCCGCCGAATATGCCCCATGTGACGGCGACGCCGACCGCGAGGAAGGCGATGAGCTTCACCAGTGACTCAGTCGCGACGGCAAGCATCAGGCCGTCCTGATGCTCGGTGGCGTCGACGCGCCGGGTTCCGAAGGCCATGGCGAAGCCCGCGAGAACGAGCGGAATGAGAATGCTCGACTGCAGGGAATCGGAATGCGAGACAACCTTCTCCGCCTCGATCGAGCCGAGCACCATGTGCAGGGAGGCCGACACCGCCTTCAGCTGCAGCGCGATATAGGGAACGGTGCCGACGACGCAGATCAGCGTGACGCAGATCGCCACGCTCTCCGCCTTGCCGTAGCGCGCCGCCACGAAATCGGCGACCGAGGTGATGTTGTGACTCTTGGCGAGCATGACGATGCGGCTGAGCAACCCGCGACCGAATATGACCACAAGCAGCGGACCGACATAAATCGGCAGGAATTGCAGGCCCGAGGTCGTCGCCAGACCGACCGAGCCGAAAAAAGTCCAGGACGTGCAATAGACCGCGAAGCAGAGCGAATAGACCAAGGCCTGCGCCGGGCCGCGCACGAACCGCTTGCCGATCGTGTCGCCATAGTGGGCGACCGCGAACAACGCGCAGATATAGGCGAGCGTCGCCAGAACAGCCGCCCAGGCTGCGATCATCCGCCTGATCCTCCCCTGCGCCGGGTAGGGAACGCCGACGCTTCGGCCACGCTACTGTTCCCGCCCGTGGAATCAAGCTAGCCTTCTCACTTGGGGGCGCGGTGGCCCGAGGCGCGGTCGCATTCGGGTGGAGGATTGCTGATGCTTCAGGATTTCAAGAATTTCGCGATGAAGGGCAATGTCGTCGACCTCGCGGTCGGCGTCATCATCGGCGCGGCCTTCTCCAAGATCGTCGACTCGCTTGTCAGCGACGTGATCATGCCGATCATCGGCGCGATCACCGGAGGCCTCGATTTCTCCAACTATTACATTCCCTTGACTTCGGCCATCCAGGGCCACCCGGCCTATGCGGACGCCAAGAAGGCGGGCGCCGTGCTCGGCTATGGCAGCTTCATCACAGCCGTCATCAACTTCCTGATCATCGCCTTCGTGCTGTTCATCGCGATCAAGCAGATCGAGCGCCTGAAGAAGCCGATCGAGCCCGCGGCGGAACCGATCCCGGCGCCCCCGCGCTCGGAAGTCCTTCTGGAAGAAATCCGCGACGCGCTGGTCAAGAAGTAAACGCGCCGGCAACGCAGGGCTCCCGCGCCGCCGGCGCGGGGCTCGCACTGTTGGCGCCGCGCCCATGATCCTCTAAGCGCAGGCGATGGCGGCGTTTGGGTCGTCATTGCCCAGAGCCCGCCCGTGACCCAGTCCACCCTCGACCCGCAAGCGCGCTTTCTCGACGCCGCGCGGCCGGAAGCCGTCACTGCGCCAGCCAGCGGCATTGTAGAAGTATTCAACTACGGCATGGGTCGGCAGGGGCTTATGCCACTCTGGGTCGGCGAGGGCGACCTGCCGACCGCCGAAAACATCACGCAAGCGGCCCATCGGTCGCTCGCGGCCGGCGAAACCTTCTATGTCGCCCAGCGCGGCCATCCCGATTTTCGCGACGCGGTCGCCCGGATGATGACGCGCGTCTACGGTTCACCCTTCGCCGAGGGCAAGGGCGCATTCGGACCGGAGCGCTTCTTCGCCACGATCGGCGGCATGCACGCCCTGCAGCTCGCCATTCGCATCGCGGCTGGCGCGGGCGACGAGGCGATCGTGCTGACGCCGGCTTGGCCGAATTTCTCCGGCGCGCTGACGATCTCGGGCTCCAGGACCGTCGAGGTTCCGCTCGAATTCGCGCGGGAGGCCGAGGGCTGGCGGTGGCGGCTCGAATTTGAGCGGCTGCAGTTGGCGGTAACGGAAAAGACCCGCGCGATCGTGGTCAATACGCCGGGAAATCCGTCGGGATGGACCGCCACACTGGACGAGCTGCGTGCGATCCTGTCGCTCGCGCGCATGCACGGGCTCTGGATCGTCGCCGACGAGATCTACGGGCGCTTCTATTACGCCGGCGACCGCGCGCCATCCTTCCACGATGTGATGGAGGAGGACGACCGCATCCTGTTCGCCAACACCATGTCCAAGAACTGGGCGATGACCGGCTGGCGGTCCGGCTGGCTGGAGGCGCCGCCGGCGCTCGGCCAGACGATCGAGAACATGATCCAGTATTCGACCTCCGGCGTGCCGCTGTTCGTGCAGCGCGGCGCGATCGAGGCGCTCGACAACGGCGAGGATTTCGTCGCCCTGCAACGCGCGCGCGCGGAAGCCGGCCGCACCGTCCTGTGCGACACGCTGGGGCCGCTCGAACGGCTGCGCTTCGCGGCGCCTGAGGGCAGCTTTTACATGTTCCTGTCGGTCGTCGGCGAAGACGACACGCGCAAGCTCGCCTTCAAACTGGTGGACGAGGCCGGCGTCGGGCTGGCGCCCGGCCGCGCCTTCGGCGCCGGCGGCGAGGCCTTCCTGCGGCTGTGCTTCGCGCGCGATCCGGCCGACATCGCCGAAGCCGCCCGGCGCATCGCCGCCTGGGTCCAGCGGTGAGCCGACCGGACTCGTCGCGTCTCGGCCTGCCGCCGCTCGCCGCGCAGCTTTTCACAATCGCGGGCGCTGCGCTCGGCGGGGCCGGCGTTGCGGCGGTCGGCGTGCCGGCCGGCTGGCTGTCAGGTGCGATGATCGGCACGGCGATCCTTGCCGCTTTACGCCTCGCCGAACCGCTGACCGCGCCCTTCCGCTCGGCCGCCATGGTGTCGTCGGGGGTCGCCATCGGCGCGGCGGTGACGCCGCAAATGCTGCAAAAAATCGCGGCCTATCCACTGTCGATTGCGATCATGGCGGTGAGCGTCGTGCTCTCGACCTTTGCCTGCGCCAAGATTCTCGCCCGCGCGCCGGGCTGGACGCGCTCGACCGCCTTCTTCGCCTCGGTGCCGGGCGCCCTATCCTACGTGTTCGCCGTCGCCGCGACCGACAAGAAAGCGGATCTCTCGCGTATCGCCGTGGTGCAGGTGCTGCGCGTCTTCCTGCTCATGGGCTTCGTACCGTTGATCGTGGCGGAGACCGCCTCGGCGCATGCGGCGCCGCTGAGCGGCGCGGTCGATCCGGTCTTGACGCTCGTCGCGCTGATCATGCTTGGCGCGGCCGTCGGCTTTGCGATGGAGAGGTTTCGTGTCGCGGGCGGCATGCTGTTCGGCGCCATGCTGGTGTCTGGCGGCGCGCACGCCTTGAGCCTCGCGCCGGGCCGTCCGCCGACGATCGTCGCGATTCTCGCGCAAATCCTGATTGGCGCCTGGGTCGGGGCGCGGTTCATTGGCTTCGACTGGCGCCTGTTCGCGCGTTCCGCGCCTGCGGCGCTCGGCTCGTTTTTCGTGGCGGTCGGCATTGCCGGCGTCTTCGCGATTCTCGCAGGGCTATTGCTGTCGCTGCCGTTCGCGCAAACCCTGCTCGCCTTCTCGCCGGGCGGGCTCGAGGCGATGACGCTGCTCGCCTTCGCGCTCGGCATCGACCCGCTCTATGTCGGCGCTCATCATCTCGCGCGCTTCCTGCTGATCAGCTTCACTCTGCCCTTCGCCTTCAGATACTGGATGAAGGACGAGCTCTAGTCAGAGCAGTCGCGCCTGCAAGTCCTCCGCCTCCCTGGCGGCCGCGCCGGTCGCGCCTAGCCCATCGGCCTGCGATTTGCTCTCGCCTGCCGGCAAGGTGGCGGCGATCGCCGCGCCGAGCGCGAAGCCGCCGGCGGCGAGAAGCAAGGGTTCGTTTTCGAGCGTGCGCGACAACCAATCGCGCGTCGCGCGAAGCTGACCCGAAGCGTTCGGCGGCAAATTCTCACGCCAATGTTCGACGGCCTCACGACCATATCGGCTGGCATGGTCGACGGCCTCAGCGCCGACATCCAGCGCCTCATCGGCAATTTCGCGCGCAGAGGATGTGGCGGCGTCCATGGTCTGGCCCAAACCGCTCGCCACGGTTTCCCCAATCTCGCTCATCGACGTTCCGGCGCGCGCAGCCGTGCGGCGCAGTCTCGACCCGCGCGCGGAAAGAGCGTCGCCCGCCGAGTGCAGGGCGCGCCCCACCATTCTGGGCGCGCCGATGCGGGAACCGATCAACCAGGCGAGGCCCATCCCCAGAAGAGCAGCTCCGAACGGATGCTCGCGCACTGACGTGGAGGCCGTGGACGCAGCGCGTTGCACAGCTGGCGAGAGGACGGTCATCGCGTCATCTCCCGGACTGCGGCGCGATCACGCCGGATTTCGTCGATCGTCTCGCGCGGCGCCATATGTTTCGCTGAAAAGCGGCTCGCTCCGAACCATGCGACCAGAAAGCCGATCACGAGAACGCCGCCGCCGGTCGCAAGATTCGCCTGCCACGGCTTCCAGCCGGCGTCGACCAGCAAGGCGGCGATGGCGAGCAGGATCATGACGAGTGCGGGCGAGATCAGCAGGGCGCCGATGGCGACCATCGCCACACCGCGCCCGGCGATCGATACTTTTTCCGCTATCTCGGCGCGCGCCAGGGCGATTTCATTGCCGAGGAGCACCGATGCCTGTTGCAGCGCATGCTCGAGGAGTTCGGTGATCTTGCGAGTTTCCTGGGTCATGTCCGCCCCCGGCTACCGGATGACGAAGCCAAATTGGTCTGCGGCCCCGCTGCGTTCGCGTTGCGCACGAGTCGCACGACGGCGAAGCCCGCAAGCATCGCCATGCCTGCGACAAGGGTCGGCTGCTCGCGTGCAAATCGCTGCGCCTCCCGCACAAACTGCGAGGCATCGCCGGAGCGCACACCGTCGGCGACATCGTCGACCTGGCCAGCAGCCGTGCGGATATAAGTAGCGGCGAAAGGCATCTGCTGATCCATCTCGACGGCCACCCGTCGCAAAACTTCCGCCACGCCGCTGATGTAGTCCGCGCCGAGGTCCTTGCGCTCGTTGAGCTCTTCGAGAACCGCGTCGCGACCGCGGGCTGCATAGTCGCGGGCCGTTTTCGAAAGCTCCTCGGCGCCCTCACGAATGCCTTCGCTCGTCGCGCTTGCCGCGCGCCGCGCCTCGTCTGCGGCGTTCTGCACGGTCTCTCGGACGCTCGCTTTGTCGGCGACGTGTCCGGCGTCAGAGCCGCGTGGCGCGCCGGAAAAGGGAGTGGTCTGGCCCATGTCTAGTCTCCTGACTTAGCGTGTTGCCGCCCGCGATCCCCAGGCTGGCCGAAGGCCGCATCCGCGGTCGCTTTCGCTGTTTTCATCGGGCCGTCGTATTCGCGCGCCTCCTGCGCAAATCGATCGCGATCCAGCCCCTGCTCGGCGGCGCGGCGCGCGAGATCCACGGCGGCAACCGCAGCGGCGCCGACCGCCGCATTGACGCCCTGACGTGCGGCGTCGCGCATCGCGCCCGAAACCGTTCCCGCGACGCCACGCTCGGTATCGGTCGGCGGCAGGGCGTTCGCGACGAAGGCGCCGGCCGCGAGGCCGAGGCCCGCCACGATCATCGGATGCGCCTTCGCCCAGGCGAGCAAATCCTCGCCAGACGACATCGCGTCACGCTGGACGCTCCGCACTTTTTCGCCCACGGCTCCCATGGCGTCGCGCGCCGTCTCGGCAATATCGTCGACGCCAGGGTCTGCGCCCTTCGAAGACAGAATGTCGGAGGCCGCCGAGGAGGCGCGCGCAGCGGCGTCCGAAACAGCAGCGGTCGCCTTGTCGGCTGCATCCAGCGCCCTGCGGCGCGCATCTTCCGTGGTCTGTGACGCGCGATCGGAAAGATCGCTCGCCGTCTCCATCGCGACGGCAGCGAGTTCTTGCGCGCGCCGACGGGTCTCGTCGGCGAGATCGGAGGCGCCACCGATCGCCTTTCGCGAAAGATCCTGCCCGCTTTTCGAACTCGTGAGGAAAAGACCCGCGCCGATCATGAGAACCGGCAAGGGGATCGCGCGAACAAGACGAATGGCCGGCCATGCCGCGAGCGCTCCGACGGCGGCGGCCTGAAAAGGATTGCGACGGGCGGCGTCGACGAGGTCGTCCCGGATGCCCTCAGGCGAAAGTCGCTGCCGCACATCGCTGGCGGCGTCGCTCACGCTTTCGCGCAACAGCTGGACGGCGTCGGTCAAATCGGCCCGCGCGCGATCCGCTTCGCGCCGGATTTGTTCGACATTGCGAGTATCGGTCTGAGCCACGGCTGTCCCTCCCCGTTGCTCGCTCAACGCAGGCGCAATTCAATTGTTCCCGTTTCGCCGCAATCGCGTCGCAGGTCTCGGACGCCGCGCCTCCGAGACCTGCGACAATAGGCAGCGGCCACATTTCATCGACATTTCATGTGGCCACATCCATAAGCGGCGGAATATTCCACCGGCCACAATCCCTGGAGCCAGCATGCCCGAAGCCGCCGCCATTCCCGCGAAAACCGCCCTCCCCGCCGCGAAAACCTCGCGTCTGGTCTACATCGCGATCGCGCTGGCGCTCGTCGTGCTGGTCGCGGCCGTCGCTGTCGTGGGTTATCCGCTCGTCATCATCCTCGGCATCGCCGGGACGGCCGCCTTCCTGTCGGGGCTGGTCGCGCTCACCGCCGCCGACCTGTTCTTCGCCAAGGGCAAGTAATCACTCGAACTTGCCGTGCCGGCCCTGCCCGTCGGCGAACCGCTGCGCGCCCGACAGCGTCTCGCCGGACTGGATGACGGCGAGGCCGCCGCGCATTTCGTTTTCGATCGCTTCGTTCTCGGGCAGGTCCCATTGCGCGAGCGCCGACAGCCGGTCAGCGCGCATGCAGGCCTGCGGGAAGCCGGCGATCTGGTGGGCGAGCCTGATCGCCTCGGCCCGCGCCTGTCCGCTGGGAACGACGCGATTGGCGAGCCCGAAATTCA
This sequence comes from Methylobacteriaceae bacterium, assembly GCA_020638195.1. Classification (GTDB taxonomy): domain Bacteria; phylum Pseudomonadota; class Alphaproteobacteria; order Rhizobiales; family Beijerinckiaceae; genus JAJXWB01. The sequence goes on along the minus strand of JACKJC010000003.1, from coordinate 143,261 downwards.
GCGCTTCCGCCGCCCCGACCGGGCGGCCGGTCAGTATCAGATCCATCGCGCGCGAATGGCCAATGAGACGCGGCAACCGGATCGTGCCGAGGTCGACCAGGGGAACGCCGAAGCGGCGGCAGAAGACGCCGAGCGTGGCGTCCTGCGCCATCACGCGCATGTCGGCCCACAGCGCAAGCTCGAGCCCGCCCGCCACCGCATAGCCCTCGATCGCGGCGATGACGGGCTTGCCGAGGCGCAGCCGGCTCGGCCCCATCGGCGCCATCGTGTTCTGGCCGCCGAGTTCGCGGCGCTTCTCGCGGTCGCCCTCGGCCAGCGCCTTGAGATCCGCGCCGGCGCAGAAGGCGTCGCCGACGCCACAGAAAACCGCGACGGACGCGCTTTCGTCGGCGTCGAACTCCCTGAAGACCTCGAAGAGCCGGTTGGCCGTCGCGCCATCGACGGCATTGCGGCGATGCGGTCGGTTGATCTCGACGACGGTCACGGGACCGTCGCGCGAGACGAGGATCGAATCTGACATGGCGCGCCTCCTGCGGCCCGCCTGGCGCGGGCTGTCGTTCGGCGCAGTCTAGCGCGGCGTCATGCGGCGCGCGAACGCCGGGCCGCACGCTTCTTCGGCGCCGTCGGCGCGTCGCGTTCGGCGACAGCCTTCTGCAATTGCGCTAGGGCGCTGCGGAAGTCCGCGACGAGCTCGCCGGCGTCCTCGACCGCGCACCGGGCCGTCGTAAAGCCGACGCCGAGCGTGCCGTTGTAGCTCATCAGTGTGATGTTGAGCCCGACGCCGTGCGTGACGATCGAGAGCGGCCAGTAGTCGGTCATCTCGAGGCCCGCGGCGTAGAGCGGCATGGGCGGACCCGGCACGTTGGAGATGACGACATTGGCGAGCGGCGGCGCCAGGCTCGCGATATGCGAGCGGCCGTAAAGCTCCGCTGCGGCGCCGAGCAGCCACGGGCCGCCGATGGTCGGAAAATCGGTGGGGATGAGCGACTTCGCCTTGCCGGCCACGGATTTCGTCGCGCCCGACGCCGCATGGATCGCTGAGATGCGCTTCAAGGGATCGGCGATGTTGGTCGCGAGATTGACGAGGCTCAGCGTCGCCTGCGTTGTCATTTCCGTATCGCCCTTGGCGCGCAAGGAGATCGGCATGGCCGCCATCAGGGGCTTCTTCGGCAGACCGCCATGGCGCGTCAGCCAGCGACGCAGCATGCCGCTGCACAGCGCGAGCGCGACATCGTTGATGGTGGCGTCGCAGGCGTGGGCGATGGCCTTGACCTCGGCGAGCGGCAACGTGAGACCAGCGAAGCCGCGCTCGCCCGTGATCGTGACATTGAGCGGCGTGCGTGGGCCCAGCGCGATGTTGTCCGCCAGCTTGCCAGCCGGTTTCGCGGCGCTCTCCGCAGCGCCGCCGAAGGCCATGCCGCCCAGCATGCGCGCGATATCCGGCAAATTGCGCGCCAGCTTGATGTATTGCGCGGCGTCGTGCCGGATGGCGTTAGCGATCAGCCCCAAGGCGCCGGGTTCGGGATCGGCAGGCTTTTTCGCACGCGGCGCGACGGGCTCGGGATTTGCCGAGAGATCGAACAGGGCCGCGGCGAGCGCCGCGCCCGCCTGCCCGTCCAGCAGCGCGTGATGGATCTTCACGTAATATGCCTTGCGGCGATCCTTCAGTCCCTCGAAGACGTAGAGCATCCAAAGCGGACGCGCGCGATCGAGCAGACGCGAATGCAACTCGGCGACGCGCTCCTGCAATTGCGCGATCGTTCCGGGCGCCGGCAGATCAATACGCTGGATGTGGAAGTCGAGATCGGCCTCGGTCTCGATCCAGACCGGATTTGCGAGATTGAGAGGCGTCGCCGCCATGCGTCGCGTGAAGATCGGCGCGAGATGCAGGCGCCCCGCGATCATGCGGCGGATTTCGTCCGTGAAATCCTTGCGGTAGCGCGGCGGCGTCTGGAACAGATGCAGCGAGCCGACATGCATCGGCATCGCCCGCGTTTCGAGACTGAGAAAAGCGCCGTCGAGCCCGCTTGCCGTGCGCATATGCGCGTTCCTCCCGCGTTTGAGGCGCAAGAGTGGCGCCATTTTTCGCGCCCCGCCTTGCGCTGGCCCATGCTCGCGGCGGGAAAGGCGCAAAAGAAAAGGGCCGGCTGAGCCGGCCCTGAATTCGTTGAAAGCGCGTCTGCCTATTCGGCGGCCTTGCGGAACTCCGGATAGGCGCAGGCGGCGTCGCTTTCGGCCTTGGCTTCGACCTTCGGTTCGACGAAGGGCAGGTCCAGCGTCTTCCAGACGTCGACCAGCGCCTCGACGAGGTCAGCCACCAGCGCGTCCGAATGCAGCGGCGTCGGGGTGATGCGCAGGCGTTCCTCGCCGCGCGCCACCGTCGGGTAGTTGATCGGCTGGATGTAGATGCCGTGGCGCTCCATCAGGAGGTCGCTCGCCGCCTTGCACTTCTCCGCGTCGCGCACCATCACCGGCACGATATGCGAGGGGTTTTCCAGAACCGGCAGGCCCGCCGCCTCCAGCGCATGCTTGGTCAGCCAGGCCTGGCGCTGATGTTTTTCACGCAAATCGGGGCGGCTCTTCAGCACCCGCACCGCGGCGCAGGCCGCGGCCGCCACCGCCGGCGGCAGCGCGGTCGTGAAGATGAAGGACGGCGCATAGGAGCGCACCGCGTCGATCACGGCCGCATCGCCCGCGATATAGCCGCCGAGCGTGCCAAACCCCTTGGCCAGCGTGCCCTCGATCACGTCGATGCGCGCCATCTGGCCCTCGCGCTCGCACACGCCCGCGCCGCGCGGCCCGTACATGCCGACCGCATGAACCTCGTCGATATAGGTCATGGCGTTGTATTTTTCGGCGAGGTCCGCGATCGCGGCGATCGGCGCGATGTCGCCGTCCATCGAATAGAGGCTCTCGAACACGATCAGCTTCGGCCGCTCGTAGGGCTCGGCCGCGAGCAGCTCCTCGAGATGGGCGACGTCGTTGTGCCGCCAGATTTTCCGCTCGGCGCTCGCGCGCTTGACGCCCTCGATCATCGAATTGTGGTTGAGCGCGTCCGACAGGATCAGGCAGTTCGGCATCAGGTCGGCGATGGTCGAAATGCCCGCCAGATTGGAAATCCAGCCGGACGTGAAGACGAGGGCTGCTTCCTTGCCGTGAAGGTCGGCGAGCTCGGCCTCGAGCTCGACGAGCGGCGCGTTGGTGCCGGAAATGTTGCGGGTGCCGCCGGCGCCGGCGCCGAGCTTCTGCGCGGTCGCGCGCATGGCCTCGACCACCTCCGGGTGGCGGCCCATGCCGAGATAATCGTTGGAGCACCAGATGGTGACGTCGTGCTGCGATCCGTCGTCCGCCCGCCAGGTCGCGCGCGGAACATCGCTCGTGTCCCGCTCCAGATTGGCGAAGACGCGATAGCGCCGCTCGTTGCGCAACTGGCCGATCGCAGCCTCGAAATAGCGCCCGTAACGCATGTCCAACGATCCTTTCGCGACCCGCCGACTTGCTGCCCGTTGGACGGGCCTTGTCAGAACCGGCGGACCAGTCTCCCGGCCACTTCTTATAATCTTTCGAATTCGAATGCGAGCGATCAATCGCCGCACCCCTTCGAACCGGCGCCATTTTGCGCGGCGGGAGACCGGCCGCTTTGAGCTAGATCATGCCCGCGGCCAGCTTCGCCTATTTGACGAGAGACGGCTCCATGCCGGTCAACGGATAGCGGCGCAAGACCGTGTTCACATTGTAGATCACGGGCTGGGCGACATAGCCCGCATCGCCCTGCCACAGCGGCAACGGGCCGTTGACGTTGTAGACGACCGACGCGCGGGGCCGGGGATATTCGCCTGTTGGCGCGGCCGGCGGGGCCGCGGCCGCAGTCTCGATCGCCGGCTGGTAGACGGCAGGAAGGCCCGCCAGCCCATTCGCCCATCCGCGATGGCGCAAACCATGACGGCGGTTGTTGCGCGGCGGCCCGTACAAGGCGGCCTTGGGCGGAGCATAGACCGGGCGCGTCGCGACCTGGATCACCCGTGGCGCCGATGCGGCCGGAGCATGAAGGCCGGGGCGGACGATCGTGGCGGCGCCTCGCGCATGCCCGCCGGCGAGTGCGGCGACGGGCGCGAGCACGGAAAGGATCAGGCCGAGACCGAGACGGGCGGGACTACGCATGACGCAACGCATGGGGTCACTCCAGAAGCTTGGACGGCGCCATTGCCGCCCGCAATCCGGCCTCCTCGCGTTCCGTGTCCCGAAAATCCGCCGCTTTTGGGTCACAGGATCGTCGCCAATGGCCTCACGGCCATGATGACGATGCAGGTTAGCAGGGCTCGGCGGCCCGATCCAGCATTGGTTAACAGAGGGGGAACCCAGGCATGCGGAAGCTGCTGGCTGCACTGGCGTCGCGGATCATAAAGCGCGGCAATATCGAAATTACCTACGCCGACGGCGCGCGCGAGCGCTTCGGCGACGGCGAGGGGCAGTTGGTCGCGATCCGGTTTCTCGACCGGCGCGGGCCGTTCGAACTCGTCCGCAATCCTGAACTGGCGCTGGGCGAACTCTTCATGGACGGCCGGCTTATCATGGATTCCGGCACGATCCTCGATTTCCTGCGAATCGTCATGAGCAATGCTGTGCGCGGGGCCCCGCCCCTGCCCATGCGCGCGATGTGGATTGCGAGGCACGCTTCCAACAAGATCTGGCGCAACGAGCGCGCCCGCGCTCGGGCGAATGTCGCCCACCATTACGACCTCGACGGGCGGCTGTACGACCTATTCCTCGATCACGACCGGCAGTATTCCTGCGCCTATTTCGAGCGGCCGGACATGGCCCTCGACGAGGCGCAACTCGCCAAGAAACGGCATGTCGCAGCGAAACTGCTCGTCGAGCCCGGCCAGACGGCTCTCGACATCGGCTCGGGCTGGGGCGGCATGGCGCTCTATCTGGCCCGTCATTGCGGCGCCGACGTCACGGGCGTCACGCTATCGACGGAACAGCTCGCGCTCGCCGAAGGACGCGCCGACAGCACAGGGCTGCGCGACCGCGTACGCTTCCGGCTGGAGGACTATCGCGACACCCAGGGCCCGTTCGACCGCATCGTCTCGGTCGGCATGTTCGAACATGTCGGCGCGGCGCATTACGACACGTTCTTCGCCAAGATCGCCGAACTGCTCACCGAGGACGGCGTGGCGCTACTGCACACGATCGGCCGGCCGGACGGGCCCGGCGCCACCAACGCCTGGATCTCCAAGTATATATTTCCCGGCGGCTATATTCCGTCGCTGTCGGAGATCGTGGCTTCGATCGAGAAAGCGGGCCTCTTCGTCACCGACGTCGAAGTCCTGCGCATGCACTACGCGGAGACGCTCAAGGCCTGGCGTGAGCGATTCCTGTCGCGCCGCGATGAGGCAAAAGCGCTCTACGACGAACGCTTCTGCCGAATGTGGGAATTCTATCTGTCGATTTCAGAACTCACCTTCCGCGTGGAGGGCGAATGCGTGTTCCAGGTTCAGTTGGCGCGCCGCCACGATCGCGTGCCGATCACGCGTGGCTATATCGCCGAGCGCGAGGATGCGCTGCGCAAACTGGACGCTGGCGATCTGAACGAAGAATGGCGGTCGGCGGCGCAATAGCCGCCAACCGCTTCCGCGTCACTGGTTCTGGCCGCTCAACAGGTTGGTGATCCGGCGCACGACGACTCGACGATTGCGGCGCTCGGCGCCCTGCGTCTGAACCTTCGGATATTGCGCGCCGTAGCCCTGCGTCGTCAGGTTCTCGGGCGGCACGCCGAAATCCTTCGTCAGAATTTCCGCGACCGCCTGCGCGCGACGGTCGGACAGCGAGAGATTGTCGACCGGCGAACCGACCGCGTCGGTATGGCCTTCCACCAGATAGACCTCGTTGGCGTTGCGCTGGATCGCCTGGTTGAGCGCCTTGGCGAGAATGCCCAGCTTCTGGATCTGGTCCGGCGCGAGCGTCCACGAACCCGTGTCGAAATTCACCGTGTCGAGATCGACACTGCGCGTATAGGCGCGCACGTCGGGGCTCGAACGGATTTCGTCCAGTGTGAACCGGCGCGGGATGGGCGCCACAGGCGGCGCTGTCAGCGTATCGTAGATGAGACGCTCGTCGGCCTCCGCCGCATCGACAATGTAGCGCTCACGCGGGATGCGCAGGCGCGGCGGCGGCAGGTCGACGACCTCGTCCGCGAAGGCGCGCCGCCCGCCGCGATAGGAATTATCGATGATGACGATCTCGCCGCCATCGCGCGTGCGGCGATAGCGGCGGATGAGATTGCCGTCGGCGTCGGTGACGGTGACGACCTCGTCGCCGTCACGGCCGCGGTAGATCGAGACGAACTGGTCGCCACGCCGCTCCTGCCGCAGGTCGCCGCCGAGCGCGCGAAAACGCTCGTTCTCGTCATGACGCAGAAAATAGCGGCCATTGTCATGCACGATGGTGCGGCCGGGCTCCTGATAGATCTGCGCATCGTGCTCGCGAAATTCGCGGCGCGCCCGCTGGACGCCGTCGATCGAGCGCGGCTCGGCGCCGGGCCGCGTCATCAGGAAGCTGCCGACGGCGCCTGCCGCCGCCGAGGGCCGCTGCGCCGGCGGGGCCGATGCGGTTGGACCTGCTCGCCCGCGGCGGAGCAGCCGGGGCGTCGGGCACGCGCGGCGCGGCGCCAGTTGTCGGCTGACCAGTCGATTGGGCTGGCGCCGGATTCTGCGATTGGGCGGGCGGCGTCCGCTGGGGCTGCGCGCTCGGTCGCCCGACCGATATTCCGGCAGGCGCGCCGCCCGGCTGGACGGGCTGAGCGGCGCCGGCCGCCGGCGGGCGCGGAGGTTGGGCAGGCGCGGGCGGAGCGACGATCCCGCCCTGTGGGCGGGCGCCGCTCGCGGCCGGCGGAATCGTGAGCCTTGTGGCCGGGGCCTGCGGCTGGGCGACCGGCGGCTGCGGCTTCAAGCCGGGTTCAGCGGCCTTCGGCGCTGGCGGCTGTTGCGCGGCGGGCCGCTGCGGCGCGGGCGCGCCAGTGCGCGCGCCGGCTGCGCCTTGCGGTTGAGTCTGTGTCGGGTGCTGCTGAGTGTGCGGCGCTACAGGAGCAGTCGCCGGCTGATGCGCCGGTTGTCCCACGCGCGGCGACGCGCCCGCTTTGGGGGCTGTCTGAGGCTGGAGACGCGGCGGCTGCGGCGCCTGCGCAGGTTGATGCATCGGCTTCGGCGGAGCGGTTGGCGCGGCGCGCGGCGCGGCCTGGGGCGTGGGCGACGGGCGCGGCTGGGCGGGCGGACGCGCTTGCGGAGCGGCCTGCGGTCGCGCCTGACCGGCGGCAGGCGTCGGCGGTCGCCCGGGATGGCCTTCCCGCTTTTCGGCGCCCGGCTGTGCCTGCGCTGTGCGCCATGGGCCGGTCTCGGCCGCAAGTCCCATGCTCGTCTGGCCGATCAACAGCGCTGTCGCCATCACGCCGGCCAGAAGACCTTGTGTCGTCGTTCCCATTGCCATCCTCGCCGCCGGTCGGACGACCGGTCTTCTGCAACCACGATCGTGGCTGGACACTAAGCGTCACGGCAAAGCTTGGCGACGCGGCGCCGATATCCGGGCGCCGCGAAGGATTTGTCGGGACGTCGCGCCACATGGATGAACGCGCGAGGTCCGGTCGCGTTTCGGATCGATCGCGACGTTTCCGTCAGATTTCCTGCAGAACCTTCACATCCGGGCGGCCATCCATGAAAGCGCCCATCTTCCTGCCGAGATCCTTGAAATGCGGGGTGACGCGATGCGCCTCGATGGCGGCCTGATCTACGTAGCGCTCCATGAAGACGTAGGTATCGGGCTCGGCCGCCTTGCAGAGCTGGTAGAGTTTGCAACCCGGCTCCTCGGCGTTCACCTTCGCGGCGAGTTCGCGGGCGACCGCCTCGAATTCGGCGCCTTGGCCGGGCTTGGTCTTGATTGTGGCGACGACGGCGATCATGTCGGACTCCTGAGGTTTCCTGCTTGGACGCGGGCGCGTCCTCGTTCTTCGAAGGTTGCGGCGACAAACTGCGCGATGGATCGAGAAAGGCAAGAGTTTTTCGCAGATGACGGCGATGCGCCGGACGCGAACCGCACCGTGCAGGCGGAAATCGAGCGGCTGGAGGCGCGGATGGATGAATTGCGCGACCGCATCGAATCCTGCCGCAAGGCGATCATGCTGTCGCGTCTTGCTGTCGCGCTGGCGGCGGCATTGATTATCGCGCTGCTGATCGGGCTGACGCGCTCGACGCCCATGCTGCTGCTGGCGATCGCCAGCGCGCTGGCGGGCTTCGTCGGCATGGGCTCGAACCGGACGACCGCCGAGCTGGCGCGCGCGGAGCTCGCAACGTGCCGGGCGGCGCGTGACGGGTTGATCGACGCGCTGGCGCCGCGCGTGCTGGGTTGATGCAGCAATGTCATCCTGGACGGCCGAAGGCCGATCCGGGATCCAGCAATTGCTTGCCGCCGCTGGGTCCCGGCTCTCCGCTACGCTCCGGCCGGGATGACAGTCGGACCTACCCCGCGAACTCCGTCCGCAACTGACGCTTCAACAGCTTGCCCGCCGTATTGCGCGGCAGGTTCTGCACGTAGATGACTTTCTTCGGCACCTTGAACGGCGCCAGAATTTCGCGGGCATGCGCGATCAGGCCGGCCTCGTCCTCGGCGTGGCCAGGCTTCAGCACGACAATCGCGGTCACAGCCTCGATCCATTTGGGATCGGGAAGGCCAACCACCGCGACTTCGGACACGGAGGGGTGCTTGAACAGCGCCTCTTCCACCTCGCGGCCGGCGACCACGACGCCGCCTGACTTGATGATGTCCTTCACGCGGTCGACGACGAAGAGATAGCCTTCCTCGTCGAAATAGCCGACGTCGCCAGAATGGAACCAGCCGCCGGCGAAGGCCTCGGCCGTCTCCTCGGGCTTGTTGTAATATTCGTCGAGCAATTGCGGCGAACGATGCACGATCTCGCCGTGCACACCGGGCGCGCAATCGTTCATCTGCTCATCGACGACGCGCGTCTGCACGGTGATGATCGGACGGCCTGCCGAAGCCGGTCGATCATCGTGCTCCTCCGGCTTCAGGATGGTGGCGAGCGGCGCGATCTCGGTTTGCCCATAGCAATTATAGAAGCGCACGCCCGGCAGTTTCTCGCGCAATTCCTGCAGCACCGGCACCGGCATGATCGAAGCGCCATAATAAATGTTCTTGAGCGTGCACAAGTCGCGTTTCAGGAAATCAGGATGGCGCAGCAGACTGATCCAGACCGTCGGCGGCGCGAAGAACGATGTGATCTTCAACCGCTCGATCAGTTCGAGCACGACTTCCGGCACGGGGCTCTCGATGAGATGCGTCACCGCGCCGACCATCATTTGCGGCATGGTGAAGGCGTGCATCTGCGCGGTGTGATAGAGCGGCAGCGCCGCAAGCGCGACGTCATTGCCTGAAAATTCCATCTCGATCGCGCAGGCGAGATATTCCGCGACATAGGCGCGATGCGACATAACGGCCGCCTTGGGCGCCGCCGTCGTGCCCGACGTGTAGCACATCTGCGCGGGATCGCCGTCGACGCAGTCGGATTCATCGATGCGGGCGCCTGCCTTGTCGAGCGCAGTCGAGAGAATGTCGCCGTCGCCGCCACGGATCAGGCCATAGTGCTCGACTTTCGCGGTCTTGCGGACGGCGTCGACCGTGGCGCCGAGGTCCGGATCATGGAACAAAGCCTTCGCGCCGGACTGTTCGAGAATGTAGGAGAGTTCGCCGGCCGTCAGCGCATAATTGATCGGCACGTGCACGAGGCCGATGCGCACGCAGCCGAGCCACAGCATGAGATAGGCGTCGGAATTCTTGGCATAGGCGCCGACGCGGTCGCCCTTCTTCAGGCCCATGCCCGCCAGACGATGGGCGACACGGCCGGCCGCTTCATCGATCTCGGCGAAGGACCAGGTGCGTCCGGCAAAAGTCAGCGCGGCGCGCCCGCGAAACTTCATCGCCGAACGGCGCAGTCCGTCCGAAATCGTGCTGCGGTGAAGGGCGGGCGCATTGACGGACGACATTCGATTTTCTCCCCTGAAACGACTGGCCGGTCTCCGGCTCTTCGGGAAGGATTTGTAGCGGGTAAGCAGTCCGTGGCAAATGGGAAAGAAAGGGAGGCGGGACACATGCAGACCGGCGAATATCGTTACATCGCGCAGGAGAAGGTGATTTTCGGGCGACCGGCCGCGGAGGTCGTGGCGCAACAGGCGGCCATGCGCGGCGCCTCGCGCGTCTTCGTGGTGTCGGGCCGTTCGCTCAGCCGCAAGACCAATATAGTCTCGACGATTTCCGACGGGCTCGGCGCGCGCTTCGCCGGCCTGTTTGACGATTGCGAGGAGCATACGCCACGCGAGAGCGTGATCGCGCTCGTTCGTCGCTTGCGCGACACGAACGCCGATCTCGTCGTCACGGTCGGCGGCGGAACGCCGATCGACACGGTCAAGGTCGCCCTGCTCTGCCTGGAGGTCGGCGTCGAGACCGAGAAAGACCTAGACAATTGGCATGTGCGGGTAAACGCGGATGGTTCGCGCTTCGTGCCACAGGTCCCGATGGGCAAGGTACGCCAGATCGCCGTGCCGACCACTTTGTCCGGCGCGGAATTCAGCGATCTCGGCGGCTGCACGGATCGCGCGGCCGGCGTGAAACAGGGGTTTACCGCGCCCGGCGTCTGCCCGGTCGTCGTCGTGCTCGACCCAGCCGTGACCGTGCATACGCCGGACCAACTCTGGCTTTCCACCGGCGTGCGCGCGGTCGATCATGCAGTCGAAGCCATCTGTTCGATCAATGCGCAGCCGCTGACTGACGCCTGCGGCCTCGAGGCGCTACGCCGCTTCGCCAGGGCGCTGCCCGTCACGCGCAACGAAGCGGCCAACCTCGATGCGCGGCTCGATTGCCAACTCGGCGTCTGGCTCGCGGCGGGCTCGATCAATCGCGTGGACTATGGCGCAAGCCATGGCATGGGCCATGTGCTGGGCGGCGCCTATGGCACGCCGCACGGCATCACCTCCTGCATCCTGCTGCCCGGCGTGCTCGCCTTCAATCGCGACGCGACGGCGGCACAGCAGAAGCGCATCGCGGAGGCGCTCGGCGCGCGCGATGCGTCAGAAGGCGTGCGCGACCTCATCGCCGCGCTCGGCCTGCCGACGCGTTTGCGCGATGTCTTGCCGGACAAGAGCCGCTTTGCCGAACTCGCGCAAAAGTCTCTCGCCAATCAGTGGGTGCGCACCAATCCCGTGCGCATCGATACGGTCGACGACGCGCTGCGGGTGCTCGAAGCCTGCTGGTGATCAGCGCGCGAGCAGCGCACGCAAGCGTGCGGGCTCGACGGGCTTGCGCAAAACGGGAATCTCCTGCGCGGCGGCGCGCTGGTCGAGCGCCTCATCGACTTCGCCGGTGACGAGCGCGCAGGCGATCCTATCTCCGAACCGTGCGCGAAAACGCTCGGCGAGATCGAGACCGGTTTCGGCGCCGGCGAGGCGATAATCGATCACCACGTGCCACCGCGCGGCCGGATCGCTCGCGGCGAGGATTGCGAGCGCACACTCGCCGTCCCCGCAGAACCGCGCCTCGACGCCCCAGCGGGCGAGCAGTTTTCGCATGGCGTCCAGCACCCGAACATCGTCGTCGATGACGAGCGCGCGCCGACCTCGCAAGGCGGGCGGCGCGGCTGTCGCGATCGAGGGCGCCGGCTGCATCGCGGGCGTGTTTCGCGCGGCGGGAACGAGGATGGAGAAGCGGGACCCTCGACCGACCACGGACCGCAGTTCGATCTTCCAGCCCATGCCCTCGCACAGACGCTGGACGATGCCGAGACCGAGACCGAAGCCGCGCGCGCGATTGCGTTCGGGATTGTCGAGTTGAAGGAAGTCCTCGAAAATGTCGGTGTGGCGCTCGTGCGGTATGCCCACGCCGGTATCGACGATTTCGACGGCGATCTGGTCGCTGCGACGCCGCGCGCCGATGAGCACGCCGCCCTTCTTCGTGTAGCGTAGCGCGTTGGACAGAAGATTGTTGAGCACCCGTTCGAGAATGTCCGGCGCGACATCCGCCGCCAGCGTGGTGGAGGCGACGCGCAATTTCAGGCCGGCTTCCGCCGCCTTGGGGCGCGCCTGCACTGCAAGGCGCTCGAAGAGCGTCGCAAGAGAGGTCGGCTCCGCTTTCGCGCGCGAAATCAGCGCGCTGGTTTCCTGCACGCCCATGATAGCGTTGAATTGCGCGTCGAGGCTGGCGGCGCAGGCCGCGAGATTGTCGACGAGGTTTTCGCGGTCGGCGGCGCCGGGATTGTCGCGCAACAACGAGAGGTAGAGGCCCATGGCGTGCAGCGGCTGGCGCAGGTCGTGCGCGGCGGCGCCGAAGAACCGGCCACGCTCCGCGCTCAATTGCTCGATGCGTTGCGTATAGGCGTTCTGCTGCGCCAGCAGCAGGCCGATCTCGATCTTGTCGTTGACCGCGGACCGGTAGCGGCGCCCCGCCTGCCGACCGATCGCCAGCATCATCGGCAGAGCGACGAGCAGGCACAATCCGACCGCACGGTCGAAGCCGTCACGTGATTCAAGCCAAAGGGCCGCAGGCAGGACCGCGCAAAGCTGCATGGCGACGAGGGCGGGCATGTAGAAGGCGCCGGCCCAGATCGCGCCGGCGCAGAAGGTGAGGATCATCCAAGCCGGCATGATCGTGGAGACGGGATCGCCGGGAACGGAGAGCGCAATCTGCCCCGCGCTCCACGCAAGGCCGGACAGGCCGGCGAGCGTCGCCTTCGCCAGCGCCCAGGCGCGCAGACGGGACTCGTCGGGTGTGCGTCGCGCGTAGAGGACGTTGATCGCAATGATGGCGGCCTCGCTCACCGCGATTGCGAGCCACCACAAAAAGGCGCGGATCGCCGGCGTCCCAAGCAGCGCGACCATCAGCAGCGCGATGACGCCGGAGCCGAGGATGGCGAGGAACTGCAGCGGACGGACGCCGCCGGGGCCGGAGCCCGGCGCGAATTCCGTAAAATAGAGACGCATGCGCTCGCGCGCGATCGCCGCCTCGCGCGCGCCGTTCGGAATCAGATGATCTTCTGGCGCAATGCCCTGGTTACGGCTTCCGTCCGGTTGTTCACCCCCAGCCGCCGAAAGATGTGATGCCAATGGTTCCTCACCGTGCTTTCGGTGATGCCGAGCTCCTCGCCGATGAGCTTGTCGGGCCAGCCCTTGCTGGCGAAAGTGAGAATATCGCGGCGGCGCTCGGAGATGAGCGTCCCGCCGGCGCCGACAACCGGCGAGGGAAAGGCCTCGTCGCCCTCCAGGATCGATTCGACGGCTTCCGCGAGATTGTCGGTGTCGAGTTCCTTGGGCAGGCAGGCGACGCCGCCGATCTCGCGCACCTGCCCCGCCAGGGCCTGGGTCGGCTCGCCGCACAAGAGGCCCACCGCAACGGAGGGGTTCGAGGCCCGCAGGCCTGAAATCAGGTCGAGACCGTCGCCGTCCACGAGACGATAATCTGCCAGGCACAGGGCGATCGTGGCGTCCTGCGCGAGTTTTTCGCGCGCCTCGGCGACGCCAGAGGCGACGATGACTTCGAGCCCCTCGATACGCGCCTCGAGCGCGCGGCGCAGGCCGTCACGATAGATGGGATGGTCGTCGACGAAGAGAATGCGCGCCATATAAAAGCTCAGGTCGCGCCTTCCGTCCTGATCAGAAACCGCTTTCGAAATTTATCCGGTCGCGGCGCCTCTCGCAATCGATCTATCTGAACCGACAGATCGCCATGAGGCGAAAGCCGGTGGATACTTGCTTCCGCGTCGAGCGCACTTCTGTTCCGGGATGGGGGTCCGGGAACTTTTGGAGCCGTCTGAGCGCATCTGACGCGCGCTCGACGCAGCTTGCCCTTTCGCCTAGCGATAGACCGCCGGCATGGCGGCGGTCGGATAGCGATCGCCAGACGCCGCGCCCGGCGGAATGGCGGCGGAGAGTTCCGCGACCTCCCCAGACGACAAGACGACATCAAGCGCGCCGAGGTTCTCGTCGAGGCGCGCGATATAGCGCGTGCCGGGAATGGCCACGACATCCTCTCCCTGTGCGAGAACCCAGGCAAGCGCGATCTGCGACGGCAGGCAGCCTTTGCGCGCGGCCAGCGCTTCCACCCGCTCGACAAGCCGCCGGTTGGCGGCGAAATGCTCGCCCTGAAAGCGCGGATGGGCGGCGCGGCGGCCGTCGATATCCTCCGGCTTGCGCAAGGCGCCTGTCAGAAAGCCGCGTCCGAGCGGCGAATAGGCGACGAAGGAAATACCGAGATCGCGCGTAACCCTGCGCGTCTCTTCCGCCTCCACGCGATAGAGTAACGAATATTCGGTCTCGACCGCGGTGATCGGATGCACGGCGTGGGCGCGTCGCACCGTGTCCGGATGGGCCTCCGACAGACCGAGATAGCGGACCTTGCCGGCCTTGACGAGATCGGCCATGGCGCCGACCGTTTCCTCGATCGGCGTCTGCGGATCGACGCGATGCTGGTAGTAGAGATCGATCACATCGGCGCCGAGCCGCCTGAGGCTCGCCTCGCAGGCCTGCTTCACATATTCCGGCCGGCCGTCGACGCCGTTGACGCCGCCCTCGCGCTTCACCTGACCGAACTTCGTGGCGAGCACGACCTTTTCACGCAAGCCCCTGATGGCGCGACCGACGACTTCCTCGTTATGGCCCCAGCCGTACATGTCGGCGGTGTCGAGATGCTCGACGCCGCGCTCGATCGCCGCGCGGATGAGATCCACGGACTGGGCGTCATCGGCGGCGCCATAGATTCCCGAGAGCGACATGCAGCCGAGCCCGATCGGCGAGACGCGCAGGTCGCTCGCGCCGAGGCGGCGGCGGAGATTGTCTGGAACGCGCTTCATCTTTCGTCCTTGCTTGTTGCCCGCTGGCGCGGGATCGTTGGGGGAGACGCAAAGGAAATCAAGAGCCGCGATCGGCCGGACGGGAGGAAATGATGGATGCAGCCGCCACGCTGGACAAATTCTGCCGCGCGGTCGAACGGCGCGACGGCGCGTCCTTTGCCGCGCTGTTCGCCGAAGACGGCGTCTATCACGACGTCTTCTATGGCGCTTTCATCGGTCGCGCGAAAATCGCCGAGATGATCGACGACTGGTTCTATCGAACCGCGCGGGACTTTCGCTGGGACATGCACGATCCCGTCAGCAACGGGACGACGCTCTACGCGCGCTATACTTTCTCCTATCGCTCGACGCTGCCGGAGGCGCCGACCGAACGCGTCTGCTTCGAGGGCGTGGCGATCATGGGGCTGCGCGATGGACTGATCGCCAGCTATCGCGAGATCGCCAATGTCGGCCCCGCCTTGGTGGCGCTCAATTTCGCGCCCGAGCGCGTTTGCAAGATATTGGCGAAGGAAGACGCGGCGCTGAAAAAAGACCCGGATATGGCGCGCCATATCGCTTGAGGAGCGGCCGGCGCGCTTACGTTCCGAAACTGGCCCTTCGCCGTTTCGGTCGAAACCGCGCCGACCTCGGCTCCTCCTGGATCAGCTCGCATTGCCGAGCGGCGCGACCAGACGGAAGATCTTGCCGTCGCTGTCATGCGCCTCGATGTCCAGCGACTTCGCGCCATTCGGCAGGAAAGTGAAGCGGAAATTCGGGTCTTCCGAGATCGAGATGCCGCCGTCCATCTGGAAAAGCAGGTCGTTGCCCTGCTTGACCACGAGCTGATTGATGTAGCGCGCGGGAATATAGCTGTTGGTGCGCTGGTCCATCTGCATGCCCGACGCATTGGGATGGCGGATCATGATCTGGCCCTCGCGCCGGTAGGCGCTGCCAAGATCGCCCGCGGGAATCTCGCGGTACTTGATGAGGCCGAGATTGGCGAGCGCCTCGTCCATGCTCTTGACGGAAGGCGCGGCGCATCCTCCGGCGCCGTTGATGTGGCGCTGCGTCATGTGCAACGACCCATCGGTTGTCTCCGCGACCGCGTGGATATTCGTGTAGTCGTTCACGCGCACGCGCGTCGAGATCATCGTCAGGCCGGAATGCGGGCCGATGGTGAATTTGGCGGCCATGGGCGCCGGATTGGCGTCGATGACGAGCGTCACGTTGCGCACGACGATCGCCGGCTTCTCGAGATTGATGGTGACGGGAACGAGCGCGGCGTCGCGCGCGTCTTTCGGCGCCTGGAGCGAGACGACGTCGCGCCCGGCGGTCATGGCGCGTCCCTGGAAAATGTCCTTTGCGAGCCCCTGCCAGAGCTCGTCCGCGGTTTGTGCGCCTGCCTGACAGGCGCCGCAGAGGAGCGCGCCTGCGACGAACAAGACGCGGAATGCGTGCGCATATTGCATGTATCCCTCCCGTAATTCTTTCGCCGTTTGCACGGCGATCACTCCCATTCGATTTCAGCCAGTCCCGCCGTCGCATTGCGCGGCGCGTAATTGTCGAAGAGTTCCCAGTTCTTTCGCTCGGACTGGCCGGCCTGCGCCGCCGCCTGTTCGATGTCGGCGCCCTTCTTGACGAGGCCGCGCAGGTCGCGCGTCAGCACCTCGAAATAGCGTTTTTCCTTCTCGACCGCCTGCGGCCAGTCTACACCGATCGGCCCGTGGCCGGGAATGACGCGCTTGGCTGGAATTTTCTGCAGCTCGTCGATCGCCTTCAGGAAGCCGAGCAGGCTGCCGTCGACGATCGGCGTATGCTGCAGGAAGACGAGATCGCCGGTGAACAGCATGCCCGATTTCGGGTCGAAGACGGTCAGGTCGTTGTCGGTGTGGCTGGTCTTCCACGCCCTGAGTTCGATTTTGCGATTGCCGAGATCGAGCGTCGCGCGATCCTCGACCAGCATCGTGGGCACGACGATCTTGACCCGCTCGACTTCAGCGCCTAGCTGGGCGCGGAACGAGCGCAGATAATATTCGCCACGCGCCGCCAGCGCGCGCGGCAGATTGCGATGACCGACGAATGTCGCCCCGGTCTGAGAAAACGCCGTCGCGCCGAAAATGTGATCGGGATGGACATGCGTCATGATCACATAGCGGATCGGCTTCGACGTCGCCGCGCGCACGGCGGCGAGCAATTGCTCGCCGACCGCGACACTACCGCCGCAATCGACGATCGCGACCGCATCATCGCCGACGATGAATCCGAGATTGGCGATGTCGCCGCGATTGGCGGGGCTCGTCAGCGCGACCAGACCCTGATGCGCGAAAATGCCGGGCGCGATTTCTCGCGCGAAGGGCGCGTCGTTCGCGCTGGCGGCGCAGCAGATCGCCGGTGTCGTCGCCAGAACGACGAGAGCATACGCTTGGCGACGTCCTGCATGGCGGATAGTCTGCAAGACATCGCCCAAGGTCGACGTGAGCCTCAGATGAAGCGCATATTTGAATCGAGCCTGCGCGCCAGCCTTTTCCTGCTGCTCGTCTTGTCTCCGGTATGCGCCGTCGCTGCGGAACAGCCTGCGGAGCCGCAGGGCTATCGCATGGACGGCTATCGCACGCCGACGCCCGCGACGCTCGCCGGCGCCCGCGTGGTCGACACAGACGGCGCCTTCGCCTTGTGGCGCGACAAGACGGCTTCTTTCATCGACGTGCTGCCGCATGCGCCCAAGCCGCCGAACCTGCCGCCCTCGACGGTGTGGCGCGAGAAGCGTCGCGACAATATTCCCGGCAGCCTGTGGTTGGCCGATGTCGGTTACGGCGCCATTTCGGCGGAGACCGAGAGCTATTTTCGCAAGGGACTGGAAAAGGCGACGGCCGGAGACAAGGCGCGCGCGCTCGTCTTCTATTGTCTCGCGGATTGCTGGATGTCCTGGAACGCCGCCAAGCGCGCGCTCGCGATGGGATATAGCACTGTCGTCTGGTATCCCGAGGGGACCGACGGCTGGAGCGCGAAGGGACACGCGCTGCAGCAAGCCCATCCAGAGCCGCGCGGCTAGATTCTGGCGCATCACGCTTCTCCTGCCGACGAAAGCGCCGCCGCGCGCAAGCGGGCGGCAAGCTCGGATGTCATGCGTCCGCGCGGCGCGGCTATGTCGAGGGTCGCACGCACCCGCATGGGTCGCGACGTCAGCAGAAAGATGCGGTCCGCGAGATAGATGGCCTCGTCGAGATGGTGCGTGACGATCAAGGTCGTCACGCCCCGCGATTCGACGAGCGCGGCAATCTCGTTGCGCAGGGCCAGCGCAAGCGCCGCATCGAGCGAGACGAAGGGCTCGTCCAGCAGCAGCAGATCCGGCCGGACGGCAAGCGCGCGCGCGAGCGCGACGCGGCGCGCCAGGCCGAGCGACAGCTGCCCGGGGAAATGACGGCGGTGCGCTTCGAGCCCGAGAATGCCGAAGAGCGCGTCGAGCGTCGCCGCATCGACCTGCGGCGCGGCAATGCGGATATTGTCTTCCACGCTGCGCCAGGGCAGCAAGCGCGGCTCCTGAAAGACGACGCCGAGACGCCCGTGGTCGGGCAGAACGACGCGGCCGGTAAAGTCCGCGTCCAGTCCGGCGATGATCCGCATCAACGTCGTCTTGCCGCAACCCGAAGGACCGACGAGCGCGCCAACCTCGCCGTGGCCGAGCGACAGCACGCAATCGGCGATCGCGCGCAGCGCCGCGCCGTCGGCGGTCCGCCAGCTCTTTTCGGCGATCGCGACGTCAAGCCGCGTTGAGCCGCCAATAGGACGCGCGTCGTTCAAAGGGTTGCACCGCGAATGTTTCGATCGCCAGCATGAGGGCGACGAAGGGAAGAGCGTAGGCGAGCAGAAGCCGTACATCGAACAGCTGGAACGCCGTGCCGATCTCGAAGCCGACCCCGTTCGGGCGGCCGAGCAGTTCGACGACCAGCACGATTTTCCACACAAGCGAAAGGCCCGAGCGCGCGGCGGCAGCGAAATAGGGCGCGAGTTGCGGGATGACCACGTGGCGCAGACGCGTCCAGGGCGACATGCGAAAGGCGTTCGCCATTTCATCGAGCCCGCCATCGAGCGCGCGCGCGCCTTCGCGCATGGTCACGATCGTGTTCGGGAGCTTGTTGAGCGCCACCGCGCCGATGGCGGCGGCCTCGTTGAGCCCGACCCAGATATAAGCGAGGACGATAACGACCAGCGCGGGCAGGTTGAGCAGGATCACGACCCAGGCGTCGAGCAGCGCATTGACGCCGCGTTTGCGGCCCATCCAGACGCCGATCACCGAGCCGATGCTCATGGCGAGCGCGAAGGCGGCCGCGACACGCAGCAGGGTCGCGAGCATGTTGGTCAGGAGCGCGCCGGATTGCGCCTCGCTGACCATCGCCGAGAAGACGGCCGCAGGCGCCGGCAGGAGCCGCGGCGAAGCATGGCCCGCCGCATATTGCCAGACAGCGATCAGGGCAATCAGCGAAGCGATGCGCGCGAGGCCGGTCATGACGCCGGCGCCCAGAATACGCCTGGCGGCAATTCCTTCGCCGGGCCGACGAGCTGCTCGCCGCCGGTCGTCGAGAGGACCTTGAACAGGATTCGCGCGTTCGCTTCGTGCTCCGCCGGCGACGATGCGGGAATGCCCTGGCTGTAGCGCTGGCGATAGATGGCGAGCGCAGCAGGCTCTTTCGCGCCCGTCATCGGCGCGACGATCTCCCAGGCGTCATCCGATGTCGCGATCAGCTGCTTGGCCTCGTCGGTCATGGCGAAGAAACTGCGCAGCAGCGGGACGTTTTTCGCGCCCCAGTCCTGATCGAATACGTAGCCGGTGACGACAGGCGCGCCGGCCGCGCCGAGCTGGCGCTGGATGTCGCGGACCTCGATCGCGCGCCGCATGCCGCGCCCTTCGAGCGCGGCGCAGAAATTCCAGAATTCGAGCGCGGCGTCGAGCTCGCCCTGCGCCAGCTTTTCCGCGATCAAGGGTGGCGCGCCGAAAACCGGTTGCGCGAGCTTCTTGAGGTTCACGCCCTCGCGCAATGCCTGCGCCTGCAGAAGCAGCCAGCTCTTGTCGAGCGGGCCGCCGGCGACGCCGATTTTTTTGCCGGCAAGATCGGCGGTCTTCTGGATTGGCGAATCCTTCGCAACCATCACCGCGCCAACGGCGGTCGAATAGGGACGCAGCGTAAGCTTGGAACCAAGGCTGCGCTCTCGTGCGACCCAAAGCCAGTCCGAGACGATGATATCCGCAGCGCCGCCGGCAATAGCGATCTTGCCGGCGTCGGTCGAGGCGAGCTGGACGATATCGAGATCGAGGCCGGCCTTCTTGTCGAGGCCCTTCGCCTTGATGACCGCCATCTCCCAGGCGACCGTGCCAGTCTTCTGAATCGCGAGGCGAATGCGTTCGGCCGCGATCAAGGGCGCGCCTGAGCCGATCGACGCGAAGATCAGGAGGGCGAGGCTTAAAGCAATACGCATTCGCATCTCTCAGCCTCTCATCGCGAGCAAGCCGCGCGCAGGGTCATAGGCGATGATGGCCGCGCCGAGGAAAACGACGGTGCAGCCGAGGACGACCGCGAAGGACAGAGGATCGAACTTGCCATAGAAGGAAAAGCGGATGAGCTCGACCGCATGCGTGAAGGGGTTGGCCTCGCAGACGCGATAGAGGAAGGGACTCGACTCGCGCACGCGCCACAGCGGATAGAGCGCCGAGGACGCAAAGAACATCGGGAAGATGACGAAATTCATCACGCCCGCGAAATTCTCGAGCTGCTTGATCGCGGAGGACAGCAACATACCGAGCGCGCCGAGCATGAGGCCGACGAGCATCAGCGCCGGCAGCACGGTGAGATAGCCCCACCATGTCGGCGGTTCGATCTCCCAGAAATAGGCGATCACGAGATAGGCATAGACCTGCGCGACCGAGACGGCGGCGCCCGCCGCAAGCTTCGAGACGAGGATGAACCAGCGTGGCAGCGGGCTCATCAGCATGGTGCGCATGTTGCCCATCTCGCGGTCGTAAACCATGGAGAGCGAGGATTGCATGCCGTTGAAAAGCTGGATCATGGCCATGAGGCCCGGCGTTATGTAGACCTCGTAGAGCACGTAAGTTTCGTAGGGCGGGATGATCGAAATGCCCAGCGCCTGACGAAACCCGGCCGCGAAGATGAACAGCCAGACCAAGGGCCGCACAAGTGCGGAAATGAATCGCTCGCGCTGATGGGCGAAGCGCAGCGCCTCGCGCCACACGATGCCGCCGAAGCAGACCGCATATTGGCGAGCGGTGAAGCCGGTGGGCGCCTGCTCCTGCCCGAGGGCCTGGGACGTCGTCGCGCTCATGCCGCCGCCCCGTTTGCGCGCGCATTCGTCAGCGCCGAAAATGCGCCGGCCATGTCCTTCGCGCCATATTGCGCGATGATATCGGCGGCCGCTCCGGAGACCAGCGCGCTGCCCTTGTGCAGGACGACGACCTGATCCGTCGGCTCGATCTCATCCATCAGATGGGTCGTCCAGAGAACGCCGATCTTCTCTTCGGCGACGAGGCGGCGAACCTGTGCGACGATTTCGGCGCGCGCGGCGACGTCGAGGCCGACGGTCGGTTCGTCGAGAAGCAGCAGGCGCGGGCCGTGCAACAGGGCGCGCGCGATCTCGACGCGCCGCATCTGCCCGCCGGAGAGAACACGCGCTTTGTCTTTCGCACGTTCGCCGAGGCCGACGCGTCGCAGCGCCGTGTCCGCGCGCCGTCGCGCTTCGGCGGGGCCGATGCCGTGCAGGGCCGCGTGATAGATCATGTTCTGCAGGACAGTGAGGTCGAGATCGAGAGTGCGCGCCTGAAAGACGACGCCGATCCTGCGCAAGGCCTCGCCCGGCGCCTTGGCGAGGTCGCGGCCGAAGATCGCGATGCGCCCGTGGCGCGCCGCGAAGAGCCGGGTGACGAGCGAGAAGAGCGTGCTCTTGCCGGCCCCGTTGAGACCGAGCAGCACCACGAACTGGCCGGGCGCAACCGTCAGGCCGACATCGTCGAGCGCCTTGCGCGCGCCATAGCTGTGGCTGAGGCCTGTGATTTCGAGCGCGAGCGGCGCCGTCTCTACGTCGCCGGTCATTTCGGCGCCACCGCGACGCCCCAGGGCAGCGCCCCGACCTGGACGGATTTCAGCACTTTTCGCGCGGTGACGTCGATGATCGAGACGTCGTTGGTCAGACCGTTGACCGCGAGCAGATATTTGTCGCCCGGCGTCAGGGCGAGCTGCCAGACGCGCTGGCCGACGAGCAGATAGCGCTCCACTTTCTTCGTCGCCGTGTCGACGACGGCCACGCGATTTGCGGGCCCGAGCGCGATGAAGGCCGTCTTGCCGTCGGCGGTCATGCGAATGCCGACGGGCTGCGCCTGCTCTTTCGTCAGGCCGGGGATTTCGAAGCCGACCTTGGCGATCAGCTTCTTCTGGACGGGATCGATCACCGCGACCGCGCCGCCGACCTCGGAGGAGACCCACAATTCCGAGCCGTCCGGCTTGAACTGCGCGAAGCGCGGACGTGCGCCGACGAGCACGTTGCCGACAATCTTGCGCGCCGCGGCGTCGATGAAATGCGCCATGTTCGTCGTCTCGGAGGTCGCGACGATCGTCTTGCCATCAGGCGAGACGGCGACGCCTTCCGGCTCGACGCCGACCGGCACTTCGGCGATCGACTTGCGCGTCTGCGCATCGAAGATCGAGATCAGATTGTCGTCTTCGTTGGCGACATAGATGCGGGCGCCATCGGGGCTCAGCACGATCTGTTCGGGATCGGAGGTCGCGATCCGGCCGAGAAGCGCGAGCGACGCGGTGTCATAGACCTGGATGACATCGTCGTCGCTCGTGCAGACGTAGAGCCGCGCGCCATCCGGGCTCAAGGCGATTCCACGCGGACGCTTGCCGACCGGAAACGTCTTGATCGCCTCCATGCGATCGACGTCGAGAATGGTGATGGAATTGCCCTTCTCGTTCGTCACATAGGCGGACACGGCGAAGGCCTGCCCACCGAGCAAAGGCAGCAGCGCGGCGACGCAAAGGGCTCGGATCAACGCAACTTGCATTTGGTCTCCGGCTTGTCGAATCCCAGCGTATCAAGCGTGGACGTTTGATGCAGAAAACCTTCCTGCGGCGAGACGGACACGATCGTGCGTCCGTCGGACAGCAGGATCGGCTGGCGCAATTGCAGATTCCAGGACCGGATCGTCAGCTTCTGGCCCTTGAACGCGGCGATCTCGAATTCCGGCGCGGCGAGATAGTCCGATATTTTCTTCGGGTCGACGCTCTGCGTGCGCGTCGCCGCTTCGCCGATCATGCGCATCGCCATCCAGGCCTGCGCGTCCCGCGCGCGCAACGGCCGCTTGAACAGGCGATAGAAGCGGTTCTGCAATTGTGTCGCGCCCCATTGCTCGTGCGCCGGGCTCCAGCTCAGCGGCCGCAATCCCGCCGAACCCGCAACCGGTCGCGGATCCCAGGTGCGATAGGGCAGATAAGCGGCGAAGACGTCGCTTTCGTCGGCCGTCACGAGCACATCGTAGGCTGGCGCATTCTGCGTCAGGCCCGGCATCTGCCGTTGCACCTGAGCGACGCCCGTATCCGAGCGGCGTCCGCCGCCGGCGTCGGCGAAGGTGCGCTCCTCCACAATCTTGGCGCCGAATTTTTTCGCGCTGGCGCGATAGGCCGCGGCCAGCGCATCGTCCCGCGGATGAGACCCCTTGATCAGCAGCCAGCGCCGCCACTGCTTCCACACGAGATATTGCGCCAGCGCGTCGGTCAGCATGGATCGCGTCGGCGCGGCGTGAAAGACATTGGCGCGGCAATTCTGCTCCCGCAGGGAATCGTCCGGCGCGGCCGAGTTGATGAAGACCATGCCGCGCGCCTTGCCCGCGTCTGCGGCCGCCAGAAGCCGGTCGGCCGGCAGATCGGCGATGACGAGGCGAACGCCGCGATCGGCGAGCCGCGCGACCGTCTGGACGATATCATCCTCGGGTTGCGCGACCGCGTCGATCGGCGTGAATTTCTGATTGCTGAAGACGCCGGTCGTATTGTTGTCGTCGGCGCCAAGTTCGGCGCCCGCGAGCGTTTCGTCTTCCGCCGGCGTCTCCAGAATCGAAATGGTTTCGCGCGGCTGCGGCTGTCGCAAGACGCCGATCTTGAGTTCGGCGGGCTCCGCCGCGCGCGCGGGCGCGCTCGCAAGGAACAGGAGCGCGACCACCGTGCGAAGACGCCGCGCCGATGCCGGCGCGATGTCGAAGACGCGAGGGAAAAGCGCGGCCATGACGATCAGAACCTGTATTTCGCGCCGATATAGGCGGCGATCGGCGGTGCGATTGAAACGGTGCGCGGGTCGCTCAGATTGGCGAACGCGACCTGCGTCGGATCAAAAAAGGCTCCGAAGGTTTTGGGGCGCGCGTTGAAGGCGTTCTCCACGAGGCCGTAGATCTGGAATTCCTTGGTCACCTGATAGGAGGTGCGCAGGTTCACGAGCGCGTAAGGCGATAATTTGGCGAAGAGGTTGATCTCGTCGCCGCGCAGCCAGGCGCTCGAGACGTAAGTGACGTCGCCGCCGATTTTCCAGGCCGGCGTCAAAGCGAAATCCGCGCCGGCCTTGAGGCGATGCTTCGGCGTCGAGGGCAGATGCGCGCCGGGCGTAACCCTGATCGAGGACAGGCCGAGCGCCATCGCGAGGGGATTGTTGGGCGACCCGAGTTCGATCGTGTCGCGGAAGGTCGCGTCCGTGTAGGTGTAGTTGAGATAGGCGGAAAGCCGCTCGTCCTTGTAGGCGAGGCTCGTCTCGACGCCCTGGCGCAGCGTGCGCCCGGCGTTGACGAAATAACCGCGGCCGGAGATGGCGCTGGGCACGTTGAGAATGTCGTCCGTCGACAATGTGCGGTAGACGCCTGCCGACCAGTCGAACGCGCCTGGCAGCAGATCAGGCAGCTTGAAGGACCCGCGCGCGCCAAACTCGACCGTGCGCGCGACGACCTGCTTCAGCGGCGGATCGGACACGAGGAAATTGTCGATCATGCACGGACGATTAGGATCGGCACAGCCGAGTTCGAGCGGCGTCGGCGCTCGATTGGCTTCGGCATAATTGGCAAAGAGCGAGAGATTCGGCGAAATCCTGAACGTCGCCCCGGCGGTCGGATTGAAGCGGCCGAAACTACCCCCGCCGTTGAGCGCTGTCGTGATCTGGTCGAACAGCGCGATCTTCGCGAGATTGTAGCGGCCGCCGACCGTCACGGTCAGCTGCTCGGTGACATCGAACGCATCCTGCACATAGACGCCGTAGTAGGTGTTACGCGCCTTGACCGAGACGGGCTCGATGCCGCTCGCCGGCTCCATCACGCTCCAGCCGAGTCCGGTGACGCGAAAATCGGTCTGGACCACGCCGATTTCTTCGTCCGCGCGGAAATGCGTCCAGCCGCGATCGAGGCTGAAGCCGAACGTCAACCGATTGGCGTGACCGAGTATGCGATCGGAATTGTCGACCTGCGCGCTGACGCCCATGGCGCGCGTGCGCGTCCAGGTGCGGTCGAGCGCGCCGTATTGGGCGCCGGGCAGGAAATCGGGGATCGAGGTCGCCGCGCCCGCATCGTCGCAGAGCGTCGCCGCGCCGCAGGAATTGAAGTCGGTGATATTGCCGTCGACATGCTTCTGATTGAATGAGCGATAATAGACGTTCGCCTTGGCTTTCCACGTCGGCGCGATGTCGAAAGCGCCGGTGAGCGCGAATTGCGCGAGTTCATTGCGCGTCGTTTGCGGCGTCGTGAACACGGCGGCCTGGTTGGCGTTGACGAGATCGAGCGGCGCCGGGCCGGAAGCGCCGAACTTGTTCGAAGCCAGACCGAGCGTCGCATGAATTTCGGCGCGATCGCCGCGATAGCCGATGTCGCCGTAGAAGCGGCGCACGGAAGAGCCCGAGAAATAGCGCGCGCCTTTTTCGCGAATGCCCTCGAGCGCGAAATAGCCGGCCCAGTCTCCGCTCTTGACGCCGTACTGAATCGAACCCTGTCCGCGCAGGCGACCACCGAAGCGCGCATCGATCTCGAAACCCTGCCAGGTGAAACCGTTCTTCATGTCGAGCACGACGGCGCCGCCGAGCGCGTTGAGACCGAAGACCGGATTTGCGCCGAGGATCGTCGCGCGATCGATCGCGACCGAGGGGATGAGATCCCAGTGGACGCCGTCGCCCCACGACTCGTTGATGCGCGCGCCGTTCTGATAGACCGCGAGACCCTGCGGCGTGCCGACGACGGGCGAGGCCGCAAAGCCGCGATAGTCGACCTCCGGCTGGAATGGATTGCCGGTGACGTCGACCGTCGCCACGCCCGGCGCGCGCCGGTCGAGCGCCTGCGCGAGCCCCGCCTGATGCGCGGCTGCGAGATCCGCGCCGTTCAACGTCGTCGCGCCGGTCGGATATTTTTCACGAGCGACGCCCGTATCCGGCGCCGCGAGCGGCGACATGGGGACGACCTCGATCGCATCGAGCGTGACGACGGGGCCCTGCGTCTGGGCAATGGCGCCGACCGGCCACAAGACCGCGACGACCGCCAGCAAGCGGTGGCGCAAACGATTTCCTCCGAGGCGAGCGGATGCATGCAATGTGCTCCACCCTGACTTGTTCTTTGGGAGGAGACTACTGGCGCCTCCCGGGGTCGCCTAGTAGTCTTTCTGGCAAGATGCGGCGCGCGCCTTGAAAGCGTGAACAACAGCCGCGCTCATGGAGGAAAGTGGCGCGTGTCGCTGAGCGCGAGCCTTCAGTGGGTCGATGCGCCTGTCGCGCCGCACGCGGTCGCGGACGCCATGGCGGCCGCGCTACGACCCGGCGATATGGCGAACGCCCCGCCCAAGCGAGAAACGACGCGGGGCGGCGCGCTGCGTTTTCGCGCGCTTGCCATTGTCGTCATCGGCCATGTCGCACTCGTCGGGCTCGGCGCATTTGCCTGGCGCGAAAGTTTGCGCGCGCCGGAGGTCTTCGAGGAGATACCGGTCGAAATCATCGTCGAGAGCGAGCCAGCGCGCATGCAGGCGGCGCAGTCGGCCGAACCTGTGCGCGAGCAAGCCGAAGCGCCGCCGCCTGCCGCTGACAGCGAAGCGGCGCCGGAACAGCATGATACGCTGACGACGACGCCGGAAACTGCTGTCGAGGCGCCCGTCGCCGCCGCGCAGCCTGCGCCTGCCCAGCCTTCGACTGATGATGCGCGTGCGCGTGCGGAAGAACATGCGGAACAGGAGAGAGCCGCTGCGCAACGTCGAGCCGCCGAGGCGGCGGAAGCGCTGGCTGCGCGGCAGTCGCAGGAACGCGCTGCGATGGTTGTGCGCGAGCGCGCGGCCCGGGAGGCAAGAGCCCGCGCCGCTCAGGCCGCAGCCGAGCGCGCGGAACTCGCGCGCGAGCGGCGCGCGCAGGCGAAACGCGCGGCCGCGCGCGAACGGCAGGCGCAAGCCGCACAAGAACGCCGTCGCATCGCCGCGCGCACGCCGGCGACCGCTGCCGCGCGCCCAGCCGCCGCGGCCTTCGACGCCGCAGGCTATCGCTCCATTGTTGCTCGCGCCGTTTCCGCCTCGGCGAGCCGCGCCTGCTCCTCAGGCGGCGGCGGCCGCGTCGTCGTCGCATTGCTAATTGCGCCGTCTGGCAGCGTTTCCCGCGCATCGGTTTCGAGCGCTAGCGGCAA
Source organism: Methylobacteriaceae bacterium (assembly GCA_020638195.1). Taxonomy (GTDB): domain Bacteria; phylum Pseudomonadota; class Alphaproteobacteria; order Rhizobiales; family Beijerinckiaceae; genus JAJXWB01. The sequence goes on along the minus strand of JACKJC010000003.1, from coordinate 115,698 downwards.
TGCAACGCTCGATTCCGCCGCTCTGTCGGCGGTGCGGCGCGCGGGTCCGTTTCCGGCGCCGTCCAATCGCGCGAGCGTCAGCGTTCCCGTCGTGGTCGTCTGCCGCTGAGCCTGCGGTCAGGCTCTTGCGTTCATACGCCGGTAGCGATAATCCTGCGCGCCCGTCGCGGCGTCGATCGCGGCGATCGAGCCGATCTCGGCATGCAACGGCGATTTCTCGCAGATCGGATCGGTATTGCAGGCGTCGCCGGTCAGCGCCAACGCCTGGCAGCGGCAGCCGCCGAAATCGATCTCCCTGCGGTCGCAGGAGCGGCACGGCTCCTTCATCCATTCGACGCCGCGATAGGCGTTGAAGGCAGGCGAGCCGTACCAGATTTCCGCGACGGATTTTTCGCGCACGTTCCAGAATTCGAGACCCGGAATCGTCTCGGCCGCATGGCAGGGCAGGACTTTGCCCGAGGGCGTGACGTTGAAGGTGCGGCGCGCCCAGCCGCTCATGCAGGCTTTCGGATAGCGGGCGTGATAGTCGGGCACGACATGATCGATGACAATGACGCCGTCGTGCTTCTTGCGCAGGGCCTCGACGGCCGCGACCGCGATTTCGGTTTCTTCGCGCGAGGGCATGAGCGCCGCGCGATTGACCAGACCCCAGCCGTAATATTGCGTGTGCGCAACCTCGACGCGACGCGCGCCGAGTTCGATCGCCAGCTCCACCATGCGTGCGGCGCGCGCGATGTTCGCGCGGTGCATCACGGCATTGATGGTGAGCGGCAAACCCGCCTCGACCGTCCAGTGCGCGATCTCCTGCTTGCGCGCAAAGGCGCCGTCGTAGCCGGCGATACGGTCGGCGGACGCAGCCTCCGCGTCCTGAAGCGAGAGCTGGATGTGATCGAGCCGCGCCTCGACCAGGGCATCGAACAGCTTGCGGTTGAGACCGACGCCAGACGTAATCAGGTTGGTGTAGAGCCCGACATCGGCGCAATGCGCGGTCAGTTCGGCAATGTCGGCGCGCACGCAAGGCTCGCCGCCCGAGAGATGCACGTGCAGGACGCCGGCTTCCGCCGCTTCCGAAAACACGCGCTTCCAGGTCGCCTTATCCAGCTCGGAGGCTGGTTTTTCGAGTTCGAGCGGGTTCGAGCAATATGGGCAGCCGAGCGGGCAGCGGTGGGTCAGCTCCGCGAGCATGCCGGCCGGCGCGGGGATGGCCTCGCGCGCGATCACAGGTCCACCATGCGCTTGGTCGCGAGATCGGCGACGAGTTTCGTCACGTCGCGCTCGATCGTCTCGCGCGGCGCCTGATAAGCCTGCGCGAGATCGTCGACGATCTCGGACAGCGAGCGCACGCCGTCGCATTTCTCGATCACCGCGACCGCGACCGGATTGGCCTTGATGACACGCTCGGGCGCGAGCAGCAGCCATTCGCCGCGCACGGCGTCGTGCTTGAGGCGCACGCCGCGTGGCAGGCGCGGCTTGCAGTCGGGCCCGGGAGTCATGCCTTCATGCCTTCGCCCGGCCGCCAGGCGCCCGGCGGAATATGACCCTCGACGTAGGAATGCCAGAGCGTGTCGAGTTGCGCCCACAACACGTCGCATTTGAAGCGCACCGCCGCCACGCAGGCGTCCTGCTCCTCGCGATTGCGGCAATTCTCCTTGATGAAGCCGAGCGCGAAATCGGAATCCTTCGGCGCCTGCGTCAGGCGCCGCTTGAAATAGGCCATCACGCCGTCGTCGATGAAATCGTAATGCTCGAGCATGCCGACGATGCGCTCCTTGTGGATCGCGGGCGCGAACAGTTCGGTGAGCGAAGAGGCGACAGCGACGACCAGCGGCTCCTCGCGCACGAAGCGCACATAGGCCTCGACCGCGAATTTGGTGATCGGCAGGGCGCCCTGACGCGAGGTCACGTAGTCGCGCGAAAATCCGAGGCCGTCGGTCAGGACCAGCCATCGCTCGATGCCGCCTTCTTCCTCGCCGTAGCCGTCATGGTCGAGCAGGCGTCGCACCCATTCGCGCCGCAGGTCGCGATCGAAGACGCGGCTCATGAAGGCGGCGTCCTTGCGCGGCACGGCCTCCTGATAGCAATAGCGGTTGAGCGCCCAGGCGCGAACCTGCTCCAGCGTGCATTCCCCGCCGTGCAACCGCTGATGAAAGGGGTGAAGATTGTGATAGCGCTCGGCGCCGACCGTACGAATGGCGGCTTCGAAATCCGCAGCGCTCAGCATCCTGCCGGTCATAGTACGATCTCCATCCCGTCGTGGCCGACATCCCAGCCGGCCCGCGCGACTTCGGCGCGCTCCGCGCTATCCTCTCGCAGAACGGGATTGGTGTTGTTGATGTGGATGAAAACCTTGCGGCCGACCGGAATTTTGGCGAAGGCAGCGATCGACCCGCCCTCGCCGCTCATCGGCACATGGCCCATCCGCCACGCCGTCTTGTTCGAGAGGCCGGCGCGCACCATTTCGTCGTCGGTGTAGGTCGTGCCATCGAACAGGAGCGCATCGGCGCCCGAGACGCGCGCGGCGAGCGCGGCGGTCACTTTCGCGCAGCCGGGGATGTAGTGGACGCGACGACCCTCGCATGAAATCTCGAGCCCGATCGTGCTGTCGGTCTCGGCGCCGATCTGCTGCTCGATTTCAGCGCCCTCCAGATAGAGCGGCGGCTTGCCGGGAACGGCGAAGGTCTCGATCGTAAATCCAAGGCCAGGATTTACACGCGCGCCCAGTTCGACCTCGACGCGATCGACCAGATTCGGGTTGAGCACGCCGAACGCGCCATGGCTCGTCTGCGCCAGAGTGGCGCGCGATCCGTAGATCGTGAACGCCTGCTGTTCGCGCATCGTGAGCAGGCCGGTCAGATGATCGACATCGCCATTGGTGAGGAAGACGCCCGATATCGGGGAATGGCGCTGCGAGCCGCGCGGATGGAGCGCAGGCGTCGCGACAATTTGCTGCCGTAGATCGGGCGATGCATTGAGAAGCATCCAGCGTGCGCCGTCGGCGCTGATCGCGACGCTCGATTGCGTCCGCGCACGTACGCGCGGATCGTTTGCCCAGGCGAGACGACAATTCTCGCAATTGCAATTCCATTGCGGGAAGCCGCCGCCGGCGCCCGACCCGAGCACGATGATACGCACAGCGCGCCCTCAAGCCGCGAACCGGCGGGTTTCGCAATCAGATTTCGGCGGAGGCGTAGCTCGTCACTTCCATGCCGACGCAGACTTCGGTGATCTCGGGAGTCGTCCAGGCCATTACGCTTTCCTTCCTTCGCACGTCTCTCATTTTCCGGGATTGGTCCGAACGTGCTGCACGAGCATGAAATTATGCCGTCGGGCCGCAAGCGACAATTGTACTAGTCGGCTCTTGACAGAATGACATTCGCTCACTCGTACACCACAGAACTTTTATCTGGTGCGACGCACAAATTCCTCAAGCAAATGCTGCGCTGCGGCCGATGTAGATGAGCGCTGAACCACACTTGTACCTAATGGCAATTTCAATGGCGCCGCCCACATGTTTCAAATCGTGAAAGGGCTGAAGCAAGCGCGCGGCGCAGTCCTCTTTGAAGTGCGCAATGGAGGAACGTTGATGACCGACACTCGAACGGGGCGTCTGCTTGCGGGCGTGGCGTTGTCCATAGGGCTGCTCGCCGGCGCCGCCCACGCGAATGAATCCGCGATGAAGGCGGCCTCCGACCCGAACGGCTGGGGCATGTACTCCAAGGGCTACGACGGCACGCGCTTCAGCCCGCTGAAAGAGATCAACGCCGACAACGTCAAGAATCTGAAGCTCGCCTATTCTTTCTCGCTCGCATCGCTTCGCTCGAACGAATCCTCGCCGTTGGTGATCGGCGACACGCTTTATGTGAGCTCGTCCTGGGGACCGAAATACGTCTACGCGCTCGACGCCGCGACCGGCGCGCGCAAGTGGACCTACGAGCCAGACATTCCCGATGACGTTCTGCAATTCGCCTGCTGCGACGTGAATAGCCGCGGCGTCGCCTATGCGGACGGCATGATTTTCGTCGGCCGCCTCGACGGCAAGATGGTCGCGCTCGACGCGGCCACCGGCAAGGAAAAGTGGAAGACGACCGTCATCGACTACAAGCAGGGGTCGGTCGTCACCTCGCCGCCGCTGGTGGTGAAGGACAAGGTCATCATCGGCTTCGGCGGCGGCGAATACGGCGTGCGCGGTTCGCTGCAGGCCTTCGACGTCAAGACCGGCAAGGAAGTGTGGCGCACCTATACGGTGCCGCTGAAGAACGAGCCGAACGGCGACAGCTGGAAGGGCGATTCCGCCGAACACGGCGGCGGCGCCGCGTGGCTCACGGGCACCTACGATCCCAAGACCAATACGGTCTTCTGGGGAACTTCGAACCCCGGCCCGTGGAATACGGCGATCCGCTCGACCGGCGACGGCAATTTCGGCAAGCTCTCGAACCTCTACACGTCGTCGACGATCGCGTTCGATCCCGACACCGGCAAGATCAAGTGGTGGCAGCAGAACACCCCGGCTGACGCCTGGGATTATGACGGCGTCAACGAAGCCGTGCTGGCCGATCTCAAGATCGGCGGCAAGACGACTCCGGTATTCATGAAGGCCGACCGCAACGGCTTCTTCTTCGTCACGAACCGCGAGACGGGCAAGGGCATCACGGCCGAGAAATTCGTTCCGGTGACCTGGGCGAACAAGTGGGACGTGAAGACCGGCCGCGCTGACGAGAATCCGGCGCAGCGCGCAGGACCGGGACATCCGGCCAAGAACGCCTGCCCCAACCTGATCGGCGGCAAGAACTGGCAGCCGATGTCGTACAATCCCGGCACGGGCCTCGTTTACATCCCGTCCAACAATGTCTGCATGGACTGGTCCGTGTCCGACATTTCCTACAAGCGCGGCGTCTTCTATCTCGGCGCCGAATTCCCGACGCTGCCGGGACCGGGCGGCTATCTCGGCGAGCTGATCGCCTGGGATCCGGTCGCCAACAAGAAAGTCTGGGGCATGAAGTCCGACCTGCCGTTCAACGGCGGCACGATGACGACCGCGGGCAATCTCGTGTTCTGGGGCGATCTGCACGGCGACTTCCGCGCGATCAACGCAACCAACGGCAAGGAGCTGTGGAAGAAGAACCTCGGCTCGGGCATCGGCGCCGGCCCGATCACCTATTCGGTGAAGGGCAAGCAATATGTCGCGATCGTGGTCGGCCGTACTGCGGCGCTGCCCGCCTTCCTCGGCGACGTCGGCAAGAAAATGACCGCGGCCGCGCCTGAAGGCGGTTCGCTGTTCGTCTTCTCGCTGAACTAAGACATCGCGGCGGAGGACGTCATGAAGAATCGCAGCCTGGCGTCCGTCGCCGCACTCTCAATCGCCGCCGTCATGGCGGCCCACGGTCCGGCGCGCGCCGCCGGACCGGACCCGCTGCGCCTGTGCGCGGATCCGGACAATCTGCCGTTTTCGAGCGAGCAAGCCGCGAAACCGGGCGTCTATGTCGAGATCGGGCAAGCGCTCGGCAAGGCGCTGAACCGGCCGGTCTCGATGGTCTGGTACCGCACCAATTTCGGCAAGCGCGCCGTGCGCGTGACCATGCTCGCGAAACAATGCGATGCAACGATCGGCCTGCCGCCGGATTCCGACTTCATGGGTCCGCGCCTCATCTTTTCCAAGCCGCTGTTCAAACTCGGCTACGCGATCATCGCGCCGAAGGAATTCGAGTTCACGGGCGTTTCGTCGTTTGTCGGCAAGCGCGTCGCCGTGCAATTCTCGACCACGCCGCACAACATGATCGGCCCCCGTGAGGACATCACGAGCGTGACAGTGCTGTCGCCGGAAGAAGGCATGATGAAGCTCGCCGAAGGCAAGGCCGACGCTGCCTTCCTGTGGGGCGCGCATGCCGGCTACCTCAACACCACGAGCTACGGCGGCAAGTACAAGTTGATTTCGGTCGACGGCCCCGGCCTGCAATGGCCGACGGCGATCGGCTTCACGAGGGATCACGCCGATCTGCGCGACAAGATCGACGCCGTGCTGCCCGGAATGCACGACACGATCGCTGCGCTGATGACGAAATACGGCCTGCCGGTCGACACGCCGATCAAGCTGGGCGACCTGGCCAGCATTCAGCGCGTGCGCGTCGCCGCCGTGGGCGACAAGGCGTTCCGGTTCGCGCAGGCCGCGCAGCCGGCGCCCGCGGCCGCGCCGCCGCCTGCCGCCGGCGACAAGGTGGCCGCTGTCGCCGCCGACCCCACCGAGGGCAAGGAAGTCTTCAACGGCACATGCGCGCATTGCCATGGGCCCGACGCCATTCAGTCTGAAAAGAAGATCGACCTGCGCCGCCTGACGACCCGCTACGGCGACGACATGCAGAACGTGTTCTGGAAGACAGTGCATGACGGCCGCCCGTCCAAGGGCATGCCGGCTTGGAAGGAGGTCTTCACCGACCAGCAACTGGCGAGCGTGCTGGCCTATCTGAAGACGCGACAAACCACGGAATGAGGGCGCGCGAAGCGCAGCCGCAAAATCCCTGATCGTCACTGCAATCCGCCGCAAGGCGGATTGCTTTTTTTGCGGCGCGCCGATCCGCGATCCCGCTCAGCCCCGCGCCGCGAGGCCTCGACCAGAATTTCCTGTCTGAAGTTTGGAGCGGGCGATGGGAATCGAACCCACGACATACAGCTTGGGAAGCTGTCGTTCTACCACTGAACTACGCCCGCGCGCGGCGACCGAATAGCAGATTCGGGCACGGCCCGGACAATAGCGCGGAGGCGCCCGGCGCGGCAATGGGCGGCGCGCCCGCTTTCCTCCTCCGATCCTCGCGCCTATGGTGCCGGCCCGCAGCGCCGGTCGGCGCGAAACCGTGACGGATCCATGAAGCGCTTTGCCGCCGCCCTCGCCTATCCCTTGACCTGTTTGCTCGCGCTCGCCGCCTGCGCGCCTGCGCGGGCGCAGCAAAAGCCCGATCTCGCGGTCGAGGCGCGCAATCTTTCGACGCCGGACATCTGCGCGGAGAAAGACAATGTTCAGATCGATTTCGCCTCCCCCGCGGTACGCAGTTTTCGGGTGCAGGCGATTCACCCAGTCTATATCGGCGCCATCGGCGTCGATCGCTATGCGCCGGATTTTTCGAGCTGCTCATTCGAGACGCACAAGTATTTCGGCGAGGACGGCGAACGCGTGACGCTCTACGAGACGCCCTCGATGCAGCTCGTCGCGTACAGGCTGCCGAAATTCTGGCGCCCGGCGCGCACGCCGATCCGGATCGGCGCGAAGACCTACGAGGGTTTCGACGCCGCGCAACTGTGGCTGCGCCACCGCGAGCGCGCGGAAGAGGTCATGGTCTTCTATCCGCCGGACGGCTACTGGCGCATCCGCCCGCTGCCCTTCGCCGACATGCGCTGGACGGCCTATGGCTCGTCGTTCCTGATCGGCCCGGTGGAGGTGCAGGAGCGGCCGATCGTCGATCTCAAGGAGATCGCCTTCGATCCGGTGACGAAAACCTTCACGCTCGACTTCCGGCGCGGCGGTTCGGCGCGCATGAAGCTCGAGGCGGTCGACCAGGACCACATTTCGCTCGACGTGTCCTTCGACGGTCCGATGCCGGACGGCCTGCCCTTTGCGACCTTGCGTTCGATGTTCGCGACCGAGACGAATTCGGACGTAGCGCGCGCAGCCTGGCTGCCCAAGGGAGCGGAGGCCTGGAGCGAAGGCTCGATCATGGATTTCAGGAAAGCCGAGGTCACGGAGTTCTGGGCCGGCCGGCGGCTGCCGTCGCGCCATAACACCAGCGCGCCGGACATGGATTTCAGCTTGTTTTCACCCAAGGCCGCGCGCTGAATGACCGGCGCGGTGGCCGCGACCGACAAACCCGGCGGACGCATTCCGGCGCTGGATGTGGCGCGCGGCGCGGCGCTCGTCGCCATGTTCGCCTACCATCTCGTCTGGGACTTCGCGCATTTCGGCTATATCGACGCACGTACGCCGTTCTCGCCGGACATGCGGCTGTTCAGCCATGTCATCGCCAGCTCCTTCCTGTTTATCGCGGGGCTGAGCCTGGCGCTCGCGCGGCGCAGGCCTTTCGACTGGCGCGCTTACGGAATGCGGCTGGCCGTGATCGTGAGCGCGGCGGCGCTGGTGACGGCGGCGAGCTGGCTGCTGTTTCCAGACGCCCTGATTTTCTTCGGCATTCTGCATTGCATCGCCGCCGCGAGCCTGCTGGCGTTGCCCTTTGTGTTTCTGCCCTGGCCGGCGGCGCTGGCGGGCGGCGCACTGGCCGTTGCGCTGCCGCAATTCGTCGCGTCGCGAGCATTCGATCCGCCAGCGCTGATGTGGACCGGGCTCGGGATCGCGATCCCCGCCTCCAATGATTTTCGCCCGCTGCTGCCGTGGGCGGGCGCCCTGTTGTTCGGGCTGGCGGCTGGACTGGCGATGAGAAACCGGGGCGGCTTCAATGCGCTAGCCCGCATTTCCGGAACGAGCGCGCCGGCCAGGCTGCTGGCGTTCGGCGGGCGCCATTCGCTGGCGATCTACCTCGTGCATCAGCCGGTGTTTTTCGCCTTGCTGACGGCTTCCGTCTGGGCGTTCGGTTCGCCGGCGCCGTCCGACGAGCGGCCTTTCCGGCAGGCATGCGAGCGTGAATGCGCCGCATCAGGCCCCTCGATCGAGAAATGCCGGCATAGCTGCGCCTGCACCGCGCAAACATTCAAGCGACTCAATCTCTGGAACAAGATGCGGGCAGGACAACTCGATGCGGCCGAGCAGACGATCCTGTCGCGCGTGGCGCGAAATTGCCTGAAACCATAAGCGCCCAAATTCAAAGGCGTTTCCAGGACGGGCCTAGATTTTGCGATGAAATATTCGAGAAAAATGTTGTTTCTGCTGCCATTTCGCTGTCAGCTAGAGCTTGCGTTTCCACATGCGCCTCGGCGGGCGCCGGGAACGTAGCGGGCTCGGGCCCGTTTAGCGAAAGGTCGCCCGAAACACCGGCGTCTCGGTCGGTGGGGTCGGCCCGACTGAGAGGGTGTATCCGTGGAAGAAATGAAAAAGAAATCGACGCGTGGATTCGCGTCGATGGATCCCGAAAAGCAGCGCGCAATTGCGCGTAAAGGCGGAGAAAGCGTACCCAGCGAGAAGCGCAGCTTCTCGAAGAACCCCGATCTGGCCGCCGCGGCCGGACGCAAGGGGGGGACGCAGGTCGATCCCGCCAAACGCAGCTTCGCGCGCAATCCGCAGCTCGCCTCCGAGGCCGGCCGCAAGGGCGGCCACGCCTCGCATCGGGCGGGCCGGCGCGAAGCGGCGGAATAGGCCGGCGCCTAGTCCCGTATCTGCAAGCGGGCGGCGGCGCCTGACAGCGCCGCGCCCAGCAGGAGGACGCACGGCCCTGTAGGCGCAGAGCGGGCCGCCATCGCCTCGATCGTGGCAAGCGTTCCCGCGATACTGCGTTCGTCAGGCCAACTGACGCGCTCGACCAGGATCGCGGGCGTGTCGGGATCGAGGCCGGCCGCCTGCACTCTGGCGACGAACGCCGGCATGGTGCGCACGCCCATGTAAACGACCGTCGTCGCTCCGGGATCGGCGAGTGCGCGCCAGTCCAGATCTTCTGGCAAGGCGCCGTCGCGGCCGTGCGCGGTCACATACTGCACGCGGCGCGCATGGTCGCGCTCCGTCAGCGAAGCGCGCAGCGACGCGGCAGCGCCCGAGGCCGCGGTCACGCCTGGAATGACCTCGACGTCGACGCCAGCAGCCTGCAAAGCCTCGACCTCCTCGGTCGCGCGACCGAAGATCATGGGATCGCCGCCCTTCAACCGCGCCACGACCTTGCCGGCGATGGCGAGCTCCACGAGCCTGGCGGTAATGCCCGGTTGTCCGGGCGAGGGCCGATAGCCGCGTTTGCCGACGTCGAGCTTTTCCGCCTCCCGGCGCGCGAAATCGAGCACGCCCGGAGAGACGAGATCGTCATAAAGGACCACGTCGGCGGATTGCAGCGCGCGGACGGCCTTGAGCGTGAGAAGTTCCGGATCGCCCGGCCCGGCGCCGATGAGGACGACCCTGCCGCGCTGCGCCTTTACGACCGCTTCTTCGGATATGGACGCGAGCAGATCCTTCAGGTCGGCGTCTGTCGGCGCCACATCGGGGCGTTCAAAAGCGCGCTCGGCGAAGGCTTCCCAAAACTTCCGCCGGGCGCGAAACGGTAGATCGCGCCCGGCAATTTCCTTGCGCCATTCCTGCGCAGCGCGCGCCCAGGCCGCAAATCCCTCGGGCGCCAGCGTTTCGATACGCGCGCGCAGAGCCTGGCCAAAGACCGGCGCAGCGCCGTCGGTGGATATGCCGACGACCAGCGGCGAGCGGTTGACGATCGAGCCGAACTGAAAATCGCAGAAGGCGGGGCGATCAACGACATTGACGACGGCGCCGGCCGCCTGTGCGGCCACACGAAAATCGGCGGCCTCCGCGTCGGACGCCGCGTCGATGATCGCGATCAGCGCGCCATCGACATCCGCTTTCGTCCAGACGCGACGATGAAGCGTGACGGCCGCCTTGTCGACGGCAAGACGCTCGAGCCGTTCGCACGGCTCGGCAGCGTAAACATCGACGCTTGCGCCGGCGGATGCCAGCAGCTCCGCCTTCCACGCCGCCCCGTCGCTGCCGCCAGCAACCATGCAGCGACGACCCGCCAGCTTGAAGAAGGCCGGCAGACTGGCGAGTGAGGCTTTGGCGTCGTTTTCGTCAGACATGGCTCCACGCATATGCGGCGCAACAGGCGAATTGTCACGAGCGAGAGTAGCCGAAACAAACAAAAACCCCGCCCTTTCGGGCGGGGTTCGAAAAACAGCGCCTTGCCGCGCGATTACTTCTTCGTGCCGTCCGCCTTGAACTGCGCGATATAGGCCCAGAGGTTGTCGCGATCGCTCTCGTTCGGCAGACCGGCGAACACCATCTTGGTGCCGGGAATCTTCTTCTTGGGGTCGGTGATGTAATCCTTGAAGGTCGCCTCATTCCAGGTAATGCCTGAATTCTTGTTGGCGTCCGAATAGTTGAAGCCCGCGACCGAGCCGCTGTGACGGCCGTCGAGACCGTTCAGTTCGGGGCCGACCATGTTCTTGGCGCCTTCGCCGATGCGATGGCAGACCTTGCACTTGTTGAAGACCTTCTCGCCGGCAGCGGCGTCGCCGGCCGCCATGGCAGGGCCCGCGGCAAGAGCGGTCAGCAGTCCGAAGCCAACGGTCAATGCAGCAAACTTCTTCATCCCTCGTCCTTTCCCCGAATACGCCCGGCGCCGCGCTCCCGATACAGAACCGACGCCTGGGGACCGAGTTTCGTTCAAGTCCCGCGGCTGTATATGCTGGCGCGCGCCGCAAAGACAATGGAGACAAATCCCCAGTGCGCCATTTCGTCGCCCGACTTTGGGAGGAAGCGCGCCGGTACTTGTGGCCCAATCGCCGCAGTTCCGGCGGACACCGACCCGCGCGGCCGATTGCCGCATCCCGCCGGATGGAGCGCTGCGCGCGCCTCGGTGCAGCGCTCTGACGCTTCTGATCTTCGACTGCGACGGCGTGCTGGTCGATTCCGAGCCGATAGCCAACGAAATCCTGAGCGAGACCTTGACCGCGCTCGGGCGGCCGATCACGGCTCGAGAGTGCTTGCGAACGCAGGTCGGCCGCAGCCTCGCCGATATTTTGCGCGAGACTGAAGCGCTCGTCGGCCATGTGCTGCCGGGGAATGTCGCGGACGAGATGAACGCGCGATTGTTCGCGCGATTCCGGCGTGAGTTGCGTGCGATCGAGGGCGTGGCGGAGGCGCTCGCCGCGCTGCCGGGTCCACGGTGTCTCGCCTCGTCATCGAGGCCGGAGCGGATCGATCTCGCGCTTTCGGTCACGGGGCTTGCGTCCTCTTTCCAGCATCGCTTCAGCGCGATTCAGGTCGCGCACGGAAAGCCGGCCCCAGACCTGTTTCTCCTCGCGGCGCACGAAATGGGCGCGGCGCCATCTCGCGCGATCGTCATCGAGGATTCCGTCGCCGGCGTCGTCGCCGCGCGCGCGGCGGGCATGCGCGCCATCGGTTTCGTCGGAGGCGGCCATGCGACGTCCGATCTCGCCGCGCGCCTGAAAGCGGCTGGCGCGGAACACGTCATCGCTGTCATGCGCGACCTGCCCGCGACGATCTCGAGTCTCCTGTCGCACAATGCCGAACCGCAACCCGTCCGATGAAGCGAGCCTTTCCCATGCCGCGTATTCCCCTGATCGAAGACAATGCCGATCCCCGCATCGCCGCCATTTACGTCGCCTTGCGATCGGGCGGGCATGCGGGCTTTCCGAACCTCTATCGACTGCTCGGCCATGCGCCGGCCATGCTCGAGGCATGGACCCGCCTCGCTTGGCCGTTGCGCACCGAAGCGAAAACGCCACGGGCGCTGCGTGAACTGATGATCCTGCGCGGGGCGCAGATTATGGGCGCGGACTACGAATGGACGCATCACGCGCCGATGGCTCTTGCCGCCGGCGTGACCCGGGAACAAATCGACGCGCTCTCGAACTGGCGCGCGAGCGGCGCCTATTCGGAGATCGAGCGCATCGTCCTGCGCTTGGCGGAAGAAATCACCGAGGGGCCCGGCGCGTCGGCCGAATCGATCATGCAGGCGCGCGCGCATTTCAACGAGGGCGAGATCGTCGAGCTCGTGCTGACCTCTTCCTTCTACGCCTGCGTCGGACGCGTCCTGCATTCGCTCGACGTTCCGCTGGAGAAGTAGCCGGTTCGCCGAAGGATTTCCGGGCGGCTGGCGCCGGCCTCGATCGTGAATTGATCGCGGCCGCGGTTTATCGAGGGCCGTCAAATCTCCCACATAGCTGGCGGCGACCGCAGAATCGCGGCATGTAACGATGTCTAACGCTGCTCCAAATCGGCGTCGCGCGTGACGCTGGATATGACCGCGAAGGGTTTTGACGCATCATGTATTTCCCGGCCTACGAGATCCGGTCGTGCGGCATGGCAGGCGATGCTCCCGCCGCCGACCGACGATCGGGGGCGAAGGCTGGCGTTACCCTTATTATGTGCGACGAGAAGGCGCTCGAAACGGCGGTTGCGCTGTCCGGCGCGCCTGCGTCAGGCTCGGCATGAGCCGGGTTGTTTACGACCTCTCGCGCCTGACGACGCGGGTCCTCAACCCAACGCCGAACGGCATCGACTGGATCGACCGGCTGCTCGCCGACCATTTCCTGCGGGATCGCTCGGACCAGACGCAATCGCTCATGTTCGGACCAGCCGGACCGCGCGTTTTTGCGCCGGGCCTCCTGCAGAACCCGACAGACGCTTTAGTACGCCAGTGGGACGCGCCGCCGGCGGCGCCTGACCTGCTGGTTGAAGCGCTGCTGGCCCCTATCTCTCGGGGCCGGGCGGCGACACGGCTCGACTTCGCCCCGCCCGGGCGTGCACGGCGGATCGCGGGGGCGATCAGCGCCTACGGATTGAAGCGAGGGGCAAATCCTGTCGCTGCCGCGCCGCCTGGCGCCATCTATCTCAACGCAACGCATTACCCGCTGGAATCGGCGCGGCATGCCGCCTGGCTGGACGCGCGCCCCGACATCCGGCCGGTGTTCTTCATCCATGACCTCTTGCCGGTCGCCACCCCGGATACATTCTGGCGGGGCGAAGCGGAGCGGCACAAGCGTCGCCTCGAGTTGCTCGCCAGGCGCGGCGCCGCGGCGCTGGTCACCAGCCGGACGGTCGCGGACGCACTGGCCGAGCATATGCAACGGCTTGGGCGGCAGAATCTGCCGATCTTTCAGTCTCATCCCCCTGTCGCGCCGATTTTCGGCGCCCCATGCCAACCAGATCCCAGACTTCAGGGAACATCGTATTTCGTGACCTGCGGTACGATCGAGCCGCGCAAGAACCATGCGCTGCTCGTGGACGTCTGGCGGCGGTTTGTCGCGGAACAGGGGCCTTCTGCGCCAAAACTCGTTGTCGTGGGCAAACGCGGCTGGAACTTCACGCAAATCGTGGAGGCCCTCGCCGATCCCGCGCTCGGGGGCGCGGTGATCGAGGTTGCCGGTCTGTCCAACGGCGGCTGGCGAGCCCTGCTGGCCGGCGCAGCCGCCCTGCTCGCTCCCTCGTTCGCAGAAGGATATGGCTTGCCCTTGGCGGAGGCCTTGACGGCGGGCGCGCCTGCGCTTTGTTCGAACATTGCGCCGTTTCAAGAGATCGGCGGCGAGGCGGCCATATACCTCGACCCGCGCCTACCGGGGGAGTGGGCTGCGCGAATCATGGATTTCGCAGCGCCCGGAAGTGCGGCGCGGGCGGAAGCACTGCGGCGCGTCGCCGCCCGACGGCCTGTCGAGGCCGAGGTCTATCTAGCCGACCTCGACGCTTTTCTGGCGGACATTTCCCGCCGCGATGAAAACCGGGACGATTGACCAGGCTGGACGCGACCTGCAGGTCGGGACGGTCGTGGCATAGCGCTCGACGTTCGGCCCGATTGCAAGCGTCGCACCTCCATGTCACCTCTTGCCGGCAAACGGGGCCAGGACGGCATGACTGAAATGAGCGACATCGCTGTGCGCGACTTTCGCCAGATCCTGATCTGGCCGCTCCAGCTCATGCCTTTGCCGCCGGGATGCGGCCTGCTCAACCACTGGGACTATCTCGACCGCGACCCCAACCGGACCTGGGTCGAACTCGACGACGAATTTCCCGAACGGCCGGAAGATTTTCAGGAACGGCACTATCGCGAATTCGCGGCCTTTCTGCCGCATGTGCAACGCTTTCTCTACGGCGAACGCGCGTCACGCACGGGCCGCACGACCTATGGCGATTCGCCGATCCGCATCTTCCGCCGCGCCGATGTGAAGAAGGCGCGTCTGCGCTTCCACGGGCAGGCGGAGGCGACGGAAGTCGATGTCGTCCACACCGACCTCTATTTCTTTTTCGACGTCGACGTCGCGATCCTCGTCGTGGAAATAGCGGCGCGCGATCTGCATTTGTCGCGCGCGCAGGAGATCATCTACCGTTTCGGCCGCGCCTATCCCGCCGGCTGGAGCGAGAGCGGCGCTGCGCTCAATTGTCCCGAAAGCGTGGAATGGCTGGGCGCCGACGGCGCCGTGCTCGCCGCCTCCGACTATCAGGCGCGTACGAAATATCTCGCCTCGGTGTGCAAGGATCAGGCGTCCGCAATCTCCTACCACTGGGAATATCTGCTCGCGCCGATGATGCTGAACCAGCGCGCGCAGGTCGCGCCGGTACGATATCGCCAGCTCGAATTCCATCGCATGCCGACCATGGCTTGGCTCGCCGTCGACGATCCGCGCGCACTGACGCGCGCCGACTTCATGCGGCTCGCTTTCGCCTCGGCGCCGGGCGCCGCGACCGAGACGCCCTATGCGCCCGGCTTTCTCGCCGATTTCGAGCAGCGCTATTGCTATGACAGGTTCTACGATCCCTTGCGCGGCGAGGGCTGGACCAATACGCGGGTGCTTTGCAGCGGGCAGAGTTTCGTCGCGATCGGGCCGGCCGAGCATGCCCTGTTCGTCGATCCCGAGCGTGGCTTTCTCTCCCAGTTCCGCCACCAATATTTTCTGCTCGGGCTAATCGCGCATTTCCATCGCGCGGCGATCCTGATGCTGTCGGATCGCCTCGTCGCCACCGTCAGCCGGCTCGACATGGAGAACAACGCCTCGGTCAGCCAGTTTCGCCACGACATAAGACGTACGCTCGAAACCTTCCTGCGCTTCACGCACCGCTACTATTTTTCGGAGGTCTCCGACCAGCTGCCGATGCGCGACCTGTTCCGCATGTGGGTCGCGCATCTGGGCACGGATCGTCTGTTCGCGGAATTGCGCGATGAGCTCGGCGACATGTCGTCCTATCTCGAGACCGATCTGCTGCGACGTCAGGCGAAGACGATCCTGACGCTGACGATCACGACGTTGCTCAGCCTCGTCGGCACCGTCACGACGGGCTTCCTCGGCATGAACCTGTTCTCGCAGGCCGACATGAGCGCGATCGACCGGACGCTGATCTTTTTCGCCGTCCTGATCCCGACGACGCTACTGCTGCTCTACACGGTGATGGTCTCGCGCCGTTTCGCGGAATTTCTCGACGCGCTCGCCGACGAAGGCGCGAGCTGGCGCGAGCGATGGAGCGCCTTCGCCACCGTCTGGCGTCGGTCGCGACGCTGATCAACGACTTCGACGCCGCAGGCGCCGGGCAGGAACCGCAATCGCGGGCGCTGGACTAGAAACCGTATTTCCGACGCGCTTCCTCGACTTCCGCTTCGTCCCAGTATCCGATGATAATGCCGTTCTTCAACTGCTGCGCGCCGCTGTAGGCCTCGATCTTGGCGTCCGGCGTGGTGATGCGGCTGTGGTCGGTCAGCGCCCAGCCCATCAAGGCCTCGCGCATGCGCGCGCATACGTCGGCGCTGGCAGGATCGGCCCCAAGATCGCGTAGTTCCTTCGGATCGTTTTCGAGATCGAACAGCATGGGGCGGAAGCCCGGCGCGTGGATGTATTTCCAGCGACCGTCGAAGCACATGAAGAGGTGGCATTTGTCGACGGGCAGGCCGAGCGCGGTGCGCACGTCCTGCATGGAATAATCGTATTCCGAGAAAACATGCGTCCGCCAGTCAGCAGGCGTTTCGCCGCGCAGGAAAGGCGCGATCGAGCGGCCCTCGACAATGTGACGCGGCGACGTTCCGCCGAAATATTCGATGAAGGTCGGCGTGAGATCGATGCCTTCCATCAGAGCGTCGCACACCGTGCCGCGCGTGGAATCCGCCGATGGCGAGGGATCGACCACGATCATCGGCACCTTCACGGAGACTTCGTGGAACAGGTCCTTCTCGCCCATCCAGTGATCGCCGAGATAATCGCCATGGTCCGAGGTGAAGACGATCAGCGTGTTGTCTTCGATCCCCTTGTCCTTGAGGAATTTGAACAGCAGCCCGAGTTGGTCGTCGATCTGCTTGATCAGGCCCATGTAGGTGGGGATGACGTGTTCGCGCACTTCGTCGCGCGAGAAATTGCGCGCGACGCGCTGGTCCATGAAGGCGCGATAGACGGGATGTGCGTCGTTGCCGCGCTCGCTCTCGGCGCGCACGGCCGGCAGGACTTGCGACTTGTCGAACATGGCGTGATAGGGCGCGGGCGCGATATAGGGCCAGTGCGGCTTGATGTAGGAGAGATGCAGGCACCAGTTCTCGCCCTTGCCCTCGGCTTCGTCGATGAAGCGCATCGCTTCGCGCGTGGTCCAGGGCGTCTCGGTGTCTTCGTCCGGCGCCCGCGTCGGCTTGTCGGCATGGACGAGCAGCCAGCCGTTCTGCTGGCTGCCATCTTCCGCAATGCCCGAATTGGCGTGGGTCTCCCAGGGGTTGTCGCCTTCATAGCCCTTCGACTTGAGATAGGCGTTGAACGGCGCGCTCTTATGCTTGCGTCCACTCGGATGCAGGCCATCGTCGCGATCGAAAGGCTCGAAGCCGCATTCGGACGCCAGCACGCCGATGGTCGAGCCGGGATCGATGCCGAGGCGCTGCATGCCCTCGTCGTCCGACGTCATGTGCGTCTTGCCGACCAGCGCCGTGCGCACGCCGAGCTTGCGCAGATGATCGCCGAGCGTCGGCTCGCCGATGCGCAGCGGAAAACCGTTCCAGTTCGCGCCGTGCGAGCGCATGTAGCGACCGGTGTAATAGCTCATGCGCGAGGGGCCGCAGACCGGCGATTGCACATAGGCGCGGGTGAAGCGGACGCCGCGCGCCGCCAACGCGTCGATGTTGGGCGTCTCGAGATACGGATGGCCGCCGCAGCTCAGGTAATCGAACCTGAGCTGGTCGCACATGATGAAGAGCACGTTGCGCTTGGTCACCCGAATGCCTCCCTGATTTCTTTGACGCTTTTACGCGCTTCGTTCGCCGACGCAACAGATGCGCGGGGCGCCGCTTGACCTTATCCAATTTCATGATAAAATCAATAATTGAAAGTATCAAGATGAACGTGAGATGTCAGATCGCCGGCCCGCCCTCGACCCCGACCAGCTTCAGGACATTCGCGATGTCCTGATGTTCAGGATCGCGCGTCTCGCCACGATCGGCGATCGCACCGGGCAGTCGCGGGTGTTGCGTGAATTCGGACTGAGCCTTGGGGAATGGCGCGTGCTCGGCGTGATTTGCGCCCGCCCGCCGGCGACGCTGGCCGACATCGCGGGCGAACTCTATCTCGACAAGGGCCAGCTCAGCCGGACCATCTCGATCCTGATCGACAATAGCCTCGTGGCGCACAGCCCGAGCGTCCACGACCGTCGCCAGACCCTGTTCGAGCCGACCGCCAAGGGGCGCCGCTTGCACGACAAGGTTCTCAAATTCGCTTTCACGCGTCACTCAGAATGGATGGGAGCGCTCAGCGCGTCGGAGCAGACCGAATTCGTTCGTCTTCTCGACAAGGTGACGGCGACCGCCGCGCAATCATACGACGACCTGTTCGCGCCACAGTCGCGTCAGGGCAGCGATGTGGAAGAGGCGTCCGGCCGCCAGCGTCCAGCGCGAAAGGTCGGAATTCCCGCAGCTCGTGCTGCGCAACACAGGAATGGCGGGCGCGTCAACGCCCGTGCGAGCGGCTCATAGATTTTGAGCCGCCAATGTTCGACCGGCCAGGAGGAGACAAGAGCCGGACGGATGCAACCAAAACGAGGGAGGACAAAATGGACAGACGGAAATTCATGGCTGGCGTCGCGACCGCGGCTGCTGGCGGCGTTCTCGGCGGGCAGGCTTTTGCGGCCGATCTCCTGAAATTCATCTACCCCTATGCGCCGGGCAGCGGCGGCGACATTCTCGTGCGTGTGCTGGCCGACGATCTGCAGAAGAAGCTCGGCATTTCGGCAATCGTCGAAAACAAGCCCGGCGCGGACGGTCGCATCGGCGTGCGCGAGGTCAAGCACGCCGCGCCCGACGGCAACACGCTGCTGTTCACGCCCTTCGGCACGATGGTTCTGTTCCCCACCGTGTTCAAGAGCCTGCCCTATGACGCCTTCAAGGATTTCGCGCCGGTCACGCAGGCCCTCTCGTTCGACTTCGGCCTGGCGGCTGGCCCCATGTCGGGCGCCAAGACGCTCGCCGAACTGACGGCGTGGCTGAAGAAGAACCCGGACAAGGGCAACGTCGGCGTGCCGGGCCTGGGCGCGCTGCCGCATCTCCTGCCGATCAAGTACGGCGCCGACGCCGGAGTGAAAATTCACGCCGTCGCCTACAAGGGCACAGCGCCGGCGCTTACGGCCGCCATGTCCGGCGAAACCGCGCTCGTCTGCGCGCCGCTCGCCGATCTGATCGCGCAGCACAAGGCCGGCGCGATTCATCTGCTCGCGACATCGGGCAAGACGCGCTCGCCCTATCTGCCCGACGTGCCGACCTTCGTCGACCAGGGTTTCAAGATCGAGGGCTCCGGCTGGTACGGCATTTTTGCGCCTGCCGCGACGCCTAAGGACAAGATCGCCAAGCTCAACAAGGCGCTGCTCGAGGCGATCCATTCGGAATCGTTCCAGGCGCGCGCCAAATCGGTCTACCTGCGCGCCACCGGCACGACGCCCGAAGAGCTCGGCGCGATCCAGAAAGCCGACTACGAGCGCTGGAAGCCGGTGATCGAGGCGGCCGGGCTCGCCGGCAAATAAAATTCGTCCAGAACGCAATTTGCCCGGCAGCTTTTTTTCGAGCCGCCGGGCGGATGGCGCGCATCTAGAACCGGACGGTAGCATCATGATGAAGCGTTTTGAACGGCAACGCGACTATTACGCGGGCGCGTTGATGATCCTCATCGGCGTCTTCGCCGGTTATGTCGCGACGACCTACGATCTCGGCTCGCTTCGCGAGATGGGGCCTGGATTCTTTCCGCTCATTCTCAGTGTTCTGATCGCCGGTCTCGGCGTTGGCATCGTCGCTTCGGCTGGAGGCAAGGAAGGCGACGCCTACGGTCCCATGGCGCACGGCCATCGAGTCGGAGTCGACCTGCGCGGCTGGGCCGCGATCTTCGCCGGCGTCGTCGCCTTCATCGTGCTCGGCGCCTATGCCGGCATGGCGCCGGCTACCTTCGCCTGCGTGTTCCTGGCCGCTATCGGCGACCGCCAGAACACATGGAAAAGCGCGGCCGTTCTCGCGCTCGGCATAACCGCTTTCGCAATCGTCGTACTTTCCTTCGGCCTGCGTGTGCAGATGCCGATCATCAGGGGATTCTGAGCCATGTTCTGGACGAGCCTGGTCGATCTCGCGCATGGCTTCGAGGTCGCGCTGCAACCGCACAATCTGCTCTACTGCTTCATTGGCGTTCTGATCGGCAATCTGGTCGGCGTGCTGCCAGGCATGGGCGTCCTTTCGGCCGTGTCGATCCTGCTGCCTCTTACCTTCGGCATGCAGCCGGTCGCAGCTATCCTGATGATCTCGGGCATCTTCTACGGCGCGCAATATGGCGGCGCGATCTGTTCGATCCTGCTCAACCTGCCCTCCCATCCCCCGCACGCTGTCACCTGTCTCGACGGCTATCCGCTGACGCAGCAGGGCAAGGGCGGGGTCGCGCTCGGCATCACCATGATGGGCGCGGTTTTTGGCGCCGCCTTCGGCATTCTGCAGATGATGTTCTTGGCGCCTTACATCGCCAAGATCGCCTTTTCCTTCCAGGCTGCAGAAATCTGCTCGCTGATGTTGCTCGGCCTGCTCGCCGGATCGACGCTCGCCAAGGGGTCGCCGCTCAAGGGCGTCGCCATGACAGCCTTCGGCATGTTGCTCGGTCTCGTCGGCACGGATACGGCGACCAGCATCGAGCGCTATACTTTCGGCCATTACGAACTCGCCGACGGCATCGAACTCGTAGCGCTCGCGCTCGGCCTGTTCGGCATCGCGGAATTCTTGCGCAGCGTAAACAATGTGGCGCCGGTCAACACGGCCTACACCAAGCTCAAATTCAAAGATATGCGCCCGTCCAAGGCGGAAGCCAAGGAAGCCGCGATGCCGATCCTGCGCGGCACGCTGGTCGGCTCGCTGTGCTCGCTCATTCCCGGCACAGGCCCTGTTATCGCCTCCTTCATCGCCTATGCGACTGAAAAGAAGGTGTCCAAAAACCCGGAGAAATTCGGGACTGGCGCCATCGCCGGCGTGGCGGCGCCGGAGGCTTCGACGCATTCGTCGATCCAGGGCGACTTCATCCCCACTATGTCGCTCGGCATTCCCGGCGACGCGGCGATGGCGTTGCTGCTCGGCGCGCTCATCATTCACAACATCACGCCCGGCCCGCGCCTCATCGTCGAACACCCGGATGTCTTCTGGGGCCTGGTCGCCAGCTTCTGGATCGGCAATCTGATCCTCGTCTTCCTCAACGTGCCGATGATCGGCGTCTGGGTGCGGCTGCTGACGGTGCCCTATCGCTATCTCTATCCGTCCGCCCTGTTTTTTATCTGCATCGGCGTCTTCGCCACGCGCAATTCGCTGTTCGATGTCGGCGTGACGCTCGTCATCGGCGTTTTCGGCTATCTGCTGCTGCTGCTGCGCTTCGAGCCTGCGCCGATGCTGCTCGGCTTCGTGCTCGGCCCGCGCTTCGAGGAAAATTTCCGGCGCGCGCTCAATATCGCGCATGGCGATCTCGGGACCTTCGTGGAGCGCCCGATCAGCGCCTTCTTCCTGGCGATCTGCGCGGCGCTCATCGGCCTGCAGATTTATGCGCGGATCAAGAAGGCGCGCGCGCCGGTCAAGCTCGCCTCGACTGCTTTCGATTGACCGACGCGCCGCCTTGATGTCGCGCAACGACCGATTTTTAGCGCGCTATAGGCTATTGTTCGCGCGCCGCGCATAAGCGGCGCGCTGACGCGGGAATTCGCCAATGTGCATGGGAACGCCGATGACGGTCGTCGACGGCGATGAAATGTCGGCCCTGTGCCGTCGCATGGACGAGACGCGCCGGATCAGCACGGCGCTCGTCGGCGCGCAGCCGGCCGGCGCGATCGTGCTCGTCCATCTCGACACGGCGGTGCGGGTGCTGGAAGCCGAGGAGGCCCGGCAGATCGACCAGGCGCTCGAAGGCCTCGCCGCCGCCTTGCGCGGCGAACCTTTCGAGCAGCATTTCGCGGGCCTGTCCGGCGGCATGCCCGTGCCGCCGGAGAGCGCCGCAAGCTCCTGACAGCGGCCACCGACGCCCCGCGCCGACATTGACCAGCATCAAGGCGCGGCCTTCGGACTTCCCCGATTTTTCAGAGAATTGACGCAGGTTGCGGTGGCCCTCGAAGCCTTGGCGCTTTGCTCCGCCCGCCAGGCGTCAAGGAGCGAAAAGCGCGAAATCCGATGAGCCTCGCCCCGACGATCCGTACTCGTTTGACCGTGGAGTCCGGTCGCGTGCGCGACGTCGCGCTCAGGCCGCAGGAACCCTCGCCGGCGCAGGCGCTTTTCGTCGGCCTTTCTGCGCGCGAGGTTCCCGCACGCGCGGCGATGATCTTCTCCCTCTGCCCGATTGCGCAGAGCGTAGCGGCGGAGCTCGCGATCGGCGCGGCGCATGGCGCGACGCCTGTGCTTGACCGAAAGCGGCGCGCCGCGCTCGTCAGTGAACATCTTGCCGAGAACCTGCGCTCCCTCGTGCTTGCATGGTCGGACGCCCAGCCAGACGTCGCGACTCTCGCGAGCCTGCGCACGGCGCTCGACGCACTGCGCGGCCTTCCCGATAGCGTGGATGCGGACAGGCGGAGGCGCATCCTCATCTTGCGCGAAGTCACGGCGACGCTTGGTCTCGCCCTGCACGACGACACCCCCGCAACCTGGCTCCAGCGTCTTCTGCAAGTGATTTCTCGCGACCCGCTGCTCGCATCGCGCGTCGTCCCGGCTCCGGTCACGCTAGATCCGGAGGAAGACGAAGCCATCTTCGCCTGCTTGCAAGGCAAAGCGCACTCGGCGTCGCTTTCCAAAGCTCAAGTCTCTATCGACAGCCATCTCCGCGCCCGCGGTGCTGCGATCGTCACGATGATCGATCGCCTGGCGTCGATCGCGAGTGGCGAAGACGGAAGCGGAATGCCGCGCGCACGACCGCTGGGGATGAACAAAGGCGCGGCGGCGGTGGATTCGCCACGCGGGCGCCTGTTCCACTACGTCGAACTGAATGACGATGATCGCGTCCTCTCGTATCGGACGCTGTCACCCACCGATCGCAATTTCGCACCCGGCGGCCCGTTCGAACAGGCGCTTCTCTCGAGCGACATCGGCGCGGGGCCGGATGCCGAACTGGCCGTCGCGCGGATTGCAGCGCTCTATGACCCCTGTGTCGCTGTCGAAGTGAAGATCGTGGAGAGCGCCGATGCATGAAATGGCGCTGACCGAGAGCATCGTCGACATCTTGCAGGAAGAGGCGCGCCGTCGCGCCTTTTCACGCGTGACGCTCGTGCGGCTGGAAATCGGCGCGCTGGGCCATGTCGATCCACGCGCGCTCGCCTTCTGCTTCGACGCTGTTTCACGCGGCACCATTGCCGACGGCGCGGCGCTCGATATCGTCAGCGTGCCCGGCCAGGGCTGGTGCTTCGACTGTGAAAAAGCCACACCGCTGGAGGAGCGTTTCGGCGCCTGCGCGCATTGCGGCGGACGAAGGGTGCAGATGACCGGCGGCGACGAAATGCGGGTCAAGGAAATGGAGGTCGAGTGATGTGCTCGGTTTGCGGTTGCGGAACGGCCACCATCGAAACGACGCGAAAGGCGGGAACGCCCGATCATAGCCACCATCACGGCCATGGGCATGATCACACGCATGACCACGATCACGATGATGATCATGCGCATTCGCACGACCACGACCATGTCCACACGCCTCACGGCGCGCTGGACTATGGCGCGGGCGCCGCGGGGGCGCATGCGCCCGGACTCACGCAGGAGCGGATGGTCTCGATCGAGCGCGACATCCTCTCCAAGAACGACGAATATGCGCGCGAAAACCGCGCGCGGCTCGCCGACCAGCATGTCCTCGCGCTGAATTTCGTCTCAAGCCCAGGCTCGGGCAAGACGACGCTGCTGGTCCGCGCGATCGAGGACCTCAAGGACAAGTTCGACATCGCGGTCATCGAAGGCGATCAACAGACCTCGAACGATGCGGCGCGCATTCGCGCGACCGGCGCGCCAGCCATCCAGATCAACACCGGCAAGGGCTGCCATCTCGACGCTCATATGGTCGGGCATGCGCTCGACGACCTGCCGCGGCAGGACGGCGGCCTACTGTTCATCGAGAATGTCGGCAATCTCGTCTGCCCCGCCGCCTTCGATCTCGGCGAGGCGCACAAGATCGTCGTTCTCTCCGTCACCGAAGGCGAAGACAAGCCCGCCAAATATCCTGACATGTTCGCCGCCGCCGATCTGATGCTGCTCAACAAGTCCGACCTCCTGCCGCATCTCGATTTTGACGTTGGCGCGTGCCTCGCCGCAGCGTTGCGCGTCAATCCGCGCCTGCAGACGCTGGTCGTCTCCGCCCGCAGCGGCGAGGGGCTAGCCGCCTTCTACGCCTGGATCGAGGCGCGCGCGAGCGGCGCGAAAGCGCCCTGAGATGGCGACGTCGCAAGCCACGGAACCTGCATCAGGCTTGCGCCTGCGCGTGCGCGTGCGTGGCGCCGTGCAGGGCGTCGGCTTCCGCCCCTTCGCCTATGGCGTCGCTCGCCGCCTGTCGCTCGGCGGTTTCGTGCGCAACGATTCAGAGGGAGTACTTATCGAGGTCGAGGGTCGCAACGCGCAGGATTTCGTCGCCGCCCTGCGCGCCGAGGCGCCGCCGCTCGCACGGATCGATGCGGTCGACATTCAGGACGTTTCGCCGCTCGGCACAGAGCAGTTCGAGATTGACACTTCGACGGCCGGCGCGACGCTCACTCGCATTCCCCCGGACGCCGCCACTTGCCCCGACTGCCTCGAAGATCTCTTCGATCCGCGCAGCCGTTTCTTTCACTATCCATTCGTCAATTGTACACATTGCGGGCCGCGCTTCACCCTCACGCGCGCCCTGCCCTACGATCGCGCGCAGACTTCGATGGCAACATTCGCGATGTGCGCTGCATGTACGAGCGACTATGTCGACCCGACCAATCGTCGGTTTCACGCAGAGCCGATCGCCTGCCCGGATTGCGGGCCGCGTCTATCTCACTCGATCGCGGATATCGTCGCAGCGCTGCGCGCCGGCAAAATCGTCGCGCTGAAGGGGATCGGCGGCTATCACCTGATGTGCGATGCGCGCAACGCCGCCAGTGTCGCGGAGCTACGGCGCCGCAAGGCGCGCGATGCAAAGCCCTTCGCGCTGTTGGTGGCCAACGCAGCCTCAGCGGCTCTGTACGCGCGCCCGAGCGCGGCGGAACTGGCTCTGGCGCAGACGCCGGCGCATCCGATCGTGCTCATGCCCTCGCGCCATAATCTCCCGCAGGCGATCGCGCCAGGTCTCTCGCAGATCGGGATCATGCTGGCCTATACGCCGCTGCATCACCTGCTGTTCGCGGAGGCGGCGCAGATCTTGCCGCGTGATGGCGCCAATGATTTCGCTCTGGTCGCGACCAGCGCGAACCCTGGCGGCGAGCCTCTGATCACCGACGACGTGGAAGCGCATGCCAGGTTGCGCGGCATAGCCGATCTGATCGTGTCGCATGATCGCGAGATCGTCGTGCGCGCGGACGATTCCGTCGTGCAGATTCTCGATGGCGCACCAGCCTTCATTCGACGCGCGCGGGGCTACACGCCGGAACCGATCGATCTCGGCGCGGATGGCCCGTGTGTGCTCGCCTGCGGCGGGCATCTGAAGGCGACGGTGACGATCACGCGCGGGCGCGAAGCCTTTGTCGCCCAACATGCCGGCGATCTCTCGGATGCGGAAACGCTTCGCTTCTACCGCGAGACAATCGCTCATATGAGCCGCCTGCTCGACGTCGCACCGGAGGCTGTCGCCTGCGACAGGCATCCAGACTATCTATCGACGCGCTATGCGGAAAAGAGCCGCCTGCCGCTCGTGCCCGTACAGCACCATGTCGCGCATGTCGCGGCGGTCGCGGCCGAACACGGCATCGCCGGAACAATCCTCGGCGTCGCGCTCGACGGCCATGGCCATGGCGCCGATGGCGGGGCCTGGGGCGGCGAGCTGCTGCGCGTTGATGGCGCCCAATGGAGCCGGGTTGGCCATCTCGCGCCGCTGGCCCTGATCGGCGGCGACCGCGCGGCGCGCGAGCCTTGGCGCATGGCGCTCGCGGCTTGCGTGGCGACGGGCCGCCTCGACGCGGCCGCGGATAGATTTCGCGTGCGACCTCACGCAACCACCCTGCTCGGCATGGCGCGCGACCAACATGCCTGGTCCCCGACGACGAGCCTCGGCCGTCTGTTCGACGCGGCGGCCGGGTTGCTTCTGCTCGATGCTCGGCAGGACTACGAAGGTCAGGCCGCGATGCAACTCGAGGCGCTCGTCGAGACGCCGCGCACGCTCGAGAACGGCTGGCGCATCGAAGACGGCGTTCTCGATTTTTCGCCGCTGCTCGCATTCCTGATCGACGAGGCGCCAGACGCGCGAGCGGGCGCGGAATGGTTTCACGGCACGCTCGCCGCCGGCCTCGCTGCGTGGATCGTGGCTGATCCGGCGGCGATCGACGGCGCACGAATTGCTCTCGGCGGCGGCTGCATGATGAACCGCATTCTCGCCGAAGATCTGTCGGGCCGCTTGCGTGCGAAGGGTTTCGATGTGCTTCATGCGCGCGCGGTTCCCGCCAACGACGGCGGACTGTCGCTCGGTCAGGCGGCCGTCGCCCGTGCCGCGCTCGCCGCCAATTGAGGGATCGCCATGTGCCTCGCCATTCCCGTGAAGATCGTTGAACTCCTGGACGACGGGATGGCGCGCGTCACCATGGAAGGCGTCTCGAAGGTCGTGTCGGTCGCGCTCGTCGAAGACCTCGAGGTCGGAGACTATGTCATCCTGCATGTCGGCTATGCGTTGAGCAGGATCTCGTCCGAGGAAGCCGAACGCACGCTTGCGCTATTGCGCGAGGCGGGCGCTGTCGGCGCGGAGGCCGCGCCATGAAATATGTCGACGAGTATCGCGACGGCGAACTCGCCCGCGCCATCGCCGCGACGATCGCCGCCGAAGCGCGGCCCGAGCGCATCTATCGCTTCATGGAGTTCTGCGGCGGCCATACGCATGCGATCTCGCGCTACGGCGTCGAGGATCTGCTGCCGCCGAATGTGCGCATGATCCATGGGCCCGGCTGCCCCGTCTGCGTCCTGCCGGTCGGGCGTATCGACGAGGCGATCGCGCTCGCGCGCCTTCCCGACGTCACGCTTTGCACCTATGGCGATCTGATGCGCGTGCCAGCGTCCGGCGGCATCAGCCTGACCAAGGCGAAGGCCGGCGGCGCGGACATACGCATGGTCTATTCGACGCTGGACGCAGTTCGGATCGCGGAGAGCGAACCCGACCGCAAGGTCGTCTTCTTCGCCATCGGCTTCGAGACGACGACGCCGCCGACCGCGATGGCGGTCCTCGCCGCGCAGAAGAAGGGGCTCTCGAATTTCTCGATCTTCTGCAATCACGTCCTGACGCCGGCGGCAATCCTTGCTATCTTCGAAAGCCCCGAGGTCAAGACGCTCGGCGCGGTCGAGATCGACGGCTTTGTCGGGCCGGCGCATGTCTCGACCGTCATCGGCACGCGCCCCTACGAGCCCTTCGCGCGGAACTACCACAAGCCCGTTGTCATTTCCGGCTTCGAGCCGCTCGACGTCATGCAATCCATCCTGATGCTGGTGCGGCAGATGAACGAGGATCGCTCGGAGGTCGAGAACCAGTATATCCGCGCCGTGACGCGTGACGGCAATCTGCGCGCGCAGGCGATCGTCGCCGACATGTTCGAGTTGCGCGAGAGCTTCGAATGGCGCGGCCTCGGGCAGGTCGCCAATAGCGCGCTGCGCCTGCGCGACGCCTATGCGGCCTTCGACGCCGAGCGCATCTTTCCGATCGCGCGCTCGAACGCGCAGGACAATCCGGCTTGCGAATGCGGGGCTATCCTGCGGGGCGTCAAGAAGCCTGCGGAGTGCAAATTGTTCGGAACGGCGTGCACGCCGGAGACGCCGATGGGCTCGTGCATGGTGTCGTCGGAAGGGGCCTGCGCCGCGCACTGGACGTACGGCCGCTTCCGCGACGCCGCAAAGATGAGGGCCGCCGAATGAGCGGCGTGATGCGTCCCGTCGGGCGCAAGCTCGACCTGAAGAACGGCCGCGTCGATCTCACGCATGGCTCGGGCGGCCGCGCCATGGCGCAGCTGATCGCCGACATCTTTCACGTCGCCTTCGACAATGAATGGCTGCGCCGCGCCGACGATCAGGCCGTGTTCGACGTGCCGCCCGGCCGGCTCGCGATGACCACCGACGGCTACGTGATTTCTCCGCTGTTTTTTCCCGGCGGCGACATAGGATCGCTCGCCGTACACGGCACCATCAACGACATCGCCATGTCCGGCGCGCGGCCGCTGAAGCTCACCGCGAGCTTCATTCTGGAAGAAGGCTTTGCGCTCGCCGATCTCAAACGCATCGCCGATTCCATGGGCGATGCGGCGCGCGGGGCCGGCGTGCCGATCGTCGCCGGCGACACCAAGGTCGTGGAACGCGGCAAGGCGGACGGCGTGTTCATCTCGACGGCGGGAATCGGCGTCGTACCGGAAGGATTGACGCTGTCGGCGAACCGCGCGCAGCCTGGCGATGTCGTGATCGTATCGGGCTCGATGGGCGACCACGGCGTCGCCATCATGTCCTGTCGCGAAAACCTGCAGTTCGACACCGATCTTCTTTCGGATTCCGCCGCCTTGCACGAATTGACGGCGCGGATGGTCGCAACGGCTGCGCCCTCCCTGCGCCTCATGCGCGATCCCACGCGCGGCGGGCTTGCCGCGACGCTCAACGAAATCGCGCATCAGTCGGATGTCGGCGTGCGCATTGCCGAAGGCGCCATACCGGTGAAACCGAGCGTGGCGGCGGCCTGCGAATTGCTCGGCCTCGATCCGCTTTACGTCGCCAATGAAGGCAAGCTCGTCGCTATCGTTGCGCCGGAGGCGGCGCAGGCCTTGCTGGCCGCGATGCGCGCGCATCCGCTCGGCGCGGAGGCGGCGATTATCGGCGAGATCGTCGCCGACCAGAACCGCTTCGTGCAGATGACCACGAGCTTCGGCGGCGGGCGGATCGTCGACTGGCTGTCGGGCGAACAATTGCCGCGGATCTGCTGATCCGCGGTGGCCGCCTTCTTTGTCTCAGACGATCCTGATCGACGACAATTCGTTGCCGTCGGGGTCCGCGACATGCACCGCGCAGGCGATGCATGGGTCGAAGGAATGGATCGTGCGCTGGATTTCGATCGGCTGCTTGGGGTTGGCGAGCACATGTCGGTCGGCGAGCGCCGCTTCATAGGCGCCGGGCTGGCCCTGCATGTCGCGCGGACCGGCGTTCCAGGTCGAGGGAACCACGGCCTGGTAATTGGCGATCTTGCCGTCGCGGATCACGATCCAATGCGCGAGGCCGCCGCGCGGCGCTTCCATGAAGCCAACGCCCTTGGCCTCCTTCGGCCAGGTGGAAGGCTCCCATTTCGCGGCATTGTGCACGGCGACATTGCCGGCCTTGATGTTAGCGACGAGCGTATCCAGCCAGCCCTTCATCTGGTCGCCGATGATCTTGGTCTCCAGAGTACGCGCCGCCGTGCGGCCAAGCGTCGAGAACATGGCCGTGATGGGCGCATCCAACTTCTTCAATGCGTAGTCGGCGAGCTCCTTCGTCTCCTTGTGGCCGGACGCATACAGCATGAGCACGCGCGCGAGCGGACCGACTTCCATCGCCTTGCCGCGCCAGCGCGGCGATTTGAGCCAGGAATAGCCCTTGTCGACGTCGAGCTGCTCGTAAGGCGGCTTCGGGCCGTCGTAGGCGAAAGTCGTTTCGCCGTCGTAGGGGTGCAGGCCCTTCGCCTTGCCGCCGGAATAATCGTACCAGGAATGCGAGACGAATTCCTGCACCTGCGCGGGATCATTGAGATCGACCGGCTCGATATGCGAGAGGTCGCGATTGAGGATGACGCCGGCCGGCAACAGGCGCTTGGCGGGATTAGCGCTGCCGTCTGAGGGAAAATCGCCGAAGGTCATGAAATTGCCGAGGCCTTCGCCGCGCGCGAACCAGTCTTTATAGAATGACGCTATGGCGAGCGTATCGGGAACGTAGACCTGATCGACGAAGGCGGTCATACGGCCGATGATGTCGCGAACTTCCGAGAGAGCGACGATGTTGAGCGTCGTCGCCGCCGCTCCGCCGCCTGATGCGTTCGGATCGGTCGAGAGCGGCGTCGGCGCGCCGCCGACGAGGAAGTTCGGATGCGGGTTCTTGCCGCCGAAGATCGCGTGCAGGCGTGCGACGTCGCGCTGCCAGGCGAGCGCTTCGAGATAATGCGCAACCGCCATCAGATTGGCTTCCGGCGGCAGCTTGTAGGCGGGATGTCCCCAGTAGCCGCCGGCGAAAATGCCGAGCTGGCCGCCGTCGACGAATCCCTTCAGGCGCTTCTGCACGTCGGCGAAATAGCCAGGGCTGGACTTCGCGTAACCGGAGATGGATTGCGCGAGCGAAGAAGTCGCTGCGGGATCGGCCTTCAGCGCTGATACGATATCCACCCAGTCGAGCGCATGCAGATGATAAAAGTGCATGACATGATCGTGCACGTATTGCGCAGCGATCATCAGATTGCGGATGAGATTGGCGTTTGCCGGAATCTCGTAGGCGAGCGCATTTTCGACCGCGCGCACGGAGGCTATGCCGTGCACCAGCGTGCAGACGCCACAGATGCGCTGCGCGAAGCCCCATGCCTCACGCGGATCACGCCCGCGCAGGATGATCTCGATGCCGCGCACCATCGTGCCCGACGAATAAGCCGCCTTGATCGCGCCGGAAGCGTCGGTTTCGGCCTCGATCCGCAAATGTCCCTCGATCCTGGTGATCGGATCGACGACGACGCGCTGTGTCATGGCTCAGGTCCCTGATTTCAGTCGGCGAGATTGTCGGCCACGAGTTCGAGAAGGTTCTCGATCTTGCGGTCCCACTTCGTATGTTTCGCGCCGAGGTCGAGCGTGATGCGGCACTGGCCGCAGGCCGTGACGAAACGGTCGGCGCCGGCGGCCTCCACTTCGCGCTTCTTCAACTCGAACGCCTTGTAGCGGATCGGATCGGCGCGCGTGTTGGAGACGACGCCGCCGCCGCCGCCGCAACACCAGGTGAGCGCGCGATTGTTTTCCAGTTCACGCATCTCGAGGCCGAGCGCGGCCATCACGTCGCGCGGCGCATTCATTACGCCGCCGCGGCGCACGAGCTGGCAGGGATCGTGGAAGCTCGCGGTCTGGCCGACCGGCTTGACCTTGATCTTGCCGCTCGCGACCACTTCCTGCAGGAACTCGGTCATGTGGATGACGCGCACCGGCAGTTTGTCATTGTACCAGCGCGCCGCCTCCCAGCGCGCCGCGCCATAGGCGTGGCCGCATTCGGGAAGCACCAGCGTATGCGCGCCGATCTTGACCGCGCAGTCGATGATCTTGCGGGTCATCTTTTCCTGCAGTTCGGTGTCGCCGTTGAGGTAGCCGATGTTGGAGGCTTCGAACCCTTCCGAATGATAGGTCCAGTCGAGGCCGGCCTTGTTGAATATCTTGGCGGCGTCCGCCAGCGCCTTGGTGTGTTCGGTGAGTTCGGCCGGCGCGACGGTCACGAGATAATCGGCGCGCTCGCGATCGACCTTGATGTCGACGCCATGCTCCTCGCCGACCTCGCGGACGATGTCGGCGAAATCGTCGGCCGGCGTCGCGGGGCTGCCCCATGCGCGCGCCGTGCGATCCATCAATTGCAGGCGATCCGGGATCAGGCCCGCCTTGAACATGCCGTGACGCGCCTTCTTGATGAGTTCTGCGATGTCGATGCCCATCGGGCAGGCGAGCGTGCAACGGCCGCAAAGCGTGCAGGCGTCGAAGATCAGCCGCTCCCATTCCTCGAGCTTTTCGAGTGTGACGCTCGGCACGACACCGAACAGGCGGTAGATGGGCGCGAACGGCCCGGCATGGCGATGATAGGCCTGCTCGAACGGTTGCAGCTTGTTGATCGGCGTGTAGGCGGGCTCGCCGGTCGCCACGTAGAAATGGCAGGCTTCCGCGCACATGCCGCAACGAACGCAGGCTTCGAGATGCGCGGCGGCGACTGCGCCGAATTCGCGCACGAAACCCTTCATCGCCGCATCGCGCCGGTCCTTGTCGGCCATGTCGCCCTGGGCGTCGTAGGGAACGCCGGAGGCTGTGGTCTTGGCTGTCATAGCTCGGCTCCCCTTTGTCCCATGCGGACGCCCGTCATCGCGCGCGAGAACACGAACATGAAAGCGTGCATCAGCTTGCCGAACGGGAACCAGATCAGGAACGTGCAGATGCTGAGGATGTGTACGGCGAGCAGCGTCTCGTAGCGCGCGCCAAGATGGGCGGCAGCGAGCAGGCCGGTCAGGACAGGCAGCAACGTCAGCAGCCAGCTGAGATAGTCGTCGAAACGCGAGATCAACCGCAGCACCGGACTGCGCAGGCGATGCACGAGGCCCGCGACCAGAGAGGCCATGGTGACGACGCCGACCGTGTAGACGAGATTGTTCGGCAGCGCTGGCCAGCTCAGGCCCGTCAGCCCCTTGATGAAGAGAATGTGCGGGGCGAACAGGAAGACGACGATCGCAAGACCGAAGTGCAGGATGTAGCCATTCACGAAAGTGAACATGCCGGCCTTCTGGAACGGCTTGTGCGGCCACATTTTTACGACCACGCCCTTGAAGGCTGCGGCGATCGGCGAGAGCGCGCCCTTGCGCGGCTCGGCTGGCGCGAGTCGCCACGGCAGCAGCAACGCGCCGAAGAATCGCCATGTCGCGCCCAGCACGAAGATGATCATGGCGACCTGAAGCGCCGGCCCGCGCGCGAATTCGAGGAGAGTCATTTCTTGTCTCCTTCATTGGGGTTCTGTTCGCGCTGATAGGATTCCTGATGGCGGCGCGACGCCCAGGCCGCGCCCGCGCCCAGAGCCGCGCCGGCGAGCGCCGCGCCCGCGAGCGCCGGTCCCATGTCGCGCAGATTGGTCGACAGCGGCCGGTAGAAGCCGCCCTGATCCCAGAAGTCGGGCTCGGAACAGCCCAGACATCCGTGGCCCGACTGGATCGGAAAGGACACGCCGCCGTTCCACTTCAAAGTAGCGCAGGCATTGTACGTGACCGGGCCCTTGCAGCCGACCTTGTAGAGGCACCAGCCCTGCCGCGCGCCAGCGTCGTCGAAGCCTTCAGCGAACAGGCCGCGCTCGTAGAATGGCCGGCGATAACAGCGGTCGTGGATCGTCTCGCCGAAGAAGGCTTTCGGTCTGCGCAGGTGATCGAGTTCGGGAAGCTTGACGAAGGAGACGAGATAGGAAACGACGCCCGCCATCGCTTCCGGGATCGGCGGACAACCGGGAATGTTGATGATCGGCTTGTCGGTGATGATCTCGTCGATCGCGGCGGCGCCTGTCGGATTTGGCCGCGCCTTGGGAATGCCCCCGAAGGCCGCGCAGGTTCCGACCGCTATGACCGCCATTGCATCTTTCGCGGTCGCCTTGAGCATGTCGAGGTTGGAAACGCCGGCGATCGTCGAATAGAGGCCGCCGTCCTTGGTCGGCACGGCGCCATCGACCACGACGACATATTTGCCCTTGTTCTCCGCCATCGCCGCTTCGCGCGCCTTCTCGGCGGCTTCGCCGGAGGCAGCCTGCAGCGTGTGGTGATAGTCGAGCGAGATGAGGTCGAAGATCAGGCTTTCGAGCGTGGGCGAGAAAGAGCGAGTCAGCGATTCCGTGCAGCCTGTGCATTCCTGAAAGGAGAGCCAGATGACCGACTGGCGGCGCGCATTCGCCAGACCTTCCGCCAGCGCCGACGCCGATCCTGCCGGCAGCGCCATGACTGCGCTCAAATAGCTCGCATATTTCAGGAAGGCGCGGCGCGACACGCCCCGTTCCTGCAGAAGTTCGCCCAGTGTCGGCGCAAGTTTCGGCGCTTGCGGCATGATGAACTCCCTTCAGTGATCGGTTTTCTCGCGCGCATCGGCAGACTGCAAAGCGGCTGCGAGCCTGCGCGCCGCCGCCGACATGTCGGCGCGATGGCTGAACAGGATCTCCGGCGCGGCCCCGAATTCGATGCATTCGCTCGCGATTCGATCGTTCTCGCCGAAATGGCGCACGAACCAGACGCCGGAGAACTGCGTCTCCCAGATTTGCGAGCGGCCGGCGGATTCGACGGTCGCGAAGACCTCGCCGCGACCAAGACGCTGCTCGAGGTCGGCGCGATCTTCCGATGTCAGGGGCATTGCAGTGAGATCGATCGGCGGAACTGACGCGCCCGCGACAACCTCGGCCAGCCGCGCGGCGACTTCCGCGAGCACGGCTTCGGACATGCCCGTGAGACGCGGCGGCTCCTGCGGCGAAACGGAGGGATGAAGAGCTTGCGTCGTCATGGGTCACATCCAGCGCTGCACAAGCGCGCGCACTTCGGCGCAGGCGGCGGCCGTGGCGGCGGCGACGGCCGGCGTCGGCGCGAGGCCCCAACCCGTTTCGGCAGGTTCGATGCCGATGAGCGCGCGCTGCTCCGGCAGAACGCCCGCAAGGCGCGCGGCGGTCAAAAGGTCGGCGAGACCGGCTTCATGCACGGTGTTGGCGGAGCGCCCGGACTGGGCGTCCATGGCCTCGCCCTCGAAGACGCGGATGTCGCCCGGCGCTCCCGAGAAGCGGGCGGCGTCGACGACGATCAGGGCGCGGGCATCCTCGATCTGCGGCAGCAGCGCCAGACCGACCGTGCCGCCGTCACACAGTCGGGCCCCGGCGCGCTCGAGCGCGTCGCGATCATGCTCGTGAAGCAGGTCGAGCACGGCCGGTCCCACGCCATCATCCGTCAGCAGCCTGTTTCCAAGACCCAGGACAAGTACGCCGCGTCCGCCCATCCGCTGCAACTCCCAGACATGTGTCCTGTCTGGAAACATTTCGGGTTTCGAATGTGAGCGATATGACCTGCGTCAAGGTTGCGGACGCAAAGCGCGCCCGACCGGCGCCGCTCCCGGAGCCCAAATGGAACGATTTTCCCAAGCTGATCGTTCAACGACCTGCTGAGGAGATTTCCATGCTGAAATGGGCGCTGATTTTCTTCGTGGTTTCGCTTGTCGCCGGCTTCTTAGGCTTCTCCGGAATATCGGCCGGCGCGGCCACGATCTCGAAATGGCTCTTCTTCATCGCTCTCGCGATTTTCGCGCTGTTCCTGATTCTTGGGCTTCTGGCGGGCGAAGCGATCTTCTGACGATCGTTCACACCCCGAGATAGCGGTGCAGCACGCCCGGATCGGCCTTGATGTCGGCAGTCTTGCCTTCGTGCACGATATGGCCGTTGTTGACGATATAGGCGCGTGAGGCGAGCGCGAGCGTCGCGGCCAGATTCTGCTCGACCAGCACGATCGTCAGCCCGTCGGCCGCGAGCTTGCGGCAGGCGGTCATCAGATCCTTGACGATCACCGGCGCCAGACCCTCGAAGGGCTCGTCGAGCAGGATCATCTTGGGATCGCGCACCAGCGCGCGCGCGATCGCCAACATCTGCTGCTCGCCGCCCGACAGCGCCGTGCCGCTCGACCGCTTGCGTTGGCCAAGTCGCGGAAAAAGATCGTAGATGCGATCGAGCGACCATTTGTTCTTTGCGCTCAGACCCGCCAGGATGATGTTCTCCTCGACGTCGAGACTGCCGAAAATCCGTCGTTCTTCGGGGACGAGCTGCAGGCCGACCTGCGCGATCTCGTGCGGCGCGCGGCCGACGAGCTCGTGGCCGTCGAATTTGATCGAGCCCGAACGCGGCTTGACCATGCCCATGAGGCTTTTGAATGTCGTGCTCTTGCCAGCGCCATTGCGGCCGAGAAGCGCGACGACTTCGTGCGGTTGGACCTCGAGCGCGACGTCGAACAGGATGTGCGAGTCGCCGTAGTAGCTGTTCAGGCCCTTGACTTCGAGCAGGCTCATTCGTGCACCCCGCCGAGATAGGCTTCCTGGACGACCGGATCGTTCTTGATTTCCTCGGGCGTGCCCTCCACGAGCACCTTGCCTTCGCTGAGAACGGTGATTTTTTCCGCGAGTTCGAAGATCGCATCCATGTCGTGATCGATCACGATCATGGTGCGGCCTTCGCGGATCGACTTGAGCAGCTTGACGGTTTCGACGCGCTCGCTCGGGCTCATGCCGGCGAGCGGTTCGTCGAGCAGCAGGAGCCGCGGATCGGACGCGAGCGCGAGACCAATTTCGAGGCGACGCTTCTCGCCATATGCGAGCTCGGCTACCGGCGCATCGGCGCGTTCGGTCAGGCGCACGAGCGCCAGCGCCTGATCCACGCGCTCCGACAGGCCCGGCACGCTCTCGACGGCGCGCAGCATGTCCATGCGGAAGGGACCGCGCAGCTTGGCGAGCGCCGAAATAACCACGTTCTCGCGCACGGTGAGCCGCGTGAAGAGCTGGTTGATCTGGTAGCTCTTGGTGAGCCCCAGTTGGCAGGCCTGCGTGACCGTCTGCCCGGTAATGTCGCGCCCGTTGAACAGGATCTGTCCGGCCGTCGGCTGCACCTCGCAGGTCAGCATCTTGAAGAAGGTGCTCTTGCCGGCGCCGTTCGGACCAATGACGCCGCGCAGCTCGCCTTCCTTGACGAGGAAATCGATATTGCTGTTGGCGAGCAGACCGCCATAGCGCTTGCTGATCTGCCGCGCCTCGATGACCGGCTTGTCGCTCGTCGTGACCGGCGAGCGCGGCACGACCGCGGCGGCGAGGCTCGGCGACGTCTCCGGCTCGGCGACGGCATTGGGATCGGATTCGGGCGCCTCATGCGCCTTCTTGCCGCCACGCGCGAGTTGCACGAGATCGACGATGCCGCCGATCACGCCGCGCTTGAGGAAGACGACAAGGACGACAAAGACAATGCCGAGCGCGAGCTTCCAGGTCGAGCCGAGATGCAGCACGCCCTGCAGGAAGTCCTGGAGGTAGAGCCAGATCAATGCGCCGACGAGCGGGCCGAACAGCGTGCCGGGGCCGCCGATCGCCGTCTGCATCACCAGCTGGCCCGACGTGTCGAACATGAAGGCGTCCGGGGGCATGAAGCCCTGCATGACGCCAAGCAGACCGCCGGCGAAGCCCGCATAGGCCGCCGCGACAACGAAAGCGGTGAGCTTGTAGCGCTGGATATCGTGGCCGACCGCCTGCGCACGCAACGGATTGTCGCGGATCGCGCTCAGCACCAGTCCGACCGGCGAGCGCACGATGCGCAGCGCCAGGACGACGCCGAGGAAGTACCAGAACGCCAGGAAGAAATACATCGACAGGTCGGTGTTGAAGTCGAGCTTCATGAAACCGAGGTTGAAGGACGGCGGCGGCACACCCGGCAATCCGTTCTCGCCGCCGGTAAAATCCGACAGCGGATTGAACTCCACGAAATAAAAGACTTCCGAGATCGCCACCGTGATCATGGCGAAGTAGATGCCGGTGCGGCGCAGCGCGATCAGACCGACGAGGTAGCCTATGATCGCCGCGGCGATCATGCCGATGACGATCGCCGTCACGACATGCGGGAAGCCGGCGATGGTCAGCAGATAGGCCGCCACCATGCCGCCCGTGCCGAAGAAGGCGGACTGGCCGAAGGAGAGGAGACCCGTGTAGCCGAACAGGATGTCGAAGCCGAGGCCGAACAGGCCCCACACGAGAATGCGATTGATGGTGGCCGGCGCGAAGCCGAGATACGGCAGGAGGAACGGCGCGGCGAGGAGGCCGAGCGCGGTCAGCGCCTCGATGACGAAGGGGCGTTTGGTGAGCATCGCGCAGCCGCCCTCAATCGCGTCCGGCCGTGCCGAGCAACCCGTAGGGGCGCAGCACGAGCACCAGCGTCATGGCCGCGAAGAGCATGACGTAGGCGTAGCCTGGGTTGAACATGGACGTGATGCTGATGATCTCGCCGGCGATCAGGCCGCCCAAAATGGCGCCGGGGAATGATCCGACGCCGCCGATCACCACGACGACGAAGGTCTGGACGAGAATGGATTCGCCGGCGTCCGGCGATACGGCGACGACCGGAGCGTTGACGATGCCCGCGAAGCCCGCCGCCATCGCGCCGATGCCGAATACGAGCATGAAAACCTTGTGCACGTTGATGCCGAGCGCATCAACCATGCCCGCATCCTCGATGCCCGCGCGCACGATCATGCCGAGCTTGGTGCGATAGAGGACGATATAGAGAACGAGCAGCGCGACGGCGACGATGACGAGCAGCGCCAGCCGGTATTTCGGATAGAACATGAAGCCGAGATTGACGATGCCATTCAGCATCTCCGGCGGCGGCACGATCTTCGACAGGCTGCCGAAGGCGAAGCGTACGGCCTCCACGAAGACAATGCCGATGCCGAATGTGACGAGGATCTGGTCCTCGTGCGGGCGATCGTAGAAGGAGCGGATGATCACCCGCTCCATCACGATGCCGACGATCATCACGAACAGGGAGCCGACGACGACAGCCGCGATGAACGAATGCGTATAGGTGAACGCCAGCCAGCCGGCGTAACCGCCAAGCATGAACATGGCGCCGTGCGCGAGATTGAGGACGCCGAGCGTCCCGTAGATGATCGTCAGACCGGAGCTGATGAGCGCCAGGAGCATTCCCAGCACCAGCCCGTTGAACATCTGCGAGATCAGATTACCCCAGTTGACCACAGCGAACCTCGCGCACGGATTGTCGTCAGATCGGCCGTATCAGGTGTACGGGCCGAGTTTGCAGCCGAACGCGTCGGGCTTCTGCATGAGAGGCGCGCCATCGACGACCTCGAGGACCTCCCAGTAGTCCTCCTTGTTCTTCATGTCCTTGGGCGCCTTGCCGCGGACGATGACAACCGGACGCACGAGCTGATGGTCCTGCGGACGGAAGTGCACGTCGCCCACCATGGAGGGGAAGGTCTCGCCCTTCTCGTACTGCTTGATGACATCGGGCGGGTAGAAGCTGCCGGCCTCCGTCACCATGCGCGCCCAGATCGCGAACTGCATGTAGGCGTTCTCGGCGCCCCATTCGGGCATGTAGCCGTACTTCTTGCTGAACGCCTGCACGAACAGCTTGGCGAGCGGATACTTGTCCTCCAGCGTCCACCAGAAATCGGTCGCCGCGAACACGCCCTCGGTCAGCTCCGCGCCGACTTCCTTCGCGAGGAAGGGAATCTGGTAGGGGATGACCATCTTCATCTTCGGCGTCAGGCCGAACTGCTTGGCCTGTTGCACCGACAGAACCGCGTCGCGGCCCCAGTTCACGTTGACGATGAAATCGGCGCCGGAATTGGCGATGTTGGTGAGATACTGGCTGAAATCCGACGTGCCGAGCGGCGACACCTGGTTCGTCACCATCTTCCAGCCGCCGTTCTTCTCCAGGAACTCGCTCATCGACTTGGTGACGGTGTGGCCGTAGGTGTAGTCCGGCGTCATGAACGCCGCCTTCTTGTCCTTGCCGAAATTCTTCAGCAGAACCGGGCCGATCGCGTTTGCCGCCGTCTCGCCGTAGAAGCACTGGCGGAAGGAATAGCGCGCGCAATCCTTGCCGGTCGTGTCGTTGGAGCCGGAAATCGCGACGAGATAGAGGATCTTCTCGCGCTCGGCGAACTTGTTGAGCGCGACCGCGACCGCCGACGAGGTCGAGCCGGTCATTGCGACAATCTTGTTCTCGTTGATGAAGCGCTGCTGCGCCTGCACGGCGTTGTTCGGCTTGGCGCCGGAATCGGCGACGACGAGCGCGACCTTCTTGCCGAGCACGCCGTTGTTCACCTTGGGCGCGATCTTCTTGATGAGCTCATGGCCGCTGTTGATGTGCTCGATGGCGAGCTCCATCCCCTTGAGTTCGTCCTCGCCCTGCGCCGCGTAGGCGCCCGTGCGCGGCACGGCGGCGCCGATCGTCACGGTCGAGCCCTGCGAGCCGGCCGGCCAGGTGCCCATCGCCGGCTTGTCCTCGGCGAACACGGGCATGATCATGCCCGGCACAAGCGCCGAACCGGCAAGTCCTGCGCCCGCGCGCAAAAGCACACGGCGCGAGACGCCGTCGCGATCGAATTCGAATGTCATTGCTTCCTCCCTCTGGCGCGGCGAGACCGCCGCATTCAAACCCTTCCCGTTTCCTTCGTCGGACCAGAACGTCGCTACAGTCTTCGCAGCGTTCGTTCGATCTCCGCGGGCTGTCCGACAGCCCAGCATCTCCCTTGCATCGTCGCAGACGATTTCGCGCCGCAATTGGCGGGCGAGCAAATATCTAGGCCATATTGTGTCGTCGTCGAGGTCCGCCTCAATACAACTTTGGAATCAGATAGGCGGATCAGAGGATTAAATAAGGCAGCTCGAGCGCGACCATTCACATTCTACGACCGAGCGTTTTCGCCTGATGCAGCTTTGATTTGACCTGCATCTGAACAATACGGTTCAGCGTGGGCTATACTGCCTCCATACTTGCAAACATGGACGGCAGCGCGGTTTTTATCGGGGCGCCAGAGCCGATCTGATCCGGCGCCGAGCGATCCGCTGGTCGCTCGCGCGACGCCATTCATCGAGTTGGGACGGCAATGGGATGCGCCCCAACTGATTCAAAGCCTCCAACAGTCTTTGGCCGACGCACTGGCCATATATCGTCATGCCAAACTGGCGCCCCACTTGAAGCGGACACTATTCCGACGGAAATCGACGTCTGCGGGCGTTTGCGGACGCCCAGTCGGAGGATCGCCATGATCGAAGTCGGGACATCTGGCGGAAGCCGTGCTTTGGTCATTCGCGCGACGGGCGTTCTGACCGACGCCGATTACAAGAACGTGCTCATTCCCGCGCTCGATCGCGCATTCGCGGATTCCGGCAAGCTGAATGCGCTCGTGCTGCTCGACGGCTTCGCCGGATGGGAGCCCGCGGCGGCGCTCGATGACATCGTCTACGGACTGAAACATCGCGGCGACTTCCAGCGAATGGCGATCGTCGGCGGGCCGCGGTGGACCGCTATCGCCGTTCGCTTCGGCGCATTCATCATGTCCGGCGAGATGCGCGCCTATCCGAGCGGGCAACTGAAGGAGGCGTGCGAATGGATCGGAGCGCCGATCCCGAAGGTCTGACGAAACTACGCGCCGACAGCCCGCCCGGCGCCGCAGAAGGCCTTTCGGACGCCGAAGCAACAAGGCGTCTCGCTCAGTTCGGCGAAAACACGCTGGCCGAACACAGGGTCGGCGTAATCGAGCGTCTCGCGCATTTCTTCTGGGGGCCGATCCCCTGGATGATCGAGGTCGCCGCGATCCTTTCCGGCCTTCTGCGCCACTGGGACGACCTCTCGATCATCCTGGCGATGCTGTTCATCAACGCGGGCGTTGGTTTCTGGCAGGAGTACAAGGCCGACAACGCGATCGAACTCCTTAAGCGCCGGCTGGCGCTGCAGGCGCGCGTGCGGCGCGATGGCGTTTGGAAGGACATCGAAGCGCGGCTCGTCGTTCCCGGCGATCTGGTCCTGGTGAAGCTCGGAAATGTCGTGCCGGCCGATCTGAAACTTGTCGACGGCGCCTATCTCAGCGTCGACCAGTCGGCCCTGACGGGGGAATCGCTTCCGGTCGACAGGAAGATCGGCGACGACGTCT
Organism: Methylobacteriaceae bacterium; assembly: GCA_020638195.1. Lineage (GTDB taxonomy): Bacteria > Pseudomonadota > Alphaproteobacteria > Rhizobiales > Beijerinckiaceae > JAJXWB01. The sequence goes on along the minus strand of JACKJC010000003.1, from coordinate 74,025 downwards.
ATTCCGGCTCGATCGCCAAACAAGGCGAGATGAGCGGCGTCGTCACAGCGACCGGCATGAACGCCTATTTCGGCAAGACGGCCGGGCTCGTGCAGCAGGCGAAGCGCACATCACATTTTCAGCGCGCGGTTCTCAGGATCGGCAATTTTCTGATCCTGATCACCATCGGTCTGGTGCTGGTCATCGGGCTCGCCGCGCTGTTCCGCCACGACCCGCTGTTCGAGACGATCCAGTTCGCTTTGATCCTCACCGTGGCTTCGATTCCAGTCGCGCTGCCGGCCGTATTGTCCGTGACGATGGCGGTCGGCGCCGAGCGGCTCGCGCGCATGAAAGCCATCGTGTCACGTCTCGTCGCCATCGAGGAAATGGCCGGCATGGACATGCTGTGCAGCGACAAGACGGGAACGCTGACGAAGAACGAACTTACGCTCGGGCGACCGCAACCCGCGCGCGACCTGTCGTCGGACGAGCTGCTGCGCGCGGCCGCGCTCGCCTCGCGTCGTAGCGCGCCCGATGCGATCGACGCCGCCATTCTCGCCGCCACGCCCGCGCAAGAGGCCGACACGCGCCGTGTCGCCGCCTTCCGGCCCTTCGATCCGGTATCGAAGCGCGCCGAAGCGGACATTGAACAAGCCGGGCGCGCTTTCTCGGTGGCCAAGGGCGCCCCGCAGGCGATTATCGACCTGTGCCGTCCCGACGACGCGCTGAAAGCGGCAATCACAGCCGAAGTCGACGCCGACGCCGCGCACGGCTATCGCACGCTCGGCGTCGCCCGCGCGGACGAACCCGGCCATTGGCGCTATCTCGGACTGCTGCCGCTGTTCGACCCGCCGCGCGACGACAGCGCCCAAACCATAGCGATGGCGCGCGCGATGGGCGTCGACATCAAGATGGTGACGGGCGACCACGAGGCGATCGCGCGCGAGATCGCGGGCCAGTTGGGGCTCGGCCAGGAGATCGTCGTCGCGTCCAATATTTTCGGAGCAGACGCGGCGCTGCCCGTGGCGGACCGCATTGCGGCGGCCGACGGTTTCGCGCGCGTATTTCCAGAACACAAGTTCGCGATCGTCAAGGCGCTGCAAGCCGAGGGACGCATTGTCGGCATGACGGGCGATGGCGTGAACGACGCGCCGGCGCTGAAGCAGGCCGACGTCGGCATCGCCGTTAGCGGCGCGACCGACGCCGCGCGCGCCGCCGCCGACCTCGTCCTGACCGCGCCCGGCCTCTCCGTCATCACGGACGCGATCGAGGAGGCGCGCCGCATTTTCGAGCGCATGACCGGCTATGCGATCTACCGCATCGCCGAGACACTACGGCTTCTGCTGTTCATGACCGCGAGCATACTCGTCTTCAATTTCTATCCGGTCACCGCGATCATGGTCGTCCTGCTCGCATTGCTGAACGATCTTCCGATCATGATGATCGCATACGACAATGCGCCATCCGCTCCGACCCCGGTGCGCTGGGACATGGGTCGCGTACTCACCATCGCCACGGCGCTCGGCGTTTACGGCGTGATCGAAAGCTTCGTCCTGTTCTGGATATTGCGCGACTATCTGACGCTTCCAGCCTCCACGATGCAGGCCCTGATTTTTCTCAAGCTGCTCGTCTCGGGCCACATGACAATCTATCTCACGCGCAACAAGGGGCCGGTGTGGGAGAGGCCCTTGCCGGGCTGGAGGCTCGTCGTTCCCGCCGAGATCACGCAGATCGTGGGAACGCTGGCGGTTGTCTATGGCTGGTTCATGGCCCCGACCGGATGGAAGCTCGCACTGCTGGTCTGGGCCTATACACTTGTCTCGTTCCTGATTGCGATGACGGTCAAGATCGGCGTGTACCGCATGCTGGAAGACCGCGCGGCGCGCCAGGCGCGCCACCTCTCGCGAGCCGAGCGACGGGTCTCCGGCTGACGCCGCGGGCCGATCGCCGCGCATTGACTCTGTTTTCGGGCGGTCTTTAATTATTCGAACAACCCCACATTGCCTTCCGGCAAGGGCGTATCGCCGGAGGTCACGCGGAAGGCCATCCAGGTCGTTCAACAATAAACGTAACGAGCAATCGTAGATCGTGCGGAGGAAAAATGCGCGCAGCCGTTCTGTACGAACCCAACAGGCCGCTGGTCATCGAAAATGTCGGCGTCCGCAAGCCAAAGGCGCGCGAAGTCCTGTTGCGCACTGCCTGCGCCGGCCTCTGCCATTCCGACCTGCATTTCATGGAAGGGCTCTATCCGCACCCGCTGCCGGCGGTGCTCGGCCACGAGTCCGCCGGCATCGTCGAGGAGGTCGGCGAGGACGTGACCTATGTGAAGAAGGGCGACCGGGTCATCTCCTGCCTGTCTGTCTTCTGCGGCGTCTGCGAGCAGTGCACGTCGGGCCGGCCGGCGATCTGCACGGGCGTCGATGTCAAACTGCCGCCCGGCGTTTCCGATCGCATGGTGTGGAGCAAGCCCGGCAAGATCCACCAATTCCTCAATCTCTCGTCTTTCGCCGAGCAGATGCTGGTGCATGAAAACGCCATAGTGAAAATCCGCGAGGACATGCCGCTCGACCGCGCGGCGCTGATCGGTTGCGGCGTCATCACGGGAACGGGCGCGGTCTTCAACACGGCTGGCGTGAAGCCCGGAGAGACCATGGTGGTGATCGGTTGCGGCGGCATCGGCATGGCGGCGATCAACGGCGGCGCCATTGCGGGCGCGGGCCGCATCATCGCGGTCGACACCAATCCACAGAAACTGGCGATGGCGCTCGAACTCGGCGCGACGGATGTCGTCAATGCGCGAGACGGCGATCCCGTCGCGCAGGTGCTCGAACTGACCAAGGGCGGCGCGCATCACACATTCGAGGCGGTCGGCGCCAAGGCGACGGCCGAGCAGGCGTTCAAGATGCTGGGTTTCGGGGGCGTCGCAACCATCATCGGCATGATCCCGTTCGGCACGAACATCGAGCTGCATGGTTTCGATTTTTTACGTGGCGAGAAGAAGATCCAGGGCTCGTCGATGGGGTCGAACCGGTTCCGCACCGACATGCCGCGGCTGATCGAGCACTATCTGCGCGGCAAGTTGAACCTCGACAAGTTTATTTCCGCGCGCATCAAGCTCGACGAAATCAACGACGGTTTCGCCAGGATGAAATCCGGCGAGGTGCTGCGCTCGGTCATCATGTTCGACGCATAGCGCATGCGGATTGTCATGGTCGCGCCCTGAGGATTCATGCGGCGCGACTTCGTCCCTCTTCACCGCAGCACGCAGCGAAAGATAAGAACCATGATCAGGGACGAGGCCGCCTTCGGCAGCTTCCTGGACAATGTCCGCCGCTTCGTGCGCGAAAATGCGATCCCGCGCGAGGCGGAAGTCGAGGAACGCGATGAGGTGCCTGATGATCTCGTGCAGACGATGCGCGAGGCCGGCTTTTTCGGTTGGAGCATCCCGGAGGAATATGGCGGCGCCGGCCTGACCACGGAAGAGCTTGTGCTCGCCGCGCTCGAACTCTCGCAATGTTCCGTCGCCTTTCGCGCACGCGTTGGAACAAATACGGGCATCGGCGCCGAGGGAATCGTCGTCGACGGCACGGCGGCGCAGAAGGAGCGCTATCTGCCGCGCCTCGCGAGCGGCGAATGGACGTCGTGTCTCGGCGTCACCGAACCGGATGCGGGCTCGGAAGCCTCCAACGTCAAGACGATCGCGCGGCGCGATGGCGATGTCTACGTGCTCGACGGCGAGAAGCGCTACATCACCAATGCGCCGATCGCCGATCTCTTCACCATTACCGCGCGCACGGAACCCGGAACGAAGGGCGCCAAGGGCGTGTCCGCCTTCATTATCGAGCGCGGCGCGGCGGGGCTGACGACCGGAAAGCCCTATCGCAAGATGGGACAGGCGGGTTCGCCCGTCGGCTCGATCTTTCTCGACGGCTGTCGCGTGCCTGCGGAAAACCTGCTCGGCGGCCAGCCTGGCGTCGGCTTTCGAACTGTGATGAAGGCGCTCAACAAGCAGCGCATTCATCTGGCCGCGCTCTCCACCGGGCCCGCGATCCGCATGCTGGAGCTGGCGATCGATCACGCGCGAACACGCGTGCAATCCGGCGCGCCGATCTGCGAGCATCAGCTGGTACAGGCGCTGATCGCGGATTGCCAGACGGAGATTTTCGCCGCGCGTTCCATGATCCTCGAGACCGCGCGCCGCCGCGATCGGGGCGAGGACGTCACGCTCGAAGCTTCCATGTGCAAATATTTCGCAACGGAAATGTGCGGACGCGTCGCCGACCGCTGCGTGCAGATTTTCGGCGGGGCCGGCTATGTCGCCGATTACGCGCCGATCGAGCGCTGGTATCGCGACGTTCGTCTGTTCCGCCTGTACGAAGGCACGAGCCAGATCCATCAAATCAACATAGCGCGCCGAACGCTGAACGCCGGCGCGTGAGAATCGCGGAGCGACGGCCGATCGACCCGCGCCCACGCCGGCCAGCCCTGCATGGCGTTCGTCGCAAAGCGCCATGGGCGCAGCCGGACGGCCGCGAATTTTCCATCGATGCGCTATAGTCGCTAATCTATACGGAACGCGAGCGGGACGGCGTTGGGCTCGTTCGACCGGAGAATGGCGATGGGCCGACCGATCATTGGAGTGATCTGCAATTCATATCTCGTGGACGGGCGCTTGCAGGCCCAGGCGGTCGGGGATCGAAACCTGCGCGCGATCATCGAGACGGCGCAATGCGCGCCGATCCTGATTCCCGCGATGCGCGACGCCGTCGATATCGAGAGCATCGCCGATCTGGTCGATGGCGTGGTGCTTGCCGGAGGCCGGGCCAATGTTCATCCTTCGCGCTTCGGCGTCGAACCGAACCCGAAGCACGAGCCCTATGACGATGGGCGCGACAGCGTCGCGCTCGCGCTGGTCCGGGCGTGCGTGGATCTGGCCATCCCGCTGTTCGGCGTTTGTCGCGGATTACAGGAGATGAACGTGGCCTTCGGCGGCTCCCTGCATCCGGAGGTCGGCGAATTGCCCGGCCGCATGAATCACCGGGCGCCGCGCACCGAAACCGGCGATTTCCATCCCGATCCCGCGGTCGTCTTCGCCGAGCGCCATGATGTGGCATTGACGACGGGCGGCGTTCTGGAACGCATTCTCGGCGCGGCCACGATTCGGGTCAATTCGCTGCATGGCCAGTGCATTCTGAAGCCTGGAGAACGGATCGCCATCGAGGGTGTTGCCGAAGACGGAACGATCGAGGCGATCAGCGTGAAGGGCGCCGCCGCCTTCGCTGTCGGCGTGCAGTGGCACGCCGAATATGACACGCTCAACAATCGGATCAACGGCGCCCTGTTCTCGGCCTTTGGCGCGGCCGCCGACCGACGGCGACGGGAGCGCCACGCCGCCTGAGATGCGGCGACGCCCGCCGTCGATGCCGTCGCTCGGCGCCGGACTGGCTGGCGCGGCTCGACAATCCCGATTAAAAGGTTGCCCGATCGCCTTGCATGATATGAGTGAAATCAGTGCTTTATTCGTTTGTCATTCCGACGCGTGAACGTCACGACGTGCTGGGCGCCGCCATGCGCGCCGTCCTGGCGCAGACGCGCGACAATCTCGAACTCGTAGTGATGGATAACGCCAGTTCGTCGGCGACGAAGGACGTCATCGACTCCTTCAACGACCCACGCATCCGTCATGTCCGCGCGCCAGAACGCCTACCGATGATCGACAACTGGGAGATGGGTCTCGCGCAGGCGCGCGGCGACTATGTGACGATCCTCGGCGACGACGACGGCCCCCTGCCCGATGCGCTGGAGGTCGCGGAAAAGGTGCATGCGGTCTGGCCCGACAAGATCCTGACCTGGCGCATCTCGGTCTATTACTGGCCGGATTTCTACATTCCCGAATTCAGGAACCAGGCGAACGTCCACCTCGGACGGCATCTCGAACTCAGAAATTCGCGCGACTTCCTGCGCAAGCTCTACACTTACAAGGACCAGGCGAATTTCAGCGAACTGCCGTCGCTCTACTATTCCTTCGTCCCGCGTCCGCTGATCGACCGCATCAGGACGAAATACGGCCGCTACTTCCTGTCGAAATCGCCTGACATCGCCTCCGGCCTCGTCAACGCCTGGCACGTCGACAACTACGTCTTCTCCTATCGACCGGTCAGCGTTCTCGGCATTTCCCGGCACAGCACCGGCACATCGGCACTTTTCCCGGATCTGCACGCCGGACCGCTGGAGCAATTCAAGGCGGAGGAGGCGGCGCCTGAAGCGCTGGATCCGCGACTGTCAAACTCTTATCCTCTGGTAGAGGTCGCGATCGCCAATGAGTTGCTGCGCTTTCGCGATACGCATTTTCCCGGCGATACGATCAAGCCCGATATCGAGGGATGGCTCAGGTGGTTCGCCACTGCTGCGCCACGTTTTGCGTCGCGGCGCGGAGAACTCCAGGGCCTTCTTACCGAAATCGCCCGGAAGAACGGCGTCAACCCGGATCGGGTAAAGCTCCCGCCGGCGCAGCCGGGCGCGTCCGACGTCACCTCGTTCTTCTACTTCGTCGGCCCCCACCAATCGGTGTTCCTGCGCTACACTCTGGGGCCGCATGTTCAGGACATCGCCGATATGACACGCGAATATGCGCGGTTCGCTGTGCCGGCCGCCGCGATCGAGGGATTGAAGGCAGAGGCGCGGCCTGGGCTTGTGCGCACGCTTTCGCGGATCATCGGCCGTTGAGGCGCGACGAATGCCGGACGGCCAACAGGCTATTGCAGCCAGACGATCGTCCTGCCCTTCATATGTGGTTGATCTTCGAGGATCGCCCGTGCCTTCAGCGGATTGAGCCCGGCGTAAACAAGACGGATGCCGGAAGGCGTATCGGCAGGCGCCACGACCGGCAGTCCCATGTGGGTCGAGCCCTGCAGGTGCGGATTTGCGTCGATGAAACAGCAAAGGCCGACCTGCGGCCCGAGAAGGGTCCGGATGACGCTTCCATAAAAGCCCGCGCCGTAAATGGCGGCCGGAGCGCCCCGGTTGACGCGGGCCGCTTCCCGGACCCTGGATTCGATGGTGGCCCACCCCGATGCGGCTTGTCGCAGGGCCGGTGCCTCCGGGTCCAGAACAATCGCCGCATGATCGCGCGTCGCGCCTCTCGCACGGCAGACCGACAGGAGCGCGCCCGGAAACGAGGCAGAATTGATATCGGCGACCTCAAGGCCGGCGCTTGCAAGCGCATTTGCGAGAGAGCCCCGCGTGAAATGGCTGAGGTGGTCGGCGACGAGCAGGTCTCCTGGATTGGCCAGCGCGTTGGGAACCGACAGGAACAGAACGCCGCGCGGAGCCAGAAGCATGCGCAGATTAGCGAGGACAGCCGGCACGTCCACGACATGTTCGAGAACAAAATGGCACATGACGAGATCGAAGTTCGCGCGCCAAGCGTCCGGCACGACATGGGTTGCGCATTGGCCCGCCGCCACCCATTCAGCCCAGCTGGCACGATAGTCGTCTGATACGTCGAACACGTGAGGGCGCAAGTCCGGGCGCGCGTCGGTCATCTTGCGCAGCGTCGCCGCCTTCCCGCAGCCAAAATCCAGCACCGCGGCACCTCGCGGCGGTGCGGCCAATCCCAGGACGAGCTCCGCCTGAAGGTCGGTCCTGAACATTGACCGTCCGTCGGAAAGACTGACGAGTTGGTCGTGATCGGCCGCCTGCAGGGAAATCTTGTATTCGTGCGCGTAGAAATGCGTCACATTGGGAATATCAGGCGACTGTGCGAGTCCGCAGGCCTCGCAGACATAGACTTCCGTCCGCATGTCGAGCAGGCGACCGCTGTCGGTCAGGGCGGGCGCCTCGGCCGCATAGTCGGGCTCACCGAGCTGCGCCGCACAAATCCGGCATTTCATCAATACACTCCGGCTCTCCGCGCCATGTCAGAGCGGCGCGACGATGATCGCGAAATGCACAGCGATAGCGTCTAGCTATGCGACGTGCGGAGGTTCGGCAACAGGTCAGAAAATTTGACTCCTGCCGCGTATGACCCCTTCCACGAAATATCGAGGCCTACGGGATCATTGAAGTTGAAATAGCGAAACTGCATGGACCAGCGCGGGCGATCCGAGACATTCAGCCCCGACTGATGCAGTGTGAGGAAATCCATGATCAGCAGGTCGCCAGGCTTCGAGAGAGGCGCGATCTTCTTGTACTGAGCGAGGCGCTCCTGCTCTCGATCGAGCCGCAAGCTATATGCGCCGCTCTTGCCGATGCCGCCGTCGTCATCATAGACTGGGACGGGACCCTCGACATGCGACCCCTCCGCAATCTCGACAGGCCCCATTTCGGGCGTGACCTGAATCAGCGGCGACCAGTAGACAAGCCCGTCGATGCTGCGCAGCTGTGCGGGGAACTCCTGGTGCCACGGCGCGCGGAATTTCTCCTCGCGCGGATTGTCGATCCGAATGCCGTAGCCGCCTGCCGCCACGCCCGCCGCAGAGCCCGGACGCAAGGTCTCGAACAATTCCACGTTGCGACGCGAGGCGGCTAGCGCCATGAAGCTGGGGATCTGCTTGACGGCGTCATAGACCTCGCCGCCCCAAGCCCTGTTCTTGGCGATTAGGGCGAGATATCCAGAGGTCATAGCGGCTTCCGGCGTCTCTGTATTGGCGTCGACTCCGTACTTGCGGGCGAGCAGCCGGACGATGCGCTGCACGCCGGCCTGGATGTCCGCGATGTCCTGCGGATCGTAAAATCCAAGTATGGCAATGTAGCCGTCCCGGCGAAACTGCTCGACCATCGAGTCATTCATGGTTCGCTCCTTCGTCGGCTACCCTGGGTTGGGCCAGCCTCTCGCGCCACGGGATGGTAACCGGACGCAGGTGGTCGGCAGAGCCGGCTCCGCAGGCCGCGATCAGATCCAGCCCGGTCACATAAGGCGTGAATTCGCCGTGCTGCTGCGGCCACGGCAGAGGATTATAGGCCATGTACTCGACGCTCAACCCCTGCCGGTCAAACGCGGCGTGGTCGAGGTAGTTGGCCCCTCCCGCGCCGGAAATGTAGCGGGAGCCGCCGACGGCCTTGACGATCTCGATCACCCGGGGCCAAGATACGCCTCCGATGTCCAGTTCGCCGATGCGAACGATCTTTCCGGGCATTGCCGCCATCAACCGCGCTTGGGCCTCGCAGGATCGGATCAGGACCTCCGAGAGCCCCGATGGCGCGAGGGCATCGTCGAAAACCTCCAGCGCCTTCGCGAGACAGGGTGCGGCGGCGAGGGCGTGCGTCAGCATCGCGCGGTGCGAGCGCCGCCAGTCGTCTCCGGCGCCGACGAGATCACGGATCGGCGTATTGGTCCCCTTGCCTTGCAGGGGGATGGTCATCCATTTTACCCCGGTTTGCGTCTTCACCTGAATACGATTGGTGAAGGACCCCTTGGAAAACTGCACGTCGTCCAACCAGACGAAGACGTCGGCCAGCTTCATCATTTCCATGAAGCCCGCCCACGGGAAGTACATCGGCTGTGATATCGCGACCGTTGTCATGCGGCCGGCTCCTCGGGAATCTCGCGTTCCATGACCAGGACATCGTGCCGGCGTCCGCCGTCGTCGTAATGGTGCTGCAACGTTCCGACGCGCCTGAATCCGAGCTTTTCGTAGAGGGCGATTGCGCCATGGTTATCGACGCGCGCCTCGAGCAGCAGCTTGAAGAGACCGAGCGCCCGCGCCTCGGACAGCAGCGCGATTGTGGCAGCTTCACCGACGCCAAGGCCTCGCCAGCCCGGCGCGAGCGCGATGCCGAAATGGGCGTGGCGGTTCCTGCGATGAATTGCGGCGATCTGCACGTAGCCGAGGCAGGCGTCATCCGCGAGATCGGCAATTGCCCAGATAGCCCCGTCGGCTTGTCGACGCACGATCCATGCGGCGACATCGTAGTCGCCGCCAGGCGGTGGATTTGCGAGCAGCAGGTGCTGCAATTCTACGTCGGCGCGCAATGCGGCGAGCGTTGCATGGTCTTCGACGACCACCGGCCTGAGCTTGACCCGTCCCCTCATTCCCGAACGCATTTGAGATAGCCGCCCGGCGAACTCGATACGATCATCTTGCCATTAATCTCGTCGTCCGGTTCGAAGCGATCCGTCTCCTTGAGATAGGCGTCGAGACCGGCCAACGGCTCGTTGCCGGGCAGCCAAACGCTCGCCTGGTTCTTGGGCGTCTGATCGGGACGCAGCCGACCGAGCAGCGTATCGGCCACAATCAGGTACTGGCCCTTTGTGACGAGCGGACCGTATGCGCGCAACTCGTTGAGCACGTGGTCCCGGGAATGATCGGAATCGAGAACGATCATGACCTTGGCGTACTTTGGAATTTCATCCTTCACGCGCTGCACCGTCTCGGGAGCGACCGAAGAGCCTTGGATGAGTGTAATGCGCGACGCCATTGGATGCTTTTCGATCGTGTCCCGATTGTGCGCTCGTATATCGATGTCCACGCCGATGACCTTACCTGCGCTACCGATCATCGCCAGCATCGAGGCGGAGAAGACGAGCGAGCCGCCGCGAGCTACGCCTGTTTCGATGATGACGTCTGGCCTTGTCCGCCAGATGATCTCCTGTGTCACAACAATGTCGGAAGGCATTTGGATGATCGGTACGCCCATCCAGGTCCATAGATAGGCATACCGGTGCTGGCCGGCTTTCACCGTCATGTCGCGCGCCTCTTCGAACAGCGTGACGTCCTGGCCCATGGCGAGTGAGTGGCGTCTGGTTTCGGCTTTGAATTCGGCGCGGTCGTCCTTCACGGTCATGTCAGCTCCTGATGGTGCGGGGCGCGCGTCAGGCGCGCGCGCCGAAAATTTCCTTCACGGCGGCGGCGACGATGTCGACTTTCGCCTCGTCCATGTTGTAGCCGGACGGCAGGTTCACCCCGCCGCGCGCGATCGCCGCGCCGCGCTCGTCCGGCCGCACGAAGCGCTTCGACACGGGACGGTCGTCGAACGCCTGCAGATCAGACAGGCGCGAGAAGAACGGGCGGGAATCGATGTTCCGCTTGTTCAGCCCTTCCATGATCTGGAACTTGTCGAGCCCGAAGGATGCGTCGGGAACGATCGTCACCATCCAGTAGCTGTTGACGACGCCGTTGGGCTCGGCGTTCAGCGCCACGCCCTGCAGGCCGGACAGTCGCTGCTGGTACCAGCGGAAGATCGCGCGCTTGTGTGCGATGAGTTCATCAATGCGCTCCATCTGTGCGACTCCCAGCGCGGCCTGTACGGCGCTCATCCGGTACTTGAACGCGATCTCGGAATTCTGGAAGAAGCGGTCGCCCGGCGCACGGCCATGGTCACGCAGGAACAGCACGCGGTCGAATAGTCCCGTGTCGTTGGTCGCCAGCATCCCGCCTTCGCCCGTCGCCACCGTCTTGCTGCCGTGGAAGCTGAAGGCGGAGACGCGCCCGAAGGCGCCGGCCTTGCGGCCATTGAGCGACGAGCCGAGCGCCTCGGCAGAATCCTCGATCAGGTGCAAACCGTGCCGGTCCGCGACCGCCTGCAGTTGATCCCAGTCGCACATGGAGCCGTAGAGATCGACGCCGATGATCGCCTTCGTCTTCGGCCCGATCGCGGCCTCAACCGCATCCGGGTCGATGCACCAGGTGTCGGCGCGGATGTCGACCAGCACGGGCTCCGCACCGACATAGACGATAGGCGCCACCGAAGCGATCCAGGTCACGTTGGGCACGATCACCTCGTCGCCCGGCCCCACGCCGAGCGCGGCGAGCGCCAGGTGAAGGCCGGAGGTGCAATGCGGCAGGCTGACGGCATGGGCGACGCCGACGTAATCGGTCAGCATCTGTTCGAACCGCGCGTTGTAGGCATAGTGATTGCCGTACCACGCAGTGCGCGCGGCTTCCGCGGCGAGTTCCGGCTCGCGGTCGGTGATCGAGGGTCCGGCGACCGGAATGCGTTCGGGCGAAACGATCATGCGGCCACATATCCCGGATTGGTCGACGCTGCGGCCAGAGCGGCCGGAAAGACGCGGTAAATATCAGCCATGCGGAGGCTCCTGCAAGCTGACCGGTTCCTGTGGGGGGAAGGGCGGCCAGGCGCGGTCGGCTTCGCCGACGACCTGCGGTTCGGCCGGCCATGCGATGCCTATCGACGGGTCGTCCCAGCGCATGCCGCGCGCCTGGCCGGCCACATAGGGCCGGCTCATCTGGTAGAGCACGTCGGTTCCGGGCTCCAGCGTCAAGAACCCGTGGGCGCAGCCCTCCGGGATGAACAAGGCGGCGGCGTTTGCGGCGTCGAGCCGGCGCGCGATCCAGCGCCGAAAAGTGGCGCTGTCCGGCCGCAGATCGACGACGACGTCATGTACGGCGCCGGCCGTCACCCGCACGAGCTTCGCCTCGGCGTAGGGCGGGTCCTGCCAGTGCATGCCGCGCAGCGTGAAAGCGCGATCGTTGCGGGACAGATTGATCTGCGTCGAGACGAAGTCGATGCCGGCGTCGGCGAATTCCTGTGGACAGAAAATGCGCGCGAAGAAGCCGCGCTCGTCCCGACGCGGATCGGCGGCCACATCGAAAACGCCTGAAATCTCCGTCTCGACGAAACGCATCAGTCGAAAACCTGCGTGTCCGGCACAGCGGTGACGAACCGGCCGCCCCAGGTCCTGATCCTGTCCATCTGCGCGATGATCTCGTCGCGCAGGTTCCACGGCAGGATGACGAGATAGTCGGGCTTCAGGTCGTCGATCTGGTCGGGCGACAGGATCGGAATATGACTGCCCGGCAGGAGGCGGCCCTGCTTGGCGTGGCTCAGGTCGTAGACGCAGGCGATATCCTCGGGCGTCACGCCGCAGACGTTGAGAAACGTGTTGCCCTTGGCTGCGGCGCCATAGGCGGCGATCGTCTTGCCCTCACTTCGCGCAAGTTCCAGGAACGCGCGGAACGAGGATTTGACCTTCTCGACCTGCGCGGCGAAGCCGGCGTAGCCTGCAACGCCGTGCAAGCCGAAGGCTCGCTCCTTGTCGCGCATCGCGACCAGGGCATCGGTCTGCTCGTGCGAGGCGTTCGCGCGACAGGCATAGAGCCGCAGCGACCCGCCGTGCGTGGCGAGCTCCTCGACATCGAAGGCGCGCATGCCGGCGGCGGCGAGCACTTTCTCGACAGTCACCAGCGACAGATAGGAATAATGCTCGTGATAGATGGTATCGAACTGTGACTCGCGAATGAGGTTGAGAACATGCGGGAACTCGAAGGTCGAGACGCCCTCGGGTTTCAGGATGACGGAGAAACCGCGAACGAAATCGGCGATATCGGGCACGTGGGCCAGCACGTTGTTGGCCGCCGTCAGGTCGGCCGAGAAGCCCTTCGCGACCAGCGATCGCGCCGTGGCTTCGTTGAAGAACGAAACTTCCGATCGCACGCCGCGCGCGCGCGCCGCTTCTGCCGCATTGCCCGCGGGTTCGACCCCCAGCACCGGCACGCCGGCCGCGACAAAATGCTGCAGGAGGTAGCCGTCGTTCGAAGCGGCCTCTACCACGAGCGCATGCCCGTCGAGGCCGAACCGCGCGATCATCGCCTGCGCGTAGCGGCGCGCATGCTCGACCCATGAAGCCGAATAGGACGAGAAATAGGCGTAGTCCTCATCGAAGATGCGCTCCGGCTCAACCGGCGCGTCCACCTGCACGAGGAAACAGGCGTCGCAGACGCGCGCGTGCAGCGGATAGGCGCGATCGAGCCCCGCTTCCACCTGCGCCCGGGTGAGATACGCGTTCGACAGCGGCGTCGACCCGAGATCGACGAAGTCGTGCGTGAGGGGGGCGCCGCAGAAACGGCAAGCAGGCTGTGTCATCAACGCCTCGACTGAAGCTGGCAATAGTCGTCGATCTGCGACAGGGTTTTCGTACGCGAATCCTCGCCGCGCCCTACCGCACCGTACCAGTGCGCGGTCCAGTCGATCGCGAGGCGGCCGGGCAGAAGATCGCGCCAGCCGAGAATGCGGCGGGCGAGGTCCGAATTGAGCGTTAACGTGCGCATCTCGATGGAATTCGGGATCGGCTGGTGAACGAATTCCGGCGCGTGGCCGAGCGCTTCCAGAAGCGCTTTCGTCAATTCGCCGACCGTAACGGGCGCGGACGGCTCCGGCCCGAAATTCAGCGCGTCGGGCAGTTCCACGCGCCGATGCAGCGCCTGGGCGTAGAGCAGGTAACCAGCCAGGCAATCGAGCGCGTGCTGCCAGGGGCGGACTGCATGAGGCATGCGGATGACAGGCTTCGATCCAGCTGACACCGCCCGGACGATATCGGGAACGATCCTGTCCTCGGAATAGTCTCCGCCGCCGATCACGTTGCCGCCGCGCGCTGTGGCCAGGCGGACGCCCTTCTGGCGGAAATAAGTCTCGCGATAGGCCCGCACGACCATCTCGGTCGCCGCCTTGGACGCGGAATACGGGTCCTTGCCGCCGAGCGGCGTGCGCTCGTCGAAAGCCGCGCCGCTCTCGTCATTGGCGTAGACCTTGTCCGAGGTGATGACGAGAATTGTCGAGACCTCGGAGCATTGCCGCAACGCCTCGAGAATATGGGCCGTGCCCATCACGTTGGACGCGAAAGCGTCGCAGGGATCGGCGATCGAGGCGCGCACCAGCGCCCGCGCCGCCAGATGCAGGACGATTTCGGGTCTGGCGGCGCGCACAGCAGCGCTCACGGCAGCCTGATCCCTGAGGTCGCCGAGGGAACCCGCGCCGTCTTCGCCGACATGCGCCAGTTCGAACAATGCGGGGCTGGTGGAGGGCGGAAGGGCGAAGCCATAGACCTGCGCGCCCATCGCGCGCAGCCAAAGCGCCAGCCAGCCGCCCTTGAACCCCGTGTGACCGGTCAGGAGCACGCGCCGGCCGGACCAGAACGCTGGATCGATCATCGCGCGCCTTGTCCCGACGCCGCGCGTTGGGAAACCGACCGTCCAATCGCGGGAACCGAATGCGCCGTCAGGACGAAGGATTTCATGGCCTGCGAGCCTTTCACCGCTTCACTTGCGCGAACCAAGCCAGGTCCGCCGAATGCGGGTACCGCTTAACTTCTGGCCTTTCGAAAGTAAACCACGCCCTCGAGCCGCCGCCCCCGGCCCTTGGCCTGATCCTGCCGCTTCTTCTAGAGTGCGCGCGAAACATTCGAGCGAACGGGCGTCCGCGTCATGCAAAATCTGAAAGCCGTCATTCTGGCCGGCGGCCTCGGCACGAGAATATCGGAGGAATCCAATCTCAGGCCCAAGCCGATGATCGAGATCGGCGGGCGCCCGATCATCTGGCACATCATGAAAATGTACTCCGCCCATGGCGTGAACGATTTCATCGTGTGCTGCGGCTATCGCGGCTACATGATCAAGGAATTCTTCGCCAATTACTTTCTCCATACATCCGATGTGACGTTCGATCTCGCCCGGAATTCAATGTCCGTGCATCAGAGCTATGCGGAGCCATGGAAAATCACCCTGGTCGACACCGGCGAGAATACATTGACGGGCGGCCGCCTGCGCCGCGTTCGCAATTATGTCGAGAACGACCAGAAATTCTGCTTCACCTACGGCGACGGCGTGTCGGACGTCGACATCACGGCTCTGCTCGCATTCCATGAAAAGCATGGGCGACTGGCCACGGTGACGGGCGTCGAGCCGCTCGGCCGCTACGGCGCGCTCATTACGGATGCTGACCGCGTCACCGGATTTGTTGAAAAGCCGCGCGGCGAAGGCGGCTGGATCAATGGCGGTTTCTTCGTGTTGTCGCCGAAAGCTATCGATCTCGTCGACGGCGACGGGACTTCCTGGGAGGTCGGCCCGCTCGAAAGACTGGCCAGCGAAGACCAGCTGCGCGTCTATCGCCATCGTGGCTTTTGGCATCCGATGGACACGATGCGCGACAAGAAGGTGCTGGAAGACCTGTGGTCAAGCGGCGCGGCGCCCTGGAAAAAGTGGTGAGGCGATATTTGGCTCGGGAGAATGGCCGTGCAGATCGAGCCAACGCTAAAGTCGCGCGCCATTCAACCGCGGCTACGGTAGCAGTCTCGAGTTGCCGCTGGAGATACGTGGCGCCGCGTGTCAGACCAGGTCATGACGCCAGGTGACGCCGGAACGAATGACCCGCGCGGGTATGCCAGCGGCGACGCTCTGAGGCGGTACGCCTTGGGTTACGACCGCGCGCGCCCCTATGACGCTATGCGCGCCGATCTTGACGCCCTTGAGCAAGAGAGCGCCCTCCCCGATCCACACATGATCAGCAAGTGAAATGCTCGCGGCCGGATTCGTTCGCCGTCCAGACACGATGTCAACAATCGAGTGCATATCGCTGATTGTGAAATCCGATTGGCCAATCAGGCAGTTCACCCCAATCGTGATGTCGCCGGCCTCATGCATCAACAGCCTCACCCGACCGTTGAAGCCTGTCCTATCCCCGATATTTACCCGATTGCTTCCAGCGGCATGGATTTCCAGATGACCCAGCACACAATTGTCGCCGATTTGAACGTGGACATTCTGTCCGATCCACATCCGAATTGACCCGCTGACACACTTGCGGCCGAAGGTGACCGAGCTTCCGGCGCCTTCAAAATGGATCTCGCCTGTGAGCCGGGATGCGTCGCCTCTAACAGAGTTCTTGTCGGAAAAGCCGGTGATATTGACAGGCATTTCGTTCACGCCTTCGAAGCTGTTGCGTGTGCGTTTTCTCGACCCGGGCCATGCAGGCAGACCGTCACGATTCCAATCGTAATCGATCGTCGAAGCACTGCCCAGCGCCATGTCGCAGCGTGCCGGGGTCCTGGAAGCCTTGACGAGATGCCAAACTGGCCATGCGTTTCTTGTCTGCGGAAACGATGAGGCAATTGGATTTTCGTTCAGGCGCACGAGGAGCTTTGAACCGCACCGCGATTTTTCACTGAAAGAGCTTCAGTGCGCTCATCAAGGTCTGCGTGACGCCCAGACCAGAGGGATGCCGAGGAAGAAGATGGCGATACGGCTCTTCTTCATTTTTCTCCGGTCCTGACGAACGCCCGCGCTTTCGCGACCAAGGGATCGCCGGGCTCGGGCATCGCCAGCACTTCCGCGCGCATCTTCGGCGTCCAGAATTTGTTGATGTGCTCGGCGACCGAAGACGCGGCCTGCGCTTCCGGATAAGCGCGGAAAAAATCGGCGATCTGCCCCGCCATGCGCGCGAGCTTCGCGACGTTGCGTTCGTCGGCGCTCATTTCGCGGCGACCAGTTCTGGCGTAGCGATCCGGCGCAGGCTCACGTCTTCCTCGAGATTCTTCTCTTGCCAGGCCGAATGCTGGTTGGTGCGGCGCACCTGCACCGCGGTTACCTTGTATTCCGGACAATTGGTCGCCCAGTCCGAATTGTCGGTCGTCACGACATTCGCGCCGGTGACGGCGTGGTGGAAGGTCGTGTAGACGACGCCCGGCTGCACGCGATCAGTGACTTCGGCGCGCAACGAAATTTCGCCGGTGCGGCTGGCGAGCGCCACGAGATCGCCGCTGCGCACGCCTCGGTTCTCGGCGTCGAACGGATTGATTTCGAGCACGTCCTCGTCGTGCCAGGCGTTGTTGTCCGTGCGGCGCGTCTGCGCGCCGACATTGTATTGCGACAGAATGCGCCCCGTGGTCAGCAGCAGCGGGAACAATGGCCCGGAGCGCTCCTGCGTGGGCACATATTCCGTCAGCATGAAGCGGCCCTTGCCGCGCACGAAGCGGTCGATGTGCATGAGCGGCGTGCCGTTGGGCGCGGAATCGTTGCACGGCCATTGCACCGAGCCCATCTCGTCGAGCTTCGCGTAGCTGACATTGCGGAAGCCCGGCGTCAGGCGCGCGATCTCGTCCATGATCTCGGACGGGTGCGTGTAGGCCATGGGGTAGCCGAGCGCGGCGGAAAGATCGCACGTCGCCTGCCATTCCGACTTTCCGCCCAGCGGCTGCATCACCTGCCGCACACGGTTGATGCGGCGCTCGGCGTTGGTGAACGTGCCGTCCTTCTCCAGAAAGGAGGCGCCCGGCAGGAATACATGCGCGTACTTGGCCGTCTCGTTCAGGAAGAGATCCTGCACGACGACGCATTCCATCGATGCGAGCCCGGACGTGATGTGCTGCGTGTCGGGATCGGATTGCGCGATATCCTCGCCCTGCACATAGAGGCCCCTGAAGGCGCCATCGACCGCCTCGTCGATCATGTTGGGAATGCGCAGTCCCGGCTCGCGGTCGAGCTTCACGCCCCACAGGCTCTCGAACATGTCGCGCGTCGCATCGTCCGATACGTGCCGATAGCCCGAGAATTCGTGCGGGAAGGAGCCCATGTCGCAGGAGCCCTGCACGTTGTTCTGCCCGCGCAGGGGATTCACGCCGACGCCCTCGCGACCGACATTGCCGGTCGCCATGGCGAGATTGGCGATGGCCATGACCGTGGTCGACCCCTGGCTGTGCTCGGTCACGCCGAGCCCGTAGTAGATCGCGCCATTGCCGCCGGTCGCGTAGAGGCGCGCCGCCGCGCGCACATCGGCGGCCGGCACGCCGGTATGTTCTTCCATCGCCTCCGGCGAATTTTTCTCCTGCGCCACGAAGCGCGCCCAGGCCTCGAACGCGGCGAGATCGCAACGCTCGCGCACGTAAGCCTCGTTCACGAGGCCTTCGGTCACGATGACATTCGCGAGCGAGGCCAGCAGCGCGACATTCGTGCCGGGCTGCAATTGCAGGTGATGGGCTGCGCGAATATGCGGGGATTGCACGAGGTCTATGCGACGGGGATCGGCGACGATCAGCTGCGCGCCCGCGCGCAGCCGCTTCTTCAGCCGCGAAGCGAAGACCGGATGCGCGTCCGTCGGATTGGCGCCGATGACGAGGATGACGTCGGATTTTTCGACCGACTTGAAATCCTGCGTGCCCGCCGACGTGCCGAAGGTCTGCGACAGGCCGTAGCCGGTCGGCGAATGGCAGACGCGCGCGCAGGTGTCGACATTGTTATTGCCGAAAGCGGCGCGCACCAGTTTCTGCACGAGAAAGACTTCCTCGTTCGTGCAGCGCGAGGACGTGATCGCGCCGACCGCTTCGCGACCGTATTTCGCCTGGATGCGCTTGAACTCTGACGCTGCGTGCCCGATCGCCTCGTCCCACGAAACTTCGCGCCAGGGATCGGTGATCTTCGCGCGGATCATCGGCTTGGTGATGCGATCCTTGTGCGTCGCATAGCCCCAGGCGAAGCGGCCCTTCACGCAGGAATGGCCTTCATTCGCTGCGCCGTCCTTGTAGGGAACCATGCGCACCACGCGGTCGCCCTGCATCTCCGCCTTGAAGGAGCAGCCGACGCCGCAATAGGCGCAGGTCGTCACGACGGAATGGTCGGGCTGCCCGTGCGCGATCACGCTCTTTTCCGTGAGCGTCGCGGTCGGGCAAGCCTGCACGCAGGCGCCGCAGGACACGCATTCCGAGCTCAGAAAATCGGTCGGACCGGCTGCGACGCGCGCGTCGAAACCGCGTCCGGAAATCGTCAGCGCGAACGTGCCCTGCGTCTCCTCGCAGGCGCGCACGCAGCGGTTGCACACGATGCACTTGGATGGATCGTAGGAGAAATATGGATTTGACTGGTCCTTCGCGTCGCCGAAGTGGTTCTCCCCGGCATAACCGTAGCGTACATCGCGCAGGCCGACGGCGCCGGCCATGTCCTGCAACTCGCAATCGCCGTTCGCCGCGCACGTCAAACAGTCCAGCGGATGATCGGAAATGTAGAGCTCCATCACGCCGCGCCGCAGTTTCGCGAGCCGGTCGGTCTGCGTACGCACGACCATGCCGGCTTCGGCCGGCGTGGTGCAGGACGCAGGCGCGCCCTTGCGCCCCTCGATCTCGACGAGGCACAGACGACAGGAGCCGAACGGCTCCAGCGAATCCGTCGCGCAGAGTTTCGGGATCTTCGTACCGAGCGTCATGGCCGCCGCCATGACGGACGTTCCCTTGGGCACGCTCACGTCGACGCCGTCGATCGTCAGCGCGACCATGTCTTCGTTCGCGCGGATCGGCGTGCCGAAATCGACTTCCTTGATGAGCCTCGCAGCCTGCGTCGGACGCATCCTGACCTCCTATTCCGCGGCCGCGCGCTGCGACGCCCGGCGGAAATCCTCGGGGAAATGACGCAGCGCGCTCATGACGGGCATAGGCGTCAGCCCGCCCATCGCGCAGAGCGAGCCGTCTGTCATCAATTGGTTGAGATCGTCGAGGACGCCGAGATTCTTTTCACGCTCGACGCCGGCGACAATGCGGTCGACCGTTTCCACGCCGCGCACGGCACCGATGCGGCAGGGCGTGCACTTGCCGCAGCTTTCCTTCGCACAGAACTTGAAGGCGAAGCGCGCCTGCTGCGCCATGTCGACGCTGTCGTCGAACACCACGATTCCGCCGTGGCCCAGCATGGCGCCAATTGCTGCGAAAGCTTCATAGTCGAGGGGCGTGTCGAGCTGGCTTGCCGGCAGGTAAGCGCCGAGCGGGCCGCCGACCTGCACGGCGCGGACCGGGCGGCCGGAACGCGTCCCGCCGCCGAAACCATCAATCAGGTCGCGCAACGTCGCGCCGAAGGCGAGTTCGACCAGACCGCCGCGCTTGACGTTGCCGCCGAGCTGGAAGGGCAGCGTGCCGCGCGAACGGCCGACGCCGTAGTCGGCGTAGGCCTGCGGCCCCTCGGCGAGAATCGAGGGGACAGCGGCCAGCGACAGCACGTTGTTGACGATCGTCGGCTTGCCGAACAATCCCTGCAGTGCGGGCAGCGGCGGCTTTGCGCGCACCACGCCGCGCTTGCCCTCGAGGCTTTCGAGCAGCGAGGTCTCCTCGCCGCAGATATAGGCGCCGGCGCCGAGCCGCGCTTCCATGTCGAAGGCGCGGCCGGAGCCGAGCACGGAGGCGCCGAGGACGCCGGCCTT
Organism: Methylobacteriaceae bacterium; assembly: GCA_020638195.1. Taxonomy (GTDB): domain Bacteria; phylum Pseudomonadota; class Alphaproteobacteria; order Rhizobiales; family Beijerinckiaceae; genus JAJXWB01. Next base: position 53,136 of record JACKJC010000003.1, on the reverse strand, counting down.
TCGCGCAATGTCGATCGCGGCGCACATCGCGCGAAACGCGTGCGGATATTCCGAACGGATGTAGACGAAGCCCTTGGTCGCGCCGACGGCGAGGCCGGCGATCGCCATGCCCTCGATCACCAGGAAGGGATCGCCTTCCATCAGCATGCGGTCAGCGAAAGTGCCGCTGTCGCCTTCGTCGGCGTTGCAGACGACATATTTCTGTAGCGCCTCGGCGTCGAGCACGGTTTTCCACTTGATGCCCGTCGGAAAGCCCGCGCCGCCGCGGCCGCGCAGGCCGGAGGCGCGCACGGCTTCGACGATGTCCGCGCCGCTGGCGGCCAGCGCGCGCTCGAGGCCTTTCAGACCGCCATGCGCGCGATAATCGTCGAGAGAGAGCGGATCGATCACGCCGACGCGCGCGAAAGTCACGCGGGTCTGGCGGCGCATCCAGTCCAGGTCGGCGACTGCGCCCTGTGCGAGCGGATGCGCGCCGCCCGACAGGAATCCCGCGTCGAACAGCGAGGCGACATCGTGTGGCGACACCGGGCCGTAGGCGATGCGGCCCTGCGCGGCTTCAACCTCGACGAGCGGTTCGAGCCACAGCATGCCGCGCGACCCCGTGCGGACGATATCGACGCTGGCGCCGCGGCGCGAGGCCTCGGCGCGGATGGCGCGCGCGACAGCGTCCGCGCCGACCGACAGGGCGGCGGCGTCACCCGGGATAAAGATGCGCACGGGGCTCATGCGGCGCCTCCGACGATCTGCGCCTTCTCTGCAGAGGCGCCGTCGCACAGTCCGGCAAGGCGGTCGGCGTCGAGCCGCCCGACGAGTTCGCCATCGACCAGCGCCGAGGGTCCCAGCGCGCAATTGCCGAGGCAATAGACGGTCTCGATCGTCAGCCGCTCGTCGTCCTGGCTGTCCGCATCCAGCCCATGGCGTGCGCGCAGTTTCGTAACGAGATCCTCGCAACCGTTCGCCTGGCACGCTTCGGCGCGGCACAACTTGATGACTCGGCGACCGGCGGGCTTGCTTCGAAAGTCGTGATAAAAGGTGATCGCGCCGTGCACTTCAGCGCGCGACAGATTGAGCGCCTCGGCGATCAGCGGCGTCGCGCGTGCGTCGACGAATCCAAATTCGTCCTGCAGCGCATGCAGGATCGGCAGAGTCGCGCCTTCCAGCGCCGACAAGCCGCCGATGATCTCGCGCGCCCTGCCCTCGTTCCAGTCCGGCTTCGACGGCATGTATCCTCCATCCCGGCCCTGAGCGGCCGGGTCGTAGGTCAATCAGTGGCGCTTGGCCATAACAATTCAAATCGATTTTTCCGACCGGTTGATAGGACACAACTATCAAAATGCATTTACTCGTGATAGAATTTCAAGACTTGAGCGTTTTCTGGGCCGTCGAACAGCCGCAAAGCCCACGCTCGATAGATCGCCTCTATCGCAAATGATTGGTCACGGCCGTGGCGTCCGACATGAAATCCGTCATGGCAAATAGCGCGCGCGCGAGCGGCGGCGTCGGTTCGCGATCGGCCATGATAAGCCCGATCGTGCGAATAGCATTGGGTTCGATCAGGCGCGCCGAACGCACTCCGGGGGGCAATCCGAAGAAGTCGACGAGCTGGCGTGACACGATGCTGGCGATCCCGGGAATAGCGGCATGCGTGCAGAGGTTGAAGATCGAATTCGTCTCGATGACGGGCGTCGGAGCGTGGCCGACCGAGCGGAAAATGCCGTCGATGATGCGCCGGTTCTGCATGTCGGGCGTCAGCAGGCACAGGTCGCGTTGCGCGACATCCGCCCATGCGATCTCGGATGCCGCCGCTGCGCGATCGTCCTCGCGGAACAGCGCGACATAGGCTTCGTGATAGACGGGCTTCGGGATCACGCCCGACAACGGCTCGTTGTCGAGGTAGGACAGCCCGACGTCGAGTTCGTAATTGTCGATGCGCGACTGAATGTCCTGCGACGTCAGCGACAGCACGGTCAGCTTCACGGCGGGATAGCGGCGCGAGAAGGGCGCGGTGATGTGCGCCACGAGCGGCAACGCGGTCGGGATCGCGCCGATGCGCAGCGCGCCGCGCAACCCCGTGCGCAGTTCCGACAGGCTGTCCTTCAGCGATTGCGCATCGGCCAGGATGCGCCGGGCGTGCGACAGCACGAGTTCGCCTTCGGGCGTCAGCCCGATGAAACGCCGACCGCGCTTGACGATCACGACTCCGAGTTCGGCTTCGAGTTGCGCGATCGCGGCAGACAGCGTCGGCTGGGAAATGCTGCAGGCGTCGGCGGCGCGCCGGAAGTGCCGCTCGCGCGCCAGCGCATCCAGATAGACGAATTGCCTGATTATCACCCGCTCATCCCCGGTCTTCGTCCCGGCGCCGGCGCAAGGACTTCGCATTTAAGCGCCCGGGGGTTCGCCTTTGCAACGAGCGTTTCGATGGCGCTGTAAACCAATCTCACGCAAAGTCGTGGATGACCGCCGCCAGCAGCGGGAACAGCGTATCAGCCCAGACAGGACATTTGTGATCGAGGCGACCCGCCACAGGGCTTTTCTCTACGCGAAATTGGTGCCCGTCCCTTCTAAGGACGGACAGACGAAGCGGCCACGGTCCACGGAAGCGCAGATCATCGATGTACTGAAGGAGCAAGAAGCCGACGCGTCGCGCGCGAACTGACGGCGCCGATCGCACGGCTTGGCGAGCCTCGCATCATCGTCTCCGACAACAGAAACCTTTGGCATTTCATCGAGCCGCGAAAGCCGGTACAGAACGGCTTCTACAAGAATTTCACGTACGGCTTCGTGACGAACTGCTCGACTAGAGCCTGTTTCGCGACCTCGATCATGCGCGCGAGACGAGACAATCCTGCACCAACGCCGACTGAGTTGTTGAGTAGCCTCCAGAAGCTCGAAAACTTCCAAGCCGATTGCGTGAAGCGACGTACTGTCGCAGACACTGCCAGACATGTATTGCATGGACCTGTGAAGGCCGCTCTCGCCCAGCGACACCGCACAGTCGAGCGCTCCCTCGCTCCGCCCCCCAACAGAGCCCGACATATTCGACTGTGTTACATCAGAACGAAGAGGTTCGATCCGATTCCCGGGATACGCCAGCTACAAGCATTCGGGTGCGGCCACCAACGGGACATTCGTCGCGATACGCCGGTTCCGGGCAGTCGCACCTGCTTCGCCGTCGTCAACGCGGCTCCGGTGCTCGGGGCGGCGCTGTTGCCTACATCCTGGCGCCGATCGCATCCCATTCGACGCGAAGCGATTCAGCCCCGCGATGGAACGTGTTCGGGAGATATGCCGGCTTGTCCTCGGGCCAGATGCCGCCGGCGCCCGATGCGCCCTTCTATCTCATCTTGCGCCTCTATCAGCCGATGAGCGATTTCCAGCAGTACAAGCTGCCGGTGGTCGAGAGGGTCGATCGAACATAGAAAGTATTGCCGGCCGGTCGATCATTGCCGGCGGTCGTCCGCGATCCGATGGGCGCGACGCCGCCGCACACCTCGGGTCGCCTCCGCTCAAATCACCTTCTTGCGCGCGAGTTCGCTCATTTCGTCTTCGGACAGTTTGAGCCAGCCTCCGAAAATTTCGGCATTGTCCTGGCCGATGTCGCCGGCCGTGGTGCGCACGCTGCCGGGATCGCGCGAAAAGCGCGGGACGACGTTGGCCATCGCCACTTCGCCGAAATCCTTGTCGGGCACGCGGGTGATGATCTCGCGCGCCTTGGCGTGCGGGTCGGCGGCGATCTGGTCGATCGAATAGATCGGCGCGATCGTGCCCTGTTCCCGGCCGAAGGCTTCGAGAGCTTCGTCGAGCGTGTGCGCGGCGCACCAGGCGGAGAAGATCGCGTTGAGTTCGCCGGAATGCTCGACGCGCTGCGCATTGTTGGCGAAGCGCGGATCGGAGATCAGTTCTGGCCGGCCGATCGCGCGGCAGTTCGCGGCATAAAGCGGATTGGTGGAGCCTGCCAGCGTCACCCAGCGATCGTCCTTGGTGCGATAGACGGCCGCCGGCGCCGAATAGCCATTGGCGTTGCCGATGCGATTGCGCACGACGCCGAGTTGGTCGAACTCGATCGGCAGCACATCGAGCAAGCGGAAGGTGGCTTCGGTCATCGCTAGGTCGATCTCTTCGCCGGGCGCATTGGGGTCGCGCGCCCGCTTCCAAAGCGCCGCCAGAACGCCGACGGCGCCGAACAGGCCGCCGATCGCGTCGCCGATCGGATAGCCGGGATGCATGGGTTCGCCATCCGGCTCGCCCGTGATGTAGGTGAGCCCGCCCATCGCCTCAAAGATGCGCGCAAAGCCCGGCTTGTCGCGATAGGGACCATCTTGCCCGAAACCCGTCGCGCGCAGGATGACCAGTCGCGGCTGTATTTCCCAAAGGACTTCCTTTGTCAGTCCCCAACGGTCTAGCGTGCCCGGCCGAAAATTCTCGATCAGCACGTCGAACTTCGGCAGTAGTCGCTTGAACAGCGCGAGACCTTCAGGCGTACGCAGGTCCAGCGTCGCGAACTTCTTGTTGCGGTTCGCGGTCTTCCACCACAGCGGCTTGCCCTCCTTGAAGGGCGGGAAGTAACGCACGCCGTCGCCTTGGCCGGGCATTTCGACCTTGAGCACTTCCGCGCCGTAGTCAGCAAGCAGCGTCGCCGCGAGCGGCGCGGCGATGATCGTCGCAATGTCCAGGACCTTCAGCCCGGCAAGTGGTCCGCTCATTTCTCGTGACTCCATCTGGTGCAAGCGTCTGCAGATCGTTTCGCTTAGTGTAACCCGGAAGCTGGAATTCGGCAGACCCCGATCTGCATCAGGTCGCGTCCGATCACGAGCCGCCCAGAAAAGCCGCGCTGCGCCGGCAGGAGCTGCTCGCGGGTGGCATTGCCGGGCACGATGTGGCTCAGCACCAGCGTCCCGACGCCTGCCGCCTACCGCCTCCGCGACGGCGCCTACCTCTTCGACGGGGGTGTGTGCGCTCAGCAGGTGATTCTGCAGACCTTCTTCGGCCGCTGTTCGCGGCTTCGGGAATAGGGCTTCGGCCCAGGTCGTGACGATCGTTTCGTGCACGAGAATGTCGTCGCCTTGCGCAAGTCGGATCAGGTTGTCGCAGCGGCACGTGTCGCCGGAAAACACGATCGAGCCATCGTCGCTGTCGAACCGGTAAGCAAATGCAGGCCAGACCGGGAAATGATTCACGAGCGTCGCCGTGACTTTGACGCGGTCGTCTTCGTACACCTTGAATGGCGCCATGTCTCTCGCGGGCGTCTCGTTCGGCGACAGGAAGCCCTGGACATCGGGCATGTCGATGTCGTGCGCATCGACGAGAGTTCTAAAGTCGGGTTTGCCGTTGTCACGGATGCGATCATTCAGGTCCGTGGCGTAGGCCATGAACAGATGCTCGGTCATATCGCGACCGCCCGGAAATGGATTTTCAGGGCAGACGATCGGGGTTTCGATCGACTCCTCGCCAGCCGCGGAAAATACCGGCTCCATTTGTCCACAGCGACTCGGGTCGAAGACCTTCAGCGGACGCGGCGTCCTGTCCAGCCCGGCGAAAAGTCCGAAGAGCAGGAGATTGGCGTAGTCGATCGTGTGGTCCGAATGGAGATGCGTCAGGAATAGCGCGCGAACGGCGCTCATGGTCGCGCGATTGGCGGCCGCGCCGATCGACTATTGCAGGCGCTTTCCAGCGCCCTCGCCAGCGCCGACAAGATGGTAGGCGTCGTCGGATCGATCTGGTGGATAGTTTAGCTGTCTCTTACACCCGGCCGAACAGATGCGTGCTTGGCTTCGCCATCGTGGCTCGCAAACAGTTCGATGATTTCGTTCGTAATCTCTTCCTGTCGAAGGCGGCGCGACTCGCCTACGAGCGTTTCGAGTTTTCGCTCCACGTTTTCCTGGGCCGACGTCATCGCGCGGCGCCGCGCTTCGTTCTCGGCGGCAAACGACAGAATTGCCGCCTCGCATAATTCCGCAAACACGTATTCCTGCGTCAGACGCGCGAGCAACTCGCGCGGCGGCATCTGGATCAGCGGCGGCTGCCGCCTGCGCGCGGTGGGGAAACGTTGGTAGTCGAATGGCGCGAGCGTCTTGCGGATTATCGTGATCCCCTCGGAAGGGTCCGCCGCGGCGTGCAGGATGGAGACCTCCGAGGTCTCGGCCCCTGCAAGCCGCGCGTAGATTTCCTCCGCGATCCGATCCGCGAGCGCTCCGGCCTGATCGACGTGCGAGATCATCGAACTCGACCAGTCGATCTCCAGTCCGCGCTCCCTCGCGCGGACAAGTCCCCGGTCGCCGACCAACAGCAGGCGCGGCGTCGGGCCGTTTTCGTCCTTCTCCACTGCGTCGAGCACGCGGTCGTCGAATGCGCCGGCAAATCCCTGTTCGGCGGCCAGGACGACCAGCGTCGGGCGTCCGACGGGCGGCGGCGCCAGGTCCGCAGGCGCGGCCTCGCCCGTGAGAGCGAGCGCCTGACCGATTGCGCCGCCTATGACGGCGGCATAGGCCCGGATCGGGACGAGCCGTTCGCGCGCCTCCCGCTCGCGGGCGGCCGCGATGCCGCGCATGGCCGCCATCACCGCATCCAGTTGTCGCGCCGAGCCGATGCGCGACACGACCTCGGCGAGGCGCCCGGTCATATCGCGCCCGCGCTGATGTGCGAGACGAGCGTGCGCACTGCTTCGACGAGTCTCGTGCGCAACGCTTCGTCGAGGCCTGCGCCGCGCGCGAGGAGATCTGCTGCGTCCGGCGCTTCGGCGTCGATCTGCGCGGCCACGCGCGCGCGCGCTGCAGGTATGGCGGTCATGGGCGCGGAATCGAAAACGCCGTCGGCGAGCGCGGCGAGCAGCGCGACTTCGTCCACGGGTCGCAGCGCGGAGAAGCGCGGCTGGGCGATCAGCGCGCGGATACGCTGACCACGGGCGATCTGCGCGGCAATGCGCGCATCGCTCACGCCGCCAAAGCGCGTGAACATCTCGAATTCCAGAAACTGCGCATATTCGAGACGCATCCGCCCGGCGACCTGTCGCATGGCCTTTGCCTGCGCTTTCCCGCCGATCCGGCTGACGGAAAGGCCGACATCGACGGCCGGGCGCTGGTTGGCCGCGAACAGATGGGCGTCGAGCACGATCTGGCCGTCGGTGATGGAAATCAGGTTCGTCGGAATATAGCCGGACAGATTGCCGGCGTCGGTTTCGGCGATCGGCAACGCCGTGATCGAGCCGCCGCCAGAGGCCTTTGAAAGCTTCGCCGCCCGCTCCAGCAGACGGGCGTGCAGGTAGAAGATGTCGCCGGGATAGGCCTCGCGTCCCGGCGGCTGACGGGTCAGCAACGCCAGCTCGCGATGAGTTGCGGCATGTTTGCTGAGATCGTCGATGACGACGAGCGCATGCGCGCCGCGATCCCGGAAATATTCCGCGATCGTGAAGCCGGCGAAGGGGGCGATCCATTGCAGGCCGGCCGTGGCCGAGGCGGCGGCGACGACGAAGACGCAACGCTCCGGCGCGCCGTGCTGCCGCACGGCTTCGATCACGCGCTCGATGGCGGTCGCGCGCTGCCCTACCGCAACATAGATACAAATTACGTCTGAATGCTTCTGATTGATGATCGTGTCGACGGCGATCGCGGTCTTGCCGGTCGCGCGGTCCCCGATGATCAGCTCGCGTTGGCCGCGCCCCAGCGCGAACAGGGCGTCGAGCACGAGAACGCCGGTATCCAGCGGTTCGGTCACATGGTCGCGTTCGATGATGCCCGGTGCGCCGCGCTCGACCGGACGCCACTCCTCCGCCTCGACCGGCGCGCCGCCGTCGAGCGGGCGACCGAGCGGATCGACGACCCGCCCGAGCAGATTCGGTCCGACCGGCGCGACTACGACCTCGCCTGTTCCACGCACTGCGGCGCCTGCCTCGACGCTCTCGGGATTGTCGAGCAGGACGACTTCGATGGCGTCCCGCTCGAGCGAGAGCGCGAAGCCCCTGCGCTCGCCTTCGAACGCCAGGAGTTCGCCGATCCGCGTGCGCGGCAGACCGGACACGCGCGCCACGCCATCGGCGACGCTCTCGACGCGGCCGACCGCATCGACCTGCACGGTCAGCTCGACCTCCGCCAGGCGGCGCTGGCTGCGCGCGAGCCAGTCTGACGAGGAACGCTCAGCCATCGCGGGTCAACAATTTGTTCTGGATAGCCTCGAGATCCGCCCGCAAGCTGTTGCGCACTCGCGCATGCGCCGTTTCGATCTCCAGGCCCGCGATCAGGCCCGCATCGATGCGGCCCTGAACACGGACGACGCGACCGAGCGCGCGCCTGAGCCCCGCCTCCAGTTCGCCGATTTCGATCTCGGCGAGCGCGCGCGGCGCGGTGACCGGGATTGGCGCGCCTTCCGCGGCAAGTTCGACGCGCGTCTCCAGAGGCAGGGCCGCGACGGCCTCGACGAGACCTTCGATGAATCCCGCCACGCGGGCGCTCTCCGGCATGCGGTCAATCAACTTGGCGGCTATGTCCACCGCAAGCCTGCTGGCGCGATCGTCGGCCGCTTCAGCCTCCGCCTCGCGCGCCTGCGCGATCACGACCCGCGCCGCCAGCCGCAACTGTTCGGCCTCCTTGCGCGCCGCGTCGATGAGCGCTTGCCTGCGCGCGGACGCGTCCTGCTCGGCGGTGTGGAGCGCCTCGGCGCGCCTGGCGGACAATTCCTGTTCGAATGCGGCGGCCTTGCGCCGTTCAGCTTCCGCCGACTCGCGCGCCGCCGCCGCGTCGCTGAGAAGCTTGCCCGCCTCCGCCTGTCGCGCCTTGATGATGTCGGCGGCCGGCCTGAACAGGAAACGGCTCAGAATCCAGAGGAGGATGAGGACATTCACCGTCTGAAGCGCGAAGGTCCACCAGTCGAAGCGCATGGAGGACGTCGCTTACTTCACGAACGGGTTGGCGAACAGAACGAGAAGAGCGATGACCAGGGAATAGATCGCTGTCGTTTCGATCATCGCAAGCCCGACGAACAATGTGCGCGACAAGGTTCCCGCCGCCTCCGGTTGACGCGCGATCGCGTCCATGGCCGCTGCAACCGCGCGGCCTTCCGCGAGCGCTGGACCAATCGCGCCCATGCCGACCGAGAAGGCCGCTGCTATGATGCTGACAATTTCAATGTTGTTCATTCCCGTCTCCGTTCGGGGTGGACGCGCGCTGGCCGCCGCCTTCGCCGACTGCCGCGCCGATGAAGACAGTCGCCAGGACCGCGAAAATGTAGGCCTGTACGGCGCCCGTCAGAAGATCGAGCGCCATGAGAGGGATCGGCACGAGCAATCCCGCCAGCGACAAGACAATACCGACGACGAAAACGCCGCTCATCACGTTACCGAAAAGGCGGATGACGAGGGAAAAGGCGCGGGTGATCTGTTCGACGACATTGAGGGGGATCATCGCCCAGCTCGGCTCGGCGAATGTGGCGAGATAGCCGCGTAGGCCGCGCGCGCGGACGCCGAGACCGATCGTCGCGCAGACGACGATGAAGGCAAGTGCTGCGTCCGTTTCGAGGCGCGCGGTAGGGGGATCGACGCCGGGGATCAGCGACGTCCAATTGGCGGCGAGGACGAAGAGGAAGATCGTGCCGATCAATGCGCGATAGGGCGCGGGATCCGCCTGCATCACGCCCTTGATCTGCTCGTCGACCGCGGCGACGAACAGTTCGATCGTCGCTTGCAGTCGCGACGGCCGCAAAGCAAAGCGCCGGCTTGCAAGCCGCGCGCCCGCGCCGAGCGAGAGCACGATCGCGGAGGCGACGAGAACGGGAGCCGTGACCGGGACGGTCCCGACGTGAAACAACGGCTCGAGCATGAGCGGCGAGCGGATCATCGCTCAGGCCCCCATCGCCGCGTCAGAATCTCGCGCGCCAGAACAATGCCCGCCAGCGCGCCGATCAGCGCGACGCCGCCGAGATGCGCAACGGCGTAGAGGATGAATGCTGCGGCGACGAGCCGCCCGATCTGCATTGCGGCGGCGGCCGCCGCGCGCCCGTCGACGAACAGCTGGGCGTTGCGCCAGAGCAGGCCGAAATAGACGAGGCCGCAAACCAGCCCGACAGCGACGCCGATCGCCGCCTGTTCCGGGAGATTGCCGCGAAGATGTTCGATCATGGCGTCGTCCGTTGCATCCATCGCCAGGCCGCCCACAGACCGACCGCCGCGCCCACGAAAAGAAACGCGGCGGCGAACATGATTCGGGCGCCGAAGACGCGGTCCAGCCAGCGGCCGAGCATGAGGCCGACGAGAATCGGAACGATGGTTGTCCAGCCCAGAATTCCGATCTGGCCGAGACGCGCGCCGAGCGAGGGCTCTGGATGGCGTTTGCCCTCTTCGAGCCGTTCGGCCGCGCGAACGGCGGCGTCGGCGAGTTTGTCGTGTGCCTCCTCGTGCGGCGCGCTCACGGACCTGCCTCCGGCGGTGGCGCAGCGTCCGCGGTCGGGTGAAGGTAGCGCATCAGCTGGCGCACTGCGCGTGCACGGAGCCGGGTCTGCTCGACGTTGACGCGACGGCCGGCCTCGGCCTCCTCCTCGCGCATGGCTACGACACGCGCGCGCAATCTGGGCAGATCGTCGCCGGCCATTCCCTGACGACAGGCGATCTCGACGCGAGCGCCGCCGTCGACCGTCAGCACGCCGGAGCGCACGGCGCAGTAGAATTCACGGTCGGACCCGTCGCGCCAGCGCACGACGCAATCGGTCAGAACGGTGAGCATATCCGCATGCCCCGGCATCAGACCGAACCCACCGCTGAAGTCCTCCGCCCGAATCGAGCGCGCATCATCCGTTTCGACCAGAATGGCCGAGGGCGTTGCAATCCGCAGACGAAGCGCGCTCATGCCGGAACCCTCGTTTTCGTGCGCGAGTCGCGCTCCTTTGCGCGCGCCTCCTCGATATCGCCGACCATATAGAGCGAGCTCTCGTTCCAGTCGTCGCATTCCCCGTTCAGGATCGCCCTGCAGCCGGCGATCGTGTCGGCGGTGGCGACCGACCGGCCCTTCATCCCGGTGAAGGCTTCGGTGACGACGAAGGGTTGCGTAAGGAAACGCTGCAAGCGACGCGCGCGCGAAACGAGGCGTCGATCCTCCGCGCTCAGCTCCTCGACGCCGAGGAGCGAGATGACATCGCGCAATTCCTGGAAGTGCGCGATCGCGCGCCGTGTTTCCGTGGCCACCCGCACATGCTCCTCGCCGACCACGAGCGGATCGAGCAGGACCGAAGAGGATGAAATCGGGTCGATGGCCGGATACATGCCTTCGGCCGCCATGGCGCGCGACAGCACGACCATGCTGTCGACATGCGTCGAGATGGTCGTGACCGCAGGATCGGTGAAATCATCGGCCGGGACGTAAACTGCTTCGATCGCGGTGATGGAGGCGGCGCCGACGGAAGCGATGCGCTCCTGAAGCGCGGCGACCTCGCTCGCCAGCGTCGGCTGATATCCCACGCGTGACGGGGCACGGCCGAGCAGCCCGGACACTTCCGCGCCCGCCTGCACGAAGCGGAAGATGTTGTCGACCAGCAGCAGGACGTTCATATGCCGCTCGTCCCGAAAATACTCGGCGACCGTGAGCGCTGTCATGGGCGCACGCCACCGTGCGCCGGGCGGCTCATTCATCTGGCCGTAGACCAGCACCGCACGGTCGAGTACTCTTGATGTCGCCATGTCGTTGAGCATTTCATGCCCTTCGCGCGAGCGTTCGCCAACGCCGGCAAAGATTGAAACGCCGCTGTAATCCTCAGCCATGGCATGGATCAACTCCATCACCAGCACGGTCTTGCCGACGCCGGCGCCGCCGAAGAGCGCGGCCTTGCCGCCCTGCGCGATCGGCGTCAGCAGATCGATCGCCTTCACGCCAGTCGCAAAAATCTTCGATGCCCCGGTTTGTTCGGCAAGAGCCGGCGGCGTGCGATGTATCGGCCGACGGGGCGTATCGGCTGGAAGTTCGCCGCGACCGTCGCCGATCCGTCCGGTCGCATCGAGAAGTCGACCAAGCGTCGCTTCGCCGACCGGAACGAGAACGGGCGCGCCGTTCGCAACGACCCGCGCGCCGCGTGCGAGGCCTGTCGTGCTTTCGAGCGCCAGCGCGCGCACGGTCCGCTCGTCGAGATGAGCCTGCACCTCCGCCAGCATGCGGCGACCGTCGCGCGCCTCGATTGTCAGCGCCTCGTCGACCGCAGGCAAGGCGCCCGCTGAAAAGGCGACATCAATCGCCGCGCCGCGAACGGCCACGACCTCTCCGACGTCTTTGATCTGACGATCCATGGGGAGATCAGAGCGCGCTTGAAGCAAATTTTCCAGTCCTTTGTGCTGCGCGATCCATATACGCGCTGAAGGCCGTCACAATTTCACGAAACTGAAAACCACAGCCCGCGTTGATGCAGATTAAGGACAAATCGACGAACACGTCGCGTAAATAGGACGATGCGGCGCGCGCGGGAATATGCGACGTTCGCCGATGTGAAACGAGAGCCGACTGCGGATGCGCGTTGGTGAGCCATACAGCGAATATTCGCGAACCGCCCGGGTGGAATGCAGTCGATTCCAGACACCTGACGATCGCGCCATGCGCGAGCGCGCGGGGCGATGCGCCGAAGCGGGGCAGATGACTTTGCTTCTGCGATCTGTCGAGCCATCGTCAGTTCGCGCGACCGCCGACCCAACCTCGAAGGGGCCGCGAAATGATTGCCTCAACGCGTCGACTTCGGCAGCGTCTCGCCGCAATTGACGTTTATTGAAGGAGCGACCGCCTGGAGTGAGGCATGAATGACGGCGTTATCCTGTCATGCGCGGATCTGAACGCGCTGATCGAATCGTTGCGGGCCGAAGGCCGTCGTACGATTGGTCCGGTCGCGCGCGACGGAGTAATCGTCTACGACGATCTCGAGAGCATCGATGATCTGCCGGCAGGCATGAGCGATGAAGCTGCGCCCGGCCATTATCGTCTTGCCCGGAGAGACGACGATGCGCTGTTCGGCTATGCAGTCGGCCCGCATTCCTGGAAGCGGTTTCTCCATGCCCCCGTGCAAAGGCTGTGGCGCTCCGAGGGAGAGCGCGCAGCGGCGCGCGTGCTCGCCGAACCATTGTCTCAGGAGAAGACGGCCTTCATCGCCGTTCGCGGTTGTGAACTCGCCGCCATAGCCGTTCAGGACAGGGTTCTGGGCGAAGGCGAGACCGTCGACCGGCATTATCGCGCGCGCCGCGACAATGCCTTTCTGGTGGCGGTGGATTGCGGGACGGCGAATGGCGGCTGCTTCTGCGTCTCTATGGGAACCGGGCCGGAAGCGTCGGGCGCCTACGATATCGCGTTGACGGAAATTCTCGAGGGGGAGCACAGATTTCTCGCACGTGCGGGCAGCGAGGCGGGCCAAGCGCTTCTCCGCAACCTGCCACAACGCGCAGCGACGGCCGAAGACATCCGCGCCGCCCGAGAGGTCGTGGCGCGAACGGCGCAACACATGGGCCGCGCAATGCCGGTCGGGAACGTCCGCGAGCTTCTGGCGCGCAATCCCGATCACCCGCGCTGGGACGACGTCGCCGCCCGATGCTTGTCCTGCGCCAATTGCACGATGGTTTGCCCGACATGTTTCTGCACGAGTGTCGACGAGGCGAGCGCGCTGGATGGGAGCGGAACCGCGCGCGTACGGCGATGGGACTCGTGCTTCACGATGGATTTTTCCTACGTGCACGGCGGCGGCGTGCGCTCCAGCGTTTCGGCGCGCTATCGACAATGGATGACGCACAAGCTTTCGAGCTGGTTCGACCAGTTCGGGACTTCGGGCTGCGTGGGCTGCGGACGCTGCATTGTCTGGTGCCCTGTCGGCATCGACATAACGGAGGAAGTCCGCGCGATCCAGGCGAGCGAGCGCGAGACGGAGGCGAGGCATGGAAACGCTTGAACGCATACTCGGCGAGCAGCCTTTCTTCGCTGGGCTGAACCCTGAATTCCTGCGTCTCGCCACCGGCTGCGCCAACAATGTGCGCTTCGCGGCCGGCGAATTCATATGCAAGGAGGACGATCCTGCTGACCGGTTCTATCTGGTGCGGCACGGGCATGTCGCGCTGCAGTTGTTCGCGCCCGGGCGCGGAGCGATGACGTTCCAGACCGTAGGTCCTGGTGAAATGTTCGGCATGTCCTGGATCGCGCCGCCCTACAAATGGACATACGACGCGCGGGCGCTGGAGCTGACGCGGGCGCTGGCCGTGGATGGCCTCTGCCTCCGCGACAAATGTGATCACGACCACGATCTGGGCTACGAATTGATGCAACGCTTTCTGTCGAGGACCATCGAGAGCCTGCATGCGACACGGTTGCAGCTTCTCGACGTCTACGGCGCCAAAGTGTGATGGCGATGTCAGAGACTGCGAGTATGGGCGGCGTGGAGGATCGGACGATTCCGTGCGTCGGCCGGGTCTCGGCGCGACGCATCGAGTCGTCCGACGTCGTCACGCTCGACGTCGAGACGCCTGAAGGGCCGGTGCGTTACGCGCCCGGCCAGTTCAACATGCTGACGGCCTTCGGAGTTGGCGAGAGCGCCATCAGCATCAGCGGCGATCCTGCATCCGGGCGCCTCACGCACACGGTGCGCGCCGTCGGGCCGGTTTCGCGCGCGCTGTGCAACCTCAGGCCGGGCGATGCGATCGGCGTGCGCGGGCCGTTCGGCGTCGGGTGGCCGATCGGGACGGCGGCGACGCGGGATCTGCTGTTCGTAGCAGGCGGCCTCGGGCTGGCGCCGTTGCGGCCCGCGATCTACGCGGCCCTCGCCGAACGGTCTCGCTACGGCAAGATTGCGATCCTCTACGGCGCGCGCAGCCCGGATTCCATTATCTTCCGTCGGGAGCTCGAGGGCTGGCGCGGTCGCTTCGATCTACATGTCGAGGCGACCGTCGACCACGCGCTCGACGATTGGCGCGGGCATGTCGGCGTCGTGACGAACCTCATCTCGCAGGTGGAATTCGATGCGGAGCAAGCAACCGCCTTCGCGTGCGGGCCGGAGATCATGATGCGTTTCGTCGCGCAAGCCCTGGTCGCGCGTGAGATGCGGGAGAGCGACATCCATCTGTCGATGGAGCGCAACATGAAATGCGGCTATGGCCAATGCGGGCACTGCCAGTTCGGGCCTTTTTTCGTGTGCCGCGACGGCCCGGTCTTCGCCTATGAGGCAATTAGACCCTTGTTGGCGCTGCGGGAGATCTGACATGTCGGCGAAAAAGCCACGCCTGGCTGTCTGGAAATTCGCGTCCTGCGACGGTTGCCAGTTGAGCCTGCTCGATTGCGAGGACGAATTGCTTGCGATCGCCGAGGCAATCGACATCGCCTACTTTCCCGAGGCGATGCGCGCCGGAGTCCGGGGCGCCTACGATGTGTCCCTCGTCGAGGGTTCGGTGACGACGCCGCACGACGCGCAGCGCATTCAGGATGTGCGGCGGCGCTCGAAGATTCTCATCACCATCGGCGCCTGCGCGACTGCAGGCGGCATTCAGGCCCTGCGCAATTTCCGCGATGTCCGGGAATTCGCATCCATCGTCTACGCGCATCCGGCCTATATCGACACGCTCGCGACTTCGACGGCCATTGCCGATCACGTGAAGGTCGATTTCGAACTGCGGGGCTGTCCGATCTCCAAGGCGCAGCTCGTCGATGTCGTGGCCTCGCTGCTGGCCGGTCGAAAGCCTGCGACCCCAGCCCATTCGACATGTATCGAGTGCAAGATCGCCGGCAATGTCTGCGTGATGGTGGCGCATGGGACGCCGTGCCTCGGCCCAGTCACGCACGCGGGTTGCGGCGCGCTGTGCCCGAGTTACGACCGGGGCTGCTACGGCTGTTACGGGCCGAAGGAGACGCCCAACGCACCATCCCTGTCGTCGCGCCTCGCCGAACTCGGCATGGATGCAGGCGCGATCGCCCGTGTCTACAGCACCTTCAATTCAAATGCCGAAGCCTTCCGCCAGGAGAGCGAACGCCATGGCGCGCAGAACGATCAAGACTGACTATCTCGCGCGTGTCGAGGGCGAAGGCGGGCTCAAGGTCGTAGTGCGCGACGGTGCTGTAAAGAGCGCCGAACTCTCGATCTTCGAGCCGCCGCGCTTCTTCGAGGCCTTTTTGCGCGGTCGCGCGGGCATGGAAGTGAGCGACATTGTCGCGCGTATCTGCGGCATATGTCCAGTCGCATATCAGATGAGCGCGGTCCACGCTCTTGAGAATGCGCTCGGCGTCACGATCGACGGACCGATCAGGGACTTGCGGCGACTGCTCTATTGCGGCGAGTGGATCGAGTCGCACACGCTGCACGTCCATATGCTGCATGCTCCTGATTTTCTGGGATTTTCAGGCTCCATCGACATGGCGCGCGTTCATGGCGACGAGGTCCGGCGCGGGTTGGAGATCAAGAAGGCCGGCAATGAAATCCTGCGTCTTCTCGGCGGGCGCGAAATTCATCCCATCAACGTCCGTATCGGCGGTTTCTTTCGTGCGCCGCGGAAGCAGGAATTCGCCGAACTCGCCGAGAAACTGAAACGCGCCCGCGATCTGGCGGCCGAAGTCGTGCGCTGGGTGGCGACGTTCGATTTTCCCGAGCGGGAGCGTGACTACCAGTTCGTTTCGCTCTCGCACCCCGCCGAATATCCGTTCAACGAGGGACGCATTGTCTCCAATCGCGGGCTCGACGTCGCAGCGTGCGATTACGACGATCATTTCGTCGAGACGCACGAGAAGCGATCGACGGCGTTGCGATCCCACATGCGGGACGGTTCGACCTATCTGGTCGGTCCGCTGGCGCGCTACGCCCTGAACTTCGAAAAGCTGTCGCCGATCGCCAGGGACGCCGCGAAGCACGCGGGCTTAGGCCCGGTTTGCCGCAATCCTTATCGCAGTATCGTCGTACGCGCTGTCGAGACCCTGTACGCGATAGATGAAGCCCTGCGGATCATCGACGCCTACGAAGCGCCGGAGCGGTCCTTTGTCGATCTCGAATGGCGCGCTGGCGCGGGCTACGCGGCGACGGAGGCGCCGCGCGGGTTGCTTTATCACCGCTATACAATGTCGGACGAAGGGACCATCCTGGACGCGCAGATCGTGCCGCCAACCTCCCAGAACCAGGCTTGCATCGAGGAAGATCTCCAGAATTATGCCGGCGCCTTTCTGGACCTGCCGGACGAGCAACTCCGGCATCGCTGCGAGCAGACCGTGCGCAATTATGATCCCTGCATTTCCTGTGCGACGCATTTCCTGCGGCTCGACATGGACCGGGCATGAAACGACCGATCGTGATCGGCCTCGGCAACCCTGATCGCGGCGACGACGCCGTGGGCCCCGTCATCGCGCGGATCCTGAGATCGCATGCCGCCCATCGCTACGATGTCGTGCATGCAGTGGGCGAAGCGACCGAAATTCTCGCATTGCTGGAGGGGCGCGAGGACGCCACGCTTATCGACGCCTGTGTCTCAGGCGCGCGGGTCGGCACGATCCATCGAATCGACCTGCAAGTTGAAGGGGCGCCTGACAAGCACGGCGCGATATCCTCGCACGGGTTCGGTCTCGCGCAGGCGATAGGATTAGCCAGAGCGCTCGATGTGCTACCCAAGCGCTGCTTGGTCTACGCCATCGAAGCTCAGTCGTTCGAGCAGGGCGCGACTATGACGCCGGCAGTTGCGGAGGCGACCAATCGCCTTGTCGGCCAGATATTGACGCAGTGACGCGACTGACGCCTGCCCGCGCTGGATGTCTTGCGCGTCGCCTGCCGTTGATCGCTCGATTTCTGCCGCGACAGAGCGTTCACGAAGAATAGAGTACAGGCCCGGTCGGCTCTTCGCGTTGGCCTGCAGCACGAAATCTGCCGCTCTGGCCTGCTGCCGGTCTCGTGGACAGGCAGTTGAGCTAATCCCACCTTCCTTTCGAACTCAACCGGACTGACGTAGCCGATCGTCGAGTGACGACGGACGATGTTGTAGAAGCGCTCGATGTAATCGAACACGTCTGCCCTGGCGCGTCACGCGTCCGATAAACCTTCTTGCCGATGCGCTCGGTTTTCAGCGACGAGAAGAAGCTCTCCATCGCCGCATTGTCCCACACGTTGCCCGAGCAGCTCATCGAGCAGACGACGCCATTGTCGGCCATCAACCGCTTGAACTGATCGCTGCTATATTGCTGCCGCGGTCGGATTGATGCAGCAAGGCGTCCGGCTTGCCGCGTCGCCAGATCGCCATCAGCAAAGCATCGGTGACGAGTTGCGCCGTCATCTCCGCCTTAATCGACCAGCCGACGACGCGGCGCGAGAACCGGTCGATGACGGCGGCGACGTAGAGCCAGCCCTCCGCGGTCCAGACATAGGTGAAGTCGGCGATCCATTTGCGGTTCGGCTGATCGGCTTTGAACTGCCGGTCGAGCGCGTTCGGCGCCACGGCGGAGATCGACCGTTCGTCCTCGCGAGGGACGTCAACCCACTAATTTGCGCGCTTGTTTCACCATTGACGCTCAACGGCTGCCAAGAGGAATTGACGGCGTGATAATTTGATGGCCTGACAGTAGCTGGCGGCTGAGCGAACCAGTCCGGGAGGTCCTCTATGTCGAAGGGGCAGAAAGCCAGAACTAGTCCCGGTGCTGAGATCCGGCGTCGCATCGCTCGTTACTCGTCCATCTGCCTGGGCGCGTGGCTTACCTTCGCGCCAATTGCTTTCGGACAGAGCCGCAGTCGAGAAGAAGTCGCACTGGCAAAGGCGCCGATTGCGGCAAGTCTGACAGTCGTCGGCGCGCCGCGCTCCGCGCTTGTTTGGCGGAAGTGCGAAAACATTGATGTAGTTGACGCTGGTCTACGCGCATTTCGCGACCGTCAGGGGCAAGTCGTCGGGATTGCGAGCGAGTACCGGACCCGGATTATGACGGGTCCTTCGCTTCTAGAAATGTCAAAACACTGCGCGGTCAGTCTTGATAGCGCCGCGAACCCGGATCCCGCCGTCCACAATGACTGGACGTGGATACTTGCGACGTGGACCCCCGATGGGGTCAACGTCTTGGGCATTGGTCACAACGAATATCATGGCGAAAATCACGCTGGGCGCTGTTTGGGCAAGACACCACGTGAATGTCGTTACGGCACACTCGTGTTTCTCGAGTCGCATGACGGAGGTCGGCATTTTACAAGATCGGCAACCCGCCCCTTGGCCGCAGTCCCAGTGCGACAGGCAGGCGATTTTGGCAAGGATATCGGTTTCTTTTCGCCGTCGAACATATTCCACAGCGGCAGCGCCGAATACGTCTTCGTTCGCACGTCCGGAGGCGGAGCCCAACCAGCCGCCACCTGTCTATTTCGATCGAGCGAGCCGTTGAATCCCGATTCCTGGCAGATGTACGACGGTAAAGGCTTTCGCACCCAACGATTCGATCCATATCGCGACGACACGGCTACTTACATTCCGTGCGCACAGATTCCTCGTCTAAACGGTATGGTTTGGTCTGTGCTCACGCACGAGGCTTCCGGCCGGCTGATTGCCCTCCTTACCGTGATCGATCCGGTGACGCGTCAGAACCGCCTGGCCATCAGCACCTCTCAAGACCCGCTGCACTGGACCCATCCGGTCATGATTGCGGCAGACTTTCTTTGGCGGAAAGGCAACATGCGACAAGGAGGGCATATATTGGTATCCATCCCTTATAGACCCAAACTCCAAGGCGCGAAATTTTGACACAACCGGCGACAATCCGGTACTTTTTGTTGCGAATCTTCATATCTCGAAATGCAGGATAACGATGAGTAGAGATTTATACTATATTGATACAATATTGAATATATCAAATTAGAAATATTATTTGTTTCTTGGGATAAATTGTGCGTGATGAAAGTTTTTTTCATTTCAACGCGCAAGTTTTCAACTGAGACTCCGTCGCGAGCAATTTCTCTGTCGTGACCCGCCCTTCGGCGGTGATTTCAACAGCGCTCCCGAAAGAATGAACATATCCGTGCAGTCGAAAAGTAGGACGCACGCCCTTCATCGAACCTGTATTTGCGTGATTTCGCGGGCGGCCAAGGACAATAGTGAGAGCCGCCGCACTCAGTACTCAACCTTCCCTGCACAATGTCGGCAGCGCGGGCTATCTCCTCGGCGCGCCGCTAAGTCGACGATTTCCCCACTGTTGCAATCTTTAACTATTTGGTAGCAGGTGCGTAGGTCACAAACATCGGACCTATGTGCAGGGATACGTTTGATATGTTCTCCAGTTTCGCCTAAGAGCAGGTGCAGATCGCTGAAAGAGCTGCCGCAGCGGGAAATTCTGATGGAGCTTTCGAGGCTCTGCGCGCGTTGCCCTTTGCAGATTTCTGCGAACTGATTCTTTCGGTCCCGCCGTCGTATCCCGCGCTTCGCGCGCTTCTGCCGAAGATGCCGTCGGCAGAGGCGCAAAAGCGTTGGGTCGGCGACCACGGACGTCCGCTTATGGTGCGATCCTGCAGCCTAATAAGGCTGTTTGAATTGACGTCATGGCGTTACCGCGGGCGCTCGCTCGAGGGCGCCAACATACTTGATTACGGATGCGGCTGGGGACGCCTGCTGCGATTGCTGTATCACAAGACCTCACAGGCCACGATTTTCGGCGTCGACCCGATGCAGGAATCCTTGCAACACTGCAAAGACTGTGGCTTGAAGGGGAACATTGCGAAATGCGATGCGGTTCCGCGCGAATTGCCATTCGGACGCGTATTATTCGACTTTGTGTTCTCGTTCTCGGTTTTCACGCATGTACCGCGCGAAGTGGCCGATGCAATTCTTCGCGCGATCCGGCAGCGGATTTCGCCGGACGGCGTATTGGTCGTCACTGTGCGTTCGCACGAATTTTGGGAATTGCGTCGACCGGTCTGGAATCCGAAGAAGGTCGACGCATTGATCGCCGACCACCTGTCGACCGGTTACGCCTTCGTTCCCCTCGAGACCGGCGGGCTCAAAAGCGAAGAATATGGCGACACCACATATTCGAGACAGAACTTTGAGCGTCTCTGCAATGAGTGCGGCTGGAATGTAGCTGGCGTCGAGCGCGACATGACGGAGCCATTTCAGATTGCCGTCGTGCTGAAGCCACGTTGATACGAGGCTCTAATACCAATGGTGATAACGTCTGACCGACGTGCGCCCATTCGCGCATACCGATTGATGTGATCGTTTCCGGTCGGTCGGTAAGCTCGCGCCATGCCTAGAGCTGGCTCCGCAAATTCGGACCGCGGCATAAGTGGGTTTCCTGCCTGACGGCGGCGAAAATTTTCGCCGGGAATCAGGAGCTGACATGACGAAGAGGCGTCGCCGGCTTTCAAGGCGAAGGTGGCTTTGGCCGCGATCAAGGTCGACAAGAAGCTCGCCGAGCTGGCGTAGCAGTTCGATGTTCATCCGAACCAGATCACGGCCTGGAAGAACCATCTTCTAGAATGCGTCGCCAGCGTTTCCGGGCATGACAAGGTGTCGGCCGAGGCGCCGGTCGATTTGAAGGGGCTGCACGCCAAGATCGGGGAACTGGCGCTGGAGATCGATTTTTTGTTCGGCGCGCTCACAAAAGCGGGGTTGCTGAGCGCGAAACGATGATCGACCGCGATCACGATCTTTCCATCGTGCGCCAGGCGAAGGTCGTGAACCTTGCTCGCAGCACGGTCTACTACGAGCCTCGGCCGGTCTCGACCGAGGACTTGGCGCTGGTACGCCGGCTCGACGAACCGCACCTCGATTATCCCTTCGCGGGCGCGCAGATCCTGCGCTCGCTGCTGCGGCGCGAGGGCGTATGCATCGGCCTCCGCCATGTGGCGACGCTGATGAAGCGCATGGGGATCGCGGCGATTTACCGCCGCCCGAGTACGAGCAAGCCGGCGCCTGCCACGAGATCTATCACTACCTGCTGCGCGGGGTGAAGATCGAATGAACGAACCAGGTCTGGGCGACGGACATCTGCTACATCCCGATGCGGCGCGGCTTCGTCTATCTGACGGCGATCGTCAATGTCTTCAGCCGACGCGTGCTGGCCCATCGCGTCTCGATCACGATGGAAGCGGCCTTCTGCGTCGAGGCGCTCGAGAAAGCGCTGGCCAGGCAAGGAAGGCCCGACATTTTCAATACGGATCAGGGCAGTCAGTTCACGAGCGTCGATTTCACGAGCGTGCTGATGGACGCGAAGATCACCATCAGAATGGACGGCAAGGGCGCCTGACGCGACAATGTGTTCGTCGAGCGGCTTTGGCGAACGATCAAATACGAGGAAGTCTATCTGCGCGCCTACGACAGCGTGTCCAAGGCGCAGGCGTCGATTTCCAGGTATCTGGCGTTCTACAATCGGGGGCGCCCACATTCGAGCCTTGACGCGCGCACGCTCGACGAGGCTTATCTCGAGCTGCAGGCGATACTGATGGCCGCATGATCATCGCCGCGCGATTGTGCTCCAGCTCTGGTCGCCGACGAAGCGCTGCGGCTCGTGCTTGCGCTTGACAGCCACGGCGAGCGTCTCGTCGTAGGCGGTGCGCATGCCGTAGAGCTTGAGCGATCCCATCATGTCCAGGACTTCGGTGCGCTCCGTGGTCAAGCCCTCCTGAGTTGGTCGTATCTGGCGCAATCGGCGATCGGCACGTGGCGCGACATCAGCGACGCCGGCGTCGCGATCGGACCGATCGGCTGCGGATCACGACGGCGCGCCAGGATGTTGAGGATCACGTCGGCCGAGTGGACGGCCTCGGCGAGCGCCTCCGCGCAGGCGGCCTCGACCGCGGGCAAGCCGTCGGTCAGGACCGCCGAAAATATCGAGACCATCTGGCGGTCGCCGTCGTCGGAGCCGGCGAGCTTGCGCCGCACCCGCTCCAGCGCGGCCGGCAGAACCCAATCTTTGAACGGAGCCCCGTTGCGCAGGGCGCCCGGCTTGCGGGCGAGAACCGGCACGTAATGCCAAGGATCGATCGTAAACAGTCTCGCCGCGTCCGTAGCAGCGGGCGTGTTCGGCCACGATACGCCTATCCTGGCGGATAACGATCCGGTCGGCGTAGGCCTGGATCTCGACCGGTCGGCCGACGGCGCTGGCGCTGACCGAGTACTTGTTGTTGTCGAACCGTACGAGGCAGGTCTTCGACACCGATGCCGGCAAGGCATGGAATCCGTCGAACCGACCGCGGTAGGGAACGAGATTCGGCCGCTCCTCCTCGAACGCCGCCCAGATCGTAGCGTCCGGCCGCTCGGGATGGGCGTGCGCCTTGGCGTAGGCGATGCACTTGCCCATCAGCCAGGCGTTCAGTTCGTCGTAGGTCTTGAACCTAAGCCGTGGCGCAAAAAAAACGCTCGCGCACGAGGCCGACTTGGTTCTCGACCTGGCCCTTCTCCCAGCCAGACGCCGGCGTACAGGCGACCGGGTCGACCAGATGATGCGAGCACATCTGCAGGAAGCGGCGATTGTACTGCCGTTCCTTGCCGATGAAGATCGTTTCGACCGCCGTCTTCTCAGGCGATTGCTATGCAATCGCCGAGTTGTCGTAGATGCCGCGCGCGCAAGCGCCCTTGAAGAAGGCGAAGGCGCGTTCGTGCGCGTCGAACACCATCTCCTGTGTCCCGCGCGGATAGGCCCGCGCAATGAACATCCGGCTGTGGCAATGGCGCATGTGGGCGACCTTCACCGTGATCGTCACGCCGTTCTTGACGACGATCTCGTGGCTCCAGTCGAACTGGTAGGCTTCGCCCGGCGCAAGGGACAACAGTACGAACGCCGCCGCTGTCGCGCTCGAACGTTCCTGTCGCCACGCGATTGCGGAGCGCTGGACCGCTGCATAGCCCCCCTCGTATCCAAGCCCCGAAGTTCTTCGAACAGCCGTATCAGCGTCAGCCGCTCCCGAGCCGACTTTCTGTCATTCTTGTCCAAACGCGCATCAAGCTGCTCCCGCCGCGGACCAATCCGGGAAGCGGCTGGCGAGACTGCTCCTATCAGAACTCGGTCGCGTTCGACCGGACGACCTTCCGCACGACCTCGCGCGACACGTGCAGGTCGCGACAGATCTGCTTGATCGATCTGCCCTGAGAAAAATGCGCGCGGCGCATCTTGCCGATCGTTTCCACAACCAGCATTCCAATCGCGGCCTCCGAAAATCCCGGAAGCCAGTCTGGACGCATCGCTATGAGATCTCGATTGGATGCACATCAGACCCGCAGCAGGGTCCCTTGTCCAAGAAAAAATACGGCCGGGGAAAATGGCGATCCGCACTGCCGCGCCATAAACTGGACGATATGCTCTGCCGGACAGGGCGGATGGCAGACTTGCGGTCGTGGAACACGTAGGGAGAGGCCCATGCACCATCCTGGTCACCACGAAAGTCTGGTTTCGGTTGCTGCGCAGGACATATGAATGCGTGCACATTCCTCGTGGATAGAACCGCATGACGGCGAGACTCTACCCGAACTTGAAGAGGACCCCATAGCCGCCACGCGGATAGCTCCAGGTAATCTCGCCGCTCGGCTCGAGCAGAATGCGGCAGGTGCCGCATTCCATGCAGCCGTCGGCGACGACTTCGACCTGGCCCGTCGCAGTGTTGGCATAGCAACCGGCAGGGCAGATGGTCGTCATCGCCTGCAGGTTGCGCGAAGGCGTCTCATGGGGCGCGACGGCGATGTGCGGCTTGCCGGGATCGACGAGATAGCGATTGTACTGCAGCTTCTCCTCGACGCGCACCTTGGGTCCATCGCTCATTCCCGTGCTCCTTTGCTATGAAACCTTGCGCAATCAGCGCCACGCGCGCGCGACGCGCACGGCGTCGCCCACCAATCCGGTCCAGCCGCGCTTGGCCTTCAATGCGCTGACAGTCGCCTTTTCCTTGTCGACCTTCGGCGTACCGTCGACGCGCAGGAAATTCTCCATCGCGGTTGAGACGAGCTGCGGATAGGTGAGGAAGAGGTTTTGCGACTGGGTGTGCAGAAGCGCCGGCATATCCTTGTACTTCTTCAGATCCTTCATCACGAAACTGTCGTTGATCATCTTCTCGTAGAGCGAGAGATTGTCCGCTGTCATCGGTTCGCGCCGCGACTTAATCTGGAAGATCGCTTCCGCCGCCAGCCGTCCGCTGGTCATCGCAAGATTCGAGCCTTCGCGATGCACGGCATTGTTCAGCTGCGCGGCGTCGCCAACGACGACCCAACCGTTGCCGAACAATTTCGGCACCGCCTTGAAGCCACCTTCCGGAATGAGGTGGGCGGCATATTCCTTGACCTCCGAGCCTTCGAGCAGCGGCCGGATCGAGGGATGCTTCTTGAATTTCTCGAGAAGCTGGTACGGCGATGTTCCGGTCTCGGCGAAATCGGAGACGATGCAGCCGATGCCGATCGAAACCGATTCCTTGTTCGTGTACAGGAAGCCCATGCCGGCCATGCCTTCCGACACCGCGCCGGCGGCTTCGATCACCACGCCTTCGTCGCCCTGGATATTGAATCGTTGCTCGATGATCTCGGGCGCCAGAAAATGCATTTCCTTCACGGCGAGCGCGACCTGATCCGCCTTGGGCGTCTTGCGCAGGCCGGCGCGCGTGCCGAGCAGGCCATTGACGCCTTCGGCCAGCACGACGACATCGGCCATGATCGTACCGCCCGCGCGGTCCGTGCGCACGCCGATCACCTTGCCGTACGCGTCCTGCACGAGTTCGAGCGCCGTCGTCTCGGTCAAGAGGATCGCACCCTTTTCCTGGGCCTTCTTCGAGAACCAGCGGTCGAACTGCGAGCGTATGATCGTGTAGCGATTGGGCCTCTCTTCGTTGAATTCCTCGGAACGATATTGCATGCCCGTATGCGCGCGCTCGGTCATGAACCAGAAGCGCTGCTCCACGACATGGCGCTCGAGCGGCGCGTCCTCGCGGAAATCAGGAATGATCTTCTCGAGCATGTTGGCGTAGAGGATCGCGCCCTGCACGTTCTTGGCGCCGGGATATTCGCCGCGCTCCAGTTGCAGGACGCTGAGGCCGCGCGAGGCGAGCGTGAAGGCCGCCGCATTGCCCGCCATGCCGGCGCCGATGACGATGGCGTCGAATCTCTCGATCATGTCGCTCTTCTCCTGTCAGCCGGCGAGCCGGTCCTTGGAATGCGGCGACAGCCGCTTGCGGAAGGCTTCGGTCAATGCGGGCAGGAAGCGCACCGCGTCCGTGACGATGCCCAGATGCGCGAAGTCGAAGATCGGCGCATTCCTGTCGGTGTTGATCGCGACGATCATGTCGGCGCCGTCGACGCCGACACGATGCTGGATTGCGCCGGAAATGCCCGCGGCTATGTAGAGCTTCGGGCGGATCGTCTTGCCGGTCTGGCCGATCTGGCGCTCGGCTGGAACCCAGCCCTTCTGGACGAGGGGGCGCGAGCAGCCGTATTCGGCGCCGAGCGTCGAGGCGAGCTGGCGCACGAGCTGGTAATTTTCCGCGCTCTGCAAGCCCATGCCGCCAGACACGACAATGTCGGCGTAGGCGAGGTTCGACTTGTTGGAGTCGCGGTCCGGCACGAAGCGCAGGAGCTTGGTGATGATGTCTTCTTCCCGCAGATCGACGCCGAAGGAAACGATCCTGCCATCACGACCGTCCAGGCGCGGCGGCATCTGCATGACGCGCGGGCGCACGGTCGCCATTTGCGGGCGGAAATTCAGCGTGTAGATCGTGCAGAGCAGCGATCCGCCGAAGGTCGGACGGGTGGCGGCCAGCGACTTGTCGACGTCGACGTCGAGTTCCGTGCAATCGGCGGTGAGGCCCGTCAGCAGCGTCGTGGCGACGGAGCCCGCGAGATCGCGGCCGAGCGTGGTTGCGCCGAGCAGCAGGATTTCGGGCTTGTGCGTATTGACGAGATCCGTCAGAGCCTTCGAATAGGTTTCGTTGCGATAGTCAGCGAGTACGGGATTTTCGACGATATAGGCGACATCGGCGCCGTAGGCGAAAGATTCCCGAGCCGCCTCGCGCACGCCGGCGTCTTCGCCGCCCATTACGACCGCCGCGAGTTCGACGCCGAGTTTGTCGGCGAGCTTGCGGCCTTCGCCCATCAGTTCCCAGGACACCGAGTGCACGTGACCGCGCTCGAGTTCGACGAAGACCCAGACGTGCCGGTAAGCCTTGAAGCGCTCCGGCAGTTCCTTCTTCATCGAGGCTCGGCCGCCGCCGGCCTGGGGGGATGCGGGTGCGTTGGACATGTCGCTCTCCTCAGAAGCCGGAGACGGATTTGACGAGATCGGCCTCGACGCCGGGCGCGCGCGCGAAGATCATGTCGATCAGCGCTTCCGCGTTTTCCGCGGGCGTGCGGCCATGTGTCTCGACCAGTTCGGCCTTCTCGGATCGTGGCGGCGGCGCAAAGACGCGCTTGACGACCGTCGGCGACCCGCGCAGTCCGCATTTCTGCAGATCGCTGATGCCTGCGTCGGCTGCGCTCCAGACGACGACGTCCGCGCGCGCGGCGCGCAAGGCGTCGTCGAGAGAGCCGCGACGAATCTCGTTCGTGCCTTCTAGCATGGTGACGAGCGCGGGCAGCTGCGTCATCAGCACCTGCACGCCGCCTTCCGCGCGCCGTTCGGCGACGATAGAGCGCGACGTCAGATCGACGTCGACGATGCGACTGACGTAGGTGAGCTGCTTGAGGTCGAGGCGCTTGGCGATGCCGGGGCCGACCTGCGCCGTATCGCCGTCGATCGTTTGCTTGCCGGTGAAGACGATGTCGGGCGCGCCGAAGGTCTCGCCTATCTTGGCGAGCGCGGCTGAGAGCGCATAACTGGTCGCCAGCGTATCGGATCCGGCGAAGAAGCGATCCGTCAGCAGCACTGCGCGATCGGCGCCGTAGGTCAGCGCCTTGCGCAGCGAGTCGGCTGCCGACGGCGGGCCCATGGAGAGCACGGTGACTTCGCCGCCGAGCTTGTCGCGCCAGCGCATGGCCTCTTCGAGCGAGAAGAGATCATAGGGATTGATGATCGTCGGCACGCCCTGCCGCATGATCGTATTGGTCACGGGATGAACGCGGATCTGCGCTGAATCCGGAACCTGCTTGATGCAGACGACTATATGCACCGCCGCCTCCGTTGATCTTGAACCCGCGGATCGCTCCGCAAACTTCGTACCAATTTAGAACGCGCGCTTTCCGGGATTTTCGTCCCGCGCTCGCGACGCCTCTGTCGGCATCGCGACACAGCTGTCAGCCCGTGAGGTCGGAGAGGGGCACGAAGGCGCCGCGCGTCGCCGGCCGCGCGGGATCGTGATCGCGCAGCACCTTGAAGAGGCGCGCCTGAAGCGGCGATGTCCCGGCGAATTCGGCATAGGCCGCCGTCAGCGCCGCGCGGCAGGCGGCGAGGGCTTGATCATCGGACAAAGTCTCGTCGAGGCTTGCGACCGCCTGGCCCATGCGCTTCAGAATGTGCAGCCGCGCGACGCCGAGCACCTGGGACTCGTAGGCGACGTCGAGCCGACGAAAGAAATCCTCGGCCGAGCTCAGAGCTTTCAATTCGTCGATTGCAGACATTGTCGCTCTCCGTTCACGCGTGTTCGTTCTCGGCCCTGCGGGCGCGTTGCATTTTCATCAGCCGCGCTTCGAGAAAATCGACGCGGTCGATGAGATAGGCGAGCGCCTCGCCCACGGGGTCGGGCATGAGGTGATGTTCGAGATCGACGCGGCCGCCAGCGAGACGGCGTCGCATTTCGAGGCCGCGTACGATCTTGCCGGGAATTCCGACGACCGTCGCGCCAGCGGGCGTATCTTCCATCACGACGGAATTGGCGCCGATGCGCGAGTTTTCTCCGATCGTGATCGGCCCGAGGATTTTTGCGCCGGCGCCGACCATCACGCCGTTCCGCAGCGTCGGATGCCGTTTGCCGGGCGACCAGGAGACGCCGCCGAGCGTGACGCCGTGATAGAGCGTGACATCGTCGCCGACGATGGCCGTCTCGCCAATGACGACGCCGGCGCCGTGATCAATGAAGAAGCGCTCGCCGATCGTCGCGCCGGGATGAATGTCGACATTGGTGAGGAGGCGCGCGATCCAGGACAGCAAGCGCGCGGATCCGCGCCAGCCGCGCCGCCACGCGCGGCCGGCGAGGCGATGCCAGATGACGGCATGGACGCCGGGATAGGTGACGAGCACCTCGAATTTTCCTCGCGCGGCCGGGTCGCGGCCGGATACGCAGCCGACATCGGCCTTGATCTGCTCGAGCAGGCGTCTCATGGCCACACGCGCGAGTCGGCGCGGCGGGCGCTGATAATTTCCTGGAAGGCCGAGGCGATCCGACGCGCATGGTCGACCGGCACGGCGCGCTTCGTCCGTTGCGCGAGCGCGCGAATTTCGGCGAGAGCCATGGCCTCGCTTTCGGGATCGAGATCAAGGTCGCCGCAGATTGCGCGTAGCGCCGCAAGGCCCGAATGCTTGCCGATGACAATTGCATGGCGGCGCCCGAGAGCTGCGGGATCGAGCGCCTGATAGGCGCGGGCGTCTTTCAGAAGTCCCGAGACGTGGACGCCGGATTCGTGTGAAAAAATGTCTCGACCGACGATGGCCTTGGCTTCGCCGATCGCGCGGCCCGCGCAATCCGCGACGGAAGCGGCGAGATCGTTGAGGTCGGCGATCTTCACGTGGGTCGCGAATTGCCCGGTCTGCGCGACCGCGACGGCGATTTCCTCTAGCGGCGCATTGCCGGCGCGTTCGCCGAGCCCGAGCACTGTCACGCTCGCATGGCGCGCTCCGCCGCGCAGCGCGGCGAGCGTGTTGGCGGTCGCGAGGCCGAGATCGTCGTGGCCGTGGAATTCGATCGCGAGATTGGTCGCCTCGCTCAGGCGTCTGATCGCCTCGAAGGCGCCGAAGGGTTCGAGCACGCCGAGCGTATCGGCGTAGCGCAGGCGAAAGGCGCCGCTGTCTCGCGCCGCGCGCGCGAGCAGGGCCAGATCGTGAGGCGTGGCGCGCGAGGAATCCTCGAACCCGACCGCAACTTCCAGACCACGTTCGCGCGCATAGGCGACGATCCGGCGAAGGCGCGCCGCCGTCTCGGAGGGGCCAGCGTTCAGCTTCACGTGCATCTGTATGCAGGAAGCCGGGACGGAGATGTTCACGCGCCGCACGCCCGCAGCGATTGCGCCGTCGACATCGGATTGCAGCGCGCGGCACCAGGCCATCACAGCGCAGGAGAGACCGGCGTGCGCAATCGCGGCGATCGTGTTGACCTCGTCCCGACCCATCGCGGGCGTGCCGGCCTCGATCTCGTCAATCCCCGCAGCATCCAGCGCGCGGGCAATCGCCAGCTTCTCGTCGAATGAGAAGGCGACGCCCGGCGCCTGCTCGCCATCGCGCAGCGTCGTGTCGTTGACGAATATGCGCGGGGGCGAACTGTCCATCGCGGGCCTCAGGCGTAGACCGGTTTGAACTCTTTCGGGGCCTCGTTCGCGCCTGCCCAGAAGGGCGAGAGCGTGCGCAGCTTTTCGAGAATGCCCGGCAGGACCTCGATCACGCGGTCGACATCCTCGTCGATCGATTCGCGCGAGAAGGAGAAGCGGATCGAGCCATGCGCGGCGGTGAAGGGAATGTTCATGGCGCGCAACACGTGGCTCGGCTCGAGCGAGCCGGACGTGCACGCCGAGCCCGACGACGCGGCAATTCCGGCACGCGTGAGATGCAGCAGGATGGCTTCGCCTTCGACGAATTCGAACGCGACATTGCAGGTGTTTGGCAGCCGGTCGTATTTGTCGCCGTTGACGAAGCAATTCGGCACGCGCTGCATAATGCCCGCTTCGAGCCGGTCGCGCAGCGCCTTTACGCGCGTCTGCTCATCGGCCATCGCGGCCATGGCGAGTTCGGCGGCCTTGCCGAGCGCGACGATGCCGGGCGCATTTTCGGTGCCCGCACGACGGCCGCGCTCCTGGTGACCGCCGCGCATCTGCGGCTTGAAGCGCACGCCGCGCTTCACATAGAGCGCGCCGATGCCCTTGGGGGCATGCAGCTTGTGGCCGGAAAGCGAAAGCATGTCGATCGCGCTGCCCTTGAGCGTGATCGGAACCTTGCCGACCGCCTGTACCGCGTCCGTGTGAAACAGCGCGCCGACCTCTTTGGCGAGTTCGGCGAGCGGCTCGACCGGAAAGATCGTGCCCGTCTCGTTGTTCGCCCACATCAACGTCACCAGTGCGACTCGATCGCTCAAGGCGGCGCGATAAGCTTCGAGATCGAGGCGGCCGAAGGAATCGACGCCGATGTAATGCACCTTCGCGCGGCCGGTCTTTTCCAGATATTCGCAGACCGAGAGAACGGCGGGATGCTCGACCTTCGTCGTGATGATCACGTCGCGTCCGGGCATGGCCTCGAGCGCGGACAGGATCGCCATATTGTTGCTCTCCGTCCCGCCGGACGTGAAGATGATCTCGTGATCGAATTCGGCGCCAAGCAATGCCTGCACCTGTTTTCGCGCGGCTTTCACCGCGCCGCCGACGCTCGAGCCAAAAGAATGGATCGAGGAGGGATTGCCGAACTGCTCAGTGAAGAAAGGCAGCATGGCCTCGACCACCTGCGGGTCGACGCGCGTCGTTGCGTTGTTGTCGAGATAGACAGGACGCATGGCGCTCTCCCTCAATTCTTGCCGACGGGCACGACGCGGATCGGCGATCCGATCTTCGCCGCGAGGCGCTGCTGGATGCCGGACACGGTGACGCTCGCCATCTGGCAGCCGACGCAGGCGCCCGACAGCCTCACGTAGACAGTGGAGCCGTCGACATCGACCAGTTCGCAATCGCCGTTATCGGCGCGCAGGTTCGGTCGCAATTCCTCGATCGCCTGTTCGATCAGGCGGATCTTCTGGAGGTTGGTGAGCGCAGGCGTGGGCGTCGCGGGATCGAGCGGCGATACGCCCGCAGGCGCGGGATGCGAAGTGCGCACGGGCGCGATCTCGCCGAGGGAGACGACCGGGGCGGGCGCGGCCGCCTTTGGCGTCGGCTTCTTCTTCAGAGCGAGTGGGTCAACCGAACCAAGCTTGTAGGCCTTGGCGGGGTCGAGCACGCCTTCCGCCACCATTTCGGCGTTCACCTTGGCCAGCACGCCTTCCAGCGCGTCGAAGCAGGTCAGACATCCGCCGCCCGCCTTGGTGTAGGCGGTCACCTGTTCGATCGTCGTCAGATTGTTCATACGCACGGCGCGCTCGACCATGCCTTCATCGACGCCGAAGCACTTGCAGATCAGCGCTCCTTCCTCGTGGTCGTCGGTCCAGGTCTCGCCGCGGAAATTGGCGACGGCGGCCTGCAGCGCCTCATAACCCATGACCGAACAATGCATCTTCTCTGGCGGCAGGCCGCCGAGGAAATCGGCGATGTCCTGGTTCGTCAGCTTCAGCGCCTCCTCGATCGTCTTGCCGATCACGAGTTCCGTAAGAGCAGAGGAGGATGCGATTGCCGAACCGCAGCCAAAAGTCTGGAACTTGGCTTCCAGAATGACATTGGTGACAGGATCGACCTTCATCATCAGCTTCAGCGCGTCGCCGCAGGAGATCGCGCCGACCTCGCCGACCGCGTTGGCTTCGGCGAGGACGCCGGCGTTCTTCGGATTGAAGAAATATTCCTGGACCTTCTCGGAATAGTCCCACATGGCGCGCTCCTCAGCCGAAGCTCTTGCCGCAGGCGCATTTCGACGCCGCGTTCGGATTGTCGAAGACGAAGCCCGAGGATTCGAGGCCGGCGACGAAGTCGACTTTCATGCCGGCGAGATGCTGCTGCGAGAGATCGTCGATGAAGACGGTGACGCCGTCCTGCTCGACCACGGCGTCGCCTTCGCGCGGCGCCTGTTCGAGACCCATCATGTATTTGAAGCCGGCGCAGCCGCCGGTCTCAACCATGATGCGCAGGCCGGTCGCGGGGCCCGTCGCGCGGGACATGGCGGACTTCACGGCTTCGACGGCTTCGGGCGTGAGCTGGATCATTGTCGGCGCTCCATCGACGGTTGGATGGAGAGAGGGATCGCAACCCGCGTGCCAGACGAAATGACTGAATTTGCGATGGTTTGGCGTTAGTCGGCTGTAGCAGTTACGACAAGTGTCGCATGTCCGACATGAGTTCTGTCGCGCGACGACGCTGCGCCAGAAGGCTCTCGCCGTCCTCGGCCCCGAAGCAGCGATCGAAATCGCAGCATTCGCGGCAGGACGGCGCGGTGCAGAGCGAGAAGCCCTCCAACTCGCACAGGCGCCGGTAGAAATACTTCTTCCACTTCATGTCGGAGGTGTTGCCGGCATGCAGCGCGGGGAAGTAGCGGCGCAGAAGCTCGTTGAGCCACGAACGGTCCGCAAGCCCGAGGTCCTGCCACAGATGATTGGGCCGCATGGCCCGGCGCGCCACCATGGCGGCGAGCCAACGGATTTCCTGAGTCTCGTCGGCCCCATGCGCGAGAAGAAGATCGAACACCATCTGCTCTTCGTCCTCGCGAATCGCGACGCTTGCCCGATCGGCGGCGGCGATGGCGAGAGGATGCGGGGCGTGATCCGCGACGGCCCTGCGCAGGTCGCTCGCGTCGAGGCCCAGCGTCGTCGTCAGGCTGGTGACGTCTTGCTGGGCTTCCACGAGGCCGATGGCGAGGAGGCGCGAGAAGATTTCGCGCCACAGCGGGTCGCCGTCCGGATCGCCCGCCGCCTTGAGCGCGCGCGCGAGGGCTTCGCCGTCGAGCGGCTCATCGCCCGTCGCGGGAAAGAGGCGCGCGACGCCCTCAGGCTGCGAGTTGATCGGCCGCGACATGGGTCTGGCAATCCTTCGGGCAGACGCGCGCGCATGCGCCGCAGCCGATGCAGGCGTCCGAATTGTCGACTTTCATGATCTTACGGTTGAGCTCGCCGTCGAAATCGTCGTCGTCGTCTTCCGTCACCTGGCCCAGCACCGCGCCGTCCTCGTCGACGCCGTAGAGATGCATGACGTCGCGCGAACAGACCTTGTAGCAGCGACCGCAGCCGATGCAGGTCGCGCCGTTGATGTCGGTGAGATAGACGGGCATCCAGGCGGCGCCGCCCCGGGTGACAAAGGCGCTCATGCGGCTTCCAGCTCCTTCAGTTTTTCGCGCGCCGCCGTGAGCGCCGCATAGGCGTCGTACGTCGCTTGCGCGACCTGCATGATCGACGTCCAGTTGACTGGCAGTTCCTCGGAGAGGTCGTGCAGGTTCATCTTGGCGTTGGTGGCTTTCGCCGAGAGTTTCCTGATCTCGGCCCTCAGCGTTTCGATGTCGGTCATGGACGCCTCACGCCTTTGCGACTTCGGGATGGGCTTCGATCATCTCAACGGTCTTGCCGAGATACTTTTCGCCTTCGGCGGCCATCTTGGCGAAATTGTCGAAGCCGAAGCGGTGGACGTCGCGCAGATGGCGCGAGAGCGCGACGAGATTGCCGGCGAGCAGCACGAGCCGGCCAAAACCTTCATGGCTCATCTTCATCATGGGACCAGCGATGACGCCGGTCTTCTGTTCCGCCGCGAGGCCAATTGCCGTGTAGAACATTTCGATCCGCCAAAGAATGTCGGGGTCGGGATCGCCGATGATCGGCATTTCGCGACGCTGTTCCTTGGTGACGATGTATTCGCTCAGCACCTGCGCATCGGTCTTTCGGTCCCAGGCGCCATGCTGGTCCTGGGCGCGGAACAGGCGCACGAGCGCCTTCATGAACGGCGTTTCGAAGGCGGCAGCCTCGGCTGCAGACGGGTCGGGCGTGTCAAGCATGGTCGTGTCTCTTGATTGGACGCGGCGCGCGCACGGCGAGCGTCATGAGGCGGACGCTCGAGAGAATGCCAAGCGACAGGCTGAGCGCGATGGCGATCTGTGCAAGCATGATCAGTCTTCCTCGTCGAAACGCGGCTTGGCGACCGCGCCAGCGCCGGCGAGCACCTTGCGCAGCCAGGGCGGGGGCGAACCGGACAGCATGGCGCGCGTGCGTTCGAGAACGGCGTCGATCGACTGCGGCTGCGGGATCTTCACGGGATGGATGCCGGCCGACACGATCTTGGCGGCGGAAGGGCCACCGATCGCGAGGCAGAACAGGAGATGGCAGGCGGTCAGCCCATCTATCTTCGGCGTGATGCGATCGTCGCCCTCGGTGCGATGCTTGCCGCTTTCGTCCGAGACATCGTCGAAAGAAACTGTTTCGACGAAGGACCATTCGACCGGCGAGACGTCGTAGATCGCGAAGCGCCTGGCCGAGCCGAAATGCGCGTTCAGGTTCTTCATGTCCTGCGTCGCAATGGCGACGCGCAGGCTGCCCGGCGGCGGCGCAGCGGCGCCATCCGGCCCGACGACGCGCAAATGCAGGGCGCTCATGCGGTGTGCTCCTTCTCGTGAGTGTGGGGCGCGTGTCCATGCGGCGCGCTCAGGAAGAGATTGGCGATCTCGAAGATGAGGCCGCGCGTGCCGGCGTAGCCGACGCTGGTGCGATAGGTCGCGCCCAGGCGGTCGAAGATCGGAAAGCCGACGCGGAGATGCGGCACGCCTAGCCGCTCGGCGGCCTGCCGGCCGTGTGCGTGGCTCACGATCATGTCGGCGTCCGCAGCGAGGTCCTCGAGATCGCCGAGATCGCCGACGACGACATCGGCCGGCGTGAGTTCGATAGCGCGGGAGCCGGAGACGGTGGTGACAGCGGCCGTGATCTTCGCGCCGAGTTCGGTCGCCAGCGTGGCGATCGCGAGCAACAGATCCGGCTCGGCGGCGACCGCCAGCTTCTTGCCGGCGAAATAGAAGTGCCCGTCGAGCATGGCGTCGAGCAGACGCTGACGTTCGCGACGGATGTCCGCCGGCGCCGGCGCGCCAGAAATCTGCGTCAGCGTCGCGACGAGATCGTCGCAGGCGTCCAGACCCGTCAACATCGGCAGAACATGCGCCGGAGCGCCAGTGCGCTCGGCCAGAAGTTCGGCGGCGTCGCGCATGTGCTCGCCGATGGCGATGGTCGCGCAGGCGCCGCCCATGGAGCGAATCTGCTCGAGCGTCGTGCCGCCGTAGGTCGTCGCGCTCCATTCGCCAGTTGTAATGCCGTCGAGCGATTGCGAGACATCGGGCAGGAAGACCGGCTCGAGATCGAACCTGCGGATCGTGTCGCGCAGAGCCTCGATATCGCCGACCGTGAGATGGACCCCCGGCAGGACGTTGACGAGGCGCAGCGATGTCGGCGCCTTGGCCGGCACGAGCGCGTCGACCAGCGCCAGCGTCGCCTTGGACCAGCCTTCCTCGAGCGCCCCGTTGAAATCGGGCGTCGAGGCGAAGACGACCTCGGTGCCGGCCATTTCCTCGGCGCGCCTCGTGAGGATGAGGCGGAGATCGCCCTCGAAATCCTCGCCGCGCGTCTCGGTCAGCGCCGTCGAGCAGATGCCGACCAGCTTGGGATTCATGCGCTTCTTGAGATTGAGCAGCGCTTCCTCGACATGATCGGCGCCGCCGAGAATGGTCGACACCTCGTTCATGGCCGTCGTCTGCAGCGGGATCGCTTCCTTGAAGTGACGCACCAGCAGGACGAGCGCGAAGGCCGTGCAACCCTGGCTGCCATGGAACAGCGGCACCGCGCCTTCCACGCCGAGAAAGGCCATGGCGGCGCCGAGCGGGGCCGAGGTCTTCAGGGGGTTGGTAGACAGGGACCGGGCGACGGGCGACAGCGCGTTCATGCTCAGCACTCCCCGATGTCGTCGGCGTCAGTCATCGCGAACTTGCGACGATGGCGCGAGAGGTCGTGTTCGCCCGCAGACGCTGCGGCCGGGACGTAGGTCTCCTCCCATGGCGCGGGCTTGCGGGTCTTCAGCCAGACCGGATTGTTGATGGCGGCGTCGAGCTTCTTCACGAGTTCGACCATGCCGTCATAGCCCGCGAAGGCCTCATGGCGTTCCTGATTGATGTCGACCCAGGCGGTACGCGCCTTCAGCGCGATGAATTGCGTGCGACCACCCGACAGAAGCACGTCGGCCTTTCCTTCCCGCAGGAAGTCGAACATTTCGCGAGGAGACAGCGAGTCGACCATGTGGGCGTCTTCGCCGGTCAGTTCGACGATCCGCTGCTTGTCCTCCGGCGTCGCCTTGCGGACGGACGTGTCGACGATCTCCATGCCGATGTCCTGCAAGGCGGACACGACCGACCAGGATTTGACGCCGCCGGTGTAAACGAGCGCGCGCTTGCCGCCGAGCGACTTGCGATAAGGCTCCAGCTTCTTCCAGACCGCGGCTTCCTCTTCCGCGATCAGCGCTTCGGTCCGCTCGATCAGATCCGCAGGACCGCCCTGTTGCTCCAGCAGTCGTGCGACATTGCGCAGCGCGTCGGACGTATCCCTCACCCCGTAGAACGAGCCCTCGAACCAAGGAATGCCCCAGCGCTCCTCCATTTTTCGCGCGACATTCACCAAGGCCGCCGAGCAGACCATCATATTGACGCGGGAGCGATGGCAGGAAGCGACATCATTGTAGCGGGCGTCGCCCGTCACGCAGGTATGGACGCGCACGCCGAGCTTTTCGAACAGGGGCAGGACCTGCCAGAGTTCGCCGGCCAGATTGTATTCGCCGAGAATGTTGATGTCGGTCGGCGAGGAAATCTCGGGCTCGCGCGTGCCGATCACATGGTCGAGCAGCGTTTCGCCGGCGAGCTTGTTGCCGAGATTCTTGGAGCCGGCGAAACCCGGCGCATTGACGGGAATGACGGGCGTGCCAAACTTCTCGCTGGCGCGACGGCAGACCGCCTGGATGTCGTCGCCGATCAGCGCGGTCACGCAGGTCGCATAGACGAAGACGGCCGGCGGCGCGCGCCGCTCGATCAATTCGCGGACCGCCTTCCAGAGTTTCTTCTCGCCCTGGCCCATGACGATGTCGAGTTCCGACATGTCTGTCGTAAACGACATGCGATAGAGTTGCGGGCCGGATGAGGCGGCGTGGCGGTTGTCCCAGCTGTTGCCTTCGCAGGCCAGCGGTCCGTGGATGAGATGGGCGGCGTCGACGATCGGCTGCAGCACGATCTTGGCGCCGTCGTAGCCGCAACCGCCGGCCGCGGCGCCCGGCGTCAGCGGCTTGGAGCAACCCTTCTTGCGCTCCTTGTCGCTCTTGGCCTGGTTCTTGTCGCAGGCCGGTTCGTCGAACACGTCCTGGATCTTGGCCTTGAGGTCTGTCATCGCCGCCGCCTCTGTCGGGGAGCCGACACGAATGTCGGCTCACGTTCTGTTCGCAGATAGCGTTGCAAGGCGCGCGCCAGATGCGCGCCTTGCCGGGGACTTCAGCGCGTGAGGTCGTAGCTGTAGTCGGTCACGCCCGGATTGATCGTCTCGCGATCGAGCGTGTCGAACACCTTGTCGAGCAGGGTGGTCAGCACGCGCAGGCCGCCCTGGTAGCCCCACACCGGGAAGCGGTGATGGTGGTGGCGATCGAAGATCGGGAAGGTGAGACGGATCAACGGCGTGCCCGTATCGCGCTCCAGATACTTGCCGTAGGAGCTGCCGATCAGGAAGTCGACCGGCTCGGTGAAGAGCAGCGAGCGC
Organism: Methylobacteriaceae bacterium; assembly: GCA_020638195.1. Taxonomy (GTDB): domain Bacteria; phylum Pseudomonadota; class Alphaproteobacteria; order Rhizobiales; family Beijerinckiaceae; genus JAJXWB01. The sequence continues at coordinate 14,721 of JACKJC010000003.1, read as the reverse complement.
AGATGCCACAGATCCTTGCCCGCCCAGACTTGCGCATTGGCGCCGAAGGGCGAGGAGGCAAAGAGCGCCTTCATCTCTTCCACCCATTCCGTCTTGCCGTTGGTGGCCAGGCAGTGGGTCGGCTCGCCGCCGGTCTCCATCACGAAGCGCGCCATCGCGTACACGAAATCCGGATCGCCGTAGATCGCGTATTTCTTGCCGTGCAGATGCGCTTGGCTGTCGGCCATGGCGTCGACGAAGCGGCCGCGTTCCTTTTCGATCTCGACCGGGATCGGCTTGCCGGTCAAATCCGAAATCTTCATCAGGAGATCGTCGGTGGCGCCGACGCCCATCGGGTAGTGGAAGCTCGCGGTCTCCTGGCCCTTCTCGCCGATGAAGCCCATGGTCTTCTTGGTGCACCAGGACTGCAACGACAGGGTCGCCCTGGCGTCGAGGGCGGCTGCGACATCGTCGATCTTCGTTCCGCCGTCATACATGCGGAACTCGCCGTCGGCCGGCGTGTCGTATTGGTCGGCGGCATCCGACAGGATCGTGTAGTCCACGCCCATCGCGTCGAGGATGCGCTTCAGTTCGCGGTTGTTGCCGACCACGAATCCGTCGAAGCCCGGAATGATGTTGATCCTGGTTCCGACCTTGCGTTCCTTGTCTTTCCAGAAGTGCTCGAGCACGCCCTTCATCATGTTGTCGTAGCCGTCGGTGTGGCTGCCGACGAAGGCGGGCGTATGCGCGAAGGGAACGTCGAAATTTTCGGGCACCGAGCCCTTCTGCTTGGCCGTCTGGATGAAGGCGTGCAGGTCGTCGCCGATGACTTCCGCCATACAGGTGGTCGAAACCGCGATCATCTTGGGATCATAGAGCTTGTAGGTGTTGGCGAGCCCGTCGACCATGTTGTTGAGGCCGCCGAACACCGCCGCGTCTTCCGTCATCGACGAGGACACGGCCGAGGACGGCTCCTTGAAGTGGCGTGACAGATGCGAGCGGTAGTAGGCGACGCAACCTTGCGAACCATGCACGAAGGACATGGTCTTCTCGAAACCGGCGGCGGCGAAGACCGCGCCGAGCGGCTGGCAAGCCTTGGCGGGGTTCACGACGAGGGCGGTGCGGGCGAGGTTCTTCTCGCGATATTCCCAGGTCTTGGTCCATTCGGACGTATCCTGGATCTGAACGTCGGAGACGCCGCATTCGAACATCACCTTCTTGCGCGCGAGCATGTCCGTGTATTCGGGCTCGCGGAAGAGCGGGGCGTGATCGAGAACCTTTTCGGCTGACTGGGGCATGACAAAGCTCCTCTGGTGCGCAGCAGCGCCATACGGCTGCCTGCGCGGCTGGAGTTCAGGATGTCGGGAGGCCGGGCCCGAAGGCCCGGGCCAGTATTATTCCGCGGCGATCGCCGTCGGGGCCGGTTCGGCCTTCGGCTTCCACGGCGCCTTCATCAGCCCCCAGACGGGGTTGTTGATGGCGAGATCCATGTCGCGCGCGAAGATCGCGAAGCCGTCGTAGCCGTGATAGGGGCCGGAATAGTCCCAGGAATGCATCTGACGGAACGGAATGCCCATCTTCTGCACGGGGTACTTTTCCTTGATGCCGGAGCCCACGAGATCGGGACGGACGCCTTCGATGAACTTCTCGAGTTCGTAGCCCGTCACATCGTCGTAGATCAGCGTGCCTTCCTTTACGTAATGGCCGGTGCGCTGGTAGTCGTCGCCGTGCCCGAATTCATAGCCCGTGCCGACGATCTGCATGCCGAGATCCTCGTAGGCGGTGATGACGTGCCGGGGGCGCAGGCCGCCGACGTAGAGCATCACCGTCTTGCCTTCGAGACGCGGGCGGTATTTGGCGATGACGGCGTCGACCAGCACGCGATATTTCGCGATGACGGCTTCCGTCTTCTCCTCGATCTCCGGCCCGAAATGCTTGGCGATCTTGCGCATGGAGGCTTCGATCTGCGAGGGACCGAAGAAATTGTACTCCATCCAGGCCACGCCGTACTTCTCTTCCATGTGGCGGCAGATGTAGTTCATCGATCGATAGCAGTGGATGAGATTGAGCTTGGCTTTCGGCGCGCGCTCGATTTCCGCGAGCGTCGCGTCGCCGGACCAGTTGCCGACCACGCGCAGACCCATTTCCTCGAGCAGGATACGCGAAGCCCAGGCGTCGCCGCCGATGTTGTAGTCGCCGATGACGTTGACGTCGTAGGGCGAGGGTTCGAAGCCGGCGTCGTCGTTCTGCTTGGCGCCGCCCTTGTTGTCGAACACCCAGTCGCGCACGGCGTCGTTGGCGATGTGATGACCGAGAGACTGCGACACGCCGCGGAAGCCTTCGCAGCGTACAGGCACGATGGTCTTGCCGGATTCCTTGGCCTTCTTCTTCGAGACGGCCTCGATGTCGTCGCCGATCAGGCCAATCGGGCATTCCGACTGCACCGTCACGCCCTTGGCGAGCGGGAAGAGGACGTTGATCTCGTCGATCACCTTCTCCAGCTTCTTGTCGCCGCCGAAGACGATGTCCTTCTCCTGGAAATCGGAGGTGAACTGCATCGTCACGAACGTGTCGATTCCGGTCTTGCCAATGTAGTAGTTGCGGCGCTGCGACCAGGAATACTGGCCGCATCCCACGGGGCCGTGGCTGATGTGGACCATGTCCTTGACCGGACCCCACACGACGCCCTTCGAGCCCGCATAGGCGCAGCCGCGGATCGTCATGACGCCGGGGATCGACTTGATGTTGGATTTGACGTCGCATTCGGTGAGGGCCCTGCCCTCTTCGCCGACTTCCTCGCCGTCCTTGGCGACGTTCAGATGTTTCTTGCGACGCTTGGCGAACTTGTCCGGATAGGCATTGAGCACATCCGTGATCAGCGCCTCCATTTTTTCGCCGTCGTTGGTGTAGTCGAGGCTCATGGTCTCACTCCTCGTGTTAGGGAACCGACGCCGGGGTCAAGGCCCGGCGCCGGAAACGACGTGACGGTCAGGCGCTGGCGGCGGCCTTCTTGGCGGCTTCCTTGGCCTCGAGCTCGGCGAGCGCCTGCTCTTCCGTCTTCATGATGCCGAACTCGAGCAACATGTCCTCAAGCTCTTCCATGGTGATTGGGGTCGGGATGACGCCCTTGCCGGAATTCTCGTGGATCTTGCGGGCGAGTTCGCGATATTCGCCCGCTTGCGAACTGTCGGGCGCGTATTCGATGACCGTCTGGCGGCGCAGTTCGGCGTGCTGGACGATATTGTCGCGCGGCACGAAATGGATGAGCTTGCAGCCGAGCTTGGCGGCCAGCGCTTCGGCGAGCTCCAGCTCCTTGTCGGTCTGGCGCTCGTTGCAGATGAGCCCGCCCAAGCGCACGCCGCCGGAATGGGCGTACTTCAAAATGCCCTTGGCGATGTTGTTGGCGGCGTAGAGCGCCATCATCTCGCCGGACATGACGATGTAGATTTCTTGCGCCTTGTTCTCGCGGATCGGCATGGCGAAGCCGCCACAGACGACGTCGCCGAGAACGTCGTAGGACACATAGTCCACGTCGTCATAGGCGCCGTTTTCTTCCAGGAAGTTGATGGCGGTGATGACGCCGCGGCCGGCGCAGCCGACGCCCGGCTCCGGACCGCCTGACTCCGTGCACTTGATGCCCTTGTAGCCGATCTTCAGCACGTCCTCGATCTCGAGGTCCTCGACGGAGCCGGCTTCGGCGGCCAGGTGCAGCACGGTGTCCTGCAGCTTGGTGTTGAGGATGAGGCGGGTCGAATCCGCCTTCGGGTCGCAACCGACGATGAGGATCTTCTGACCCATCTCGACCAGCGCGGCGAGTGTGTTCTGCGACGTCGTCGACTTGCCGATGCCGCCCTTTCCGTAAAACGCGATCTGACGGAGCTTGCCCATGAATGTCTCCTACGAAATTGGGGCCCTTCCCCCGGGGAGCAACAATCCGTCGCTGCTCGGCGGGTAGGTCCGCAATGCGCGTGCCAGCGGTTCCATTTGTTTTGGCATTCTGAATTTGCTGAGCTTTTTCTCGCGCAGGCTTTCGCGGGCGCCGCCGACGACCAACGAATGTGTCGCGTGCCCGACACAAGGCGGACAATGGCGTCGTACCGCCCGGAAACGTTGGGACACAGGCGATGCGACATCCGCTGTCGCGCTTCGGACGGGCTTGGAGAATTTGCGCCGCGCTTGTCGCTCGCATTGCGCGCAATCGATGAATTACGCGAGGTACGCGGCTTGCTGGGGCGAGCGCGGGTTCAAGCCAAGGAGCGCACCATGCCCAACGTGACCTTTTCCTCTCCGCTGCAGCACAAGGACGTGACCGTCTACGCGATCGCGGGCGACCGCAAGACGATTTTGGCCGTCGCCGAAGCGCACAAGATTCCGATCCCCTTCGATTGCAAGGACGGCAATTGCGGCTCGTGTCTGATCGAGGTCGTGACGCTGACCGGCAAGACAATGGGCTCGATGCTGACCGACAAGGAGAAGGAACAGCTCAAGAGCCTCGGCAAGATCACGCCCGAGGATATCCGCAACGCCGAGGTCGACGATGTCGCACCGAAATACAGGCTCGCATGCCAGTACATCGTGCGCGACCAGGACATTCTCGTGAAATTCTCGGGCGCGCCGGGCGGCGCGAGCTAGGCTGCACGCAATCTTGCCGGCAGAGCGGCGCGGGCCCGACTCTGGTCCGCGCCTTGCACGCGCGCGTCGCAGGCGGCGCCTGCCCGCGACCCTTGGAGACCAACATGAACACGGTCGAAGAATTTCTCGCCTACGCCATCCTTCTGGAGAAGGAAGCGGCGGATCGCTATGGCGAACTGGCGGACACCATGGAATCGTCAGGCAATCGCGAAGTCGGCAAGCTGTTCCGGCGATTGTCCGAATATTCGCGCATGCATCGGGCCGACGCCACGGCGCGCGCGGGCTTTCGTGAAGTGCCGGACCTTCGCGCCGACAATCTCGGCTGGCGGGATTTCGAAAACCCGGAGACCGCCGCCATATGGGCGGCCGACCCGATGATCGGCCGCGAGCAGGCGCTGGAGATCGCGCTCGACGCCGAGATTGCCGGGCATGATTATTATCGGAACGTGCGCGACACGACGACCGACCCGGAGATCCGCGCGCTTGCGACCGAATTCACCGAGGAAGAATCCGAACACGTCGCCGAGCTGCGAAAGTGGATCGCCGCACACAAGGCGGGCAAGCCCCTGCCGGTCGACAGGTGAAAGGCGCGTCGGCCGAGGCCGACGCAATTCTCAAAGACGCCCGGCCAGCGCGGAGATCGGCGCGACGACCCGCGTGACGCCGATCTCGTCGAAGAATTTCCACTCCATGCGCGTCGCCGTATCGTCCTCGACCAGAATGTAGTGCGGGCCCTTCGACCGCTTGATGATCTGGCGCGCGTAGGTGCGCAGCATCTGATCGTGGAAGCGACAGCCGATGAACACGAAACCACGCGTTTCGCGGATCAGCTTCACCGCGTCGGGAATCGGCGTCTGGATGTCGATCTCGGTGAGAACCTCGACATAGTCGCTGTCGGCGACGAGATAGTTCTGTGCCGGCGTGACGCCGCCGTGCGGCTTGTAGAGCAGGGTGCGCGTGGCGTGCGCGGCTTCCGGCGGAACCTGGACGCCCGCTGCGTCATAGGCCTTGAACCATATATCGCTGTTTTCGAGCGCGCGCGTGATGCCCTGGACTTCGACCCAGTCCAAGCGGCCGTCGAGGGCCGCGCGCGTGGCCCCATCGTACCAGACGTCGACGATCAGCGGGATCGGCAGCGCCGCGAGCTTGCGATGCAGCTCGGTCGGTTCGACCGGCACGCGAAAGATGTCCGACATCAGCGCGACCAGCGTCTTGCGATGACGACGCTGCTCGATGAATTGCGCGACCGACCACATATTGCCGCGGATACGGCCGGGGGCGGGCACGCGCTTGTGCAATTCGGCGGCGATCTCTTCCGGCAGGGTCGGCACGATTCCGGTCGGAATTGCGCCTGCGCCGAGATACGGGACCAGCCTTCCCGCGCGAATTCCCTCGGCAATCGCCGTCAGTGTGCGATCGAGATCGCCCGGCGAATAGGATGAGGCATCCACTGCGATCGTGTCACTCATCGTCGCCTCCGAGCTTTTTCGCGTTGACGGTAATGGGCAGCTTCGTCTCGGCGGGCATGTCCGGCAGGGCCAGCGTCCAGCCGTTCTTCAGCTTGATCGAGCCGCCCCAGATCGGCGTCTTCTCGGTCTCGACGACGAGCTCCTCGAGATCCTTTTTCGGCACATAGGCTGAAAGGCCTTTCGGCGTTTCACGGATCATCACTTTCATTGCGGCTTCTCCTGCTGCCCGGCGGCGTCGGCCGAAATTAGCTCCTTGCCGCGCATGCCGACGATCGTGCCGCGATCGACCCATTCGACCGCATAGATGTAGAATTGCTGAAGGAAAGTGCCGATGTCGCGTACGTAGCCGACATCGCCCTTGCGGACGAGGATGTCGCCGATCTCGCGCAGCGGATAGGTGCCGTCGTTGCGGATGTGCTTCTTGGAGACGACGCGCGCGCCGGGCATGAAGACCGGATCGGAGCGGATTTCGACTTCCTGTTCGCGCGCGAGCCCCATGTCAGCTCTCCAGTTCGAGGATGCGCCGGCGCGCCATGTCGGCGACGGCATTATCGGGATCGTTTTCGAGACGTCGCGCGACGGCGAGATCGCCGCGTTCGGCAGCGACGTAGCGCACGCGCAGGTCCGCATCGCGAATGAAGAGGTGCAGCGTGGCGGCGGGAATGCGCTCGGCCGCCTCGCGGCGCACGAGCGGATCGGCATCGAAGGCGAAGGGCGCCAGCCGCTGCGGCGGCAGTCGGCGCGCGACCGTGCGGCGCACTTCGGGCTCGGGATCGTTGGCGGCGACCGGCAGCAGGTCTGGATCGAGCCGGCGCGCGACCATCAGGCGCACGTAGTAATCCTCGTCGCCGAACAGGCGCAGCAGGTCGGCGCCTTCGAGCCGCATGGCGCAGGCGATGCGGACCTTGCGGTCCTCGTCGTCCATCATGTCGCGTACGCGCGGCTTCGGCAGACGCATGGCGACCATGGCGCGCACCTCCGGGTCCCTGTCGCGCATCAGGCGCGGCAGCATGAAGACATTGGCGTGCTTGGCGGCGATGGCGCGGATCTCGAAGTAGGGATGTTCGAGATAGTCGCCGACAACGCCGCTGTTCGCCGCAAAAAAGCGGTCGATCCGCTTGGCGCGCTGGTCGCGAACGCAGATGCGTCCGAGCACACAGCGCCCCTGCTCGCGGATCGCCTGATGCGGGCAGTCCTGGCAGGAGAACGGCTTGCCCGTCCAGTCGACGACGCCGCTCTCCACGGCGCCCGCTTCGCTCGCGCCGGTCCCCTGCGCCATTGCGGAACCAGCTATTTCGCCGGCACGCAGGTCTTCGGCACGGGGCAGACTTCCGCGCATTGCGGCTTGTCGAACGCGCCTTCGCATTCCGTGCACTTCGCGGGATCGATGATGTACATGTCGCCCTTCATCTTGATCGCCGCGTTGGGGCACTCGAACTCGCAGGCGCCGCAGACCGTGCATTGCGAGGCGATGATCTTGTAGGCCATTTTATTCTCCTCTGGTGAAGTCGTGGGGTCAGGCGGTCAGCGCGATCTCGCTCGCGCCGTAACGCGCCTGGTATTCCGCTGAAATCGCGGATTCGATGTAATCGTGCGCATGGGCGTCGATGACCGCGATGCCGGCGGCGGCGAGCTGATCTTTCGGGCAGTCGCCGATCTTGGCGCAGAGCACGAGCTCGACGCCGTCCAGCGCGCCGATCACGCTGTCGAGCGTCGCATCCTCGCCGAAGCCGCCCTCGCAATATTGCTCGACTTTGCGATGGCCTACGAAGACGATGCCCTTGGGTCCGGCCTCGTAGACCTGAAACTCGGTCGCGTGACCGAAGTGGACGTTGACACGGCCGCCGCCCTTGGTCGCGACGGCGACAAGCAGCGTTCCGGCGCTGTCGGCGGCGCGCACTTCGCCGATCGCTTCCTGCTTGGCGGCGACGTGATCGCCGCGTTCGCGCGCCACGACTTCGCGATAGGCCTCGCGCTTGCTTGAATCGTAAGTGACGGTCTCCGGCAGCAGATCCTTGGTGAATTCCTGGCCGCGGTCTTCGCCGAGAAGGCCGACCGCGTCGGCGCGGCACTGGCGGCAATGGCGCATCAGCTTGGCGCCGCCGTCGAGCTTGTCCTGCAACGCCTTCAATTCCATCGCGGTCGGCCCGCGCTGGCCGGTCAGGCCGAAATGCGTGCCATGGGCGGGATCGGAGATCAGCGGCATGACATTGTGCAGGAAGGCGCCGCGTTCCTTGACCCACTTGTTGACCTCGACGAGATGCTCGTCGTTGACGCCGGGAATCATCACGGAATTGATCTTGGTGAGAATGCCGCGCGCGGTCAGCATCTCGAGGCCGAGCATCTGGCGCTCGTGCAGAATCTGCGAAGCTTCGAGCTCCGTGTAGCGCTTTCCCTTGTAGAAGATCCACGGATAGATCTTCGTCCCGATCTCGGGATCGACCATATTGATGGTGATCGTCACATGGTCGACGTTCATCGCCGCGAGTTCGTCGACGCGGTCGGGCAGCATCAGGCCGTTGGTGGAGATGCAGAGCTTGATGTCGGGAATGTCGCTCGCGATGTTCTCGAATGTCGTCTTCGACTTCGCCCAGTCGTAGCAGGCGTCGCCGGGGCCGGCGATGCCGAGCACGGAGAGTTGCGGCACTTCATTCGCCACCGTGATGACCTTGCGGGTCGCCTCGTCGGGCGTCAGCTTTTCGGAGACGACGCCCGGCCGGCTCTCGTTGGCGCAATCGTATTTGCGGTTGCAGTAGTTGCACTGGATGTTGCACGCGGGCGCGACCGCCACATGCATGCGCGCGAAATAATGGTGCGCCTCTTCGGAATAGCAGGGATGATCCTTGATCTTCTCCCAGGTCGCCTCGTCCATGTCGCCGGGCTTGGCGGAGGAGCCGCAGGACGAGGACGAGCAGCCGCCGTCGGCGAGCTTCGCGCGCATGGAATCGAGATCGATGGGCTGAAGCAGACAGTCGACTGAGAGCATGGCGGGCCTCCGGTGTCGCAGAGGTTCCGCAACCGCCATGCCAAGGCGGACAGCCCTATATTTCAGTCATTTGAGCGATAGCGCCGAGGGATGTGGCCGTCGCAGGCGCCACAAACTGTCGGGCCTGCGACATTCGTGTCGCCCGGTCAGAGGCGCTTCATTTCCACGTTGTGCTTGCGTAGCGCATAGCCGATCTGACGCGGCGTGAGGCCGAGCAGGCGCGCGGCCTTGGCCTGCACCCAGCCGGTGCGCTCCATCGCGTCCACCAGCCGCTCGCGCTCGCCGATATGCGGATGGGTGACGGGGCAGGCGCCGGGCGCCGGGCAGGGAGCGCTTTCGCCGCCCTCGGCGACGATCGGGAAGAGATGGCTTTCCGGCAGGGGCGCGGCGGGAGGCGCCGGCGTCGGCGCGCCGACATGGCTCTTCCACAATGTCCGGGACAGGCAGTCGCCATGGACGCAGGCGAAGTCCTGGTCGTCGATTTCGTCGTCCGGCGCGAGCGCAGCCGTGCGGCGGACGCAATTCTCGAGTTCTCGGACATTGCCGGGAAAGGCGCAGGTCGTCAGCGTCTCGATCGCCGCTTCCGAGAAATGAAGGTCGCGGCCGTTTTCGGTCGAGAACCGCTCGAGGAACAGGCGCGCCAGCGCGGGAATGTCCTCGACGCGCTGCCGCAGCGGCGGCAGCAGCAGCGTCACGACATTGATGCGATAATAGAGATCGGCCCGGAACTGGTTTTTCGCCACCGCCTCTTCGAGGTTGCGGTTGGTGGCGCAGACGATGCGCACGTCGACCTTCAGCGTCTTGGCGCCGCCGACGCGTTCGAATTCGCCTTCCTGCAATACGCGCAGGAGCTTGGCCTGGAACGCCGGCGAAATTTCGCCGATCTCGTCGAGAAACAGCGTACCGCCGTGCGCAAGTTCGAAGCGGCCGATTCTTTGGTTGATCGCGCCGGTGAAGGCGCCCTTCTCGTGGCCGAACAATTCGGATTCGAGCACGCTTTCCGACAGAGCCGCGCAATTGACCTTGACGAAGGGCCCTTTCGCGCGCGGCGAGGCGTCGTGAATGGCGCGGGCGAACAATTCCTTGCCGGTGCCGGTTTCGCCGCGCAACAGGACCGTGGCGTTAGACCGCGCCGCCGCATCGACGCGCTTCAGCACTGCGCGAATGGCCGGGCCGCCGCCGACAATGCCGGCGATGGTTGAGGCCCGGGAGCGTTGCGGCATGGGCCCCGCGCGCGCTTCGTCCTCGCGCGCGTCCAACAATTGCTTTTCGAGCCGCTGCTTCTCCGAAATCAGCCGATCGCGGTCGCGCGCCAGCATCAGATGCATGCGAAGCGTCTGACCGATCAGATTGGCGACCATGGTCAGCAGCCGCACGTCGTCTTCCAGACGGAACTGCAGCTTGCCGTCCCATTCGCGATCGACGGTAACGACGCCCTTCACCTTGCCGTCGACGCGGATCGGGACGCCGATAAAGGAGACGGTGGTGCGCGCAGGGGTGAGCCGCAGATAGGCGGACCCTGTGAACAGGGGGTGGCTCGCGATGCTCTCGATCACCAGGGGCACGCCGGTGACTACGATCTGGTCGATCACCATCTGCGGCACCAGCGAGCGGGCGCGCGCTGGCTTGCGGTCGGCATCGCCCATGGCTGCGGTGAGTTCCGGCTCGCCGGATTCGTCGAGAACCAGAATGTAGCCGCGCCGCATCTGCATGAAGGACGAAAGAACCGCGATGACGCCGCCGAGGCATCTGTCGAGCGACTGCGGCGTCGTCAGGATTTTCGAGATTTCATAGACGCCGGTCAGCGCCACGTCCTTGTAAGCTGGCACGACCGGAACCAATCGGACCGGCTGTACGGTGGCCATGTCGACCTCCGTCCCCAAGTTGCGAGCTGACAATTGAGATAGATATCGTCAGCGCAGTGATTGCTGACTTGAGCTAAGGGCGCCGGGCGCAGGAGGTCAAAGTTATTGGTTGCGCATCGTGCAGAATTTGAATGCATTCCGCTATTCAGTGGGGCGCCAAGTTGCAGTCCTGGGCGATTTCTTGGGCCGGACTGATCTATGCGTCTCCCGGCCCGGGCTGCGGCGTCCTGACCGCTCGCGACGCAAATCGCCGATTCATCCCACTGCCGCGTTTCGCGCCGGACAAGGCCGGCAAGGACTGCGCGCATTATTCTTGAGCGAAGGGTCGCCTGTCATGATCGTCGGGCCGCGAAGAATGAATCGGGCGTCGGGAATTGCGCCGAGCAAGCGCTTCAACGATCCGAAGGTCTTTCCCTGGTCCATTCCCTTCTATCCGGATTTCGAGATGGAGGGTGCGGTTTGAAGGCGGGGCTGAGCGCGAAAGCCTCGACAATCTCACGCGCGCCAATGTCATCAAGCAGACGACCTCGCTGAAGGGCGGCGTGCCGATGCTTCTACCCGGCATCACGCTGAACACGGCGCCTACCGACTACAACACCTTCAAATCGCTGCGCATCCAGCAATTCGACGGAACGAACTGGACGCCGATCGGAGAGGCGATCTACGCGGAGTGAGCAAACCGCGGGCGGTCTGCAACGGAACGCCCGCTTTTCACTATTCTGTCAGAGGCGGATCAGGCGATCTCGCCATTTCAAGACCCCTTTGTGCGTAAAGGCGCGCGCACAGGGCAGGTACATGTCTGGGACGCCGATTGGCGTCCGTCGACCTGTTCTCGACCTTTTCAGCGACTTGAGGGAAGGCTGGCTGAGCACGCGGTGTCGGTCGAACGCGTCCGCCAATTCAACTCGCTGCTAACTAGGAAATTTACAGGACACTTCGCGAAATCGGCAAGTTCTCGCGGCTCATGCTCTCCGAGCAGGCTGCAGTACCAGTGGATTGCTGCTCAAATTCCCTATACGCCAGAATCGGAAAATTCCTTTTGCGGAACAGGGAATATTCTCGCAGGTTCGAGCCGTAACAGGGGGCTCAATGGCGCATCGATTGCGTTCGCAGATTTGTTCTGGGACTCTCTTTGAAACCGCCAGTGATGAAGACACAATCAAAACCCCTCCGCGATCTCTGATTCGCGGATGGCGGTCTTTTTTTCGAGGGCGAGGCATGCCCGACATCGCCGACGACAAAAATCTTCGCGGATCCATTTATGGTGAAGGCGCTGAAGCTTGGAGCGCAGCGAATGCCTGAAATTGCCGCCAACGGTATCCGACTCGCCTATGACGAATTCGGCGTCTCAAAGGCGCCGGCCATTCTGCTGATCATGGGCCTAGGCACCCAGATGATCGCGTGGCCGGTCCCATTCTGCCAGACACTGGCCGACCATGGCTTTCGCGTCGTGCGTTTCGACAATCGCGACATCGGCCTTTCGACGAAATTCGAGAAGGCTGCGCCGGTTAATGTCGCCGCGGCCTTCGCGCGCGCCTTGATCGGACGGCAGGTAAATGCGCCCTACAAGCTGGACGACATGGCTGCGGACGCAGTAGGGCTCATGGACGAACTCGGTATCGACCGCGCTCATATTGTGGGCGCATCAATGGGCGGGATGATCGCCCAGATCGTCGCGGCAAAATACCGCGACCGCGCCCGAAGCCTCATCTCGATTATGTCCTCGAGCGGCGACCCGAAGCTCCCGTCAGGCAGACCCAACGCCATCGCAGCGCTGCTTGCGCCGCGTCCAAACCCGAAGAACCGCGAGCGCCTCATCAAGCACGGAATGAATATCTATCGGATCATTGGCAGTCCCGGGTTCCCGACCTCGGACATGGAGCTGCGCGCGAAGATCGAACAGGCGGCAGACCGCTCCTATTATCCGGCCGGGGTGGGGCGGCAGATGGTTGCGATCCTCGCGTCCGGGAGTCGGGTCGATCTTCTGAGGACCATAGATACACCAACCCTGGTGCTTCACGGCGCAGACGATCCGCTTGTTCCTGTCGAAGCCGGCATGGACACGGCTAAGCAGATTCCAGGCGCTCGGCTCAAGATCATTCCCGGCATGGGACACGATCTCGCTCCGGGTCTAGTCCCTGTTCTCGTCGCAGCAATCGTGGACCATTGCATCGCGGTCGACCGCCGCGTCCAGCCGACTTCGAACTGATCTCGGCACGAGGACTGATCTCCCCATTGAATTGGTCCACCTTGAAGTATGTCGTCGGATAGGGAGAAGGAGGATCAGAATGCCGAGAAAGCGCCGCTAGCAGGAGGACATTGTTGCCAAGCTGCGTCAGGTCGACGTTCTGGTGTCGCAAGTCCATGCGGTCGTCGACGCAGTTCGCTCGATAGGCCTTACCGAGGTTGCGTATTATCTCTGGCGCCAGGAGTTTGGCGGGCGACGGAGCTGAACGCCAGGTGAGGCGGAATGCGCTATCCGGCATTTTGCCGCCGCGTGCAGCGCCGGCGAATCAGGACGTCCTCATAGCGCCGAAATTCCAACGCGAGGCGACGCGGACGCTGATCGCTCGGCACAATTGATGAACTTCGGATGACACTGCGGGTCAAATGGAGCAAACGCAGTGAGCCCAACGTTACAGCCCGCATAATTTCGCCTCAACGATCAGACCGTCCTGAACCACAAGGTCATATGTAACGTCGCGCACCGCGATTGATCGGCCCCCACTGAGTGGTCCAGTTTCAATATTAGTTCATTGACGGCCTCGGGACCAGCGCGAGCGGCGCGACTGGTCGGGGTTGCGGCGCCACCCGCGCGGCGCCCGTAGGCACGAACACTTCGGGCACAGGCGGTTTGTAGCCCAGCGATTCATACGGACGCACGGTGTTGTAGTGGCGACGCCAGCTCTCGATCACGATCCTGGCCTCTTTGATCGAGTAGAAGATTTCTCAGTCGAGCAGTTCGTCGCGCAACCGCGCGTTGAATCATTCGATGAAGCCGTTCTCCCAGAGACTGCCCAGCGGAATGTACGCCGTCTTCGCGCCGACCGTGGCGATCCACTCCTGCACGGCCTTGGCTACGAACTCGGGACCGTTGTCGGTGCGAACGTGGCCGGGAACGCCGCGCAGGATGAACGGGTCCGACAGGACGTCGATGACGTCCGTTGACTTGAGTTTGCGAGCAATCCGGATCGCCAAACATTCGTGCGTGAACTCGTCGACGATGTTCAGCATCCTGTATTTCCTGCCCTCATGCGTGCGGTCCTCGACGAGCTCATACGACCAGACATGGTTCGGTCGTTCGGCCCGCAGACGGATGCATGATCCGTCGTTGAGCCAGAGCCGCCCCGGCCTCGGCTGCTTGCTGGGGACCTTCAGCCCCTCGCGACGTCAGATGCGTTCGACCCGCTTGTCGTTGACAACCTAGCCAGCGGTCGAGCGCAGAATCTCCGCGATCTTCCGGTAGCCGTAGCGGTCATACTGACGAGCGAGTTCGACGATATCGGCGGTCAGCCGTTCTTCGTCATCTCGCCCCGACGGCGTCCGCCTCTGCGTCGATCGGTGCTGTCCGAGCACGCGGCAAACCCGGCGCTCGGACACGCTCAACTCAGATCGAACATGATCGATGCAGGCGCGGCGACGCGCGGGGCTCAATAGTTTCCCTTTGCCGCCTCCGCCAAAATCATCTTGTCCAGCGTCAGGTCCGACACAGCCCGCCGAAGCCGCGCATTCTCCGCCTCAAGATCCTTCAATCGCTTGACCTGGTCGCCCTTCAGACCCCCGAACTCCT